>NZ_CP036433.1:5909416-7128020 GCF_007751035.1 Lignipirellula cremea | reverse complement strand
CGATCGGCCCGCTCAGCAAGCTCTGGCGCCAGATCCGCAAAACGAAAACGCTGCCCGATCCCCAGGTGCTCACGGCCGCCCGGCAGGCGGTCGGTTATCGGCATGTTCGCTTGCATGCCGAGCCGCGGTCGATCGAACTACTGCAGGCGGACATGCAGCTGGACCTGGGCGGCATCGCCAAAGGTTACGCGGCTGACGCCGCTTTGGCGGTGCTGCGGGAACGCGGCCTGACACATGCCCTGGTCGACGGCTCGGGGGATCTGGCGGTGGGCGATCCGCCGCCGGGGAAAGAAGGTTGGCGCATCGGCGTCGCTCCGCTGCAGCCGAACGATCCGCCCAGTCGGTATCTGAGCGTGAAGAACTGCGGGGTAGCCACCTCGGGCGATGCCTGGCAGTACGTTGAAATCGACGGCGTGCGGTACTCGCACATCCTGGATCCGCAGACCGGCAAAGGGCTGACGACGCATAGCTCGGTGACGGTCGTCGCGCCCAACGGGGCCGACGCCGACGCGCTGGCTTCGATCGTCAGCGTGTATGGTCCGGTCGACGGCATTGCCTTTGCGACGCAGCAAAAGGACACGGCAGCGATGGTCGTTTATCTGGAGCAGGGAAAGGTGCGGACCGCCGCCACGCCCGACTTTGGCGACTGGGAAACGCGTGCGAACCGATAGCCGTCCCTCCGCGTAACCAACCCTGGCGTCGAAACGGCCGGCGATCGAACGGCGGGTGCAGCTGGCGGCGACGCTTGAAAGGTCGCGCATCTCCCCCGCCGCTTCCGGGCAAATCGGGGGGATCCGGTCCTGCGCGCTTGTCGAATCGATCGTCGGTCAGTTAAACTGAGAAGAGGAACTGCGGAATTCGGGATTCCCTCAATTCTAAAAACGCGGCCTACATCTTTTTACCTGTCGGTGCGAATGTCTGTCTCAGTACCTGCTGACTCCACGCCGGACCTCGTTCTCTCGCCGATGGCGGGCCTGAATGAGCCTGCGCCGAGTGATTCCTTGCCGGACTGGGGCGTGCCGATGGGGCAAGGCCCTTTGCCGCCGCTGGCGACCTTCGACCTGATGTCGGACGGCCCTTTGCCGCCGCTGCCGGCCTGGAAAGAAGGCTCCGCTCCCGCCGCCCGGCAGGCGGCTGCTCCGCTGCCGGCTTCCACGCAGGGTTGGGGGGAAAGTCTCGACGCTTCGCCGGGAAAAACGGCTCGCGGCGATGCGGATTTCTGGGTCGAAGGCGACGTCATCATGTGCGCCTGCCCTGACTGCCGGTCGCCGATGTCGGTGCGCATGTGGCTGATGATCGCCGATTGCTGGCACTGCGGCGCGAGTATTGAACTCAGCGAAGAACAGGAACGCGAAGTCCAGCGACTGCTGCAGGAACGGGAAAGAAAACGGGCCGCACACCGGGCGGGTCAAGCGCCTGCCACTCCCGCCGCAGCCAGGGCGGCGACCGGAACGCCGTCCCCCACGCCGCCGAAAGCATCGGCTCCGACATCGTCAAAAGCATCGGGCAAAACGGCCGAGCCGCCTGCCCGATCGCGCGAGAAAGCACCGCCCGACCGGACCGCTTCTCCCACCCGCCAGCCGGCCTCCGCACGTACTGACGCTCGTCGCCCGCAGCCTCCCCCGCCGCCGACCGCGCGGCAGGGCGGGGCCGCTCCTGCGGGCGAACGCACTTCTCCGCAGGCCCCGCCTGTGGCTGATCCGCAGCGCGGCGAAGCGGCCCGGCGACGGGCTGAGCAGAGGCGGCGGGCGGCAACCGGCGCATCGATGTCGGCCCGGAATCGTATTCGGCGGATGGCTCGCGGCGGCGTGTTGCCGATGCTGGTGCGGGAGTTTTTCCGCAACACGCCGGCCTGGCTGGTCAGTCTGGTGTTCCATACGGTGCTGTTGATTTTGCTGGCCCTGTATGTGTTCCGCGACGCCGGCGATCCCGACAACACGATCGTGCTATCGACTTCGATCTCCATGCCGCGCGAAGAAGGCGCCGAGATTCTTCCCGACAAGGATCAGGAGGTGCGCTTCGATCTGCCCGTGCCGCCGGAGATCGACATGAAGAACCCGGACACCAAAGCGGTGATCGCCCGGGCCGACCAGGACGCGCGCGAACTGCGGATCGATCCAGCCTCGACCGATCCTACTTTGCCGCCCCTGCAGCGCGTCAAGAATGCCATCGCCGCCAATGCGGGTGTTGGGTCCACCTACGCCGCCCGTGATCCGCGGGTCCGGGTCGAGATCGTCAAGCACGAAGGCGGCACCACGCTCACCGAAGCGGCCGTCGCCCGAGGCCTGCGCTGGATGGCCATGCATCAGCTGGAGGACGGCCGCTGGAGCCTGCACGACTTTCGTCATGTGGCGGGCTGTAACTGCCGCGGGACGGGCGCCACGCACAACGATGCGGCCGCGACGTCGCTGGTGCTGCTGCCCTTCCTGGGCGCTGGCCAGTCGCATCTGGTCGGCAACTATCGGGATACGGTCTCCCAGGGATTGCGCTGGCTGGTCGATCATCAGGATCCCAACACGGGAAACCTGGGCGGTCCGTCCCGCGATAACTCCGGCGTGTACGCGCACGGACAGGCGACGATCGTGCTCTGCGAAGCATACGCCATGACGGGCGACGACAAGCTGCGGCACGCGGCCGAAAAGGCGATCGAGCATATCCTCAATACCCAGCACCAGGACGGCGGCTGGCGATACTACGGACAGGCGATGTCGACCCCCAGCGATACGAGCGTGGTCGGCTGGCAGCTAATGGCCCTGCAGAGCGCGCGGGCGGCCGGACTGGTCGTTCCGCCGGAGCGGTTTGAAATGGCGAACCGGTTCCTGGATCGTGTCGGCAGCGACGACGGCTCCCGGTACGGCTACACGGCCGGCCAGAAACCGACCCCGACCATGACGGCCGAAGGTCTGCTCTGCCGCATGTACCTGGGCTGGAAAAACGATCGCCCCGGTCTGCGGCTGGGAACGCGCTGGCTGGCGACTGAAGAGAACCTGCCGCACGCCGAACAGCCCAATATTTATTACTGGTATTACGCCACCCAGACGATGCATCATTACGGCGGCCCCAGCTGGGAAAAATGGAACCGCCGCATGCGCGACGTGCTGGTGAGCACGCAGGACACCCGCGGCCATGCGGCCGGCAGCTGGCATTTTGCCTCTGGCGACCATCGCAGCGGACACTCCAGCGGCGGACGACTGTATACTACAGCCCTGGCGGTATGCACCCTTGAGGTTTATTACCGTCATCTGCCAATCTTCAAGCAGCTGGATCTCAAGGCCGACTTTCTCGACGGGGAAGATTAACCGACCGGCGATTCTCCTTTTCCTTTTCATCTGCCGGATCCCTTTCCCATGACGACCGACGCAGCCTATTTACTGCAGGAATACTTGAACGCCACGGTCGTCCTCAAGCCGCACCGGGAAGCGATTGATCCGCGGAACTGGGAAGAAGGAGAGGCGATCCTGGTCGCACCCAAGCCGCAGCAGGCGGAAACGCTGTTGCTGGCGATCGAACACACGGCCCGGAATGTGGTTCAGCTGCGTCCCCTGCGCGACGACCGCAAAGGGCAGGAATCCAAGGCGTTCGCCCAGCTGGCGGGCGAGAACCCGGCGCTGGTCGCCCTGATGCTGCGGCTCACGCGTCGCCATTTGCTGGATTCCGCGGAGAGCCTGTTGCGGGCGGTCGACGCCTGGCGCCTTGCCAGCATTTCCGACAATGAAATGCCGTATCGGATTCTCGTCATTCAGCTGGAACGTTACGCGCAGAAACAGCCGCTGTCGCCGGAACTGGGGGACGCCTTGCATCACTGGCGGGGCCATTCCAGCTTCCATGTGGTCGCCGCTGATGGTCTGTCCTGGACGCGTCGGCTCGATGCGTTGCTGGAGAAAATATCGCCGCCGACCGGTCTCCAGCCGTCCGCGCCCGCCAACGCCGGGCTGGACGCCAACCCGGAAGAAGCGGCCCTGGTTGATGCGATTATCGCCCAGCACGGCGAGCTGGGTCCGCGACAGGTTTACGCCGACTGGCTGGCCGACCATGGCGATCCCCGGGGCGAACTGGTTCGCCTGGAGTGCGAGATGGAAGCGTTCCATCCGGCCGACGCCGAATACCATCGGCGCCGCAGCGAGTGGGTGCGACGCTGGAAAACCATCCTGCGCGACGCCCCGACCCTGCCGGACAACAAGCACGCCCCGCACATCCGCTGGTCGGGCCATCGCGGCGGGCTGCTGGAAACGGCCATCGCTCCGCCCGCTTTGTTCACCGAACAGGCCGCCGCATTGTTCGCCCGGTTCCCGTCAGCCGTGCTGGTCGATCTGCGCGTGAACCACTTCCAGGCGCAAACCAGCCAGGCCGCTGTCGGGCCGATTGTCGCCTGTCCTTACTGGTCGCAGGTGGTCGAGGCGCGGTTGCCCGCCTCGCCCGAGCTGCAGTTGCCGTTGCTGAAAGAAGCTCCCTGGGCCCGCGTACGGGCGCTGCATGTTCCCCTGACCAGTCCACTGGCCGCCGAGGCCGTGGCCCAGAATCCGGCCCTGGCCGGCATGCAGGAACTGCTGCTCGCGGCGCCGGAGAAAGCTTTCGCCGGGCCCGATGCGGGCGGCGTCCGCAACGACCTGGATCTGCTGTCGCAGTCGGCCGGGATGCAGCTGGAAACGCTGGTTGTGATGGGCGCCCGCCAGGAGGCGGGCTCGCTGTCGCGACTGCTCGCTTCTCCAGCGGCCGACAAACTCCGGCGACTGCATCTGCAGCGTGCGGGTCTGGAGATGGGCGATTTTGAAGCCCTGGCCGGCTGGTCGAAGCTGCCGCAACTAAGCCTGCTCAACCTGTCCGGGAACCAACTGCGGGACGACGCCTTGCGGTTGTTGTTAGGCAGATCGGTGCTGCCGCAGTTTGAGCATCTGGATCTGTCGTCGAACCTGCTGACGAACGGGGCGGCCGGATTGCTGGTGGCCTCCCCGGCGATGGAACGGGTCAGCGTGCTCCAGCTGGACAACAACAAGGTCGGGGCGACCGGCGTGAAAACGCTGATGGCTTCCTCCCGTTTTCGCGAGCTGCGTCACTTGAGCCTGGTCGGCAACCCGCTGGGCGTTGCCGGCGTACAAGCGCTGGCCAGCCTGTCGGCCGAACGCTTCCCCAAACTCCGGCGCATCTCGCTGGAAAGCCGCGGCCTGACTTCCTCCCAGCAGGCAAAGCTCAAGGCGGAAACGCCCCAGCTATACTTCATCGCCCCCCGCGGAAGAAAGAGCTAACGGGACGGACGACGGCTTCTGGCGGGAAGCAGAAGGGCCGTCTTCTATCACTGGGAACGAGAAACTTTCTAACGGACGGAGGTCGACGGTCAGTCGTCTTTTGCTCCGCAAAAGAACGCGATCTTTCACGGAGTGCAAGTCGACTGTCCGGCATCTGTTCTTGCTCAAAACGACGAACTAGAATCCGGCAGTTATTTTTTTACTCAACGAAAGGAACTCAAATTCCGCTGGCGTTCCTTACTTGCTCTTCTCGCCGCCGAGGGAAACCAGGTGCTTGTCGGTGCGCAAGTAAAGCACGCCGCCGGCGACGGCGGGCGTAGCGCAGCTGCCTTCGTCCAGGGGGTTACGAGCCAGCAGTTCGTATTCGTCGCTGGCCGAAATGACGCTGACCACGCCGTCAGTATCGATGCAATACAGCTTGCCGTCGATCCACACGGGCGAGCCGAAGTAGTTGCCGCCGACCCGCTGCACCCAGATCGTTTTGCCGGTCGCCAGGTCGGCGCAGGTGGCGATGCCGCGGTCGTTCCAGAGGTAAATGCGATCCCCATGCACCAGCGGCGTGGGAACGTGCGGCGCCGTTTTGGTCAGTCGGTACGCCTCTTCCGGCTTCTCGGGCCCGCCCGCGTGCGGCGGCTTGACCACCACCACGTTCTTCTCGGCGGTGGCGAAACCGCTGCAGGCAATGACCAGTTCGCCGGCGATAATCGGCGAGGCGCAGGCTCGTTGCTGGAAGTCGCCAAACGGCGTCATCCGCCACAGCTGCTCGCCCGTTTGCGGGTTATGGCTGGTGATCCCTTCATACGAATGCGAAACAATCAGCTCCACAGGACGACCCGTGGGAGCATAAATGCAAGGCGTCGAATAGCACGCACGGTCCGTCTCCCGCGGCAGCTTCCAGCGCTCGGCGCCGGTCGCCGCATCGAGGGCCAGCAGATAACTGGGGCCGGTCTGGTCGTTGCAGAAGTAGATCATGCCGTCGTATTCCACCAGCGAAACGGCGCTGCCGTGTCCCGCTTTGAACTCGCCCAGGTCGCTCCGCCAGACTTCGTCGCCCTGGTGGGTAAAGGCGCAAATCTGGGACGTCTGCGGCGACTGCCAGAGCATATAAACGCGTTCCGCGTCGACCACCGGCGTCGGCGTAGCAAAGCTGTTTTGCGCATGCTTCTTGTACTTCTGCAGCGGGAATGTCTGCCGCCATTGTTCCTCGCCGGTCGCCGTATCCAGGCAGACCAGAAAGCCCTGGCCGGCCGCCAGATCGGCGCAGGTGAGAAACACCCGATCGCCCCACAGCACCGGCGATGAGTGTCCCACGCCTGGCAGCTCGACCCGCCAGTTGTAGTCGTCGGCCGTCCATTCGACCGGAACCGTGCTGGCCGTGCTGACGCCTGAACCGTTTGGCCCGCGGAAACGGGTCCACTCCTGGGCCTGGACCAGGTCGGCAATCGGCCAGACGCTTAGAACAACGCCCAGGCAGGCGACCCGCAGCAAACTGGCGCCGGCGAACGGTCCGCGTTTCGGCAAAGTCTTGTGGATACGCATGCGGGTTCCCTTGAAGGACATGGAAGAACATAGAAGACGAGTAAACAAACAGGAAGGGGAACAGGCGTGGGCCAGCATGTAGCTGAACTCGCCAGAGTTTGGCCGCGGTTTCCGGCGTCTCTTCCAAAGTCTGGCAACTTTGGCTACTTGCTCGTCCATCGTATTCCATGCCGGCGGCACATGCCAGCATTCGGGCGCCCGCGCATACGGAGGAAGTCGGCGGATGGTTCGCGGCGATTCTCCCCGTTTTCTGGGCGCCAGGCGGGGGAGAAAAAGTGGAAAGTTTTCCGCAAGATTCGCTGGCCGGCGGCAACCTTCTCAAGGAACAAAGAAGAGTTCCGGCGAAAGGTATCGCCGAACGAGGCCCTGAGCGGTGCGCTGCGGTCGCCTGATCCCTCCAACAGGCGGCCGCCAGCGCCCCGATATTTGTTGCTTAGCGGCAACCCCAGCGGCGTCTCCCCCCGTCTAACATCCTTTATCAAGGAGTGTATCCATGTTGCGCAACTTTTATGTACGCACCCTTGGCGCCGCGTCCCTTTGCGGTGCTCTCTTTCTTGGGTTCGGCTGGGCAGCAGCAGAACTGCCGCATGCGTTCGGCGATTCCCCCGTCAAGGCAACGCCTGAGAAAGGAGCCAGTTTCGCTTCGAGTTTGTCGGCCACTTTTCGCACGGTCGCCCGGGACGTGCAGCCTTCGGTTGTGATGATCAAAACAGAAACTCCCGATGAGCAACCGTCGGTGCAGCGTTTTGAAAAACGCTTTGGCCCGGGTATTGATCCTTCCGACCGCAGCCCGTTCGGCGGCGAATCGTTAGAGGAACTCTTCCGCAGCCATCCCGAAATGAAACGGTTTTTCCGTCCGTCCGCTTATGCGCAGCCGACCGGCGGCGGAATTGGCTCGGGCGTGATTATCGACTCGGCCGGCGTGATTCTCACCAATAACCATGTGGTCCGCGGAGGGGGCGAGATTACCGTGCGCCTGCACGATGGCCGCGAGTTCCGCGCGCAGGAAGTGAAGACCGACCCGAAGACCGATCTGGCCATTATCCGGATCCAGGCCGACGACCTGGTCGCCGCGCCGCTGGGCGACAGCGACATTGTCGAAGTGGGCGACTGGGTGCTGGCCCTGGGACAGCCGTTTGGCCTGGAAGGCACCGTGACGGCCGGCATCATCAGCGCCAAGGGCCGCGGCATCGGCATCGCCGACCGCGAGAACTGGCTGCAGACCGACGCCGCCATTAACCCTGGCAACAGCGGCGGGCCGCTGGTCAATCTCGACGGCGAAGTCGTCGGCATCAACACGGCCATCTCCTCCAGCAGCGGCGGTAACCAGGGCGTCGGTTTTGCCGCCCCGATCAACCTCGCCAAGTGGGTCGCCTCGCAACTGGAATCCTCGGGCGTGGTGCAGCGAGCCTTCCTGGGCGTCGGCATCCAGCCGTTGACGCACGAACTGGCCTCCAGTTTTGGCGTGAAAACGGGCCAGGGCGTGCTGGTCTCTAGTGTTGTCGAGGACTCCCCGGCGGCCCACGCGGGCCTGCAGCAAGGCGACGTGATCCTGTCGTTCTCGGGCCACTCGGTTGCTCATCCGCGGGAACTGCAGAACGCGGTCGAACGCTGCCCGATCAGTTCGCAGCAGAAGATGGAGATCATCCGCGACGGCAAGCCGATGACGCTGACCGCCACTTGCGGCGGCCAGGCGGAAACCGCCAGCCCCGTCGCCCTGCAGGATGCGTCGTCGGCCCAGGCTCCGCTGAATCGCTGGGGCCTGCAGATTGCTCCGCTGACCGCCGATGTGGCGAAAGAGCTGGGCATGGAGTCGACTGCCGGCGTGGTGGTTGCCGATGTGGCGACCAGCGGCGCAGCGGCGAAAGCGGGCCTGGCCCGCGGCGATGTCATCCTGGAGGCCGGACGACAGCCGGTAAACAGCCCTGAAGCGTTTGAAAAAGCGCTCGACGGGGTCGACCGGGTGCTGCTGCTGGTGAAGTCGGGGAACGGTTCCCGGTTTCTCGTGCTGCATCCGCAATCGTAACGGGAATCTTTGTAACCTTTGCTCCGGCGGGAGCATCTCAATTAACAGGAGGCGTTCGCTCCGCCGAGTGCAACGCCAACGAGTCAGGGGCCCCCAGAGGGAGTGAATCTCTCTGGGCCGGCGAAAGGCGGCGTCCAGGAAGTCTCCCACCTGGCGCCGCCTTTTTTTCGGAAGCGGGCAGGCAGTCGTTAAGATCCGCCTGCCGCAGCCGAATAACCTGTTGGACCCGCATGCGAGGAATTACCCGCAGGAAATGCTGTCGGGGAAAGGCTCGCAAAATTTTGGAATCTCAACCTCTGAATTTCAAAACTGATTAACCCAACAAAGCTCGGCGTCTCACGCTTCGACGGTTCCCCCAACCCCGCCGTCGGGTCGTAGTCGCCGAGTTTTTTTTACTATAATTCGTTCGGAACAGGAGATCCGCCATGAATACCAAATGGAAAATCGGCGAATACGCCGGTATTGGAGTTTTCGTCCACTGGTCGTTTTTGATCATCCCCGCTCTGATCGGTTTTTCCAAACTGGCGGACGGCGGCTTGCTGGCCGCATTCTGGGCGGTGCTTTCGGTCCTGGCCGTGTTTGGCTGCGTGGTGCTGCATGAGTTTGGCCATGCGCTTACAGCTCGGCAGTTCGGCGTAGGGACGCGCGATATCACCCTGTATCCGATCGGCGGCGTCGCCACGCTGGAAAGCATGCCCCGCCGGCCGCTGCATGAATTTTTGATTGCCGTGGCGGGACCGGCCGTGAACGTGGTCATCGCCGCCGCCCTGGCGGCCGGCTTCTTCCTGCTGGGATCCAGCCCGGGTCTGCCGAGCCTGAATCTGGGGATGCATGCGTTCCTGAATAACCTGATGTGGACGAACGTGGTGCTGGTCGTGTTTAACATGCTGCCTGCCTTCCCGATGGACGGCGGTCGCGTGCTGCGGGCGACGCTGGCGGCCGTCATGTCGTACCGGCAGGCGACGCAGATCGCTGTCGGCGTCGGCCAGGCAATGGCCGTGCTGTTGGCGGTGACCGGAGTGTTTTTTCTCAACAACTGGACGCTCGTACTGATTGCCGGGTTTGTCGTGCTGGCCGGCAGGGCTGAAGCCCGCAATGTCCAGCTCCACGATCGGCAGGCAGGCGGCTGGCGCCCTGGCATGGGAACGGGCCAGCGCTGCGTTGGCGATGTGATGCTGACGCAGTTTAACGTGCTGCCCGCGGCCGCAACCCTGCGCGAAGTGTCGCAGTACTATGCCAGCGGGCAGACAGAATTCCCCGTGATCGACGGCAATCGCCTGGTGGGGATGATGTCCCGCGCTGATGCGGAATCCGCCGGTGCGCAGTATGGAGACAGCCTGCTGGTGAGCAATGTGATGGAGCGGAATTTCCCCATTGTGGCAGCGGCCGATTCGCTGCAGCATGCCGGACAGATCGTGCAACACACCCGTTGCCTGGGCGTGCCGGTCGTTTCCGTCGGGCGACTGGTCGGCGTATTGCTGGTCAGCTCGCTGCCCGTCGCTCCGGCCGGGAATGGTCCGGTGATTGACGCCGTGTCCTGGCGATAAAGATTCGCAAGCGAAGATCCGCAGGACGCTGGGAAGCCGGCGCCAACAACAAAGCCCAGGGCGTCTTTTGGACGACGTCCTGGGCTTGATGCGTTGTGGGGTGGCGGTTCTGGCGGCCTGACCAGCCTGATTAAAGGAAGGGCCAGGCGGCGCGCCGTGGAAGCGCAGGGGAACGCAGGCGGAGCGCAGGGGGAACCTTTTTGCGGGAGCGAAGTCCCTTAGCCGTTGTTCGGCGTACGGTTGGCCGGACCGGGGAGGGCCGGGGTCGGGGTCGGACGCAGGTCGGGGTGCGTGTTATCGATCACGCCGCCGTTGATGACGCCTCCATCGATGATCTGACCCGGATAAACGCCGCCTTGCATGTACTGGCCGTCCATTCCGCCGCCCATGCATTGGCCGCTGGCGCAGCTGGAGCATCCGCCGCCGGAGCAGCTGGAGCAGCACTCGCCGCCGTAACCGGAGTCGTACCCGGCGCCGTAGACGTCGCCTTCGTAGCCGCCGTAGCAGGTTTCGCAGCAATTGTCCGAGCCGCCCAGGCAAGTGCCGCGGAGCATATTGCGGCTCCATTCACGATTGCAGCCTGCGACCGACAAGGCGAGCACAGCCGTCAAAACTAGTAACTTCTTCATAACGATGACCTCGCGTTGGGGAGAGCTTAACGAGCCTGTTGATTTTAAGGCTGGACAACTCTACATCGCTCTGCGCGATGTGCAAACGCAACGGTTGACTTTTTTCACCAGACCGGTGATTTAATGCAACCCGCACTGTTTATTGCATGCTACATTTCTGTTGTACGGACACAGAAGACGCCCGGCGTTGTTTCGCGCCGCTGAGGAAGGAGCCCAAGTTTGATCGTCCTCTCCTTCCCTGCGTGCGTTGCTCGAAACACCTATGAAGATTTCTTCCCTGAAGCATGCCCGGCTGTTGCTGGTTGTTCTGGTTCTCTCGGCCGGTGCCGCCCGGATGACTCCGGCAGTCGGCGGCGAAACGTCGAACGATGCGAATAGTAATTCGATCGGCGGCCAAACGATCGCCCCGGTGGTGGACCCGACGCTCTCTTTAAATGCGCCGGAGACGTCCGTCCTGAAATCTGCGAAGCCGGCGGACTCTGGCCAGCGCGTCGCCAAGGCCGCCGAGGAATCGCAAGTTGCCGCCGTGGCGCTGCCTGTCGCGATCGCCACGGCGGAACCGGTCATGCCGGTTATGCCGCTGGTCATGTCGCCTGTTGCGGTAGAAGACGAACTGTGGATCATCAGCACGCGACGCCTGGGGTATCCGGCTCGCCATTGCACTCCGCAATTGAGCGTCCGCAAGCATGACGGCCAGTGCTGGCAGCAGGCCAGCATTGAGGAGTTTCTCGCGGGAGCCGGTCCCGATCGGCCGACCGTCATTCTGGTGCACGGCAACCGGATTGAGAGCAACGAAGTCTACGGCCTGGGCGCCTCCTTCTTCCAGACGCTGCGACAGACCGACAAGCCTCGCCCCGCCGTGCGGCAGGTGATCTGGTCCTGGCCCAGCGACCAGACCCGCGGCGTGATCCGCGACAATCGCGTGAAGGCCGAACGGGCTCACGCCGAAGCGTATTATCTGGGCTGGCTGCTGGGACAGATGCCGTCCGCCGCGCCGGTCAGCCTGATCGGTTATAGCTTTGGAGCCCGTTCCGTGCTGGGCGCTCTGCACATGACGGCTGGCGGTTGCCTGGCCGGTCATACCCTGCCTGGCGTTTCCGCCGCACCGCTGCGGGCTCGCGTGGTGCTCATGGCGGCGGCCAGTCATTGCGGCTGGCTGGCTCCCCACGCGCCGTACGGGAAGGCCCTGCAGAATACCGACCAGCTGCTGGTTTTTTACAACACCAGCGACTCCGCTTTGAAGTTTTACAAGTTCATCGACCACAGCCATCCCGAGGCGATGGGACGCGTTGGTGTCGGCTCCTGGAATTGCCAGGGCGACCAGTCCGTGAAGGTGCAGCAATGGAATGTGGCGAATTCGATCGGCACGTCGCACGCGTTTAATGACTACCGCTGTTGTTACGATATCATGCGACGTGTTCGCCAGTCCGCCTTCTGGGCGCCGGGTGAATAGCTGCCGGAATCGACGGATTAGTCGCCTTTCACTCGGAACGCAAAACCCATGACTGACGGAAGTCGATAGTCAGTCGACTTTCTGCGCCGGTGATTCCGCAAACTGAAGAAACCAGAATCACCAGGGAAATTCCCTCGCGTTCCTGACCGGCCGCGTTCGTCTTGTGAGGGACGAACGCGGAAGTGATCCGTTTGCCGCGGGGCGGTTTACACTTCCGGCAAGACCCAGGGCTTGCGCCATTCGGGCCGACCGCGAAGGGCGTTCGCTTCTTCGTCGCCGACAAACGTTTCGGTCGCGGCGTCGAAAGTCAAGCTGCGTCCCACGCGCCAGGCCACATTGCCCGCATGGCACAGCAGCGACGCCGGGTGCCCGACCGTTTCCAGATCGCAGGCCGGTTTGTTCCGCGATTTGATGCAGTCGATAAAGTTCTGCACGTGCGGGCCTTCGAAGGAGTCGCCTTGGACTTCTTTCACCAGGCCTTTGCTGCTGTAGGCGCGCCAGCGTTCGTTGCCGATGATCATATAGCCCAGGTCGCCGTAAATGGCGGCGCCTTCGGATTCGTCGTCCATGTCGTAGGGAGCCCAGATCCGCATTTCATAGGTGAGGATTTTGGGGGTGGCCGATTCGTACTCATAGGCCACCTGCAGGGTATCGGCGAATTCCTGCGCGTCGTCGAAATACCGCTTGCCGCCCATGGCGGAGATCTTCCGGGGCAGCACGCAGGGCGCATCGCCCTGCGCTTCACAGGCGGCATTCATGGCGGCGAAGGCCATGTCCAGCCGGTGCACGCCGTCGTTCCCCAGGTCGCCGGTGCCCGTGTCGAAGAACCAGCGCCAGTTTCCGTGGAAGCGGCACGGATTGAACGGACGCTTCGGCGCCGCGCCCAGCCACATGTCGTAATCGACGCCCGACGGCGGCTGGGAGTCGGGCGGGTTGCCGATCGAGCGTTGCCGGGTGCTTTCCCAGGCTTTGGCGAACAGCACTTTCCCCAGCGCGCCGGTGCGAATGTAATCGAGCGCGCTGATCAGACGGTCGGTCGAGCGGTGCTGCGAACCCATCTGCACCACGCGGCCGTGCTTGCGGGCGGCGGCCACCATCCGCTGGCCTTCGACAATGTTGTGTCCGTCGGGCTTCTCGACGTACACGTCTTTGCCGGCCAGACAGCCGAGAATCGTGGGGATCGCATGCCAGTGGTCGGGCGTGCCGACCACGATCGCATCGATGCTGTCGTCGTCGATGATATGACGGAAATCGGTGGTCGTTTTGGGGGCCTGTCCCTGGTTCTCGGTAATCTTCTGCAGGGCCTTGGGCATGCGGCGAGGGTCGACGTCCGCGACCATCACGATTTCCACGTTGGGGTTGCCGGAGAAGGTGCTGCACAAGCTGTAGGCCCTGCCGGCCGAACCGATCATGCCGACTCGCACGCGTTCGCTAGGAGCTGCTTTCGCCTGGTTGGCGAGGGCTGCCGCGCCCAGACCAGCAATGACGCCGGTCGAAGACTGCTGCAGAAACTTGCGACGATCCATTTCGGTACCTCCAGAAAAAACAGGCAAGGGAGATGCGTTTCCGCGCAGGCGGCGATCGCGTCGAGTGGGGGGACGGAACCGGTTCCGCAGGGTCAGTGTACTTCGCCCCGCGAGCGAATTGAACCTCGCATCTCCAAACTCCGATCAGTTGTCGGACAAGAGAATTCAACGGACTGGCCGACAGGGGCGTTCCGCTGGGGCCTGTTCTGGCGTTCGAGCAGAGACATGCCAGCCCCGTCCCCGCCGCGCGGCCCCTTGTCAAATGGGCTGGCCAGGCGGTAAGGTAAATCGGGATTCTTGGTTAAATTTTACCCGTGATTTTAGGGGCCCGTGACATGAGCGTATTGGTGCAGCAAGAAGCGCCGAATTTCCAGGCGCAGGCGGTAATGCCTGATGGATCCTTCAAAGGCATTTCGCTGGAGGAATACCGCGGACAGTATGTAATGCTGTTCTTTTATCCTCTCGATTTCACGTTTGTTTGTCCTACGGAAATCATCGCTTTTTCGGATCGCGCCAAAGAGTTTGAAGCTCTGGGCGTGCAACTGCTGGGCGTTTCGGTCGACAGCCACTTCAGCCACCTGGCCTGGCGGAACACGCCGCGGACCGCAGGCGGCCTGGGCCAGATCGATTACCCCCTGGTCGCGGATCTCAACAAAGAAATCGCCCGTTCGTTTGGCGTGCTGCTGCCGGGCGGCATCGCCCTGCGCGGCCTGTTCCTGATCGACAAGAACGGCGTTGTCCGCCACCAGGTCGTCAACGATCTGCCGCTGGGCCGCAGCGTCGACGAAGCGCTTCGCATGGTCAAAGCGCTCCAGTTCTTTGAAGCCAACGGCGAAGTTTGCCCCGCCAACTGGCAGGAAGGCTCGCGAACCATCAAGCCGAGCCCGAACGAAAGCAAAGAATTCTTCGGCGCCGAATACGCCGAAAAAGGCTAACACCGCCGCAGTGAGCGGCCCGCCGGCCGCCCCGATGAACAAGCGCAAGCCCGTCCTGGAGCTATCTGGCCCCAGGGCGGGCTTTCTTTTCTGCAGGCGAAACCGGCCCGTTAATAAATTGACGCCGGTCGGCGACGGGGGCACAATAAGGGCGACGTTCGCCTGGCGACGTCCTCCCCCATTCATTTGCCCACCGGTTTTCCTTCCACGGGATCGTCGCCCATGTCTGTTTCTCGCGTTTTCTTCCTTTCCCTGCTTTGCCTTCCTTTACCGGCACTGGCCCAGGAATGGCCCCAGTTCCGTGGTCCCGGCGGCCAGGGGTTGTCGCAAGTGCAGGCGGCCCCGCTGACCTGGTCGGAAGATTCGGCCAACATCGCCTGGAAAGTTCCGATCGCCGGTCTGGGCTGGTCGTCGCCCGTTGTCGCCGACGGTCGTATCTGGCTGACGACCGCCAGCGAAGACGGCGCCAGCTTGCGGCTGATCAGTCTGGATCTAGAAACGGGCCGCGAACTGCAGAACGTGGAGGTGCTGCACCTGGAGACGGTCGGCCGCATCCATAACAAGAACAGCCATGCCTCGCCGACGCCTGTCCTGGAAGACGATCGCGTCTATGTGCACTTCGGCAACTACGGCACCGCCTGCCTGACCACCGCCGGAGAGCCCGTCTGGCGCACCAAAATTGATTACCCCCATGTCCACGGCCCGGGCGGATCGCCCGTGGTGTACCAGGACGTGCTGATCATCATTTGCGACGGCAGTTCGGAACCGTTTGTGACGGGTCTCGACAAGCGCACCGGCGAAGAGTTGTGGCGCACCGCCCGGCCGGAAAACGACGGGAAGAAGTTCGCCTTTAGTACTCCGCTGCTGATCGAAGTCGACGGCGTCCCGCAGGCCGTCTGCCCCGGCGCCGGCGGCGTGTCCAGCTATAACCCGCTGACAGGCGAAGAACTCTGGCGGGTCGATTACCCGGGCGGCTATTCAGTGACCCCGCGGCCCGCTTATGGCAGCGGCCTGGTGTTTGTTTCTTCCGGCTTTAACCGGCCGGTGCTGTATGCGATTCGTCCGACCGGACGAGGCAATGTCAGCGAGACGCATGTCGCCTGGACGACCGACCGTGGCGCCCCGCACAGTCCGTCCCCGCTGGTCGTCGACGACGCGTTGTATCTGGTCAGCGATCGCGGCGTGGCCGTCTGTCTGGATGCGAAAACGGGCGAGCAGGTCTGGCAGGAACGGGTCGGCGGCAACTATTCGGCCTCGCCCTTGCTGGCCGCCGGTCGCATCTACGCCCTGAGCGAAGAAGGCGTCACGACGGTTTTCGCCGCCGGCAAAGAGTACAAAGAGTTGGCCGTCAACACGCTGCCCGGCCGCACTCTGGCCACGCCCGCCCCGATCGAAGGCGCCCTGCTGCTGCGGACCGATACCCACCTGTACCGCATCAATCAGTAAGCGATTTTTCGAAGTCGAAGTCGAAGTTGGAGTCGCCAGAGCCGGCCATGCGCCGAAAGGAAAAACGATGCCGCGCGGAACTGCAGGACGTTGCCTGGCGATCTCTGCCCTCTTGCTGCTGGGCGGACTGCGGCTGGCCGGGTCCGGACCGCAAGCGGCGGGGGCCGAACGACCGAACTTCCTGTTCCTGCTGGCGGATGATCAGCGCGGCGATACGATCGCGGCGCTCGGCAACCAGCAGATCTCCACGCCCAGCCTGGATCGCCTGGTCCGCGAAGGGATGTCCTTCACCCGGGCGACTTGCTCTTATCCCATCTGCTGGGTCAGTCGGTCCGAGATTCTCACCGGCCAGCATGGCTGGGAAAACGGCGTCACGGGGCTGGGCAACCTGAACTTTGCCGACGGCGTTTCCTTCTGGCCCGCTACCTTCGCCGCGGCGGGTTACGCCACCTACACCGTGGGCAAATGGCATATGCGGCCCAAGCCGGCGGAGTGCGGCTTTACCGGAGTCGCTGGCTTCTATTATCACGGCGACGGGAAGCTGCACCCGGTCGACCAGACCGATGACCGCGGCGTGCCTGTCACCGGGTATCGCGGCTGGATGTTCCAGTCAGGCGACGGTCGCACCAGGCACCCGGATCAGGGCGTCGGACTCACGCCTGACATCAGCGCGAAGTTCGCCGATGCGGCGATCAGCATCATCGACAAGGCGGGCGATCAGCCCTGGCTGCTCATGGTGAACTTCACCGCGCCGCACGACCCGCTCTTCACTCCGACCAGCACCGCCGGCAAGTACCATGCGGATCAGATGCAACTGCCGGCCAACTTTCTGCCGCGGCACCCTTTCGATCATGGCAACCTGGAAGGGCGCGACGAACGCCTCATGGAATGGCCCCGCACACCGGCCGCCGTTCGGGACGTGCTGCGGCTGTACTATGCGGTGATCGATGATCTGGACCACCAGGTCGGCCGCATCCTGACCCGACTGGAGGAGACAGGCCAGCGCGACCGAACGTACGTGATCTATTCCAGCGACCACGGCATGGCGGTCGGCAGCCACGGCCTGCGCGGCAAGCAGAACATGTACGAGCACACCATCAACACCCCTTTGCTGATCAGCGGACCCGGCATCAAACCGGGCGTGCGCACTACGGCCCAGGTGTACCTGCGCGAGCTGTATCCCACCACCTGTGAGCTGGCCGGGATCGCCATTCCGGAAGCGGTGACGGCCGAGAGTTTTGCGGCGGTGCTGCGAGGGGAGAAGCAGACGCACCATGCCCGGATTTTCGGCTACTTCACTGGCAGCCAGAGGATGGTGCGCAACGACCGTTGGAAGCTGATTCATTATCCGGTCGCCAAGCGCTGGCAACTGTTCGACCTGCAGGCCGATCCGCATGAGCTGCAGAACCTGGTCGACGCTCCGGAGCACGCCGCCATCGTCGCCGACCTGCAACAGCAGCTGGCCGCATGGCGAAAGCTGCAGGGCGACCCGACGCTGCGCACGGATCCTGTCGCTCCGTAACGGACGCACGACAAAAGGTCCGTCGACCTTCACTCGGACAGCACGGGGAATGACTGCCGGATTCTGGTGCTTCGTTTTGAGGAAGAACAGGCGCCGGAAAGTCGACTTTCACTCCGTGAAAGTACGCGTTCTTTTGCGGAGCAAAAGACGACTGACCCGCGCGATGGATCCCAGCAGCGAGAAAACCTGATGCGGCCTTGCAAGCAGCCAAGGCCGTCATCGTTTGGCAACAAAAGGTTCGCTTTGCGCTTAACGCAGCGAGGCGTTGGTGGTGGCGTTGCGGACGGCGAACCGGCCATTGGCGCCGCCTTCGTAAACGCTGAACTCAGCCCAGACCGGCATGTGGTCGGAAACTTCCATGGCGTTGTCGACCGTCATGTTGAACTGTCGCAAAAAGTCGAATACGCCGCTGCGGCCGACGTACTCGGTCGTGGCGTACTGCTGGAAGATGATGTTGTCGTAGCCTTTGGTGTGCTTGGTATTCGTCGGCTCGCCGGTGATCGCCATGGTGACGTTCGGCAGGCTGGCGTACTGGGCCAGCTGGAGCTCGTCGGCGTTGAAGTCGCCGAGCAGGATCACATCGTCTTCGTTGCGGCCGTCATTCCGGATGGCGTTGAGTACGATCGGCAGGATCTTTACTTCCTGCGGTACTTCGTCGGGATCGATATGGAAGTTCGCCAGCGAGAAGGTAAACGCTTCCTCCGGCGCCGGACCGCGGGCCCGGAACCAGGCGACGAACGGTTCCCGGTGCAGCACGTCGTTCGGGTCTTTCACCGTGTAGCACTCGCGGAGGTCGATCTCCAGCGTGGCCCGGTCAAAAATGTACGCGTACTGTTCTTTGCTGTTAGTGCGTCCCAGCGCCGGGCCAATCACATAGTCGAACTGGCGGCCGGTGGAATTGACCAGCTGCACCAGTTTGGGCAGCACGGTCTGGTCCTGGGAGCGGATCTCCTGGATGGCTGTCACATCGTACTGGCGGATAATGCGCGCCAGCATCTCCATCACTTCCGGCTTGGAGGCTTTGGTTACGCCATAGACGCACAGATTGAACGAAGCCACTTTGATGGTTTCGCCAGGCGCCGCCACGGCGCCTGATTCCGTCACGTCCGGCAGGCGACCGACCGGATCGTTCTTGGCGACAACCCGAACGCGATCCAGGCCCTCGATGTCGTATTGCTGGATAAACAGCCAGCCGCCGCCCATGAAACCAAGAGCAAGCAGCAATAAGGGGAATCCTCTTTGCACGACAGCCTCCAGGGCAGCGGAAAAGGTGAAGCCGGGAATTGGGGATCGTCGAACCGGTCCCGAGATTCGTCGCCCTCACACGAACCCAGGGCGCAACCCTGCCCGTTCGGGAAAAGGGACCGACTATGCCAAATATTCGGGCTTTAACGACGAAGACTTGAACCAACCTGTGGAGAACCCAGACCGGGGGCGACTTGTCCCAGATTCGATCGAATCGCACAAGGGAGAAACCGACAAAACGCCAGACTCCCGCTGCCATTTATCCGCAGCCGGGAAAGCGTTGCCAGCGAAGTCCCAGCAGTGCTGGCGCCTCGCGCAGGCCGACGGGGGATCTGCATTGAGAGTAGACCTTCGGGCGATTTTCGTCTGGCCCTCAATCGACAGCCGAGTAACGAAAGTTTGGCGGCAAAACTTGCGATCGGCCCCGCTTCCGGCTACCGTGCTAATCGGATCGTGATCCGGCAGCCGGGACCGCGAGTGGGGATTCCCGACGCATCCGCGCTGGCGGCCGTTGCCGGCCGGCGCTTGTTTCCCTTTTTCCCGACAGACGTACCTCATGAATGCATCTATGTCTCGACGCGACATGCTGGCTGCTGCGGCCGGTGCAGCGGCGCTGGCCGCTTCCACGGCGACTTCAGCCCGTGCGAAAGAAGAGCCGACCTTTCCCGGCTGGATCGACGCGCACTCGCATATCTGGACCCGCGACGTCGCCCACTATCCGCTGGCCAAAGGGCAAACGGTCGACGACCTGGCTCCGCCCAGCTTCACCGCCGAGGAACTGCTGAAGACGGCCGCTCCCGAAGGCGTCGACCGGGCCGTGCTGATCGCCCACCACACCTACTACGCCTGGGACAATCGGTACATGACCGATGCGGCGAAGAAGCACCCGGGCCGCTTCCGCGTGGTCGGCATGATCGACGACACGGGCCCCGATCCGGCCGCCCAGATGCGCGAGCTGCTGCCAAAGAAAGTCACCGCTTTCCGCATCACCCCCCGCCTTCGCGGCGCCGACAAATGGCTCACCGGTCCCGGCATGGAAGCGATGTGGAAAACGGCCGTCGACACGCGGCAGTCGATGTGCTGCCTGATCGACCCCAGCGACCTGGCCGCCGTCGATCAGATGTGCGCGAAGTATCCCGACACGCCCGTCGTGATTGATCACTTCGCCCGGGTGGGGGCCGACGGTCCGATCCAGGCTTCGGAACTCAAAGCGCTTTGCCGCCTGGCCCGACACAAGCATGTCGCGCTGAAGATCTCGGCCTACTACGCACTGGGGAAAAAGAAGGCGCCGTACCTGGATCTGCTGCCCATGATCCGCCAGGTGCTGGACGCTTATGGCCCGGAGCGTTGCATGTGGGCCAGCGATTGCCCTTACCAGCTGGTCGGCGACCACGACTACCGCGGTTCGATCGCGCTGATTCGCGATCACGCCGACTTCCTGTCCGACAACGACCGGCAGCAACTGCTCCGCAACACGGCCCAGCGGGTGTACTTTTTCTAGTCCCGAGGGCGACGAAACAGGACGCTTCTCAGGACGACGACTCGATCCAGCCGCCGCCCAGCACGCGGTCGCCTTCAAAACAGACGACCGCCTGGCCGGGGGCCACGCCGAAGAGCCGCTCTTCGAACTCCACCGCCAGGCGACCGTCCGGCAGGATCGTCGCCGTGGCCGGCTGGGGCGGGCTGTTGTAGCGGATCTTGGCTTCACAGGCGAACGGCTCGGTCGGCGGATCAATGAGCCAGTTGGTCTGTCCCGCCAGCAGCGAGCTACGGGCGAGGTCTTCCTTTTTGCCGATCACCACGCGGCGCTCTTCCGGGTCGATCGTCACCACAAAGTACGGTTCGCCCATCGCCACGCCGAGCCCTTTGCGCTGGCCGATCGTGTAGCGTTCGATGCCGTCGTGCTGACCCACCACGCGGCCGTCGGTGGTGACGATCGCGCCCGAGGTGTCCACGTCGGGCCGCTTCGCCCTGACGAACTCTTCGTGACGACCGGAAGAGACGAAGCAGATTTCCTGGCTGTCTTTCTTCTCCGCGACGCGCAGACCGATATGGCCGGCCAGCTCGCGAATATGACTTTTCTGGTAGTCGCCAACCGGCAGCAGCATCCGGTCCAGCAGTTCCCGGCCCACGCCAAAGAGCACGTACGCCTGATCCTTGCCGTCGTCGACGCCGCGGCGCAGGGCGGGCGGGCCGCTGGGCTGCGGGGTGAGCCGGGCGTAATGCCCCGTGGCGACAAAGTCGGCGCCGACGCTGTCGGCATAGTCGAACAGCTTGCCGAACTTCAGCCAGTTATTGCACATGACGCACGGATTGGGCGTGCGGCCGATCGTGTACTCTTCGACGAAGTAATCGATGATCCGCCCAAACTCCTGCTGCAGGTTCAGGGCGAAAAAAGGGATGTCGAGGTTGTCGGCCACCCGCCGGGCGTCTTCCGCATCGGACGCGCTGCAACAGCCCTGCTTGTGGTCGGGCCGCTCGCTCACCAGCGGCAGCAGCATTTTGCCGTCGACCGTACAGGCGACCGGCGACTCCTCGCCATGGCGCATGAACACGCCGATCACTTCGTGACCCTGCTCCAGCAGCAGATGCGCAGCGACGCTGCTATCCACCCCGCCCGACATGGCTAATACAACACGACTCATAACCACGAAGAGGGTTAAAGTGAGAAAAAGGTTCAACCGGCATTTCTAGCGTCGTCCCAGCATTGCGACAGAGGAAACGTCGTTCGACCGGCCAGGGACGCTTTTTCACTATAAACCGGCGGACGCTTCCCTCCCAGGGCGCCGGGCGTGGGAAGCGAAAGACTGCCAGATTCCGGTTCGTCGTTTTGAGGAGCAGGAGACGCCGGAAATTCGACTTTCGGTCCGCGAAAGTACGCGTTCTTTCACGGAGAGGCTGTGAATTTATTCCGAAATTCAAGGGATGTTAACTTAGGATGCTTCAAAAACGAGCCATTTTCATCTCAGAGGCGAGGTTTGAGATCAAAACAGGGTCGTTTTTGAGAGCCATTTGCTAGAAGAACCCCTCCTCTGGTTAATAAATTCACAGCCTCGGAGTGAAAGACGACTGACCTGCCATTTCCGTTCCTTCCTTTCAGCTCGCCGGCTGCGGCTCTTCGGGCGGCAGGTCTTCGTCGGGCGGACCTTCGGCGGCCATGCTTCTCAGGGCCCAGAAGCGGGCCAGGGCCGTCCCGGTTAGCATGCAAGCGAACGTATAAAAGGCGGGGGCAATCGCGACCGAAGTGTTCTCGGGAAACATCTGCAGCGCCAGCTGTGCTCCGAGCCCGGCGTTCTGCATGCCGATTTCCAGCGTGAGCGCCCGCCGCATCGGCTCCGGCAGTCGGAAGGCGGCGCCGCCCAGGTAGCCAACCAGATAGCCCATCAGGTTGACGAGCAGCAGGGCGGCGACCAGCAGCAGCGTGACCCGGCTGAGTTGATCCCGGTTGCTGGCGACCACGACGGCAATCACCCACAGGATGGTCACGTTGGCGACCAGGCTTCCCAGTCGATGGGCCGTCTTTTCCCACTGCGGGAACTTCAGGTTGAGCAGATAGCCGGCCAGCACCGGCAGGACGACCATATTCAGCAGCGACAGGCCCAGCTTCCAGAAGAACGCCGGTTCGATCGCTTTCTCTTCGACCGCCGCCCAGCGCATCGCCAGTCCCATGACCAGCGGCACGGCCAACGGCGAAGCGAGCGTCGCCATCGTGGTCAGACTGACCGAATAACTCGTATTGCCGCGGGCCAGCAACGTCAGCACGTTCGAAGCCATGGCGCCCGGCACGCAGCCGACCATCACCACGCCAATCAGCATGTCCCCTTCAAAGCCAAACAGCCAGCAGGCCCCGGCCGCCAGGGCCGGCATGGTGAGATACTGCAGGGCCGTGCCGCCCAGTACGGCCGGCCATCGTCGACCGATCTCGCGGACTTCTTCGCGCGGCAGCATCCAGCCCAGGCAAAACATGGTGACCGTAATCAGCAGCCACAGGTAGCTTGCCGACGCCAGGAACGGGTCCACGACAGTCGACGGAAAAACGGCCGGCCAGACATACGCCAGTCCCGACGACAGCAACAGCCACACAATCAAAAAGCGTTCAAGCATGAGCCAGGCAGAAAAAAGAGAAAGACAGGTAACCGGCGTGGGGCCGCATTGTACCTTCCCGCAGCGCCGTAAACGATGGACGTCCCTTGGTCCCGGCGGCACGGCCTGCGCGGGACGCTTTCCGCCCGCGTTTCCCTCGCTTCTCAGGCGACGCGCCGTTTCGCTTTGGTTTATAATCGTGCCGCAGGGCGCGGCTGCCGGATGCGGCGGCGACGTCCCTCCTGTTTGCGAGTCCTGATCGCGATCCTTGGATCGTGTTGCCGAAGGAAAAAACCATGAATCGATTAACGGCTCTGCTGCTGGCCCTGGCGGCGACTTCGCCGGCGCTGGCGGAAGAAGTTCCCGCGACGTCCAACGATCCGATTCCCGCGCTCGTCGCCGAGCAGTATCCGGCGCTCGAATCCCTGTACCAGCATTTCCATTCGCACCCGGAACTGTCGCTGCAGGAGGAATCCACGGCGGCGCGGCTGGCCAAGGAACTCCGCGGCGCCGGTTTTACGGTGACCGAGAAAGTCGGCGGCCACGGAGTGGTCGGCGTGCTCAAAAACGGCGACGGGCCCACGATCCTGGTGCGGGCCGATATGGACGCGCTGCCGATCATCGAACAGACCGGGCTGCCCTACGCCAGTCGTGTCATGGCGACCGACTCCCGGCGACGGACGGTCGGCGTGATGCATGCCTGTGGGCATGACCTGAACATGACCTGCCTGGTCGGTCTGGCGAACGTGATGCACACGCTGAAAGATCAATGGCAAGGGACGCTGGTCTGTATCGGGCAGCCGGCGGAAGAGATCGGGGCCGGGGCGAAAGCGATGCTGGCCGACGGGCTGTTTGACCGCTTCCCGCGGCCCAATTATTGCCTGGCCTTGCATTGCGACTCGCGCTATCCGGCCGGCCATGTGAACTTTCGATCGGGGCAGATGCAGTCGAATGTCGATACCGTCGACATCACCGTTTTCGGCAAAGGCGGCCACGGCGCGGCCCCGCATACGACCATCGACCCGGTCGTGCTGGCGGCCCGGATTGTGATCGACCTGCAGACGATCGTCAGCCGCGAGATCGACCCGCTGGACTCGGCCGTAGTGACGGTCGGCTCGATCCATGGCGGGACCAAACATAACATCATTCCCGATGATGTCGCCCTGCAGCTGACCGTGCGGACCACCAACGACGCCACGCGGAAACAGGTGCTGGCGAGCATCGAGCGGATCGCCAAAGCGGCCGCCGTTTCCGCCCAGGCGCCGGAGCCGAAGGTGCACGTCGATCGCGAGCAGTACACGCCGGCCCTGTTCAACGACGAAGCGCTCACCACCAGAACGGTCGCCCTGTTCCGCGAGGCGCTGGGACCGGAAAAGGTCCACGAGCGGCCGATGAGCCTGGGCGGCGAAGATTTCAGCCGCTTCATCCTGGCCGGTTCGCCCGGCTTCTATTACTTCCTCGGCTCCCAACCCGACGACAAAGTGGCTGCCGCTGCCGCCGGCGGACCGCCTTTGAGCCGCACCCACACCAATGCATATTTTCCCGTTCCTGAACCGACCATCAAAACGGGCGTGCATACGATGACGCTCGCGGTGTTGAACTTGCTGCGGAAGAAGCCTGAGTAAAAGCAGAAAAAAGAGGATTCACCGCAAAGGACGCAGAGGAAAAGAGAGAGGAAAAAAAGAGGGAGGGAGTTTGTTGAGGAAGTGGTGTTTGCTCTCCTTGCTTCTCTTTCAAGACGACTTCAATTCTCGCCACGATCTCTTCTGTGATCACAATGGTGAACTTCTTTCTGAGATGAGCTTGCCAGAACGGAAGAAGGTGAGCAGCGAGAGTTTTTCGCATCGGCGGAATGTCAGACTCTGACAGTCATTTGAGGGTTCGTTTACTTCTGGGAAACGCGTGTGACCAAAGACCCGGCGAACTCGGCCGTCAGGGAATCGTCGCCTGGGCCGCTGGCGTGGCTGGCGGCGCCGCGGACGCTGTTCCTGCTGATGCTGGCGGCGGCTGGCGTCATGCGGACGCCGGGGCCCGACTTCCTCACTTACGCGGACTGGTCGGCGGCCGTTTACGAAGGGAACATCGATCGGGTCTTCTCGCATCAGCATGTCTCGGTGCTGGGCTTGCCGTTCAACCAGTGGCTGGCGGGTCCCGGCTTGCTGATCGCTCCCTTGAATGTGCTGTTCGAAGAAAAGCAGGCGGCCTACATTGCTGGCTTTCTCTGTGCCGCCGTGTTCTGGCGGCTGTTCTATCAGGGGATGCGGGAACTGACCGACGTCGGCGGCGCCTGGCTGGCCTGCGGGACGGCGTTTGTGGCGACGCCGCTGGGCTACTACAGCACGGCTATTTCGTCGGAGACGTTTTCGCTCCTGCCGGCCGGGGTGCTGTTCCAGCAGACGATCCTGCTGGCCCGGACCGGCCGCGCGAGTACGCCGCTGGTCGCTTGCGCGACGGGCGTGCTGCTGATGATTCGCCCTTACCTGGGCGTTTTCGCCTGGCCGGTGCTGTTGCCGTTGTGTTACCTGGCATGTCGCCGTGGGTGGCGGCCGGGGGGGATCTGCGTAACGCTGTGCGGCGGTGCGATTGGTCTGGCGTCGATGCAGATTGGCGTCGTCAATTACTGGATGACGGGCGATCCGCTGCGCTCGCCCTATCGCTTTGGCGATGACGGTTTCCAGTCACTGGATCGGTCGAGCCCGTTTCTGGGCAACGTGCTGTTCGATACGTTCCACGGCCTGCTGCCCACGCATCCACTGGTCGGCTTCGGCGCCCTGCTGTTGCCCGTGCTGCTGGTGCGAGCGTGGCGGCAGGGAGAGAACCGGGAGGCGGCCGTCTGGGCGCTGGCGATTGTGGCGACGGCCGTCAATGCGTACATCCAAGGCTGCTGGTATTACTGGTGGCTGGCGGTCGGTCCGACCTTTGGCATGCGAGGGCTGCTGCTGGTTTCCCTTCCGGCGATGGCAGGAGTCATGCGAGCGTGGGCGTTGCTGGCGGATCGGCCCCGATCACGGGCCGTGCTGACGGCCGTGATGCTGCTGGGAACGCTATGGTCCTGGCTGCTGCTTACGCAGGGGCCGATGGACTATCTGAGCTGGACGTACCTGCTGGAGGGGCAACTGCTGGAGCTGCGCTTCTGGGGGCAGTTGCCGCAGTTGCTGATCCTGCTGGGATCGGCGGCGCTGTGCGGATTGATGCTGGTTCCGGCGTGGCCAGGGACGACGCGCCGCGGCCTGTTCGGGGCCTGGTTCACCATGACGCTGGCGGTGGCCTCGCTTTGCCAGCTGCAGGAGAGCCGCCATCCGGAAGCAACGACGATCGCCGGCGCGGCGGCCGTGGCGCTGGCCGTCAGCTGGCTGCTGTCGCGCACCCGTATGGCCGGCGGTCGGCTGGCCCGGCTGCAGCCGCTGGCGGAGCGCAGCGTGTGCGTGCTGTTCGTGCTGATGCTGGCCGGATTTGTGCGGCTGGTTCCGCCCACCCAGGCGAAGATCGCCCCGGTCCCGGCGGAGCAGGCCGCCTTCTTTTATGATTACGAAGTGCAGGGAGCCCTGCAGACGCTGCGCGGCGTTGAGCAGCGCCAGGTCGTCCGCTTCGCGGCGTTACGGCAGTCGATCGCCGCGTTTCTGGTCCGCAGCGGTAAGGGGGAACAGGAACCGCCGCCGCTGGCGACCGACTACCTGGACGACCGCAGCCAGCGTCCCGCCAGTTGGCGCCTTTTTCCCCCGTTTTCCGACAACCCGGGTCCGGAATCCAATCCGCACCAGGAAGAGACTGAAGATCAGGGTTGAATCCACGGGACTGCTTCTTCCTCTCCCTTCCCTCTGCGTTTCCGGGCGTTCTGTGCCGTGAACGCTTTTTTTCTTCCAGCTGCTTTTTTGCGGGCTCGCTCTTCCCAAAGAACCGTTTCCCGCCTGGCCCCTCGCTTTTTTCGTGGTTTCTGAGTACGATAATCGCCCAAACACGCGAACCCCTAGACTCTCTTTTTTGACGAGTACGCATGAAGGCGATTGCAGTCCATCCGGGCAAACCGAACAGCGTCCATCTGGCCGAACTGCCGAAGCCGAGCATCGAAGATGTCCCGAACGGCCGCGGCGTGCTGGTCCGCGTATTGAAGGTCGGCGTCGACGCGACCGATCGTGAAATCAACGACGCCCTCTACGGGAACGCCCCTCCGGGCTACAACTTCCTGGTGATGGGCCACGAGTGCTTCGGCATCGTCGAAGAGGTCGGGCCGAATGTCAAAGGGCTCAAGCCGGGCGATTATGTCACCGCCACCGTGCGGCGGCCGGGCGGGTCGATCTATGACCAGATCGGCACCTACGACATGACCAGCGAGGAAACCTACTATGAACGCGGCATCAACCTGCTGCACGGTTTCCTGACGGAGTACTTCGTCGACGACCCGGAATATATCGTACGGGTCCCGGGCGGCCTGAAGCATTTGCATGTGCTGATGGAGCCGATGAGCGTCGCCGCCAAAGCGATCCAGCAGGCTTACGAAGCGCAGCGGCGGATGCGCGTGTGGCGGCCGAAGATCGCCTATGTGCTGGGCGCCGGACAAATTGGTCTGCTTACCACCATGCTATTGAAGGCCCGCGGGCTGGAGGTGTACACGGTCGCCCGGTCGGCGGCGCCGACGCTCAACTCGGAGATTGTCGAGGCGTATGAAGCGACCTACGTCAGCCTGGCTGATACGTCGCTCAAGGATCTGGCGGCCCGGGTCGGCAAGCCGGATATTATCGTCGACGCCACCGGCTCTAGTGCGGTGGCCTTTAGCGCGATGAACGTGCTGAACCTCAACGGCGTGCTGGTCTGGACGAGTATCACCGGCGGCGCGAAAAACGCTGAAGTGCCGGCCGACAAGGTCAACCTGGAATGGGTGCTGGGGAACAAGCTGCTGCTGGGAACGGTCAACGCCAACCGCGAGTACTTTGAATCCGGCATCCGCGATTTCGCCCTGGGCGAAATGATGTGGCCCCAGGTGACCGAGCGGATCCTCACCAACCCGGTCGACGGCCTGGAAAACTACGCCGAAATGATCCGCCTGCTGGTCGAAGAAAAGTCGGCCCTCAAGGTCTGGGTCAATGTGGCCGACGAGTAAAAGATCGCCGCCGAATAGACGACGAACGACGCCTGGGGCTGCTGCGACTCTTGCACGGCCCTAACTCTTGAAGTGCTTGCTGGTGATGGCCAGCGACTGGGCGTGCAGATGGCCGTTGCTGGCGAGCATGCTGGTCGACTTGAGCGGGACCTCTTCGCCGGTGCAGGTAGTGATCCGGCCGCCGGCTTCTTCGACCAGTAACCGCCCGGCGCCGAAGTCCCAGGGCTTCAGTTCGAACTCAAAGAACGCGCCGAACATCCCACAGGCGACCTGCGCCAGATCCAGCGACGCCGTGCCAAAGCGGCGCACGCCGTGAATGTTGCAGCGAAAAAAGTCGGCCGCGGCCGCCAGCGTGGCCAGCATGCCGTCGCCCCGATCGTAGTAAAAGCCCAGGCCGACCAGCACCTGACCCAGATCGGTGCAGTCGCTCACATGGATCGGCTGGCCGTTGTGCTGGGCTCCTTCGCCGCGGACGGCCGTGTACCAGTCTTCGCGGATTGGATTATAAACGGCCCCGCACTGGGCGACGCCCTGGTGGTAGTAGGCGATCGAAACGGCGAAATGCGGGATATGATGGGCGAAGTTGTTGGTGCCGTCGAGCGGATCGACGACCCATAAATGCTCGGACTCGGCCGAGTCGTGATGCTCTTCCTCGGCCAGGATCGCGTGGTCGGGATACGCTTCGCGGATCGCCTGGACGACGGCTCTTTCGGCGTCGATATCAGCGTCGGAAACCAGGTTATACGACTGCTTGCCGCGCATCTCGACGCCTTCGCGGTAGTATCTGGCGACCACGTCGCCGCCCAGCTGGGCCGCATGTCGGGCGGTTTCAATCATGGAACGTCCTTTTTTCAAACTGCCGTCCTGTGACGGCGGGGAAGGCGGCGGTGATTTGTCTTTGTCGCCAGCGGAGGGAGAAAACAGTGGGTTTTCCCCGGCCGATCCCGTATTCTGCAGACCAACGGAAGCGACGGCTCCGGGCCCGGTCATCGTACACGGGACCCTCGCTTTTCAAAATGGGGAGAAAAATCGGCAGAAGGCGTTCAACGTTTTTCCTTTCCCGCGCATAAGGTTATCTGAACGCAGGCGACTCCCTGCGACGGCCGATTCTTCAGTCCTGGCAAACCTATGAACCACGGCGGCAAGCCCGACGAATACCTTATGGCTCAGGTCGCCCAGGGTGAAAGGGAGTGCCTGGGCCTGCTGGTGCGTCGGTATGCGAGTCCGCTGCTGACGTTCCTGGTGCGCATGATGGGAGACCAGCACCGGGCGGAAGAGCTGTTCCAGGAGGTCTTCCTGGCGGTCTGGAAACATCGGAAGCAGTACACGTTCCCCAAACCGTTCAAGTCCTGGCTGTTCACAATCGCGGCCAATCGCTGCCGGGCCGATTTTCGCTCGGCCAAACCGCAGCCCTTGCCGATCAGTGCGCTGGAAACGTCCGTGAAAGCGTCGAACGGTCCCGCTCCCGACGACGCCCTGCTGGGGCAGGAAACGGCCCAGCAGGTTGCGGCCGCGGTCGCCTTGTTGCCGCCGCAGCAGCGGACGGTCGTGGTGCTGCGGATCTGGAACGGACTCAGTTACGCCGAAATCGCCGTCGCCACTGGCCGCGCCGAAGGCACCGTTCGCTCGCACATGCACCATGCCCTGGCCGCCCTCCGCACAAGTCTGGCCGCTTTGGCGTGACACGTTTTGACACAGAAGAAGCACAGCCGGATCTTCGTTTTCCTGCTTTACGAGACAGGGGACGCAGAAAGTCGTCTTTCGCGGAGTGACAGGCGACTATCCGTCGAATTCCGTGAGTAGAAAATCTTCTCATTCCAAAATCCATTCGTCGCACGTTCCTTGATTCCCTTTGCTCTCCCTTTTTCCCTGGCGTATCACGCATGAAACCGAACGACGACATGCGTCTTTATCTCGACGACTACCTGTACGGCTTGCTGTCCGAAGAGGAAGCGGCCTACATGGAAAAGTGCTGCGCCAGCGATCCTTCGCTGGCCAAGGCCCTGGAAGAAGCCCGGCTGCGACAACAGCAGATGCAGGAAATGCCGGCCAGCGAAGCCTCGGAAAAACTGATCCAGCAAACCCTCGAAAGGATCGACATGGGCGTAAAAAATACTCGCACACGCACCCGCTGGTTCGCTGGCGTCACGATTGCCGCAACCGTCGCCGCGGTGCTGGTGCTGGGCGGCTTCCAGATTTATTTCTCGCAACTGGCGCCTTCGCGGTACGACCTGCGCATGCAGGGGCAGGATCGCTGGAATCCCTTTGCCCCGGCGGCCCTGCATGTGTATGTGATTGATCGCAACGACTTCGAGCGTGTGCCGGGATTGCCGATCGAGATTCTGCTGCACGACGGCAAGCAGTCGCCGCCCATCACGCTGGCGAAGTTTACCAGCGGCGATCAGGCCCCGCCGATCCGGCTGCCCGACTGGCCGGACGGCTCGTATCAAATGGAAGCAATCGCCCGCTCGCCGGACGGGCTGGAGAAGCTCACGTCGACCATTACCCTGCGGCGTTCCTGGAAGGTGATGCTCAGCAGCGACAAGCCTCTGTACCAGCCGGGCCAGACGATCCATCTGCGTTCGCTCACGCTGCGGCAACCGGACCAGAAACCGGCGCCGGGCGAACTGGCCACGTTCAGCATTACCGATCCCCGCGGCAATGTGATTTTCAAGCAGCTCGATGTGACGAGCCAGTTCGGCATCGCTTCCGCCGATTGCCCCCTGGCGACCGAGTTAATTCACGGCGACTACCAGATTACCTGTCGCGTCGGTTCCGAAACCAGCCGACGCACCGTCCGCGTAGAGAAGTACGTGCTGCCCAAGTTCCGCGTCGCCGTGAAGCCCGGCCAGTCGTACTACGAACCTGGCAAACGGGTGCAGGTCCAAATCGAAGCGGCCTACTTTTTTGGCGAACCGGTTGCCGGCGCCCAGGTCGATCTGCAGGCCTGGACGCACGATAATTCTCCCCGGCAGTTGCACCAGGGCACCGCGGTGACCGACGCCGCAGGGATCGCGACACTCGAATTCACCGCGCCGTCGCAGCCGCCTGGCACGCCGCAAGAGGATGCCTTGCTGTTCGACCTGATTGCGACCGTGACCGATGCGGCCGGCCAATCTTACACGGGAAAGTCCGCCAGCCGCGTCACCTCCAACCCGATCACCATCGATGTCATCCCCGAAGGCGGGCTGCTGGTGCGGAGCCGTCCGAACCGCGTCTATCTCTATACGTCGAATCCCGAGGGGCTGCCGGTCGCGGCGTCGGTCCTGGTTGCCGGCCAGCCGGATCCGGTCGAGACGAACGCGCTAGGGGTCGGCTCGTTCCTGCTCACCCCGACTGAAGAACATACTTCGCTCACGCTGAAAGCAACCGACTCCCAGGGACGCGTCGGCCGCAAATCGACCACGCTGGCGGCTGGCGGGCTGACGAGCGCCGACTTCCTGCTGCGGCCGGATCGGGCGGTCTACCGTGGCGGCGATGCGATGCAGATCACGGTGATCGGCTCCGGCGTGGAGCCGGTGTTTGTCGATATTTTTCTGGCCGGCCAGCTGGTGCTGACCGGGACCATCGCCATGCAGCAGGGGACAGGGCAAACGGTGTTCGATCTGCCGCCGGAGCTGGTCGGACCGCTGGAGATCACCGCCTACCGCATTGCCGAATCCCATCTGGTCGACCGCAAATCCCGGGTGGTGTTTGTCAAACAGGCCGGCGACCTGCAGGTCGCCGCGACCTTTGACGCCCCGCAGTACGGTCCGGGGGAGACGGCCCAGGTGAACTTCCAGCTGAGCGACGCCGACGGCAAGCCCGCGCCGGGCGCCTTGAGTCTGGCTGTGGTGGATGAAGCCGTCTTTTCGGTTCAAGGGGGAGCGTCCGGTATGGAGCGGGCCTTTTTCCTGCTGGAAGCCGACCTGCTCCAGCCGCTGTATCAGATCTATGACTGGGACCCGTTCGACGAGCGGGGCGTGCCGGTCGCAGATCGCGATCTGTTCGATCAGGCGCTGTTCGCCCGCACCGCCCAGGGCAGCGATCGGGCCCGGTACTCCGCTTCCTCCGAAGAGAACAACTGGGGCCGCCTCGTCGATCGTTGGGCGCCATCCGGCCTGGCGAAAACACGCGGCACATCAGAAATCGAGGTTGACCAGATTGCCGCGCTGCGAAGGCGCGGACTGTGGAGCGTGCGCCTCGGCTGGCAGCTGCTGGGGGGATCACTCCTGGCGATCGCCGTCGCGGTGGGAGCCTGGTTTTTCCCTTGGAAGTACGTCATTGGCAGCGACCTCAAGGGGTGTACGGTGAATGCGGTGGCCGCGGTCGTGGTGGTGATGTTACTGCTGGCCTTGATGATGCCAGCCGTGATGCAACCACGGATCGCTGGTATCCTGCTTGACGAAAGCATGCCGGGCGCCACCGCGTCCGCCCGCGATTCGGCGCCTGCCACGCCAGAAGCCAGCGACTCTGCGGCGGAACAGATGCCAGGCGACGCTGCGCCGGGCCAGCCGCCGCGGGTGCGGGATTACTTCCCGGAAACGCTTGACTGGCGACCCGAACTGGTGACCGACGACCAGGGCCGGGCGACGTATGAAATTCGCCTGGCCGACTCCATCACCACCTGGCGGATCTCCACCAGCGCCGTTTCCGCCGCCGGCGGCCTGGGCGGGCGGCAGTTCCCGCTCAAGGTGTTCCAGCCGTTCTTCGTCGACCTGGATCTGCCCGTCGCCCTCACCCGGCACGATGAAGTCGGCGTGCGGGCGGTTGTCTATAACTATCTCCCCAAGCCACAAACGGTCAACTTGGAATTCGCCCCCGCTGACTGGTTCGAGCAGATCGACCGCGTGGCGAACGAGAGCAAAGCAGACGAAAGCGACGACGCCTTCGACAGCCCGCCCGAGCCGATCCGTCCCGCGAACGACAACGATCCCGTCGCGGCGACATCCAACGCGCCGGCCCGCTTTACGCTGGACCTGGCGCCGGGAGAAGTGCGCAGTGTGACGCTGCCGATCCGCGTGCTGCAGGTGGGGCGCCATACGCTCCAGGTCACCGCTCGAGCCGGCGAAGCGGCCGACGCCGTGCGGCGGGAAATCGAAGTAATCCCGAACGGACGTCTGCAGGAACAAACGATCAGCGGGCTGTTGTCGCAGCCTTTGGCCGCCGAGTTCGCCGTGCCCGACGACGCCATTCCCGGCAGCGTGGGGGCGTTCGTCCGGCTGTACCCGTCCCGATTCAGCCAGCTGGTCGAAGGTCTCGACGCCATCTTCCAGAAGCCGTCCGGCTGTTTTGAACAGACGTCGTCGACGACTTACCCCAACGTGCTCGCCCTGGATTACCTTCGCCGCACCGGCAAGAACGCGCCGGAAGTGGAAGCGAAAGCCCGCGGCTATATTCACCTGGGCTATCAACGGCTGATGACGTTCGAGGTGCAAGGCGGCGGCTTTGACTGGTTCGGCCGGCCGCCCGCCAATCCGACGCTAACGGCGTATGGACTGCTCGAATTCCAGGACATGGCCGAGGTGCATGATGTCGACCCGAACCTGATCGAACGCACCCGCAACTGGCTCCTCAAACGCCGCCAGCCCGACGGTTCCTGGGCGACCGACCACGGCATGCTTAATGACGGTCTGGCCCGCTCCGTGCAACGGGGCGCCAACCTGGAACTGGCGACGACCGCTTACGTCGCCCAGGCCGTGTTCCACAACGGGGCCGGCGGATGGGCCCGGGACGCGACGCTCAACTATCTGCTGGAGCACACGCCGGACGCAATCGACGACCCTTACACCCTGGCCCTGGCGACGAACGCGCTGATCGCCCTGGAACCGCAGTCGGCCGCCTTGCCGGCCTGGTGGGAGCGGCTGGCTGAACTGCAGCAGTCGTCGACCGACGGCAAGACCGCCTGGTGGAACCAGGCGGCCGGCGAATCCACGTTGTTCCATGGCGGCGGCCGCAGCGGCCACGTGGAAACGACGGCCCTGGCGACGCTGGCGATGCTCCACTCGCCCACACATCGGGCGCGCGTGGCGCCGGCCGTCAGTTGGCTAATCGAACAGAAAGGGCCCCGCGGCCTGTGGGGCTCCACCCAGGCGTCGGTGCTGGCGCTCAAAGTGCTGATCGCTACCCACGACATGGCGGCCGGCGAAACGTCCGCCCGGCGGATCGAGATCACCCTGGGAGGAGAAACGGTGCGTGAGATCGAGATCTCTCCCGACCAGGCCGACGTGATGCAGCTGATCGACCTGTCGTCGCTTCTCTCTCATCCCGGCAATACCTACCCGCTGGTTGTCCGGGAGACGACCGGCCTGGCGACCGGCTGCCAGTTGCTGTTCCGTTGTTACCAGGATCAGCCCGTCGAGCCGGAACCGACAGGCCCGCTGCAGATTGACCTGGTTTATGACCGCACGCGGATGCAAGTTGACGAACGGACGACCGTCACGGCGACGATCGTCAACCGGCAGGAACGGACGGCGCCGATGGTGATCCTCGATCTGCCGATCCCCGGCGGCTTTCGGATCGAACCGGAAGAGCTGGACGAACTGGTCGGGTCCGGCCTGATCGCCAAATATCAGATCACGCCGCGGCAGGCGATTGTCTATCTGCGGCAACTGGCTCCCGGCGAGAAGCTTGAGTTGCGGTACCGTCTGCAGGCGATGCAGCCGGTCAAAGTCTCCGCGCCCGCCGGCCAGGTTTACGAGTACTACAATCCCCAGCTGCGTAACCAGGGCGGGGCCGCGATGCTGGAAGCGGTGGCGCCAGAGGCGTAACGCGCGAGGAGTCGGCGGGCGGATCGCTGCCTGCCGGCCGCTTCTTTTCCGGGCCTGCTGGAGTTGATAAAATCCAAGAAGGGGAACGGGGGCAGACGGTCGTCTTCGTTTTTCCGTGTATTCTCTTCCCTGGAATCCCGCATGCAGTACCGTCCGCCTAACTACAGACCGCACGTTCAGGGAAGCATCCCGCCGGGATCGCCCGCGCCAGGACTGTTGTCGATGTTTTCCCTGAAGACGAAACTGCGGCTGGCGTTCTGGTGCCTGACGGGCGTCATGGTAGTGGCTGTGCCCTTGTTTTATTTAGTCTTTTTCAGCGGATTGTCGCTGGTCATGCGGTCCCTGCCCACCGACAGGGAGCAGGCCGACCAGCTCTGGAAAGAAGGGAAACGCGCTGAGGCGGCGGTGATCTATCGGGCCATGGTGGAAGAGCAACAGTTTCCGCACCCCAGTATGATCAATCGAGTGCTGGAGAGTTACGAGGCAGCCGGAGATCGCGAGCAAAGCCAGTTGCTGCTGCGTCTGGCCGCGGAGCGGGGCGTCGAGTTTTCCAACAGATTTCCGATCTATTCACCCGAACTCGGCGAGATCTACCAGGAAGAGCGGAAACGGGTGAGGCGGAAACAGGCCGCCGCCATGGCCCGCTCCGAGGGCTCCCTCAAATACAACAAGGCGATTGAGGACCAGTGGTACGGGAAAGGAACACTGCATGAGAAAACGGCGCTAGACTGGCAAATCGCCGCGCCCGAAGACAAGCTTGGCACGTGCGCCGATCTGCTGGCGGGGACGCAGCAGCGGCATCTTTTCAAACCGGACGAGGAAGGTTTGATCAAATCGGTCCGTTCCCTGCAGCCCTACGCCATGGAGCTTGTCGACTATGTGGACAAGGCGACCACTCCCCTGCCAGCGCCGGCCGCCAATCGGGAAAAATTCGGCGACCTGCAAGTCCAGGAGATCGTCGAACAGGGGATCAAAGAAAAAGGCTGGTGGATCGAAAAGTGAAGCGGAAACTTCCTGTCGCGTTCCGGGGCGGCTGCTTCCCTCGGCCGGGCGGGAATCTGATGACGCGCGGCGTCAGAAGAGCATAACTGCCGGATTCTGGTCCGTCGTATTGAGGCGGAGCAGTTGCCGGACAGTTGACTTCCGTGAGTCAAAAGTTTCTCGTTCCGGCCATCGTTTTTCTCCCTGCGTATCCCCTTCTCTGGAAGCCTGCGTGAGCCACCGTCCGCCCAATTACAAGCCGCACTACAAGGGGCAGGCTCGTCCGACGCCGGGCCTGCCAGGGCAGTCGTCCCAGCAGGACTTTCCTCCGCCTGCCAAACGGTCGTTTGCGATCCTGTACGTTATTGCCGGCCTGATCCTGGGGCCGCCGTTGCTTTGCGGAGGCTGTTGCGGCGTGCTTTCTTTGGTTTCGCTCGTGACCACCAACGAGGAGGAACGGGCCGACAAACTCTGGGCTGAAGGGAAAAAAGAAGCAGCGGTCGAGATATATCGGTCCGAGATTGAGGTCGCGACGTTTCCGAGCGCTCACGCTATCAATCAACTGCTCGCATACTACGAAGCCCAGGGCGACCGGAAAGAAAGCCTGCGTTTGCTCCGCCTGGCTGCCGAGCGGGACACCGATTTCTCCCGGGATCCGATCCGCTCGCCCGAACTGGCGGTTATCTTCCAGCAGGAACAGGAGCAGTTCAAGTTGAAAACGGCCGTCGCCATGGCCCGGGCGCAGGGAACCGTGCGACGTCGCGATGATCTTGCAAAGCTGTGGTACGGGCACGGATCGCTGCACCAAAAGACGGCACTGGACTGGCAGCAGGCTTCGGTCGACGACAAGCTGGGCACTTGCGCCGATCTGCTGGCCCTGACCTGGATGCAGAAAGATCTGATGCCGAGCATTCAGGAGAAGATCAGGTCGGTCAACGACCTGCGACCGTATGCCGAGGAACTGGTCGCGTACGTGGACCAGGCGACGGTCCGTTTGCCCGACGAGGCCGCCAATCGTGCAAAATTCGGCGATATGCAGGTGATGATGATCGTCGCCCGCGGGATGGAGGAAAAGAACTGGCGGATCGAGTGAAGCTGCGGCGGGCGTTCTCGCTGCTTCGCATTCCCTTCCGGCGCAACGTCGTTCCAGGCGTCGACTTTTCCGATTGGGCAATGTTGATGCGTGCTCGGCGCGTTCCTGGGGCTGGCTATCCTTGTGGGCCGCGTTCGATGGGGTAAAATCAGCGGTTCGAAATTTCTTCTTTAATTTATTGCCCAACTTGCGGCGACAGGCGGCGAGGGGATTTGATGGCTTTCTTTGATTGGGTCAGTGGGCGCGTATTCAACGCTGTCCATCGGAATAACCTTGTATACAACACCTGCTGGGAAGACCCGCGATTAGATCGTGTGGCTCTGAACATTCAGCCGACCGACAACGTCGCCGTGATTACGTCGGCCGGATGCAACGCCCTGGATTACGCCCTGACCGGGCCGGCCAGCGTGCATGCGGTCGACATGAATCCCCGGCAGAATGCGTTGCTGGAGCTGAAACTGGCCGGCATCCGTCACCTGGAGTACGAAGATTTCTTCGCCATGTTCGGTCAGGGGCGTTTGCCCGGCATGCAGAAGATTTACGCCGATGTGCTTCGCAGCAAGCTGTCGGACTGGACTCAGTCGTACTGGGACAAGCGGATTCGGTTTTTTGATAACCCGCGCAAGTCGTTCTATTACCGCGGCACCTCAGGGGCGTTCGCCCGGATGGTGGCCATGTATAACGACCGGATCATCAGGGTGCGGCCGCATCTGGACGCCATCCTGGCCGCTTCCAGCGTGGAAGAACAACGCGAGATTTACGAAAAACATCTGCGCGACCGGTTCTGGTCCCGTTCGATGCGTTTCGCCATGAATCGCGACACCACGCTGTCGATGGTGGGCGTGCCGAAAGCCCAGCGTCGCCAGGTGGAAACGCAGTACGAAGGCGGCATCGTCAAGTTCGTGCAGGACTGTGTTGAAGCAGTGTTCGCCAAATTGCCGCTGTCGGACAATTACTTCTGGCGGGTCTACATGACGGGCAGCTACACGCCCGAGTGCTGCCCGGAATACATCAAACCGGAGAACTTCCAGAAACTGCGCGACGGCCTGGCGGATCGGGTGCATGTGCATACGGATTCCGTGCAGGGCTTTCTGGAAAAGCACGACGGCGCGATTTCCAGGTTTGTGCTGCTGGATCACATGGACTGGCTGTCGGACAAATTCTTCCCGCTGCTGGAATCCGAGTGGCAGGCCATTCTGGATCGGGCCACGCCCGACGCCCGGGTGATCTGGCGCAGCGGCGGATTGCGGACCGATTTTTTGAACGACGTGCAAGTGCGCAAAAGCGGCGTGCTGACGCCTTTACAGGACTTGCTGACGTATCATCGGGAGATGGCCGATGAACTTCATGAGAACGACCGCGTACACACCTATGGCAGCTTCTATATTGCTGACCTGGCGGCCTAGGCGATCGCGGTTTGTCGTTCATGTTTTCCCTGTCCACGCGCCCGCACCCGCGGCGCGCCGAGGAATGAAAGATCCGGCCCTGATCCGCCCGTTTTTCCTGCATGTCGCCCGGCGGATTTCCCCGGGCATGCAAGGCACTTCGCTGGGGTTTCTTTCTTCTCTGGTATTTACCCGGCGAGCATATCCGTGAGCTTCTTCTCCGATTTGAGAATCCTCTATCACTTGACCATGAAGCCGGTCCGCGGCAAGGACCATGCTTCGCGTCTGGAGAACTTTTACTCCGGCCAGGCCCACGGTTACGACGATTTCCGCAAGCGACTGCTGCAGGGACGCCAGGAAATGTGGGACGCCGTCGACGCCCCGCCGGGCGCCGTCTGGGTCGATATGGGCGGCGGCACCGGCTCCAATCTGGAGTACTTTGGCGAACGCCGGGCCGCCATGAAGAAGATCTATGTGGTCGACCTGTCCCGCTCCCTGCTGGAGGTCGCCCGGCAGCGGATCGAAGAGAAAAACTGGACCAACATTGAAACGGTCGAAGCCGACGCCACCGCCTTCCAGCCGCCCGAAGCGCCCGTCGATGTGGTGACGTTCTCTTACTCGCTGACGATGATTCCCGACTGGTTCGCCGCGATTGAAAACGCACTGGCCATGCTCAAGCCGGGCGGACTGATCGGCGTTTCCGACTTTTACGTCTCGCGCAAGTATCCTAGCGACGGCCTGAAACGGCACGGCTGGTTCTCCCGTTCGTTCTGGCCGGTCTGGTTCGCCAGCGACAATGTGTTCCCCTCGACCGACCACGCCCCCTTCCTGCACCGCCATTTTGAGCCCGTGCACTTTGAAGAGAAGCAGGCCAAAGTGCCCTACATTCCTTTCCTCAGGGCGCCCTATTACGTCTTCGTCGGCCGCAAAGCCAACGGCCCGGCAATCATGAATGAAGCGACGGAAAATAAAATCAGCTTTTAGCTGTTAGTTTTCTTTTGAACCCTCGGCCAACTGCTGGAGCAGACGGTCCGCCGCGCGTTCGCCGTCGCGGATACAGGCGGGGATGCCGACGCCGCGGTAGGCGTTGCCGGCGAGTTCCAGTCCTGGCCAGGCCGCTGTGGTGGTTTCGATCTGATGCACGATGTCGGTGTGGCCCACATGGTACTGCGGCATGACGCCTTGCCAGCGGACGACGTCGGCCAGTAATGGTTCGCCCTCGGCTCCGACCAGGTCGGCCAGTTCTTTGCGGACCATCAGCAGCAACTGCTCGTCAGTTTGTTCCAGCAGTTCCGGCTGCAGGGCTCCGCCGACGAAGACCCTGATCAGCACGGTGTCCTCTGGCGCCCTGCCGGGAAATTTGACGCTGGAGAAACTGCCGGCCAGAATTTTCCGCCGCTCGATCTGCGGGGCGACAAACCCAAAGCCTTCGACCAGCCGGGTCAGCTGGTCCCGACGGTATCCCAGGACCGCAATCGCCGTGCTGGCGTGCGGAATGGAACGCAGCAGCGTCGCCAGGTCGCTGTCAAAATCGGCCAGCATGGAGGCGGTCGGTCCTGCCGGCGAACAGCAAATCACGCCGTCGAACGTTGCGGGCTGGCCGTTAATGGTCAGACGCCATTGGTTATCGGTCCGTTCGATCCTTTCGACCGGAGACTGCAGCCGGATGCTGTCCGGCGGCAACTGGGCGGCGAGCGCATCGACAAAGGCCTGCATCCCTTCCCGTGGGGCGCGGAAGATCTGGTAGCGTGCGCCTGACGCCGCCTTGGCGGCCCGCTTCTGCTCGCCCGTCCGCTCGAAGGCTCCGCGGATCAGGCTGCCGTGGAGCCGTTCCATCTCCAGGAAGGAATCCATCGTGGCGGCCATGCTGAGTTTTTCCGGGTCGGCCGTATAAATCCCGCCGATCAGCGGCTGTACCAGCCGTTCGTAGACTTCTTTCCCCAGCCGCCTCCGGGCAAAGGAAGCCAGGCTCTCGTCGCCCGTTTCCCGCCGCCGACGCACAAATAATTCGCAGCCCAGTCGCAGCTTTCCCCGCCAGGATAACAGCGGGGTCGCCAGGACGGGCCAGATCCGATTGGGGCTCATCAGGCTGAAGCCGCCTGGCGTTTCGACCAGCCGGCCGCGATGAATCAGGTACGCCTTCTGGTGTTCGCTGGTCGGCTCGATCAACTCCTCTTCAAAGCCGATGCGGCGACACAAGGCGATGGCGCCTGGGTCGCGGATGGTGAACATGTCGGCGCTGCGTTCGATCATAAAACCTTGCCGGCGCTCCGTGCCCAGCACGCCGCCCAGTCGGGGCGATGCTTCCAGCAACGTGACCTGCGCGGCAGGCGACAACTGCCGCAACTTCAGGGCGGCCGCCAGGCCCGTAACGCCGCCGCCGATGACGGCAAGGTGGGGAATGCTCATCGTTGCTGCAGGCGATAGCACACCGCCTCCGTCGAATTTCGCAATAACAGCAAGTCCCCGGACAGGGCGAACGTGTTCCAGGTTTTCCCCTCCAGCGCCTGGATCTCGCCCAGTTCGCTCAGTTTTTCCGGCGTGGGATCCAGCAGTAACAGGCGACCGTCCTCCGCAACGACCAGCAACAGATCGCCGGCCAGCAGGATCTGGCCGTATCCATAACGGCCGCCCCTCCAGTTCAACTTGCCCGCCTTGAGGTCAACGCTCTGCATGATGCCGTCCGACAGTCCGTACAGGGCGCCCTGGTACAGCACCGGCGTGGAGTACTTCGACTTCATCAGGCTCGACTTTTCCCAGAGCGTTTCGAGCTTCCATTCGCCCGCGGTCTGGGAGAGTTGAATCAACCGGGAGCCTCCGCCGTACCCTTTGGACAGCAGAAGCTGGTCGTCGCCGACCACCAGCGGCTGCGAACAGGTGGCGTTGCCGCTGCTGTTGCCGGGCCAGTCGGTGATCCACGACTGCTTGCCCGTTTCCGGATCATGGCCGGCGAACGTGCCTTCATTGAAGATCAGGATCTGCCGCACGCCGGAAATCTCCGCCAGCATGGGCGAACTGTAACTGACCTGCTGTTCGCCGCCCTGCCAGACAAGCTCCCCCGTCTCCTTGTTGAAAGCGGCCAGCGAGACGTACGGTCCGCCCGGCGGCCCGCCCACCGGCACAACCACCAGGTCGTCCACGATCAAAGGCGCAGCGGCCCGGCCCCAGGCGACGCCCGCATCGGACCCCAGCTGAAACTTCTCCCGCAGATCGACCGTCCACAGGGACTTCCCGTTGGCGCCGTCCAGGCAAGAAAGCATGGCGCTGGCGCCCAGTGCGTAGACCTTGCTGTCGTCAATCGTCGGGGTGCTCCGCGGGCCGATACCGCCCATCACGGTGTCGTGTCGTCCGGGCGTTGCATGCTTCCATTCCAGCCGTCCGTCGGCCAGGCGATAGCAGGTGATCAGCTCCTCGTTCTGATACTGCTCCATCGTTACCGCGTAGCCGTTGACGACGGCAAAGCCGGACCAGGCTTCGCCGACGCGGACCCGCCACAACTCTTGCGGCGGATGAGCCTGCCAGTCGCGGGCCAGGCGAACATCGGGAATCACGCCGTTGACGTCGATCCCCAGGAACCGCGGGTAATCGTCGGGCGTGGCGGTCAGTTCAATGGCGGTCGGGTCGGTGACGACCGGCTCTGGCCGGCCAGCGTCGCCCATCCAGCGGGCGAACCAGGGCCGCCGTTCGAAAGCGACTGTCATCGCGCCGGTGGTATGCATGCGATGGGTCGTCAACACGCCTGCGACCAGCAGCACGATCGCTCCCAGCAGGCCGTACCTTAGCAGTCGGGGATGGCCGCTGAAAAAGCAGAACCAGACCAGGGCGTTCAGAAAAACGAGGGCGCCCAGCGACTGGACGATCAGGTTGATGATCGCCGGATCCCACTCGGCGCCGAACGCCGGCAAGGCAAAGATCGCAGCCACCCAGAGGAGCAGTAGCAGGTAAACATGCCAGGGCGGCGTCATGCGTGGCGGGCGACGTTTGGCCTTGTTCGCGGCGGGCGACTGATTGGCGGATTCTTGATCTTCGGGCGGTTCGGGCTCCGTCGCTGGCGTGCTCATCGCTCCCTTTCTGATGGCATTCTGGTTATTTTTCCGCTTGTCAGGCGGTTCTCGCCATGTGACAATCCGGGTGGTTTACGCCATCCTTTATACCCTGCCCTCCCGCCCTCCGCGACCTGTCGATTGCCCGCCCCGGGACTGGGCGCTTGCGATTCGCACGGTTGCCAACGCCTGTCCAGCCGGTCGTGCTATCCGGCTCCCGCCTGCCCGGGGGACGCCTGCCTGGGCCGACCCGTTTCGACGCTCGAAAGGATTTTATGAACGCGATACTTTCCCTCTGTTTCACCGCAGCCGCAATTGTGGGCGCGCCGCTGCAGCCGGGCGACCAGTTGACCTATCGCGGCGTGATGATCGCCGAAAAAGGGGAGGACTTCTCCAGTCGCAAGCTGTTTGACGTGGAGTACCTGATCGAAGCGGCTGACGGCCCCGCGCCGGCCGTTCACTGGACGATCAAAGAAGACGGCCGCGGCGGCTGGCCCTGGACGTCCCGCTTTGGAGCCGCCACCGTCGCCGATCGCTGGCCGGCGGAAACCGGACCGGCCCTGCTCTATGAACGGGAAGATATCGACACCGTGGTGCCGCTGCTGGCGCTGCACTTTGAATCGGGCCGCGAGTTTGCCGACGACGTCTCCTGGAAAGACGGCAAGATCGAATACCGCGTCGAGGGGAAAACGAAGTTCGCCGGGCGCTCGGCCTGGCAGATCGAAGGTCGCACCGGCTACGGCCGCAAACGGACCGTCTGGGTCGCTGAAGACAGCCCGTTACTGCTGGGCGTCGACGAGGTGGTGTTTATCGGCCAGGGGGAACAGCACCAGGTGCGTTACCAGCTGGTCGATCATCAATCGGCTCCGGCTGAATCGCGTGCGGCCGCCATCGGAGCGCTGAAAACGCTGGCCCAGATCCGTGACCGGGTCACCGACAAGCCGCGTTTGAAGAAGCTGGATCTGACCGCCGAGCAGATCGCGCTGGTGCAGACTGAAGCCGCCAAGGCCGTGGTCAAATCCCCCGCCGGCGGGCTGGCCGCCGAAGTCGTCGCCGCCGCGGCGGACGACGCCAAGAGCCAGAAAGGCCGGGCCGGCGCGGTCGCCGCCCTGGAAGGCGGAGCGATCGGCAAACAGGCGCCAGCGTTTGAGCTGACCGGCGTCGCCGGCGCTTCGCTCAAGTCCGAGCAGCTGACCGGACAGGTTACCGTGCTGCATTTCTGGGAATACCGTGATACGCCGCTGCGGGAGCCCTACGGCCAGACCGGCTATCTCGACTACCTGCAGCGGGAACGGAAAGACGAAGTCCGCGTGTACGGCGTGTGCGTTAATCCCGACGCCATCGACTCGCCCCGCAAGGTCGAAGCGAGCGCGAAGAAGTTCAAAACGTTCATGAACCTCAGTTACCCCGTGCTGATCGATCAGGGCGACGTGATTCGCAAGTTTGGCGATCCGCGTGTCGCCGGGGTCGACCTGCCGCTGTTTGTCGTCATCGACCCGGCCGGCAAGGTTTCGCATTACTTTGTTGGCGAGTACGAAGTCTCGCGCGACCGCGGACTCGACGCACTGAACGAGGCCATTTCGCAGGCCATTACGACAGCCGCGGACAAGGGCGAGTAATCGCCAGCACCTCTTCCAGCACGGCCGCACTGGCCCCGATCCCTTCGCCCGAATGGATCGTGGCTTTCCCCTGCCAGTCCGTAAAGGCGCCGCCCGCTTCGCAAATGATCGGAGCGACGGCGGCTGCGTCCCACACGTTCATCATCGGGTCGACCATCACATCGGCCCGGCCGGTCGCCACCAGCAGATAACCGTAAGCATCGCCCCAGGACCGGGTGATGTAGGCGGCCGCTTCCAGATCCAGATACGCCTGGCCGGCTCCCCGCTGGGCGAACGTATCGACCTGCGACGTGACGAACACGCCCGACTTCAGTTGGGCATTCTTGGCGACAAATGTCTGCTGTGGGGCTGCATCGCCCACCGCATACCAGGCGCCGCCGCCGACGGCTGCGTAAACCATTTCCTGCAGGGCCGGAATATAGATCACGCCGGCGACGCTTTCCCCTTCGTGTTCCAGTCCGACCAGCGTGGCGTACAGCGGCACGCCGCAAATGAACGACTTGGTGCCGTCGATCGGGTCCAGGATCCAGCGGTAGCCCGAAGTTCCGTTCGTCGGTTCGAACTCTTCCCCCAGTACGGCGTCGTCGGGGAACGCCTCGGCGATTGCGGCCCGCATCTGCAGTTCGGCCGCCCGATCCGCCTGGGTGACGGGGGAGCGATCCTCTTTCATTTCCACCCGGAGGGAAGCCTGCTGAAACAGTTCCAGCGTCCCCTGGCCCGCCTGACGGGCCATCCCTACGGCGAATTTCAAGCGTTCCTGAACAGCGGCGGGCGGCGTGGTCGAGCTCATGCGCAAATACTACCTTGAGAGTCGCAGAAACGGCGTCATGCGCCATGACAGCCGGGAAGAAGGGCGTCCCCGCAGCTTACCAGATGCCGCCGCAAAGCAAACCGGCATTGCCCATTTCACCGCTTGCTGCAGGCTGCAGAGTGGCCGCTCACGGCCGTTCGGGATTGTCGGGTGGAGGGGCGCCCGGCCAGCAGGGAAAGCACCGACGACTGCGCAAGATGGCGCCGCGCAGAAGTTATTGCGGGCGAACGGTCAGGGCGGGAGGGCCCGCCTTACCGTGAGAGAAGCCGTTTGATTCGCCGAGCGCGCTTAAAAGATGCCAAGCTGATCCTTGGCGTCGTCCGTCATACGATCGGGGGTCCAGGGCGGATCCATCACGATTTTGACTTCGACGTGGTCGACTTCTTCCAGCTGCTCGACGACCTGCTTGCTGTTGGCGATCAGCTGCGGACCGGCGGGGCACATGGGGCTGGTCATGGTCATTTCGATCAGCACCTTCTGCTTGTCGTCTTCGACCGGCTCAAGCGTGACCACGTAGATCAGGCCCAGGTCGACAATATTGACGAACAGTTCCGGGTCGATCACTTTTTTGAGTTCTTCACGCACATGGTCTTCGGTGAGGGCCATGACGGGCTCCTTGATTGCAGAAAGCGGATACCAGCGGGCGGGCGTTGGTCGGCCAGGCGACAGGAACAAGAGGGAAACTAGCTTGAGATTCTGGTTTCGTCGTTTTGCGAAATCGCAGGCGCAGAAAGTCGACTTTCGCTCCGCGAAACTACGCGTTCTTTCACGGAGTGAAAGACGACTGACTATCAGTAAAAGGTTTCGCGCCCCGAGTGAAAGGCGACTAGCCGTTAATTTCCTTCATTAAACCCTCGTCTGTCCGTTAGTCGGCCAGGCGGACCATGACTTTGTCGCCGTCGACGCGGATCTCGTGACAGGGGGTCGCTTCGGTCGCCGGCATGGTGAGCGCGGCGCCGGTGCGGATATCAAACTGGGCGCCGTGTCGCGGGCAGGCGATGGCATGATCGGCAAAGGTTCCGTCGCCCAGCGAGCCGCCGTCGTGCGTGCACAAATCTTCCAGGCAGAAGAACTGACCGCCGACATGGAACAGCACGACCAGGCGGTCGTCGACTTCAAACACCTGCTTGCCCGGGTCGGGAATGTCCGACACCCTGGCCAACTCAACAAAATCAGACATGGATTATTTTACTCGTACTCACGCACGCGACGGGCAACGGCCAGAGACAACGCTTCGCGAACGCTCTCGATTGTAACGCGATCAAACACTTGCTGGAAAAAGCCAATCACAATGGCGCGAATCGCCTCGCGACGGGTAAAGCCGCGGCAACGGGCGTAAAAGATCAGTTCTTCGTCGACCCGGCCGCTGGTCGAGCCGTGCGTGCAGCGGACGTCGTCGGCCAGGATTTCCAGCCCGGGAATCGCATCGGCCCGGGCGTCGGTGGACAGCAGCAGGTTATCGTTCCGCTGATAGCCGTCGGTCTTCTGGGCCTTGGGATCAACCTTGATCATCCCCCGCCACACGGTCCGCGACTTGTCCTGCAGGGCGGCCTTGTAGAGGAAGTTGCTATGGCAGGACGGGGCCGCGTGGTGCTGCTGGGTGTGGTACGACAGGTGCTGTTTGTCTTCGGTGAACATCACGCCGTTTACCTGGCAATCGGCGCCAGGGCCGACCAGTTCGACATGCTGGTTGACTTTGGCCAGACGGGAGCCGATCGCTCCGACCGTCCACTGCAGCATGGCGTCGCGGTCGACGACGCCGTTTTGATGGGCGAAATGCCAGACGCCTTTGCCCCAGTTCTGCAGGTTGACGAACCGCAGGTTGGAGCGCGGGGCCAGGATCAGCTCGACCGCCCCGCAGTGCAGGCCGCGATCGTTCTCGCCGTAGCTTTGATGTTCGGTGATGAAGGTCGCTTCGGCGCCTTCTTCCAGAATGACGAGCAGATGGCTCAGGTCGACGCCGTTATCGCTCATGGCGCTCAGGGCGTGGAACGGCTGGTCGACGCAGACGCCGCGGGGCACGTACAGCAGCACGCCGCCGGCCCAGCAGGCCGCATGCAGCGCGGCGAAGCGATCGTAGTTGGGGTCGACCGCTTTGGTCATCAGGTGTTTCTGGATCAGCTCGCCATGCTCGGCCGCCAGCTCTTCCAGGCTGCCGAACAGCACGCCTTTGTCGGCCCAGCGGGGATCCAGGTGCGTTTGCACGGAGCGGCTGTCGAGCGTCACGGCGGAGCCAGCCAACTCCACGCCTTCTGACAGCAAGGCGGGCGGCGGTTCGACCTGCGGGCCGTCGCCCGGCAGATGGTGCTTGTCCAGGTTGAACAGGCGGATATCGGTGCGCATCCACTCTTCGGCGCGACGATTGGGCCAATCCAGTTCGGTGAACTTTTCCCAGGCGGCCCGGCGGCGTTGCGTGAGCCATTCGGGCTCGTTGCGGGAATTGAGAAACGCCTCAAAACCGGCTTGAGAGAAATCGAGTTCCATAGTGGTGGACATATAAGATCAATGTCTGATGAAATGTCTGGTTAGAAGGTCTGTTCGGTAGGGTCGCGGCCAGCAGTCTTCCATGCGGCCGTGATAATCGCGGAGAACTGGCCTTTACTCGCGACGCCGATCTAATGACAGGAACCGAACGCCCTGGCGTCGGGCAGTAAAATTTGTTTTATGAGCCGAACGCGCTAGCGTCGGGCAATGTCGGGCAATGTCGGGCAATCAGGTTTGCCACGGTTGTTGGCGTTTGGCTCAGTTAAATGACGACTGCCAAGGCCCTCATTTTGTGAGCCGAACGCGCTAGCGTCGGGCTGTTGGGTTTGCCATGGTTGTTGACGACTGCCAAGGCCCGCGGCTAGCGCCGTCGGCTCATTTAGTGCGCCGTGCTTCTCGCAGTTGGGCCAGGCCGGCGGTTAGCCGACGGAGCCTTCCATCTGCAGCTGGATCAGGCGGTTCATTTCAATGGCGTATTCCATCGGCAGCTCTTTGACGAGCGGTTCGATGAAGCCGTTCACGATCATGGTGCTGGCTTCCGATTCCGACAGGCCGCGGCTGGTCAGATAGAACAGCTGTTCTTCGCCAATGCGGGACACGCTGGCTTCGTGGCCGACCGACACATCCTGCTCGTTGATTTCGATATACGGGTACGTGTCGCTGCGGCTATCCGGGTCGAGGATCAGGGCGTCGCAAACGACGTTGCTCTTTGAGTTTTTGGCGCCTTTTTCGACACGGACCAGGCCGCGATAGCTGCTGCGGCCGCCGTTTTTGGAAATCGACTTGGAGATGATCTGGCCCGAGGTGTCGGGAGCACAATGCACCAGTTTGGCGCCGGCGTCCTGATGCTGGCCTTTGCTACTAAAGGCGATCGACAGGATTTCGCCGCGGGCGCCGGGCTCCATCATGTAGACGGCCGGGTACTTCATGGTGAGCTTGCTGCCCAGGTTGCCGTCGACCCATTCCATGGTGGCGTCGGCGTAAGCCATGGCCCGCTTGGTCACCAGGTTATAGATGTTGTTGGCCCAGTTCTGGATCGTGGTGTAACGGCAACGCGATTTGCGTTTGCAGCTGATTTCCACCACGGCCGAGTGCAGGCTTTCCGTCGAGTACATGGGGGCCGTGCAGCCTTCCACGTAGTGCACCTGGGCGCCTTCGTCGACGATGATCAGGGTCCGTTCGAACTGGCCCATGTTCTCCGCATTGATGCGGAAATAGGCCTGGAGCGGGAACTCAATCTTGACGCCTGGGGGAACGTAGATGAACGATCCGCCCGACCAGACGGCCGAGTTGAGCGCGGCGAATTTGTTGTCTTCCGGCGGAATGATCTTGCCGAAGTATTCGCGGAGCAGTTCGGGATGTTCGCGAACGGCCGTGTCGGTATCGGTGAAGATCACGCCCTGGTCGGTCAGTTCCTGCTTGACGGAGCCGTAAACGACTTCGCTTTCGAACTGCGCCTTGACGCCGGCGAGCATTTTCTTTTCGGCTTCGGGAATGCCCAGGCGATCGAAGGTGTCCTTGATTTCCTGGGGCACGTCGTCCCAGGAGCGGCCCTGGTGATCGGTCGGCTTCAGGTAGTAGTAGATGTCCTGGAAATCCAGATCGACGGCTCCGCCCCATTTGGGCATGGGCTTCGACTCAAAGATTTCGAACGACCGCAGGCGGAATTCCCGCATCCAGTCCGGTTCGTCTTTGATGTCGGAGATTTGATGCACCACTTCGGCGTTCAAGCCTTTTTTGGCTTTGAACACCGCGTTGGATTCGGTGCGGAAGTCGTATTTATTGATCTCGCCGATGCCATCGGCGGGAGTGGTGATATCAGTAGCCATCGTATTGCCTCGATGCGGATAATTGATCACGGCAAACGGGCCGTGCTGGGATGAAGCTAGACGGACGCGGTTTCGCTGTCCTCGGCCATCGCCTTGTTGTCGGCTGCGGCTTGCGGGTACTGCTTGCGGATGCGGTCGTAACCTTGCGAGTGCAGTTCTTGCGCCAGCTCAAAGCCGCCCGTTTCCACGATCCGGCCGCCCAGGATCACATGGGTGTAGTCGGGCGGGTTGCCTTCCAGCAGTTTGTCGTGGTGGGTGATGATCAGCAGGCCCATTTTCTCGCGGCCGATTTCCGCGATGCTTTCGCTGGCCAGTTTGACCGCGTCGGCGTCGAGTCCGCTATCGGTTTCATCGAGAATGGCGAACTTCGGCTGCAGCATGGCCAGCTGCAGGATCTCCGCCCGCTTCATTTCGCCGCCGGAGAAACCGTCGTTGACGTACCGTCGGGCGAACTCCCGGTCGATCTTCAGCTGACTCATTTTGGCGGTCAGTTCCTTGCGGAACTCCCGCATGGGAATCAGGTCTTCGCCTTCTTTCCGTTCCGGATTGCGGACGTTGGTGGTCGCATGACGCAGGAAGTCCGCCATTTTTACGCCCGGGATCGCCACGGGGCGCTGGAACGCCATGAACAGCCCCAGGCGGGCCCGTTCATCGGGGGACATTTCCAGCACGTCGTCGCCGTTGAGGTCGATGGAGCCTTCCGTGACTTCGTATTTGGGATGTCCCATAATGGCGTAACCGAGCGTGCTTTTGCCCGAACCATTTGGGCCCATCAGGGCGTGCGTTTCGCCGCGTTTGATGACCAGGTTGACCCCTTTGAGGATCGGCGAGCCATCGACCGCCACGTGCAGGTTTTTAATGGTCAGAATGTCAGTCATGCGAATACCTTGCCGGAATTTCGGCGTGTGAAAACGTTCTCTTGCCGGGGCCGAAGCCTTAGCCGGTGATTTTTTGATGATCGGTGAGCGGAGCCTGATCGGCAGGCGCCTGGACGTAGCCGGAATGATGCGGCACAGGCAGCATGTCTTCCGTGGTTTCCGCGTTGCGGCGGCGAATCTTCTGGCCCCGGATTTTATCCTGGATACGCATCAGCCCTTCCAGCAACGCTTCCGGACGCGGCGGGCAACCCGGCACGTAAACGTCGACCGGCACCACCAGGTCGACCCCTTTGACCACATGGTAGCCGTACTTGAAGTACGGTCCGCCGCCGACGGTGCAGGCGCCCATGGCGATAACAAACTTGGGATCGGGCATCAGGTTGTAAAGGCGGCGAACGCGGCTGGCCATTTTGTAGGTCACCGTGCCGGCGACGATCATGAGATCCGCCTGGCGGGGCGTCGCACGGAAGGCGCCGGCTCCAAAACGGTCCATGTCGTAACGGCTGGCTCCGGCCGCCATCATTTCAATGGCGCAACAGGCCAGACCGAACGTCATCGGCCAGATGCTGGCCTGGCGTCCCCAGTTGATGGCCTGCTCGATGGTGGTGATCGTCAGCCCTTCTTCAAACAGCCCTTCGATAAAGGGATGAGCGCGGGTCTGGGATTCTGCGGGGTTTGTCATAGCTCAAAAAACTCGTAAAAAAGCTCGGTGACAACATTGGAAGGCCGAACGCACAGGCCGCCGGGGCGATCACTGCTGCGTCGCCCGGGGAGGGCGGGACCGCATCGAAAAATTTCCAGTCAAAATTTCAAAACGAACGTTCAAGTTTACCAATGCCGGGCCGGCTTGCTAACCACCGATCAGCGAGTCGCTTAATTCCTCGGCGGCAGGTTCTTTTCCTTCAAACGTACAGCACGCGTCGCCATCAAGGCGACACTGGGTGAGTTTCAGTTTTTCCCCCAGTAACTCGGAAAACAGGATGCTTTCCATCGCACAAATCGAACGGTCTCTCTCCGCCAGCTCCGGGTAAGGACAGGCCAGCGCTTTGAGGATCGGCAAATCGCCGGAGCGATCAACCGTAAAGGCGATTTCGCGCTGCCGAAACAGCGACGATACCGACTCCATCCGTTCGGTAAGGGTGTTCCCTTCGATCTCTGCGGCGTAGGACGTCGCCAATCGACGGGATACCCGTTCCAGCAAGCCGCGACGAATTTCCGGCGCGGCAATCTGGCGAATCTCATCCCATAACGCCATCGCCAGGTCGGCAAAATTGGACCCGCCCGTGCGTCGCCCCTGGGGCGTGAGCGAGTAATGATGGCTGGGCCGCCCTCGTCCCACCTTGGTGGCGATCCGGGCGATATAATTCTGGGCGAGCAAACGAGTCAGTCGCTGGCGAACGGCGGTCGGCGTAACTTCGAGCGCGGCTGCCAGATCATTGACCGTCATCGACTGATTCTGGCGAAGCAGATCCAGCACTTCGGAATCGGAGGACAGCAGTTGCTCACTCATAATACATTTCTATCTGCAGCGGACGCGACCGGATCCTGCGAGTGCATCGCGAGGGAATCCCAACTCTGCAACCATAACCCTGGCAAGGATTAGCGGCCCGCGATCCGACGCGACGCCGAGCAATCTCCGCCCAGATGGGGGTGGATGACAGAGCGAAAAAGATCACGCCCTTGGCTTCTCTTGTCCCATGATAGGGCTTTTCGCATTTTTGACAACTAGATGTTTGAAAAATGTCCTTGTCGACGTAAAGCATTGACAATCCCTGAGTTATCGGATAGACAACCCAAGCGACCAGCCGCTTCCTGGCTAACACTGGGGGGCAACCGGTCGTAACATTTTTTGGCTTTCCACGCTTGTCAGCATGTTGAGATGAAGCGGGGAATTCGCTGCCTGCTGCTCCCTCGGGCGACGATAACCCCTTTCTGCTAAAGGATTACCGCATGTCCATCCGTCGTCGACCTGGCGCCAGGTCTCCCATGCTGTTCGGTGGCGGCCTGCTGCTGCTCGCACTGGCCGTTTCCATCGCGCTGCCTTTTGCCCCTGCGAACCGCTTGTTCTCCCAGGAGACCGACCCGCCGGCCTCGCCGGCTGCCGAGACGCCAGGCGAAAGCGACACTTCCCCACCGCCGGAAACTGCGGACAGCGTTCAAAAGGCGGGTGCAGAAGTTCCCGACGCAGTCGCTCCCGGCTTGCCGCCGGATCGGGTGATCAACACCGACAAACAGGAAGCGAAATCGACGTTTGAAAAGATCGACGCCGGTTTTGCCGCCGCGGTCGCCTTTACCGAGAAGATCCTCTTCTATCGCCTGGGCGCCAGTCAGCGGCCATATATTGAGACTTTCCCGGAGGTGTTCTACATCCGCGACTTTGGCGTCACGGACGACAAGGTTCCTTTTCTGCCCTTGAATGAGCCGTATTTCAACCGGCAGACCCAGGAGACCGAAGCAGAACTAACGACCGACGAGATCGCCGCCCTGCAGGCTCGCGGCAGGCTGATTGTGAAGGAGTTCAAGGCGGAAGGTTCGTCGACGGTCGAGGTCTCTCCCATCCGCGACGGCTGGGTCGCCGGCCGGGATGTGCAGTACGTGACGATCAAAACCGGGAAGTCGCAGAAGTATGTCGGCCTGAAAAACGCCGCGGGAGATACGGTCTACCACCTGCAGTTACCCCTGCGGGAGCGAATCAGCGAGAATCCCGAAGATCAACGGACAGCGGCCCAGGTGCTGGCAATGGCGGGCCGGAGCGAGCTGAAGTTAGACAACAGCGAGGTCTCTCGCCTGCTGCTCCAGGTGCTAGGGTTCGACAAGGCGGGGAAAACCAGCGCGGAGCTGGCCAGCCAGCTGCGTCTTCCGGAATCGGTCGTCCTCTGGCAACTGGGGACGCTTTCCCAGGACAAGCTGGTGCAGGAGTCGGTCAAGTTCGGTCTGGCCCCGGGGTCGCCCACGGGGGACGATCTGGCGGCGTTGCCTGAGGCCGATCAGAAGGTTTTCCAGGCGCTGGCGGAAGCCAGCCCCCAGACCTCGGTCGCACTCGCGGAACAGTTCAAAGAGAAGACGCACGTTACTGTGGAGCGGCTGCTGAGGCTGATGAATGCGAAGAAGCTGGAGCGGGTCGAAGTGCGGTGGACGCTGACCGAATCCGGCCAGGCGGCCGCCGATCGGGCCGGCAAGGACATCGCGCCGGCTTACCGTTTTTCCGAGCAGATCGGCGGCGCCCCGGTGGTGGTGATCTGGCTGGCGATGGGCTCCCTGCTGTTCACGCTGTACCTGCGGGGCGTCAATATCTGGGCGTTCGGGCATGCCATCCAGGTCGTCATGGGCAAGTACGATAACCCCGAAGAACCGGGCGAGGTGACCCATTTCCAGGCGCTCTCTTCGGCCCTGTCGGCGACCGTCGGGCTGGGGAATATCTCCGGCGTGACGATCGCCATGACGCTGGGCGGGCCGGGCGCCTTTTTCTGGATGCTCGTTTCCGGCCTGCTGGGCATGACGAGCAAGTTCGTTGAATGCACGCTCGGCCAAAAGTATCGTTCCGTCAAAGAAGACGGCACCGTCCTGGGCGGACCAATGCAGTATTTGTACGAAGGGCTTAGAGGCCTGGGGCTGGGCCCGCTGGGGCTGGTCCTGTCGATCTTGTTCGCCGTGATGTGCGTGATGGCCAGCTTCGGCGGCGGCAACATGTTCCAGGCCAACCAGGCCGCGTCGACCGCCTTGAGCGTGGTGCAGAAAGGCGATCGCGACCAGCTGAGCGCCTTGAACGTCGAAATCGAAAAGGTCGCCGAAGCCAAGGATTTTCATCGACTGGGCGAGCTCCAGTCCCAGAAGACGCAGCTCGATCAGCGCATGAAAGCCTTCGCCAAAAGTTTCAACCCAGTGTTCGGCGTGATGCTGGCGATTGCCGTGGGGGCGGTCATCATCGGCGGGATCAAGCGGATCGCAGCCGCCGCTTCCAAAGTGGTGCCGACCATGTGCCTGTTATATGCGGGCGCCTGTATGTTCATTGTGCTGGCTCATATTGCGCAGGTGCCCAATCTGATCATGCTGATATTTGAAAGGGCGTTCTCCCCCACGGCCCTGGGAGGCGGGATCGTCGGGGTGATGGTGGTCGGCATTCAGCGGGCCGCCTTTAGTAATGAAGCGGGCGTCGGCAGCGCGGCGATCGCCCATTCCGCCGCCAAGACCGATGAGCCGGTGCGCGAAGGGACGGTCGCCCTGCTGGGGCCGTTTATCGACACGATCATCGTTTGTTCTATGACGGCCCTGGTGATTCTGATCACGGGCGCCTGGGATAATGAGACCTGGATCGTTGAGCAGGGTCTAACCGGGGCCGCGCTCACCACGCAAGCCTTTGAGACGGAGATTTCCTGGTTCCCCTATATTCTGGGGGTAGCGGTGGTGCTGTTCGCCTATTCGACGATCATCTCCTGGAGCTACTACGGCGAACGCTGCTGGGAGCGACTGTTTGGCGCCGGCAGCATTCTCTTTTATCGTTTCCTGTATGTGGGGGCCGTTATTCTGGGTGCGATCGTAAATCTGGGCTCCGTGCTGGATTTTTCGGACATGATGATTTTGTCGATGGCGTTCCCTAACATCCTCGGCTGTTTGATGTTAGCGCCGCAGGTCCGGCGGGATCTGCTGGATTACTGGAAGCGATATCGGGCCGGAACGTTCAAGACTTTCAAATAGCAAACGAATACAATGCAGAGGGCGTCGTGGAACCAGGCGGCAACGGCTGTTGTCTGGTTGAAAGATGTCAAAGTTGATTGCGGTCGATGGAAGACCGCTGGCGCCGCACGGAAACCTCAGGTTTGCGTGCGATCGCTGGCAACAGCGCCCTGGAAGAACATTGCGTTCGACACATTGCCATTCGCGGGATGCAGATCGCGGGCAGGATCATCGCCAAATACAGTCAGTTAATAAATCCATGGGAGGGTTTTTATGAGCCGTCCAACCGAGCATGCGGGCTATCGAGAAGTCATTTACATTGGGCCCCCGCCCCCGCGCCCTTCCAACTGGCTGGGAGCGATCGGCTTTTTCACCACGTTCTTGTCCTGCGGCGTTTTGAGCCCGGTCGGCCTGCTGTTAAGCCTGCTGGCCTTGCCAGGACGGCCGCGGTCGTTTGCGCTGGCGGGAGTCGTCCTCGGCGGACTGGGCACCGGCCTGATTGTCAGCGCCTATTACGGCATGTCGCAAGAAAGCCGATACCTGTTAAACCAGGGTCTGACCCGGGCGACCGTGCAGCGGCTGCGTGAAGCGCGCGAGGTGCTGCAATACCAGACGGAAACAACCGGCGGAGTGCCTGATGGCGTTCAGGGGAACAAAGCCATTTTGCATCTGACCGACGCCTGGGAGAACTCCCTGAGGTACGACCTGCATCCGGAAGAGCACTTTTACGTGGTCCGCAGCGCCGGCGTGGATCAGCAGTACGAAACGCGCGACGATCTGATGGTCCGCGTTGATTACTTGCCCTCTGACGACGAGGAAGAAGTTTCCTACCGCCGCTAATTCCTGATTCTGATTCTCTGCGGTGAATGTCTGTCAGACAAAGTTCACCGCAGAGAGTTCTCGGAAATCCGCGTTGAACCTTTCTTCTTTGTTCGCGCTCGCCTCCGCAAAAAAGCCGTCTACCGCCGACGGTTCCATTCGTCGTCGGCGTATTTCTCGGCGACCAGCGCGGCGACCTTGGCCTGCGGCCAGGTTTCTCGCCGAAATTCGGCCGCCCAGGCATTGATTAACGCCTGGCGAACGGGCGCTTCGGGCAGTCGCAAATTGGCGACAAAGTCATCATGATTCCGACGGCGGCGGTAGTCGGGCTGCCGCGGCGGCGTTCGCAGACATCGCCCGATTTCTTCCAGCGGAAAGTCCAGCAGCAGCGTGCCGTGGTACAGCAGATGCGTCCGCTTGCAGCGCAGCGCATTGCCGGAAAACTTCCGTTCACCCAGCGTCAGATCGCACACTCCCTGCACGTCGACATCGGCCTGCACGCTGCGCAGCGACTGAGCGATGGTCGACATCACCAGGCGATGGGCTTCGTCAATCGCCCGCAATGTGGGACGCAGGTCATAGCTCAGCACCAGGGCGTACATCAAACACCCGGGCCCCGCGACAATCGAGGCGCCTCCGCTGCATCGCCGCAGCACGGGGATCCGCCGGGCGTCGCAGTCTTCCAGATGCACTTCGACCTCGACCTGTGAAGAGCGGCCGATCACCACGATCGGCTCAGGCGACATCCACAGGCGAAGCGTTTCGTCCGGATGGCCGGCGGCTTCGGCTTGTTCCAGGAGCGCTTCATCGAGCGCGATGTTCTCGGCCGCGGTGGGCAGAGTCAGTTCCAGCAGCTTCATCGACAGCGGGCTTTCATTGCCAGGGCGCCGGGGTAGCTGCGGTCTTCTCCACGTGCGACGATTTCTTCCAGGGCAATTCGCGGGAACAGCAGCACAGGAACAGCGCGCGGACGGCGATAAACAGGGCCAGTCCGCAACCGGCGCCGGCCATGTCGGCCAGCCAGTCCCACACGTCGGCCGTTCGTCCCGGCACCATCAGCTGGAACAACTCATCAATCGCCCCATAAGCGGCCAGCAGACCAAAGATCAGGGCGTACCGTTTCCAGCGGGACCAGTCCGGCGTATTCAGCACGACAACCGCCAGAAACGCCAGGATCAGGTAAGCGGTAAAGTGGAGGAGCTTGTCGGAATGCTGCACGCGCAGCGGACTGGATACATTGGGGAGGTGGGTGGCCACAAACAGGGCGAACCAGTACAGCAACAAGACGACGGCGGCGATCGGCCCGCGACGGGAAATGAATTTGATCATGCGACGTCCGATTCCAGGAATCTGGGCGGCTGTTCGCCCACAGCCAAACCGTTGGCGGTGCGCGCCCGACGACCAGCCATGGTATAGTATAGCTTTGCCATAAGGCGAGCCGACATCAGCCGAAAAAAACGGGAAATTCCCCCCAACGCGTGCGTGACCGGGATATCAGCCAGTTTACCTGCCGCCCCCAAGAGTGGTTCGGGCCCGTGATGTCTGGCAGGCGAGTGGAGACTTGCGCCGGCGACCGATTTCTTATTGCTGAAACCTTATTGCTGAAACATGGTGTCTGAACCTGGTTTTCCGGCCTGGTTCCCAACCTGGAGAGTCCGCGCGATGCGAATCCCCTCTTGTTACTTGCGTTTGGCGGTTATCGGTTTTACGGTTTTATCGTCGGTTTTGTTTACGACAATGAACGGCGCCGCCGAAGAAAAAGCAGAAAACGGCTGGCGTCCCCTGTTTGACGGAAAGTCACTCACCGGCTGGAAATCGGCCAATTTTGGCGGCGAGGGCGAAGTCCGCGCGGCCGACGGCCAGATCGAACTCGATGCCGGCAACACGCTCACCGGCGTCACCTGGCAAAAGGAATTCCCCAAAACTAACTACGAGATTCGCCTGGAAGCGATGCAGGTCGACGGCAACGACTTTTTCTGCGGCCTGACCTTTCCCGTCGCGGATTCCCACTGCTCTTTCATTGTCGCCGGCTGGGGCGGCAGCGTGGTCGGCCTGTCCAATATCGATGGCATGGACGCCTCCGACAACCAGACGACCCGTTACCAGTCGTTCAAGCAGAAGCAGTGGTACAAGATCCGGGTGCGGGTCGCCCCCACGCTGATCGAAGCCTGGATCGACGACAAGCAGGTCGTCAAGCAGGATATCACCGGCCGCAAAATCACCATCCGGCCTGAGGTCGAACTCTCCCGTCCGTTAGGTATCTCCGCCTGGCAAACCAAGGCGTTCCTGCGGAAGATCGAATACCGCGAGTTGCCTGCCAAGAAGCCGTAAGGCCCGATTCTTCCCGCCCCGGCAAGCCAGCGTGAAACGGGAGCGTCCCTCCCGCGCCAGGAGCCGGTTGCTGCTTGCGGGCGCCTGCGTTCTCAGGCATGATGGACGGGCCCTTTCTTGACTCGTCTTTCTGCGGAGGTTCGTATGCAGTTGCCTGCCCGATCATTCTTCTTGCTGGCTGCTTTGGCGCTGGCGGCCGGTTTCGGCAACGGTCTTGCGCACGCCGCTGAGCGGCCCAATTTCCTGGTGATCCTGTGCGATGATCTGGGCTACGGCGATCTGGCCTGTTATGGCAACCCCACGATCAAAACGCCTCACCTGGACAAGCTGGCCTCGCAGGGCTTCCGGTTCACCGATTGTTATTCGACGGCGCCCGTTTGCTCTTCGTCCCGCGCCGGTCTGTTAAGCGGCCGCACTCCCAGCCGGGTCGGCGTCTATGACTGGATCCCGGAAGGCCATCCGATGCACCTGGCCGACAGCGAGATCACCATCGCCGAGTTGCTCCGCGATGCGGGCTACGCTACTTGCCAGGTCGGCAAATGGCACTGCAACGGCAAGTTCAATTCGCCCGACCAGCCGCAACCGGGCGACCAGGGGTTTGAGTACTGGTTCGCCACGCAAAACAATGCGTCCCCGTCGCACCATAACCCCAGCAACTTTGTCCGCAATGGCGAAGGCGTCGGCGCCATCGAAGGCTACTCCTGCCAGATCGTTGCCGACGAAGCGATCCGCTGGCTGAAGTCGGGCCGCAATCCGAAAAAGCCGTTCTTTCAGTTCGTCTGTTTCCACGAACCACACGAGCCGATCGCCTCGCCGCCCGATCTGGTCGAGCAGTACCCGCAAGCGACAAAGTTCGGCGAAGCCCAGTATTACGCCAATGTCGCCAACATGGACAAGGCGGTCGGTCGACTGATGGCGGCCCTGGACGAACAGCACCTGGCCGAGAACACGCTCGTCTTCTTCACTTCCGACAACGGGCCCGAAACGCTCAATCGTTACCGTGGGGCCGCCCGCTCGCACGGCTCGCCCGGTCCGCTGCGCGGGATGAAGCTGCACCTGTACGAAGCCGGCATGCGGGTCTGCGGGATCATGCGGTTCCCGGGCCATACCACGCCAGGGAAGGTCGTCGCCGAGCCCGTCTGTGCGCTCGATCTGCTGCCGACCTTCTGCGCCCTGGCCGGGGTCAAACCGCCGACCGACCGGGCTCTGGATGGAGCGGATCTGTCCGCCGTGTTCCAGGACGAAGCGGTCAAGCGGGCGACGCCGCTTTACTGGCATTATTTCAAGTCGATCGGCCCGCCCAAGGCCGCCATGCGGATCGGCGACTACATGGTGCTGGGCCACTGGGACGCCCAGGAACTGCAGGCCGGCAGCAGCGTGCGGCTGGGCGATATGGAGATTATCAAACGGGCGAAGCTCGTCAAGTTTGAGCTGTACAACCTGCGCGACGACCTGGCCGAAAAGCGGGACCTGGCCGAAGTCGAACCGGAACGCCTGCAGAAAATGGCGGCCCAGCTCCAGGCCAAATACGCCGAAGTCCAGGCGGAAGGCCCCGTCTGGACGATCGAGAAAAAAGCCGCCCCCCAGGGGAAAAAGCCGGCCGGCAAATAGCCCACGTCCTGCGGCCGCCTGCTCTCCTGGCAAGCGGCTGCTGGCTACGAACAACTCTTTTCACGAAACAGGTCTCAGGCATGCGAAATCAATCGACAATCGCGAACGCGATCTGGATGCGGCGCCTGCTGGCGGCCTGTATTTTGTCCTGCGGGATCGGGGGCGCGCAGGGCGGCGCTGCCGAGCTGCAGACCGTGCGATTTGACTTTGGCGACAAGCCGACCGCTGGCTCCTGGAATGCAGTCGATGATCCCCGCGGCGCGGGCCTGCGGGTGCAGGGGGCGGTCGACCTGGCAGGCGTCGCCACCAGTGTCGCACTCCGCCAGACCGATGGCTGGGCCGGGTTCAATACCGACGGAGCCCGGCCGGCGGAAGACGCGCCGGAGGAGAAGACCGACCGAGCGCCCGCGACGGCGACCGGCGATTCGTTCTATCTGGAAGCGGGCGTCGATGCTCTGGCTCGGCTGGAACTGGAAGGCCTGCAGCCGGGCGAGAAGTACACGCTGGCCCTGTTCGCTTCGCGGATGGCGGCGAACGACGCGTCCCAGCGGGTCGCGCTGTTTACCGCAGGCGAGCAGCAGGTGCGGCTGGATGCGTCCAATAACCAGGACCGCTGGGCCGAGCTGAAAGAGGTCGTCGCCGATGATCGCGGCGTGATCGGGCTGCAGATCGAATGTCCCGCCGGCCAGGACTATGCCTATCTCAACGTGCTGGAAATTCGCGGCGTCTTTGGGGCGGCGGCCGACTACCGCCTGCCGCCAGAGGACCTGACCGGTCCTCCGCTCACGACGGCCCGCGCCTGGGCGATCGCCGACGGCGCCACTGGCGATCTGCTCTGGGGCGAACAGGAATCGGCCGTGCGACAAATGGCCAGCACGACGAAAATGATGACTGCCTGGATCGTGCTGGAACTGGCCGGGAAGAACCCGCAGCTGCTGGAAGAGATCGTCACCATTTCCGCCCGGGCCGACAAGACAGGCGGTTCCACCGCCGGCGTGCGCGTCGGCGAAAAACTGCCGGTCGCCGATCTGCTGTTCGGCCTGCTCCTGCCCTCCGGGAACGACGCCGCCGTCGCCCTGGCCGAGCATGTGGGCGGACGCCTGCCGCCGCCATCGAGCGACAGCGAACCGGGCGCGAAGGAGCAAGAGCCCGACGACCTCGCTCGCTTTGTCGCGGAGATGAACCGCAGGGCGGCCGACCTGGGCATGCAGGAGACGCATTACTTTGATCCGCATGGCAACAGCCCCAACCGCTCCAGCGCCCGGGACCTGATCCGCCTGGCGTTTCGGGCGATGCAGTACGAGCGGTTCCGCCAGTACGTATCCACGCGCGAATATCGCTGCCAGCTGCAGCATGAGGACACGACCCGCGAAGCCGTCTGGAAGAACACGAACCAGTTGCTGCAGTTCGGCGGCTATGATGGGATCAAAACGGGCACCACCGGCGGCGCCGGAGCTTGCCTGGTTTCTCGCGGTCAGCGTGGGGACGATGTGTTACTGGTCGTGGTGCTGGGCAGCACCTCAAGCGACGCCCGATATGTCGACAGCCGGAATCTTTATCGCTGGGCCTGGCGGGAACGGCAACCGCTGGCCGGCGAGTAACGGAAACGTCGTTTCCCTTGACGAGAACTTGCCGCGAAGCGGCGCAGTTTCTGGCCGTCGGTCCCGCCAGGCGACGCGACGATCGTGCTAGAATGTCGCGGATTCTCCCCACGGATCTGCGTTTGCCCCCGACAACGATCTGTGTTTGTGATCTGTCTTTTAGAAAAGGATTGTCGTCTGTGGCTCTTCATAAACCGGTCATGACGGTACAGCAGCATATTTTGCTGGAGCAGAAACGCTTCCCCGGCGCCTCGGGCGAGTTCTCGTTTTTGCTGTCGGGCATTACCCTGGCCACCAAAATGATCCAGGCCCAGGTGCGTCGGGCCGGGCTAACCGATCTGCTGGGTTCGTATGGCGAAACGAACGTGCAAGGCGAAGTACAGCAGAAGCTGGATGTGTACGCCAATGAAGCGCTGCTGGATAATTTACGCGTGCGTGAGAGCGTCGGCGTCCTGGCGTCGGAAGAGAACGAACGTCCTTTGATGGTGCATGGTTCTTCGCCCAACGCCAAGTACGCGGTCATTTTCGATCCGCTCGACGGCTCTTCCAATATCGATGTCAACGTGAGCGTCGGCACGACCTTCTCCATTTTGAAACGGGCCGAAGGCAGTTCGCTCGACGACTCCAGCAGTTGGTTGCTGCAGCCGGGCAGCCAGCAGGTGGCGGCCGGATACGTGGTGTACGGCTCATCAACCATGATGGTGTATACGGTCGGCAACGGCGTGCACGGCTTTACGCTGGACCCGGCGGTGGGAGCGTACGTGCTCAGCCATGAGAACATCCGCATGCCGGCCCAGGGACCGTACTACTCGACCAACGAAGCGTACCGCGATACGTTCCCGCGAGCCGACCAGGAGTACATCGAGCGGTTGCGCACCGGCAAGCTGGGCCGCAACTACAGCTCCCGTTATATCGGCTCCATGATCGCCGACTTTCACCGCACGCTGCTCAAAGGGGGCGTCTTTCTGTATCCGCCGACCTCGACTTCGCCTGATGGCAAACTGCGGCTGTTGTACGAAGCGAACCCGGTCGCCATGATCGCCGAAGAAGCCGGCGGAGCCGCCTGGTCAGGCAGCCAGCGGATCCTCGACATCGTACCCAAAACGATCCATCAGCGGACCGCGCTGGCAGTCGGCGGCCAGGTGGAAATGGACGAATACAAGCGTTGCCTGGCCGAATTCGGCGAAGCCTGACCGGCAGCGCGCCCGGAGAAAAGGCGACGCAGAAAGTAAGCGCTCGCCTGCGACGCGAACAGGATAACTGCCGGTTACTGTTTCGTCGTTCAGAGGAACAGCTGTCCCCGGATAGTCGACTTTCGCACCGCGAAGGTACGCGTTCTTTCACGGAATGAAAGACGACTGACCTGCGAATTCCGTCCGTCCAGGATTTCGCGTCGTGCTGCTTATTTTACGCCGTGTCGTTTTCCGCCTTCAAACAGGCCGTTTTGTGGGCGACGCCTTCCAGCGGCGGAACCGTTTCGCCGCACATCGGTTCGCCGATCGGGCAGCGTTCCAGGAAGGGGCAGCCGGGGTATTCCTGGTCGGGGGACGGCGGCTCTCCTTTGAGGGCGATCCGTTGCCGGTTCCGTTCCGACTGCGGATCGGGAACTGGCGCCGCCGAGAGCAACGCCTGGGTGTAGGGGTGCCGCGGGTTCTCGTACAGTTCCCGGGCGTCGGCCAGCTCGACAATCCGGCCCAGGTACATGACCCCGACCCGATGCGCAATGTGCCGCACCACCGCCAGATCGTGGGCGATGAACATATAGGCGATGCCAAACTGCTGCTGCAGGTCCATCAGCAGGTTGATCACCTGCGCCTGGATGGAAACGTCCAGCGCCGAGACCGGCTCGTCGCACACGATCAGTTTTGGCTCGACCGCCAGCGCCCTGGCGACGCCGATGCGCTGCCGCTGGCCGCCGGAAAATTCGTGCGGGTAACGGTTGAGGAACCGTGGGTTGAGTCCGACCAGTTCCATCAGCCGCATTGCTTCCAGCTGGCGGTCGCGGGCCCGATGCAGGCCGAAGATCTGCATCGGCTCGGTGATGATGCTGCCGACCGTCATGCGCGGATTCAGCGAGGCGTACGGGTCCTGGAAGATCATCTGCAGGTCGCGACGCACCGGGTGCATTTGCCGTTCGGACATGCTGTCGATCCGCTTGCCGTCGAACCAGACTTCGCCGCTGGTCGGCGGGGACAGATGCACAATCGCCCTGGCCGTGGTGGATTTGCCGCAGCCGGACTCGCCGACAATGCCCAGCGTTTCGCCGGGAGCGATCGAGAACGACACGCCATCGACCGCCCTGACCACGGTTTGCTGCATGCCAAAGAAACCGCGGCGCATGGGGAAGTGGACCTTAAGATCCCGCACCTCCAGCAGCGAACCGGCGGCCGGTTTGTCGGAAGGCGAAACAGCAGACGTCGTAGTGGCGGAGAGCGTCATTCGGGCCGACTTCAAAAAGAGGAACAGACGAACGCTTGAATTGTAGCCGATCCCCCGCCCTAGGAGCGGAAGTCGACCTCGAAATAATCGAGCGCCCATTCTTGCATGAAGCGGACCTGTTGCGGCTCGATCCGGTAGACGATCAGCTGTGGGTTGGTTGGCTCGCCCAGGTACTGCCGTAGCAGCGGGTTCTCTTCCCAGATCTGCTGCAGCAGCTCAGCGCGGGTTTCCGTCTGGGCGACGCCTGTGATGCGCACCTGGTTATGGCTGGGCGCCAGGTAGCAGAGTTCGACCCGCGGGTTGGCTTCGATCTCGACCGTTTTGTGGTACTGCCGCAGGTTGGCGACATAGATGGTAAAGCCGTCGGTCTTGACCGGCGATACGGGCCGCAGTCGCGGCTGGTCGCCATCGATCGTGGCCAGGTGGGGAAAGCGGTCGGCCGCGATCACTTCGCGCGCTAAACGCACGACGTCGCCCGGGTCGATGGGGTCGGGTTGGGGTCGGGTCATGGCGCTGCGTCCTTCTTTTCCTGCTTCTGATCGGCTGTGAGCTGTTCCTGGTGGATGCGGGCCACATCCCACATGTAGCGATTCACGGCGGCGGCCGGATCGTTGTGATCGGCCGCGATTTGGATATGCCGTCGGGCCAGGTCCAGCCGGCCGTTGGCTTCGTGGTACAGGCCCAGGTACAGGTGCGCATAGAACTCGGCCGCGTATCGACCGCCTTCGTCTTCCACGGCGGCGGCCGCTTTGAGCACCTGTTCCGGCGTGCCTTTGCCGGCGTACAGGGACCAGACTTCCATCATGGCGGGGCGAGGGTCGTTCCGGATCGGCAGGACCGACTCCTGGGCTTTTTTCGGGTCTTTCGCCCGGGCCATACACAGGTATCGCCACACGGAGTTTTCCACATCGTTCGCATGGTACGTTTGGTAAAGCTCAAACTGCTTCGCACCGCGGTCGAACTGGCCAGCGTAATACATGGAGATGCCCCGCTCCCATTGCCGCGATTCGACCTCGGGCTCCAGGGCGACATACTTGTCAAAGTCGGCGACGGAGGCGTCCATTTGACCCAGCCGGAAATTCTCTCGCCCGCGGTAATACCAGGCGAGCGACAACTGCGGATCCTTTTTAAGGGCGGCGGTCAGTTTTTCGACGGCCGCTTTGCTGTTCCCCTCGCGAGCTTCCGCCACGCCGGACTGCAGGTCCCGATTGGCGGAAGACGGCTCTTGCGCCGCAGGCTCCGCCGCCGGCTGGCAGGACAAGACGAACGTCAACGCAAACAGGCAGGCCGCGTTTCGAACCAGCATGAATCTCTCCATATCGGGACAAGGGGAATCGTCGTGAGGAGAATTACCTCGGGATTCAGATTTCAACCGTGGGTGCGGAATCAGACACAGGCAGTACACGAACTTTCACCGGGGACGTCCAACTTTTTACCGATGGTCAGTCGCCTTTCACTCCGTGAAAGGACGCGTACTTTCTGCGCCGGCCTGTTCGCAAAACGACGAACCAAAATCGACAGTAATTACCTTCGCGCTCCCCGTGAAAGTTCGCGTTCTTTTGCGGAGCAAAAGACGACTGTCCGGCGTCTGTTTCTTCTCAAAACGACGGTCCCCATTCCATCAGTTATTCTTTTCGCGACGCCAGAACTCTAGCCGTCGACCTAAGCCTGCAGGCCGGCGATCACTGTTTCCAGAAACAGTCGGGCCCGGCGGGCCAGTTGATCGACGCCTTCGGGTTCCGTGGGACGGGCCGACAACGGGGCGAAAATATTCTCGCAGGCCAGCGGCATCGCGCGTCCCGTAAAAGCGACCGGGTGCAGCAGTCGGTAGTGGTCGATCTCTCCCAGTCCGGGGCCGCAGTCCTGGTCCTTGGGCCAGTTGCGATGATCTTTAATGCAGAAGCTGCGAACCTCGGCGGCGCATTTCTGGATGTCGGGGATCGGGTCCAGGTTGAGGTAATCCATCACATTGCCGGCGTCGTAATTGACCATGATGTTGGGGTGGTCGACCTCACGGGTGATCTCCGCGCAGGCCTCGCCGGTGCCGGTCGTGCCGCCGTGCTGTTTGACGACGAGCGTCACGTTATTGTCCGCCGCGATCGGGGCGAGTTTGCGGAAGCGTTCGATCCACAGCTCCCGGTTGCCGCCCTGGGTATGGCCGAAGGTCAGCACTTGCGGCACGCCGGCGGCGCCGGCCTGGCGGATGCGGTTCGCCAGCACCGTGGGGGCGTCTTTGTGTTCGGGGTAGATGCCGGAGAACATCAGCACCGGCTCCAGGCCCAGGTCGCGACAGCGGCGGCCCAGTTCGGCGGCCGTTTTGCCGGGAGCGTCGGCGGCGATGACGGGCGTGCGGTCCTTGCCGCCGCCTTCCTGATGGCTGGTGCCCCAGGCGACGTACTCGTAGCCGGCCGATTTGATGCCGGTCAGCGCCCGCTGCAGGGGGAACTGCGAATAGGGCAGCGTCATGCAGGCAATCTGGAACTGCGTCGGCTGAGGCTGCTCCGAAGGCGTCTCTTCGCTCCGCAGGGAGGACGCCAGGGACAGCGGCCCCAGCGCCGCGGCTGCGGCGGCCAGTTTCAGGAACGACCGGCGGGACGTGTCGGACGACGAGGAAGCTGCAGCGGACGTGGGCCCGCGGCGTGGAGATTCATTCATGCGAAAATCATTCATGCCAGTTTTACCAGGTGGATCGCGGAAAGGGCCGGAGGTACATGCTCCAACATTTATCGCCAGGGCGGCCCTTTCAAGGTACTGCCTGGCCCGAATGACAACTTTATTGTCTTAACTGTCTTTGTACCACGATTTGCAACGAATTCCAGATCGAACCATAATGCGGCGGCAAGGGACGACCGGTTCGCCCTGTCCCTGCCCGCCGAGGTTCCGCGATCCTGTTCCCTTTGACTTGCCGTTTGTCTCGCCCGCATCCTGCCAGTGTCTGGTCTCTTGGAGTTTGTCCTGATGAAACGATTTGTGCGGGTGCTGCCCGTTCTGGTGTCAATCTGTGTCATGCCGGGGGCGGGAGCGTACGCCGGAGAGCCTGCGGCGATCTCGCCGGCGGAAGTCATCCGGCCGTTCAACGGGAAAGACCTGTCGGGGTTCGATCTCTTTCTGAAAGAAACCGGCAGCGAGGATCCGACCGGGATCTTCCGCGTGACCGACGGGGTGATTCATATCTCGGGCGAAGGCGCCGGCTACCTGGCGACCCGCCAGGCTTACCGCGACTATCACCTTTCCGTCGAGTATAAATGGGGAAAGCACCACACCGGCAAGTATGTGCGGAACTCGGGCGTGCTGCTGCACAAGAATAACGTCGACCATGTCTGGCCGACTTCGATCGAAGTGCAGCTGGCCCAGGGCTGCGAAGGCGACTTCATTGTGATCGGCGGAAAAACGGCCAGCGGCGAGCCTTCCGGCGCCACGCTGACCAGCGACACCCGCATTGCCGAAGACAAGAAAACGCGTTACCAGCCGGGAGGAACGCCCACGCAGTACAAGGGCCGCCAGTTCTGGTGGTCGCAACATCAGCCGGGTTTCAAGGAACTGCTAGACACCCGCGGCGCCGACGATGTGGCCAGTCCCCTGGGCGAATGGACCCGGGTGGAGTGCATCTGCAGCGGCGACCGGATCACGATCAAAATCAACGGCCACGTTGTGAACGAATGTTACCAGGTGCATCCTTCGTCTGGGCGAATTCTGCTGCAGAACGAGGGGAGCGAAGTTTATTTTCGCAATCTCGAAATCCGTCCTTTGAAGGAGAAGACCGAATGAGCACGAAGCCCAGCCAGGACGCCAACCGGCGCCAGTTTCTGCAGACCAGCGGAGCCCTCGCCGCCGGCGCGGTCGCCGCCAGCGCTGCCCTGTCCATCACCCAGTCCGCCTATGCGGCCGGAAACGATCAGCTGAAAGTCGGCCTGATCGGCTGCGGCGGTCGCGGCACGGGAGCCGCCAGCCAGGCGCTGCGGGCGGACAAGAATGTCAAACTGCACGCCGTGGGCGACGCCTTTGAGGATCGCCTGGAAACCAGCCTGAAGAAGCTGGGCCAGCTGGAAGATGTGGCTCCCAAGCTGGACGTGCCGCCGGAACGCCGGTTCGTCGGTTTTGATGCGTACCAGCAGGTGATCGACAGCGGAGTCGATGTGGTGCTGTTGGCCACGCCGCCGCACTTTCGCCCCATGCACATCGAAGCGGCCATCGCCGCGGGCAAGCATATCTTTGCCGAAAAGCCGACCGCCGTCGACGCAGAAGGCGTCCGCCGCGTGCTCAAATCGGTCCAGGACGCCAAGGCGAAGAACCTGTCGCTGGTGGCCGGCCTGTGCCTGCGAAACTCGTACGGCTTTCGCGAGGCGATCGACCGCGTGCACCAGGGCGAAGCGGGCGACATCCATACCCTGCACGCCAACGACTATCGCGGCACGATCTGGCTGCGTCCGCGGCAGCCGGACTGGACCGACATGCACTGGCAGATGCGCAACTGGTACTACTTCACCTGGCTGTCCGGCGACTTTAATGTTGAACAGCATGTGCACTTCCTGGATATGTGCGCCTGGACCATGGGCGACCAGTATCCGGTCAGCGCCATCGGCATGGGCGGCCGCGAAGTCCGCAAAGGCCCCGAGTTTGGCAACATCTTTGACCACCATAGCGTCGTCTATGAATACGCCAACGGCGCCAAGCTGATCAGCAATACCCGGCAGATGCAGGGCTGCAAGAACGAACTCGGCGCCTCGGCGGTCGGCTCCAAAGCACGCGTTGATTTCAAAGAGCGTAAAGGTGGAACGACCATCACCTGGCCCGACCGGAAATGGGTCTACGAAGGGGAAGACAACAACATCTACCAGACCGAGCACGACGAAATGTTCGCCGGCATCCGCAACGGCACGCCGGTCAACAACGGCGAATACCTGGCCAAAAGCACCATGCTGGCCATCATGGGACGCATGGCGACCTACACGGGCCAGCTGGTCACCTGGGACCAGGCGATGAACTCGCAGGAAGTGCTCGCCCCCAAATCGTACGCCTGGGGCGAAGCGCCCGAGGTCAACATCGCCGTGCCCGGCATCACCAAACTGGTATAGAACCGGCAGCCGTTATGACCTGGGAATGCGAGGGAGATTGCCTGGCGATTTCCGTTCCGTCGTTTTGCGAAATCGCAGGCGCAGAAAGTACGCGTTCTTTCACGGAGTGAAAGACGACTTACCGGCGATTTCCGTCAGTTATTCGTCGCACGTACCTTACGGGGAGGGCGTTTCGTTCCCTGCCCCGGTGGTAAACCGCCGCGACCAGATCCGCGGGGTGGCCAGCTCCAGGCTGTTCCCGGCCGGATCGCGAAAGTACAGCGACCGGCCGCCGCGGGACCAGGAGTAGTCGACCTCAATCGCGACGCCCGCCTGTTCCAGCCGCTTTTTCCAGTCGGGCATCGTTGGTTCCTCGACGGCCAGCGCCAGGTGCCCTGCCCCTTTGGCGCCGTGCGCGGGGATCTCTCCCTGCGTTTCACTGCTGACCGCGGGATTGAACAGCAGCAGCATGGATTCGCCGCAGTAAAAGAACAGATGCCGTCCCGGTTCCTGCGAGTGCAGTTCCAGGCCAAGCACGCCTGCGTAAAATTCTTCCGCCGCCGCCAGGTCGTCGACGTACAGACACGTTTCCAGAATACGATCGGGCTTCATGAGGTTTTTGCCTGGCTTTGTCGGTAGCGATCTTCGATCAATTCGGCCACCTGGTCCGGCTGCAGTTCCAGTCCCGTCAGCACCAGGGCCCGGTGGCGGAGTTCTTCACCTTTGCCGATTTCCAGCAGCAGGTTTTCGCTGCGTGACACGCTGCGCACCGCATTCCAGGAGAGCGTACGATCTTCGCCCGGCAGACGATTGTCGGTGATCTCCCAGGGAGTGACAACCAGGATCGGCTTCCGGTCGTAGTACCGCATGGCCCCCCAGAGAATGGAACCAACGACCAGCAGCGCTCCCAGGACGAACAGCACCACCAGCAGGTTACTGTGGCGCATCCCCAGCGCCCAGGCGATCAGCAGCAGGCAGCAGCCGACCGCCACGCCTGGCAGCGACCAGGCGTACCCCCGCGGGGCCGCATGGATCACAAGGGAATCGTCGTTCTGGAGCATTGCTAAGGAACCGCCTGGCGGCCGCGAACGCAGCGCCTGATTGCCTGGGATGGGAACGTACCGGTCGGGCAGGTCGGCCTCCCGTGCGGGGAGACCGCCGGAGGAAAACGCCGCAGCGTCCGTCTGCTTTATCGTAGTGGAAAGGGGCCACGCGCGGAAGTTCGATCAGGGGAAGCAGATCGACTTCCGCTTATGCACGCGGCGCAGCTGACATCCCGACGTCATTCCGCTGGCGGTTCGTCATCGCCAGGCGGCTGCTGCCGGGAGTCGTTTTCTGGCGGGGCTTCGGGTTCGGGGCCCGAGGGAGCCGGGTAGCCGGCCAGCAGATTGCGGCAGGCGACATCGGCCGGCGACTGCCAGAACTGTTCGCCGACTCCCGCGAGGGAATAGACGCCCATTTTGAACAGGGAATTCAGCATGCCATCGCCGCCGTAGCGGTACGGGAACAGTTGCGCCTGGATCCAGAACAAGGCGCGGTCGATGGCCAGCGCCAGGATCGGGATCAGCATCAGCACCAGGTAAATGTGTTCGCGCGGGCCTTTACGGGAGGAGATATTGATGATGGCGCCCAGGCCGCCGGCGTTTCCTTCGGTCTGCACGACTTCGACCAGCATGATGTAGCCAAACGCCAGGCCGAACAGCAACCGCAGGGAGTTGAAAATATTGGGCATCGCCAGCGGGACCAGCACCTTAAGCACGACCTGCCAGCGGCGGGCGCCAAGCGTATAGGCCGTATCGATGTAGCGGGCGTCGACGTTGCGAATCGCCTGGGCGGCGTCGGTAATAATAAACGCGACGGCCGCCAGGAAGATAAACATGCTCTTCTGGAATTCTTCCAGGCCGAACAGCATAAAGGTCAGCGGAATCAGGGCCGCCATCGGAATGTTCCGGCCAAACAGATTCACCGGAGCCATGAACGCCGCGATGCGGGGAAAGCAGCCGCACAGCACGCCCAGCGGCACGCCGACCAGCGTCGCCGCCGAGAAGCCGACGACCACCCGCCGCAGACTGGCCAGGGTATTCTGCACCAGCGCACGATCGACGTACAGTTTGGGATAAAAGGTAGAAAAGGTTTCCGCGGGACTCGGCAGTTTAACGGCCGAGATCCAGCGGTCTTCCGAATGCTCGCCATAGGTCGCCAGCCACCACAGGCCAAACAGCAGCCCGATACACAAGGCGGTCAGGCCCAGCGATTGCCACAGCGGAATGTCGGCCCGTAGCGCCCCGACCGGGCGACGGGAAACGGGGATCAGGGTCCCCGCTTTTTCCGGCGGAGCAGGTGGGTTCGGTGATTCTTTCGAAGCTTCAGACACAGACTGCCGCCGCCAGCTGCGGCGGCTCCTTTCCCCTCCGGATGTTCAAGAACCGTTCGTCCCTGCGTGAACTGAGGCGGACGGGACCGTTTGCCTGGCTGCCGGCGCGTTACACGCCTTCGGCGGGCAGAATCTGCACCTCGACGCGGCGGTTTTGCGCGTGGTTGTTCGGCTCGGTCGGATCAGCCGGTTCTTTCCAGCCTTTGCCGATGGCGCGGAAGCGATTGGGGTCGAGGCTGAACTTTTTGATCAGGGCGTCGCGGACCGCTTCGGCGCGGGCTTGCGAGAGTTTCGTGACCAGGTCCTCGTCGACTTCGCCCTTCATGGAGGCGTCGGCGTGCCCTTCGATCACAATGCGCGAGGTTTCAAACTGGCCGATCCGCTCGCCGATTTTGTCCAGCACAAAGTCGACATTCGGGTCGTAAAGTTCCTCGGTCTCGCCGCCCTGGCCGTCGGGCCTGGAGACTTTCCGACGAAGCTCAGAACTGTTGGGAAAAAAGTGCAGGTAGTGTGTCGCGGTCAGGAAGGTGTTCTTTTCGATCTCCTGTTCGGTCATCACACGGGGATCGAACTGGGCGACGGGGGCCTTTTGCTTTTCGTACCGGGCTTCCCCTTTGAGCTTCTTGATATAGGTGAAGTCCATCACCTGGTCGTACGGCACCCGCGGCTTGGTGACGACGCGGATCGTGCCGTACAAAGAGTAGGCGTTGTTCCAGACCCGCTCAAAATTGGCGAGGTAGTTCTCGTTCATAAAGAACTGGTAGTTGTCCCCCCAGCCGGTGCTGTAGGCGTCGCCCAGCATGCCCAGGGTTTCGTCGGCCGGAATGTTATAGAAGGCCGACATCAACTGGGCGACCTGCTGTTTGTTCTCCTGTTTCTTGAGATCCTCGACCGCGTCGAAAATCCCGCGGACGATCGCTTCCACCTTGGGGCCATGGTCGCGGGCGAAGTCGGCCCGCGCAAACCAGACGTCGGCGATCAGGCGATTGGCCGTGGCCGTGGTGACCAGCATTTTGTTCCCTTTGACCTTCTCCAGATTGTAAATATCGGGAGCCCAGGAAACGCAGGCCGAGATACTTTTGTCCGAGTTGAACGCGGCCGCCGCCTGGAAAGCGTCGGCGGTGAACACAAACTCCACTTCGGCAGGCTGCACGCCGCCCGCCACCAGCATGTTGAGCGCAAAGTAATGCGAAGGTGAATTCTGCGCCAGGGCGATCTTCTTGCCGCGCAGATCGCTGACCTGTTTGATCGTATCGCGGACGACGATGCCGTCGCCCCCGTTGGACCAGTCCACCTGCTGGTAGATGCGGGGCATCACGCGGCTGTCGATCGGCTTGCCACTGGGGTCGACCAGCTGTTCCATGAACAGCGGCAGCATATCCAGCGTACCCCAGCCCAGATGCACGTCCCCCGAGACGTACGTCTGCAGCATGGTCGTGGGATCGTCGATCAGCACCAGTTCCAGCTTGAACTCTTCGCCGTCGGGCGTCTTCCAGATCTTGCCGGCCTGGTGGCCGTTGTTGGCCAGAATCACCGGCGACCAGCCAGCCCACACGTTGAGGGCCATGCGCACGGTGTTGTCTTCAAGGGCTTTGTAGTCCGAGGCTCCACGGACTTCCGCCAGACGCTGGGCCGGCACGTAAGTCGGCTCTGCGACCGTGGTAATCCCCTGGGCGTCGGGGCTTTCCGCGGTGGCCGTCTGCGGCAGGTCGCCCTTGTCGATCGTGCCGGGAGCGTCCTGGTTTCCCTTGGGAGCAATAACATCCCAGCTCCGCCAGGCGGCGAAGCCGACCAGCCCCACCACGACGAGCCCGACAACTAAGTAAAACGGCGCCTTGGGTTTACCGGCCATTCGATTACAACTCCTGCCTGGGGGCGAACAACAATTCGGCCCCAAAAGCCAATGAAAAATGAAAGAGGTAGCAGAGACTAAGGACGCCAGACGGTCGTGCCGCGGTGCTCGCTGGCCATCTGAACGATCCGCATCAGGTTATAGGCGGTCATCTCGCAGAGCAACTCCGTCACCTTGGCGTGCTGGGCGTCGTCGAGCAGCGGCTCCACCTCTTTCATGAGCGCCACCAGACGCTGTTCCTGCGATTCCAGTTCGTGCTCTTCAATTTTGCCGTCGGCCATGGCGTCGACATACGACGTGAGCTTCTGGGCGTAATCGTCGATCACCGGCGTTTGGGCCGAATCATCCAGCCAGCTTTGACGCGGCATAGGTCTGCTCCAGTACGAAGAATAAGTGAGTTGAACAAGCAGGTTGAATTATCAGGGACACAGGCCACAGGGCGAACGCCTGGGAGGATTCGTCAATCAGTGTTCGTCGGCGCGGCGCGTTTCTGAATGGCTATCGGTGATTTCTTTTGCGAGGATCTTCCCCGGGCGTCAGCTTTCCAGGATCTGCCGGATGGCGGTTGCTCGCTCCTGCAGGCGGGCGGCGGCCTGGGGTTGTTCCAGGCGATCTCGCCACACTTCGGTCAGGAAAGCGCGGTCGGTGCACTCCAGCACGGCGACCAGTTCCTGCAGCTCTTTTTCCAGTCCCTGGGCCGAGGGTATAAACGTATTCACCGCGGCGGACAGGTCGTCGACGGTGACCTCGGTCCGGTTGTCGGCCATGGCCCGGCGCCGGGCGGAAAGCACGCAACTTTCAATATCGGCGCCGCTCATTTCGGCCTGTTTCGACAAGTCGGGCAGGTCGTCGCCGGCCAACTGGATACCGTTCTTGCGGGCCATGATCCGGAACATGGCCTGCATCTCTTCTTCGGTCTCGGGGTAAAACAGTGGGATGTGCACCTCGGCCCGGCCCTGGCGTTTCAGGTCGATCGGCAGCAGGTCGGGACGACAGGTGAGCAGCATCCAGATGATCCGGCCGCGATACTGGGTGTCGCCCATCTGGCTGGCGATCATGGAGAAGACGCGACCCGAGGTGCCGGAATCGCCGCCCGACTGGCGATCGCCCAGCATGGCGTCGGCTTCGTCGATCATGACCACAATCGGGCCGAGCGAGCGGAGCACGGTCAGCACCTGCTGCAGGTTCCCTTCGGTCTCGCCGACGTACTTGGAGCGGAAGTTCTGCAGCTTGACGCAGGGAATGCCGACCGAGCCGGCGTAGCATTCAGCCAGGAACGTTTTCCCCGTGCCGACCGGGCCGCAAAACAAGTAGCCCATCGGCGAGGTATCCAGCCGGCCTTCGGCCAGCCAGGCGGCGTCCTGCCGGAGGCGTTCCTTGGCGGCGTCGTGCCCGACGACCAGATCTAGCGTGTGTTTCGGTTCGACGAAGCTGACCAGCCCCTGGCACTGGCGTTCGATCGCGCTCTTTTTCATCCGGCGGAACCGGCCCGCATCGAGCGTGTCGCCCGCCGTCCGCGAGGAATGGGAAAGCACCACGTTCAGGTTCACCAGATTCAAGCCATTGGACAACTGCGTGAGCGACTCGGGCGTAAAAGAGCCCAGCTTTTCTTCTGGTTTAGCCCCGGCCGCCAGATCGATGAACCGCCGCCGGGAGTCGGCGCCGGGGAGCGGGATTTCAATCGCGGCGACGTGCGGGTTCTGCACCAGGCGATCGTTCACTTCGTTCAGTTTTTCGGCGATCAGGCAGAACGCCATACCGGTCTTTTTGATGTACGGGTTCTGGGCCCAGTCGAGCACCCGGACCAGACGACTTCCGGCCGCTCCGGCCAGCGCGGCCACATCACCAGCAGGCAACAGATACTGGGCGTACGGGAACAGGAACGCCATCGGAGCCCGGTCGTCGGTCGCCGCCAGCAGGTTCAACTCAATCAGGCGATTCACGGCAAAGAGCGCCTGGTCGGGCGCCTTGGGCCAGCTGACTTTGTTGCCGATCTGCGCCGAAACGCGGCGGACCATTTCCTGCAGCCGGGCCGGATCGCTGCCGGCCTGCGTGTCGAGCCCGCCGCCCAGGTCGTACGACAGCACAACCTTCCAGCGGCCAAACACCTGGGTCGAAAGGAACTCGGCCAGTGACACAAAGCGGTCGCCCGCCGGCGTGGGATACGGCGTCAGGTCGTGCACATTCCCGTGCAGCACAAAGACACACGTGGCGCCGGAGAAATACAGATCCGCCAGTTCCCGCGCCCAGTCCGGATACCAGTCCGGGGCCTGCGGCGGTGCTTCGAGCGCAGGCAACGCGTCGGCTCCCAACAGAAGCGCGGGGTTCGATACGGGTTCCACAGGCGTTTTCAGTTCGAGCCATCGCCCGACCTGAACCCCAAGGTTGATGAACGAGGTTAACCAGCGCCGTCATTGAGCGGCGTGAATCCCAAAATCGTGACAGTTAGAGCCCACAACGCAGGTCGTCGCGGGATCAGCAAACGACAGCACCTTCGGACGAAAGACAGGCCGCACAGGCGAACGTCTTTGGCCGGAGGAGGCGGTTACTCGGTGTCGGTCTGCTGGGCCGGGCCGAGCGACTTGACATTCTCTTCCACGCCGGCGGTGGCGGGGGTCACCATGCCCAGTTCGATCTCAAAATTACGCAAAGCGTCTTCGGCCAGGGCGGATTCCATCGCCTGCTCCCGTTCGATCTCGACCATCCCTTCGCTGCTAAGATCGGCGGCGACGCGGGCCTTGGCCCGGTTCAGTCCGATCTTGTCCTGGATGACGTTTTCGATCTGGCCAAAGTCGGTGGAGACATCGAAGTCGAAACTCTGGGCCAGCTTGGCCATTTCTGCTTCGGCGCGGCTCATTTTCAACTCGGCGTCGTACCGCTGAATCTTCTCACGCACCTTGGCAAGCTTGTCGCTGGCGTGCTTGATCTTGGTAATGTTGTTCTGGTACGCCTTTTCGTGCATGTCCAGCTGGGCCTGGTTTTCGGCCAGTTCCCCTTTGGCTTTCTGCAGCTCCAGGGCGAATTTGGCGGCCGTTTCCCGATCGCCTGCCTGCAGATAGGCTTTGATTTTTGCTTCCAGATTGGCGACATGCTTCTTGTCGCCTGCCGCCTGGCGACCGACGCGCTCGACCAGGGCCCGGTACTGTTCCAGGCCGGTGCGGCCCGACTTGAGTTCCTCGACGGCCGTGTCGTACTCGTATTGCATCTGGGCAATGGGATCCATGGACCAGAACATGTTGGCGACTTTATTGATCTGGGCGGTGAACGCCCGCCACAGCTTTCCGAAAATCATGGATGCTGCTCCTGCTAATGGTCGATTGCCTTCCCCGCACGTGGTCAAAACGAGGCTGCCTGCGAGGACGTGCTGGATAGATAGAGAAGCCAGACGCCAGCCTTTGGTAGTTTCTAGTGCAGCCCCGCAGCACTGTCAATCTAGCGGACCCCCAACTGGGTGGGTTCAGGCCCTGTCGCCGACGACTTCCCCCACAACCAGCCGCCGACGCAGGGCAGGTATCGCGCCGCGAAGGTGGTTACTGTCGATTCTGGTTTGGCTGATTTGCGAACATGCCAGCGCAGAAAGTCGTCTTTCGTCCGGAACGCGAAAAGGATAACTGCCCGATATTGGTTCGTCGTTTTGAGCAAGTGCAGACGCCGGACAGTCGACTTTCACCCCGTGAAAGATCGCGTTCTTTTGCGGAGCAAAAGACGACTGACCGCCAACTTCCGTCAGCTAATAGTTTCTCGTTCCCCACGAAAACACGCGTCCTTTCACCGGGGACGCGAACATAATTACGGATAGATTGGACGCCTTCCGTTCCCTGTAGCCGAACTCGCCAGAGTTTGGTCGCCTGGCGCCCTGGCCCAGAAGTCTCCCTCCAAACTCTGGCGACCTCGGTTACAGGCTGCAGTAAATCATTTCACGTTCCGCGTGAAAGGCGACTGTCCGGCGTCTGTTTTTCCTTGAAACGACGAATCAATATCTGGCAGTTATTCTTTTCCCGGTCCCCAACCTGCCATCGTTCCCATCCCTTCCCTCTTCGATGGAACGGTCAGAAAACGGCTCCACGAAAACAGCCTTAAAGGAGCGCCATCCCTGAGCCGGAGAAGCACGCCATCCCTGAAGAGTTCCCCAGCGGGAAAGTTGGGATCGCCCTGCTTCGCAAACGCCGCACCTCGTCGACGCTTAGCACCACGGGCAAACGCTGCGGCCGCTTCGCCCGCGCCGCATCCAGATCGAGAGTCCGATCGAGTTGCAAGACCTCTTAATAAAGGAACAGGATCGCCGACAGGGCCTGATTCTGCGTACTGGCCGCCACCCGGCGTTCCACTGCGGAACGCGGGAAAAATAACTTCGGTATTTTTCTCGACAGGAACCACGAAACCTGAGCAGCCCAAGCCGGCTGATCCTGTGAGCCGAACGCGCTAGCGTCGGGCCGTTCTTCGGAATGAGGGAAAAAACTTCTTCGGTTTTTGTATAACAGCGATGACGTTCAACTTTTACGTATGCTTCACCTGGTGATCAAACCGCCAATCTCTCCTGCAACGGCTGGAAGATAAAATGAGCGGGTTGAAAAATCGGCATCGCGGAAAAGGGGAACTCACGCAAAGGCGCGAAGGCGCAAAGAAGGAGGAAGAGGTGTGAGAAGGAATTCGCTACGACCCTTGTGGATGTCGCGTTTCCGATTCCTGCCAATCGGGAAAAATCGCCGAAGTTATTTTCCCCCGATTCCCGCGAGATAAGTGAGAAACTCGTTCACTTCGTGGCTGCCCAATTCGGCCGGATGCCGCCACTTCCCGGCGAGTTGCCGCTGCCGCCGCAGAAACTCTTCAATCCAATGGACATATGCCTTTTCAGTGCGAATCGACATATGCAATCGCCGGCAAACACGCCGAACCTCTTGCAGCAAAGGGGGTTGCGCCCGTCCCTCGACCTCACCGGCCCCGGAATATACAGACGTCATGATAAATCCCCCGACCGCCATCTGTATAAAACAAACGGCCCCAGCAAACCACGGAAACAGCTTGACACCGCTCGATTTATGCAGAAACTAACAGCACCTGCAACCACCGGGTTATGCAGACGTCTGTATAATATATGTTATTCCATATGAACCTACAGAACGAATCACTGTCATCGGTCAATATCGTCATCGACGACAGGGGCACGTTCAACGCGATTGGTGCCGATGTTTTGCTGACGGACTGCGTCATCGAGAGTTCAGTACCCGCTCGCGCGCTTAGCATACGGGCAACTCTCACAGGCGGTGAATTCAAGACAAAGGTGCAGCTCGATGGCTTTTTTTGGTGCGAGGCGCGACTGGAACGAGTGAAATTCAGTGGTCGCTATCGCAACAACCGGTTCGGCCACCTTCCTGAATTTGGTCTGAAAGGCGCTGTTGAGGGCTGCGACTTTGCGTCAGCCACATTGATTGACTGCGAATTCTATGACTGCGATGTCGAATCGTTGGTTTTCCCTGTTTGGCCGCACCTCACGGTATTGCATCCGAAGCAAGTTCTGACTGACCTTGAATCACACACTATATCGCCGCCTGTTTCGAGCTTCTTTGAGTTTCTTGAATATCTGGATGACGACTGTGACGCGATTGTGCGTAACGTCGAAAAGCTGACGCTGCCTGATGGTTTCCCATATGATGAACTTCGCGGGCTCGTCTCTCAGGTTTCGAATTTTTGTTGCTGAATTCGAGACTGTCACTGAAAGGAAATAACAATCCGTTGCACACGGAGCCGCGGGCCGCGCCGGTCCTGAAGTCAATATCGTTTGCCGCGGCCCGGTGAACGGTAGCGTTATGCCGTCGAACCGTTTTCAATTTCAAAAGTTCTGTTTTCAACAGAAGGGCAACTCGTTCTCCAAGGTGATCCTGTCCGTTTGGCCTGGTCGGCAGGAACGCGACCACAGCTTCCTGGATTGTGGCCGTTGCCAGCCACCTCCGACTTCGATCAAAATATTCTCAACGCGACCAGAACGGATCGCGTCCCCCAACCTCCCATAACAATTAGGATTTGTCCTCGCGGGCCGGTGCGTAGATTTTCCGCTGCGAGTTGTTGTTGCGCGTGAAGGTGGGATCGAATTGCCGTTCGAGGAGCCGAGGTCAAGTCGTTTGTTCGAGAAGCCCGGCGCGTTGCGTGGCCGGGCAGGGCCTTAGGGAAACGCTTCCGAGGCGGAGCTTGGGCGTAACGGCTTGCTGCGGAATCGCCTTCGTTTGACGGCGGCCAGCGGGGCGTTTGAGGGAGAGGCGTTGCATCACGATTGTCCGTTTCGCCGGGTATCGATCGTTTTCGACGTCCAAATCGAACGTCGGCGCGCAGTGGGGGCGCGGTCGCTGCCGCGACTTTTGAATCATCAACACGTGTCGTCGATCGTGCATCGGCTGGCTAAGGCGGTTGAGAAGTGGGGATGGGCCTCGGCGGCGGAGGCGGCTCGAAACGGATACGCATCAAGGGCCCGCCGCACTCGCTGCAGGCGAAGTCGGGCGTCGGCGGCGCGACGATCGTTTCCGTCCAGGCCAGCCAGAACAGCAAGCCCAAGGCGGCCGCCACCAGCCACTTCAGCGATTCGATCGATTGCCCCGCGCGAGGACTGAGGAACCCATAGTGGCGGACCTTTTGCAGCCCTCGCGGCAGGACGTGCTGCAGAAATCGCCGCACGAACTCGTCTGCGTCCAGTCGCATCGTGCGCCAGCGCTGCGAACCGCTGCGGCGATAGCGGAACGTCACCGATTGTTCGTCGCAGGCCACGATCCGCTTGTCGGACAGGGCGACGCGAAACACGTAAGGCGCCAGATACTTGACCGCCGCCGCGCCGTCGCCGACCGCCTGGCAATCGACCACCCAGGACTCGCTCCAGACCGAGTCGTCGACCTCGTCCAGCAAGCCCTCTGCGGCAAGCGCCGCACGCAGTTTCCCGCGGTACAGGAGTGACAGAGGTTGACACGGCAGAAAGAAGCTGGTCGGCGTCTGCCGCCATTGGCCTTCCGCGTCCAGCCCTCCGCCGGGTACGACGTAATGCAGGTGCGGATGATAGTTCAAGTCGCGGCCCCAGGTGTGCAACGCTCCGAAGAAGCCCAGCGTCTTGACGTCTAACCGTTTTGGGTCGGCGGCCAGTGACTTGAGAGCGTCACTCGAAGCGCGGAACATGGCGGCGTACGCTTCGCGCGGATGTCGCCGGGCGAACTCGCGGAACGCCTGGGGAACCGTGAACGTCAACAGGAAGTAATGGCACGGCAGCAGCCTGGCGAGCTGTCGTTCGCACCAGACGCCGCCCTTCTCGCTTTGACAGCTGGGGCAATGGCGGTTGCCGCACGAGCGACCCATCACATGCGCCTGCCCGCACTGGCGGCAGGCGTAATGCACGGTCCCCAACTCGCCGGTGCGGCAAGCCATGATGCAGCGCAGCACGCGTTTCTGTTCGACAGGCATCGTCGTCGCGTGGCGGTCCAGGTAGGCGGGACCGTGCCGACGAAGAACATCGGCGACCGTCAGCATCGACCTACGCTCCCGCATCCAAGGCGGCGCCGACGCCCTGCATCAGCTGATCGATGATCTGGCGCGTATGTTCGCCGCCGGGCTCGGTGACGTGCAAGTACCGCGCGGTGGTCTGCAACGAACTATGGCCCAGCAGCTGCTGCACGCGTCGCAGCCCGACGCCGGCTTCGATCAGGTGCGAGGCGTAGCTGTGCCGCAGCGTATGAATCGACACCGACTTGGCCAGCCCTGACTGATCGACGACCCGCTTCCAGGCGCCCTGCACGCTGGCTTCGGCCATCGGCTTGTCGGCGACGCCGCCTTGGTTGCGGCCGCGTCCCAAAGCGGGAAACAACCAGCGCGGGTTACGATGTTCGAGCCAGTAACGGCGCAGCATCGCCAGCAGTTCTTGCGGCAGGAGAATAAAGCGATCCTTGGCGCCTTTGCCGCGATGCACATGCAGCATCATCCGCTGGCTGTCGAGATCGGCGACCTGCAGATGCAGCCCTTCGTTGAGCCGCAAGCCGCAAGCGTACACCGTCCACAAGTAGGCCCGGTTGTGGCGGGTCCGCACGGCGGCGAGCAACTGCCGCACCTCCGGCCGCGACAGCACGTCGGGCAACGTCTTCTGCGGCGGGATGCGAATGTTGCACAGCGTGGCCCAAGCGCGCGGCGCGGTATAGTGATAAAAGAACTTCACGCCATTGACAGCCACACGCATCGAGCCGGGAGCAAAACCGCAGTCATTCTTGAGATACAGCAAATACTGCCGCACCTGCTCCTCGCTCAGCCGATCCGGCGGCGTGTGAAAGTGTTCTGCCAACTTCCGCACCGCCCGCAGATACGCCTCCTGGGTGCGTTCGCTCAAGCCCCGCAGCTGCAGGTCTTCCGTCATCCGCCGTCGCAATTCGCTCATGATCAACCTCCTGGAAAAACGCAAAGAAAAACGTCCTTCCAAGGATGGCGTACAACCACAGCGAAGGGGTAAAATCAAAACCTGCCGCGCAGCGGCTTCCTTGAACCAACGGATCAACCGGAGCCGGCACAACACCGCCCTTTCGCTCCGCTCAACAACATCCTTTCCCGGCCCGGTTATCCTTGTCGTTATCTGAAATAGATGTGATGGGACTGGACTACCACTTTCATCTTCAGCACTTCAACGGCGATATCTGGACAACACCGACTGAGCTCGATGATCCGACAGACCGCGTGATGCACGGCGAACTTACGTGGTTTGACGACAAAGACGTCACGGTGCATCGCCTCTTCGTTCGTGACGACTCACTTTTTCCGCTGCACCGAACCTTGCCACCGGATTTCGTCATAACTGAACTGTATCGAACGACGAATCGTTCCCCCGACATGTCCGACGCTGATGTCTTGGAGCACATCCAGAACTGCTTCGACGATCACTACTTTGGATGGATCGGATTTGAGGACTTGGCCACGAACCTTTGGTCCGAGACTCATTTGCTCGTTCAGAAGAAAGTCCCAGCTCGCTTAGCGTGGGCATTCGGTGATGGCTCGCATAAATTTCCGCGCGATTCCTTGCTCACACTGGGGTTGCCAGAGCGTGACGTTGATGAACTTGCTAACACATCAAACTACGCATACGACAAACAGTTTTCGCCGACGGGTTACAGCATCGTTGACCGTCCGATCAATCGTGTATTTGGCGACGGTCCGAATGACGAGGCGCTCGTCACGTGGAAACTGACTATTGCAGAATTCATCGGAGATTGGAGAATGAACGCGCTTCAGAACGCTCGAAAGGTGGCAACGGATGACCGATTACGAATCATCTGCACGTTTTCGTGACGCAGGCAGCAGATAACCATGCCATCCACCGGAGCACGGCATGGGGCGTTTACAAATGGAAACCACAATGGCCGTGCCCGGTGATGGCCACCGTTCGCTGCATGAACCACACGCACACCCAATAGGAGAGCCGCCATGTTCAGACGCTGGATATTGCCGCTCGTACTCATCGCCGCGACCGTCGGTGTTGTCGCCGCCACATGGTCCAATTCCTCGTCGTCGGGCATCCCATTCCTTCCGAAGACCACATCCCACCGTTCAAACTGGACGTTCGGTGAAGACGGATCAACAGCACTTTCCGATTACGTGACGTTTGCCGCGAGCAACGGCATCATCACGACGGTTGTCACGACCGACGACGTTCCAGACAGGGAACCATGGTCCGATCTCATCGCCACGCGTTATTCCCCCGGCGACCTCGACGCGACTGATGTCACTCGGCAATTGTGGCGCACGGTGGATCTCAAACTGAAGAAGCCCGACGGAAGCATTGCCGAACTTGAAGTTGCTCGACCGCTATGGTGGTTTGAACAGACCGGTGCCAAAGTTGGTGCAACAATCGACTTGGCCATGTACGAAGTTGGGATCGAAGGCGAAGCAACAGTCCTTCGCATTGGGCCTTGCGATGCTGATTCGCGAGAGAATTCCCCGAAATCAGCCATCGTGATTGGGACAATTAAACACGAAAATGCCGTCGTCTTGGACCTCGTGTTCAACGGCGACACGGACAAGCCTCTTGGTGTAACGGCAAATCACCCAATCTACTCGGAAGACCGAAACGATTGGGTTCCTGCGGGCGAGCTTGAAATCAATGAAAACGTTCGCACGGTTGACGGCTCAGCGCCCTTAACCGCGAAATCGCAGCGCCCCAATCGCGAAACGGTCTATAACCTCGAAGTACATCGCGCACACTCTTATTACGTCTCCCATCTTGGCATTCTCGCCCACAACACCGGAATTGGCTGCGGATTCAAGGTTGGCAAGCACGGTGATATGCCAACGCCGCGACTGGGCAATGAATCGCATCATGGCGTCATGTCTGCTTGGATGAAGCGAAACTTCGCGGATTACAGTCCAAACAAGGCTCCAGCCGTGTTGATGCCGAAGGCGAATCACAATGCGACGCGCGGTGTTTACAATACTTGGCGTGCTGAAATGCGACAACAGATGGGCGGCACATTCGACTGGGGCAAAGTGTCCCAAGCGGACATGCGTGCTCTCTCAGACAAGATGTTTGATGCGGCCGCGGTCCCTCAGAAGATTCGGGCTGAATACTGGACGGAATTCGAGAAAATGCTCAACGTACTCGGCGGATAAATCGGCGATGGACAATGAAAACGAATTTGAGATTCTTCCGGCGGATGAACTGCGCCTAAAATACGGGCTCTATGCCGAAGACTCGCCCAAAATCACACTTGATCGGTCCCGAATCCCCAACTCACTCGCTCCGTTAATTCCGTATGCCGAGGTCTGGGGAATATCGGATGATCTTATGCGCGCTGACTTCGCCGAAAAGGCTGGTCCTGACGCACTTGATGAATTGCAAGCCGCAATTCAACCGTTTGAAGATGCCTTGGATGAATGGCTTGCCGGTCCGGAGGCTTCATCGCCTGATCCTTCGCCCGAATACATTGCGTTTTCCTGTATGCGGATGGCCGCCGATGGGATCTAGCCGCCTCAGAAAAATGCAGCGAACAAAACGGTGAACCGGAGTTGGCTCGTCTTTCGGTATTTGAACGTCGTTTCCTTCGTTGACTTTGTTTGGTTTCTCAACGTCAATCGCGTTGGTCCGCCAACCCGGTTACCTTGGTCGTTATGCCGTCGAACCGTTTTCAATTTCAAAAGTTCTGTTTTCAACAGAAGGGCAACTCGTTCTCCAAGGTGATCCTGTCCGTTTGGCCTGGTCGGCAGGAACGCGACCACAGCTTCCTGGATTGTGGCCGTTGCCAGCCACCTCCGACTTCGATCAAAATATTCTCAACGCGACCAGAACGGATCGCGTCCCCCAACCTCCCATACTGCACTTTAGGCGATCATATTACTATGGCGATTAGCCCTTCAAGGAGCGTGCGGATTTGGGGGCTGTTGGGCGTCGGGGGTAGAGTGGCGATAAATTGTTTTTCTAACATTTTACGGGCGATTGTGCGGCGACGGTCGGCGTGGGACGGCCGACGCGAGGCGTTGTCCCAGGGGCGGGAGCGGCGGTCGCTCAGTTCCGCTTGCGGCGACTCCCAACTGCACAGTTCTACAAGGCCGTACACCCAGCTGTTGAGATTCCAACAGCCGATGCTCGACCACACATTTCGAACTTGCTGCTGACCGGCGCCCCAGACTTCTTTCATCCCTTGGAAACATTCTTCGATCGCCCAGCGCGCGGCGACGGCCTCCAGAATCTCACGCACGTCGGCGCTGGGGTCCGTGCAAAAGTAAGGCGCCCAGTTGCCGTCGTCAAAGCGGAGCAGCACCACACGGATGCGCCCGCTGATCAACTCCGATGTCGCCAGGAACGATTTGCACGGGCGCGTGACTTCGACGCCTCGGCCAGAATAGGTGAGCGATTCCCAGCCTTGACTTTGGTCGGCGAGTGTCGCCAGGGAGAGTTTGTTCCGGCCATAAATCCGGCGCCTGCCGCGACGGTGCGGAACAGCTTCGCCGGGCAGGTCGAACAAGCAGGCGTCCCTGCGCAAGCGGCTGACGACCGTGACGCCGAGTTTCAGCACAGGCAGGAGAAAAGGTCGTGCGGCGTAGGCGCCGTCGACCGCCAGCCAGACCGAGTTCCGCACGCCGCGGGCGCGCAGCGATTGCACGAACGACGTCAACAGCGCGACGCCCAGTTCGTGTTTCGTACGGAATTCCCATGCATATTTTACCGCCAGTTTCGGCACATCGGCCTGGCGGACGTACAGCAGCGACTGCAGCGGCAAGGCGATCACGCCCCACAACGGATGCGTCGCCAGCCAGGTCAACAGGACCCAGTTGTGGCCGTAAAGCCATTCTCCGTCGGCCGGTCCCGGCGTCGGATTGTGATGCACTCCGGCGCCTTCCACACAGCGTCCGAAGCGCGAAGTGGGCGAGTCATCCAGGGCGAGCTGAATGCGGTCGCCGACGCCCGGCGCGAACTTCTGCACGAGCAAGCCGACCATGGCGCTGGCCAGCGATCCCGACGATCGGCCAACGCTGATGAGGCATTCATAGAAGCGATCCCAGTCCTGCTGCACCCCGGCCGCGGCGAACCAGGCGCTGGCGGTGCGTCGATCGTCGGCCAGCAACATGCCCGCGACGATGATCGACAACCGAAAGGCGATCCGTCGATCCAGCACCGACTGCAAGGCGGCCACCGCCGTCTGGAGATAGCCGCACAAAGGGGTGATCGCTTCTGTCGTGCGCGATCGCAAGGGATTGGTCCGCTTCAAACGCTGGCACTTGTGATGCTGCGACGGCGTCTGCTTTTTGTGTTTCGCTTGCGGACGTTTGGCGGATCGCTTACGCTTGGCCATCCATGGCTCTCCCGGTGGTTTTGTGATTTGTGGTTATCTCACTAACCATCGCGGAGAGCCACCTTTTCAGGCAAGCTCAAAATTCCAGACTCCCCCGTCAAACGGCAGACGTTCGCCTAAAGTGCAGCTCCCATAGGAATCGGGGGAAAATAACTTCGGCGATTTTTCCCGTTTGGCAGGAATCGGAAACGCGACATCCACAAGGGTCGTGGCGAATTCCTTCTCACACCTCTTCCTCCTTCTTTGCGCCTTCGCGCCTTTGCGTGAGTTCCCCTTTTCCGCGATGCCGATTTTTCAACCCGCTCATTTTATCTTCCAGCCGTTGCAGGAGAGATTGGCGGTTTGATCACCAGGTGAAGCATACGTAAAAGTTGAACGTCATCGCTGTTATACAAAAACCGATGAAGTTTTTTTCCCTCATTCCGAAGAACGGCCCGACGCCAGGCGTTCGGCTCACAGGATCAGCCGGCTTGGGCTGCTCAGGTTTCGTGGTTCCTGTCGAGAAAAATACCGAAGTTATTTTTCCCGCGTTCCCAAGCCGCAAAACCGAAAGTGTTCCGTGGTTTCATCGCAGCTGTTTCCAGGACTCTTTCGCATTCTCGTCATACATGTGACCGCGTCGCTTGACTGCGTTCACGGAACCTAGCCAGATCTGACATATGCCTGATATCCAGGGAGCGAGTTTTCGCTCCAGCTGATCTGCACTGGGACAGGAGAAAAACATTCGAAATTCGGTGTCGACTTTTTCGCTTCCTTCATAAGTGCCGAAGTAGGGTGCGTTCAAAGAGGACAGGGACAACTGAGCGTCCACCTCGTTTTCCATACGTTTGACGATTCGCTTTTCGTGAGAATCCAGCTGATCGCCTTGCATTTCGAGAATAAGAACAAGGGTTTCCTTTTTGAGGCTCTTGCCCGCAAGGGCTCTTTTCCCTCTGCGTCGCCTGCGACCCTCAATTTGCCAAATCGTCCCTGGCCGAAACGGCCAGATTTTCGTGAATTCAAATCCATTGAGTCCTTCTTTTTCCACGACGTCTACGAAATGGTTCGTGACGATTGTCATCACCGGACACTCTCGAATGCGAAATATTGACAGGCCAGTCAACTGTTTCTTATGAAATTCAAAATGATCAATTCCGACGGCAGTCGTAGGCGGTTCGCACCAGAAATCGCAGTCGGAAGTTTTCGTGTTGAGGGCATCGGTAATGGTCGTAATGTTGAAGAAAAAATACTCGCCAATTTCGGATTGCAGCGGGAGCAACTCGCCATTGGGCTTTAAGAAATCCGCCAAGCATTCGCACGCACGCATACTAAACGCAGGGAGCCACATGTCAAGGCACGGATAGTCATGATAGGACGCTACACGCCCCGACACCTTGGGCGGTTTCCATACATCCTTGAGGCGTGGAACATTCCAATGGAGCTCCGCCCCGGATGCGGCATATCCGGGAGTAAGGTCCTCATCGAGATCGGTTCTTCCGAGGAGTGATGGAGCTTCGTCTAACGAAAATCCTTCAAAGTAAGGATTGTCTGCGACAGTATCTAATTCGAAAAGTTCCGTTGGGAACCGGGGAAAAATAACTTCGGATTTTGTACAATAAGCGCTTCGGTCGACTGCTCTTTCAACTCGCTTTTCCTGGAGGTGGAGCGTGTATAGTTCTTTGGTCGAAGGTCACATGCGGGAATTGTATGCTTCCTTGTCCGAGAAGGATCGGCGGCGGTATGCCGCGGTGGAAGCGGAGAAACTCGGCCATGGCGGCGTGAAGTATATCGCTGACCTGTTCGGTTGCCATGAAGACACCATTCGCCGTGGCCAGCAGGATGTCGAGCGATTGCCCGACGATGAGGCTGCCGGACGCGTTCGCGTAAAAGGGGGGGACGAAGTCCTGCTAGCACTGCAGTCGTCGGTTTGGTCGCCGCCGTGGAAGAGATCGTCGAGCAGCACACGGCCGGCTCGCCGATGAACCCCGACATCCGCTGGACCAATCGCTCGCCCAGCGACATTTGCGAAGCGCTCGTCGCTCGCGGCTTTTACGTGTGGCCCCAAACGGTCCGCCGCATCCTGCAGGAAGACCTCGACCTGGGCTTGCGACAGGCGTGCAAAATCGAGACCACCTGTCACTATCCGGATCGCAACGCGCAGTTTGAATACATCGCCGAGCTGCGTGAACGGTTTCATGACTGTGGGCGGCCGGTGCTCAGCATCGACACGAAAAAGAAGGAAAAACTCGGTGATTTCTATCGCCCTGGCGCCGCCTGGACCGATGGGTTTGTCACGGCGCCCGATCACGATTTTCCGTCGCAAGCGACCGGCAAGCTGACGCCTTACGGCGTGTACGACGTCGGCGCCAACCAAGGTTTTATGTTGCTCTCGACCGGCGCCGATACGGCCGAACTGGCGTGCGAAGCGGTGCGGCAATGGTGGTGTCGAGTCGGACAATACAACTACCGTCCGCGTCCGCGAGAGATCTTGTTGCTCTGCGACTGCGGCGGCAGCAACAGCTATCGGCAATACCTTTTCAAGCAGGAACTAAAACATTTGGCGATGCGTTTGAAGATGACGATTCGCGTGGCGCATTACCCGCCCGGCTGTTCGAAATACAATCCGATTGAGCATCGCATGTTCTGTCACGTATCGCGTTCCCTGCGAGGCGTGATACTCGATCGTCTAGAAACGGCTGCTCACTACATCGGCCAAACCCGCACCCTGACCGGCCTCAAGGTGCTGGCGGAGAAGGCGCGTCAAATCTACGTCAAAGCCCAAAAGGCGACCACGGAATTCTTAGAACGCATGCCCATCTTCTTCGACAAAAACCGCCCCGAACTCAACTACTGGGCCACGCCCTACGAATACTGAGAAACACCGAAGTTATTTTTCCCCGGTTCCATAACCAACGGATCAACCGGAGCCGGAACAACACCGCCCTTTCGCTCCGCTCAACAACATCCTTTCCCGGCCCGGTTATCCTTGTCGTTCTGCGAAAGTGTTTGAAAACGAATGAAACATCTCATCGTCCTACTGAGCGTCGTCGCATTCTTGCACGGAACGGCGGAAGCCCAAGACAAGACCGCTATCCTGAATCGCACGATGAAGGCGGGCACGTTTGAGGCGTCAATCCTTGAAATGCGCATGCCAGATGATGCCACTGCGATCATGGCGAAATTCTCCCAAGCCGTCGCCGCGAAACCAGATTGGATTCAAACTTACGTTGCCTCTCAGCGTCTGAATCCTGGTGAACCATTGCCCTATCACGAGAACATGGGCGTCACGGAAAGGGAATACGCCCGTTTGATAGAGGCAAAGGCAGAGACGAAACTAAGACCTGTCTCGAATTGCAATTTGATCGTGACGTCCAATGCAGACGGTTCTCTTGCGGTCACCGGGAGCGGTGGGGCTGCAGTCTTAAATGGGTTAACGATTGATTCCGAGACGATGACGATTCGATACAAAGACCTTTCCTCTACGGATTGCTCCGTCGTCATCCCCAAAAGAACGGCGCTCGTATCAATTAATGGGCTCGATTGGAATACTGAGAAAGTCACACCACCCTCAACTCTGACGGCGCTGTCGTTGACCGTTGGTAGATACACCGATACGACCCACGGATTCCTCGAATTTCGTGCGACGAAGGCAGTGGGACGTGCGGCATCCATGAATCACCACCTTTACCTTCAGTGGAAACCCAAAGATCGCAGAACCAAGCGATGAACGCGGAGTGGCCGACAGCGCGTTTACAAATGGAAAATCAACCGCGGCCACCCGGTTATCGCCACCGTTCTGTCGCTAACCAAACCGCAATAATGCAAGACGAAAACGTTCAAGCGGAGTCCTCTTAATGACGGAAGGCAACGGGAAGGAATACGAGGTCGGCATTCGAATAGCAGGTAACACATTGATCCCTTGCTTGCAGGCAATCGCAGCGAAAGGGTATTCGATTAAACACTACTTTCTGGCAAACGATCCGAACGACTGGGATCATCCACAACGGGATGCCGAGAAAGATACTCGATTGTTTAGTGCCACGTCGCCTGCGGAACTCCTTGGCCTCATCGCTATGTGGGAAGTTCGTGGGGATGATTGGCAAATCAAGAATGGGGAATCAGCCCTTTACGATCAACTTGTTGAGTCCGCTGCGATGTATGACGATGACGGTAATGTCCTGGACACGTAAATGAAATGCGACAGAACAATTAGGATTTGTCCTCGCGGGCCGGTGCGGAGATTTCCCGCTGCGAGTTGTTGTTGAGCGTGAGGGCGGGACTGAATTGACGTTCGAGGAGCCGAGGTCAAGTCGTTTGTTCGAGAAGCCCGGCGCGGCGGGTGGCCGGGCAGGGCCTTAGGGAAACGCTTCCGAGGCGGAGCTGGGGCGTAACGGCTTGCTGCGGAATCGCCTTCGTTTGACGGCGGCCAGCGGGGCGTTTGAGGGAGAGGCGTTGCATTACGCTTGTCCGTTTCGCCAGGTATCGATCGTTTTCGACGTCCAAATCGAACGTCGGCGCGCAGTGGGGGCGCGGTCGCTGCCGCGACTTTTGAATCATCAACATGTGTCGTCGATCGTGCATCGGCTCGCTAGGGCGGTTGAGAAGTGGGGATGGGCCTCGGCGGCGGAGGCGGCTCGAAACGGATACGCATCAAAGGCCCGCCGCACTCGCTGCAGGCGAAGTCGGGCGTCGGCGGCGCGATGACGGTTTCCGTCCAGGCCAGCCAGAACAGCAAGCCCAAGGCGGCCGCGACCAGCCACTTCAGCGACTCGATCGATTGCCCCGCGCGAGGACTGAGGAACCCATAATGACGAACCTTTTGCAGCCCTCGCGGCAGGACGTGCTGCAGAAATCGCCGCACGAACTCGTCTGCGTCCAGCCGCATCGTGCGCCATCGCTGCGAACCGCTGCGGCGATAGCGGAACGTCACCGATTGTTCGTCGCAGGCCACGATCCGCTTGTCGGACAGGGCGACGCGAAACACGTACGGCGCCAGATACTTGACCGCCGCCGCGCCGTCGCCGACCGCCTGGCAATCGACCACCCAGGACTCGCTCCAGACCGAGTCGTCGACCTCGTCCAGCAAGCCCTCTGCGGCAAGCGCCGCACGCAGCTTCCCGCGGTACAGGAGTGACAGAGGTTGACACGGCAGAAAGAAGCTGGTCGGCGTCTGCCGCCATTGGCCTTCCGCGTCCAGCCCTCCGCCGGGGACGACGTAATGCAGGTGCGGATGATAGTTCAAGTCGCGGCCCCAGGTGTGCAACGCTCCGAAGAAGCCCAGCGTCTTGACGCCTAACCGTTTTGGGTCGGCGGCCAGTGACTTGAGGGCGTCACTCGAAGCGCGGAACATGGCGGCGTACGCTTCGCGCGGATGTCGCCGGGCGAACTCGCGGAACGCCTGGGGAACCGTAAACGTCAACAGGAAGTAATGGCACGGCAGCAGCCTGGCGAGCTGTCGTTCGCACCAGACGCCGCCTTTCTCGCTTTGACAGCTGGGGCAATGGCGGTTGCCGCACGAGCGACCCATCACATGCGCCTGCCCGCACTGGCGGCAGGCGTAATGCACGGTCCCCAACTCGCCGGTGCGGCAAGCCATGATGCAGCGCAGCACGCGTTTCTGTTCGACAGGCATCGTCGTCGCGTGGCGTTCCAGGTAGGCGGGACCGTGCCGACGAAGAACATCGGCGACCGTCAGCATCGACCTACGCTCCCGCATCCAAGGCGGCGCCGACGCCTTGCATCAGCTGATCGATGATCTGGCGCGTATGTTCGCCGCCGGGCTCGGTCACGTGCAGGTACCGCGCGGTGGTCTGCAACGAACTATGGCCCAGCTACTGCTGCACGCGTCGCAGCCCGACGCCGGCTTCGATCAGGTGCGAGGCGTAGCTGTGCCGCAGCGTATGAATCGAGACCGATTTGGCCAGCCCTGACTGATCGACGACCCGCTTCCAGGCGCCCTGCACGCTGGCTTCGGCCATCGGCTTGTCGGCGACGCCGCCTTGGTTGCGGCCGCGTCCCAAAGCGGGAAACAACCAGCGCGGGTTACGATGTTCGAGCCAGTAACGGCGCAACATCGCCAGCAGTTCTTGCGGCAGGAGAATGAAACGATCCTTGGCGCCTTTGCCGCGATGCACATGCAGCATCATCCGCTGGCTGTCGAGATCGGCGACCTGCAGATGCAGCCCTTCATTGAGCCGCAAGCCGCAAGCGTAGACCGTCCACAAGTAAGCCCGGTTGTGGCGGGTCCGCACGGCGGCGAGCAACTGCCGCACCTCCGGCCGCGACAGCACGTCGGGCAACGTCTTCTGCGGCGGGATGCGAATGTTGCACAGCGTGGCCCACGCGCGCGGCGCGGTGAAGTGATAAAAGAACTTCACGCCATTGACGGCGACACGCATCGAGCCGGGAGCAAACCCGCAGTCATTCTTGAGATACAGCAAATACTGCCGCACCTGCTCCTCGCTCAGCCGATCCGGCGGCGTGCGAAAGTGTTCCGCCAACTTCCGCACCGCCCGCAGATACGCCTCCTGGGTGCGTTCGCTCAAGCCCCGCAGCTGCAGGTCCTCCGTCATCCGCCGTCGCAATTCGCTCATGATCAACCTCCTGGAAAAACGCAAAGAAAAACGTCCTTCCAAGGATGGCGTACAACCACAGCGAAGGGGTAAAATCAAAACCTGCCGCGCAGCGGCTTCCTTGAATCGGGTAGCCGGACGGGTTTCCCCGCCCGGCCCCCACACCACCGTACGTGCGGGTCCGCATACGGCGGTTCAACGAAGGAGTTCAGTCCGGGCCGCGAGTAGCGTCCGAAAGACAGGTTCGGTGCTGGCGGCAGCGACCACTGCTTCCCTTTGCAACTCACGGATCAGACTCAAGGCTGGCTGCTCAACCAGCGCCCGTGCGGTACGTCCCGGTCGGGACAATGAACCTGCGGTCTCTTCAGGCGAAGAGTGGTTCCCTCGCACCGAGCTCGTCGATGGCTCCTCCTTCTTCATTGTTCGGTCCTTCCCGTCTCGATTGGCGTTCGAGGATCGGTACTTCGACCTCTGCTGACTCCTGCCTCGCCCGCTGGGGATTGCTCCGCGGCGGTCCAGCCTTTCAGGCAAGCCTTACTCGCTGGGGCGAACGACGGCTCGCAAGCCGCCTGGCAGGTCTCCCCGGATAAGAACGTGATCTTTCGCTGCACAAGCTCGCCCTTTACCTGAACGACCGTCTGGGAACGGCTTCGTGATGTTGTGCTCACTCGCCTGGTCGGACCGGCCTTGTAGGACGTTTCTGTTCGTAACCTCGCAGCTTTGGTGGGAATGCGACCGACGGCGAAATCAGGCCGGCACTTACGCACGCATTCGCAGGCTTCCTCCCCACGGTCGGTCGCCCTTCCGCAGTTGCCTTCACCTCGTACTTTGTCAATCGGAGCAATCATTTGGTATACTGACCCCCTTAGACTCCCAGTCTCGTACACGGGACTTTCACCCGATAAAATCACGCCCATGCCGGGCGTACCCAAGCGGTGAACGGGAGCCGCCGATGACGCGGGTTTTGAAATCATAGTTTTTTGGCGGCGGCCCCGTTACCGCCAACGATATTTGTTTGGAGACTTTGTGAAGATTGGCTGCCGTTGCGGTGCGACAATATCCGACTCGACCGACTACATTTCCCACAAAGCGCACCTCACGCCTGACCAGGATATCTACGGTGTGATGGATGGAATTGACGACGAGGTCATCGACCGAGTGGCGTCGGGTGTACTGCCCGTGAAAGATGCATACATGGTATCGAGAAGAATCATGTCATCGCCAACACGGACAATGTGGCAATGCTTCGAGTGCGGGCGTCTCTACATAGACGGACCGGACGGTGATCTCCACTGCTTCGTTCCTGAAAACGACGAAACCGAAAAACGGATACTTCGAGCACGAAACAGCAAATAATCGGGTAGCCGGACGGGTTTTCCCGTCCGGCCCCCACACCACCGTACGTGCGGGACCGCATACGGCGGTTCAACGAAGGAATTCAGCCCGGGCCGCGAGTAACGTCCGAGAGACCGGTTCGGTGCTGGCGGCATCGACCACTGCTTCCATTTGCAACTCACGGATCAGACTCAAGGCTGGCTGCTCAACCAGCGCCCGTGCGGTACGTCCCGGTCGGGACAATGAACCTGCGGTCTTTTCAGGCGAAGAGTGGTTCCCTCGCACCGAGCTCGTCGATGGCTCCTCCTTCTTCATTGTTCGGTCCTTCCCGTCTCGATTGGTGTTCGAGGATCGGTACTTCGACCTCTGCTGACTCCTGCCTCGCCCGCTGGGGATTGCTCCGCGGCGGTCCAGCTTTTCAGGCAAGCCTTACTCGCTGGGGCGAACGACGGCTCGCAAGCCGCCTGGCAGGTCTCCCCGGATAAGAACGTGATCTTTCGCTGCGCAAGCTCGCCCTTTACCTGAACGACCGTCTGGGAACGGCTTCGTGATGTTGTGCTCACTCGCCTGGTCGAACCGGCCTTGTAGGACGTTTCTGTTCGTAACCTCGCAGCTTTGGTGGGAATGCGGCCGACGGCGAAAACAGGCCGGCACTTACGCACGCATTCGCAGGCTTCCTCCCCACGGTCGGTCGCCCTTCCGCAGTTGCCTTCACCTCGTACTTTGTCAATCGGAGCAATCATTTGGTATACTGACCTCCGTCAGACTCCCAGTCTCGTACACGGGACTTGCACCCGATAAAATCACGCCCATGCCGGGCGTACACAAACCGTTGCACGCGGAGCCGCGGGCCGCGCGGGTTCTGAAGTCAATGTCGTTCGCCGCGGCCCGGTGAACGGTGGCGTTCGCCCTCAACGTGACCATGCCGTCGAATTCCCCTGATTCACCGAGTGACCCCGCCTTGCTCGGGTCCTGGCGTGTAATGTCTACGGACATGATCGTGGGCAAGACCGTATCATTGATCGGAGGACTTCCGGGAGAGTACGTCGAATTTACACCTGACGGACGCTATCGAGTGGACCTATTGGATCGCAGGCCCAGCGAAAGTCGATATTCGAATGTCGTCGCGGAACCCAACAACTCGCTCGATGTGTGGTCTGACGGCCTTGAATCATTAGTTGCACAATGCATCTATCAAATAGATCGTGATGAGCTGACCGTGTGTGTTGCAGGCAACCATCGCCAGCGGCCTACGGAAATCCGGCGGGACGATGACAAACTCTGGTGCGTCATCACATTTACACGTGCTGAACCGCCAAAGAGACGTAAGCGGGCAAAGTCCGAACCTCTGCTGAAGAATGGGTCGCTCATTCCTGCAGCTTTCATGAAAGACCCCGACGAAGAATCGAAGTGAACGAATCGAGGGCGAACAAGGCGGTCAACCCGAGCGGCGGATCGAGCGTTTTCTGAAATCAAAGGTTCTTGGCCGCCGCCGGGTTACCTTGGTCGTTATGCCGTCGATCCGTTTTAAACTTCAAAGGTTCTGTTTTCAACAGAAGGGCAACTCGTTCTCCAAGGTGATCCTCTCCGTTTGGCCTGGTCGGCAGGAACGCGACCACAGCTTCCTGGATTGTGGCCGTTGCCAGCCACCTCCGACTTCGATCATAATGTTCTCAACGCGACCAGAAAGGATCGCGTCCCCCAACCTCCCATAACAATTAGGATTTGTCCTCGCGGGCCGGTGCGGAGATTTCCCGCTGCGAGTTGTTGTTGAGCGTGAGGGCGGAACCGAATTGCCGTTGGGGGAGCCGAGGTCAAGTCGTTTGTTCGAGAAGCCCGGCGCGGCGGGTGGCCGGGCAGGGCCTTAGGGAAACGCTTCCGAGGCGGAGCTGGGGCGTAACGGTTTGCTGCGGAATCGCCTTCGTTGGACGGCGGCCAGCGGGGCGTTTGAGGGAGAGGCGTTGCATCACGCGTGTCCGTTTCGCCGGGTATCGATCGTTTTCGACGTCCAAATCGAACGTCGGCGCGCAGTGGGGGCGCGGTCGCTGCCGCGACTTTTGAATCATCAACACGTGTCGTCGATCGTGCATCGGCTGGCTAAGGCGGTTGAGAAGTGGGGATGGGCCTCGGCGGCGGAGGCGGCTCGAAACGGATACGCATCAAGGGCCCGCCGCACTCGCTGCAGGCGAAGTCGGGCGTCGGCGGCGCGACGATCGTTTCCGTCCAGGCCAGCCAGAACAGCAAGCCCAAGGCGGCCGCCACCAGCCACTTCAGCGATTCGATCGATTGCCCCGCGCGAGGACTGAGGAACCCATAGTGGCGGACCTTTTGCAGCCCTCGCGGCAGGACGTGCTGCAGAAATCGCCGCACGAACTCGTCTGCGTCCAGTCGCATCGTGCGCCAGCGCTGCGAACCGCTGCGGCGATAGCGGAACGTCACCGATTGTTCGTCGCAGGCCACGATCCGCTTGTCGGACAGGGCGACGCGAAACACGTAAGGCGCCAGATACTTGACCGCCGCCGCGCCGTCGCCGACCGCCTGGCAATCGACCACCCAGGACTCGCTCCAGACCGAGTCGTCGACCTCGTCCAGCAAGCCCTCTGCGGCAAGCGCCGCACGCAGTTTCCCGCGGTACAGGAGTGACAGAGGTTGACACGGCAGAAAGAAGCTGGTCGGCGTCTGCCGCCATTGGCCTTCCGCGTCCAGCCCTCCGCCGGGTACGACGTAATGCAGGTGCGGATGATAGTTCAAGTCGCGGCCCCAGGTGTGCAACGCTCCGAAGAAGCCCAGCGTCTTGACGTCTAACCGTTTTGGGTCGGCGGCCAGTGACTTGAGAGCGTCACTCGAAGCGCGGAACATGGCGGCGTACGCTTCGCGCGGATGTCGCCGGGCGAACTCGCGGAACGCCTGGGGAACCGTGAACGTCAACAGGAAGTAATGGCACGGCAGCAGCCTGGCGAGCTGTCGTTCGCACCAGACGCCGCCCTTCTCGCTTTGACAGCTGGGGCAATGGCGGTTGCCGCACGAGCGACCCATCACATGCGCCTGCCCGCACTGGCGGCAGGCGTAATGCACGGTCCCCAACTCGCCGGTGCGGCAAGCCATGATGCAGCGCAGCACGCGTTTCTGTTCGACAGGCATCGTCGTCGCGTGGCGGTCCAGGTAGGCGGGACCGTGCCGACGAAGAACATCGGCGACCGTCAGCATCGACCTACGCTCCCGCATCCAAGGCGGCGCCGACGCCCTGCATCAGCTGATCGATGATCTGGCGCGTATGTTCGCCGCCGGGCTCGGTGACGTGCAAGTACCGCGCGGTGGTCTGCAACGAACTATGGCCCAGCAGCTGCTGCACGCGTCGCAGCCCGACGCCGGCTTCGATCAGGTGCGAGGCGTAGCTGTGCCGCAGCGTATGAATCGACACCGACTTGGCCAGCCCTGACTGATCGACGACCCGCTTCCAGGCGCCCTGCACGCTGGCTTCGGCCATCGGCTTGTCGGCGACGCCGCCTTGGTTGCGGCCGCGTCCCAAAGCGGGAAACAACCAGCGCGGGTTACGATGTTCGAGCCAGTAACGGCGCAGCATCGCCAGCAGTTCTTGCGGCAGGAGAATAAAGCGATCCTTGGCGCCTTTGCCGCGATGCACATGCAGCATCATCCGCTGGCTGTCGAGATCGGCGACCTGCAGATGCAGCCCTTCGTTGAGCCGCAAGCCGCAAGCGTACACCGTCCACAAGTAGGCCCGGTTGTGGCGGGTCCGCACGGCGGCGAGCAACTGCCGCACCTCCGGCCGCGACAGCACGTCGGGCAACGTCTTCTGCGGCGGGATGCGAATGTTGCACAGCGTGGCCCAAGCGCGCGGCGCGGTATAGTGATAAAAGAACTTCACGCCATTGACAGCCACACGCATCGAGCCGGGAGCAAAACCGCAGTCATTCTTGAGATACAGCAAATACTGCCGCACCTGCTCCTCGCTCAGCCGATCCGGCGGCGTGCGAAAGTGTTCGGCCAACTTCCGCACCGCCCGCAGATACGCCTCCTGGGTGCGTTCGCTCAAGCCCCGCAGCTGCAGGTCCTCCGTCATCCGCCGTCGCAACTCGCTCATGATCAACCTCCTGGAAAAACGCAAAGAAAAACGTCATTCCAAGGATGGCGTACAACCACAGCGAAGGGGTAAAATCAAAACCTGCCGCGCAGCGGCTTCCTTGAACCAACGGATCAACCGGAGCCGGCACAATCCCGGGCGTTCGCTCCGCTCAGCAACACCAACCCCCGGCCCGGTTATCCTCGTCGTTATGTGCCAAGACTGGTGCCACACTCATGCCCACGCAAAAAGACATTCTCGCTGCCATCGCCACCGATCCTGACCTCTGTGATCTAGGCTACGAATACGCTGAACTCGACCGTCGCGGCTATTGCCTCTGGGTGATTGACTGTGCGCAGCATCTTTTTCCACTCGCCCAACGTCACTTGACCGACTCAGAGATGGCTCAACTGACCAGCGCACTTAATTGCGGCCGGCAATTCCTTGACGGTGCCGCTGATGTTGCAGCAATCACTGATGCGATTGCTGTCCCACGAAGCATCGCAAATTCATACTGCGAATCGAATGGAGAAATCGTACAGCATCTCGCCGAAACACTGGAAGCAATTGCAAATTCGCTCGAACTTACGATGCCAGATTCCAAGGTCTATCACGAAGACGTTATCTACGCGGCTGCCCGAGCTGCATTTGATGGCGAATTGCACGCTGCAGATTCAGCAGACACGCCTGAAGAATCCGATTGCAATGACCTCGATGAACTGGTGGGCTCCGAAGAATCGGACAAAGAAATGCAATGGCAGCTACAGGCTCTGAAGACGCGCTTGCTCGAAACAGGCACATAACAATTAGGATTTGTCCTCGCGGGCCGGTGCGGAGATTTCCCGCTGCGAGTTGTTGTTGAGCGTGAGGGCGGAACCGAATTGCCGTTGGGGGAGCCGAGGTCAAGTCGTTTGTTCAACAAAAAAATGCACCGGAGTTGCCGGCCGGGCGGAATCTAGAATCAATGTCGCTGGCGGCAACCCGGTGATTTTAGACGTTATGCCGTACAGTCAAAATGAAGCTGCGAGAGATTGAGAAAATTGAGCGGAAGCTCGATGTAGAACTCCCCGACGCGTATTTCGCGCTTCTTCTCGGCTACCCGGAACATCTCGCAGCACTCATGACGATCGAAGTTAACGACTGGGCAAAGCGGATCTACAATGATGCAAATGAAATCATCGAGCAAACTGAATGCTTTAGGCGGACTGATTTCTCCGAAGCTGAATTTAAGAAATGGTCCCCCGACTACGTAGTAATTGGGGGTGATGTTGGCGGCAATTTCTACTTCATCAACACGAAGTCGCGCGCGAAAAATGTTGCTGTCTCATTCTGGTTTCACGAAGATGGCAGCGTCGAGAAGTCTGCATCCTCGATTGACGCATTCATTCAGCAGACGTTTGCCAATGCCGCCCACTACGCTTTAGATTCAATGCGAATCAACGCCATCCGTTACGGTATGGCACCAACTGCCACTGGTTTGAAGCGTAAACGATGATACAATCCGTTTACGAAAGACACCCGCTCGAAAACGGCATAACAATTAGGATTTGTCCTCGCGGGCCGGTGCGGAGATTTCCCGCTGCGAGTTGTTGCTGCGCGTGTGGGCGGGATCGAATTGACGTTCGAGGAGCCGAGGTCAAGTCGTTTGTTCGAGAAGCCCGGCGCGGCGGGTGGCCGGGCAGGGCCTTAGGGAAACGCTTCCGAGGCGGAACTCGGTCGTAGTGGCTTGCTGCGGAATCGCCTTCGTTTGACGACCGCCAGCGGGGCGTTTGAGGGAGAGGTGTTGTATCACGATTGTCCGTTTCGCCGGGTATCGATCGTTTTCGACGCCCAAATCGAACGTCGGCGCGCAGTGGGAGCGCGGTCGCTGCCGCGACTTTTGAATCATCAACACGTGTCGTCGATCGTGCATCGGCAGGCCCGGCTCGCTAGGGCGGTTGAGAAGTGGGGATGGGCCTCGGCGGCGGAGGCGGCTCGAAACGGATACGCATCAAAGGCCCGCCGCACTCGCTGCAGGCGAAGTCGGGCGTCGGCGGCGCGATGATCGTTTCCGTCCAGGCCAGCCAGAACAGCAAGCCCAAGGCGGCCGCCACCAGCCACTTCAGCGATTCGATCGATTGCCCCGCGCGAGGACTGAGGAACCCATAATGACGAACCTTTTGCAGCCCTCGCGGCAGGACGTGCTGCAGAAATCGCCGCACGAACTCGTCTGCGTCCAGCCGCATCGTGCGCCATCGCTGCGAACCGCTGCGGCGATAGCGGAACGTCACCGATTGTTCGTCGCAGGCCACGATCCGCTTGTCGGACAGGGCGACGCGAAACACGTACGGCGCCAGATACTTGACCGCCGCCGCGCCGTCGCCGACCGCCTGGCAATCGACCACCCAGGACTCGCTCCAGACCGAGTCGTCGACCTCGTCCAGCAAGCCCTCTGCGTCAAGCGCCGCACGCAGCTTCCCGCGGTACAGGAGTGACAGAGGTTGACACGGCAGAAAGAAGTTGGTCGGCGTCTGCCGCCATTGGCCTTCCGCGTCCAGCCCTCCGCCGGGAACGACGTAATGCAGGTGCGGATGATAGTTCAAGTCGCGGCCCCAGGTGTGCAACGCTCCGAAGAAGCCCAGCGTCGTGACGCCTAACCGTTTCGGGTCGGCGGCCAACGTCTTGAGGGCGTCACTCGAAGCGCGGAACATGGCGGCGTACGCGGCGCGCGGGTGTCGCCGAGCGAACTCGCGGAACGCCTGGGGAACCGTGAACGTCAACAAGAAGTAATGGCACGGCAGCAGCCTGGCGAGCTGTCGTTCGCACCAGACGCCGCCCTTCTCGCTTTGACAGCTGGGGCAATGGCGGTTGCCGCACGAGCGACCCATCACATGCGCCTGCCCGCACTGGCGGCAGGCGTAATGCACGGTCCCCAACTCGCCGGTGCGGCAAGCCATGATGCAGCGCAGCACGCGTTTCTGTTCGACAGGCATCGTCGTCGCGTGGCGGTCCAGGTAGGCGGGACCGTGCCGACGAAGAACATCGGCGACCGTCAGCATCGACCTACGCTCCCGCATCCAAGGCGGCGCCGACGCCCTGCATCAGCTGATCGATGATCTGGCGCGTATGTTCGCCGCCGGGCTCGGTGACGTGCAAGTACCGCGCGGTGGTCTGCAACGAACTATGGCCCAGCAGCTGCTGCACGCGTCGCAGCCCGACGCCGGCTTCGATCAGGTGCGAGGCGTAGCTGTGCCGCAGCGTATGAATCGACACCGACTTGGCCAGCCCTGACTGATCGACGACCCGCTTCCAGGCGCCCTGCACGCTGGCTTCGGCCATCGGCTTGTCGGCGACGCCGCCTTGGTTGCGGCCGCGTCCCAAAGCGGGAAACAACCAGCGCGGGTTACGATGTTCGAGCCAGTAACGGCGCAGCATCGCCAGCAGTTCTTGCGGCAGGAGAATAAAGCGATCCTTGGCGCCTTTGCCGCGATGCACATGCAGCATCATCCGCTGGCTGTCGAGATCGGCGACCTGCAGATGCAGCCCTTCGTTGAGCCGCAAGCCGCAAGCGTACACCGTCCACAAGTAGGCCCGGTTGTGGCGGGTCCGCACGGCGGCGAGCAACTGCCGCACCTCCGGCCGCGACAGCACGTCGGGCAACGTCTTCTGCGGCGGGATGCGAATGTTGCACAGCGTGGCCCAAGCGCGCGGCGCGGTATAGTGATAAAAGAACTTCACGCCATTGACAGCCACACGCATCGAGCCGGGAGCAAAACCGCAGTCATTCTTGAGATACAGCAAATACTGCCGCACCTGCTCCTCGCTCAGCCGATCCGGCGGCGTGCGAAAGTGTTCGGCCAACTTCCGCACCGCCCGCAGATACGCCTCCTGGGTGCGTTCGCTCAAGCCCCGCAGCTGCAGGTCTTCCGTCATCCGCCGTCGCAATTCGCTCATGATCAACCTCCTGGAAAAACGCAAAGAAAAACGTCCTTCCAAGGATGGCGTACAACTACAGCGAAGGGGTAAAATCAAAACCTGCCGCGCAGCGGCTTCCTTGAACAATCCGTTGCACACGGAGCCGCGGGCCGCGCCGGTCCTGAAGTCAATATCGTTTGCCGCGGCCCGGTGAACGGTAGCGTTCGGCCGCAACAGCTACGGGGACACGACTCAGCATGTTGGTGACAATGGTCAGAACAGAATGGACCGTCCTTGATGAGGAGCAACTGCGTTCCGTCCTGCAAACTCGCGACGTTCGCGGTGGTGCTGAATTCTGGCTAGCCCATGCCGCTACGTCCGCAGCCGAGGCCCCAGCGTACCCGGCTCTCAATATTCGTCTGTACAACGCGTCCGCGTGCGCAACTTACTTTCCCGACGAAGGGCATCCCGGATTTCGATGCTGTGGCGGCTACAACCTCGACCCTAACGGAGTGACAAATTCCGTATTCGACGGGTGTGATCCATGGACGGGCGAGGACGCGCCCAACGAGTTTGTGTTCGACACTGAGACCGCATTTGCCGTGGCGAGTGAATTCATGCAGAATCCGTCACTCCCTCAATCGTTCCGCTGGTTCGAGTTGTGAATCAGAAGTGCGGCAGAACAATTAGGATTTGTCCTCGCGGGCCGGTGCGGAGATTTCCCGCTGCGAGTTGTTGTTGCGCGTGAGGGCGGAACCGAATTGCCGTTGGGGGAGCCGAGGTCAAGTCGTTTGTTCGAGAAGCCCGGCTCGGCGGGTGGCCGGGCAGGGCCTTAGGGAAACGCTTCCGAGGTGGAACTCGGTCGTAGTGGCTTGCTGCGGAATCGCCTTCGTTTGACGGCGGCCAGCGGGGCGTTTGAGGGAGAGGCGTTGCATGACGCTTGTCCGTTTCTCCGGGTATCGATCGTTTTCGACGTCCAAATCGAACGTCGGCGCGCAGTGGGGGCGCGGTCGCTGCCGCGACTTTTGAATCATCAACAGGTGTCGTCGAATGCGGCTCGAAACGGATACGTATCAAAGGCCCGCCGCACTTGCTGCAGGCGAAGTCGGGCTTCGGCGATAATAAACTCATTCCCGACCAAGAGCGAAAACCTTCCCAGCAACCCCCATAACAAACGGATCAAATAGGGCCGGAACAACCCCGAGCTTTCGCTCCGCTCAGCAACTCCCAACTCCGGCCCGGTTAGCCCTGTTTCCTCTAAAAAGGCGAACGCACGCAGGCAAGCGAGTTGCGGATATCGCCAAAGAATGCCGCTTCGGCCGTTTGATATGCCCTGACCGCCAGCTGGCGCCAGCGACGGGCCGCCTGGATCCGCAGGTCACGCTGCGGAAAGTCGGACGGTAGTTGTTCGGCCGCCGCCTGCCAGCGATTCGCATCGCACAAATCCTGGCGACTGTCGCGAAAAACCTCTTCCCAGTCGACGCCTGTTGTTGCGCTGGTAGCCGCGGTGGTGGTTGCCAGGGGATTTTCAGGAGACGTCATCGGTTCGCTTTCTTCCAAAGGTGCAGGATCGAGTCGGGTGTTCGCCACAAAAGGCGGGCATAACCAGGCAGCCGGCCGTAGTCGCAGGCTTGCCCTGTGAATGTGAAGCGGAAGAGCAGAGCCGTTTGTTACTGTTTTCTGGCTGGCGAACGGGGAATTTTCCCGCAGCGACGGCGAGACGCATCGTGGGGTCGGTTCCTGGGGTTACTGCAGACACGATCTCGAGGGGTGATCGATGTACCCGGCAGAGGTATTTCGGCAGAAATTTCGTTAAAATGCCAATAAACGGATTGGCTCGCGCATCTATCCAATACCATTGATCTTTGCGCCGGAATTGCGCGATTCGTCGGCTCCTTCTCTTTTGCCTTTTCGTCCGAAATGAGCCCATGCCGAACCATCTTCTCTGCTGGCTGAAACCTGTCGCCTTGCTGGCCGCGGCCGCCTGGGTCTCGCTCCAGGGTGCTCCTGCGACCTGCGCCGACGATGCGGCCGGGCTGGAGCTTTTTGAAAAACAGATCCGCCCCGTCCTGGTCGCCCAGTGCTACCAGTGCCATTCGGCGGAGGCGGAACAGGCCGGCAAGCTCAAAGCCGGATTGCGGCTGGATACGCGTGAAGGTCTGCTCCAGGGCGGCGAATCGGGAGCTGCCATCGTTCCGGGAAATACCCGCAAAGGCTTGCTGCTGTCGGCTTTGCGATATGAAGACCTGGAGATGCCGCCCAAGCAGAAGTTGCCGGACGACGTGATCGGGGCGTTTGAAAAATGGATCGAGCTGGGCGCTCCCGACCCGCGGGAGGAAACCCAGGTCGCCGGCGCCCAGCGAGTGATCGACCTCGACGAAGGCCGCCAGTTCTGGTGCTTTCAACCTGTCCAGCAGCCGACCCCGCCGCAAGTCGCCAGCGACTGGCCGCGTTCCGACATCGACCAGTTTATCCTGGCTCGCCTGAACGCCGAGAAGCTCCAGCCTGTGGCCGACGCCTCTCCTGGCGTGCTGGTGCGACGGCTGTACCTGGATCTGATCGGCTTGCCGCCTTCGCCCGCACAGCAAGCGAGTTTTGAGCAAGCCCATGCGAAGGATGCCCAGAAAGCGGTGGCGGTATTGGTGGACGAACTGCTCGACTCGCCCCAGTTTGGCGAACGCTGGGGACGCCACTGGCTGGACGTGGCCCGCTATGCCGAATCTAACGGCAACAGCCGGAACGCCACTTTCCCGCATGCCTGGCGATATCGTGACTATGTGATTGATGCTTTCAACGCCGATACGCCGTATGATCGCTTTCTGCTGGAACAGATTGCGGGCGATCTGCTGCCGGCGACTTCGCCCGTCGAGCGGAACCGGAACCTGGTCGCCACGGGCTTTCTTGCCCTGGGGTCGAAGCCTGTCATCGGCAAAGGCAGCGGCTTCTCGCCCGATATTGTCGCCGACCAGATCGAAGTCGTCACCCGCGGCGTGCTGGGGCTGACCGTCTCTTGCGCCCGTTGCCATGACCACAAGTTCGATCCGATTCCGACCACCGACTACTACGGCCTGGCCGGCGTGTTCGCCAGTACAGAAACGCTCTACGGCGGCGGCAGCGGCGGCATGAACGGCGCTCCGGCAACCGATCTGCACGCCCTGGCCAGCAGCGATCCGGCAGTTTCCCAAGCCTATGAAGACTGGCAAGCGTCCCTCGACGCGGTACTGGAGCGGCAGAAGAAAGTCGACGCCCAGCTGCAGAAAATGGGCGTCGGTCCGAAAAGAAAAGGCGCAGGCAAAAAGGCCGCCGCCAACAGGGCCCGCCGCAAAAACAAGAACGCCGACGAACCGGCTGCCGCCAACGATGGCAAGGTGGCCCAGCTGCAGGAACAGTCCCGGCAAATCGCCGCCGAACTGAAACAGCTCCGCGACAAGGCCGTCGATCCGCCCGGCGAAGCAATGGGCGCCCGGGAGCTGGGCCGCGTGTTGGAAACGCCCATTTATATTCGCGGTGAAACGCCCAAAGGGCCGGTCATCCCGCGTCGGTTCGTTTCGGTCGCCCTGCAGGAAACGCCCGTCCTGCCGACAGACGCCAGCGGCCGACTGGAACTGGCCCAGTGGCTGGGCGACCGCGGCAATCCGCTTACGGCTCGTGTGCTGGCCAACCGCATCTGGCTGCATCTGCTGGGAGAAGGGCTGGTCCGTACGCCGGACAACTTTGGCGTCAACGGCGAGCTGCCCAGCCATCCAGAACTGCTCGACGCGCTCGCCTCGCAACTGATGGCGGACGACTGGTCGATCAAAAGCCTGATCCGCCGGATCGTGCTCAGCCGCACCTATCAACTGAGCGGCGCCTATGACGGCCATAACTATGAGACCGATCCCGACAACGTCTTTCTCTGGCGGCATACGCGTCGCCGGCTGGAAGCAGAAGCGATCCGCGATGGCATGCTGGCAGTCAGCGGTCAGCTGGATATATCCCGGCCGGCCGGATCGGTCGTCAGCCGGTACAACGGCCAGTTGATCCAGGACAAGCTCACGCCCGACGTCATCCATCAGCCCAGCCTGCATCGAGCGATTTATCTGCCGATCCTGCGGAACGGGCTGCCGGAAGAACTCGAAGTCTTCGACGTGGCCGAACCCAGTCTGGTGGTTGGGCAACGCAGCGTGACGACCGTTCCCGCGCAGGACCTGTTCCTGATGAACAGCCCGCTGGTGGCCGAACAGGCCGGGCATTTTGCCCGGCTCATCCAGGCCGCCGGCTCCGACGACGCCAGCCGCATCGAGGCCGCGTATCGCCGCGCCTTGAATCGCTCGCCCGAACCGCGTGAAACGGAACGTGCAATCACCTTTCTCAAGCAGGCCCGGACCGCACTCCAGCCCCAGGGCGACGCTAACGCGGCAAACGACCAGGCCTGGTCCGCGCTGTGCCAGGGCTTATTCCTGTCGGCCGAATTCCGTTATCTCCCGTAAAGATCATTCGCTTTCTTCTGAAGGAGCAGTTCATGTTCAGCCGTCGTCAGATGCTACAAACGGCTTCAGCCGGCTTTGGAGCCCTCGCCCTGGCCGGTCTCTGCGCCCAGGAAAGCCAGGCCGCCAAAGCCGCTTCCCCGCTGCAGCCCAAGGCGCCCCACTTTGAGCCAAAAGCCAAACGGGTCATCTTCCTCTGCATGCGCGGCGCCCCGGCCCAGTGCGATACGTTCGACTACAAGCCGCGGGATCGTAAAGGTCCGATCATTTCCACCCCTGCCAAAGGCGGCAAAGGGAAAAGCTCCGGCCCGGCTGGTTCGATCACCCCGTTCAGCCAGCACGGCGAAAGCGGCCTGTGGATCGCCGACACGCTGCCGCACCTGGCCAAACACGCCGACGATCTGTGCCTGATCAACAGCATGCACACCGACCTGCCGAACCATCCGCAGTCGTACCTGATGATGCACACGGGCGACTTCCGCTTTGCCCGCCCTTCCGTCGGCGCCTGGGTGCTGTACGGTCTGGGAACCGAGAACCAGAATCTGCCCGGCTTCATTTCCATCAATCCGGAGACCCGCGTCGGCGGCGCCCAGAACTATGGCAGCGCCTTTTTGCCGGCGATCTACCAGGGCACTTCCATCGGCAACGTCGGCGCCAACATGGCGACGGCCGGCATCCGGAACGTGGCGGGATCCCTGCCCGATACGCTCCAGCGGCGGCAACTGGACATGGTCCAGGAGATGAACCAGGGGCTGCTGGAACGGTCGGGCGTCGATACGCAGTTAGAAGGCGTGATCGAATCGCTCGAGCTGGGCTTCCGCATGCAGACTTCGGCGACCGACGTGCTTGACCTGACGAACGAAAGTGCGGAAACGCTCGAACGCTATAACGTCGGCAAGACGCAGAAAGTGGGCCGTTGCCTGGACGACGACTTTGGCCGCCAGTGCCTGTGGGCCCGGCGCCTGGCCGAAGCGGGCGTGCGTTATATCGAGGTCTGCCATTCCAACTGGGACCAGCACGGCAACCATGCGACCGAAGTCGCCGGCAACTGCACGGCCATCGACAAGCCGTTCGCGGCCCTGCTGCAGGATCTCAAAGATCGCGACATGTTGAAGGATACGCTCATTGTCTGGGGCGGAGAGTTCGGCCGCACGCCGCTTTCCAATCCGACCGGCGGCAGCAACCACAACAGCCGCGGCTTCACCTACGTCGCCGCTGGCGGCGGCATCCAGGGCGGCCAGGCCTACGGCAAGACCGATGAAACTGGCGCCGTGGCGATCGAAAACAAGGTGCACATCCACGACCTGCACGCCACCATGCTGCACCTGCTGGGCCTGGACCACGAGCAGCTGACCTACCGCTACGCCGGCCGCGACTTCCGCCTGACCGACGTCTACGGCAACGTCGTCCACGACCTGCTGGCGTAGGGAAGTTCGCCAGAGACGACTCGTCCGGCCATTCCCCGGACGCCAGCGGCAGTCTGGCGTCCGCTGCGGCATTCTCGGTGTGTCGCGTTGTGTCACAGCGACACGATTGCGACACTCCTTTCCCCTGCTGCTAAATCAGGTCATAGTACGAATCCTTGCCAATGTGCCTCAAGAAGAATCGCGCGAGGTCCTCCAGGCTTCCCGCGACGCCAATGGCAATCCAGTCATCGATCGATCCCCGGAAACAGTATCGCTGTGCCTGATACCGACGCTTCTTCGCGTCGCTCAGCACAAACCGGAAGACGGGCTCGTAACGCGAGGAATAGCTCACGATGTCCTCAAGGGATTCCCTCGTCGCGAACGGTGTGAACCGTTGGAGAAGCTCCCTCATGTCGCCTCCGACGTCGGCCGCATACACGGTCAGGATTTTGCCGTCTCGTTCGACGTAGCCGCGAAGACCCGTTGCCGCCTGCGCCAGTTCTCGCTCTACGACCTGAAGTTCTTCGTCGGTGATGATTCGCGGACGTGCACGGCGAACCGTGACCTGGCCCGAGGGCAACGTGTGAATCTCGAATTCTTCCGGCAGGTGATCGGCGAGCGTACCTTCCGGCGACTTGGAGAAATAGAATTGCGGCTTGCCCGTTCGCGTTACGCCAACGTGGAGGTAGTAAGTCTGGCCTTGCCTGTTTACATGGGTGATTGCCATTGTTTTACCAATAAAGCGGAACGCCGCATCATAGGAAGGAGCGAAAGAAAGCGCCAGTTAATCTTTACTGTGGCAGTTGTTACTCGCAGTGCAAATGGAGTCTCTGAAGAGAAACTCCCGTCAAGGAACTTCCTTCAAGACACCCACCGGCCGTTCCGACCAGGAGAGTGGGTGTCCGGTTTTTGGGCGCCACTTCAGGCCATCCTTCGGATTCGGCCATTCTCTCCGCGATATCCGCCCCATAAATGTTCATGGCGTTTTCAGGCCGGGGCTCAGGGACGGAAGGTGGAATTCCCGGTTTCCATGAGATACCGGATGCCTTGGCGGAAGCAGGGTTTCAGGTCAAATGACAGAAAGGGGAGCCAGTCGGGTTTGCGTTGACCGCGGAACCAGGCAGTGTGCGCCAGGGCATAGGCGAACATGGGTAAGGTCATGTATTCGGGGCGCCTGAGATCCGTGCCGGGCCATTGGCTGTTCAGGCTGTCCGAGTTGCGCGGCGAGTTCCCGAGGAAGATGCCAAAGCCATGGAAGACGGCGGTCAGATCGGTCAGCAGTTCATTGTCGTACTCGTCGCCGTGGACGCGACCCTCGCCCATGAGTCGCAGGTGCGCCAGTTCATGAGCCATCGTGCCGACAAAGCTGGACAGATTCAACATTCCCGAGGTTTCAATATGGATGACCGTTTTGCCGTTCTGTTCCTCGTATAACCCCGCGGCGCCGGTGGGAAGGTATTTGCCGTCGTCGTTGACGAGCCACAATTCCGTCGGGTTGGTGAACAGTTCGAGCTCGACGCGGTCCGGATCGACGTCCATATACCGGCAGACCTGATCGAGAAGATTGCGAACGCTGGCCTCAGTGCCGTCCATCGGATCAGGAAAGAAGTCGTTGGTCGGCAGGATCATGGCGCGGCGGGTGAACGTATCGCGGCCGAACTCCTCCGATAGCCATTGAAGACGGTCTTCCATCCACCGTTTGGCGGCTGCGTCTACGGGGCATTGAGGTTTAAACCAGCCAAACATTGCGACTCGCTTTCACAGCTTGCCTGTACGACAAATGCGACGGCCCAAAATATACCAGGGCCGGTTGCGCCTCACAATATATAGGCAGTTTGCGAAGAGTTGGTTCCGCCCGCACGCTGATGGATGGCAAGGCAGGGAGCCTGTCGTGAAAGCCTTCTCAGCCTGGTTTTTCTGAGGTTCTTCGCGGCCGTCCTGCCTGGCGCCGTGAAGTTGCTTTGTCGACCTTGCAGCCGGCGACGCCTGTCACCTTTATCACGGTGAGGGAACACTTGTTGACAGAGACAGGCGAAGATCGGCCTGGCCACGCGCTGGCGATTCTCTGCGGACTGCGATCCGCGGCTGGACGTCGAGTGTCGCGGGAAGAGGGGCTTGGGACGCGACGGAATGCACAACCGATGGGGCGTGTCGTGCTCGACGGTCCGGCGGTTAACGCCTTGCCGCTTTATGGGGGATGTCGTTTCGCCTGATGTCAGGCGTGGGGCGATACCGTCGATTCCGTCTCGACGGCGCCTTTCCAGCGCTCTCTGCGAAATGCCAGCAAGAGCCGTCGCGCCAAATCGCCGCTGACCTGGGAGAGATCGGTGGGGAAGTGCTCACCGAAGAAATCGATAAAGCCGGGTAATTCCGTCAGACGGTTTTCGCCGGCATGATAGAAGCCCATGCTCCACAGGTCAAAACTTCGTTGCGGCACGCGCGTCGCCAGCAGGACTTTGCAGTTTTCGTGGCGGGGGTCAGCCTTAATTTTTTGATACAACTTCTCAACCGCTAACTCATCGCCTTCCAGCACCTGCATGAAGACGCGGTCGCGATAGATCAGCATGCCCGTAATACCAAGGTCCACGTTGTTTTTACGCGCGATCGCGAGGAGGTCTTTCAGTTCGGAGGCAGGGAAGTCGTGCGAAGCGAGACTGAGGTAAACAAGCTGGTACATGAAATCCTCAAGAAACGGGGGCAGCATTCGTCAGGCGCGTTCCAGGTCCCGGCAAAGGAAGCGTCTGGGAAACTCTAGCACGCGAATTGCATTAAGGCGCCGCCAGGAGATCGGTAAAATACCAGGGTTTCACTTAGGAGAATGAGAGGGACGGAGCGTGTGAAACGAAATAACCCTTCTGGGCGCACTCTGCCATTCGGACCGCCGAAACTCGACGCGGGCCCGTTGCTCCTCCAGAAAGTGGAAACCGTGATGGCGTATTGGGCGACGCAAGCTTTGCCAGGGCAGGCTGGCGCCGGAAAAGGAATCTTTACATTCCCACGTTTCCCTCGCCGCTTAACGTTTGTCCAGCTCTGCCTGGATTGCTTTCAAGATCGGCAAGTGGAGGTCGATCCCCCGGAAGTCGAACATCTCCGGCGGCTTCTGCTGGTCGATCTGCCGGCCGACAAAAGCGTGCAGATCGTTGACCGTGATCCGGTGCTTCGCCATGACCCGGGCGGCAATGGAGTTATATTCGATCTCGGAGCCGATATCGTACAGAGACTCCGGCTTGGGCCGAAGAATGGGCGTGGTGCTGGCCCAGATCCGTTTTGCGCTGGATTTGCCCAGACGCTCGGCCAGTTCGTCAAGACGGGCTTCGTAGTCTTCCGGCGAGGTCACGCGGACGCCGCCAGCGCGCTTGCTCAGCGCCCGGATGGCTTGCGTGCGAGGGTCCCTGTAGTGCAGGTCCGCCAGACCAAAGTTGAAATGGATCACGTCCCACGGTTCTTCGCCGAGTAACGTATCGAGCTGCGCCAGCGCCGTGGCGGTGTCGCCCGGATTCTTCCAGACGACGCTGGCTCGCTCTTTCAGTTCGCTGGCAACCTTGCGGGAGGGTTCGTTATAGATGCTGTCGCCGAGAATCAGCACGCGCGGCAAAGCGTCGGCGGCGGACACCGTTCCCGGGAGCAGCAAGCAGACGATCAGAAGGTAGCGATTCACGCGTTTCATGGGTCAGCCGAGGACCTCGGTCAGCGGGCCGGTGCTGTCGGCAAAACGTTCGGTCGGCGCATCGACCGCATTGAGCATGGAGACGAACAGGTTCGCCAGCGGGACCTTCTTGTCCCCTTCAAAGGCGTGCAAGGCGCCGTGCCGGAAGCCCAGGGTATTGCCGCCGGCGATCTGGAGGGGGTAGTTCTTCGTGCTGTGGGACTGGTGCGGATGGGCCGACCCCCAGAGCACTACCGTCTGGTCGAGCATGTTGCCGTCGCCCTCGGGAGTGTTCCGCAGGCGATCAAGAAAGTACGCATGCTGCTGGGCGCGCCAGTTGTCCCACAGGCCGGATTCGGCCGGACGCTTGTGGGCGATGTCGTGCGTCTGGCCGCTGTAACCGAGCACCCGGGTCGCAAACTTGCCGACTTCGTTGGAGGTGGAAAACTCGCTCTCCAGCATAAAACTGGCGTACCGCGTGGAGTCGGTGCGCAGCGCCAGGTAAAGCAGATCGTACATGCAGCGAAGGTATTCGACCGGGTCCTGGTAACTGGCTTCCAGGTTAAGCCCCTTGGCGTCGACCTGGGGCAGCGGCTGGTGCGTCCACTCGCTGGTCCGTTCGACCCGCTGCTCTAAAGCGCGGATCGAATCGAGGTATTCGTCCAGCTTGCGCTGGTCTTCCCGGCCCAGGCGACCATGCAGCGATCGGGAGTTTTCCCGCATCAGGTCAAGGACGCTCGCTTCCCGCTTGAGCCCAGCGCGGACCTGGTTGACACTCTTGCCGGCGTACGGCTGGAACAGGCGATTGAAAATGTCTTGCGGACGGTGCAGCGCAGGAATGGGGCGCCCCGGGCCGTAGTGGGAGAGCGTCCTGCTCTGGCCATAGGAACCCGTGCCGCCTTCGGAGCCCATGACCAGGGAAGGATAGCGTGTTTTGTGCCCGTTCCTTTTCGCCGCGAGCTGGTCGACGGAAATGTTGTTGGACGTTTCGTCGCCCGCCATGTTGGCGCCGGTGGCGAAGACGTCGCAACTGCTGTGCCCGCCCAGGGCGTAGCCCCCGGCGTGATCGAGGCCGCGGAGATAGCTGACGTAATCCCGCAGCGGCTCGAACGGGGCCGTTGTTTTGTTGAATGTCAGCGGACCGGGGTCTTTGCACGGCCACCAGCTCCAGTCATGGTGGGAGCCCTTGTCGCCCTGGGGTTCGTACACGCCATAAGAAATGTAGCTGACGACCATCCGTTTGGGCGGCTCCGCGCCTTCGGCCGCTTTGGCCCAGCGCATGCCATTGAGCAGCGGCAAGGCGAGCGCCACACCGCTGCCGCGCAGCATTTCTCGTCGCGTTATTTGCCAGGATTTTGTTCCCATCACTCGTCCTTTTCTGGGGAGTCCATCTCTCGAAAGAGGTTGCTTTGACAGATCGAGACGATCATGTCCCGCAGTGGGTAGTCGTTGGCTTGCGCCTGCTGGAGCAACGGCTCCACCGCGAATCGATCGCGGTACGTCAGCTGGCGCCCGAGGCTGTACGTCAGCAGTCGCCGGATCACATTCTCGGCGATTTCTGCTTTGCGTTCTCGCAACAGATAGTCTTTGAGTTCCTGCAGCCCGTCGACTTGCGGACCGTGCGGTACGCGGGCGACGGCGTCGACTTCGATCGTGTTGATGCTGGCAAGATAGTCCTGGTAATCGGCCAGGCTGTTGTCTTCTTCCGGCCGGAACCCACGCACCCGGGCGCCGTTGGGTGGAATCCGCGGTTGAAACTTGCCAATCGCACTGTAGCGTTCGAACGGAATGCCCCAAGGGTCAAGCCGCACGTGGCAGTCGTTACAGCTTTCCTTTTGCCGATGCAGCGCGAGCAGGTCCTTGATATTCACCGCCGTGTCCGCAGAATCGCCGGCCGAATCCGCGAGCGCCGGCACATCGGCCGGCGGCGGCTTGACCTCGTCGCCCAGGATCGCCTCGCGCAGCCATACAGCGCGGTAGATCGGGTGCGGCGACGACCCGGTGGCGTTGCCCACCAGAATGGAACCTTGGGTGAGCAGTCCGCCCAGGTGGTCCTGCGGCCGGATCGCGACCGGGCGAAGTTCGATTCCCTGCACGCCCTGGATCTCGTAATGGGCGGCCAGCGGTTCATTGAGCACGGCGAAGTCGGAGTCCACCAGGTTCAGGACGCTGGCGTTCCGCCGGATCAGCTCGCGGAGGAAGCCGACGGTTTCGGCATGCATGTAATCGCGAATCGTGGGACGATACGGCGTCTCCGTGCCGGCGCGTTCGCCGCGGGGCACCAGATAGAGAAACCGTGGAAACAGCTGCGTGTTGATCGCCACTGACTGCAGCTTCTGCAGGCTCAGCCACTGGGTGGTGAAGTTGTCCACAAAATCCCGTGAGCGATCGTCCGCGAGCAGCCGACGCACCTGCTTGTCGATGACCGCGGGATCGTCGAACCGGCCTTCCGCCGCCAGGTCCAGCAGTTCCGCGTCTGGCATGCTGCCCCAGAGAAAATAGGAGAGCTTCGACGCCAGCGCATATTGCCGGGTCGCCGCATCCGGGGCGGCTGTCGTGTGATAGAGGAACTGCGGCGAGACCAGCGCCATGGCCAGCGTCTCGCGCATCGCCTGCTCCAGCGTGGCAAAATCGGCCTCAAAGATCTCGTAGATTTTGAAGAACCGCTCGACCTCGTCCGGCGTGGCGGGTCGGCGGAAGGCGCGGGTCAGAAAACGGTCGAGCACCGCCCGGACATACGCCTCGGGATCGCTCGTGCGCAAGGGAGATGCGAAGAGAATCCGCGTATGATGCGGCGGCGGCCAGATGTCGGCGACCGGCGCCTCGAACACGATTGATCGGACCACCACACGCGGCGCCTCGAGCGGGTCCAAGCGATCGTTGAGCCGGCCGTTATCGAACAGGTTCTGCGGCGTGATCGCCATCTTCGACGGCTGCTGCCCTTTCTCGGTCACCTGGCCGGGCTCCGCGGGATGGTTCTCGATCCGTCCGCGAAACTCAAAGGTCTGCAAGTCATCGACCGTGTTCCGCAACTGGACGGAGCCGACGGGTGCGATCTGCAGCGTCGACTGGTTCCGGTCCAGGCCGCCGTAGCCCATGACCAGCCGGAGCGGGACCTCTTCGATCCCCGGCGGCAGGATGGCGGCGGCCGTCACGCGGATTCGGTACTCGCCCGTTTCGGGCCAGCTTTTCAGGCCCATCCCCGACGCCGCACTGTAACGACGCGCCCCGCCGTACACGCCGATCTCGTCCAGCTGCATGCCGCGTTCCGGCGGATCGACCGGGTCCCAGGTCCGCTCGGTCCGATGCACCTGGGGCGGGCCCGGGTCCACGATCGCGCTGGCCATCGCTCGCCGGGCATTCTCCAGGTAACGGTCCATCTGCTCCGGGCCGATCAGCATGAACTCGGCCGTATTGTTGAAGTGATACGGCTTGACCGGGTCCTCCGGAAGATTCGCGAGCAGGTTCAATTCAAACCCCAGCAGGTCGCGCATCGTATTCTGGTATTCAAAGTTCGTCAGACGCCGCGCCGTGGGAGCTTTCGCGGTCTGGGCGGCTTGCTGGACGCCGTCGCGCAGACTCGCTTCGATCCACTGCGCCACTGCCTGGCGATCGGCGCCGGCCGGCTGCGGCTCGTCTTCTGGCGGCATTTGTCCCGACTTGAGCATGTCGAGGATCACTTCCCACCGTTCCAGCCCCGGCCCCGGCGTCAGGCTCCCGTTCAGCGCATGCAGTGTGATGTCTCCTTTGCGAACGTCGGACCCGTGGCACCGGATGCAGTGAGCCTGAAAGAACGGCCGCACGCCCGACGTATAGCCGCCAGGACCAGCGGGAATCTCCCCCGCCAGGCCCGTCGCTGACCGAATGACGAGAAGAAACAGGACAAAAAGCGGCAGGCAGGTACGGCAGGTCATGCGGGGAATCTTCGAATCGACGTTATTCAATCGACGCTCAAGGCGGGATCATTCGCCGGCGCGAGATTGTTTGCCGATGCCCAGAGCGTCGGACTTGGATGACAACTTGACCCTTGTAATTATGACGGAAATCAACCACGCATTTGGGAAAAACTTCCACGTTTTCAGGAACCCCTGAAAACGCCCCGCCCGCATGGCTTTGATGCACAAACTGCACAAGCGGGAACCGCAGCACGCCAGGCGGCAATGGGGGCTACCCAGACTTTACGAGGACCGACGGGTGCCGGCAAAACAGATTCCGTCGCCCAGGAGCTGATCCTGCATCCGCGCTGATCGAGGCTCAAGAACGGGGCCTGGTGGTGCGTCAAACCATCAAATCAGGTTTCTCTAAATCAGCCGCCGGGCGCTAGCCCCCGGTTTTTTTTGGCAGCACAGCAGCACGGCCGAAATCGCTCACTCTAAGATTGAAGTTTGACGCACCACTAGAGTAAAGGCAATCTATTGGCCGCCCTCTTCGGCTATTCGCTCGCCTTCTGCGGCTCCGACACGGTTCGACAACGCCAGATCAAAACGGCGCTTCGGCTACCCTGAAATTGTAACACCGGTACCAGCGTTACTCGGCGGCCGCGATGAAGAGATGGCAACGGCTGTCGCTGTCTTCTCCTTTCCCCGTAAATGTCCCGCTCGCCTGGTTCTGGCCGTGTTGCGATTCGGCGTGCGGGCTGATAGCTTGCGCAAGGAGGTGGGCCTTGCTGCAGCTTTCCTGCTCGCGGCGGAGCCGTACCATTAAATCAGGCCATGAAAACAGGACGTCGCCGGTCGGCGGGCGGACTCTGGTTTTTTGTTTTGCGAAAGGATTACCCGATGGCGACCCACGATTCCACGCACTCTCCTGCCGCCCTGTCGATCGGCCAGTATCTGATCCAGCGCCTGCAGGATTATGGCATCGGCCATGTCTTCGGCATCCCGGGCGACTACGTGCTGACCTTTTATGGCATGCTGGAAAAAAGCGCGATCAAAACGGTCGGCTGCACGCGCGAAGATAACGCCGGCTTTGCGGCCGACGCTTACGCCCGGGTCAACGGCATGGGGGCCGTTTGCGTAACGTACTGTGTCGGTGGATTAAGCGTATGCAATTCGATCGCGGGGGCGTTCGCCGAGAAGTCGCCGGTGGTGGTGATTTCCGGTTCGCCTGGCATGTCGGAACGGGATAATAATCCGCTGCTGCACCACAAGGTGCGGGAGTTCCATACGCAGATGGATGTGTTTGAAAAGCTGTGCATCGCCGGCGCCGAACTGCACGACCCGGCGACTGCCTTTCGCGAGATCGACCGCGTGCTGGATGCGGCCTCCCGGTTCAAACGCCCCGTCTATCTGGAGCTGCCGCGGGACATGGTCGAAGTCGTCCCGCAGACCAGCCCGCCGTTTTCCAAGGTGGAAGTCGCCAGCGATCCGCAAGCGATGAGCGAAGCGTGCGACGACGCCGTGGCGATGCTCGCCAAAGCCCAGAAGCCGATCATCCTGGCCGGCGTCGAAGTGCACCGGTTTGGCCTGCAGGACCAGCTGGTGGAGCTGGCCGAACGCAGCAACATTCCGATCGCCGCCACCCTGCTGGGAAAAAGCGTCGTCCGGGAAACGCACCCGCTGTATGTGGGCATCTACGAAGGCGCCATGGGCCGCGAGGAGGTCACGCGTTTTGTCGAAGAAAGCGACTGCGTGCTGCTGCTGGGCGCCTTTATGACCGACATCAACCTGGGTATTTACACGGCCGACTTGAATCCCAACAAATGCATTTACGCCACGAGCGAACAGCTGCGGATTCGCCATCATCATTTCCACGGCGTGCAGCTGGGCGACTTTATGCAGTCGCTCACCGAGAAGCTGCCGCCAACCACCCGGGAGATTCCGCCCGGCGTGCGGCAGAAGACGCGTCCGTTTGAACTGAAGGCCGAGGCCCCGATCACCATCAGCCGGATGATCGCCCTGCTGAACGACCGGATGGAAGAGGATACGATCGTGATCGCCGACATTGGCGACTCGCTGTTTTCCGCCACCGACCTGATCATCCAGGGACGCACGGAGTTTATCAGCCCGGCCTATTACACCTCGATGGGCTTCTCGACCCCGGCGGCGCTGGGCGCGCACTTCGCCCGTCCCGACGGCCGGCCTCTGGTCATTTGCGGCGACGGCGCTTTTCAAATGACGGGGCAGGAGTTTTCCACCATGGTCCGCCATAAGATCCCGGCCGTCATGATCATTCTTGATAACCATGGTTACGGCACAGAGCGGTTCCTTCATCCGGGCGACTGGGAGTACAACGAGATTCTCCCCTGGAACTATTCCAAACTGCCTGAGGTCTACGGCGGCGGACGCGGTTACCAGGCAGCCACCGAAGGGGAGTTCGCCCAGGCGATGGCCAGCGCCTGGGATGATCTGAGCGGTCCCAGCCTGATCCAGGTCAAAATTGGCGTCGAAGATTCCAGCCAGGCCCTGATCCGCCTGGCCGAACGCTTGAGCAAACGGGTATAGGTTGATCGCGACGGCGGCCGATCTGCTGCGCCAGTGCGTTGACCCGCTGGCGTGTTGTTGACGCCTGGCTTCTTCGTCAGCCTGCGTTGAAGAAATGCGGGCGAGCCAGTTCGTAGATGACGCTGGCCCAGGAGCCAAAGACGGCGCTCGCCAGTAGCATGGCGGCGCCGCCGCCCAGCCCAATCGCCAGCCACGTGGGCAAAGCATGCGCTAACCATTCCGTCCGCTGGATCGCCCGACGATGGTATTGCCCGCTCAATCGCCGCAGGGCGGCGACCATCTGCTGTTCCGGGGCGTGGGACCGCAGCAACCAGCCAATCAGCGGCGGCAACTCGGGCGTTTCTCCCACCGGTGAGCCCTGCTCCAGGCTGGCGACCAGCTTGCTGGCTCCGGCCTGGAGCTGCGCGTCGCCGCTGGCCTGCGCCGCCAGCGGCAAGGCGGTTGGCAAGTCGGTCTCCCGTTCCAGCAGTAGCGCTAACAGATCGGCAAAGATAGCGGCCCGTCCCTGGCGAACCACGGACACCCCCAGCGCAAATCGCGACCGGGGCAACGCGGGCCCGCTCAGCTGCAGCAGCCACCAGCCCAGACCCAGCAGTAAAAGCAGGGGCGGCAGCGGAGCCCAGAACCAGCGAGTCGCCACTATCCAGTGGGACACGCTGTCGAGCACGGGCAGCGTTTCCAGCTCGCTCTCTGCATAAGAGCTGGTCAGGTCCGGCAGCCAGGACAAGCCGATAAACAGGGTCAGTCCATACGCCAGGCAGAGGAGCAGCACGGGATACAACAGGGCGATGCTCAGCCGTTTGCGCAGTTCCGAGGTGCGCCGCAGCGTGGCGACGTACGCTTCGATCGCCGGGCCCAGCTCGCTGGAGCGGATGCCGGCCTCGAGTACGGCGGCGAACATGGGCGGAAACTGCCCCTCGCCGACGACGTCGCTCCAGCGTTCACCGGCGGCCAGCCGCTGGCCGATCTCTTCTGCAGCGAAGCCAGCCCTTCCCGGCAGTTCGCTCCGCAGCGCCAGCAGCCCCTGGTCCAGCGGCACGCCTGCCCGGGCAAGCGCGGCCAGTTCGTCCCCCAGAGCGGCCAGTTCGTCGGCGGAAAGCGGTTTGGGCATGGCGGCGGTTGACGAAAAAAAGCGGGACGGCGGGCCGGCGACAAGACAGGATCCCGCACGCTGCGTTACAGCCCGCCCGTATCCAGAGAATAGTAGCGGACCAGGAGCTGGTTGTCTAAACGATTGACGCCCGTTTCCCGCGGCTGGCTGTCGTTAGGCAGGGCAAACAGGGCGGCGAGGGTTTGTTCGTTCAAGAATCGCAGCCCCGTTGGCGCGTTCTGCGGCGGCGTCAAGGGTTCGGCTTTGGCCAGTACAAAGCCCCACACGCCAAAGCTGGGCACGGCGGTCTGGTAGGGGAGCGTCTTCCAGCCGGCCGCCTGCATGGTGTTCACGATACACCAGTAGGTGTTGGGCGCCACCAAAGGCGAGGTCGCCTGCACGGCGATCGCACCGCCGGGATTCAAATGGCGGAGCAGCATTTGATAAAACCGTCGGGTGTACAGTTTGCCCAGAGCCAGATTGTTGGGATCGGGAAAGTCGACGATGATCACATCAAACCGGGAGCGGCTTCGCATCAGCCACAAAAAGGCGTCGTCGTTAAGCACATTGACGCGCGGGTCGTGCAGGGCATTCTGGTTCAGCTGGCCCAGCGGCGGAAAGTGATCCGGCAGCTGCGTCATGGCCGGGTCCAGGTCGACCAGGGTGACATGCTCCACCGCCTGGTGTTTGAGGATCTCGCGGACCGCCAGCCCATCGCCTCCGCCCAGGACCAGCACCCGCTGCTGCTGGCCGGCGGCCGCCATGGCCGGGTGGACGAGCGCTTCATGGTAGCGATATTCGTCGGCCGAATTGAACTGCAGGTTGCCGTCGAGGAACAGGCGGAATACCTCCCCGCCCTGGGTCACCACGATCCGCTGGTACGACGACGTGGCCGAGTACACCACCGGCTGGTCGTACAGCTGGTCCTCGACCCAGGTGGTAAAGGAGTCAGCCTTGATCAGGCCGATCGTCAGCAGCAACAGCACGCCAACGCCGCGCAGACGCAGGAACAGCAGCGAGCCGCTGATCTCGCGATCCAGCACCCACGTGCCCCACATGCCGACCATGCCGTTCAAAATGCCAAACATCAGCGAGGTTCGCACCAGGCCCAGCGTCGGCACCAGGAACAACGGAAACGCCAGCGAGGCCGCCAGCGCGCCGATGTAGTCGAACGTTAGCACCCGGGAAACCAGATCCTTGAACTGCAGGCGATCGCGCAAAATGCGCATCAGCAGCGGCAGCTCCAACCCGACGAGGATGCCGACCGCCAGCACTACGCCGTAGAGCGCTACACGGAACATGGTCAGCTTGGCGAAGCAGACAAACAGCAGCGGGGCCGAAAATCCGCCGACCAGCGCCACGGCGAACTCGATCTCGATAAACATGCGGGCGAGCGACTTGTCGACAAACCCCGACAGCCAGGCCCCAATGCCCAGGGCGAACAGGTAGGCGCCGATGCAGGTTGAAAACTGCGTGACGGAATCGCCCAGTACGTAGCTGGCCAGCGTGCCGGCCAGCAGTTCGTATATCAGGCCGCTCGTGGCAACGATAAAGACGCTCAGATAGAGCAGCCCGATCCGCTTCATTGAAACCTATCCCACCAGCGACGCCGCCAGCACAATGGCAATGCCAATAATCATGGAGCCGATAATCAGCCCCAGGGCAATGTTCTGGTCGTCTTCGATTTCTTTACGCACGGAGAAAGGCGAAAGTTTAACGATCAACCAGATCGCCACGCCAAACAGGATCAGACCGACGATCGTAAACACGATCGCAATCAGCAAAGGACGCAGCAAATCGTGCGTCAGGTCGAACGCCGCTGGCGTACCGGCGACCATGACCGGCACGGGCGATTCCTGTACGGCGACGACTGTTTCCGTAGCGCCGTCCCCGGCAGCTTCTTGCGACCAGCCCAGGGAAGTAAACATTAAAAGGGTCCCGAGGCAAGCGATTGCAACTCGCCAGTTCATGCCAGGCACGGTGACTCTCCCCAAAATTTGAAAGGTGAAGCGAGGTCCGATCACGAGAGCCGGATCGTCTCCCAGGACCGGACCGTTCCCGCCGGTGCGCGGCCCCTTCGCCGCCAGACGTTCCCGCGGGAGGGAAGCTCCCCTGCGAAAACAGAAGAGCCTGCACCGTCCAGGGATCGCCGTCGACGAAGACCGCGCCGCAGGGTTTCGCGGCAAATCGATCGTGCGTTAGTGTAAGCCAGAAGCCCGCGCGCAATCCACCCTACCTGGCGGGTTCTCTGGCGAAGAAATTTCCCGCTGCCGGCCAGGCGTCAATCAAGATAGACAAACGGGCTCGTATTCAACAGCGCCAGGCACGAGTCGACCCACGCTTCCTGCTGGGCGCTTTTGGCATGCTCCGCCTTGCTGGTTCCAGGCGGTTGCTCGGCGGCGATCTGTTCCGTTTGCTCCGCCAGGAACGTGAGCAGCCGTTCGGTCTCCACCGCGTCCGGGCGACGGTGGAACGCGATCAGCCAGGCGGCCTCCACCTGCTCCGCCGGACTGGCGCCGGCCGCCAGCACGCGGGCGGCGAAGCGTTCCGCGATGGTGCGGGAGAACTCCGAGTTGAGCATCAGCAGCGATTGCGGGGCCGTGGTGGAAACGTGCCGGCGGGGACAGCTTTCGTTCCCATCGGGACGGTCGAACGCTTCGAAAATCGGATACCGCAAATTACGCCGGGCGAACACATAAATGCTTCGCCGTTCCCGCTGCCAGAGATCGTCGGTCGGCTGCCACTGGCCGCGCAGCAGCGTCGAGGTCAACTCGGGCGGCAACGGCGGCAGGACGCTTTCGCCGCCGTACTGTCGGTTCAAACTGCCGGCCGCCAGCAGCATGGCGTCGCGGACCGCTTCGCCCGTCAGCCGGCGCCGCGGATACCGGGCCAGCAAGCGGTTGGAAGGATCCTGCTGCAGCGACGCAGCCAGTCGGTCGGCGATCGTCGGGCGTTCAGGCGACGTCGTGTCAGATTGGACAGCCGCGATGTTCCCGGCGCCAGTCGTCTCTTCCGTCGTTTCGTCTCGACTGGCCTGGCGGTAGACGGCCGACAGGACGAGGCGCCTTTGGAAGCGTTTCATGCTCCAGCCATCCTGACGGAACGCGTCGGCCAGCCAGTCGAGCAGCTTGGGGTGTGTGGGATCGCTGCTCAGGTAGCCAAAATCGCTTTCGCTGCGGCAGAGCCCGGCGCCAAAATGGTACTGCCACAAGCGGTTCGCCATGACCCGGGCCGGCAGCGGGTTATCGGCATCCATCAGCCAGGAGGCAAACGCCGAGCGACGGCCGCTGGTGGTCTTATTGGCGAAATCGGCCGCCCGATCGCTCAGTAACGCGCCGGTCGGATTGGCGATCGGCAGAAAGGCCGGCGGGACGATGTCTCCCGGTCGGCGCCAGTCGCCCCGTTCCATCAAACGGCTGGGAGCCGGATCGGCTGTCGTCTCCTGCAGCATGGCCACCGACTTGTTCTTTTTCAGCTGCACGCTCGGCTCAAACACGGCGCGCAAACTGTAAAAGTCGGCCTGGGAGACCGGATCGAACTTATGATCATGGCACTGGGCGCAGCCGACCTGCATCCCCAGGAAGACCGAGCCAACCGTCGATGTCAGCGAGTTCAGCAGCACATGGCGACGTTCCTCTTGCGAGTTGATGTCGGGCATGTCGGGACCCGCCACGCAGAACGCGGTCGCCTGCCGCGCGTCCGCACTCGACGGCTCCAGTTCGTCTCCTGCCAGCTGCAGCCCCACAAACCGATCGTACGGCAGATCAGCGTTAAACGCCTGGATCACCCAGTCGCGATATCGCCAGGCCTCCGGCCGCACATGGTCATGCTCAAAGCCATCGGTCTCGGCGAAGCGGGCCAGGTCCAGCCACGACTGGGCCATCCGTTCCCCATAGGCCGGCCGGGCCAGCAGACGGTCGACCAGCCGCTCATACGCCAGCGGGCGAGCATCGTTCACAAAAGCCAGCGTCTCCTCCGGCGAGGGCGGCAACCCTGTCAGGTCGAACGTCAACCGGCGGATCAGCGTCGCCCGATTCGCCTCCGGCATGGGCTGCAGACCCAGCGCCTCCAGCTTTGCCAGAATGAAGTAGTCGATCTCGGTTTGCGGCCAGTCGCGATCCTCAACCGCGGGTACGGCCGGACGTTCAATCGGCGCAAACGCCCAGTGGGAACGATCCAGGTCGTCGCCCGCCGCCGAACGCAGCCCGAGCGCAACACAGCCGACAAACAGACAGAACCAGGCCAGTCGCCTGCGGAAAGGGACGCCCGTCATGCCAGAAGATCCTTTACCGGATGGGCTTCATCGGGGCCCGTGAGTCGCTGATCCAGACCGTTATGTTCATACGTGAGACGATTATGATCCATCCCCAGCAGGTGCAGCAGGGTGGCGTGGAAGTCGCGGACGGAAACCTTTTGTTCGGTCGCTCTGAGTCCCACGGCGTCGGTCGCTCCGTAAGCAAAGCCGCGTTTCACGCCGCCGCCCGCCAGCCAGACGGAATAGCCCCACGGGTTATGATCGCGGCCCGTGCCCTGTTCGCTCATCGGCATACGGCCAAACTCGCCGCCCCAGATGACCAGCGTATCTTCGAGCAGGCCCCGCCGTTTCAAGTCGAGCAGCAGGCCGGCGACCGGCTTGTCGGTGCGCTCGCAGTACGTTTGATGGTTCTTGCGGACGTCGTTATGCGCGTCCCAGCCGTTAGTGTCGCCTGAGTACAACTGCACGCAGCGGACGCCCCGTTCGATCATGCGGCGGGCCAGCAGGCAGCGGGCGCCAAACTCCTGCGTTGCGCTCTGGTCGACGCCATACAGGGACAGCGTTTCGGCCGTTTCGCCGCTGAGATCGACCAGCTCCGGCGCGGCCGTCTGCATACGAAAGGCCAGCTCGTACGCTTCAATGCGCGCCGCCAGTTCATCGTCGTCGTTCCGCTGCTGCAGATGGTCGCGGTTAATCGCCTGGACCAGATCGAGCGTGGCGCGTTGCCTGTCTCGCGACAGACTGCCTGGCGGTTTCAAATGCAGCAGGGCCGGCGCCTTGGGCCGCATCGGCGTGCCCTGGTAAGCGGCCGGCAAAAAACCGTTCCCCCAGGCTGGCGGACCGCCTTTGACGCCGCCTCCTGGATCAGGCAGCACCACAAAGGCCGGCAGGTTCTGGTTCTCCGACCCCATGCCATACGCCAGCCAGCTGCCAAAGGCAGGCCGGCCCATCAAAATGCTGCCGGTGTTCATCTGGTAGACCGACTGCGGGTGGTTCACGCTGTCGCCATGCAGGCTGCGAATCATGCACAGCTCGTCGGCCATTTCCGCCAGATGCGGCATCATCTCGGTCAGCGGCAGCCCACTGGAACCACTCTTCCGAAAGGGAGCCACCGGAGCCAGCAACGCGTTCCGGGCGACATTCCGCCGGGTATCGACCGCGCCAAAACTTTCCGGCAACGGCTGCCCTGCATACTTGAGCAGATCGGGCTTGGGGTCGAACAGATCGACATGACTGGGCCCGCCATGCATGAACAGCCAGATAACCCGTTTTGCCCGCGGTTCAAAGTGCGTTCCCTTCGGTGCGAACAAACCCGGAGCCGCCGCCGCATCGTCCGCGGCGAGCGTCGCCAGCGCTAGCGACGCAGCGCCCGCACTGGCCGTCGCCATCCAGCCGCGACGCGTCTGGGGAAGTCGCAGAAACTGGGTCATGCCTCAAGTCCCGTCCGGTGAACGCCAAGGAGCCGTCATGCCATACCTTGCCACCCCGCCAGTCTAAGACGTCCGCTCCCGCGATGCAAGAATCGTGAAACCAGGTTCACGCCGCCAGTTCCTCCCAGCGGGCTTCCAGCAGACGGGAGTAGTCGACGGAGTTCAAGCTGTAAGAGCCCAGCGAGTAACCGTCGTTTGCTTCGATCAGCACCGTTCGGCCGCCCGACAGAACGCCAAAGTCGATGCCGTACCCAGCCGGCGCCTGGTGAAAATCGCGGATGGCGGAGAGCAGCGTGTCGCGGTCCGGATACTGGAAGAAGTCGCCCTGGTAATGGGCCAGCCCGACGACCTCGCCCTGCACGACAAACGCCCGCCATTCCGATTCAAAGACGACATATTCAGAGACGATCACCCGGGTGTCGTCGGCAAAGCGATCCAGTCCCCGCAGATCGTCGGCGTCAAACAGGGCGATCGCGGGAAAGGCTTTGTTCTTGTCGAGCGGTTTCAGAAAACACGCCTCCTGGCTCACCTGGCTTCGCCACTGCTTTCTTACCTGGCCGAGATCGGTCTTTTGAATGCGGCGCCCAAAATAAGCGCGCAGTTCTTCCGGCAGGTTGTTGGCCGTCGGCGGTCGCATGCCAATCTGTGTGATTGCCTGCTCCACCACGCGAATCGCCCCCGCCACCAGCGTCTGTCGCGTCAGCGGCAAGGAGCCATCGAGCAGCGTTTGCTCCTCCACCAGGTCGCACGGAATGCGACGTTTGCGAAAGCCATGCCAGGCCTTGTGAAATGCCTCGTCGACCGGCACGCCGGCTTCTGCCTGGACGAATACTTTCTCAATCATGGGACGTTCCTTCTGCACCGGGGGAGCGGAATCCGGAAAAGTATCACGACCGCATTCTAAGCCCCGCCAGGCTCTGCGAATATCCACGCGTCTGTCAGGATCGCGAAGCTGCGTCCTTCGCATCGCCATTCGCATGGAGACCTTGGCCGACGCTGGCTGGCAAGCAGGGATAGGGGCGGGCTGCGAGCGCGGTTGCAGCCGGAGCCTGGCGTCCGGCATAATGGCGTGCACCGGACGAGGCAGTTTCACGTCCGCAGAGGGGATCGCCAACGGATCGATCCGGCCACACGCCGCGAGCTCGCCTTTCCCTCCTCCATTGCTCAATTCCTTTTTTCTCGATCTCAGGTCGCCCTGCTAATGATGCAGTTTGCCTTAAAAAAACCAAATGCCGTGTTGTGGTCAGGGCAGCATGCGCCGTCAAAGATTGACGAGTTGCTGGCTCAGGGGAAGATTGAAGAAAACTGGATGATCTGCCCGCTGGGTCGCTCCGACCAGGCGCTGGAAGTGCGGCAGTACCTGCAGGACCGCCACGTGTTTGCCCGCATGGAGAAGCAGGAAGCGGCGGACCGCGCGGCCGAAAAAGCCGTGCGTAAAGCCGTGCCCAAGCCCCGGCTGAAAATCTGGGGAGAATATCTGTTTGGGATCACGTGCGCCTACGCCGTTATCGGCCGGATCCTTTCCAGGTTTCTCTTCTCTCGCGAACTGATTCAGGCCTGGGGACCGCTGCACTACCTGCTGCTGATTCCCTTGTGGGCTCTCGGCGTCGCCACGATTGTCTTGTGGCTGACGGGATGCGTGCAGCACCAGTTGCGGGCGAACGCGGCCGTGAAAAAACTCCGATCCGACGCCGCGAACTTTCCTATCCCCAACGACATCCCCCACAGCTAACGAGAATCCGGCAGGCCTGTCGGGGCTGCAGAATGTGCGGCGTCGGCGCGACCGCAAGCCAGTAAACTCAAACGTCGAAGACGATTCGCCTCAGCGGTGATTTGCCAACGCTCTGGAACGCGGTCGCCGCCGATGACGAATTTCCCTCCGACTATGTATATGGGAAAAGAAAAATTCGGCGGATAGGCGATCCCCGGCGTGAGAAGCGCGTGTAAGGCAAGTTCGTCCATCCCAGCTGTCGATTGGTCGCAGTCAAGAATTTTGCCCAGACGCTCACCGCCTGCAGAAAGACTCGGCATGTTGCTGTTTGCTCTGCTCCTGCTATTGCTCTTGTTTCCGATTGCTGTTCGACAGGACCAGCAGCGGCGAGCGGACTATAACGAGCGGAAGCGCCGGCTGCAGGCCATCGGTTACGTCCCAGAAGATGACGAGGACGACGAGGACGATGACCAGCTTCCGCCCGCCTCGCTTCCGGGGGATCTAACAGATTCTGCCTTGCCGCCGCCCGATGGGAATCCGTATCGACCGCCGGGCGAGAGCTAACGGGGCATGGACGCCTGGCAGCATATGTCGCGGCGCCGCCGGAATAGGGAACGCAGGCCGTTGCACCCGGCGCCGGGCGTTGTTCATCATGTGACGCATGCGGCCAGCAACGGGTCGCATCGGGCAGTTTTCCGGGCAGGCGGTTTCACGGCGGGCGGCGACAACAAAGGGCAGAGTTGCTGGGTTCTTTCGCCTGCCTTGACGTCCCGCGGATCCTGGACTGTCTCTTACCTGATACGCATCTTCGCGGAGACCCCGATGGAACAATTCCTGACAATCGATGCGTTTATGGTTCTGGGTCGACTCCTCGGTTTTTCGCTGGGCGTGATCCTGGGAAGTTTCATCGCTGCCATCTGGTTGCGAATTGCCGCATTATGGATGGGCTTCGGCAAAGTCCCGTACCTTTCCGCTTACAAATCGGCGCTGGTCTCCAGCTTCGTCATGTTTGCCATCAACTTCTCGGTCGGTATCCAGTACGGCTTTACCGCCGGGGTATCTGCGCAAATCCATTCGGCAGGACGGCGCTATCCCCCGCCGATCGACTTCCTGAGCGGCTGGTCCCCGACATTCTTTCTGTGTTCGGCCATGATCAGCCTGTTGTTGACGGCCGCCATCTTCTGCCGGACGTTTCCCCGCCAGGAGGACGGCGCCCGCCTTTCTTATGTCGACTCACTGGCGCTGGCGGCGGTTTACTATGCGCTGGGTGTTGTCTGTATGATGCTGATTGGCCTGCTGACGCTCGGCGTGATCGCGGCCCTGCTGAAACTGGCCGGGCCCTGAACTTTGGCTGGACGAAGAAGGGGCGAACGTCGTTGCTCTGGTAACATGCCGAACCAGCGTATGCGGTACAATGTGGCTTGGCGGCGCGGTGGAACAGCCATTGTCGGCCTGTGCGTCGTCCCTGTCGGCCGCCTTTCGCTTGCGACGCCTGACGGAGGAAACGCAATGAGTTTTGAATTCGCCACGTTTCCGTGGTCTTACCGGGCCAGCCAGACGTTGATGTCGGTGACGCTCCTGCTCCTGGCGTCGACCGCTTTTGGCCTGCTGGGAAAGCTGCCGCCGGTCGGCCGGGTGGTGGTGCTGGCCGGCCTGGGAATGGTGATCGTGGTTTCTTTTCTGCTGTCGGCTTATGTGGTGGTGCGGTATCCGTATCTGTCCCTGGTAGGAGCTTCTGACGGGGATCTTTTCGATCGGCAGGTCGGTAGCAATCTAGGCTGGCTGACCAGCGTGCTGAAAGTGCTGGGCCTGTTGTTCCTGGTGATGGCGGTCGTCCTGATTGCCCGGCGCGGGTTTGTTTCGCCTGCGGCCGTGCTGTTTTTTGTGTATGCCCTGGTGATGATCCCGGTGCTGCTGTTCCTGTTTTTCTGGTATCGTCCTGCCTCGCATCCCACGGTGGCGACTTTGATTCGCTCGACGTTCGGCGTCGGCCTGTTGCTGTTTCCGCTGTTCCTGCCGTTTGTGATCATCGGCTCCTTCCGCTGCCAGCGTCTGCTGGACGAATTCGGACCTGATCAGCCAGGCGGGCTCGCCGCAGACGATCGCCTCACCTGACGGCGACAGAAAGAGCCGCATGTTGAGCCTTTGCCGGTTTGCTACGATAGGGGACCACGCTCCTCCCAGGCGACAGGATCCGGGGCGACGTTTGGCTGCCGTGCGTTTGCTTGTGCGGAAGTCCTGTTCGTGAATCGGGCGATTGAAAACCAGAACTGAATCAGGCGAGACACATGGCGACAGGAAAAAGTCTATCGATCCTTTTGAGTGTCGTGCTGGCGGCGACATTCGCCCAACCGGCCTTCGCCCAGTTGAAAGAGAAGCAGACCAAACGGGCGGCCATCGTGTTCATGGTGGCCGGCCAGTCGAACGCGGGCGGCTGCGGCGTCTTTGGGCAAAAAGAAGAGGAACGGCCCGTCTGGGGCAAGGACCGCGACTTTCCACGGGGATCGACCGCCGACGCCGTCGGCTTGCCAACCAATGCGGCCGACTATACCCACAGCTACATCTGGATGCCCGATGCGGGCTTTGAACGGTTTGATCCCTGGGTCAATACGCGTCCGCCCAAACGGGACGCCCGGGTGCATGGCATGGAGCTTCCCGTTCTGCATGAACTGGAAGAGCGTTTCCCCGACAACGACCTGTATGTCATCAAATACGGGCCCAGCGGCAGGAATCTCTACAAGGACTGGAACCCCGAACAGGAGAACAGCCATTACGCCCTCTGGCTCGACTGGTGCAACCGAGGGATGACCCAGCTGAACAAAGAATATCCCGAAGTTCGCGTGGTAGGCATGTACTGGGACCAGGGCGAGTCCGACAAGAAAAAGGCGGACGAGTACCATGCCAATCTCAAGAACTTTATCGCTGTGTTTCGCAAAGATTCAGGGATTCCCGACCTGAAAGTTTTTGTCCGCAAGCACATTTATGACTTCCAGAATGTCGAAGTGCTGGCTGACGCCCAGAAGAGAGTGTGCGACGAAGACAAGCAGTGCTATCTGCTGGATATCGACCTGGGCGATCCGGCGAAGAATTTTGAAACCTGGTCCTATCAGCCCAACAACATTCATTTGAGCAGCAAAGGTTTTGCCGAACTCACCAGGCAGCTGTTTGAGAAAATCCTGGACGACGCCACGGTCGATTCCTTTTCTCTCTACTCGCCCCGCTGAGCAAAGGCCGGGATCGATCACCCACCAGGCCCTGCCGAAACGGTGAAGCCAGCGTCTGCCGGGAATTCCTGACGTCTCCCCTATTCCAGGCGTTTCCGCAGACGCGCGGCCCTTTGCTCCAGTTCCACTGCTTGTTCGGCTCGTTCCGTCATGCGATAGATGCCGGCCAGACTCTCCAGGCTGGAAGCCAAAGTGGTGAGGCTCAATTCTTCGTTGGCATCCTCCATGTCGGGATCGGTTTCATACATCGCGAGCACTCGCTGGTAGAGCGGTTCGGCTTTGTCCAGGTCTTCTTGCGCTCGATAGTGGTCGGCCTGGCGTTTCAAGTTCGTGGCGATCCTGGGGCCCTGGGCGCCCTCCGCTTGTTCATAAATCGTTAGCGATTGCTGGAACAGCGGCTCGGCCTCCGCAAATTTCTTTTGCTTGCTGCGAACTTCGGCGAGTTCGCTAAGTCGATTCCCAGTTTCGACATGCTGGGAACCGTAGATCTGTTCGAAAATCGCCAAGGCCCGTTCCACGAGCGGCTCCGCTTCCGCATACTTTTCTTCTGCTGTGTAGACATTGGCCAGGGTGACCAGACTAGTGCCCACATCGGGGTGATCGGGGGCGAGGGCTTTCTCGTTGATCGCCAACGCTTGCTGGGCGAGCGATTCGGCCTCCGCGTTCTGTTTCTTGCGCAGGCAGACGAAGGACAGGTCTCGCAGACTTTCGGCCACACCCGGGTCATCGGGTCCCAGCGCCGCGGTGCGAATCGCTAACGCTCGCTTGTATAAGGTCTCGGCTTCCGCAGTACGGCGCTGGAACATGTAGATGCCGCCCAGGATGCGCGTATCAGAGGCGACCTGAAGGTGATCGAGACCGTATGCCCGCTCACGAATCGCCAACCCACGCTTGACGAGCGGTTCCGCCAGCAAGAAATCTCCGCTGATCATGTAGAGTGCGCCAAGATTGACCAGACTGTTGGCCAGGTCAGGGTGATCAGGACCGAGGGTCTGTTCACGAATCTTCAGAGACTGCTTGTAGAGCGCCAATGCCTCGGAGTTCTTGCCTTGCACGAAGTAGACCACCCCCAGGTTGTTCAAACTGGTGGCGTAAGCGGGGTGATCAGCGCCGACATTCTCTTTGGCGATTTCGATGGATTTCTTGTACAGCACCGCCGCCCGTTCATACTGGGCGGACTTCAGGTAATCGTTGCCCTGCGTCATGACTGCGTCCCATTCAGCGCCGGCGTGCTGCGACTCGCCCACTTTCGGCGGATCGCCAGGCGATTCTGGGTTACTGGCGGTATCGCCCGACTCGGTCTTCTTCGAGCAGGAGGCCGAGACCAGACCCAGCAAGATCAACATGACGCACAAAATGCGGGTATTTTGGATCACCTTAGGGAATCTCCAGGAGAGGAATGTAGCCCACAAATTAGAGCATACATCGAATGGCCGGCCGATCTCACTCGATAAGGGGAAAATCTGGACGTGCGGTTCGAGCAGCCTGACTCGGTAGAGACGCCATGCGTGGGCGACGAGCCTGGCGCCCGCTGTTTCTCCCGACGACGATCTTCGGTTCCTTCCGCCGCAAACACATGCTGGACGAATTCGCGGATACCGACACGGACCGTCTGGCATCGAACGCGAGCAAGCCTTAGCGAAGACCCGGAGCGATCGCCAGCCAGGGCCGACAAGAACGTGAGCGGCTCCACTCGCCGGAGACAGCGAGCGGAGCCTGGTGGGTGCGAGAGATGCGGCATCTCCTAGAAGCCGAGGGTCCTGCGAATCGCCGGGGTTCCGCCTCCGACCGTGCGGCCGACGCTGGCGCCAATCGCACCGCCGACCGGCCCGCCGTATGCCGAGCCGACCGCGGCTCCAGCTGCGGCGCCGACCTGACGACCGTCACTCGCACTGCGCCTGATCGCAGGCGCCCCGCCGCCAACGGTGCGGCCGATCCGGGCTCCGGACTCTCCGCCGTAATAGCGACCGACTGCTTCTCCCACGTTACGTCCGTCACTGACGTGGCGTCGAATGGCCGGGGCGCCGCCGCCGATGACGCGGCCGGTCCGGGCTCCGGACTCTCCGCCATAGTAGCGTCCGGCTGTTTCGCCCAGGTTGCGTCCGTCGCCGTAGTGGCGGCGAATGGCGGGCATGCCGCCGCCGACAACCTGGCCGGTCCGAGCTCCCGAATTGCCGCCGTAGTAGTGGCCCAGCACTCGGCCTGCGTTGCGTCCGTCGCTGCCGTACTGTCGAATGGCAGGCATGCCGCCGCCGATGATCCGACCGGCCTGGGCTCCGGAGTTACCGCCGTAATACTGTCCGATCGCGCCGCCTACGTTACGTCCGTTACTGCCGTAGCGCTGGATGGCGGGCATGCCGCCGCCAGCGATCCGTCCGTACTGGCCGCCCCTGTTGCCGCCAAAGTACTGTCCGGCCGCACCGCCCAGGTTACTTCCGTTGTTGCCGTAGCGTTGAATGGCCGGCATGCCGCCGCCGGCGATCTGGCCGGCCCTTGCTCCCGAATTGCCGCCGTAGTAGTGTCCAAGCACCTTGCCTGCGCCACTGCCGTTGAATTGTGCCTGGCAAACATTGCCCGCTGCCAGCACCACCGCCAAACCGAGTACGCCCATATTGAAACGATTCATCTTGCTACCCTTCGGCCGCGCTAGAAAATAAAGTCGCCAGGAAAACGCGGCGTTTCCAGCAACAATAATGAGACAACAAGGCTCACCAGGCCGTTGGCGGGGCACGCAAGAGGGCTCCCGTCAACGGCTGCAGGGCAAGTCTCCGTCGGCTTTCACACCGGCCGAATGACGCCCCACCTGGATATCGCTTTCCACGCAAATTCCGGACAAGAATCCCGCACATTTTCTTAATGGCGGCGACTTGCGTTCCAAATCGCTGAGGTGGAATGCGGCCAGATGCCGACGCTCTCTTGTCTGCCGATCCCGCCAGAGAAACGGATCAGCTCTTCGGCATTCCGAGCCTTTTGCCAAAGGCTCATTTTTGTGGAAATGGCGATGCGCTCGGATTGACCCTAAATCGAGTCTCCTCGAAATGGGAACAAGCGTGCGGTAGACTGGGCTGAAAGTGCAACGCATGGGGCGGCAACTCGATGAAATTGATTGGCAATGTCTCGGCGGACAAGATTCGAGGGGGCTACTATACGTCCGATCGTCTGGTGGATTGGACGTTGCGGCGGGTGGTCAAGCTGGCGGGCGGCATGCCGGGGGCGTGGCTGGAGCCGTCGGCCGGCGATGGGGCGTTTCTGCGCGGTCTGGACCGGCTGCAGCGCGGGGAACGGAACGCGAATGGTCGCGTTACGGCGATTGAACTGCTGGCGGAAGAGGCGGCCAAATGCTCGGCCGTAATGGCGGCGGCCCGGATTGAAGGGGACGTGATCCACGGGAGTTTTTTCGACTGGGCGAGCGAATCGGACGAGCTGTTCGACGCGCTGGTCGGCAATCCGCCTTACGTCCGTTATCAGTTTGTGAACGCGGCGGATCGGGCGCATGCCGAGCGGCTGATGCGGGAACTGGGGCTGGAGCTCAAAGGGGTTTCCAACCTGTGGATTCCTTTTGCCCTCGCCGGCATGTACAAGCTCAAGCCGTCGGCGCCGTTCGCCCTGGTGCTGCCGAGTGAGCTGTTTTCCACCGTGTCGGGCGGTCAGTTCCGCCAGATGCTGGTGCGCGACTTTGCTTCGCTGCGACTGGATCTTTTCCCACGCGACGCCTTTCCCGACATCCTGCAGGATGTGGTCGTGGTCAGCGGCGTAAGAGCGAAGCAGTCGCGGGAGCGCAGGCAAATCACGTTCTGCGAACATCACGCTGCAGAGGAGGTTGCCTGGAAGCATACGGTCGAAGCCTCGCCCCAGTCCTGGCTGCGGCATCTGCTGACCGAGGCGGAAGTCGCCGCTTTTGAGGAAGCTTGCCACCTGACGGACGTATGCAGCATGTCCGCCGTCGCGCGGATCGAGGTTTCGATCGTCACCGGCGCGAATCCGTTTTTCACCATTGATGACGCGACGCGGGAGAAGTACGCCTTGCATGCCTGGACGCGTCCTTTGCTGGCCCGCACGGCCGACTGTCCGGGCCTGACCTTTACGGAGCCGGACCATGATCAGGCCAGGCAACAGGGCAGCCGCGCCTGGATCCTCGATTTCTCGGCCGAACGTCCCGACCCGACAAAGCACGTGCAGGCCCGGGCGTATCTGGCCGGCGGCGAAGCAGAGCGTCTGCAGGATCGTTTCAAGTGCCGGATCCGGGAGCCCTGGTATCGCGTGCCGCAGATCCGGTCTGGCCGATTGCTGCTGTCAAAGCGGGCGCACCTTTATCATCGCCTGATTCTGAACAACGCCGACGTGTTCACCACCGACACCATTTATCGCGGCCAGATGTTGCCGCACTTCGCCGACCGGGCTGAAGACCTGGTCGCCGGTTTTCAGAACTCGCTCACGCTCCTTTCGTCAGAAATCGAAGGGCGAACCTACGGCGGCGGGGTGCTGGAACTGGTTCCTTCCGAGGCGGCCCGACTGCGGGTTCCCCTGGTTCGCATGGTCAACCTCCTGCCCCGGCTGGACCAGCTGAGCCGGACGCACGGTGGGCAGAAAGACGCCTCCGGCGCCATCCTGGAAACAACCGACGCCGCCCTGGCAAAACAGCTCCCCGGCTACGCAAACCTGCTCCCGCTGTTACGCTCCGCCCGCCAGCGACTCCACGACCGCCGCATGGCAACGCAACAACTAAGAACTAAGAACTAAGAACCCGATCATTCGCTAACCGGCTTCCATTGCCAGAGTTCGTCGAAGAAGCCGGCGGCGGCGATGCGGGCGGGGGCCGAACCGCTGGGGGGCTGGCGGAGATCGAGGATGGCCCAGTCCGGCAGCTTGGGGTTCTGCAGGGAGTTCGTCCGGTCGTGGTCCTCGCGGAAGGTCGGGCCGCTGTTCAGCACCACGTACTTGCTGCGGTTCAGCGGGTTGGGGTAAATCAGGGCCGGCAGATGCACGCCGCGGGAGAACTGTTCCTGGCCGACAGTCAGGTGATCGTCGGTAAACGTGATCGGCAGCCCGTCCTGCAGCCGGGCGATCAACTGGTTCGAGGACGGATCGCCGAACAGCAGCAGATGACGCTGGGCGATATCTTCGTCGGTGATGTCGGTGTCTTTCTTCATCGGCAGTTCGCCGCGGAACAGGGCTCGCCAGCGGGACTGCAGGTGCTGCACTTCGGCCTGCACCCAGGCGTCGATCTCGGCCGAGTGGGACTTGCCGGTCGGCAGGACTACCAGAAACGGTTCCATAAAGATATCGTCGATCGGGCCCTGCAGCCCGGGGCGCTTGGCCAGGGTCGGCTGCTCTTTCGTCTGGGAAACATCCACCCAGCGATCGCCCTGCAGGGCCAGCCGCAGGTCATCCTGGGCGGAACGTTTGGCCATCAGCTGCTGGCCGTCGATCAGGATGCGGCCGTTCGCCTTGGCGGCGGGCAGCGTGATTCGCAGGGCGGTGATGTTCTGCGTGGCGAGCGTCAGCTGGCCGGCGTCGTCGTACTCGGCATCGATCCGGGCGTCCTTCCAGTGCTCGCCCAGGCCGAGCGCCTGGACCCAGAACATCTGGGAGTAACGCAGCGTGCGGGTCTGCAGGTGAACCTGTTTCGGGTGCGGATCCAGCCCCGTTTGCACGGCCGTGTCGATTCGCCGCAGGATCTCGGCCAGTGTGTCGGGATGGTAGCGATGACCCATGCCGGGACCGAGCAGATGCGTCAGCTTTTCGCCTTGCGATGCGAACGCTTTTTCCATCACCTGGGCGGCCTGGATCTGGCGATCTTCTTCGCCGCTGTAGGCGATCACCGGCAGGTTCAGCAGGTTGCGAACATAATCGGGCACATCGTACAGGCCCCACAATTTCTGTTCGTAAGACGGCGGATAGTCGGCCGGCTGCAGGTGGGTGTACTGGGCCGTTTCGGCAAAGCCGGCGCCGGGGCTCATGGCGACCCAGTGGTCCGCGTAGTGCGCGCCCAGGTGCCAGCAACCGGCTCCACCCATAGAGAAGCCCATCAGCACGATGCGTTGCGGGTCGATGGAATATTGCTGACGGACATGGGCGACGACATCAAGCACGTCGACTTCGCCGGCCGACTTGAAGCCGATGCACTGGCGTCCGAAGGGATGGACGACAATGGCGCCCTGCGGATGAATCTGTCCGGCCTTGGTCAGACGTCCCTGGATAAAGTGCAGGTCGGTCGATTTATCGCCGCGGCCGTGCAGCCAGACATACAAGGGAACCGGCTTGCCGGCCGGCAGATCGGCGGGGATCTCCAGGCCGTACGGCTGGGCCGAGTCGTCGATTTCGCTACGATACCCGCGGACGACCAGCCCCTGGGCCTGGCGCCAGGGCGACTTGTTTTGTTCCAGTTGGCTCAGGCGTTCTTCGGCCAGGTCGAGTTGCTGTCGGGCCAGCTGGACGTCGGTCGGCTTGTAGAACTCGCGGTGTTCCAGGGCCAGCTCGACTGCTTTGACAAAGATTTCGGCGTCGGGCAGCAGCGGCTGATCGGCGAGCTGGTCGCACCGCTGGCGAAGCGCGGCGACGCGAGCGGACAGGTCCGCCTCGACTGCGGGTTCCAGGGCGATCCCGGCCGGCGGCAGCAGTCGCCGGATCGGAGCGGGCTCGGCGGCCGACAGGCAGGGAGCCAGAAACAGGAGGAGCAGGGCAACACGCAGACTCAGCATAAGAAACCTCAAAGCCGCAATTCGACGATGCAATTGACCTCGCCCAGGGCGAAGAAACAGGCCGTCATTGTACCGCAGCCGATCGCCCCGCGGGCGGGGAAAACGGTCGTCCATCCCGTTAGCCGAACTCGCCAGAGTTTGGCCGCTGTTGGCGACGTCCAAGGATACTTCGTCCAAACTCTGGCGACTTTGGCGCGATGGTGTAGCTTGCGTACGGCGGAAGGAGTCGGCGGGCAGGGAAAGCAGTCCGATTGGCCGGTCCGACCTTGACGTTCCCGGCGCCAGGCGTTCGACTTGCGGTATTGGCGATCTGTTTCCTTGCTGCCAGCCGAGAACTGCTTTGGCGAAAAAGTCGGAATCCATCCATGCGTTTGAATATCTCGCGGCGCCGGGCGACTACCCGCCGGCTCCGACGACGGTGTTGTATGGCGATACGCCCTTTCTGAAACGGCTGGTGCTGACCGAGATCCAGGAGAAACTCGGCGGCGAGGACGCTCCCTGTTCCGAGTACGAAGGGGACCAGGCCGAATGGCGAGATGTGGCCGATGAGTTGTGCACCGTCAGTTTGTTCGGCGGCGACGGTCCGCGTCTGGTCGTGGTCCGTGAGGCGGATAACTTCGTCACCCGGTTCCGCAGCCGGCTGGAAGACGACCTGGCCGCCAAACGGCAACGGGGCGTGCTGGTGCTGGAGGTTTCCACCTGGGCCAGCAATACGAAGCTCTACCAGGCGGTCGACAAGAGCGGACAGCATATTGAATGCCGGCCGCCGCTGAAGGCCGGGAAGAAAACGGTCGACATGGCCAAGGTCAAATCCTGGCTGCGGGAGTGGTCCAAGTCCCGCCACCAGGCGACGCTGTCGGCGGAAGCGGCTGATCTGTTGCTGGAAATCAAAGGGCAGGAGTTCGGTCTGCTCGACCAGGAGCTGGCCAAGCTGGCCCTGTTTGCCGGTCCGAAGGGCACGATCACGCCGGAGCTGGTCCGTGATGTGGTCGGCGGCTGGAAGACGAAGTCGGTCTGGGATCTGGTCGACAAGGCGGCCGAAGGGCAAGCGGCCGAAGCGATCCTGCAGCTGGATCGCCTGATGCAGGCAAGCGAAGAACCGATCGCCTTGCTGGCGATGATGGCCGCCACCTTAAGACGCTACGCCGTGGCGACGCGGATCTTTGCCGACGCCGAAGCGGCCGGTCGGCCCACCACGCTCCGCAATGCGCTGGAGCAGGCCGGCTTCCGTAAATGGCCGGCCGAAGCGCTGGGCGAAGCCGAGGCGCGACTCAAGCAGCTGGGACGGGAACGGACGAGCCAGTTCTCCCGCTGGCTGCTCGATCTGGATCTGGCGATGAAGGGCTCGCACTCGGAGACGGACAGAGCCCGGCTGCTGCTGGAAATGCTCTTCCTGCGGTTATCCAAAGAGCTCGGTCCCCGACGCCGGCGATAAAAACGGGCGTCAGGCGAGGATGCGAAACGAATGGCCGCCAGGCTTAGAGTTTGAGATACTTCAGCACGTCGTCGTACAGGCCGCCCTGGTTGGAGTAGACGGCGTAGTTGCGGGCGGTGGAGAACCATTCTGTGGTCGACGGGCGAAGCGCTTTGGCGGCGGTAATCAGGTCCTTGTTGGTCAGCGGCTGGGGCTGGCCTGTCTTCATCGCTTCGCGGAGCTTCCCTTCGATCGCCTGGTCGACGACCGCTTTCAGATCGGCGCCCGAGTAGCCTTCCATCCGTTTGGCGAGGGAAACGTAGTCGATGGCCGCCTGCGGTTTGTTGCGGAGCTGCAGCTGCAGGATCTCCGCGCGGCCGGGCAGATCGGGCGGAGGCACAAACAGCACGCGGTCGAAGCGGCCGGGCCGGCGAAAGGCCGGGTCGATATGCCAGGGGGCGTTGGTCGCCGCCAGCACCAGAACGCCTTCGTTGGAATGGTCGACGCCGTCCATTTCTGACAGGAACTGGTTAATCAGCTGTCGGGCGCTGCCGCTGTTCATGTCGCTGCGCCGAGCGCCGAGCGCGTCGGCTTCGTCGAAGAACAGCACGCACGGCTGGTTGGCCCGGGCCTGCTGGAACAGGTCGCGCAGGTTCCGCTCGCTTTGTCCGGTCCACATATCGAGGACGTCGCTGATGCCGACGGAGATAAACCCGGCGCCGATTTCGCCGGCGGTCGCCCGGGCCAGCCAGGTTTTGCCGCAACCGGGCGGGCCATACATGAGGATGCCGCCGCCGATGGTTTTACCGTAGGCTGCGTACATTTCCGGGTGCTGCAGCGGGTAGAGGATCTTCAGGCGAATCTCTTCCTTGAGCGCTTCCATGCCGCCGACATCGGCGAAGGAGATTTTGGGCCGTTCGAGCTCTGCTTCAAAGCCGCTCGACGGCGCCTGCCAGGACTGACGGACGCGTCCTTCGAAGACCTCGTTCTCTTCGTTATCGCCCCCGGCATGGGGCGAGACGCCCAGCTCCTGACCAAGTGTTTCGTCGGCCGCCGCCGGATCGACTTCCAGCGCCAGCTTGTACTGCGCCACGGCGCCGCGGACATCGCCTTCGTTCAGCAACAGCCGGGCGTACAGCACCAGGGCTGCCGGCGGTGCATTGTCGACCCGGCAGATGTTTTCGACGATGACCATCGCCTGGCTGGATTTCTGCTGCAGCCGGTACACGCCCGCCAGGGCCAGTTTGATGGCTGTATCCTGCGGCTCGCGGGACAGGGCGTCGCGGTATTCCTGCTCGGCCTCTTCCAGGCGGCCCAGCCCTGCCAGGGTTTTCGCCAGATGCACCCGCAGCGGTACATTGTCGGGGGATACCTGCAGGGCGTCGCGCAGGCCTTGGATCGGGTCGTCGGTCACGGTCGTTCACACCAGGGGCTAAGGGAAGGAAACCGGGCCGGTTGGGGGCCGGGCGCGGCTCCGTGGAAGTCGGTTGGACGGGCGGCGTTCCGTGTGCGGCCCTGGAGAGTTTTCTGGTTGAAAAGCGGCTGCCGGTGCGTCAGGATACGTCCACCTGCCTGGTCGCCTCCCCCTCTTGCCTGAAGGAAGACCCATGAAACTATCCGGCTACAGTGTACTCTTTTTGGTCGTCGCCGCCGTCGCCTGGGCGGTCGCTATGGCGCCAGCCGTTGTCGAGGCGAAGGAGTACGCTTCGCATCCGCCGTTGCGGTTGAATCCACCGCCGTCGCAGCGGCCGCGGTCGGCCGGTCCCGCGTACTTTGTCGACGCCAGCCAGGGCGACGACAGTCAGCCCGGCAGCGAGGCCCAGCCCTGGCGGACGATCCAGCACGCCCTGCTGCAGCTCAAAGCGGGGGACACGCTGTACCTGCGGGGCGGCTCCTATTTTGAAAACGTCGCCGTGCGGATCTCGGGCACGGCCAAAAAGCCGATCGTCATTCGCAGTTTCCCGGGCGAGCAGGCCGTGATTGATGGCAGCCTGCCCGAGTTCCAGCGTGATCCCGCGCAGGCCTGGGAGCCCTATCCGGCGGGCGGGCCGGGCGAGTTCCGCAGCACCACCACTTACCCCAATGTGCGCGATATCGTCGGGGCGTTTGGCGACAGCGACATTGGCCTGCAGACGTACTGGCACCTGCAGGATCTGAGGGCGGCGGAAGAGTTGTCGCAGCGTGCGGCGGGCGAAGGGCAGGACGTCCCGCCCGTTTATTGCGGACCGGGCGTGTACTACGACCGCGCGACAGGCCGGATCCATGCGCGGCTGGCTCCGACTCACTTTCGTCATTTTGTGAACTACGCCGGCGTGAACGACCCGCGGGAGCTGCCGCTGGTGCTGGCTCCGTTTCGTTCCACGCCTTTGTATGTCGACCAGGGGGAGCATTTGAAGTTCCAGGATCTGGTGATTCGCGGCGGCGGCTATGAAACGGTCATCGTGGAAAGCGGCGTCGACGTGGATTTTGATAACGTCACCATCCGCGGCGGCACGTACTGTCTGCGCACCAACAACACACAGCAGCTGCGTTTCTATGCGTCGGCTTTGTACGGCAATGCTCCGCCGTGGTCGTTCCGCGGCGATGGTTCGCTGCGCAACCGGCCGGGCCGCAACTTGCGTGATATTGCCCGGCTGACATGCCATGCCGTCTGGACGACCGATACGGGCCGTGAGTTTTCCGTCTATGCGTTTCCCATGAACGACGACTGGGAGGTCGCTTACAGCGAGTTTACCGACAGCCATGACGGCCCTTACCTGGGCGGCATCAGCATGCGGTTTCATCATAATCTGGTCGACAATTTCCAGGACGACGGCATCTACCTCAGCCAGATGTATCCGCGTCACCTGTTCGCCGGTTCCGGGGCGAAGATTGAGATCTACGAGAACCTGTTTCAAAGGTCGCTAACGCCGATCGCCTTTGGCGGCATGGAGGACACGCGGGACGATATCTATATTTTCCGGAACGTGTTCGACCTGACCGGCGGCGTGAACTACCAGCGTCCCAGCGTCGACAAGCCCGACACGGCTCCTTATGTGACGCTTCGCGCTTTGTCGGATCATGGCGGCCCGCCCTGGCCGGAGATGAAGATTTACCAGAACACGTTCATCACCCAGGCCGCCAGCGGCCAGCTGGGCGTGACGAATGCAGTCCGCGAGGGGCACCCGCGGTATGTCTTCAATAATCTGTTCCACCATCAGAAAGCGCTCGGCGCCTTTACGGCCGTGCCGCCGGACCGCACGCAGGTCGACGGCAACCTTTACTGGAGTCCCGGTTCTGAAAAAGCCAGCGAGGCGTTCTTCGCCCGCTACCGGAAGTCGCCTGCCTTTGAGGAAGGGAAGGCGTACTACGCCCCGGGGAATGGAACCCACTCGCTGGTCGCCGATCCGCAGTTGATCCCGACCGCAGGGGAGAAGGCCGGTGACTATCGCCTGCAGCCGGGCAGCCCGGCCGTCAACGCCGGCTTAGCGCTGCCCAAGGAGTGGCCTGACAGCCGCCGTTCCCAGGACGCGGGCGCCCCCGACATCGGCGCGTTCCCGCTCAAGTCGGCAGCTCCCAGCTACGGCCGTTCGGCCGCCCAGTAGTGGGAGGAAAAACACTCCAGCGACGCCACAGCACGGAGGAGACGCCCTGCCGCTCCACTGAATCCGGCGTCAGACGGAAAGAAAGGTGACAAGATCGTGTCACCTCCTGTTCGTGCGCAAAAAAGCAACGGGCCAGGAGAACGAAAAACTTTGACCTGACGGAAATCGACGGCAAGTCGTTTTTCGCTCCGCAAGAGTAGGCGTACTTTCACGGGGAGCGCAGAGGTAATTATTGTCGATTCGGGTTGGGTTGTTTTGCGAACCAGTCGGCGCAGAAAGTCGACTTTCGCTCCGCGAAAGTACGCGTCCTTTCACGGAGTGAAAGGCGACTGTCCGGCGTCTGCACTTGCTCAAAACGACGAACCCGAATCCGGCAGTAATTCATTCCGATCCCGGCGCCGGGCGAGGGAACGCAAAGGGCGTTCGCCTCGCCGTGAGGATTGGCTCCGGGGGTGGGCGGGGCTTACTTCTTTTTCGGCATTTCCAGCACCTGGCCGTCAGCTTCCAGCCGTTTGCGGAGCTGCTCGTACGGCAGGTCCTGCACGGGGATGTCGGCGTCGAGCGCCAGGCAGGCGGCGGTGGCGGCCGACTGGCCCAGGATCATGAAGACCGGCTCCATCCGGATCGAACCGTAAGCGATGTGGCTGGACGATACGCAAACCGGAACGAGCAGGTTGGGGCACTCTTCCTTTTTGGGCGTGAGCGAACCGTAAGAAATTTCGTACGGCCGCGGGGCGCCGACGCCGATGTCGCCTTCGTTCTGCACGAAGCCGTCGGGCTTGATGTACCGCTGCACATTGTGCGAGTCGAGCGTGTAGGAACCCATGCCGACGGATTCCGGCGTCGGCTTGCGGTCCAGGCAGTCGTGCTCGGTCATCACATAGGCGCCCACCATGCGGCGGGCTTCACGCACGTAGATCTGGTGCGGCCAGCCGCCATTGTCGCGGAACTCGTCTTTGGCCAGGCCCCAGGTCGCCATTTTAGTGCGGATTTCTTCCGGCACGCGGGGATCGTTGGCGATGAAGTACATCAGCCCTTTCTGGTACGTTTCATGCTCGGCGATAATCTCTTTGCGCTGGGCGTACGTCCCTTCGGGATAGGCGTAGTTGCGGCCGATGTTGTCGGTGCTGAACGGCCCGTGGTTGTTGGTGTCGGTTTTAAAGTTCTGGACGCTATCGAACTTGTTGAACACTTCCCGCCAGCCGGAATCAAACACGCGCAACAGCAGTTCGTACTGGCTGGCGTCGTAGCCTTCGGGTTTGGCGAAGGGGATGCGGTTGGGCGGATGGTTGGTCAGGCACATGCGGAAGCAGTACGCCTGGATTTTGTCGTCGCCGGCGCCTTTTTCGCCGGGGTCTTCGCCGCTGATCCGGGGCAGCAGGCCGCTGCTGGGATCTCCTTTTTTGACGTACGGGTCGACCGGTTTTTTGAACCAGTGGCCGTGGTGCAGTACGCCCGTTTGCACGCCGTTGTAATTTTCGTTGTACAGGCTGTTGGCTTCGCGGCCGACGTGGAAGCTGACGCCGGCGGCCGCCATCAGGTCGCCTTCGTAGGTGGCGTCGATAAACATGCGTCCCTGGTATTTCTGGCCGCTTTCCATGGTGATGGAGACGATCCGGCCGTCTTCTTTTTTCACGCCGTTCTGGCGATCGAGCCACTGGTCGCGATGGACGGGGATTTTGTACTCGGCGACCAGGTCTTCAAACACCTGCTCCGCGGCGTGCGGTTCAAACACCCAAATGGTGGAGCCATCGCCGCCGGGCTGCGGAGGGCTTTGGCTGCGATTGCCGAAAGCCGACTGTTTTTGCCACGGCCAGGCTGCGTCGGTCTGATAGTACTTCCAGACCCGATGATAAAAGTCGCGGCTCAGGCCGCCGATGGCCGCCTTGGAACCGGAGTCGGTATAGCCCAGGCCGCCGGCGCTGAGGCCGCCCAGGTGCTTGTCGGGACCGACCACGACGACCGATTTCCCCATCTGCTTTGCCTGGACGGCGGCGATCACGCCAGCGCTGGTGGGACCGTAAACGACAACATCGTAGATGGGAGGTTCGGCTGCGGCGGACGTACCGACCAGCAGGAGCATGAGGGTCAGGGCGAACAGATTCTTCATACGGTAACTCCAGGGTGAAAATACAGGACGACGGGGGCGTCGACTTGATTACTAGTGCTGCGTCAAGTTTCCATTTCAGGTTTGGCCATTTTCGCGCGAGCCGCTGTTCCTTTTCGTTAACCGTGGCTATCGCCAAAACGGCTAATTGGAAGAACCCGAACTCTTTGCCTTGACGCAGCACTAGTGCTGCGTCAATCTTCAATCTTAGAGTGAGCGATGTCGGCTGTGCTGCTGTGCTGCCAAAAAAACCGGGGGCTAGCGCCCGGCGGCTGATTGAGAGAAACCTGATTTTATGGTTTGACGCACCACTAGCGGAAATCGAAAGACATTCGTGTCTAGCTCGAAACGCGAAACGCATTACTGCCGGATTCTGGTTCGTCGTTCGGAGGAAGCGAAGACGCCGGACAGTCGACTTTCACTCGGTGAAAGTACGCGTTCTTTGCAAAGCAAACGACGACTGACTGCGCTCACTGGTCGGCTCGGCTATTTGCCGCCGATGCGGTACAGGTAGCGATTGGAACGCAGGATCAGGCTGCCGTCGACCACGGCCGGACTGCCAGTAAAGTCGCTGGCGTCGTCGGGCAACTGGTTGTGGGCGAGCAGTTTCCAGGTCGGTTTGGCTTCGATCACATACGTGCCGCTCTGGCGGCTGACGTAATATATGCGATCCTGCACCAGCACGGGCGACGCATAGATCAGCCCGGGCCGCGGATCGATCCGTTCCTGGTAAACCAGCTCGCCCGTTTCTGCTTTCACGCAGTAGGCGATCCCCTTTTTATCGCTGGTCCAGTACAGGCAGCCGTCGTGGTATAGCGGGGAGCAGACATTGGAGCCTTGATTCATTCGCCACAAAATATGGGTGGAGGTCACATCGCCGCGGCCGCCGGCGCGAACGGCGATCGCCTGTCCGCCCGGATGTCCCAGGATATACGCCACGCCGTTATGGGCGATCGGGCTGGGGCAGAGTTCCGCGGCGTCGATGCCTTTGCAGGTCCAGAGCTCTTCGCCGGTTGCTGGATCCAGCCCGCGAATTTTCCCTTTCAGGCTGACGACCAGTTCGGTGCGGCCATCGGCGACTTCCACCAGCGCCGGCGTATCCCAGGCGCGGTCCATGCCGCTTACGCTCCAGACTCGTTCGCCGGTCTGCTTGTCCAGGGCGATGATCGCGTCGCTTTCGGCGCTGGCGTTGACGATCAGCAGGTTCTCAAACAGCACGGGCGACGCGCCGGATCCCCAGGCATGGGCCTGGCTGCCCACATCAGCCTGCCAGGCTTGCTCTCCCGTCAACCGGCAGGCGATGACGCCGGAGGAGCCGAGGAAGAAATAGACGAGCTGCCCATCGGTCACGGCCGAGTTGCTGGCGTAGCCATGGACGGTGATATAGGGTCCGCGATAGCGGGTCTCCTGCTTCTCATTGGGAACGGTCAGGCGCCACAATTCCTCGCCGCTGTCGAGGTCGTAACACAGGGCGTAGCGCACCAGGTCGGCCTGGTCGCCAGCGTTTTCAGGATCCAGGCCGTAACCGCCGTAGCAGGTCAGAAAGACGCGGCCGCTGTGGACGATCGGGCTCGAGGCGCCAGGTCCCGGCAGCGCCGTTTTCCAGGCGATCGGAGTGCGGTCCGCGTTGTCGTCGTTTTCGCCCCAGGCCAGCGGTGCGGTCGAGTCGGCCGTATGACCGTCGGCGGTCGGGCCGCGGAAATGAGGCCAGGAATCGGCAGCCAGCCCCGCGCCCGTCCCGCAGAAGAGCGTGTAAATCAGGGCGGCAATCGCCCCGAACAGGAAGCGACCGGGCAGCGGAATAGTTGGCATGGAAATCCCTGGCGTGACAATGCGTTGATGAGCGATGGGGAAGGCAGTTCCCGCGTCGTTAGGGCGCGGGGAAGCCTCCTATCTTACCATTAACGGGTCGTCACTTTAAGAAAGCCAGGCGAGAAACTCCGCCTTGCCCCCGCTTGGGGCCCGGTCGTTTTCCGCACCTCCCCTGCCCTGATGGTTAATGCAGGCCGTAACGGCTCATTTTATAGTGCAGCGTGCGGACGCTCACGGCGAGCAGCTGGGCCGTTTTTTCCCGGTGGTAATCGCAGGCGGCCAGGGCGGCCTGGATCGCCTGTTTTTCTGCTTTCTCGACGACTTCGGCCAGGGTGCAGATCGAGGCGGTCGAAACGGCCGCATGCGGCGTGAGTTCGGGCGGCAGATCCTGCCGGCTGATGGTGGAATCGCCGACGGTCACGATCAGGCGTTCGATCACGTTCCGCAGTTGTCGCACGTTGCCCGGCCAGCGGGCGGCCGAGAGCGCTTGCATGGCCTCGGCCGTGAGTCGTTTGAGGGGACGATCATGGCGCTGGCAGAAGTAGTTCAGGAAGTGCTCGACCAGCAGCGGGATGTCGTCGCGCCGTTCACGGAGTGCGGGAGCGTGCAGGGGGACCACGTTCAGGCGGTAGAACAGATCCTCGCGAAAAGTGCCTTCTTCGATTAACGGGCCGACCGATTTGTTGGTCGCCGAGATCAGGCGGACGTTGCTGACAATGGTTTCCTCGCCGCCGACGCGGACGTAGCGATGGGTCTCCAGGACGCGCAGCAGGTCGACCTGGCTTTTGGCGGGCATCTCGGTGACTTCGTCGAGAAACAGCGTGCCGCCGCGGGCCTGCTCAAAGCAGCCAGGCTTGCGCCGGGTGGCGCCGGAGAAGGAGCCTTTCTCGTGCCCGAACAATTCGCTTTCCAGCAGAGTTTCCGGCAGGGCTCCCAGGTTCACGGCGACGAACGGTCCCTGGCTGCGCGTGCTGAGATCGTGCAGGGCGCGGGCGATGAGTTCCTTGCCGGAACCGCTTTCTCCCTGGATCAGCACGGTGGCGTCGGTGCCGGCGACCTGGCGAATCTGGCCGAACAGGTCCTGCATGGCTGACGAGTTGCCGATGATGCCGGAGATTTCGCCCGCGTTGGCCAGGCGATCGCGGAGCTGTTCGTTCTCGACTTCCAGACGGTACAGGTCGCACGCTTTGCGGACCTGCATCCGGAGCAGGTCCAGGTCCAGCGGCTTGGTGATAAAGTCGTACGCCCCCAGCCGCATCGCTTCGACGGCGGTTTCCACCGCGCCGTGGGCCGTGATGACAATCACCTTGGTGCGGGGAGCAGCCGTAATCAGTCGATCCAGCAGCTGCAGTCCGTCGAGCGCGCCGGGCAGGCGCACATCGGCCAGCACCAGGTGGAAGCGATTCTCACGGAACTTGTCGAGCGCTTCTTGCGCGTTGCCGGCCGTTTCCACGTAGTCCGCTTCGCGCGCTAGTCCCTTGGCCAGCCCGGAACGGATGTTCGGCTCATCGTCAACAATCAGTACGCCAAAACCATCGGCAGTCATGCGGTGTTTTCATCGGGAGGAAGGGTCGCTACGAACACGGTCCCCTGGGGGCCCGTGGTGAATTCCAGAGAGCCGTTGTGCTGGCGAACGATCTTCTCGCACAGGGCCAGCCCCATGCCGTTGCCATCGCTACGGGTGGTAAAGTAAGGGTCAAAGATCTTGTCGCGCAGGTCTTCGGGAATACCGGGGCCGGTGTCGCCGACTTCCAGCTGCAGGGTGTCGCCCCGGCGCTTCACGGCGATGGTGAGCACGCCGCCTTGCGGCATGACCTGCAGGGCGTTCAGCACCAGGTTGAGCAGGAGCTGTTCGATGCGAATCGCGTCGACCGAGAACTTTGTCGCGGAGGGTTCCGGCAGGTCGAGTTTGAGTTCGACGCCTTGCTGTTTGGCCTGGGGACCGATGAGTCGGGCGAGTTTCTCGACCAGCGAGCCGACGACTGCTTCGCTGCGCCTTAGATGCGACATGGAAGCGTAGTTGCGGAAGCCTTCCAGCACGCCGGCGATACGAACGACCTCGGACCGCAACACTCCCAGCATTTCGTCGATCTCGGGCGTGGTGTCGGAGCCCTGCAGTTCTTCATCGAGCAGTTGCACATGCAACGACAGGGCGCTCAGCGGGTTTTTGATTTCATGATGCAAGCCAGCGGCGAGGGAACCGAGCCCCATGTAGCGTTCCATCCTTCGCAGTCGCTGGTCCATCAGGGTGCGCTGGGTGACATCGCGAACATGCAGCACCGCGCCAATTTCGATCTGTTGCTCATCGCGCAACAGCGTACACCCGGCCCGGTAATTACGGGGATGGCCATGATTCTCCACGGCGTAATCGAGGTCGCGGACCCGTTCGTGGGATTCCAGTACGTGGTGCACAATGCCTTCCAGGGTTTGGTGTTTTTCTCCGACGCTTTGCAGCGGCCTGCCGATCCAGTCGCCTTCCAGTCCCAGCAGCGCGCAGCCGCTGGGGTTAATGCTGGTAATGATGATATTGCGATCGGTCGTAATCACGCCCTGGTCCATGCTTGCCAGAATGTCGCCGGCAAGAACTTTTACATCACGTAACGAGCGTTGGCTGGTCATATAGGCACGAACCAGAAGGGCAAGTGCGGCGGCGGTGAGAATTACATTCAGCACCATCAGGACGGTCAGGCGGGACTGCAGTCGCAAATCCCCCGCCAGCTCGCGAGCAGAAGCCATATCCGTCGCGGGCAAATGCTCCATCATGCGCGCTACAATTTCCAGTTCTCGCTCAAAGTCTTTCAAAATCCATACCGTCACGCTCAAAGCGGTGAAACTTAACAGCACCACGGCGCCAATGGCGGCCAAAAGTCTTGTTCCCAGGCGTGCTTCCTGAACATGGAACATCGGTTTTCCTTACGCCTTGCATAGGAGTTGGAGATTTTAAGAGTTGGGCGCAACAGATGCATCCGCATCACAACCAATCTTACCACAAGCACGCTTTTCGCTTGAAGGAGCGATCCGTTTGCCGGCTGACGTGCAAGATTCTGCAGGCGACGTGCAAGTCCCTGCAGCAGGCTTGAGAGATTCTTCCGCTTTCCTGCAAGAATTTAACTCGGCCTCAGATCCTCGACCCGATCAACCGATATACCCATCACCACACCTTCACGCGGCGAAAGTTGATTATTCGCGTGGACCGGAAGGTCCGACATCAGTCCGCGGTAAAGCAGCTGCGTGATCCCTGCCGGAACACAGACGCCCGTCTGGCTCCTGCTCCCACCTCCTTTCGATTAGCCGGCGGAGCCCGTTAATCGCACTCGCCCTCCCTTTCCGCACAGACGTCAAGGATGTACTGATGCCCCGATGCGCTCCCCCCTGGTACGGTTGTCACGCGGATCGACGAATCCGATCCGCCGGTATTTTCTTTTCGTTCGCACTGCTGCTTTGCGCGGGTCTGCTGGGCGGGCCGTCGCTCGTGCGGGGACAGGAAACGGTCCAGGTCCCTGCCCAGGATGACTCCGAAGTTCTGCGTGAGCTTCGCAAGCTGCAGGCGGAGATTGAACAGCTCAAAGGCCGGCAGGATCGACTGGAACGTTTGCCGGCGATCGATGGCGAAGGTCGCCCTGCGCCGCCGCCGGAGTCTTGCGAATCGGGCCTGCAGTTCCATTGCGACGACTGGTGCAACGGCTCGTCGGCGGCGGCCGCCGCCGCCAAAGCGGCTGGCGGCAAGTATCCGACGGTCAAGCTGACCGGGTTCTTCCAGGCCGACGCCGCCTGGTTCCATCAGGACGCCGCCAACATGGCCGCACTGGCCGCCCCGGGGGAAAACGGCGACATCCAGGACGGGGCCGACTTTCGACGAGCTCGTCTGGCTGCGGTGGGCGACGCGTACGAGAACGTCGGATATATGCTCGAGATGGACTTCGCCTTTCCCGGCCGCCCCAGTTTCATGGACGTCTGGTTTGAAATTCGCGACACGGTGGGCCCGGGTACGATCCGGTTCGGCCAGTTCCGTCAACCGATCGGGATGGACGGTTTGACCAGTGTGAAGGAACTCACCTTCCTGGAACGTGCTCTGCCTTTTGCCTTTTTGCCGTTTCGCCAGATCGGCGTGATGAACTACGGTCATGCCGAGAATAACCGGGCCACCTGGGCCGTATCCGCGTTCCGCTTTCCGACCGATGTGTACGGCGGCAATGTGGGGGACAACGGCGGCTTCGGCGGCGCCTTGCGGCTTACCGCCTTGCCGATCGACCATGGCGACGGCAACAGCGTGCTGCATGTGGGCGGCGGCTACTCTTATATCGACCCCGCCAATGATCTGGTTCGGTACCGCAACCAGCCGGAAATTTTTGTCGGCGAAACAGGCGCCGGGGTAACGCCCGCCAACGTGCCGACCAATGTACCGGCCTTTGTGGATACGGGCGCGATCGCCACCAGCCACGTGAACATGGGGAACGCCGAACTCGGCTATTCGGTCGGTTCCTTCCACGCCCAGTCCGAAGCCTATATCACCCAGGTGAACCGTCTGGGACCGTCGCCCGTTACTTTTTACGGCGCCTATGCCCAGGCCGGCTACATCCTGACGGGGGAGAATTTGCCCTACAACCGGCAGGCCGGCGTTTTCGGTCGGATCAAGCCGCGTTGTCCTTTCACCCGCTGCGGCGGTTATGGCGCCTGGGAAGTGGCCGGACGCTGGTCGACGATCGACCTCAACGATAACGATATTGCAGGCGGCCGGCTGAACGACCTGACCTTGGGGCTGAACTGGTATTTGAACAACAACACGAAGTTCCAGTTCAACTACATCCATGCCTTCCTGAACAGCAGCGCTGGAGCCGTGAACCCGCCGACGATTTACGGTTCTGACGCGGATATCTTCGCCTTCCGCGGCCAGGTCGACTTCTAAGCCGCACGCGGTATTGAGGCGTTTTCTCAGACGCGGTTTTTGGGGGGACGCCGGGGATGCACGTCCCGAGCGTCGGCGGCGGGCAGTTTCCTGCAGCAGGTTGATACTGCCGCGATTGCCGGGAATGCTCCCCGTCTGGCTTCCGCCCGGTCGTTCTCCGGCAGGGCATTCTGACCGTCGTGGTCTTTCATCGGGCGTTTCGCTTCCAAAGCCGTCGACCTCTGCTTCCCCCTGGCGAGCCGACTTTCTGGGTCTCCCCGTTCACCCCTTATCGGGCCGGCGTTTGATCCTGTAGCGGTCTGCGCGCCGTTGGTCGTCGCTGCGTTTTGACGGTGGCTTCGCAGCTCTGGTCGAGGAAGGCAAGGCTGCCGCAAGGTTTTGCATGGGGTCTGCAAAGACTTGCAGAACGCGACAGTTGCAGGCCAACCGTCACTCTTGTCGGGAGATTCGGGTGGCGGGATTTCCAGGATGCAAGCACCTCTTATCAAACAGGTTGCGAAGAATGTCTCGGCGAAAAGGCGAGGGCAGTGGGGGATTGGCGCGGGCTTTGCTATTTCTGGGGTTTGTCATAGAGGACGCCTGCCCGCCCACGCTCACACCTTTTTAGCCGTAACGGCGATTCTTGCCTGCGTGTTGGCTGAGCCCCCTCCGAGTCGTTCGCTTACCTGTTGAACCTAGGGTCCACCCGATGCCAGACTTAGTGCACGAGTTTTTGAACAACTTCGCCCATAACTTGTTCAAACCGCTGCTGCTCTTCTTTTACATGGGATTTCTGATTCCCATTCTCAAGGTGCCCTTTGAGTTTCCGAAGGTGCTGTACCAGTCGCTGACGTTGTATCTGTTGATTGCGATTGGCTGGCACGGCGGTGAAGAGCTGGCTTCCTTGTCGACGAAAGAGTTCGGCCAGGCCGGCGGCTTCATGGTCATCGGATTTTTCACCAATCTTCTGATTGGCATCGTGGCGTACTTTCTGCTGCGGGCGGGGACCAGGCTTCGCAAAATCGACGCCGCTACTGTTGCCGGTTTTTACGGTTCTGATTCGGCGGGCACCTTTGTGACCTGCGTGGGCGTGCTGGGAGCGGGCGTTGTCGCTATCCCTTATGCCGCCTACATGCCAGTGATGCTGGCCATCATGGAAATTCCCGGCTGCCTGGTGGCCTTGTATCTGGTGTCGCGACTGCGTGCACAAGGGATGGACGTGCATGGCAACATGGAAGGCGAAGAAGGCTATATCTCTGCGGAAGCCGACGCCGGCAGCGTGCTGGATGTCGAAGAAAGGCGTTACGCCAACTCCGCCAGCTCCACGGGTTCCTCCAAGGCTTACCGCGCCCAGGGCGGCGGTTCTTCCACCGCGGTTGCCGAACCAACCACCATGGGGAAATATGTCGAAGCGGCCAGATCGGGCGAACGGTCCGGTCAGGGAGCCGGCTTCGGATCGCATGGCGGCCACGAGGGGAAACCGGCGAACAGCCACAGCATTTTCAGCTTGAAAATGATGCACGAGGTGTTCCTGAATCCCGGCTTGTTCCTGTTGTTCGGCGGGATTGTCATTGGCTTTGTCGGCCGCAGCCAGGGCGTTAAAGTGACGGCCGACGACGACAAGCTTTTTGTGAGCTTGTTCCACCCCATTCTCTGCCTGTTCCTGCTGGAGATGGGCATCACCGCTTGCCGCCGCCTGCGGGACTTGCGCACAGCAGGCTGGCGGTTCATTGCCTTTGCGATTCTGGGTCCGAACGTGTTCGCCGCGATCGGCATTTGCATCGCTCACCTGTACAGCATGGCCCTGGGCGAGCCGTTCGACATTGGTACTTACGCGTTGTTCGCCGTGCTCTGCGGGGCCGCCTCGTACATCGCAGTGCCTGCCGTCCAGCGCCTGGCGATTCCCGAAGCCAGCCCAACCTTGCCGCTGGCGGCTTCGCTGGGTTTGACCTTTACCTATAACGTCACGATCGGAATCCCGGTTTACATCCTGATGGCCCAGTCGGTCACGGCCGCGTTTCCCGTCGAAATGGTGAGTTAGTCCTGGGCCTCGCCTGATGGCAACCGGCGGAAACCATTTTCTGACGGTTGCCTGCGGAAAAGGTATACCTTTTCTCCGCTGCGGAATCCGACCTCGGTCGGACTGCCGGGAACCCAGGTCCTCGCGATCATTATTCAGCTAATCAGCACGGGCGAAATCCTTCCCGGATAACGCTGCAAGCACGGCACTCCGCCAGGAACGCACAATGAGAAATGAAAAGGTTGAACTCACGAAAGTGATTGTGGTTACCGAAACCCAACTGGAAGATGAAATGCTGACCCATTTCAAAAGCCTGGGAATCAAAGGCTTCACCTGCATGAGCTGCTGGGGCCAGGGACATCACCAGGTGTATGACGAACCCTTTATCGGGCACTCGCAGACACGGATTGAAATCGTCACGACGGAAGCGATCGCCGACGAGATCGTCGATTACTGCCGCCAGGACGCATACGAAAACAGGGCCGTTTCCGCGTACTTTGAACTGGTGCAAGTTCGCGATCCGGAACGGTTTGTCTGATCTCTCGCCGCCGGTCGTATTGCTGAAGAAGAGCGGCGGTGCGACTGGCGTTAATTTGCCTGCGCGGCAAAGAGAGACGGGTTCCGTGTGGACCGCTTCGCCGAGTGGACCCTGGCGTCGCGGTAGGCCGGAGCCCGTCAAACGATAGCAGTATTCGCCCAGGCGGATGCTGCTATTTTTATGCCCTGAACGCTTCCTCTTGAGCTTCTTGAGGCGGTCTGCACGCTAGTCTCCATCGCCATTTCCAGAACCGCTTGTCCGGCCTCATGGAAGGGATCGCTCTGCTGGAAGCAGGGCAAGAAGAGAAAATGCAGGTCCGGTGTAGGTAATTGCCGCGGCGGCGGTGGATTCTCCTGGTGATCCTGTTATGTTGAATGTGTCAGCGTAGATCGCTGGCCTGACTTTTGAGTTTTCTCTTTACAACCGTCCCCAAACCGGGAGATATCGTGATGGATACGGAACGATCGATCAATCAACTACGGAGCCAGGCGATCCAGCTAGGCGAGCAGGCCAATGCGGCCGCCGCCGAAGCGATGCAACGCTCCCAAGAGGCCGCCGACGCCATGTCGCACGCCATGAAGGCCGGCTACTCCGAGGCGGAAAAAGCGATGCGCAAGCACCCCATGGAAACGCTTGCCGTCTGCATCGGCGTATCCCTGGCTGCAGGTCTGGTGCTGGGCCTGAGCATGATGGCGACCGGCCGTCGCTAACCGGCTGGCTGATTCGCGCAGCTGCCCGGCCAGCCCAACTTGCGATGGCGAGAATGCTACGGCGCGAAGGCGCCAATCCATCGATAAAGGGGCGGCAACAACACCAGGGAGCCGACACACGCGGCTCCCAGGGCGGCTACCAGCACGGCCCCGCTGGCGATATCGAGTGCTTTGCCCACCGTGGGATTATGGCGTCGATCGACCTCCCGCGCCAGCAGTTCCACGGCGCTGTTGAACAGCTCAGCCGACATCACCATGGCGATGCACAGCAGCAGCAGTCCCCAGTCGTAATGGTTCAGCTGCAGGGCCGAGGCGAACAGCACCACCACGGTGGCCGCCGCGCAGTGCACCGCGAAACTGCTCTGCCCCCAGGCCCCCTGGCCGACGCCCTGCAGCGCGTCGGCGAACTTTTTCCGCCAGGTGCGCGGAGGCGGCTGGTAGATATCACTCATCGAGAATACCATCCTTGGGCGATCTACGGGATTCCCTGGCTACGGGATTCCCTGGCAGACGCACGCCGGGCGTACGTCTGTCCAGAGAGCGGTCCCGGTTACTGGCTAAGAACGCGGTCCCGGAGCTTTTTGACTTCGCCCTGGAACTTCACCCGCAGCTCCGAGAATTTGTCGACACTCTTGACGCCTTCGCCTTTGACGTAGTCGAGCAGGATCGCTTCCAGACCGACGAATTCATCCGCCACGTCGAGCAGACGCGGGACGAGGTCGATCGGAATGCTGGTGACGCCGTTGACGTCGCCATGCAGCAAGTCGCCCTGGTTGACCATCAGGCCGCCGACCCGCACCGGGATGCCGATATGCAGCGAATGGCAATAGGCATGGGCGCAGCAGGTCGAGCCGGTGAACACGGGGAAGCCGATTTCGCGAACCTGGTCCAGGTCGCGACCGGCTCCGTTGGTGACCAGCCCGGCAGCGCCAAAGGCCTGGTAGGTGGTGCACATGACTTCGCCAAAAACGGCGGCGACCGGCGGGTCATCAAGGTCCTGGAAGACCACAATCGCCGGGCCCGGCAGATCGGGAAATTGTGCGATTTGCTGCTGGATCGATCCGTACGCATCGCCGCCGACCGGGGGCGCATCGGAGCGGAAGCAGGCGGTGGCGGCAAAGCCAACCATCGGCTTCATCTCGGGAAAGTTGCACTTGATACGGGAGTCCATGTATCCGCGATTGCGGGGTCGTACATCGAAGAGTTCAATGATATTGCAAATCGTCGGCGTGTCGTACTTTGCCAGCTGGGCCAGCATTTCAGGAGAGATCGGCATGGGGAAGTTCTCGGAGGGAAAACGTGGCTGGCTCGGGGTTTTGATTGCGGTGGACGCAATAAAAACGGCCAGATTGGCGATAACCTACCAATCCGGCCGTAGTAGCTCAACGGTTGTCGGCAAAGATTCCGACTACAGAGCGCCGACAGCGGCTTCGGCTTCTTTGACCGTTTTCACGATCGCCGCGGCCACTTTGTACGGGTCAGCATTCGACGCCGGGCGACGATCTTCAAGGCGGCCTTTCCAGCCGTCTTCAATCGTGCTGACCGGGATGCGGATCGAGGCGCCGCGGTCCGAAATGCCGTAGCTGAATTTGTCGATCGCTTGCGTTTCGTGTTCGCCCGTCAAACGCTGGTTGTTGTCGGCGCCGTAGACGTCGATATGACGGGGAATGTGCTGGCCGAAGCGTTCGCAGATTTTGATAAACACTTCTTTGTCGCCGTTTTCACGCATCACGCCGTTGGAGAAGTTGGCGTGCATGCCGGAACCGTTCCAGTCCAGCTTGCCGAACGGTTTGGGGTGCCACTGAATGGCGTAACCATATTTTTCGCCCGTCCGCTCCAGCAGGTAGCGGGCCATCCAGGTCTGGTCGCCGGCGCGTTTGGCGCTCTTGGCGAAAACCTGGAATTCCCACTGGCCGGCGGCCACTTCGGCGTTGATGCCTTCGACATTCAAACCGACGTCCAGGCACAGGTCCAGGTGTTCCTCAACGCAGTCGCGACCAAACGCGTTCTTGGCGCCGACGGAGCAGTAGTAAGGTCCCTGCGGGCCCGGATAACCGCCGACGGGAAAACCCGGGGGCAGGTTGGTGTCGAGCTTCCAGAGGAAATACTCCTGCTCAAAGCCGAACCAGAAATCTTCATCGTCGTCGTCGATGGTGGCGCGACCATTGGTTTCGTGCGGCGTGCCATCGGCGTTCAGAACTTCGGTCATCACCAGGAAGCTGTTTTTTCGATCCGGATCCGGATACAGGGCGACCGGCTTGAGCAGCAGGTCCGACGAACCGCCGCTGGCCTGCTGGGTCGAACTGCCGTCAAAGGACCACGTGGGGCATTCTTCGAGTTTTCCCCCGAAGTTTTTTCGGACCATGGTTTTCGAACGCAGGCTCTGAGTCGGCTTGTAACCATCGAGCCAAATATATTCCAACTTTGCAACCATCCGCGACTTACTCCTTGACTTTCCAGAAGTTTAAATTGAATCCGCCATGTAAATTGTGGAATCCTTCCCCTCCCTGAAACGGGATTTCCACTCCATTCAATATATCAACATCCATCCTTTGCCAAGGACCAGCATAGACCGCCTTGAAATACGGTGCGAAAGCGTACCTTCGCGTTCTTTCCCATCCCCCTTCACCCGTTGGGACCCACGGAGCAGGACGCACGCGATTCAGGAGATGCTGCTAATTCTGGCAGGAAGGCCGTCGCACGCGGGTGAGGATACCATCCCTGCGAACTTCGACTTTCCTTCATGTTTGACTGGTATCCGGCTGTAACAATAGCAAGGGATATGCCAAAGAGGAGTGGCAGGCGTTAGATTACGTTTTTTTTATCGAATTGCAACAGAAAACCCATAAAATGCAACGCTAGCAGTGCTTGTGTGGGAAAGTTTTTTCGGGCGGAAAAAGCCGGCGCCTAAAATTTACGCAAGGGATTGCTGTGCTCGCAAGCATCTGGCGGCGCCCTGGGGGGGGCTCGCCGCTTTCTCTGTGGGGAAGCCGGCGGGAGGGCGAAAGAAGCATTTCCGCGACCTGGCCTTGAGGCCCGGCGCGGGACGACCTTGAGGCCCGGCGCGGGACGATGCAGCGGGCGTTTACTCGGGCGGGGCGGCGATCGCTTCGGCGCGAAAACGATTAATGTCGCGAATCATTTCTCGCATCATCTGATAACGATCCCGTGGGTTCTTCTGCATTGCCTTGGCGCAGATTTCGTCCAGCGCTTTCGGTACGGCCCAATGTTTGGCGACACTGCTGGGCGGCGGCGGATCGTAGTCGAGGATGTTCGCAAACGTCTCGTTGATGTTAGCCCCGCGGAACGGCTCTTTCAGGGCGAGCGTTTCGTACAGTACGACGCCCATGCTGAAAATGTCCGACCGTTCGTCGACCACTTTGTCGCGCACCTGTTCGGGCGACATATATAACGGAGTGCCGGGCCGCTTGCCGGGCGAAGTCAGTCGATCGTGCAGATCCGTGCGGGGGATTTCGTCTTCGGAGCCTTCGTTCGGCATGCCCCAGACTTTGGCGACGCCCCAGTCCATCAGGAAGACATCGCCGAACATGCCGACCAGGATGTTCTCCGGCTTGATATCGCGGTGGATCACCCCCCGGCTATGGGCGTAACTGAGGGCGTTGCTGGCCTGCAGTAAAATACCCAGCAGTTCATCCAGCGGGTTGGCTTCGTTTGCCTTGCGTTCGCTGCGGGCGATCTTGGAAAGGATGCGAAACAGGTCCTCCCCTTCGATCTTCTTCATGGTGAAGTACAGGTCCCCTTCATCGGTCAGGCCGATTTCGTGCACGGGGACGGTATTGGGATGCGTTAGCTGGGCCGTAACGCGGGCTTCACGCAACAGGCGGCGCCGGGCGCGGGCGTCCTGGCGATGCTCGGGAGCCAGTTTTTTGATGACAACCTTGCGGCCCAGGTTGTTATCGTTGCAGGCGATCAGCACGCCATTCCCGCCGCCTGCCAGCTCGCGAAAATTGCTGTACTTGGCGAAGTCGTTGCTGAAACGATCAGGCAGATCGGTATCCGTTTTGGATAGATAAATGCCGGAATACGATTGAGGACCTGGGGTCGTCATAGTCAGCCTCCAGCTGAGGAAACGGAGATCCAATCAGTGTAGCAGTTCCTTGTTTCCCCGTCGTGAAACGGGCGGCCTGGAACCGACGCGAGGAATCGGTTGCGGGACCGGTCCGGGGGAAACAGCGGCGTCCTTTGTTTGCAAAGGACGGGCAGGCAACCGGCCAAATGCGGTAGCCCGCTGCTGGCCGCCGGCGCGAATGGCGCCGTGCGGGGGGGCGGCGCTGGCGATCAGGCGCTCTTCAGAGCCTGGAGCGCAGCGTCGTAGTTCGGTTCGCTGGTGACTTCAGGACAGACTTCGGCGTAAACCACCTTGCCGTCGGCGTCGAGAACATACACGGCGCGGGCCAGCAGCTTCAGCTCTTCGATCAGCAGGCCCCAGCTCTCGCCGAAGTTGCGGTTCTGATAGTCGCTGGCGGTGCGCATGTTGGTGATGTTTTCCGCACCGCAAAAGCGGCCCTGGGCAAACGGGAGATCCAGGCTGACGGTTACCGCATTCACCTTGTCGCCCAGACCGGCGAGCTCTTCGTTGAATTTTTTGGTCTGGATCGCACAGACGCCCGTATCGAGCGAGGGAACGACGCTGACCAGACTCGGCTTCCCTTTCAGGTCGGCGAGGGTCAGTGTTTTCAAGCCGTCTTTATAAAAGTGCAGGGTAAAGTCGGGAGCCGACTGGCCTGCGGCAAGTTCCTGTCCGGCCAGGGTGAGGGCATTCCCTTTGAAGGTCACTGCTTCGGGGCGCGACATGACGGCTGCTCCTTCTTGAAGTCGTCGAAAAATTCCAGATACTCAGATTCGCTCAGAGCGGACCCTGGCTAGTATCTGGCGCCCTGCTGTAGCCAGCAAGTGGGCGCAACGACGCAGCCTGTCAGGCTGACCGGCCTGATGGCGATTTGCCCGATACAGCGAACGGATTTTCTACGACGCTTGCCGCAGGAAGATGCGGGAGAACCAGTTCGGTTTGGCGGTATGCACCACCGGGCGAAAGCCGGACGGCGTTCTGCGTCCTTCGGCCACCGCCTGGGGATGAACGCTGCACAGGTTAAAGGCTTCCTCTTCGCCGACGATCTCGGCGGCCCTTTCGAACGCTTTCCGCAAGCCCGGGCGACGCGATTTGAGACCATGAGCGTCGCTGGCCAGGAAATGCACCAGTCCCTCGCGGAGCATCCATTCCGAGAAATCGCGGGGACGCGGACCGAATTCGCCCAGCAGGGAGCCGGCCGTAATTTGCATCTGACAGCCGTTTTCGACCAGCGGCTCCAGGACGCTGCGGTCTTTCAAAATGCCTTCGTTCCGTTCCGGGTGGGACAGAATGCCGATCATTTTCTGCCGCGCCAGCGAGTCCAGCACGTTGTCGATCGGGAAGTACAGTTCGTGCGGCAGTTCCAGCAGTACGTGCTTGCGATGATCGCCCAGCGAGACGACTTCGCCGGTGCGCAGCTGGCTCATCATTTCCGGTTCGATCCGCACATCGGCGCCAGGCAGGAGCTGCAGGGCGATGCCGCGTTTGTCGAGGCGGCGCTGCGTTTCTGCGACCAGCAGGCGAATGTGGTCGCCTTTGTTCTGGGAGTTGGTCCCCAACTGGTGCGGCGTGCAGACGATGGCCGCCACGCCGTCGGCGACCGCCAATTTGGCCATCGCAAACGTCATTTCCCAGGAGGAAGAGCCGTCATCAATCGCGGGCAGTATATGGCAATGGATATCGTAAAATTTGTGCGACACGAAATCGCCCCTTTTCGTCAGGAAACGGTGGAAAAACCGGGTCGACGGGGCCCTATTGCAAGGCTTCCGCTCCTGGCCGGCTGCCGGCCCGCTGTGCCGCGGGACGACCTGCACGCGGGGATCATAGTGGCAACCGCCATTCGATTCCACGTCATTTCCTGGGGGATTTGCCTCAGCGCCAGTCCGGGGGCGTGATGCTGCTGGGCTGGCGCCGCCTAGCTCTTTTTCTCTTCGATCGGCAAGGCGTCGATTTTGGCGGCCAGGATGAAGTCGTTCTCGCTCAGGCCGCCGATCGCGTGCGTCCATAACTCGATCGCCACATTCCGGTACCCTTCCAGATGCAAGTCCGGATGGTGCCCGTCGCTTTCGGCCACTTCGGCGACTTTCTCGAAGAATCGCATGCCGGCCATGAAGTTTTTTACGGTCCACTCCTTGCGGATCCGTTTCCCTTCATGGGTAAGTCGCCAGCCTGCCAGCCGGGTCAATTGTTGCTCCGCTTCTTCCCGCGTCGTGGGGGCGACGCCGCCTTCGCACGGTTTGCATTTCACGGCGGTCAGCTCTTCGGTGGTGCGAATATCCATGATGGATCCTTCGAGAAAAGGCAAGGAAAGAGGCGAAATCCTGCAGAATGAACACCGGATCACGTTCCTGCAGGAACCGCGAGCGATGCGTACTCGGGGGCGAGCAGAAAGCGAGGCGATCACCGCCCCGCTCGGCCATTGGCGCCGTCTGGAGAATTGTGCAAATTTGGCGCCGACAGCCGCATTCGACTACGAGCGTTCTTCTTTCCAGATATCGATCTGGCGGTGGAATTCCTCGTTGCTGATCGAGGCCAGCGGGATCACCGAGTCGGGCGTTTCCCGCGGATCGACCTCGGGGCGAATCACATGCTCAACCTCTTCTTCCAGCGCCATCAGCCAGGCCGGCACATCGAGGCCGACGCCGCTGGGCTCCCGGGTGAGCGATTCTGTTTCATGTTCCAGCAGATCGAACCGGGGGTGCTTGCCGTCTTTCCGGGCTTCGTCCATCGCGGGCCGGACGAGCGCTCGAATGCGGTCGATCGACATCGGATGCATGAAGCGTTCGCCAATCCGATCCGCGATCGTCGGCATCCGCATGGCGTATTTCTGCTGCAGGTCGGCCAGGCGTTTGCAGTACTTGTCGGCTTCCACCCCGATTCGCTCGGCCAGCGACCGGCGCCACAGTCGGGCGGCCTCGTTCATACCGCGGCAAACCAGGATCTCATGGGCCCAGACCACCGGCCGCAGATTCCAGCTCATGCGGTCATACTTCATCCGCAGACGGAGGAAATCCAGCAGCATGTAGAGCAGTTCGCCCCGGTCGGACTGGGTGGTCGTGCTGTTGTAGTCGCGGTACTCGCCGTAGTTTTCGACGATCGCTTCCAGCACCAGCGACAGTTGATCGATCGCTTCCCGGCGAGGCAGCGCGCCGCCCAGGTCGCGGTAGAACTGGTACTCTTCTTCGGGGCCGCCAAACTGTTCAATCTGGGCGATCCAAGCGTCGACCCCCTGGTGCAGGATGGCGCGGACGTTGCCAAAATTGAAGAACCGCTGCGTAAACAGTTCCGACCCGTACTGCTTGATGAAGTCGACCAGCTGTGTCCAGACCCGTTCGTCTTTCACCCGTTCCAGCACCGACAGACGCAGCGTGCGACTGTGGGCCAGCCAATTGACCAGCAGCGTTTCTGTCAGAATCTCCAGGCAATTGACGAGCGATTTTTGCGGAACCTTGCCGCCCGGTCCGTTCCAGGAAGAAGCGGATTCCACCAGGCAGGCGACCAGCGACTTGTAGCCGATTTTGAACAGCTCGTCGAACTCCGTCACGGCGCCTGGTCCGACTGGGTTGTCGCGTTCCATCTCCCGGGCCGTTTCGATCAGCTCGCACGTTTCCAGGAACAGTCCCTGGCGGGGCAGCCAGACGAGCAGATCCTGCACCGTTTGCTGGCGGACGCGGGCGGCGACAATCTCGTGCGGATCGCCGCCTTTGGAAAGCGGCACATACAGCAGCGGACGGTCGGCCAGGGCGTTGCCCAGTTCGACCCAGCGGGAGCGAACGCCGTCGGTATTGCCGCGGAGCAGGGCCGAGAACACCTCGATCGCCAGTTGCTGGTCCCGGTCGAGATTGCTGAGCAGTTCGCTAGGGGCGGTCGCTTCCTCGCCGACGGCCTGGCTGGCGGCGACCAGCAGGCGATGGGCGTCGGACAGGTCGACCGCGGTGCTGATGACCCGGTCGACCAGCGATTCTTTCAGCGACCGGCGGCGGTCGTATTCGACCAGGGAGTCGTGATCGCCTGAGGGGGCTGGCACCTGGTGCGACTGGACATCGTCGATCAGTTCGCGGAGTTGTCGATCGTTGTTGGCGGCCTGGATGGCCCAGTGCCGCATTGCCTGGGATTCGCGCTGGCGGAGCTCTTCGTTGGTGCTGCGGCCGGCCAGGGCGGGCGGGACGACAGCCGCCATGCGCCACAAGCGGGCCATGCTGCTGAGAAAGTTGAGCCGGCGGGAGATGCGGCGGGACTCGCGTTCCAGCTCGTCGTCGGACTCGCTGGCGCCGGCTTCAAACACGGGGCCTTCCATGCCGTCGTCGGTGCTGTCGCGATAGACCATGTCCTCGTAAGCGGCGCCAAACAGGTCGTGCTCGTCGTCGTTCTCGCCGGTCGCCTGGTCGGGGTCGTCGGTTTTCTTTTTGCGGATCGGGCCCAGTTCGAACCGGGGCGCCCTCCAGTACTCCTCGGCGTTCGCTTCCAGGTAATCCAGGAACTTGCGGATCTGTTCCCAGGCCTGCTGCGCGTTCGCCAGGCGGTCTTCTTCCAGCGCCAGTTGCTGCAGTTTGAAGAGCCAGACTTCGGCCAGCCGATGGAAGGAGCTTTCTCCCTGCTCTAGCGGCACCCCTTGGCCCAGCCAGTGGATGAGCAGCGCCATCGAGGCCACAAAATCGCCCCGCTGCAGTAGCGCATCGATCACCAGGGCGTAGCCTTTGGGCGTTTCAAACATGCCGGCGTGCTGTGACCAGAAGGCCACATCGCCGGCGGCGGCGCCCCCTTTGTGCCAGACGTTGAGCGCACTGGCGACATGCTCCGCGGCGCGGAAAGCGTCGTCGGCGTCGACCGCATCGACGCTGCTGACTTCGTGCACGGCGTAGGTCCGCCACCAGGCGGCCGTCTGCTGGAACTGCTCCCGCATCGAAGTGCAAACGTCGGTCCGGTTGCGGGCGGCCGCTTCGCTCCACACACGCGAATAGTAGGCGAAAATCTGCTCGATCAGCGCCACCAGGTCGTCGGCCCGGTGATCGCGAACGCTGTTTTCGACGGCGGGAAACAGGCTGAAATTGGCGTCGAACCCGATGATGTTCCAGGGGTCGATGATGGCCCCGCTGGCGATGCCCCGCTGGAGCAGATCAATGACCGCCGGCGCCAGACTGGCCGCTTCGTCGATGCTGCCTTTGTCGAGCAGACGGTTGCCCGTACTCAACAGGCAATCGATGCCGCAGAGCGTGCGGGCGGAGGCGGCCGGCACCACATCGGCCTGACGGGCGGCCGCTTCGGGGAAGCCCATGCGGGCAAAGATCTTCGCCAGCTGCACATGCTCGAGCTGCGAAGCCCGCCGGCGAGCCAGCTGGGCGTTCAAATGCTGCCTGGCGCCGCCGAAGGGCTGTCGTCGTTCGTTCGCTTCCTGGCGGATGCGGGCCGCATGGGCGCCATCGACGCGACTGAACAGACGCTCGTAAAACGAATCACGATAGGAAGCGATATGTGGCAACAGGTCGGCCAGGGAAAGCGTCGAGCTGAAAGCTCCCGGACCGGCCCCGCTGATCCCGGAAGCCATGAGAATGGTGCCGGCCAGCACCGCGCCGGCTTCAAATTCTACTTCGGCGACGGGCAGGTCCCCCGGCTCCTGGGCCCGCGCCATCAGGGCGTCGAGCGTCACCTGCTGCACAATGAAACGCCGGAACCGACCGCGGTTGTCGATCACGTGCGGATCCCACTGGCCAAAGTGGTAATTGGGTCGCTTGTTCGCAGGGTGGTCAAAATCGTACGCCCTGGGATCGACGGCCAGTTCGTCCATCAATTCCGGGTCGAACTGGCTGGAGCGGAGGATATCCTCGTCGGTTTCCAGCAGCAGTTCCAGGGCGATCGTGACGACACGTTGATAACGGCCCGTCGCGACGCCCGCATCACGTATGTAAAGCGGTAAAGGACGCAATCGCTCGTGCCGATAGGGCTCGATTTTTTGCGATTCGAGGGTCGCCACCGGGCGATACCCGATAAAATCGTTCAGGTAATCAATGGCTCCGGCGACGATCCGTTCCGTGTCGTACCAGGGCGCGCCCTGCAGCAACAGGGCTTCGCAGCAGCGGCCGATGAACAGCGGGTTGTCGAGTTCCCGGGGCGGCAGATGAAAGAGCAGATCGCGGTGGAATTCCAGGTAACCGGAAAGCAACCGGCCGATGAGCGTTTCGACCATCGCCGATGCCTGGTCGGCTTCACCAAAAGCGGGCGACGTGGCTTTGAGTTCCTTGAGCCGGCCGCTCAACGCCGCACCGACGTCGGCCCAGGCGGGCGCTTCCTGCGGCTGCTGAGCCAGCATGCCCGCGAGCAGATTCAGGTTCCGCAAAAATTGCGGGTCCGAAGCGCCCGACGAGAAGTTGAGGTATCCCAACACCTGATCGAGAACTTGCTCGCGGTCTCGTTCAGAGGAGGTCGCCATGGCCGCCGGATCCTTCGCCAATCCTTTGAGGGTTCGTCCGGGCCGCGTCGCTGAGCAACTCGCCCAGTTCAAAGGACGCCGCCGCGTTTGAACTTGGAAATGGGTACAATATTTACGCTTCCGAACGGCCCCTGCAGGCGGAGTGTCGCAAGCCGGTAATTTCGCTGTCTTTTCTGACTCACCAAACCTTCATGGTAGGGGCTAAGCGACAAATGGTCTAGGCGCCCATGAGGGTCCGGGGGGAGGAACTTCTCCCAGCCCGCGGGGGGCGTGCCGACCATGCGGGGAAAGTACCGAGAGCGGGGTGGCCAGAGGGACCGCGCCTTGCCTGCCGAGGGCGATCGAGATTCGCGTTTTCGTCGGGCTTTCCGGAGTAAGAATGCCGTTCCCGCGTCGTGGCGCCTGGCGCCAGGGATGACTGCGGTTCGCCCCGCCTGGAGAACCGGTGAGGGAGCGATTCCGTGGGGGGAGAAATTGACGGAAAAGGCCGACTCGCAAGATCCCCGCGGTTGGAAGGGAGAAACGGGCGACGGCCAATCCGGACCGTAATTCCTGCACTGCCAGACCGCCGAGCCACAGCAGGCGGGCGCAGGTTAAAGGGCGGCGGAAACGCCAGCCACAGTAGTCGACAGGTGACTGCCGGCGCACCAGGAGGCGCCGAACAGAGAGGGGGGCGCGCTCGCACGGGCGGGAACCGCCGGGCGGCGGTTCAGGTGCTGTCGCGGCGGGGACTATTCTTCGTCGTCGGTGTCGTCTTCATCCCAGTCGTCGTCTTCATCCCAGTCATCGTCTTCTTCGTCGTCGTCGTCCTCGTCGTCGACTTCTTCCCAGTCGTCGGCTTCTTCGTCGAAATCATCGTCCACGTCGTCGATGTCGTCATCATCGTCGTCGTCGAAATCGTCTTCGTCATCGAAGTCGTCGTCGTCATCCAGATCGTCGTCGTCATCGTCCAGATCGTCGTCGTCATCTGCGACGTCGTCGTCGTCGCTATCCCAGCTGTCGTCGTCGTCGTCGACACACAACGGGAATGCCTCCAGCGCAGCATTTTGCGGGATCAGCAATTCATCCAGTACGGGCCAATCGACAATGATGGACGCATTCACGTCTGCACTCCTCCTCGTTAATGTCTCGCGTTTCGAAAGGATTCCCACAGCAGAAACGAACTCACCATGCGGGACAACGAACGTACTCCTGGCCAGTCGGGTTTGGCGCCCTGCCTGGCCGCTTCACTCCTTTAATCGCCTTGCGGCGGGTTGACTTCTCCTGGCAGAAGATCGCGGTTTTGCGGGCGGGCAAAAGGCGACCTGCTCAAAGCGTTTTGGGTATCTCGATTGTTGGGCGGCGCCCAAGGGTTTCCTGGCTGGCTATCGGGTAATGACTTGCAGCCTGCTAATTACTAGTATCCGGATATCCGGAATTTTTCGTGTACGGGTCACTACCTGTCGGCGCCAGGGATCTGGCAGCTGCTGCGTGTGTGTCCCGCGATGTTCTCAATGAACGCATCAGTATATCGTTGGATGCGGCGGGGGCGAGTGGCGGACAGGGCAAATTGCACCGGTTTTGCGGCCCGGGAAAAACACCGCAGGGCGACATTATTCCAACGGCTCTTGTTCCTCTTCGGACGGTTCTGCCGGGTGCAGGGCGGCTAATGATGTTTCGTCTTCTGAGGCGGGCTCCATCAGCATTTTTTCATCTGCCGAAACGGTTTTCTCACTGGCTTGTTCCTCGCTTCCTTCGTCGTCGGCGGAACCTTCCTCCTCGGTGAATGGTTCCTCGGTCGAATCTTCGCTCAGCTCTTCGATTTCGGCGGCGGGAGGAACGGCGTTGCGGACCCAGTCGGCACGCGGCAGATCGTTCAGGCTGCGGAGGCCGAACATCCGCAGAAAACGCCCCGTCGTGGCGTACAAATAGGGACGGCCCAGTTCCTCGCTGCGGCCGCCGATCTTGACCAGATCGCGTTCCATCAGTTGCCGCAGAAGTTCGCCGCAGCTGACGCCGCGGATCGCTTCGATGTCGACCCGCAGCACCGGTTGCCGGTAGGCGACCACCGCCAGCGTTTCCATCGTCGGCGATGACAGCCTCAAGGCAGTCGGCACGTGCGGCAGCCGCTGCAGCCATTTGGAAAAAATCGAGCGGGTGAGCAATTGAAAACCGCCGCCCAACTCGGCGACTTTGAAGGCCCTGCCTGCCTGGTCGTACTTCCGATTGAGCAGTCGGACGAGCGTGCGCGCCTCGGTGCCGTCGGCCAGGGTGGCGTACTGGCTGAGCTTGCGGCTGTTAAGTGGTTCCCGGGCGAGGAACAGCACCGCTTCCAGGCGGCGGAGCTTTTTCTCATCGTCGTTGGCGGCCGACTCGCCTCGACCCGAAGACGCGGACACCCGGCGTCGCGGCGGACCCTGCCAGCCGGACTTCGCTAACTTCGACTGGTATCGCAGCGAACGGCTGCCCAGGCGAACGGGAGTAGGAACGGGCCGAAGCGGCATCACAGCAACCTGACGGTTCTTCGACGACACGGTTCCTCAACGACGCCGAGGAACATTGCCGGTCAGTATCCCGAATTGCAACCTGAAAACAAGCCCAGCCGCCAGCCAGCAGCCGGGTTGTCTCCAGGAAATCACCCGCGAAAAAAAGCGACCGGTTTGGGGGCCGTCAGCTTACTTTCCGCCGACCGGCTTTCGCACCTGCAGCCGCTTTTTATCCCATTCTAACTGCGCGGCGACCGCCGCCGGGAACTCCCAGTCGGCCGGATCGCCATAGATCACCACTTGCGTTTGATCGGCCGCCAGCGCGACGGCCTGGGGGATATCCAGGAAACGAAGCACGTTCAGGTAGCAAGGACCGGTCTGGTGCGAAGTCGCCAGTTGATGCAGGTCCAGTCGCTTGACATCCGGCGTAAACAGCGAGGCGTACAGCGCCACGCCGGCCATGGGGCCTTCCCCTTGCATCCAGAGCGGTGTGTCGTGCAGGGACGGAACCTCGCGCAGGGCCGCGGCCGCCCTGACGGTGTCGTACGTTTGCATGCCGTCGAGCGTTTGTCCCAGCAGATAAAACCGCCGGCGGATGTGTGTCTGTTTTTTGGGGTCTACATCAAACGCCGTGGGTCCCACGCCGCGGGGCGCCACGTAGGCCATCGCCCAGGGGAACGCGGTGAACATTTTCTGCGTCGGGTTAAAGGCCGCCGCATCGGCGCCCGGCAAGGTTTCGCCAGCCAACTGCTGGGCGAAGGGACCGCCGTACATTGCCAGGAATTCTTGCCATTGCGGCTCATCGAGCGTGTTGAGTACGACCAGATCCGGCTTCTTCAGATCGGCCCGGTGGGCCAGGTACAACCGCAGGTTGACGCCTTCCTGGCTGGTGAAATCGTACCCGGAAAAGGCGACGTTCTCTTTCACGACCGAAAAGGCTTCCTGGAGGCCGAGCGGGCCCGCGGTCTGGGGCCAGCCGCGGAAGACGCGTTCCTTTAAGGCGGTCCGCCAGGCGTCGCGCTGTTCCTCCCAGGCTTTCACGTCCTGGGGCAGGGGCGCCTGGGCGAGCGGGACGAAGGTTTCATCGATCCGGTCGTTGAGCGAATCGTCCGGCAGCGTGTCGAAGACCTTCAGTTGCTCCGGCGTGAAGTATTTGGCGGCCGGATCGCCGATTAGCGCGTCGTCGTTCCGCAGGTGATGGTTGAACCAGCGGAAAGCGTGGATCCGCAATTCCTGCGTATCCAGGTGCGGCCCGGCCGTAATGTTCAGCGCAAGTTGCTTCGAGGCTCCATACAGGCTGTAGATTTTGCGAGTTTCAAAAAAAGTGCGGACCACGCCGTCGAGCGGAAAGATCCGGTCGGTGTCGGTGTTGCTGATCAGTAACGGACGCGGGGCGACCATTGCCGCCAGCATCGGGTAATCCCACTGGTAAGTGTTGACCATGAACATGCAGTCACAGTGGCCTTCCACGCAGCCGTCGACAACATAGTTCTGCAGGTCGGTAATGCCGGCGACCGGCACGGCGCACTTGATCCGCTCGTCCAGGGCGGCGATCCACCAGCTGTAGGCTCCGCCGCCGCTGCGACCGGTGACGCCCAGTCGTTCGGGATCGACGTCGTCGCGCGACTGCAGGTAATCGAGCGCCCTGATGCAGTTCCAGGCTTCCACGCCGGCAGGCGTATAGCCGCGGGACATCCACCACATGCGGTCGCCATAGAATGTGCCGTGGTGCCAGCCTTCGACTTCGCCCATCTGCAGGGTATCAATCGTCAGGCAGACATAGCCGTTCCGGGCGAACCAGGCGCCGTGGTGATGGTAGGTGACTTTGTTGCCGTAGCTGACCCCGTTGATTTTGACGCGTCCGTGGCCACAGACGTACAGGATCGCCGGCAAACGTTTATCGACCTGTTTAGGCCGGTACAGGTTCCCTGTCACATACAGGCCGGGCCGGGATTGATAGTGGATTTTCTCGACGACGATCTCATCGGTCTCCAGCAGGCCGGTGACGGTCGCTTTCAGATCGGACCGTTCGGGCAGCGGGTCGAGCCCCAGCATTTCCAGCAGTTGGCGATGCCGTTCGCCGCGGACCGCTTCCCATTGTTCCCGCGTTTTCACGTCGGCCAGACTGTTATCCGCCAGGCGATCCGTCTCCAGTCTGAAGTAACTGGCCAGCTGCTTGTCGCCGCGTGAGGTATCAGGTTCCGCAGCAATCGACGGGGCCAGGCTTCCGCCGAGCGTCGCCGCCAGACAGAGGCCCAGAACCCAGGTGCGAAGCAGTTTCATGATGGTTCCTTGCAACAAAGAAACAGGAGGGAAGTCCGCCGACGCGGGGTCAGCCAAGGCAGGCCGCATCTGCAGGCGAGGGCGGGGCACGGATCGCGAACTGCTTCGTCCTTGCGAAGAGCCCAGCGAACGGCTCGTCTGCGTGACGCATGCAACCGCCTAGTGTTTCCGATGCCAGCGCCCGCGTCAACAAAGGAGAGCCGTTAAGCCTTGTAGCCAAACTCGCCCGAGTTTGGCCGCTGTTCCATCGCCCAGAATCCTCTCTCCAACGGCTGGCGACTTCGGCTGCTTGCATGCCCGGCGGCGGTGGCGGAGGTCGATCCCTGGCGGCCGCGATTACGCCGGCGCGAACGCACGGCGACCGTCGACAGCAGCGATAGCATGGGGAAAGCGACGGTTCATCAGCAGACGGCGTGGCCTGGCCTGCAGCTTGACATGGCGGGTTCAATGTGGACACTCTTTATCAGAGCTTTCGTTGTTTATGGAAGAAAACACGTCCCTCAACCGCCCGGATGGCTATTCTCGCCTGCTGGATTTTCCGGAGTTTCCTCACGTTGCCACGTGCGGAGTTTCACCCTGGTCGCTGCCTGCTGGACCAGGGGTTGAGCGTTTTACGCCGTCGTCGACGGCCGGATCGAGTGCAGTTCGGAACGCGAATTGCTGCTGTTTATCAGAACGGCGTTCTCGGTTCTTCTTGTCAGGGCTCGCGATCCCGCCAGGCCATCGCCCTTGTTTGGCGATTTTCTGGAATCGGCCATTCCGACAACGCCAGGATCGCGTTGATTACTAGTTTGTATTGAAGGAGAGTTTTGGATGATGTCCCCGAAAACACGTTCCAGAATCATGATGATCTCGACCCACGGCTATGTGTCGCCCGAACCCGAGTTCGGCAAACCCGACACGGGCGGCCAGGTGGTGTTCGTCCTTGAACTGTCAAAGTGTTTGGCTCGCATGGGTTACGAGGTCGACATCCTGACGCGGCAATTCGAGTCGCAAGAGGCCGAAGAGATTGTGAATGATCGGGTCCGCGTGTTGAGGTTCCCGTGCGGCGGCGACGATTTTATCCCGAAAGAAACCCTGTGCGAGTCGATTCCCGAATGGGTGGCGAACGCGTCGGACTACATCGAAGAGAACGGCCTGAAATACAGCTTCATCAACAGCCATTACTGGGACGCTGGACTCGCCGGTCAGGCTCTCGCCAACACGATGGAGATTCCCCATCTGCACACGCCGCACTCAATTGGCGCCTGGAAACGCGACAATATGGATGGCGAAGCGGCCGCTCTGGAAAAAAAATACAATTTCAACGAACGCATCCGCGAAGAGAAGGTCATCTACGACGAATGCGACTGGGTCATTGCGACCACCCCGACGCAGCGTGACATCCTGAAAGAGAGCGCGTACGACACGCCGGCTTCGAAAATTCTGGTGATTCCGCCGGGGTACGATGATCGCCGCTTCTTCCCCGTTTCCGTCGCCACCCGCTCCGCCCTGAAGAACGAGCTGGGACTGGAAGGGAAAATCGTGCTGGCGCTGGGACGCATCGCCAATAACAAAGGTTACGATCTGCTGATCCGCTCCATGCCGCCCGTCTTTCAGAGAGTGAAAGACGCCCGCCTGTTGCTGGCGATCGGTTCGACCGACCCCAGCGATTCGGAAGTGGAGCAGGTCGCTGGCTTCCGCAAACTGGCGGAAGAACTGGGCATCGCTGATCGGGTGATTTTCGGCGACTACATTCCCGATGATCAGCTGGCCGACTACTATCGGGCCGCCGATGTGTTTGCTTTGAGCAGCCGCTACGAACCGTTCGGCATGACGGCGGTTGAAGCGATGGCCTGCGGCACGCCGACCGTGATCACCACCGAAGGCGGCCTGTGGGAACAGGTGACCTGGGGTCTGGAATCCTTGTATGCCAATCCGTTTGACCCGGAAGCGTTCGGTCATGCGATCGCCTCGGTCCTGTCGCATCGCGAAGTCTCCAGCCAGCTGGCGAAGTACGGTTCCCAGAAGGCCCGCGCCCGCTTTACCTGGACCGGCATTGCCCAGCAGATCCTGAAACACCTGCACTCGCAGGCCGACACGCCGGCCCCTGATCGCCCGGCGGAAGAAAATCTGGCCGAAGCGTTTGAAGTGGAAGCGATCTGATCGATGCCCTTGGAATCGACCGCTGGCGATGGCGCCGCGGAACCTGCAGACGCCGCCGACCCGCGGCTGCTGATCGTCAGCGATGTCGACGGCACCATGCTGGGCGATGACGAGGGCCTGGCCCGCTTCGTCGCCTGGTGGGAGCCGCTGCGCGACGTCGTTTTGCTGGCGTATAACTCCGGGCGATTCGTGGAATCGCTTCAGGAATCCGTGCGCGACACGGGCCTGCCGGAGCCTCACGCTTTTATCGGCGGTGTCGGCACCCAGATTGAGTTGACCGCATCTGCCGGCGAGCCGCAGCGGCTGCTCGACTGGCCCGTTCGTTCCACGAAATGGCAGGCGCAGCGTGTCCAAGCGGCGGCGGCTTCTTTCCAGCAACTCGAACTGCAGCCTTCGCACCTGCAGTCGGAATTCAAGATCAGCTATTTCGGCTACGATCTATCGCCGACCGTGCTGCAGCAGATCGAGCAGTCCCTCCAGGCGGCCGGGCTGCAGGCGGCCGTCGTGTACAGCTCCCAGCGTGACCTGGATATCCTGCCCGCCGGCGTCCACAAAGGAACCGCGGCCGGACGCCTGGCCCGTGAGTTCCGGATTTCGCCCGAGCGAGTGATCGTCTGCGGCGACACAGGGAACGATCTGGCGATGTTCCAGGAAGGCTACCACGGCGTCGTCGTCGGCAACGCCCACGCCGAGCTGAAACAGCTGGATAGCCGCCGCGTCTACCAGGCCGGCAGCCACTGCGCCGCTGGCGTACTCGAAGGCGTCCGCCACTGGCGCGAACAGTGGAGCGGTCGCCCGGCGAAAGGATAGTCGTCTTTCCTTCGGGCCGCGTAACCTTCTACCAAAGGTCGGTCCCCTTTCACTGCGAGAAAGGTCGCGTGCTTTCGTAGAGCGAAAGCTGACTTGCGACGACGTCGCACTTTCTTTCGCTTGCTGCGAACCCGCCGAGGGCCTGGGTGTCTTCCCTGGAACTCAACTGTCTGTCTGGAATCCATGACGGTCCTAAGGTAGCGATGTCGGGCGACCGGCTAGTGAACGGCAAAGGCGTCTCTCGCAGATCAATTTGCCTGTCAACGGCCAGCAACGCCGCTTGCTGGTATCGGACGGCCGTACCGCGAAAGCAGTTCTGGGCATAACCTTCGTTGGGTTAATTCTTCGGCAGCCAAAACAACGACCGACTGCCGCTGGGAGTACATGCTTTCGGCGCCGGGGGTGCGGGTTCGATTCCCGCCAGCGCAATTAAACATGGCGCTGTAGCTTAACGGCAGAGCACCGTAGTCACTCTCGTCAACTCTTCGTCGGTCGTCTTTTTTCATCAGGGAAACGTGTTAGGGAAGGAACCCAGGTGGCGCGCGTTTTCCCGCCGGCCTTGTCTGGCAGAACTTGCCCGCCTGGCCGGGTGCTCCCGCGAACGGGCCGGCATGAAGGAGATGCCGGCGGCCTTGCTGGTTGTCCTCGCGCAGCGCGAACCGGCTTTGCTGCCCCAGGTGTTTGATCGCGTGGTCGATAGCGGCCGCATGCTGCGCACGATGTTCCAGATGATTCGCCCCGGTCAGTCCGTCTGATCGGGGCTTTTTGCATGCTCATCCGTAGGGGCGTTATCGGCTGCGGGATCGGTAGGGGGGTCTTTCCAGAATAACGACAGGCAGGCGGGGAGCAGCAGCAGATCGCCGAACAGGGCGGCCAGCATGGTGATGGAGACGAGTTCGGCGAACCGCCGGGTGGGCAGAAATTCCGAGAGCAGCAAGACAGAGATGCCGGCGATGATCAGGATGCTTGTCAGGACGATCGCCCTGCCCGAACCGTGTAGCGCCAGGCGGATCGCCTCGGAACGGGAATGGCCGGCCTGGATCTCTTCGCGGAACCGGGCCAGAAAGTGGATCGTGTCGTCGACCGCAATGCCCAGGCTGATGGAGAAGACGATCACATTGCTCACGTTCAGCGGATAGTCCCGCAGCCCCATATAACCGAGCGTGGCGACCAATGGCGTCAGGTTGGGCAGCACGGCGATCAGGCCGACCCGCGCCGAGCGGAACAGCAAGCCGATCACAAAAAAGATGATCACCGAAGCGGCCGCCAGCGAAGCCAGCAGGTTCCGGATCAGGCGGTACAGCAGCAGCGATTTGACATACGCTTCCCCGGTGATCCGGTAGCGGATGGGGCCGTCGGGCGGGAACGTCTTCTGCAGGTCGGCCTGCAGCTTTTCCGCCAGCAGCAGCGTCTGCTGGGCGCCGATATCCCGCAGTCGCAGCAGCACGCGGGCCGAACGCTGGTCGGCGGTAAGGAAGGCGGAAAGGTGCAGCGTCTCGGCCAGGTCGGGCAACAGCGAACGTGACCAGGCGATCCGTTTGGTGAGAGCCTCCTCGCCGGCGGCCGTTGCCGGCGGGAACGGGCCTTCGCTCCGACTGCCCGCGTAGACAGCCTCGCCCAGATCGACATAGGACCGCACCAGTGTGACGCCCGGCATCGCCCGGGCGCGGTCTTCAAACTGCAGCAACCGGCGCCAGGTATCGTTGCGGAAAAAGGCTTCCGGGTCGTCGGTCGTCAGGCTGATCTGCATCGGGCTGAGGCCGACCAGTTTCTCCTCCACCAGCCGCATCAGCTTCAGGGTCGGCTGGTCTTCGTCGTACGTTTCGACCACAAACGTATCCACCTGCAGGTTCCGGGCGGACCAGCAGGATCCAGCCACCAGCAGGCCGCAGAGAAGCAGCGCTACATAAGGATGTCGCGACGCCGCATAGCCGATCGCTTCAATCGCCGCGTCGCCCAGTGAGTCGGTCTGCCCGCGTTTTGCCTGACGCTCGGCCTGGCGTTCGCCCGGCGGACGAACCCAGGCCAGGGCTGGGGCCAGCACCAGCATCGCGCTCAGATACAGGAGCAGCAGTCCGATCGCCGCCTGGACGCCAAACGCCGACAGGACGGCCGAGGCGCCGCCGACCAGACTGAGAAAACCGATCGCCGTGGTGCCAGCCGCCAGCAGACAGGCAGCCGCTGTGTGACGGATCGTCTGTTCGGCCGCCTGTTCCCGATCGCCGTGGGCCAGGACTGCCTCCATGCCATAACGACTGACGATGTGTACGCAGTTGGAAACGCCAATCACCAGCAGCAGCACCGGCAGCACATTGCTGATAATGTTGAACGACTGGCCCGTATAGCCATACAGCCCCATCGTCCAGGCCAGGCCGACGCCGACCGCCGCCATCGGCAACACGGCGAACGCGACCCGGCGGAAGATGGCGAACAGCAGCAGCGTAAACACGACCGCCACCAAAGGGGTCAGCAGGGCCTGATCCCGTTTCAGGTTCCGCACAATATCGACGCGCACCGCCGGCAGCCCGCTGAGGGACACGCGATAACCGTCCGGCGGCGGGTTCTCCGCCAGCAGCTTTTCCAGCCGCGCCGTCATCTCCGCCATGGTGTCGAAATCGCCGGCCTCGGGCAACAAAAAGGCCGTCAATTGCGCGGCGGTCAGGTCGTCGCTGACCAGCGCCGCATGGGCCAGCGGCGTCAGCGCCAGGAACTCGCGCATGCGGGCTTCATCAACGGCGGTGACGGGGAATTCCCGCAGCACGGGCGCCGGTTCGACCGTTCGTCCGGTGAACAGAGCGCTCATGCCGTACCGGGGCGCCGCGATCAGACTGATGGCGTCGATCCGGCCCAGCTCGGGCATGGCGTTCAGTTCGCTCGCGAGCTGCAGTTGCCAGGTGAGCAGCCGGCGATCCAGCACGTCGGTCGGGCCCAGCGCTTCCATGACGATCAAAAAGGCGGCGTCTTCCTGCTCAAACTGGGCGTTAAACGCCTTGGCGAATTCGGCCTCCGGGTCGTTCCCCTGGAACAACGACTGGGGCGAAAAGTCGAACCGCAACCGGGGAATGCCGGCCGCGGCCAGCAGCGCCAGCACCGTGACCGCGCACAGGATCGGCCAGCGGTAACGCAGCAACAGAGGGGCCATGCGTTCAAACATGTGGCAGGCCGGCAAAGGGGTGAGGAACAGGCGGGCGACCCCTCCATCATAGTGGCCGCCCGTCGCAAGGCCAGCGGGCGCGATGTCCCGTCAGGGGAACCTGCGAGTCCTGCAGACGGCGTCGTATCGGCCGTCGTCAATGGATCAGGTTGTTGCGCGGGGTGCGGTTGTCAGCGAGGCCTGCCTGGTGAGATAATCGTGCAGTATGAGGACACGCATCTTACAAATCTATAGCCATCGGAACGGCTTCACTCCCAGCGGCGTGATGTGCGACAGCATTGCGCGGCAGGACGATCGTCGCTGGACCCAGCAGGCGATCATCGCGACGACCCGGAACGAGCCGCACCCCCGTGTCGGCCGGCTGGAAAACGCCGAGATCCATCCGGTGGTGTTCGGCGCGACGCCGATCGATTTTTCCCTGCCGACGATCTATCCGCAGGCCCCGTATCCGGCCACCCGGTTTGAGCTGCTGGGACCATCGGAAGTCAGGGCGTACCGCACGGCCTGGACTCGGCGGATCGAAGCGGTCGTCGCCCAGTTCCAGCCCGACCTGATCTACAGTCACCATGCCTGGCTGGTGAGCTCCTTCATCAAGCAGGCGGCCCCGCGCGTGCCGCTGATCATTCATTGCCACGGCGACGAGCTGGAACTCCTGCAGGCCGATAACGCCCTGGCGGAAGAAGTTCGGCAAGGCTGTGCGCAAGCCGAGCGGTTTATCGCGAGTGCTCCGCGCGGGGGCGCCCTGCTGACAACGGCGCTAGGCGTTTCGCCGCAGCAGGTGCATGCCCTGCGTCCCACGCCCACCGATGATTTTTATCCGCCCGACCGTTCCTCCAGCGACAGCGCTGGCTCCAGCCGTCCGGGTTTGCTGGCTGCGGCGCCGGATCGCTCGCGGTTGCTGTTTCGTGGCAAGCTGAGCGTGGCATCGGGCTTGCCCTGGCTGCTGGATATTGTCGATCGGCTGCGGGTCGGCCGGCCGGGTCTGCAGTTGCATGTGGTGGGGGTCGGTGTCGGTCGGGAAGCCGCCACCCTGGAAGAACACATGCGGGAGCTGTCGGACTGCGTCTGCTGGAGCGAGCGGCTGGACAACCGGCAACTGGCCGATGCATTCCGCGACGCGACCCACTATGTATCGCCAGGCTTCTTCGCCGGCGTGCCGCAGGGAATTCTGGAAGCGGCCGCCAGCGGTTGCCGGATCGTTTGTTCGGAGTTGCCGGGCGAGACGTTCGCGCAGGCGCCGCGGCTGGCGGAGCTGGTGCAGTCGTTCCCGTTGCCGCGGATGGCGGCGGGCGACCGGCCGGCGATCGAAGAGCTGCCGGTGCACCTGCAGCGTCTGCACAATGCGCTGGACAAGTCGCTCAGCGAACCGCCGATGGTGGAAGCGGCGACGTTCGCCGCCCTGTTCCGCTGGCCGACCGTTCTCGCCGACATCGAAACCGTCTGGACTCGCGCCCTGCAAACGTAAGCCGGGCGAAAATCCCTTAGGCGTTAGCCTTCAAACAGGGCCGCCGTGAGCTGTTTGACGCTGACGAAGCCTACCAGTTTTTGGTCGCTGTCTTCGATCCGGGCCAGGGATTCCCGCTGACTCTGCAGCTGCATGAGCGCGGAGCCGGCGGTGTCGTCATGGCTGAGGACGGGCAGTTGATGCAGATGGTGCAGCGAGATTTCTTCCGCCGGATCCAGGTACAGATCGACCACCCTCAGGTAGCCAAGGATCTTCCGCTTGGGACCCCGCACCGCCAGTTCGCACAGATGCTGTCGCCGGGCCAGTCGCAGGACGTCTTTCTTGGCGTCGGCCAGGCTGACCGTGGGGAAGCGGGCGGCAGGAACGCTGAATTTGCTGACGGGCTCGCCGGCCACATTGAACAGGTTCTGGGCCAGCGTTTGTTGCGACGCCCTGAGAATACCGGCTTCTTCCCCTTCGAGCAGCATCCGTTCCAGTTCCTGCCGGGCCAGCGCCAGGCGGACATGGTCGGGCGACTCGCCCAGCAATCGCTGCAGGGCTCGCCCCAGTCCCCAGAGCAGCGCCGAAACGGGAGAGAACAGCACCACAAAGAACAGGAACAACGGCCCGCTCCGCCGCAGCAGCAGGTTGGGCGCATGATAGAAAAGGTTCTTCGGCAGCAGTTCCCCGTACACAAAAACGACCGGCGTCAGCAACAGCGTGGCGACCAGTTCCACGGTGTACGCCTCGCCGACAAACAGCGATCGGGCCAGCAGCACAATCGCCAGCGAAGAAAGGTAGTTCGCCAGGTTGTTGCCGATGAGCGTGGTGGCGACAAACAGGGCCGGGTGGTTCGTCAGCTGCAGCAGCCAGCGGGCGACCCGATCGCCGCCCAGGCCGTCGAGGGCCAGACGCACCCGAGTCACGCGGTAGAAGCCAGTCTCACTGCCGCTGAAAAACGCGGACAGGGCCAGGGCCAGGAAAAAGATCGCCAGGTACCACCAGATCATTCGCGGACCTCCCCGCGCCGATGGTGCATTTCAATCACGGCATGGCCGCGCTGCGGCGCTTCAAGCACGCGAAAGTGGAACGGCCCCCAGTGGCATTCATCGCCGTCCTGGATCAGCCGCTGGAGCGTTTCCTGGATCACGCCAGCGACGGTCACCGATTTGCTTTCCGGCAGCTCCACCTCCAGCAGACGCGACAGTCGCCGCAGGCTGGTCACGCCGGCGACCAGCCAGACATCGGGCGACAGCGGATGGATCGGATTCCGGTCCAGCAGGCGTTTGCTCCGGCTGGGGTTGTAGGTGAACACGGAATCGAGGACGTCTTCAAAGGTCAGAATGCCAATCGATTCGCCATGTTCGTTCACTACCGCCACCACCTCGCGGTCGCTCTTTAGCATGTTGTCCAGGGCGTCGCCCACGGTCGCGCACCAGGGAACGTAGCCGACCTCGCTGGCCAGGTGCTCCAGGTGGTTTCTGGGCAGTTCGGAAACTTCCCGCAGGTTGAGCGCGGACGCCACTTCGTCGGTGTCATGTTCTGACACCAAAAGGTAGCCGCTGGGCGTCATTTTGCCGTTCAGATCGGTCAGCGAAACGGGCGGACGAAAGATCAAAAACTGCGTGCGGGGGCGCATCCATTCTTCGGCCCTGATCGAAGAGAGTGCGACAATATTGCGGAGCATGGCCCGTTCCTGCTCGACCAGTTTGGCGTCGCTGGTCGACAGTTCGATCGCCCGTTCCAGGTCCGATACATGCAGATATGTTTCCGCGGCAAAGCGGGGCCAAAGCAATCGCTGCGACAGCGTCATGGAAAGTCGCAAGACCGGCATCAGCGGGTCGGCCGCCCTGACCGTCAGCGCCAGGGGCAGCGACAGCAGCGTGGCCAGGCGACGCGGCCGCAGCACGGCGAGGCTCTTGGGGAGCATTTCGCTGAGGAAGATGATCGTCAGCAGGGCCCCGAAAGCGAACGAAGCAGACGCGGTGGAGCCGGAGCTGCGCTCGATCTGGATACCCACGATCGAGGCGATGGCGAAGTAGATCATATTGGTCGCCAGGTTCCAGAACAGCACCGCCGAGAGCAGGCGTTCGGGATCTTCCAGCAGATGAATGGCGGCGCGTTGCGCGCGGCCCCCTTCGCCCATTGCGGTGCGATCGCGCGGGCGCAGGGAAAACAGGGCTGCTTCGCTCGACGAAAAAAACGCCGAAGCAAAAATCAGCACCAGCATCGCCAGTAACCAGGGAAGAAGTTCCAGCATAAATTCCATCGCGTTCTCGCCATCGGCCTTCGTCCCTGTGGGCGCCATGCCTGGCGCCTCCGGCGGGGGGCGTTACGCGTTAGTCCTGTTCCGTTCGCGACCAGCCCATGGCCATGTTGAATTCTCCCAGGGCGGGCATCAGCAGGGCCGTCGTGGTGAAGCCGTAGACAAACACCAGCACCAGAAACATCGGAGTATACTGACCCAGCAGGAAACTCGTAATGGCGTAGAACGTGGCGAACGGCAAAAGCAGCGACGCCGTGGCGATCGCCGACGATGGATTGCGGGCCCCCAGGGAGACGAACAGACCCACCCCGCCGCCCAGGATGATCGCCAGGAACGGGGCCAGCTGCGTCTGAAAAGAGCCACGGAAAGAGATCATGATCAGCAGGCAGGTCATCACGCCCAGGAACAGAAAGAACAACGTCCCCAGGCTCACGCCGATTGCGGAGCGGCTGTTGGCGTAGATCCCGCCGCAGTGGATGCCCAGCATGGTGACAAACAGGTCCATCACCAGCATGCCGATGATCAGGTACGCCAGGTTCTGGCCGGTCAGGCCGCCGCTGATATAAAGATAGATGCTCAGCGCCAGCGGGGCGAGGACCATTTCTTTAGTGATCCAGAGCACGCCGCCGATTTTGCCAAACACAAATTCGCTGGGGGAAAGATCCGTGACCAGCAGCAGGTCCAGCGAACGTCCGTCCCGCTCATTGGTGATGGAGGTCACCGCCAGGGCGTTGATGATCATCAGGCTCAACAGGAAAAACGGAGCCAGCGGTCGGGCGGCAGGCGGAATGATGGCGGCCAGCCCCTCGCCTGGGTCGCCAGAATGGGTGGTGACGACAAAGTACAACCCGGCCGCCGCCATCAGGAACAGGATCAGGTAAGCGGCCCGAATGATCATCACCTTGCGGCCATAAGCCCAGGTGCAGACTTCGCGCCACAGGATCGGGTTGTTCCACACGGCCCGGGTCGCCAGTCTTTCACCGGCGCCGCGGCGGGCGTCGACATGGCCGGCCCGCGCCTGTTCGGCCCGGCTTTGTTTCTGGGTTTCGTCAAGTGTTTCCGGTTTCTCGCCCCAGATCGACTCCTGTCCGGCCTGGGCTTGCTGGGGTCGTGTTTCGCGAGTGGGATTCCAGACCCGCACCAGGGCAATCGCAACGCCGTTAAGGAGTACAGCGCCCAGCAGGGAGAACAGCATGAACAGACCGACCCCGCCAAACCAGAGCCGAGCGGTCGCCAGCCACGTAGCACCGGCTGCGTCGCCCAGCGAAGCCCCGGCAGCGGGACGAATGGCCGACAAGATGGCGCGAATGGGCGAAAAGGCGATGCTCAGCATCTCCGTAGAAACGCCGCTCCAGGATTCGCCAAACGCTCCCGAGCCGATCGCCTCCCAGAGCCCCAGCCAGAACATCAGGATCAGGGCGGTGATGGACAGCGTCTGGAAGGTTTTCTCTCGCCACAGCGCCAGCAAGGAACCCAGGCTTCCCGCCGCCAGGGCGGTGGCGACCGTGACCGCATACACACGCGCCACCTGGCTGAACGAAACTCCGCCCAGCAGCACGATCAGCATAAAAATGGGGAGCGCGGCAAACACCATCACATAGATATTCAGCAGGCTGGCGAACAGCTTTCCCAGCACCAGTTCGCTGTTGGACATGCGGGTCATCAACAGCAGGATGAACGTTTTCCGATCTTTTTCCTGGGCGACCGAACTGGCCGCTCCCAGGGCGGAGAAAAACAGCACAAACGCCAGCTGGATCGGCGCCAGAATGCCAAACAGAATCGACCCGAAGCGGGCCATGTCCCCAATATTCGAGATGATCTGCGTGCCCGCCATCACCATCCAGCCGGTGCACATCAGCAGCAGCAAGGCGCCCACATAAACAGACCGCAATAGAAAGAAACGTGAGCGGCGCGGAGCTACCGCGGCTTCCCGAGTGAATACAGGTCCAACAAACACGCGGCCTCCTGCAGGGGGAGGCGCCCCACAGGGCGGCAAGGAAGAAATCGGAAAGCGGAAAATGTAGCATGAATCGAGCGCGTCGATAATACTCAGCACTACGCAGGCCGCAGGAAAAAGGATCGACGTAAAAAACGAGACCCCATCAGGAGGTTCGCGGTCGCTCTTGCTCGTGCGAGAATTGCTCTGGAAGTCGCCCCGCCCTCAACGCGTTTGTTTGATCGCCCCCCTGTGCTGGCCAGTCGCTCCTGCCGGTCTGGTCGTCCGGCCCACCGGATAACCGGGAATGCCGTCACAAATTAAATTTTGGAAATAATCCAATAAACGAGTCCTGCCGCGCATCTATCAGGCATACGTCCCAGGAAAACGATGCAAATCATCAGGACGTCACGAAAGCGAATCGGTTGGAAGAAAACGCTCGCCAGCAAGTCGAGCCGGCGCTGGTCGCCGCGTTGTATGTCGAACACTCGGAGGAACTTAAGCGTTTCCTCACGGGAGTTCTGCGCGACGCCGCCCTGGCTGCCGATGCGATGCAGGCCGCGTTTGTCGCCATGGTGGAACGGGGTCACGAGGTCGAGCAGGAATCGCATAAAGCGTGGCTCTTCCGGGTGGCTTACCATCAGGCCTTGGCCCTGCGTCGCCGCCAGGCGGTGGGGGACCGGGCGGTTCAACAAAAAGCGTACGAGAACCAGATCCTGGATAGCAGTGCGGCGGAAGCGTTAGCTTGTGACGCACCGCTCCTGCGGGGGGAGCAAGTCGAGGCGGTGCGAGCCGCCCTGGCGGAACTACCCTGGGAGCAGCAGCAGGTGGTTCGGATGCGAATCTATGAAGAAAAAAAGTTCTCGCAAATTGCGGCCGAGTTGAACATTCCCTTGGGAACGGCTCTCGGCCGGATGCGAACGGCTCTTTCAAAATTACGCGCAAGACTCGATCCGAACGACCTCTGACGGGCTTCATTAGAAACCGCCTGGTTGGAATTTGGATACGCGTTCTCTCTGTTAGATATGTCGATCCCATGACAAAGTCATCTTCCGAAAAACATGCGACGCCAGATCGCGAGCAGGATCTGCCCTGGCAGGCCTTCTGTTACGTGGCCGAGGAGCTCGACGGTGAGTCTCGCACTGCGTTTGAAGAGCGGCTGGCGGTAGATCAGCAGGCTCGCGAGGCGGTGGCGGCCGCGGTGGAGCTGCACTCGGCCCTGCAGGCGGTCGTTGGCTCGCAGGCAACGGTTTGTTCGCTGCCGGCTGCAGCTTCGACCGGGAAATCTCAGCCGACGGGTCGTACGCGGCAGCGCACTGGTCGGCAGGTCGGCTTCCTGGCTGCGGCCGCCTGTCTGACGATTGTCGGGCTGGTTGGTTATGTGTGGCTGGCGGGCTGGCAGGCGGAGATTGCCGGCAGGTCGGTCGACGACCCGGGCAGTTTGCGTTTTGCAGAAGCCGAGAATTCCTGGCCGCAGCTGGCTTTGGCCTGGAGTGCGGCTCGCGAGGAAGTTTTCACTAATGAGGCGGAGCTGGACTGGGCGTCGGACGACGATGCCTGGGAGCAGACCTTTCCGTTGATCGCGACGGACGGCTCTCCGCAACTGGCTGTCAGCGACGGGCAATTGTCCGTCCCGCAGGCAGGCGGCGAAGGGGATGCTGCCGACGACGGATTGCTCGACGATGAACTGGCCTCCGATTCGCTCGAAGTTCCTTCCTGGATGCTGGCGGCCCTGGCCGGCGCCGCGGCGAACGCCTCGCCGGAAATGGAAAACTAAATGCCGCGTTTGTCCCTCAGAATGTATGGCCGGAAGCTCCTGCTGGGCGTTTCCCTGGCCAGCTTGCTGATCGTTCCTGCCCTGATGGTCTCCGCCCTGTGTGTTTCGGGATTGGACTCGGCCGCCCTGGCCCAGTCGCCTGGCTCTCAGAAAAGTGAGGTCAAGGTGTCGACCGCCGGCGGTTTGGCGCAAGCTCCGCAGTCGTCGCAACGATCGGCCAAGAGTCGCAGTTTTGTGGTGACCCCCGAGCGAGAAGCGGCCGCATTGAGCTTTGTTCGCGAACATCACAAGCAGCTTGCGGATCTGCTGGTCGCGCTCGAACGGACCAACCAGCGTGAATACAAAAGGGCGATCCGGGACCTGTCCCGACACTGCGAGCGAATGGCCCAGGTGCGTGAACGCGATCCTCGGTTGTACGCCCTGGAGCTGGAAAGCTGGAAGAGCCGTTCGCGGATTCAGCTGCTGGTAGCGCGGTTACGCATGGACGAATCTCCCGAGTTCCGCCAGCAACTGCGCGACGAACTGGAAAAGCTGGCCGACCAGCGTTTGGCCTTGCTGAAGCATAGCCAGGCTCGTCTGCAGGAACGTCTGAATACGGTGGAACGACAGATAGAGGAACACACCCGTAATCGGGAGTCGCTGATCGATACCCAGTTAAGGGAACTCAAAATCAAGTAGCTCGGGCGCCCTGTGCCCGCTTTAATCGTTAGTCAATTGCACTCTTTATACCATCCCCGCAGGCCTTGCGCCTCTTTTCCTTATTCCCCGATTGGTTCGGCGTTGTTCGCAATCTCCTCACTCAAGTATTCACTTAAGCGAAGCAGCCGAACCTGTTTGAAATTCTGCCTTGACCCCAACTGGAGGATTGTAATGCGGATCCGGCTCTTTTCCTGTCGACACGGCGGTTGCCTTGCGTTGCTGGCCGCGGCACTGCTGGCGGTTTCGCCTGCTGCCGGCGCTGAAACGAAGGTGCGGGCGCCCATCAGCGAGCGGTTTCAGGCCGCCGATGTGGAAGAAACGCCCGACTTCCAGCGGCACGTGATTCCCCTGATGGGTCGTCTGGGTTGCAATGGACGCGCCTGCCATGGTTCTTTCCAGGGCCGTGGCGGTTTCCAGCTGTCGCTCTTTGGTTACGACTTCAATGCCGACCATGCCGCCTTGCATGACAAGGACAGCCCCCGCGTCGATGTCGAAAAACCGACCGACAGCCTCATCATTCAAAAGCCGACCGACGCCGACATGCACGAAGGCGGCCAGCGTTACAAACTGGGCGGCTGGGAACACCATGTCTTGCTCAGCTGGCTCCAGGGCGGCGCCAAAAGCATCGACGAGCCCACCAAGCTCGTGGAACTGAAAATCATCCCTAGTGAACTGGTCTTTGATAAAAAAGGGGACCAGGTCCAGCTCCAGGCCATCGCCATCTGGGCCGACGGCGTGCAGGAAGATGTCACACCCCTTTGCCGCTTCCAGACGAACGATGAGCAGATCGCCCAGATCGACGAAAATGGTCTGGTCACTGCCAACGAACCGGGCGACAGCCACCTGGTCATCTTCTATGACAACGGCGTGGTCCCCGTGCCGGTAATTCGTCCCGTGACCGACCTGGCCGGTAGTCGTTATCCCCAAGTGGAAACGTCGACCCGCATCGACGAACTGGTTGTGCAGAAGCTCCGCAAGCTGGGCGTGACGCCTTCGGAAGTTGCTTCCGACGCCGAGTTCCTCCGCCGCGTTTCGCTCGATATCACGGGCTCGCTGCCGACGCCTGGCGAAGTGGAAGCGTTCCTGTCGGATAGCTCGCCCAACAAGCGACAGGAAAAAGTCGACGCCTTGCTGGATACGCCGGCGTACGCCGCCTGGTGGACAACCAAGCTGTGCGACTTTACCGGCAACAACGATCAGCAGTTGAACAATGTGACGCCCGTCCGCGGCCAGGCCAGCAAGGACTGGTACGACTGGATCTACACCCGCGTCGCGGAAAACGCTCCGTACGATGAACTGGCCTCCGGCATTGTGCTGGGGCAAAGTCGTCGCCCGGGCCAGGACTATCTTTCGTTCTGCAAAGAAATGAGCGAAATGCATCAGGAAGGTTCCGACGTCAAGTACGCCGACCGTCCTTACATGGAGTATTACTGGGCCCGTCGCGACTTCCGCGAAGTCGACGCCAGAGCGATCGCTTTCGCCTACTCGTTCATGGGCGTTCGCATCCAGTGCGCCCAGTGCCACAAGCATCCGTTCGATCAGTGGTCGAAAGACGACTTCCATCAATTCAAGGAATTCTTCGCCAACGTCCAGGCGGTTCGTGCTCCCCGGGGCAAGGATAAAGAAGTTTACGACAAGCTGATGGCTGACCTGGGTCTGGACGGACTCAAAGGGAACGATGCTCGCAGAATGCTGAGCGAAAAGCTGCAGGAAGGCGCCGTGATTCCGTTCCCGGAAATCAGCGGCAGCCAGCGTCGGCCCGGCACCCGCCGCGTGGAAGGCGGCGGCACGGAACCGGTTCCCTCGGTAGCCCGTCTGCTGGGCGGCGAAGAGGTCGACTTGAACTCGCTGGACGACCCGCGGGAAATGGTGATGGACTGGCTGCGTCGCGAAGACAACCCGTACTTTGCTCGGGCCTTTGTCAATCGCGTGTGGGCCAACTACTTCAACGTCGGCCTGGTCGAACCGGCCGACGACATGAGCCTGGCCAACCCTCCCAGCAACAAGCCGCTGCTGGATTATCTGTCCGCCGGTTTCATCGCCAGCGACTTCGATATGAAGTGGCTGCACCGGGAAATCTGCAACAGCGACACCTATCAGCGCAGCTGGCGCCCGAACGCCACGAACGGCGCCGACCAGCATAATTTCAGCCACTCCATCCCGCGACGTTTGCCGGCCGAAATCGCTTACGATGCGATCCAGCAGGCCACAGCCGGGGACGCGGAGATCGCCAAGATGCACGAATCGCTCGACGGTCGCGCCATTGCGATCGCCGCCGCCAGCGCCCGCGGCAATAACCGTGGACCGGAATACGCCCTGAGCGTGTTCGGCCGCTCGATTCGCGAAACGAACTGCGACTGCGACCGCTCCGCCGAAGCCAGTCTGCTGCAGACCGTCTACCTGCAGAACGACCGGGAAACGCTCGATCTGATCGAACGGAATCGCGGCTGGGTGCAGGAGATGGCGAAACGCTCCGGCAGCAAAGTCTCGGATTCCTCCGCCAATGCTGCGGAGCAACTGAAAGCGCTGACCCGCCGCATGGCGGAAATGCGAGACAAGGGAGATAAAAAGCAGCTCAAGCAGATGCGTGAGCAGATGCTGGCCCTGCGGAAACGGGTCGGGTCGGCAGGCCGCCCGGACACCACCGCCGTGCAGGGTCCCGTGGAGCCGGAAGATGTCGTCAACCAGGCGTATCTCCGCACCCTGAGCCGCTATCCGACCGAAGACGAAAAAACCCGCTCGCTGACCTATCTGGAAAGCAGCGAGAACCTCGGTAAAGGCGCCCGCGACCTGCTCTGGGCGCTGATCAACACCAAAGAGTTTATCGTCAATCACTAGCCCACCGCGGCGATCTTCGTATCCCCTGCAGGTTCGTATCTCCTGCAAATCAGTAACATCTGCAAGTCAAAATTCAATAAGGAAATATTCGATGGCGATTCACAATACTTGCGACGGCGTGCGGCGGCGTGACTTCCTGAAAGTGGGCGTGGCGGGCGCAACGGGCCTCAGCCTGGCCAACTACCTGCGTCTGGCGGAAGCCGGCGAGGTACGCTCCGGCGGCCCGGCCAAAGCGGCTATCTTTATCAATCTCAATGGTGGTCCGTCGCATATGGACACCTTTGACCTGAAACCCGACGCCCCGGCGGAGTACCGCGGCGAATTCAACCCGACCAAAACCAACGTGCCGGGCGTCGAATTTTCCGAGCACCTGCCCAAACTGGCCCAGTGCGCCGACAAGTTCGCCATTCTTCGCGGCGTGAGCCACACACTGGCGGCCCATCAGCTGGGCACTGAATACGTCAACACCGGCAGCCGACCGCTGCCCTCGCTGGAATATCCCGGCTATAGCGCGGTTTTCACCAAAGAGCGACAGGCTCCTGGCGATCTGCCCCCGGCCGTGTCCATTCCCAACAGCCAGCAGCGGGCCGGTTTCCTGGGGGTGCAGTACGCTCCTCTGGCCACTGGTTCCACCCCGCGGCCGGGCGCGCCGTTCAGCGTTCGCGGCATGTCGCTGGGAAATGGCCTGACCATTGCCGAGATCGAAAAGCGGAACAACCTGTTGCATGATCTGGATCGCACCTTTGTCGGTCTGGAATCGCAGAACCAGTTGATTCAGGGTCTGGATAAATTCAACAGCCAGGCCTACGACATTATCACCTCGAAGAAATCCCGCGAGGCGTTCGATGTCAGCAAGGAGTCGCCCGCCTTCTGCAAGCCGTTCGGTGAAGAAGCGTTCGGCATGAGCTGCCTCCTGGCCACCCGCCTGGTGGAATCGGGCGTCGGCTTTATCACCATCACGCTCGGCGGCTGGGACACCCACGCAGACAACTTTACCCGTCTGCGCGACCGGAACCTGCCGACCCTGGATACGGGCCTGTCGGCCCTGTTCAACGGCCTGGCGGAAAAAGGCCTGCTGGAATCGACCGCGGTGTTTGTGACGGGCGAATTCGGCCGTACGCCGAAGATCAATTCCCGCAGCGAAGAAGGCGGCCGCGATCACTACCCGCGCTGCATGTTCATGCTGATGGCGGGCGGCGGCGTCCGCGGCGGCCAGGTTGTCGGCGAAAGCGATGACAAAGCGACCGGCCCCTTGAACGAAGCGATCACCCCCGACGATGCGGCCGCGAGCTTCTATCACAACCTGGGTATCGACCATACCAAGGAATACGATTCCAACACGGGTCGTCCGATCACCATCGTCCGCGATGGTAAAGTGATTGCCCCGTTGTTCAGTTAGTCCCTTTAACTCCTTTGCGAGTTGATCTGCCGCTCCCTGGTTTCGACCGTCGCCCTGAACGTCGGCGGAACCGGGAACGTCTGTTTGCTTGGCCTTGGCAGGCATTGCTGCTGTTCTGCAGATGCCTGCCCGGAACCTGCCTTTGCCGGCTGTGCTGGTGAAGGTCTGCATTTCCTTTTCCGCAATGACTGGAGGTTGTTGCGGTCCCCCATTGCCGGGCGTCGGCGCAGGAAGCGGTACGTAGCCTAACTACTGGAGTTTTTCACGATGAAGCGTTTTTTGAATGGTGCGATCCTGTTGGTTTTGACCCTCGCGTTTGTTTCCCCCAGCTTTGCCGGCGACAAAGCCGCCAAAAAGCCGGCTGGTGAAAAAGCCGCCAAGGGCGAAAAGAAACCCGGCCGGACCGTCGATCACGCCGCCATGCTGACCGAACGCACCCTGAAGTCGCTGTCGAAGGTCGAACTGACCGCGCAGCAGAAAGAAGAAATCGGCAAACTGGCCGCGACTTACGCGCCCAAACTGGCTGCCGCCCGCACCGCCGCCAACTACAGCAAAGAACAGGCTGCCGCCATGAAGGCCGCCCGTGAAAAGGCGACCGCCGATGGCCTGAAGGGTAAAGAAGCCCAGGCTGCCGTCGCGGCCGCCGTGGCTCTGTCGCCCGAACAGAAAACGGCCCACGAGCAGTCGCAGTCGATCCAGAAAGAACTGATGACCGCCGTCCACGCCGTGCTGACCGAAGAACAGCGCGCCGCCCTCGGCAAAGGCAAAGGCGCCAAACGCGAGAAAAAAGCGGACAAAAACAGCTAGTCTGACTGGCTGCATCCGCCTTGCCTGCCAGACCCCGCCTTGTCGGACTCTGGTCGGGTAAGACGCGCAAAACGCAAAGCACCCCAGCGAGCCGGAACGCAAGTTTCGGCTCGCTGTTTTGCATTCCAGCGCAACAGGATGCGTGTCCGGCAAGCGTTTCCCTTGTCGCACGGAAGAGCGCGTCTTTCATCGGGCAAAGACATCCGCCCGGCCAATCGGCGGTAGCTGGCGGGGCGGAGCCTGGCTACAATCGCACGTTTGCCATCTCTTTTGTGAGCCTGGATAACCGTGAGCGATACGCCCGCCTCACCTGCCTCGTCTTCCCGGTTGCTGGACTACCTGCGGCTGTTTCGGCTGCCGAACGTCTTCACGGCGCTGGCCGACATTATCATGGGCTTCCTGTTCGTGCAGGGCCATCAATGGCTCAACACGCCAGGCGGAGTCGCCACGCTGCTGTGCCTGGCGGCCGCTTCGGGCCTGATCTATACGGCCGGCATGGTGCTGAACGACGTGTTTGATGTAGAAATCGACGCGGTCGAACGGCCCCAGCGACCTCTGCCGTCAGGACGTATCGGCCTGGGCTGGGCCCGTTTTCTGGGTTACGAGCTGCTGATCGTCGGGGCCATTCTGGCAGGCGTGGCCGGACTGACTTCGGCTGAACCGCACTCTCTGGCCTGGCGGCCCGCCGTGATTGGATTGGCGCTGGCCGGCTGCGTGCTGCTGTACGACGGCGTGCTGAAAAAATTCTGGATCGCCCCGCTGGCGATGGGCGGCTGTCGTTTTTTGAATGTCTTGCTGGGGATGAGCGTCGGTTCCGCGGGCGCAGATGCGCCGGTCTGGCTGCTCTATTACGACCTGAGCGAGCTGCTGGTCGCGGCCGGCATTGGCGCCTATATCGTCGGCGTCACGCAGTTCGCCCGGAACGAGGCGAAGGAGAACCAGGGCAGCGGCGGTCTGATCGTCGGCGCGGCCATCATGGCCTGCGGCCTGGCGATGCTGACGGCCTTTCCGCTGGTCGGCAATGGCGCCCAGCGGGCCGTATCGCTTAATGGCGGCTGGGAAATCTTGATGCTGCTGCTGTCCGGTTTACTGCTGCGGCGGGCCCTGTGGGTCATCTGGCGGCCTTCGCCGGTGCGGATCATGGGGGCCATCAAGGTGTTTATCTTCTCGCTGGTCCTGCTGGATGCGGCCGTCTGCCTGGCGGTGGGGCAGATGCCCTGGGCGATCGGCGTGTGCTGCCTGTTGCTGCCGATGTTCCTGCTGGGACGCTGGGTTTATTCCACCTGAGGGACTCCCATGTTTCTGGGTTACAACACCAACGGCCTGGCCCATCACGATCCGCTCCAGGCGATCGACCTGCTGGCCGAACTGGGCTACCAGGGCGTCGGCCTGACGATCGATCACGGTCTGCTCAACCCGTACCTTCCCGCCGCCGAGCACAAGGCGGCCATCGATGCCATGGCGGAGCGTCTGGCCGCAACCGGTTTGCGGAGCGTGATCGAAACGGGCGCCCGGTTCCTGCTGGATCCGCGTCGCAAGCATGAACCGACGCTGGTCAGCCCGACCGCCGCCGACCGGGCCGGCCGGGTCCAATTCCTGGGCCATGCGATCCGGCTGGCGGCCCGCCTGGGCAGCGACTGCGTATCGTTCTGGTCCGGGATTGTCCACGACGGAGCGTCGTCGCCGGTCGCTTACACGCGTCTGGTTGAGGGGCTCAAACCGGTGCTGGATCTGGCGGACCAGCACGGCGTCATCCTTGCCTTTGAGCCAGAGCCCGGCATGCTGGTCGACACCATGGAAGCGTATGATCGGCTGTTGTCGCAGATCGACGCCCCCCACTTCCAGCTGACGCTGGATCTGGGCCATCTGCATTGCCAGGGTGAAACGCCGATCGCCGATTACATTGCCCGTTACCAGGGGAAGCTGGCGAATGTTCACCTGGAAGATATGCGGGCCGGCGTACACGAACATTTAATGTTTGGCGAAGGAGAGATCGCCTTTGCGCCGGTGCTGGCGGCGCTGCGGCAGGCCGATTACCGGGCCGGCGTGTATGTCGAACTCAGCCGACATAGCCACATGGGGCCGACCGCAGCCGCCAGGGCGATTGAGTTTTTGCGGCCGCTGCTCCAAAATACAACCCAGTCGCTTGCGTAAGGGAACGCGAAACTTTTAACTAACGACATGCGACGGACATTCGACTTCCCCTTGGAATGAGAAACTTTTTACTGACGGAAGTCGACAGTAAGCCGTCTTTTGCTCCGAGGCTGTGAATTTATTAACCAGAGGAGGGGTTCTGCTAGCAAATGGCACTCAAAAACGACCCTGTTTTGATCTCAAACCTCGCCTCTGAGATGAAAATGGCTCGTTTTTGAAGCATCCTAAGTTAACATCCCCTGAATTTCGGAATAAATTCACAGCCTCTCCGCAAAAGAACGCGTACTTTCACGGAGTGAAAGTCGACTGTCCGGCGTCTGTTCTTCCTCAAAACGACGAATCAAAATCTGGAAGTGGTTCTTTTCGCATCCTTGACGCTCCCTTGAACTGCCGACCTGAATCACCCGCTCTTCGCCCCGCCGGCCTCTGGGCCCGCAGGGCGTTGTCGTATACTGCTCGCCTTAAGGACTTTTTGAATGCATCTTGTTTTTTTCACCATTCCCGGCCTGCGCGATCAGGACCTGGCGAGCATGCCCAATCTGTCGCGGCTGATGGAAGGCGGCGATAAGGCCCAACTGTGCCACAGCTTTCCCTGCGTCACCTGGCCGTCACAGGCGACCATGCTGACCGGCAAGCATGTGCACGATCATGGCGTTGTCGCCAACGGCTTTTACTGGCGGGACGAACACAAGGTCGAAATGTGGACGGCCTGGAACGAGAAGATCCGGGCGCCGCAAATCTGGGACCTGCTACGCGAACGGGACGCCGACCTGACCTCCGCCGCCTGGTTCCCCATGCTCAGCAAAGGCTGCGGCGCCGACTACGTGTGCATGCCGGCCCCCATCCACAACCCCGACGGTTCCGAGTCGCTCTGGTGCTACACCAAACCGACCGAGTTCTACGGCGAGCTGCGCGATGCGATCGGCCATTTCCCGCTGCAGCATTTCTGGGGACCGATCGCCAATATCAAGTCGACCCAGTGGATCGCCGATTCGGCCGTTCTGGCGGCGAAGAAGCATCGTCCCAACTTTTTCTACATCTACCTGCCCCACCTGGATTACGCCGCGCAAAAAAGCGGTCCCGACTGCCCCGCGGCCCAGGCTGCTTTGGGCGAACTGGATGAAGTCATCGGCGTGCTGGCGGCTGGCCTCCGCCAGGCCTGTGAAGACGCCGAAATCCTGTTCATGGCGGCCACCGAATACGTCATCACGGCGGTCGATCATGTCAGCTACCCCAATCGCATCCTTCGCAAGGCAGGCCTGCTCCAGGTGCGCGAAACAGAGCAGGGCGAACAGCTCGACCTGGAAAACAGCGACGCCTGGGCGATGGTCGACCACCAGTACTCCCAGGTGTTCGTCCGCGGCGGCGACGCCAAAATCATCTCGCAGGTTTCCCACCTGTTCGAAAAAGCCGACGGCTATGCAGAGATCCTGACCAGCTCGTACCGCGCCAAGTATCAAATGGACCACCCCCGCGCCGGCGAAGTGATTTTGATCTCCGAGCCGAACAGCTGGCAGGCGTACTACTGGTGGCTGGACGACGCCAAGGCGCCTGACTTTGCCCGGACCGTCGACATTCACCAGAAGCCGGGCTACGACCCGGTCGAACTGCATTTTGATCCGGCCACGCGGAGCATCCCGCTCGACGCCACGCTGGTCAAAGGCTCCCACGGCGCCCCGGCATTATCCGACGCCCAGCGGGGCGTGCTGCTGAGCAGTGCGCCGAATATCCTCGGCAAAGATTCCCTGGCCGACACGGAAGTCGCCGGCATCGTCCTGCAGCAGTTTCCTGGCTGAGCGACGCCCCTTGCGCCAGCGGCGTCTTCTCTGAAGCCGTGCCTTCGCCCCCAACGGATTGTTTTTCGTCATGAGCAAAACGAAGCGCCGCATCTTTCGCAAGCCGTCCCGCCGCTCCCGACGGAGCAAGCAGAACAATAACCCGAACCAGGTCAAACCGGCCCCCGGCAGCCCGCCCGAAGCCGCCTCGGCAAACCTGTGCCACGACCATGGCCGCGCCGAAGACCCGGGCGACCATCCGGGCAACGGGAACGGCGAGGCGCCGCGGAAAGCGATCGTGCGGTTCACTGGTTTCGGTTCCGAACGGGTCGTCGAAGAAACGAACCCCCGCATCGACACCCTCAAGGCCAAATGCCAGCAGTTCACCGTGGTGTGGATCGACGTCGAAGGCGTCAACGATGCGGAAGTCAATCGCCAGCTGGCTCAGGCCTTTCATCTGCATCCGCTGGCCATGGAGGACGTCGTCAACACCCATCAGCGGGCGAAGGTCGACCCGTACCATGAGCATCTGTTCATTGTCACGCGCAAGGGCCACTTTCGCGAAAGGGCGGAAACCGAGCAGGTGGCCATGTTCCTCGGCCCCAACTTTGTGATCTCCTTCCAGGAAATGCAGGGCGACTCCTTCGAGCCGGTCCGCGACCGCATCCGCAAGAGCAGCGGCCGGCTCCGCCAGGCAGGCGCCGATTTCCTGGCCTACACACTGATTGATTCGGTGGTGGACTCGTACTTCCCCCTGCTCGACCGTTACGCCGATCGGCTGGACGGCATTGAAGACGACATCGCCCAGAGCCTTTCCTCCGAAGTAACAGCCCGGATCCACGAAACGCGCAACGACCTGCTGCTGCTGCGGCGCACCATGCGTCCCCACCGCGACGCCATCAATGAATTGATCCGCGACGAACACGACGTCATCAGCGAAAACACCCGGGTGTTTCTGCGGGACTGCGCCGACCATACGTCGCAGTTGATCGACCTGCTGGAAACTCACCGCGAAGTGTGCACCGACCTGCGCGATTACTACCTGTCGCTGGTCAGCAACCGGATGAACGAGGTGATGAAAATGCTGACGATCATCGCCACGATTTTCATCCCCTTGAGCTTTGTGACAGGCCTGTACGGCATGAACTTCAACACCGAGCTGCCCGGCAACATGCCCGAGCTGAACTGGCCGTACGCCTACGTCGGCGCCCTGGGCTTGATGGCGACCGTCGCCGGCAGCCTGCTCTACTACTTCTACCGCAAAGGCTGGCTCTCCAGCGACGAAGAGTTTTAGGCGGTGCAGCCGGCAAGCAGGTCGTCAATGGTAATCGTATTGCGAATCCACTCGCAAAACTCAGCATGGATGCTCTCTAGCCCTTGCACCGTGAGCATTGCTGATTGAATCCGTTCGTCTGCTTTTTCAGAATCCAGAGGAACCGTGGCGAAAAAGTTAACCGTGGAAACATCGCCATCTAGAAATTTGCGCAGCTCTTCTTCGTGATACCTGCGAGAGACAACCGCTGTCGTTACGTAAGTGATTAACAGGGGCGACTTATCGTCCTCGGGATTCAATCGCTTGAACTCAGGCGAAACCGGCGGCGCGCCGTACAGATCACCGAAGCTTTGGGGGCGCATGCGACTAATTACTGTCGGAATACGAAAGGAATGACTGCCAGATATTGATTCGTCGTTTCGAGGAAGAACAGACGCCGGTCAGTCGTCTTTCACTCCGAGGCTGTGAATTTATTAACCAGAGGAGGGGTTCTGCTAGCAAATGGCACTCAAAAACGACCCTGTTTTGATCTCAAACCTCGCCTCTGAGATGAAAATGGCTCGTTTTTGAAGCATCCTAAGTTAACATCCCCTGAATTTCGGAATAAATTCACAGCCTCTCCGTGAAAGAACGCGTACTTTCGCGGAGCGAAAGTCGACATTCTGCTTCTGCTTTCGCGTAAAGCGACGAGACCCCATCGTGCAGTAAACTCCCTCCCGTTCCCTGGGGATTCCATTCGGGGTAACGTCAGCTTTCCCCGGCGCCGCGGCGAACGCCAGCGACTTCAAAATCCATGCGGCCCGCCACGCGGTTGGCAAAGCCTGACGAGGCGATAGAGGGGGCCTGCCCAAACTTTAGCAACGCCAAACGCTACTCTGCAAACCCGCTCGAGACGCTGAGGAAACGAGCCTGCAGCCGTTCTGGTCGAAGAGCAGACGCAGGACCAGTCGCGAGTGACACGAGCTATGGGTGACTCCAGTTTCCGTCCCGGTTTTGGGTTGCATAGCAAGAAATAGAAAGACGCCGGGAGCTTTAGTGACATTTGTTCCTCGGTAAAAGGAACGCTCCCGACGCCTCCTCATTGTAACCCTAACGCCCAATTCGCATGGCGATCTTCGTGAGCAGCAATTGGTTCAAGGAAACCCCCTCCTCGTCTGCTTCGGCAGCCAGGGCCGCGTGCAGGGATTTCGTCAGACGCAGAACAAACTATTCCTTGGCCGCCTTTCCCATCGGCAACGGCATCTCTTCCAGGATCCGCCATAGCTCCGCGTATTCGGGGGTGTCCTGCCAGGCCCTCTGGTCCGAGTCCGTCGGGAACAGCTCCGCGATTTTCCCCGTGCCCTGATTGTGCAAGGCGTTTTGAGCCTGAATGCAGCTCGCTCCCGCGTCCCGCATGGCAACCAGAAACGCTAACGCATCTTTCGCACGTTTTTCGATTGATCCTTCAGCCATCTTGGTGCTCCCTGAAACGGAATGGAAAAAGGCGGGGCGATTTGCGTTCGCCCGCTACGGACGGACCCGGACAAAGTGGATTGATCCGGCCAGTCTGGCGAATTGTTCTTGCTCGAACGGATCGGGTGTCTGGTAGTTTACGGTTTCCGGTTAGCGACGAAGCGCTCCAGGCCGCTACTCGGCAGATTGCCGATACATCACGTCGGTGCGCAGCACGTACTTTCGGCCCTGGGCGACGGGTTCTCCTTTGTGGCGAATCCGATGCACGAAGAACAAGGCCATCCCCGTTTCGGGAACAATGGCGCCATCTTCGAAAGAGGTTTCCCCGCCTTGGAAATCGTCGTTGAGGTAGACCATGAACGTCAATTGACTGCGGTCCCCGTTGAGACGCTCAAAGGCGCCGTCGAAGTGCCAGTCAAACTGCTGGCCGGCGTCATAGCGGTAGAACCGCAACCGTTCGTTGACGCCCACCGCCGTCCAGTCGCCACGGTGGATCGGCACGTAATCCGTGGCGCGACGCCAGAGTTGTTCGGCGCCGTCGGGATCATCGATCATCACCCGGGTGTTATTGCGAACGTCCTGCCGCATCTGCGGACCGAACGGAGTCGTGATCGGCGCGTCGGAAAACCCGGCCGACTCCGCACGGCGGATCTCAGCATCACACTCCTCCGGCGTGAAGAACCCGGAGACGGTAAAGATTTTATCGGAAATCCACTTGTACTCAGGCATCGTTGTATCCCGCGAAAGAAAATTCGGGAAGAAGACGCCAGCAAGGACACCCTCCGCCGCAAGGGGTTCACGAGTATCCAGCCACTTCGAGTTGATCGCCTTCGTTGTACTGGCGCCTTTAGTATCGCAAGACGACGGAATGGTCATCGACCGCCTGCTGGACGAAATCGCCGAGGGACTGCAGATAGGCCCAGTGGTACCCTCGAAACTCCTCTTCGTCGGCGTCCCGAGGCAGGAGTTCGGCGATGCTTTCGTTCTTGGCGAGCGCGAAGGCTTCCTCAAACTGGATTGCCTTGAATTCGGGAATCGAGTTGCGTAGCGTTTCTTCAGGGATCCGATGCGCGGGACCGTAGCCCAGATCGAGATCAGGAAGGACCACCTCGCCGCCGCCCAGGACGGTGGTGATATGGGGATAGGGCGCTGGTCCCTCCGCCGCAAACGCTTCAACGAGGGAAGGATCGAACATGAAGAGCAGTTCGTAACCCGCCTTATCCATGTCCAGATATCCGCGCGATTCATCCCACTCCTGGGCGCGGGCGGCGAGCGCCGCCTGATCCTCGCAAAGTTTGTCAAACTCGTCGCGCGGAAGCTTCAAAAAGCCATTGGTCACGCCCATGATCTGTCTCCGTGGTTCCCGGTTGGAATAACGCCCGTTCGCTGTAATTCTGGTTTACCCGATATTCGTGGGATCAAGCGGAAATCCTTCCGGCGAAAATTCCGCCTCCCAGGATGCCGCATCTATCCAGCCTTCGTCGGTTACGTCTAATCGTTGACCCGTGACAGGGTGGTCAAATTCCCCACGGGAAGGAATGGAGTGAATTTCCGTCGATGAACAGTGCAGGCATTTGGCCGGCGATTGCCGATCGCCGCGCCATTTTATTCGCCGCAGCAATTCCTGCCGATGCTCTTCGGGGTCCCTTTCCAGGAAGGCCAGTCCTTCCAAAGTAAACGTATCGTGATCGTCAAGAAGCTTTAATTCCGCGGCCAGGTCCTCGAGCGAAGGCAGCTTTTCGCCCATCGTAATTCTTTGACATGCTGCGCAGTAGATCGTGTCTTGAAGGACCCAGAGCAGGGTATCGTCCGCCAAACGGTAGTTGAGGAAAGCGGAATACAGAGCGAGTTCTGTTCTTCCGGATTCGAGGAACGTGTAGGCGACAAAACCGCGGCCCATCTGTTGATCTCCTGCTGGATCGTGTTGCCGTTTGTCGGGCATCGCCCCTTTGCTGTGCAACACGATGTTTCACCGGGATCCGAATGTGCGAGAAAGGTCGTTTGGGAAACGGCGTCAAGGGGAGACGGAAACGCCGCAAGCAGCGCACATCTTGGCCCTCGGAGTGCGAAGCGGCTTGCCGCATGCGCTACAAGGCGGCCCGTGCTCGGACACGAGATGATGCGAGATGGAATTCGGCGAATCTTCCAGCACGCCCGTAAACATATGATAACCCACGATCATGGGCCACCACAGCTCCGCCATTGCAGGGCTTTCAGGGGGCAGCGGTAAAGGCGGATCAATGCCGAGCCTGGCGGACGCACGCTCGAGGACGGCGAACGCCGCCTGGGGATCCCTCCGGTTAACGCTGCGCGCCCTGGCGATGATTTCCCATTCCTCTCGCTCCAGCATGGGATAATCCATGTTGCAACGCCAGCACCAAAGTATTTTCATGATTGGCCAAAGGGGAGGGATAACCTGGACCAGGAGGGCGAAGAGGAGTCTGTTGCACAGACAATTGGGCCCGCCCAGATTTTATCAGGACGAACAGCTCCGCTGAAAACGCGTTCGAGTTTTTGCGGCAGCGAGCTTGCCTCCGTTTTGGTCGCAGGGGGAGCGCTGTGCGGGCCTGGTTTTCCCTGTTAAACAGGCTGTTTCGGGCCCGCATTCTTGGCGTTAGTGGGGCCGGTCGGAGGTGTCCGCCTTGCTATTCGATTATTCGCATCCGGTTGTATAGAACACGTCCGTTCGAAGGACGTATTTGGCGCCTTCGGTCACTGGCGCGCCTTCGTGCCAGCGTTCATGGCGGAACAGCAACGCGGTTCCGGTAACTGGTGAGACGATAAATTCCACCTTCTCTCGAGCGCCGTCGGCATCACGGTAATCGCGAAACCTTGTCGATCCGCCAACGCAATCCTCATTCAGGTAGATCAGGTAGGAAAGCTTACTGGTTTGCCCCGCCTCGTTGGTCACCGCGCCATCTTTGTGGCGTTTGAATTGTTGTCCTGGAAAGTAGCGATAGATACGCAGGTTTGAATCCACGCCGCAAGCAGTATGTTCTTCCAGGACCGGCACGAACGGGTGGATTCGCTGCCACATTTGGCTTGCCAATTCGGCGTCATAGAACACGACACGATCATTGTTGCGAATCCTGGTCATCATCTGCGGTCCCTGCGAGGTTCGAACCGATGCCGCTTCGAAACCGATTGATTCTGAGCGTTCCATCAGATCGCGACATTCGTCCCGGTCAAAAACTTCAGAAACGGTGAATATTCCGTCGTCAATTTGCTGGAGTTGGCGAGTCATTTTCGGCGAGTCATTTTATAGTCAGTAACGTCTGCAGTTAGCTTGTTGATGTCGCCGGCCTCCGCCGACCCAGGGACCATTTCGTTTGATCCCGACGACGGCTGTGGAGTCGGGGAAAAATAACTTCGGCTATTTCCCCCATCTGGTCGGAGTCTGAAACGCGACATCCCCAAGGGGCGCGGCCAATTTATTCTCACACCATTTCATCCTTCTTTGCGCCTTCGCGCCTTTGCGTGAGTCCCCATTTACGCGAGGGGAAATTCTTCAACCGGCTCAATTTTTCTTCTCGCCGTTCAAGGACGAATTGGCGGTTCTGTCACGAAGAGGATCTCACGCAAAGGCGCGAAGGCGCAAAGGGACGGTCGGCAGCGGATCGTCCTTGATGAAGTCGGCCAGACTGGCTCTTTCGGCACAGGTCGCGACGTGATTTCAAGCAGGCTCGCTTTCCGCAACGTCCTCGGTGTTATACAAAACCGAAGTTATTTCCCCCTCGTTCCTCTGGTTCACACAATTGTGCGGCGAAGTTTTACAGGTCGGAGTAGTCAGTGCGGTCAATGACGCTGATGGCGATACAGCCGACGGCAGACTCCAGGCGTTCGTAAGGAGCAATACCGAATGCTCGCCAGAGTGCTTCCGTTTCTTCCATGTAATAGTTATTCGCGTCGATGCCGGTCTCTTCGGCGAGCGGTTCGCCCTCCAGTGTCACCTCGCCATCGGTGTTGCTGATCTGCCTGCGTTGCACGCCGTTTTCATAGCACCAGAAGAACGCACAGCCCCCGGCAGACTCCACCACAAATGACAGGACTTTGCCGAACGTCGAACTGAGCGTTTGTAACAGGTTGTCGTTTGACGCTAGCGTATAATCCGGATCCAGGAGTATCGCCCAGGGGCCATCCTGCCAGAACATGTAGACCGATTTGCCAGGCGTGTCCTGGCTCCAGTCGGCTGCGGAGACAAACTGCTCGTTGGCTTCTTTCCACGCCCACAGGTCGTCGGCGCTGGCAAACTCTTTTTGCGAGGCGACCAGTTCAAGATTCGGGCAAGCCTTGAGCAATGCCGCACTCAATTCCGCGACAGAAGTCTGCGCGGCCACCAGTCCAATGTGCATTCCCATTTGACAGTCTCTCTCCAGAGTGAATCGCCGAGCTTGATGAAGATACGCGAGTGACTTTACCTTGCGTTTTTAGTTTCGTCGCTGGGCGAAAAACCACAGTTGAAAAGTCGCCTTTCGCTTTGCGAACGCGGGCTTGTTGCTGGGTGTCCGTTTGATGGTTACGAACAACCGAGCATCGGTCCTTTGTTGTATCCGAGGGCTCTAGGGGGCCGAAGGCTGCCACATTTCAGAATCAAGCCGGAAACGTCTGATCCAGTGCAGGCATCGCATTGACCAGGCGATGATCACACGGTGATGCGGCGGTATGCCGTTGGGCGTAAACCCAAGCTTTTCCAGCACACGAATACAGCGGTGATTGCTGCGGAAACAGTCGGCATAAATGTGGGCGACGCCGTCGTTGGCGAAGAACCGGTTGAACAGTTCGGTCAGAGCAAGGCACATGACTCCGCGCCCCCAGTAAGCGGGCGTCAGATTCCAGCCGCACTGGACGATCGGCCGGTCGTTTGAATTTATGTGCCATTGGGAGACGTTTCCGATGATTGTGTCGCCGTCCAGGATGGTCGCGCACCGGAACGTGACGAATTTCGTGTCTCTTTTTCCTGCGAGAAAATCGCACCATTTGTCTCTCGTTCCCGCCAGGGACTGGCGGTACTGGTGGGGGGCAACGAGCGCATCGTTGCCAATGCGTAAGATCGCATCCAGGTCCTCTGCAGCGGTGTCACGAATGTTGATGTGCATCACGGACAGGGTTTCGCTTCTGCCAATAAGGAGTCGGGGAAAAATAACTTCGGCTATTTCCCCCATCTGGTCGGAGTCTGAAACGCGACATCCCCAAGGGGCGCGGCCAATTTATTCTCACACCTCTTCATCCTTCTTTGCGCCTTCGCGCCTTTGCGTGAGTCCCCATTTACGCGAGGGGAAATTCTTCAACCGGCTCAATTTTTCTTCTCGCCGTTCAAGGACGGATTGGCGGTCCTGTCACGAAGAAGATCTCACGCAAAGGCGCGAAGGCGCAAAGGGCCGGTCGGCAGCGGATCGTCCTTGATGAAGTCGGCCAGACTGGCTCTTTCGGCACAGGTCACGACGCGATTTCAAGCAGGCTCGCTTTCCGCAACGTCCTCGGTGTTATACAAAACCGAAGTTATTTCCCCCTCGTTCCTAACGTGTGTGCAGGATGGTCGGAGTATCAACACCAGACTGCAAATTTGCAGTCTGACGCCCACGCCATCCAACGTCGCAAGTCAGTATGTTAGTCGTTGGCTGCTCTGGAGTCACGCGTGTCGATGCGTGTCGATGCGTGTCAGGGCGATTCCGCCTGGCCCGCGTCGGGGCGATGAGCCGGAGCGTTGGTGTCGCGACTTCTCATGCGAGTGATGCAATCGGATCGAAACGACGGGTGACTTCCAGTCGCTGATATTCTGGGGAAGATGCGCTGAGATTGCCGTTCGCCAGGCCGCATCCTGGCCGCATGGCGATTGGTTTCAGGGGGTGTAGTGATCGAGGCGGGCCGGTTATAATGCGGGGGTCGCAGCGGGCTGGTGAACGGCCTGTTCTTGCGGGCGGGATTTCCCTTTCCTGGGGTTCCCGTGCAGAAGCACGCATTGAGAGTCGCCTTTCGCCTGGCGAAAACGCGCGTTTCTTCGCCGAGCGAATCGCGACGAACGACTCTTGCGGCGAGATCCGTCCTGGATTCCTGGTGGCCGCCCTGGGGCGCCCGGCTGTCGAACGGGATGCGATCCGCCCTCTTCTCCCTCCTATGGAAGTTGCTACCGTGAGCATTGCTCAACAAATCAAACATGAACTGCAGTTGCCGAACTTCGTCGTCGATGGTTACCTCAAAGACCTGACGGACGAGCAGCTGATGATTCGTCCGCACCCCAAAGCGAATCATATCGCCTGGCAGGTGGGCCATCTGATTGCGTCGGAAAACTCGCTGAACAACATGGTCAGCCCCGATTCGATGCCGCCGCTGCCGGACGGTTTTGCGGATCGGCACCGGAAAGATATGGCGTCCAGCGACAATCCGGCCGATTTTTGCACCAGGGACGAATACCTGAAGGTAATGAAAGAGCAGCGGGCCGGCACGTTCGCCCTGCTGGATCGCCTGTCGGACGAAGAGCTGGAACAGCCGGCGCCGGCGCAGATTCAGCGACTGGGAGCGACGGTGGGCGCCGTGATTGCGATGCAGTCGGCCCACTGGATGATGCACGCAGGCCAGTGGGTTATCGTCCGGCGGCAGCTGGGAAAAGAGCCCATTTTTTAGGCCGCCTCCCGCCGCCTGTTTGTGACGCGAACGCCTTTAAGGTGTGTCCGCCAGGGGAGTTGTGTCGGACCTGTTCCGGTGCGGACGGTTCCCCGCGGTGAAAAGCGTTTCCCGCCCGGCACGGAACTCTTGCAACAACAAGCGATTTCGTTAAACTAGTGCCTTTTCCATCTACAAAACTTTACGCAAGAATTTAGAACCCAATTATGGCCCCACCCCCGACAAAGAGCACCCGCGCTCGCAAACGCGCGAAGGCGAAAACTCGCACCGCCAAAAAGGATCCGATCTTCGTCGATGGCAAACGCCCGCGGCCGATGTATGTCGACTATAAAGACATCGAGCTGCTCAACAAACTCATCAACCGCCACGGACGGATCGTGGGCCGTCGCAAAACGGGCTGCACCGCGGTGAGCCAGCATGCGGTCACCAAAGCGATCAAGCGGGCCCGGTTCATGGCCCTGCTCCCCTACGTCGGCGACTGATCTGGTCGTCTAGCTTAGGCGGTAGAACGCTTCTGGGAGATTGCCTGGTTGGGTCGGTTCTCCCGACAGGGTCCCGTCGCTTGATTGCGCAACCGCTCGCGACGGGACGGTTGCATGGGTAACGATTCCTTTCCTGATAGGTCCTGCTAACCGTTAACGCTGCGCTGCCGTTGAGGTCTGGCCTGGGCCTTGCCTTTTTGGAGCCGCGGATGCCGGACCCTGTTTTTCTGTCCCGGGATCAGAACCAGGCCCGGGGAATCGCTCGCTATACGCTCGATTTCCTGAACGATCGTCTGGGCGAGCCTGACGACGCTGTTTACGCCAAGGTCGAGCAGTTTCATCTCGACAGTGTCGCTTGCGCCGTGGCCGCACTGGCCGCTGGCATGAATGCGCCGGTTGTGCTGCGCCAGGAAGCGCTCTCCTATCCGGTATCTGACCCCAGCCAGGGCGCCGCCTTGCTGGGCTCCACTTCTCTTGTGGCGCCGGAAAAGGCCGTGGTGGCCAATAGCGCCGCCGCCCGTGAGCTGGACGCTAACGGCACCAACTTTGGCTACAACCCCCGCACCGGCGACGCCGCGGGCGAGTTTGGCCATAACGACTTCTATCCGGTCGCTCTGGCCGCCGCGCAGATGCAACAGTGGGACGGCCGTCGTCTGCTCAAAGCGATGATCTGCCTGGACGAAATCCGCGGCCGCCTGGCCGAAGTCTTCGCGCTCAAGAACCACAAGATCGATCATGTCGTGCACGGGGCGATCGCTTCGGCCGCCGTTTATGCAGCCATGCAGGGCGGCACGGAAGAGCAGATCGAATCGGCCATCGGCATGACGGTCGCCCATTACATCCCCTTCAGGGCGATCCGCGCCGGGCATCAGCTGTCGGACTCCAAGGGCGCCTCGGCCGCCATCAGCACCGAAGCGGCCGTGCTTTCCGCCAGGCGAGCGCTGCGGGGTTTTGTGGGGCCGGCGGATATCTTCCGTAACCCCCAGGCCATTTTCTGCCTGATGGAGCCGCCGGGACAGCCGGACCTGAGTCCGTTCGACCTGCAGCTTTCCGGCGAAGGGAGCGACTTCGCCGTGATGCAGATGCACTTCAAACTGGGGCTGTATGAGCACCAGTCGGCTGGCGCTATTCAAGGGTTGATCGATCTGCTCTGCGCGAACCCGGCCCTGCTGGACGATGTCGGTCAGTTAGAGAAGATTCGCATTGCGATCTACGAGCCGGCGTTCAGCATCATCGGCGACCCGGCCAAGCGCGATCCGCAAACCCGCCAGAGTGCGGACCATTCCATGGTGTACATCATCGCCGCGCTGTTGCGGAAAGCCCTGCAGCAGAAACGGGCGGGCTGGAAAGAACTGACGCTGGTCCCGGCCGATTACGACGACCAGACGCTGTTCGATCCGCTCACCCGCGACCTGATGCAACGCATTGAGTTTGTCCACGGCGGCCCCGAGTACGACGCCCGCTACCCCGACGGAATTCCGACCCGGGTGGAGCTGACGCACCGCACGCTGGGCGTGCTGGGCAGCCCGCTGGTGATGTACCCTGAAGGTCACGCCCGGAACCAGAGCGGCCGGCTGGATGAGTTTGTGGCCCACAAATTTCGCACGCTGGCGGCCCTGGGCGTGGACGATGTCGACGCACTGCTGGCCCGTTTCAGCGGACTGCGCGACAGGTCGCCGGCCGAGATTCGCGACCTGTGCAACTTCACGATTCAGCAACCATAGTTTCCGTTCATGTTTGGGTTTTTGAATATCAACAAGCCGCGCGGGTGTACCTCGCGCGATGTGGTGGACCGCGTCAAGTTCGCCGCACGGGGCTGGAAAGTGGGGCACGGCGGCACGCTTGACCCGCTGGCCGACGGCGTGCTGGTGATTGCCCTGGGGCAGGCCACCCGCCTGGTGGAGTACCTGCAGCAAGCGCACAAGCGATACCGGGCGCAATTTCTGCTGGGGCGGGAAAGCGCGACCGAAGACCTGGAAGGTGAGCAGATCCTCCGGCCGCTGGCCGAGCCGCCCACCCGGGCCGATCTGGACGCAGCGTTGCCGGCGTTTATTGGTTCGATCCAGCAGCGTCCGCCGGCGTACTCCGCCATCAAAGTGCAGGGGCGACGCGCTTACGAGCTGGCCCGTAAAGGGAAAGAAGTGCAGCTGGACGAACGCCCTGTCGAGGTCTACAGCATCGAGGTCGAGCACTACGACTATCCGCAGTTGACGCTCAACATTGAGTGCGGCAAAGGCGTTTACGTCCGTTCGCTGGGCCGCGATCTGGCCGAAGCGCTGGGCGACTGCGCGGTCATGTCGGGCCTGACACGCACTGCGATCGGCTCGTTCACCCTGGCCGATGCGATCTCTCCCGACGAAATCCCGGCGCCGGACGTGCTGCCGTATCTGTTGACGCCGGCCGCGCTGGCGGTGGCCCATCTGCCGACGATCGTGGTGACGGAGATGGAAACAGAGCTGCTGTTCGCGGGACGCTTTCTCGACAACCGCTTCCAGCTGGAAGAGCCGCTGGCGGCCGCCCATAACCAGGAAGGCGAACTGGTCGCGCTGGTCGAGCCTCGTCGCCGCGAGATCAAATCGGTCCGCAACTTCAAGCCAGGCCAGCAATAGGGCGGGCAAAGGCGCCCTTCTGGATTGAGCCTCGTTGCCGGAGAAAGTCGCTCAGTCATCCTGGTTGATGCGGCGGATCAGACGGGCGCGGTTCACTCCCAGCAGTTCGGCGGCCCGCGTTTTGTTCCCCTTGGCCAGACGCATGGCGCGGTCGATCAATTCGCCTTCGATCCGCGACAGGTAGCGGTACAGGTCGATCTTTTCCGGCGGCTGCGGTGCGTAACGTTTGGCGTCGATCCGTTTGCGGATTTTGTCGGGCAGATCGGCGGCGGCGACTTCCGCCTGGCGGGCGTTCCGGTGGGCTTGTTCGACCACCTCGGCCAGTTCGTCCAGGTTGCCCGGCCAGGGATAGGCGGCCAGCTGATCCAGCGCTTCTTCTGAGAAGCCGCTGCGCTGCGGTCCGCCCAGGGCGTTCAGTTTTTCGAGGGCTCGCTGGGCCAGCAGTGGGAGATCGCCTGACCGGTCGGCCAGCGGTGGGAATTGCACCACCAGCGGGCTGAGCACGCGGGCCAGGTCGGTGCGGTACAGGTCCTTCTCCGCCAGCAGTTCGAGTGGTTCTTCCGCCACGGCGAGGATCGACAATTCAAAACCCGGCAGCGTGAGGAACCCGGCCAGTTCCTGCTGGGCGGACGGCTGCAGGCGATCCGCTTCCAGCAGCAACAACACGGGACGCCGGAGCACCGGCTCGCCCGGCGCCTTGCGGAGCAGGGAACGCAGGGACGTCTGCACATGCTCCGCGTCCGCCAGCGACCCGGAAAGAGGGGCCAGCGGACAGACGCCGTCGGGGTCACGGGCGGCGTGAATGGCCCTGGCCAGTTGGGGCAGGCCGGAGCCTGCCGGGCCGACCAGCAGCACGGGTGTGCGCGTTTCCATCGCCAGCCGCACTTGCGCTCGCAGCTTGGTCGTGAGGGCTGCATCGCCCAGCAGCGGATCCAGGAACAGCCGCTCGCCCCACTGCTGCCGGATAGACAGCAGCTGCTGGTGCAGGGCTTCGGCCTCGGTATCTCCCGCCGTGCAGGTCGAGCTGGGCGGGGGCGAGTCGGAAGGGGCCGCTGCGGAGTCGACCACCGCGAGCAGGCCGGTCAGATCGCCCTGGGGGTCAAACAGGGCCGTAAACGCCGCCATTCGCGGAGCCGGAGAGCCAGGGCCGGCGGTGACGCTGCCGCGCCAGAAGCTGGCGGCAAAGGCCTCCGGGGGCGGCGTCAGTCCGGCGTGCGGGTGGTTCGCGTCGCCGGAGTGGTAATCAAGCTGGCGACCTTCAATCTGGTCGATCGGTTCCGCCAGCCAGGCGGCGCAGGCTTCGTTGCAAAAGACAATCTGCCGCTGATCATTCAGGACGTAGACAGGCTGCTGACAGTCGGCAAAAACCTGGGCCAGGGCCGCATTCCGGGATCGAATTCGCGCCATGAATCGCCTTGCACCCTGCCGCAACCCGTTGAAAACCGCAAACGCCCGCCTCGGAGACAGGGGCGGCAAAAAAACTTTCTGAAACGGTCCAGGTATGACATAGGCTGTCACACCTGATCCCTACAATCCACCCACTTCAACTTGTCATCCCGACATGGGGCGCGTCGGTCTGGCCGGGCAGACCAGACCGACGCGTCTATTTCTTTCTGAATCCCGAGGCTCCCTGGCGCCGTGGGCAGGCGGCCTATTTAGGGCCGGCCGTTTTGGGGGGAGTCTTGGATTTGGGAGCGGAGGATTTGGGAGAGGAGGATTGGGGAGCCGCCTTGGGCTGAGGCTCGGCTTCTGATTCGGTTTTACGAATGAAGTTTTCCAGAATCCCCAGGTAGCCGTTCAGCGCGGCCGCTTCGGGTCCCAGTTCTTCCTGGAGTTCTTTGATCTGGTCGCGGGCTTTGACGGCGTCTTTGCGGATGTCGCCAATATTCAGCTGGCCGCTTTGCAGACCTCCGAGCGTATTGTTGAAATACTCTTGCACTTCCGGAGCGGCAAAGCCAGGCAGATTTCGGGTGATTTCGTCGACGGCGTTGGGATCGACGCCGCCGGACTGCAGCTGCTTCAGCACGTCAGCCGGGGTGGCGCCGGTCTTTCGCGTTTGTTCTTCCAGGTACTTTTTCTGTTCGGCCGTAATGGCGGGCAGTTTGGGAACTTTCAAGTCCGCTGGGGCGGCCTGCGCCGGAGCGGCAGCGGGAGGAGCATCGCCGAAATGGATCGAGGCGATCTTGGCGCGGGGGATGGTCAGTTTTCCCAGGACGTCGCTTTCGAGCTGGACCTGCTCGGCATCGATCGAAAGCACCTTGCCCGTCACGGAGTCTCCATTCGCCAGACGCAGCGTATCGGCCAGGGCCGGAGCAGCCAGCAGGCAGCCGGCCAGACCCACGACCAGGGCGCGGGCCAGCGATTTGTTAACAGACGCAGTCACAACAATTCTCCTTGTTGGGGTAGTGGCAGCCGGCTCCCTCCCCACTATGGTACGGCGGCTGGCGGAAAAGTCGAGGGAATACGGCGACAGTCGAGAGAACGGGTCCTGCCGCAGGCCTGGCGGATCCTTGCCGTGCGGTGTTGACGGCTGGGAGTAGGGAAAACGCTGGCGGTTGATTATCATGGCAGGTGCCTGGCCCGTCCCTGTAGATTGCGCGGCATGTTTTTGGGAGTTGTTGATGCCTGTTGATTTCCACTGCCCACGTTGTCAGCGCGGGATTCGAGCGCCTGACCAGGCGATCGGCCAGACGATGCGCTGCCCGAACTGCAATTCGGGGGTGATGGTGCCGTATCCGGGGATGCATCTGCCTGGGATGGGGCCTGACGGCTCGAATCCTCCCGCTCCCGCAGGCGGTCCTGTGCCCAAAATGCCGTTACGGCAAAAACCGGTGCTGTTTCCGGATGTGTTCGGCACTTCGGGAAAACTGCTGGCTCAAAAAGGCGGGCTGATTGCGGGCATGCTGGTGGTGACCGCTTTGATCGAAATCGTGATCATGGCTCTGCTGACCGGGCTGACGATGCTGATTATTTGGAGTATCGCTTCGCGTCTCCCCGTCATGCGGCTGGACATGAGGATCTCGCTGGTGGTTTCCATCGCCCTGATTCCCTTATCTATCGGAGTGATCGTGGCGTGCATGTCGTACATGATCATGGGGCTGATCAAGGCGGTCACGAGCACCTGCCGCGGGCAGGCAAGTTTTGTCGATCTGTTTCTGCCCGGCAAGTGTGTTCTTTGGGGCGCCTTGTACATGTTTCTCTATCTGCTGACGCTGTACGCAGTGACGGCCCTGATTGCCTTTGGGGCGGCCGCTCTGTCCTGGCTTGTCACCAGCATGCTCGTTGGGATGAAATACGATCCCGCCTCGATCGCGATGTACCTGAGAGTGATCATCGGCGCCGCCTCGTTGCTGATTGCGGCGGTCAACCTGATGGCGACGCTGAATTTTCTGCTGACGCTGTTCTTCATTGCGGATCGCGATATGAATATCAACGACGCCATGATGCACTCCGTCAAATACATGGGCGGCAACAAAATGCAGACCTTTCTGGTGTTGCTGGCGACCAATGTGCTGACGTCCATTGGGATGACGGCGGCCGGTTTCATCGGCGGAGTGGGCGCGGTGGGGCTGGCGGTGGTCTTGCTGCTGATTTCTTACGCGTTCACGATGATTACCATGACGGTGGTTTACTTGCGGGCGACCGGGCAGTTAACGTGCGCCGATGAGGCGCCGGCTCCCCCCAGGCCGCAGTATTAGGCAATCGGCCGCGTCCTCATCCCTTCCAACAACCAGGCCGCCCTTTGCGGGGCGGCGTTTTTTTTCAAGGCGAGAGAAGATGAAACATCAACGCAGTCATGAAATTTACGCTCGCGCCAAACAGTTGATGCCCGGCGGCGTGAATAGCGCAGCTCGCGCTTTTGGCGCAGTAGGCGGGGAACCGATCGTGATGGCCCGGGGCGAAGGGGCGTACCTGTTCGATGTCGACGGCAATCGATACATCGACTACATCGGCTCCTGGGGGCCGATGATCCTGGGGCACGCCCATCCGCAAGTGCTGGACGCAGTCCGCGAGGCGCTCGGCCGGGGAACCAGTTTCGGCGCCCCGACCGAGGCCGAGAACACGCTGGCCGAGTTGATCATCGACGCCGTTCCCAGCGTGGAAAAAGTGCGGCTGGTCAACTCGGGCACCGAAGCGACGATGAGCGCCATCCGCCTGGCCCGCGGTTATACGGGCCGCGATTTGATCATCAAGTTCGCCGGCAATTATCACGGCCATGTCGATAGCCTGCTGGTCGCCGCGGGCAGCGCCGCGGCCACGCTGGCCGTGCCTGATTCGCCGGGGGTTACCGCCGGCGTCAGTCGGGATACGATCGTGCTGCGGTATAACGACGTCGCCGGGCTGGAGGCGGCCTTCGCCCAGCATGGGTCAAACCTGGCCTGTGTGATTTTTGAACCGATTGTGGGGAACATGGGCTGTGTCAGCGGCCAGCCGGACTTCCTTGCCGCCCTCCGCCGACTCACGACGGAACACGGCGCGCTGCTCATTTACGACGAAGTGATGACGGGCTTTCGTGTCGCCCATGGCGGCGCCCAGTCCCTGCAGAAGATCACCCCCGACCTGACGACGCTGGGGAAAATTGTCGGCGGCGGCATGCCGATCGGCGCGGTCGCCGGCAAGGCTGAAATCATGGACCACATTCTGCCGGCGGGAAAAGTTTTCCAGGCCGGCACGCTCAGCGGCAATCCGATCGCCACCGCCAGCGGCATCGCCACGCTGCAGCTGCTGCGCGACGACCCGCCTTATGAAAAGCTGGAAGCCCTCGGCGCCCGGCTGGCCCGTGGTCTGCAGGCGGCGGCGGCCGAAGCGGAAGTCCCCCATACGATGCACCGTGTCGGCAGCATGATGACGCTCTTCTTCAATCCCGATCCGGTGTTGGACTGGGATACGGCCAGTCGCTGCGACACCGAGCGCTTCGCCCAGTATTTCTGGGGGCTGATCGAGCACGGCTCGTACATGCCGTGCAGCCAGTACGAAGCCCTGTTTCTTTCGGCCAAACATACGGAAGCCGATATCGACGAAACGATCGCCGCCGCCCGTACGGTCCTGCAGCGGAAGTAGACCGGCGGGGAGTTTGGTCCCGCGTCCTGGATTTCTGCAGGACGGGGACTCCTGCCCGTTCACGATTGCTGGAACGCAGTAGTCTGGCGTCGCAAGCGGACGTGTGGTGCGCCCCCGTCGTCGTATCGTTTCCGCGCTGCCGCAGTCGAACTGGTCGGGCAGGATCCCCAACCTGCGGGGTTCTCAAGTAAGCCGTCACGCTGCTGGCGACCCTTGCGCCAACCGCCAGACGGTCGGCTTGCCCGTGCTATCGCCGGCGGAAGTCTTTTACCAGTCGGTCGAACGCCGGGTTCAACAGCTGGGTGCCGTCCAGCCAGGAGGCGAACTTGATATTACAGGCGAGCACCGGTTTGACCCACTCGGCCGTATAGGGATTTCGGACCACGGCTTCGGAGCGGCCGATCTGGCGGAGTTCCTCCAGCAACTGGTCGCCGACGGTCTGGGAATCGAATTCGCTCACCGGCTGATCGAAGCCCTCGCTCACCATGGCGACGATCCGCAGCTTCTGTTTGACGGGCGACGCGACCAGCAAGGTTTTGAGTTTCCCCTGGTTGTCGCCTTTGGTATGCACGCGATAACCGACGATCAGGCAGTTCAGCGATTCAGGCCGCGGGTCGATTTCTTCCTTCCCTGTCAACGAGCGACGAAGATCTTCGGCCAGGCTGTCCAGGTAGGCCTCTTTATCGTCTTTATCCTCGACCTCGCCGGCGAAATCGCTAACGGCGTCTTCCAGCGAATCGCTGCTGGACTCGCCTGAGTATTTGGCCAGTTCGTCAGCGTTTTTCACAATCTCTTTCAGCAGGTTCGGGTTCTTTTTCTGGGCGGGCTCATATTCCCACAGCCAGTGATAGGGAATCCCGCCGACCACGACCAGCGCCCCGAACATGCCCGACAGTCCCACCAGGGCCAGCCCAACGCGGGCGCAGGTGGCGGGCAGTTCGGCAAAGGTCGGAAACCAGATGGCGATCGGCTTCCCCAGAAAGTCGAACGGGCCGTATTTGACATCGTGCTTGAGGGCGATCAACAGGGCCCACAGCTGGGCCGTCATCACCACGACCAGAGCCAGGCCGAGCTGGCCGAACGCCCACGCCATCCGGGCGAAGCTGCCTTCGCCCGTCAGCAGGCGACCAGCGACGGCGACGACGATCCCGCTCAGGGAGCACCCGATCAGGGCCCACATCCAGGCCGGCATCTGCATGAGATGCTGCAGCAGATTCTCAGGAATCGGCGCGGTTTCTTCTTCGTCCTCGGAAGTCTCCACTTCGGCCGGGGCAATTTCAATACAGCTGCCCAGGGCCGGATAGAACCCGCACTGCCGGCACCAGGCTTCGGCCGAAGGCTCTCCCTCCGCGCCGCAGTTCGTGCAGGTAGCGATTCCCGAGGGGGTTTCGGTGGGTTGGAGATTGTACGAGGAGGGCATATCCCGGGTCCCAAGGAAAGGTGCAGGTCGAGGGAAAAGTGCAGGTCGAGGGTCCCAGAAAAGTACGTCCCTCCCACGAGAGAGTCAAAAGCAACCCGCCATGTTTACGCCCTCGGTCTATTCAGCAAACCGTCATCTCCGCACTGATCGGGATAATGGGCGCCCGCAGCAGCCATCAAGGCTCTACCGCGACTCCATGCCGACGTCAGGAAAGCCTGGCGTCAGGAAAGCCTGGCGTCAGGAAAGCCCAGGCGTCAGAAAGCGGTTAGCGCGACGCCGCCCTGACTACATGCCCGGGGCGCGCTCGCCGACGGTGGCTTCCAGCTGCACCTGGCGGCCCTGGCGGAAGAGAACGACCGGCACGCGGCTGCCGACCTGGGTGCGGGCGACCTGCTGGCTGAGCGTGTTGGGGCTGTCGATTGTCGCTCCGTTCCAGGCGATGATCACGTCGCCGGCGATGATGCCGGCCTCGGCAGCGGGCGATTTGCCGGAGCGGTGGGGCACGACATCGATAATATAGGCTCCCACCCCCACGGCTGTTCCCAGTTGCTGGGCCCGGTCGGGAGTCACCTCGCCCAGCTGCACCCCCAGCCAGCCGCGACTGAAGTGTCCGCTGGCGCGGATCCGCTCGACCACTTCGCGGGCCACATTGCTGGGAATGGCGAAGCTGATTCCCTGGTAGGTCTGGCCCACAATCGCTGTGTTGATGCCGATCACCCTGCCGGCCGAATCGACCAGCGGGCCGCCGCTGTTGCCGGGGTTCACGGCGGCGTCGGTCTGCAGAAAGTCCTGATAGATGGTCCCTGCTTTGCCGGCCCGGTGTTTCGCGCTCAAGATTCCCGAGGTAATACTGCGTTCCAGGCCGAACGGACTGCCGATCGCCCAGACCAGCGAGCCCGTTTCAATCTCGTCGCTGTCGCCCCACTGGGCGGGAATCAGGTTGTCGGCTTCGACGCGGAGCAGGGCCAGGTCGGTTTCCTGGTCGAAGCCCACAATCACGGCGTCGATCGGCCGCTGGCCGCTGATCACCACTTGAATGTTGGAAGCGCCCCGCACCACGTGGTAGTTGGTCACGATGAAACCGCGCGGGTCCAGAATCACGCCGGAGCCCTGCCCCTGGATTTCATCAGGCGGCGGCAGCGCCAGCGGCTGTTCGTCGTCGACCACATACGGCACGCGACGGGCGTTGCTGGTGTTGATATGCACCACGCTCGGACTGACGATCTTTGACACCACGCCGTACATCTGCGAGAGCTGATTCAGCGGGTGATCCTGCACAAACTCTTGGGCCGCATCGTGACGCGCCCGCTCCTGTCCGCGGGTGATGGAGTACTGGATCTCTTCGACCGCCCAGGGGCCGGCCCACTGGAACAGGGCGGCGCCCATCAAAAACAGGACGATCCAGGCCAGCTTGGACAGCAGCCAGGTCAGCCCGTCGGGTTCTGCCGGTTCGGGCGGATGCACGCGGGTGCGGGTGGTCCGCGTTTTTGCGGAGGAGGTGTCTGCTTCCGTGTGCGGCAGGTCGGCCGGTTCCGGGGGGACGTCTTGTGAGGATTCGCGGGAAGAAGCAGACGAAGTCGAAGAGCGACGGATCGCGGGCGCCGAGTCCAGGTTTTCCGCTGCCGGGGATCGTTCAGGATCCGGGGGAGAAAGTGGCTCTTCCATTGCCGGTCTCAGGTGATTCGAAAGCGAGGCAAAATCCAACGACAAAATCCAGCGACATACTCCAGGCCCGATGGCATACGCGGATTCCTCCCCGCCACGGACGTATCAGTATAACGCGCCGCGACCGTTTCGCCGACGCGAATCCCGCATGACGCACGGCGGGAACCGGTCCTGTCGCATCGCCAGGCCCATGGGGCGGCGCCATCCGCCCTCCCGTCGTGGAACTCGCCAGAGTTTGGCCGCCTTTCCATCTCCCAGCGTGCGCTTTCCAAAGTCGGGCGACTTGGGCTGCCTGCGCTTCCCCCCGCAGGGTCGACCCTGCATTCCTTGCCGCGCGGTTGCTGTGTACGATATCCGGCAACCCGAACTGCGGCCGCGGCTTTGGCCCGCGCCGATCCCTTACCCTTGAGAAAAACAGATTCGCGATGCCTTGGATTCAAGAAACGGCGACGGAATTTACGCGGCCCGAAGTCGAACAGTTCGTCGTTCAGACAGTGGAACAGGCCCGCCAGCGGATCGCAGGCACACCCAAACGCGTGTTGCTGCTGCCCCCCGACATCACCCGAATGCACTCCGGCGCGGGGTGGATTACGGAAAAATTCTACGAGTTGCTATCCGACGAAGCGGATGTCCATGTGATCCCCACGCTGGGCCAGCATGAACCGCATACGCCGGAGCAGAACCGGCAGATGTTCGGCGCCATCCCCAATGAGCGGATCCACGCCCATGACTGGCGAAACGGCGTGACGCACATCGGCGAGATTCCGGCCGACTACGTGAAAGAAGTCTCCGGCGGCGCCGCCGACTGGGCCATTCCTGTTTCGCTCAACTCCATGTTGATGGACGAGTCCTGGGACCTGATCATCAACATCGGCCATGTCGTCCCGCACGAGGTGCTGGGCTTCGCCAACCATAACAAAAACTACTTCATCGGCCTGGGCGGCAAGGATACGATCTGCGCCTCCCACATGATGGCCGCCTGCTGCGGCATTGAAAATAACCTGGGCAATCTGCTCACGCCGACCCGCCAGTGCTTCAACAAAGCAGAAGACGAATTGCTGGGCCATCTGCCCGACCTGTACGTGCAGGTGGTGCTGGCCCGTTCGCCCGACGGCCGCCTGGTGCATACGGGCTACCACGCCGGCGACGACCTGGAAACGTACCTGTCCGCCGCCCGCCAGGCCCGCGAGCAGAACATCAATGTGCTCGATGAACCGCTCAGCAAAGTCGTCTGCGTCATGCAGGGCGATGAGTTTTTCAGCACCTGGGTGGCCAACAAGGCCGTCTATCGCACCCGCATGGCACTGGCCGACGGGGGCGAGTTGCTGATCCTGGCGCCGGGCCTCAAGCGTTTTGGCGAACAGCCCGAGGTCGACACGTTCATCCGCAAGTACGGCTACTGCGGCACGCCGAAGGTGATGGACGGCTATCACCAGCACGCCGACATGCAGGACCTGGCCCACGCCACGGCCCACCTGATCCACGGCTCGTCGGAAGATCGCTTCACCATCCGTTACGCCCCCGGCCATTTGACGAAGGAAGAAGTCGAAGGCGTCAACTTCGAGTACGCCGACCTGGCCGAGATGCTCAAAAAGTACCCGATCGACCAGCTCTCCGAAGGCTGGAACACCCTGCCCGACGGAGAACGCTTCTACTTCATCCCCACCCCCTCCGCCGGCCTCTGGGCCACCCGGGAAAAGCTCCACAACCGAGCCACCGGCTTCGGTGAATCGGTTTAACCCCCGCATCCTGTAGTGGATGAGGACACGGCCTCTGCCTTGCCATCACACGCCCGGCATGAGGAGTGCCGGCGTGTTACATTGGGGGCCATGAAATCGGTTCCTGAAAACCCGGTGCGGAAGGGGTGTTGGATGTGCAGTTGGCGGATGCGCGGTCGAAGCGTGGACGGCGAAGGACGTAACGGGCGAGTTACTGCGTCTCACACAGCGGCGAGCTGGCTGCTGGCGGCCGCACTGTTGCTGATGCTGGCGTCGGTGGCCCAGGCGGGCGAACCACCGGCGCTGCCGAACATTCTGTGGATTGTCGGCGAGAACTTGGCGCTCGACCTGGGTTGCTACGGCGGACCGAATGTGGAGACGCCCCGTCTCGATCGTCTGGCCGAACAGGGAATGCGCTATACGAACGTGTACGCCACCTCTCCCGTCTGCGCTCCCAGTCGTTCGGCCTTCATGACGGGCATGTACCAGACGACGACCGACATGCACCATATGCGTTCCCATCGGGACGACGACTTCCGTCTGCCCGCAGGGGTGCGGCCGCTGACGCATCGCCTGCGCGATGCGGGCTACTATACGGCCAATCTGACCCGGATCGGCGATCAGATCATCGGCACCGGGAAGCTCGACCTGAACTTCGTCAACGAAGGGGAACTGTACGATACAGACGACTGGGAAGAGCTGAAATCGCACCAGCCGTTCTTCGCCCAGATCAACACGCCGGAAATTGAATACGATATCTACGACCGGAAAACGGTCGAAAAGAAACGCGTGAAATGGGTCGGTGAAGAAGACCACCCGCAGATCGCCACGGCCGGGAACGTCACGCCTCCGCCGTATTACCCGGATCATCCGCTGGTGCGGCAGGAATGGGCCCGCTATTTGAATTCGATCTCGGGGATGGATCGCCGCATTGGCCGCGTGCTGGATCGCCTGGCGGCGGACGGCCTGGCCGAGAATACGGTCGTCATGTTCTTCGGCGACAACGGCCGGCTGGAGGCCCGCGGCATCCACTGGTGCTGGGACATGGGTCTGCACGTGCCGCTGATAGTCTACTGGCCTCAGGCGGCGGCGCCGCCCCGCGACTTCCAACCTGGGAAGGTCAGCGATCGGGTGGTGAGTTTGCTGGACATCACGGCGACCACGCTGGCGATCGCCCGGATTGAGCGACCGATCGCCATGCAAAGCCGCGTGTTCCTGGGCCCGACGGCCGACCCGCCGCGACGGTTTGCCTTTAGTGCGCGGGACCGGATCGACGAAACGCAGAACCGGATCCGGTCCGTCCGCGGGGCTCGTTACCATTATTTGCGGAACTTTACGCCCGAGGTCTCGTTCACTTCGCTCAACCGGTACAAAGAGAAGTGCTTCCCGGTCAAGCCGCTCATGCGGGAACTGGCGGCCGCGGGCAAACTACACGGCGCCCCGCTGCAGCTGATGCAGCCGCGTTTGCCGCCCGAAGAGCTGTACGACACCAAGACGGACCCGCATGAGATCCATAACCTGGTCGACTCGGCGGAGCCCGAGCATCGGGCCGCCCTGCTGCAGTTACGGGCCGCCCTGCAGACCTGGATGATCGAATCGGGCGACCGGGGCCATCTGCGCGAACCGGCATCCGTCGTGGCGCCGTTTGAGAAAGAGATGCACGACTGGTTCGGCACGCCGGCCTGGTACCGCGGGGGTCCGTGAAAAAACGGAGGGGGAAGTCCTCCCTCGCGGCCGGCAAACGGTCGCTAAAACCGGCCCTGGCGTCGGCCGTTCTCGGTCGATTCTGACTGATAACTCTTGACCGGTGGGCGACGATTGATTTACAACAGTTGATGGATCGTCCCCACTTTATATCTCTCCTTCTGCCCGTGGCAGGTCCCCTATGGCATTGATTCGACCCTTCCTTAACGTGGCCGCCAATGGCCATGGAGTTCTGCATCGCCGAAGTTTCCTGCGGCAACTGTCCGCAGGAGCCGGGGCGGGAGCGTTGAGTCTGGGCTGGCGCGACATGCTGATTGCCCGGGCCGATGAGCTGCAGAAGAACCAGCGGTCGATGATTTTGCTGTGGATGGACGGCGGTCCTAGCCAGTTCGAATCGTTCAACCCCAAGGTCGGCTCGCCCAACCAGGGGCCGATGGGCGCCATTCCGACGAAGCTGCCGGGCGTGCACTTCGCCGAACTTTGGCCCAGGATGGCGGAGGTCGCCGACAAGATCGCGCTGATCCGCTCTATGGTCAGCAACGAGGCGGACCATTTTCGCGCCATCAAGCTGGTCCGCACCGGCTATCGTTTGAACCCGACGCTGCCCTACCCAACCTGGGGATCGGTCGTCGCCCGGGACCGGTTCGACGCCTCGTTCGATTTGCCGGCGTTTGTCCGTATCGGCAAGCCGCGGATCAAAACGCGCGACGTGAACTCGGGCCTGCTCGGCGCCAAATACGAATCGTTCAAGGTCGACACGCCGGGCAAGGTGCCCGACAACGTGATGCCGACCGTCGATCCGGCCACGCTCCAGCGACGTCTGGCGTTAACGGAGCAGTTGGATCAGCAGTTCGCGGCCGACGGCGGATCGCTGGCCGTCAGTGAGAAGAAAGCCGTCTACGAACAAACCAGCCAGTTTGTACTGAGTCCCAAGGTGAACGTTTTTGATCTGGACCAGGAACCGGAGAAACTGCGGGACGAATACGGCCGGACGGACTTTGGCCAGGGCTGTCTGCTGGCCCGCCGGCTGGTGGAAAAAGGGGTGAGCTTTGTGGAGGTGTTCGGCCACGGCAGCAAGAACGACGCTGGCTGGGACACGCATGGCAACGGTTTCCGCGATACGCCCAACCTGTGCGGCGAAACGGATCCGGCCTACTCCACGCTGCTGCGAGATCTGGAAGATCGCGGCCTGCTGGAAAATACCCTGGTGGTGTGGATGGGCGAATTCGGCCGCACCCCCAAGATCAAAAAAGACGGCGGTCGCGACCATTACGCCAAAGGCTGGCAAGCCAGCCTGTCAGGCGCCGGGATCAAAACGGGTCAGGTCATCGGGGCCACGGATAAGGACGGCGTCGACGCCACCGATCGGCCGGTCGGCGTGTCGGACCTGTTCGTCACGTTCTGCCATTGCCTGGGGATGGACCCGCATCACGAATATGTCACCCGCGAGGATCAGCCGATTCAACTCGTCAAAGGGGGCGAACTGATTTCGGAACTGTTCTAGTGGTGCGTCAAGTTTCCATTTCAGGTTTGGCCATTTTCGCGCGAGCCGCTGTTCCTTTTAGTTAACCGTGGCTATCGCCAAAACGGCTAATTGGAAGAACCCGAACGCTTTGCCTTGACGCACCACTAGTTTTCGGGAACGAACAACACGATCTTTTGTTGCGTGGAGACGGACCTCTCCCTCCCCCAAAGGAGCGGAGAGCGGCGGCGGTATGGTCTTCGTGCCGGAGAAAAAGCGACAGAAATGTAGCTTTTGACCGAGCCATCTTGTATAAATAAGGATTGAGCGACCGCTATCTCCTTTTCTGCTCATTACTCTCTGCCCGGTTTTCAACAGGCGTTCTCATGTCGCACGTGATCTACCGACCGCGCCCTTTACGACGTGGTTTCTCCCTGGTCGAACTCCTTGTGGTTATTGCCATTATCACCATTCTGGCAGGGATCACGACGCCTGCGGTGCAGATGGTTCGCGCCTCGGCCCGGCGGGCCCAGTGCCAGAATAATATCAAGCAGATTGGGAATGCGGCCCTCCAGTACCACACCTTGCATAGCCAGTTTCCCTCGGGATACCTGGGACCGGCGGACGCGAATGGTCTGGGAACGAACGTTCGTTTTCCCAGCGGAAATCCCACGGAAACGCAGCTGGGCGTGATGGTGCAGTTGTTGCCGCACCTGGACGCTGAAGTTGTCCAGAGGGAAATTACCCGTATTCCGATTTCGATCAAGCGGACCCATGCTTCGGATACTTTCTGGTACAACAACGCCGCCGCCAAAGCAGCCGGCGCGCGGAAGCTGGAAGTGATGCTCTGCCCCGAAGTGAACTCTTCCCGGGATACTTCGGGCACCATTATCGCCAGCCACATTTACGTGGACGGTTCGAATCCTCCCAACATTGAGCTGAAGAGTCAGGTCGATAACACGCTCGGCCGCAGCAACTACCTGGGCGTCGCCGGGCTGATGGGGGCGACCCAGAAGGCCCCGGCTAATCCCCTGGGCGGCATTTTCTACAACCGTTCCGCCGTCAAGCAGGAAGATATCCGCGACGGAGCCAGCAATACGCTGATGTTCGGCGAAAGCCTGGGCAGCATGGTGGCGAATCAGCTGGAATACTCCCACACCTGGATGGGAAGCGGCATCGCACCATCCAACAATGGCATTGATAAATCGGTGCCGTACGCCTTTAACAGCGCCCACAATGGGGTGGTCTTCTTCTGTGCGGCCGATGGCGCCGTGATCAGCATCAACGACAACATCCCCGCCAACATCCTGCAGGTTCGCTGCGGCATCGCCGACAGCACCCCCTTCTAAGCAGCTGTTCACGCCGCAACTCGCCCTCCTTCCGCGATGGCAGTTGGAAACGCGGCAGGCGATGGCCTGCGGTCTGTTGGCCAGGCCCGAGAAAGATCCTGACTAACGATGTTGGTTTGCTCCTTTAGCGACAAACCGGCGCAGAAAGTCGACTTTCACTCGGAACGTGAAAAGAATAACGGATCGATTCTCGTTCGTCGTTTCAAGGAAGGACAGACGCCGGACAGTCGCCTTTCACTCCGTGAAAGGACGCGTACTTTCGAGGAGCGAAAGACGACTTTCTGCGCCGGCTGGTTCGCAGAACAACCCAACCAGAATCCACAGCAATTAACTTCGCGCTCCCCGTGAAAGATCCCGTTCTTTTGCGGAGCAAAAGGCGACGGACCAGCGATTTTCGTCAGGTACAAAGTCTCACGTTCCGAGTGAAAGACGACAGTTCCACTACGGGTTGGGTCCGGGCACGGGCTTTACGTGCAGGGTTTCGACGAAGATGGCGTAGAGTGCGGGCACGACGAGTAGCGTCAGCACGGTTGCTACGCACAGCCCGGTGATCATGCACCAGGCCATTCCTTCCCATAAAGGGCCGCCGCCCAGAGCGAGCGGGATCAGACCGCCGACAGTCGTCGCTGTGGTCAGAAAGATCGGCAGCAGACGCTGATTGGCCGCATCGACCAGCGTGGTGCGGAACTCATCGATCGTCAGGCCGGAGATGGGCCCTTTGCCGTCGGATTTTGCCGCGCGTTCGGCGAGCAGGATATCGGCGAACTCCATAAAGATGATGCCCGTGTTCAGCACAATGCCAAAGAGCGACAAGATCCCCAGCTGGGGCATAAAGCCCAGCGGGTTTCCGGTCAGCCAGAGCCCCGGCAACGCCCCGACCAGAGCCAGCGGCAGCGTGGCGAGGATGATCGTCGGCTTGCTCCAGCCGTTGTACTGAATCACCAGCAGCGTCACGATCAACAGGACCGAAACGCCCAGCGACGTCCCCAGTTGCCCGGCGGCTTCGTTAGAGTCTTTGAGCGATCCGCCCACTTCAATCCGAAAGCCGGGCGGCAAATCCTGCTGCAGCTGGGCCATTTCGGCCGAGCCCATGATCGCCTTGACGATATCGTTGCCGCGGACGCCTTCTTCGACCTGGGAGCGGACTTCGATCACGCGGTTCAGGTCGCGGCGGCGGATCTGGGCCGGCAGCCATTTGCGATCAATACTGGCCACGGCGTCGAACGGCGTTTTGCCGTACTGGCCTTCCACAAACGCCGTTTCAATCCCCGCCAGCGAATCGCGTTCTTCCCGGCGCAATCGCAGGTAAACGGGCGCCAGGTGGTCGCCTTCGCGAAAGGTCGTCAGGTAGTGGCCGCTGAAATAGGCGTTCAGTGTCTGGGCGATGCTGGCGTTGGTCACGCCGGCCAGGTTGGCTTTGTCTTCGTCGACATCGATAAACAGCTGATGGCCGGCCACCCCCCAGCTGTCGTTGACATCCCACACGCCGGGTTGATTCCGAATGAGCGCTTTGACCCGTTCGGCAAAACCGCGGAGCGTGTTCTTGTCGGCCAGTCCGGGACCAAACACGCGGATCTCAACCGGCGGCGAGGAAGGCCCCAGGAACAACTCCTGCGGCACCACCCGGGCGGAAGTCACCGGTTCCAGACCCAGCTGCTTGTCGCCCCGTTCGGCAATTTCTCTGACACGTCGGGCAAGTTCGGGCGTAAACGCAGCGTCAGTCGTACGGACCAGGACTTCGGCGTAAAACGGCTTGGGCGACTCAGGACTGCGGCTTAAATACCACCGGGAACCGCCGCCGCCGACCATGGTGCGGATCGCCCTGACCCGCTCTCCGCCGGGCGCGATGGGATCGTCGGTGGGGCTCAAGGCGCGCAGGATGCCTTCGACCTGCGCGGCGGCGGCGTCGGCTTCCAGCAGACTCGCGCTTTCCGGCAGCCACACATCGATCACGAACTGATCTCGCATATCTTTGGGGAAAAACTCCGACCCGATCGGCAGGAACAGCACCCCGATCAGCAGCAGGACGGACACTCCCAGCGTGACAAATTTGAAGTCGATCGCCATCCGCACGACTCCGCGGAAAAGCGACATCAGCCGGTCCGGCGGCGGCGATCCCGGCGCGGCGGCGTTGGCGCTCGCGTTTTCCCCTTCCGCTGCGGCGGCCGGCTGGCGGCGATGCTGCAGCCAGAGTCGGAAGCGGGCCATCAGCCAGGGCAAGGGAGCGTCGGGCTGGTTCGGATCCTGCGGCGCCCTGATGAAACGGGCGGCCAGAATGGTGCAGAACGTCATCGCCAGCAGCCAGCTGACGGCCAGAGTGACCGAGAGCGTGACGGGCAAACTGTAGACATATTCTTTTTTGGAGCCGACCAGCGCGAACAGCATCGGCGCAAAGGCGGCGATCGTCGTCGCGGTGCCCATCAGCATCGGGGAGGCGACCTGGTTGGAGCCGGTCACGGCGGCCTCTTCCGGCGACATCCCCAGGATCTGGTTGGCGCGAGCCTGGTCGCAGACCTGCACGGCGTTATCGACCAGCAGGCCGAGCGCAATGATAATCGAGGCCAGCGAAATCTGCTCCAGCTGCACGTCGAACAGCGTCACCATGGCGATTGAGCCCAGCACCACGACGGGGATATTGGCCGCCATCACCAAAGCCGATCGCAGACCGACAATCAGATAGACGACGATCACCACAATCACGATCGCGCCGATCACATTGTTCATCACATCGGCGATTTTGGCGCCGACGTTCGCCGACTGGTCCGACACCAGATCGATCGCAATATCGGGCGGCACGGCCTGCTCGATCTCCTGCAGCTCAACAACGCGCCGTTTGGCCTGCTCACAAATGTCGATGATGTTGGCGCCCGACTTCATCGTCAGGGCGACAATCACGGCAGTCTCCGAGGCTTCCGCATCGCCGTAACGACAGATCAGCCGGGGCGGGTCTTCGTAATCGCGGACGACCTCCATCCCCATGTCTTTGAGATACACGGGCCGGCGTTTGCCGTTATTTTCGGCGAAGCCCGTGATCAGCGAGTTAATCTCGTTCACGGCGTTCAGATCGCCGCCGGGCGTCAGCGTGTAGCGACCGTCGGGCGTATCGATCAGGCCGCCTGCGGCGACAATGTTTCGCGAAGCCAGCAACTGCTGAAGCGAATCGCTGGTGAGCGACAGTTGCGACCAGGTGGCGGCGTCGGTCTCCACATAGATGGCTTCTTCGCGCACGCCGTACTGTTCGCTTTTGGCGACGCCGTCGATCAGGCGGAGCTCGTCCTTGATCCGTTCCGAGATCTGATCCAGCTGGCGATAGCTGTAACGGTGCTCGTCAGAAATCTTGCCCACATCGGGCATGGGCTTCTGGTGCACGGCGAACAGAATCACGGCCGTATCGCCAAATTCATCGTTGACCCGCGGCTCCAGATTGGACGCCGGCATTTTGACCAGTTGCACCCGGGCCCGCACTTTGTCCCATACATTGTCGATCCGATCCGGCGAGACGGTGTCTTCCGCATCGACATAGATCGTGGACAGGCCGTTGATGGTGGTTGAGTAGACCTCTTTCACCTCTTCGATGCTGTCGATCGCTTCTTCCAGCGGTTTGGTGATCAGCTCTTCGACTTTTTCCGCCGGAGCGCCGGGCCACTGGGTCGAGACCGCGCAGGTGCGGATGGTAAATTCCGGGTCTTCCCGCCGCGGCATGGTGACGACCGAATAGACGCCCCAGACCATCAGCATGCCGACCAGGGTTAACACAATTGGTTGACGTTGCAATGAAAACGCGGCGAAATTCACTGGCCTTGCTCCAAAACTTCCACCACGTTGACGGCCTCGCCGTCGGATAGAAAAAGGGCCCCCGAGGCGGCGACCTGTACGCCGGGCCGGATTGCGTCGTCTTCGATTCCTTCCACCCGGCGGAGCGTATCCACCGCTTCAAAAACGCGGATCGGAACGCGCCGCACCCGGGAGCCCTTGTCGGTCGACTGCACGACAAACAGGTACTGCCGGTCCTGCAGGGACAGGATCGCACTCTCCGGCACGTACAGTCCGGCCTGGGCGCCTTCGGTCAGGTCGACTTTGACCAGATCGCCCGGTCGCAACAGCCAGCGTTCCCGGTTCAGCAGGATGCGGTCGCCCTGGAAGGTCGCGGCGTCGACGCCCTGGGGATATACGACCAGGCCGGTGGCCAGATCTGTCAGGAAGTTGAATTCCTTTGGGTCGACTTCCACATTGCGGAAGTTCCACATGCCGAGGAAAGAAGCTCGCTGGTCGCCGGGGGTCAGTCGCACTTTTTTCACCTGCAGCATCGGATCGGAATCGCTGCTGAGCGTGTTCATGTCGCGATTGAGCACCTTCCAGATGAAGTAGCCGTCGGCGTCCTGCTGGAGGGCTTTCTCCTCCATGAATAAATAATTGCGGCCGCCCAGTTTGTGGGGAATCACGCGGCGGAGGTCGGTGGTTTGCGCCACGACGGGTGTCGATTCGCCCGTCGCGGTTGCTTTCTGGCTGGCGGAGATGACCTGGTTGAGAACGATCAGGGTGATGGTGAAGGTGCGCGTTTGGGGATCGGCCGTGGGGTCGATCGAGTAGACGCTGGCCATCCGGCGCTCCAGGCCGCCGTCGGCGCGGGCCGTATAAAAGGGGACCATGTCGTCGTGCTTCAGGCGGCGGGTCGTGGCGGCCGAGGCTTCCACCTCGACGGTGATCGGGTCCATCATCTGCAGGGTGACGACCGCCTGGCCGCGTTCGACGTAGGCCCCGGGGATCACATGGACCTGGGCGATCTGCCCGTCGTAGGGGGCGTACAGCTGGCATTCTTCCCTGTCGCGCTCGGCTTGCGACAGGGCTTCCTGCAGCTCCTGGATCTGGGCGTCGAAGGAAGCGATCTCGGCCCGTTTGGCGTCTTGCTGGGCGTCCAGCTGGGCGACTTCGGCCGTGGCCTGTTCCCAGGCGGCCTGGGCCCGGTCGAAGTCTTCCTGGGAAATGGTGCCGCGTTCCAGCAGCGGGCGGCGCCGCTCCAGCTCGCTCAGGGCGACGCGCACGCTGGTCTCGGCGGCCCGGCCCTGGGCCGGAATGGCTTTCTCGGCCTCGATGGTGGCGGCCCGTTTTTGCTCTTCGGCCGTTTTGATCCGGGCTTTAGCGCTTGCGACCTGCAGCTCGTAACGATAGGGATCAATCCGGGCGATCAGATCGCCCTTTTGCTGGATCTGGCCGTCGGGATGGTAAAGGCGGCCATCGACGTTGACATCCAGCTCGGCGACGAACTGCACCCGGCCGGCGACCTCGAAGCCGATCTCTTCAGTTTTCCACGAGGCGACCGAACCACCGACGAACTCCCGGCTGAGCGGGTTCGTCTCGCGCAGCTCCAGCACGGTGACCGGCCGCGGGGACTTCTTTTCGTCGTCCGCCCTGCTGGACTGGCAACCGCAACAGGCGACCAGTCCGGCCGCCAGTACGAGCCAGGCAGCCCGATCCCGATGTCTGCTTTCCTGCGATCCCATACGAACATCCCTTATCAAGTCTGGATCGTGAGTAGGGCCGTCTATTCCCGAAGGGGCGTTGCGACTCCCAGAATGTACCACAGGCCACGTCCGGCGTGACGAGCCCCAGGTCGCCCTGCGCCAGCGTTTCCGGGCGTCCGGCGCTTCGGAACGGCCGGTTGGGCCGACTGCTGCAGCCGGTGCGGCGATGCACGCGGGGCCAGGGCGTCGCTTCAGTGTACGACACGATTACCGTGCAAGCCTCTTGAGCGCGGCGTCCTGATCGATAACGATAACCGCTGCCTCCGCCAGCAGCCGGCGGCGGCTACTTTGCTTTGTTTCCTTCTGTCTGGGATGGACAACTGATGATTCTTGATCGAATTGAACACGCCGATCGCTATGCCAGCGTACACAAGCGGTTTGCCGACGCCTTTGCCTGGATCAGGGCGGCCGACTGGGAGAAGCTGGAAGACGGCCGGCACGAGATCGACGGCGATCAGCTGTATGCGGTCGTCTCCCGGGCCAACGGCATTGGCAAAGAAAAGTCGCTGCTGGAATCGCATCGCAAGTACATCGATATCCAGTACATCTTCGAGGGGAAAGAGCTCATCGGCTGGAGCCCGCTGGCCGACTGCACCCGCGTGTCGGAACCGTACGACGCCGACAAAGATATGGGCTTCTTTTTTGATCGCCCCGATACCTGGGTGCACGTGCCGGTCGGGGCGTTTGTGGTGTTCTATCCCGACGACGCCCACGCCACGCTGGGCGGCGAAGGTCTGGCGGCCAAGGTGATTATGAAGATCGCCGTCGACGAATAGCGTCGCCTGGTCATGACGCCCGCTGGCTGGCCCGTTGCGGAGGGAGCCTGATGAAACGCCTGCACATTATTGGCCGGAAGAACAGCGGCAAAACGACGCTGGTGGTCGACCTGGTCGCCTGGTTGACGGCGGCCGGCAAGCGGGTGGGAACGATCAAGCACACCCATCACCAGCACGAGCTGGACACGCCGGGGAAAGACTCGCATCGCCACCGGCAAGCCGGCGCCGCGGCCGTCGGCATTTTGTCCCCGGGCCTCAACGCCGTGTACTGGCCGACCTCGGACGAGCACGATTCGCCGGCGCGGTACCAGCAGATGGAGCCGCTGTTCCAGGCGTGCGATCTGGTCCTGGTCGAAGGCCATTCCCGCAGCACGGCGCCCCGGATCGAAGTCTGGCGGGCCGACACGGAGACAGAACCGATCGCCGCGCAGGACGCCGGGATTGTCGCCCTGGTGACCGACGACCCGCCTCCCGGCTCGCTGGCCGGCTCGCCGTTGATCTGGTCCCGTAGCGATCTGGCGGCGCTGGCGGGTAACATTGAACAACTGCTGGCCGATAGATAGTCGCGTACGACCGTAGGGCAGGTTTGCAACTTGCCATCGCTCCCTCTTTCATGAACAGGTTAAAAACCTGTTCCACGTTCGGCCGAGAAAACGTTCGTCTTGTCGGCAGAACGTTGCGGCCGGCGGCAAAAGGGTATACTTCAAGAAAGCGCGTGCGGCGACGAATACCTTGTAGCGGCGCTGCGCGCAGGCGCGAGCCGTTTGGCCCTGCCGCTTTGCCGGCGTTTACGTTCAGCTTTTACTATCACAAGGATCGCTGCATGCCATCTGTCGCTGACCCTGCCCTGATTGAGCAGTTGGCGCGCAAGCTGTTTGCCGCGCGGCTGGAATTTGAAAATACCCGCGTGAAGTGCGGGATCACCGGGATTTCCGGCAGCGGGAAGAGCTCGCTGATTAACGCCATCGCCGGCGAGAAAATCGCCCAGGTGAGCGTTGTCGAAGAAACGACGGAACCGCAGGAGCATCACCACGGCGGGATGGTGTTTGTCGACTTGCCCGGCTGCGGCACGGCCCGCTGGCCGCAGGATACGTACGTCAAACGACTGGATCTGCAGTCGTATGACTGCTTCATCCTGGTCACGGCGCAGCGATTTTACGAGCCCGATGCGCACCTTTACCATGAGCTGGCCCATCGCCTGCAGAAGCCGTGCTTCATCGTACGTAACCAGTTCGACCTCGCCATCCAGCAGGGACGACGCGATAACGACCTGAGCGAAGAGGAAGTCCGGCGGCTGATCGTCGAGAACATCCGCCACAACCTGGAACCGCATGCACCGCCCAAGGTGTATTTGACCTCGGCCCATTATCCGCAAAAGTACGATCTGCCGCGGCTGATTTCCGACATTGTGGAGTCGCAGCACGGCTCCAAGCAGACCCGCATGATGGCCGACGTGGCCGTCTGGTCGGAAGAAATGCTCGTCAAAAAAAGAGCGATCGCCGAACGCCTGGTCGGCATCTACGCCGGGCTGTCGGCAGCCAACGCGTTGAATCCGATCCCCGGACTTGATGTCTCACTCGACCTGGGCATGCTGGTCCGGCTGAGCGACGCCGTGCTGCACATTTACGGCCTGACCCAGAAGCAGGCCGCCTTTACCGAGAAGCTGATCGATGCCTCCGCCCCGCACGCCCAGGCGGCGAAAATGCTGGTGACCAAACTGGCGACGCAGTACGGGGCCGAGAAAGCGATCTCGCTGCTGCTGGTGCGATTCGGCTCCAGCATCGCTGTGAAAGAAACGGCCAAATGGGCGCCGTTTGTCGGCACGCTCGTCGCCGGCGCCGTCGGCTTCCGATTGACGTACAGCTTTGGCGAGAAACTCATCAGCGACTGTGAAAACTCGGCCCGGCAATTCTTGCGCGAGCTGGAAACCTGAACGGTCCTGCTTTCTGAACCTTCCCCCCCTTTGAAAACGAAAACGAGTTTGCCCATGAATCCGGCAAAAATGTCCTGGCTGCCGAGTCTGTCGTTGTGCGCTTGCCTGTTCCTGGCGCTGGACGTCGCTCCCGGCGGCTGCAGTCGCTCCGGCGGCGGAGCCCGACCGACCCCGCCTCCTGTTGTCCAGCCGATCCCCGACTCGGACTCGGATGCGGTTGACGCCGAACCGGTGGAAACGACGTCCCCAGAAGAGAGTCATCCGTAAGGCGCGCCGTAGCCGACGATCTCACCCTTCGAACCGCGGCGATCGTTTTTCTTGAAAGGCCGCGATCCCTTCCTTTGCTTCAGGGCCGGCCAGGCAGGCGATGTAGGCGGCCGTGTCGGCCAGGTAGGCGATCTTGGGCTGGGCGCCTTCGTCCTGGTGCAGCAGCCGCTTCGTGGCGCGGAGTGCGGCCGGCGGCGTCTGCAGTAACTGGTTCGCCCACTTCTGGGCTTCGCTTTCCAGTTGCGGGGCCGGTACGACCCGATGCGCCAGTCCCCATTCCAGCGCCTGGCTGGCGGTAATCGGCTGGCCGGTGAGGCAGAGCTGGAGCGCCCTGGCTTTGCCGACCAGAGCCGTGAGCTGCGCCACCCCGTAGCCGGGCGGCCAGCCCAGCAGAATCTCCGGCATGCCAAATTGCGCATGGACGGCCGCGATGCGGAAGTCGCACGCACAGGCAGCCACGCAGCCGCCGCCCAGGGCGGGCCCGTTGACGACCGCGATCATCACTTGCGGCAGTTGCTCCCAGGACAGATACAGCCGGGCCTGGCGATGGCTCAGCTGCTCGGCTTCCGCCAGAGTCAGCCGGCCGACTTCAGCCACATCGTCGCCGGCGCAGAAAGCGCGACCGGCGCCCGTCAGCAGCACCAGACGCAACTCGGGATGGGCGGCCAGATAGCCGGTCAGCTGTTCCAGCTCGGTCGTCATCAGGGAGTCGACCGCGTTCAGTTTTTCCGGACGGTGCAAGGTCGCGGTCAGCACGGGGCCAGCAGCTTCCAGTCGCAGCGTTTGAAACCGGGGCAGCGCGTCCCCGGTTGGGGCGGCTGTCAACGGCGAGGCGACGGCGGTCGGTTGTTGCTCCTCGAGCTGGCGCCGGACGCGGCCCACTTCGACCACCGCCCGCAGATGCCGGCCGACGCCGATCTGTCGGTGTTCGTCGTACGCGGCGACTTCAAATTCGAACTGTCGTCCGTCGATCCGGATCAGTCGGGCCGTGCCGCGGACGTTGCCGCCCAGCGGAGTGGCGGCGAGGTGTTTGACGTCGACCTCGGCTCCGACGGATTGCTCGCCCGGCTCCAGGTATGGCTCCAGCAGCGCTTTGGCGGCCAGTTCCATCAGCAGGATCATGGCAGGAGTAGAGAACACATAGACGCCCGGCTCGTCGGCGGCGCCGCAGCGGAGCTCGATGGCGTGCTCGGCGCCCACGCGCGTGGCGAGCGTTTGTTCGTCGCCAATTTTGAAACCTGCGTGCATCGGGACTCCTGGGATCGGGGGCCAGCTCGCACGGGAATCGCCAGCCGCAGCGGAGGCGAGAGAAGAAGCGGGCCGAACAGACAGCGATCCAGCATGCCTGGAACCAGGGGCGCCTGTCAAGATTCGCCGGTCCCGGCAGAGGTCCCGTTGGGGAACGCCGCGGGGCAGGATTCGCGGAGACGCCAGGAAGAACGACGACCTCCGCCCAGGCGAATTACGCCTGGCGGTCGTCCGATGCTTCCAGGGCGGCGCTGGAGCTTTGCTGGCCCGGTTCCAGATTCTCGACCACCTGGCGATTGTCGTCGGCGGTCGGTTGCATGGTCAGGGCGGCCAGTTCCAGCACGGCGGGAAAGCAGGCGACCAGAGTCAGACAGATGATGCGAAGTCGCAGTTTTTCGGTGAGATTCATTCTGGCGTCCTCATTTTGCGGTAGCGAGTTCTTACTTTCGGAGAGCGAGAATCGCCGTGATCTGTTTCAGTTTTTTCTCCTCTGCAAGGAAATCATCGTTGCCGGCGACCGGCGGACACGGAATCCGGCCGGCAGGGAAGAAAGTGGCGCCAGGTCCACCACGCGGCGGAACGCAATTCGCGGTGACTGCGTTGAGCCTCTGCGGGATGGTCGGATCAAGGAACGCTGATCCAATCAATTGACAGAGGGCAAGCGAGCGCAGGCGGTTCGATTCGTCGCTCCCAGAGGATTAAGAGTAAGATAAAGAGTAAGAGTGGGAGGCGGCGACGTGCTGGGAGCAATCGAACCTGTTTACTCGACCTGCAGGGGGGAGTGGTACAGGCTGTTGTTCATGTAGCCTTTGAGGTTCCAGGTCATTTTCCGCGGCTGGCGATTGCCGGCGGAATCGATGGCTCGCACCACGATCTCTTTCGTCCGCGGGGTAACGGGGACGGTCGCTTTCCAGAACCGCCAGCAGTACGGCAGCGACAGGTCCAGCAGGGTGGCGGGACGGAAAATGCGGCCGTCGTTGGTGGCGACTTCCACCCTTTCAATCGTGTTGGGTCCGCCGCTGGGCAGGGCGTAGCCGGCCACTTCGATCTCACCTGGTTTGACGGTCGCTCCTGCGGCCGGGCTGCAGATGACCGAGTTGAGCGGGAAGCGGTACAACGGCTCGGCGGATTCCCATTCGGCGTCGGTTCCTTCCTGCACCAGCTTGTACGCGGTCGCCAGATAGTGATTGGGCGAAGGACGATCGCTGACGACGATTTTTCCCAGCCACTTCACGCTTCGGGCGCCAATAAAGCCAGGCACCACGGTCCGCAATGGGAAGCCGTGGTCGGCGGTAAGCGGTTCGCCGTTCATGGTCTGGGCGACGAGGGCCGGCGCCTGTGGCTGGCCGAGGGCCGTTTCCAGCGGGATCGACCCGCCGAAGCCGATGATGCCGCCGTTGTGGCTGATTTCGTCGACGCCTTCAAACCAGACGTGCTTCGCCCCTTCTTTCACCCCGGCCGCTTTGAGAAGATCGGCCAGGGCGGCTCCGCCCCATTTGGCGTTACCGATGGCTCCGGCGCCCCATTGCACGCCGCCGACCTTGTTAATGGCGTTGTATTCGGCCCGACGGTTGCCCGCACAGGTCATGGTCGCGGTGACTTCGTGCTGGGGGAATTTTTCGGCGTCGGCCAGTTCGTCGGCGCTGAGCGAAAGTTCCCGTTCGACCAGGCCGCTGACCTGCAGCCGGAAGGTTTTTCGATCAATTTTTGGCGACGGCGCATGGCTGCGAACGTAGAAATATTTGTTGGGGGTGATCCAGGATTCCAGCAGGTGCTCCAGGGCCGGTTCGGCATTGGGCGGATCCTGGCCGTGGACGATCAGATCGGTCCCGGCAAAGCTGGGCGTCGTCGGCAGGGTGCGCTGGGCGAGGACGCTGCGGAGCGGAGCCGCCAGCACGCCGACGGCCGCAGTCGCCGAAAGCTGCAGAAAACGCCGGCGAGCCAGCGCGGTCTGGGAGACAGAAAGGGTCGAAGAAAGTTGCGATTCCTGGGGGTGCATGGTGGTTCCTTTTCTGGTGCGGTGCAAATTCTCCTCGCGGCACGATGATAGCACTATCGGCCCGGGATCGGTATACTCGCGAGGAAAACGAACTCCCCCTTCCCCTGCGAATACCTGTGCATCCCGACTGGCGCCCCCTATACCCGTTTGAGTCGCATTTTCTCGACCTGGCCGGACAGAAATACCATTATCTCGATGAAGGCGACCCCCACGCCGAACCGCTGGTGATGGTGCATGGAAACCCCACCTGGTCTTTTTATTGGCGCAACCTGGTGCTGGCGTTTCGCGACCAGTATCGTACGATCGCGCCGGACCATATGGGCTGCGGCCTGAGCGACAAACCGGCCGACTTTCCTTACACGCTGCAGTCGCATATCGATAATCTCGTGGCGCTGTGGGAGAAACTCAACCTGCAGAACATCACGCTGCTGGTTCATGACTGGGGCGGAGCGATTGGCCTGGGCGCCGCCTTGCGGGCTCCCCAGCGGATTGCCCGGCTGGTGCTGTTCAACACGGGCGCCTTTCCGCCGCCGTTCATGCCGCTGCGGATTCGCGTGTGCCGCACGCCGGTGGTTGGTCCCTGGGCCATGCAGGGACTGAACCTGTTTGCCCGGGCCGCGTTATCGATGGCGGTCGAGCACCCGGAAAGTCTTTCGCCGGCGGTCAAAGCGGGCCTGCTGGCTCCGTATGATACGTGGTCGAATCGCCGGGCCATTGCCCGGTTTGTGGCCGATATTCCCCTTACCCGGCGGCACCCTACGCACGCCGTGCTGGAAGAGATCGAAGCGGGTCTGCCGTCGCTGAACGACCGTCCCACAATGATGATCTGGGGGATGAAGGACTGGTGCTTCCGGCCGGAATGCCTGGAGCGGTTGCTCTTGAGTTTCCCCCAGGCGGAAACCGACCGGATTGACGATGCGGGCCATTACGTGATCGAGGACGCCACCGAGCGGGTCATCGAGGACGTCGCCCGTTTCCTGGAACGCCATCCGCTGGCCGGTTCGCCCCGCTCTTCCGCCATGCCGCCGACGGGGGACGTCTCGTGAGTGATCTTTCTGTGGAACAAGCGGCGGCCCTGGCCTGCCTGCTGGAAGCAACCGCCCCCAAGGTCGGTAATGTGCATCGGGGGGCCGACTTTGAAGACGTCACCTTTACACACTTCGCCATCAGCGCCGTAGTCGCCGCGCCGTCGATCGCACAAGCGGCCGAGATCGGCGTCGGCCAGGCGATCTATCGAGCGGTCTCCGCCACCCGCACCATGGTCGCCAGCAATACCAATCTGGGGATCGCCCTGCTGCTGGCTCCGCTGGCCAAAGCGGCCGGCGATGTGGATCTGCAGGGCGGCGTCGGTCAGGTGCTGGCTTCGTTGACGCCGGACGACGCCCATTGGACGTGGCAGGCGATTCGTCTGGCCGTGCCAGGCGGTCTGGGGAAGGTCGACGAGATGGATGTCAACGACGACCCGCCGGAGGATTTGCTCACCGCGATGTCGCTGGCGGCCGATCGGGATCTGGTGGCCAGGCAGTACGCCAATTCTTTCCACGAAGTCTTCCAGGAGGCGGCGGTCTGGATCGAAGACGCCGCCGCACAGGGCTGGCCGCTGACCACCTGCATTGTGCATGCCCATCTGCGTTTGCTGGGAGCGCACGCCGACACGCTGATCCTGCGGAAATGCGGGGCGGATATCGCCAACAAAGCGTCCGCCCTGGCCCGGCAGGTTCTGGCCTGCGGCGATCCCGATTCGCCCGCTTATCTGCAGGCGATCGGCGATCTCGACTTCTGGCTGCGATCCGACCACCACCGCCGGAACCCAGGCGCCACGGCCGATCTGGTCACGGCCGGTCTGTTCGTGCTGTTGCTGCAGGGCCGTTTGAAACCGCCGCTGGTGTAGGCCTCGCTAAAATCCCTGGAGCGGCCAGGGGAAACGATCCCGTGGGCCAGGCAATGGCCGCGCAGCAGCAGGACAGGGCGTGCGGGTATCAAAGGAGAAGGTTGTTCTCACGCGATTGATCTTTGATACTGCGCAAGGTGTTTTTTACGTTAGATTTCCGCAACTATTGGCGCAAGCGAACATGATCGAAACGGGGCAAAAAGCACTGAGTGATGGCAGCACCTCCCACCAGGACATGAGCAAACTGAAATGGCTGAGCGTGTTCTGGTATCTGTTTGCGGCGATCCACGCGATCCCAATTCTGGTGCTGGTCGTGGTCGTGGGGCTGAAGCTCGTGTGGTTTTTAGGCGGTGGCTTTAGGTTTAACGCCAGTGCCACGACGCCGTTCGTGGTTTTCGTGACGGGCGTGCTGCTGGGTTCCCTCCACGTTGCCTTGAGTTTCCTGGTCGCTCGCTGTCTCTCCCGGCAAAATCGCTATGGGTTCTGCCAGGTCGTTGCCGCACTCAACTGCCTGGTGGTTCCGGTGGGAACGATCCTGGCGATCTTCACGCTCGTGGTCCTGAGCAGGGGCGGCGTTCGCGCTCTGTTTGGCGTAGCCGACGGTTCTCCGGCAGCGGCGGGCGATCCACCCTCGACAGGCTAAAGCAGGCCCATGTATAGGCTCCGGTGGTTTCGCCGCAGAACAGCCATTTCGAGAGTTTGTTTCTTTCTGAATCTGGTTGTTTTCTGCGCGTTGTTCTTTAATACTGCGGATGTGATTACGGGCGGAATTTTGTAATCCCTTTTGCAAGCGATGGCATTTGAAACGGGGAAAAATCGGGATGAGTTACGGCATTTCCCAGAACCAGGATGCTCACGACCTGAACCGGCTGGGGATGTTCTGGTATCTCTATGCGGCGTTCCAGGGAGTTTTTCTGCTGGCGTTTCTCCTGATGGGAGGGATCAACGGCCTGATTTTTTTCGCGGCCCGCGGCATGGCCCAACAGCACCACCGGGGCCAGGAGGTGGCGACGTTCGCTCCTCTGGTCATGTTTTTGACATGCGTGTTCGCCGCGGTGTTTTTCGCCGTCACGCTGACGCTGAGCATCATGGTCGCCCGCCGCTTCTCGACCCTGCAGGGATACGGGCTTTGCCGGACGACCAGCATGCTGATCTGTCTGCAGATGCCGGTGGGAACCGCCCTGGGGATCTACACGCTGATCGTTCTGGGGCGGGACAGCATTCGCGCCCGGTTCGGCGCCGGCGGCAAACCGGCATCCTCCAGCTACGCGGCATCCTCGAGTTATCCGCCAGCGTCCAGCCCTGGCAAACCGCCTGGTCAGGGCGCGCCTGCTGGTGGTTACGGCCCGCCTGGTGGTAATTACGGTCCGCCGACAGGCGGCGGCTATGGTCCGCCAAAGGGCGGCGGTTATGGTCCGCCTGCTGGTGGCGGCTATGGCCCTCCAACTGGCGGAAGTTACGGTCCGCCGGCGGGCGGTGGTTACGGTCCTCCCGTGGGCGGAGGCGGAGGCATGCCTGGCATTGACCTGACGGCGGCGTCCAATCATGGCGAGGCGCCCAGCATGGCCAACGTGGCGGCCCAGGCTTATGAAAATACCAAACGTTATGGGACGCACCATGGCGGCGGTGTTTACTCCCACACCTATGTGCCGCTGGAGGTCCAGCGCTTGCGGAACGGCAAGTGGCTGTGGATCGTGGCGGCTGTGGCGGGCGCCGGTTTGCTCGCCGTGCTGTTGTTATGCGGCGTGGCTCTGCTTGTCGTGGGGAAGGTGAAGCAGGAAAAGAAACGCCATCCGTTTCCGCGGAACGGCATCCAGCAGCCCGTCCGACCGCGGACTTTCCATTTGAACCAGGCCCCTGGACGAGCGCTGCCGACTGCTGACACTATTGGCTCCGCCGCCGTCCGGTTCGTACACGCCGCCGTGTCGGCCGGGCCAGGCGTTTCTGGCGTTTCGGCGGAGGTCCCTTCAGCACGGTCCGTTGGTGCGGCCGTAGCGATGTTTCCCGCCGTTCCGCTACACTAGCGGCGATGAATAAATCTGCACGCGATTTTGAAGACCGTAAACGCCGCGAGTTCCTGGCCCGCGTCGGGAAAATTCTCGATATCGATCGACATCGGGCGGAAGAGGCGTTTCATATTGAGCTGCAGTCGAGCCTGCGCATCAACCGTCTGACGGAGATCTCGGTTCCGGAAATTTTCGCCCGGCTGGAACAGGCTGAGGTGGAACTGGAGCCGATTCCCTGGCGGGACGACGCCTGGCATTTGCTGAGCGATAAAAAGGCCGTGTCGCAGTCGGCGTTTTTTGAGCAGGGCTACACTTACCTGCAGAATGCTTCCAGCCTGGCGCCTGTCGCCATACTGGACCCGCAGCCGGGCGAGTCGATCCTGGACGTCTGTGCGGCGCCCGGCGGCAAGTCGTCGGACATTGCTTCCCGGACCGGGAACCAGTGCCGGTTGTGGCTGAATGATTCGATCCAGCCGCGCATCGACAAGTTGCGCGAAGTGGTCGCCCAGTTCCATGTGAAAGCGGAACAGATCACCGACTATCCGGGGCAGTACCTGACCAAGCATCTGGACGAAACCTTTGATCGCATCCTGCTCGACGCGCAATGCAGCGGCGAAGGAATGATTGATCTCAACCATCCCAGAGCGCTTCGCTTCTGGTCGCTGGCCCGAATCCGGAAGTTCGCCCGGCTGCAGGAGAAAATGCTGTCGGAGGCGTTCAAACTGCTGCGGCCCGGCGGGGTGCTGGTTTATTCCACCTGTACGCTGGCGCCGGAAGAGAACGAAGCCCCCGTCGATCGACTGTTGCGCATTTGTCCGACCGCTACGCTGGAGCCGATTGGGATCGACCTGCCCGGCGGCCGGCCCGGCGTCACGGGCTGGGAGAATCGGCGGTTTGACAAGCGGCTGGAGCACGCTGTGCGAATCACTCCGTCGATCTTTTACGAAACGTTTTTCGTTTGCCGGATTCGCAAGGAAGAGTAAACAGCAGAACCGGGAGAGTAAGCCGAAGGCTTACCCGGCGGGACGTGCGTTTCGAAGCGTCGCCGTGCCTGGCCCCCTGGCGGCGGTCAGGGGTTGCCGGCCTTCAAGTCGTCAAGCGTCTGCAGAATGTGGGCGGCCATCGCCTGGCGGGCCTGTTGTTCGTCGCTGGCAGCGACGGCGTCGAGGATTCGCTGGTGATGAAACAGGGCGACCTCAACCCCGCTGTGCTGCAGGGTTTGCCGCCGGGACCGGCGTAACATTTCCGCCAGCACGTTGAGCACGATCCCAAACAGGGCGTTGCCGCTGGCTTCGACCAGTACCTGGTGGAAACGCAGATCGCACGCCGCCTGCTGGGCCACATCGCGGGCGGCTCGCTGGTCGCGGATTGCGATCTCCATTTTCTGCAGTTGCGGGTCGGTTCGTCGCAGGGCAGCCAGTCCGGCGATTTCGACTTCCAGAGGGCGCCGTACTTCGATCAGGTCGGTCATCGACAAATCGGAACGGGCGACCAGCATGCCGAGCGTTTCAATCACGGCGCTCGGTTCGGCCGGCCGCACCGAAGGCCGGCGTCCCTGCGAGACATCAAGCAATCCCAGCGACTGCAGGGTCCGCATCGCCTCGCGGATAACGCTTCGCGATACGCCCAGCTCTTCGCACAGAGCTCCCTGGGACGGCAAGAGGTCTCCCGCCAGGTAATCTCCCTGCAGGATGCGATCCCGCAAGCAGACGACCGTTTGCTCCACGAGTTTCGTTGTCTGCAGGACCGGCAGCTCACCGATTTTTGACATAAAACCCTCTTAATGTGACAAGAACCTGTCCGCATTGTGCGCCTCGGGGAGACCGTATGCTAGCCCGAACCTTTCCGGCCTGGCCGATTTCGGGAAATTGTCCGCGCCTGATAACAGAGGGGATAATCCGTTCGGTTCCGGCCTCCTGTGTTTTCGGCGTCGACTGCGAGCCGTTTCCTGCCGGCTGGCAGACTCGCGAGGCCGGCGCGGGCCGTTTAGAATCAATTCTCCCTGATAACTGCCCGCTTTGCCTTCGCTGATACTTTGCCTTCGCTGATACTGGGAGTGTTTCGATGTCTGTTACCTGCTGCCTGCCGTTGTGTGCTGTCTGGATTTTGCTGGGAGCTGCTGTTGCGACGGCGACGGAAGCTCCGGCCGCCGCGTCTAAAAAGACCAGCAACGTGCACGGACGAAGCGATTTCTCCCGCGCCCGCGATCGGTTCGAAAAGACAAAAAAAGGGCATGTGGCGTTCATCGGCGGCTCCATTACCGAAATGGAAGGCTATCGTCCGTTGCTAGCCGACTGGCTGAAGGAGCGCTTTCCAGACACCGAATTCACCGTGACGGCGGCCGGGATCTCGTCCACCTGTTCCACGACGGGCGCCTTTCGCCTGGAACGTGACGTGCTGAGCCAGGGGCCGGTCGATCTGTTCTTTGTCGAGTTTGCCGTCAACGACGACCAGGACGCCCACCACACTCGCGAAGAATGCATCCGCGGCCTGGAGGGGATCCTGCGGCATACGCTCCTGCACCACCCCCAGGCGGAGATTGTCGTCACGTATTTTGTGAATCCCGACATGCGCGACGCTTTGACGGCCGGCAAGACGCCCGTTCCGATTGCCGCCCATGAGAAGGTCGCGCGGCACTATGGGGTGTCGAGCGTCAACCTGGCGAAGGAAGTGGCCGAGCGGATCCAGCGGGGCGATTTGACCTGGGAAACGTACGGCGGCACCCATCCCAAACTGCCTGGCAACCGCCTGGCGGCCGATCTGATCATCGACATGCTCAGCCAGGCCTGGCAGGGCGACGCACCGGCAACCCCCACGCCGGCGGCGCCATTGCCGGCGATGCTGGACGAAGCGAGCTATGCGGCCGGTCGTTTCGTCAGTCCGGCGGAAGCGAAGTTTACCGCCCCCTGGCAACTGCATACGCCCGACTGGAAGAAGCTGCCGGGATCCTGCCGGGGACGTTTTCTCGAGCAGAAGCTGCTCTGCGCCGACCAGGCCGGGGCTGAGTTCTCGCTGGCGTTTGAAGGACGCGCGATTGGCGCCTACCTGCTGGCCGGTCCCGACGCCGGCGCTGTGGAAGCCAGCATCGACGGCGGCCCGTTCGAAAAATTTGACCTGTATCACCATTACAGCAAAGGGCTGCACTACCCAAGAACCGTGATGTTCGCCGATGAACTCGAGCCCGGGACCCACTCCTTGCGCTTGCGAATCGCTGCCGATAAAAACCCCGCCAGCAGCGGTCATGCGGTGCGAATTCTGCAGTTCACGGCGAATTAACCCGCAGGTAGATGCAGTCGCCAGACTCTGGAGCGAGCATTCGGGCAACCGCGGCCAAACTCAGGCGAGTTCGGCTACGGGATTCTGGATCGGTTAGGGGAAGCTCTCCGGCGAAGGCGCCCTGCTTGGGCAAATTGGACGCGGCGACAGTTAAAACGACTTTCTCCAACTAGTCATTTTGCACCCAGGCTTGTATAGTCCTGGAGAGAGAGTTCTTTGAAAAACCTTTATTCCACCACGCACCCGCGACGTTGGTTGTCATGCCGTATCTATTCAATACGCCAGAAGATCAGCAGGCCATGCTCGAAGCGATTGGGGCTTCGTCGGTCGAGGATCTGTTTGCCTCAATTCCGGAAGAATTCCGCCTGCGCCGCGCCTTGAACCTGCCTCCGGCGATGCCGGAACTGGCGCTTACGCAGCATCTTTCTGCGCTGGCCGACAAGAATATCGCCGCCGGTCGCGTCCCCTGCTTTTTAGGGGGCGGCAGCTACGACCACTTTATTCCCGCTGCGGTCGATATGCTTGCTTCGCGGGGAGAGTTTTATACCTCATACACGCCGTACCAGCCGGAAGTCAGCCAGGGCAACCTGCAGGCGATGTTTGAGTACCAGTCGCTCATCTGCCAGCTGACCGGCATGGACGTTTCCAACGCCAGCCTGTACGACGGCGGCAGCGCCGTCGTAGAAGCCGTGTTGATGTGCGCCGCCGTCAATGCCAGGCGGCGGAAGGTCGTTACCGCCTCAAGCGTGCATCCCGAGTATCGCCAGATTCTGGAGACCTACTTCGCCACGCTGGAACTGGAACTAGTCACCGTGCCCGCGGAAAACGGCGTGGTTTCGCTGGAAGCACTTTCCGCCGCGGTCGATGACCAGACCGTTTGCGTGGTCGTGCAGCACCCCAACTTTTTCGGCAGCCTGGAAGATGTCGCCGGCATCGTCGAACTGGCTCGCCAGGCTGGCGCCTTTGTGGTGCAATCGTTTGATCCACTAAGCCTGGGTCTCATCAAAAACCCAGGAGAACTGGGCGTCGATGTGGCCGTGGCCGAAGGCCAGGTGCTAGGCACCCCGATGGCTTATGGCGGGCCATACCTGGGCATCATGACCTGTCGCGACAAGTTCCTCCGACAGATTCCCGGCCGCATCGCCGGTCAAACCACCGCGGGCGGCGGACGACGCTGCTGGGTGCTGACCCTGCAGACACGCGAGCAACACATTCGTCGGGAAAAAGCGACCAGCAACATCTGCACCAACCAGGGCCTGTACGCCCTGCGGGCCAGCATTTATCTGGCCCTGATGGGGCCGCAAGGGATGCGGGAAGCGGCCGAATTGTGCATCCGCAAATCGCACTACGCAGCCGAACGGCTGGTCCGGTCATCCCGTTTTGAGCAGCCGTTTACTTCGCCGTTCTTCAAGGAATTCGTCGTTCGCGATACCCAGGGCGAAGTGGCCGAACTGCTGGCCGGCGCCGAAAGCGAAGGGATCCTGGCCGGCGTGCCGCTGGGGAAATGGTATCCCGAATACGAAGACTGCCTGCTGGTCGCGGTGACCGAAAAACGCACGCGAGCAGAGATCGACCGCTGGGCCAGTTGCCTGGAAAGCGTCGAGTCGGGAGCCTGCAGTACGGCCGACGCCGTTTAACGTCGCCTGGGGTGCGACGTTTCGTCCTGCCTTGCCTGGAGAGATCGCTACGCCAGGCTCGGAAGCGAGCGTCCGCCGCCGATCCTGCCGAGACGCCCTGCTTTCCCTGGAACTGCTTTTTGCCGCGCTGACGAGCGACGAAATTTTTTGGAGAATTTGATGCGTAACCAACAAGCCACGCAACTGCTGTTTGAACTCTCAAAGCCCGGCCGACGGGCCGCGCAAATGCCGGCGCCCGACACCCCGGACGTCGATCTGTCTGACCTGCTGCCAGAGCAGTTCCGGGCCAGCGCCCCGCCGCCGCTTCCGGAGCTGGCCGAGCCCGATGTGGTCCGCCACTATACGAATCTGTCGACGCTCAACATGTCGGTCGATACGCATTTTTACCCGCTGGGTTCCTGTACCATGAAGTACAACCCCAAGCGGAACGAGCGTCTGGCCGGTTTGCCCGGCATGGCCGATTTGCACCCCTATCAGAGCGAAGGCTCGCTGCAGGGACTGCTGCAGCTGCTTTTTGAAACACAGCAGATGCTGGCGGAAATCTCTGGCCTGCCGGCCGTTTCGCTGCAGCCTGCGGCGGGCGCCCATGGCGAACTGACGGCCCTGATGGTGGCGGCCGCCCACTTCCGCAACCTGGGCGAAGATCGCCGCGTCGTGCTGGCTCCCGATAGCGCGCACGGCACCAATCCGGCCAGCGCCAAGATTGCCGGGTTTGACTTCAAGACGATCAAAAGCCGGCCCGACGGCGCGGTCGATCTCGACGACCTCAAGGCAAAGCTCTCCGACAAAACGGCCGTGTTCATGATCACCAATCCCAGTACGCTGGGATTGTTTGAAAAGCAGATCGCCCAGATCGCCGACCTGGTGCATGAACAGGGAGCGTTGATTTACCTCGACGGCGCCAATATGAACGCCATTCTGGGCATCACGCGCCCCGGCGATTTTGGCGCCGATATGATGCACTTCAACCCGCACAAAACGTTCAGCGGCCCGCACGGCGGCGGCGGCCCTGGCGCCGGACCGATCTGCGTCCGCGAAGACCTGTCGCCGTACCTGCCCACGCCGGTCGTCGTGAAAGAGGGCGACCGGTATCGCCTGGAAGAGAACCGCCCGCTGTCGATCGGCCGTGTTCGCAGCTTTTTCGGCAATACGGGCGTGCTTGTTAAAACGTACTGCTACATCAGCACGCATGGTCCCGACGGGCTGCGACGGGTGAGCGAAAACGCCGTGCTCAACGCCAACTACCTGCTCAGCCGGGTGAAGCATATTCTGCCCACGCCGCATGGCGACCGCTGTATGCACGAATTTGTCGCCTCGGCGGCGAAGCTGAAAAAAGAGCGGAACGTGTCCGCGATGGATATCGCCAAACGCCTGCTCGATTACGGCTTCCATGCGCCGACCGTGTACTTTCCGCTGACCGTGCCGGAGGCGATCATGATCGAACCGACGGAAACGGAAAGCAAGGAAACACTTGACGCCTTTACCGCCGCCCTGTTCCGGATCACCGAGGAATCGGCGACCGAACTGCACGACGCTCCGTTCAGTACCGCCGTCAGTCGCCCCGACGAAGTGCAGGCCGCTCGCAAGCCGATCATGAAATGGAAGTCCGACTCTTAATCGATCCGCCGCAGGCCGGCCCCGTCAACATGGGAATCGACGCCGCCCTGCTGGTGTCGGCCGCCCAGGGGGAAGCCACGTTCCGTTTGTACGGCTGGTCAGAACCGACACTTTCGCTCGGGTATTTCCAGCATCTGGCCGACCGGGACGAGCACACGGCCAGTCGTAATTGCCGTGTCTTGCGGCGGTCGACCGGCGGAGGAGCGATCGTCCACGACCGCGAACTGACGTACAGCTTTGCCGCGCCTGCCAGCGATAACCGGGCCGGCGCCAGCGAAGAACTGTATCGCCTGTTCCACGGCACGCTGATCCAGGCGCTGCTCCAATGGGGGGCCTTCCCGGTCATTTGCGGAGCCGATCGCGCGACTTCGGACAAGCCGTTCCTCTGTTTTCAGCGGCGCAGCGAATTCGACGTGTTGATCTCCGGCCATAAAATCGTGGGCAGTGCTCAGCGTCGCACGCGTGGCGGCCTGTTGCAGCACGGCAGCATTCTGCTGGCTCAAAGCGACAACGCTCCGGAACTGCCGGGCGTTGCCGAGTTGGCGTCGCCCGTTTCTGCCGTCGATCTCCAGGAAGCATGGCTGGACTGTCTGGCGGGCGAGGGCGGATTTCGGTTCGTGCCGGGCGAACTGCAGGCCCGCGAGCGGGAATTGTCGGCCATTGAGGCGGAAAAGCAGCGTTCGGCGGACTGGATTGAGCGACGGTAACCGGGCGTGAATTGCCCCGCTTCTTGAGCGATTTGCGATCAACCGACTGGCGTTCCTTTGGGCTCGCTCGCCCAGGAGATTCCCCTGCCCGCGACGCAGGATAGTCAACTCCAGGAAATCGAATTCAACTTTGTGACATGCGGGTGCCCGCAATTCAGAAGATTTTAGACTTTTGGGAGCCCAGAGGCATTTAGTTTTACTCCTCTAAAAGTGGGGTTTTTGGTAGTTCGGCCGGCAATTATTAAGAACAGGAAGTTGGTGGTCCCCTATTTTGGGAATAGACCCTAATGGAAGAATCCATCATAATAAAGGCAGATACGGAGTAAACATTTCCCCTTTGGTTAGCAATATCCTCCTATCCCTTTTTACAGGGGGGAATGCTGTGGAAAACAGCAGGTGTTCTCCAGTGTCTCCAATTTATATATCCTTACGTCCAAATTCGTGGTTATGATTCAAGGGGTTTTAAGTCCTGCTTTTGCACCCAAGACGCTCATGATTGGCGTATTTGTGTAAGGACGGTTTGCCGGCTTCGCACGGGCGATCTACGCCGCAATTATTCATTCCATAGCGAACGAAGCCACCTAACTTAGTTCCCAGGCAACGTATGCAAGTCAAACTCATAGTCAAAGGCGGTAAGAACGAAGGGCGCGAAGTTCCCGTTAAAGGACCCCAATTTATCATTGGGCGTGCTGACGGATGTCATTTGCGGCCCCGTACCGACACCGTCAGTCGGAAGCACTGCGTGATTACGATTGATGACCGCGGAGTTACCATCCGCGATCTCAAAAGCCGTAATGGCGTGATCATCAACGACCGCAAAATCGAAGAGCGGACCGCTCTCAAGCCAGGCGATGTGCTGCGCATCGGCAGTCTGACGTTTGAGGTCATGATCGATCACAGTCTGGGCGGTTCCAAGCGGCCCAAAGTGCAGGACGTAAAAGAAGCGGCCGTCCGTAGCGCCGGCGGTCACCAGCGGCTCGAAGAAGACGACGTCGCCTCCTGGCTGGAAGATCCCAGCGAAATGGATCGAACGCGTCAACTGGCTGACCCCGAAACCCGCCAGTTCACCCTGGATGAAACAGAGCAGATCATTCTCAAACGCTCCGACGAAGTCGAAGAAACGGCTGTGCCCGCCGCTGAGAAAGATACCATCGCCGAAGCGGAAAAAACAAAGGAAGCGAAAAAGCTTCCGCAGTTGAACAAGCCTCAGGCCAAAGACTCTGTCGATGCAGCGACCGACATGCTGAAAAAATTCTTCAATCGGCGCTAAGCATCGTCGCCAGAATTACGCTTGAGTGGACGCTTTCTGTCTGCTCGGGCTGTAGTCCGTTTTTTACTGAAACTTTCCGCACGGACGGCAGGTATCTGTTTCAGAGACGCGCTGTCGACCATGCACAGGCCTGTCGGGCCGGAGTATTCTTTTGTCTGACGACATCCGCCACCTGGTCGCCGACTGTTTGGCGGGAGAGCAACTGGCCATGCGCCGGCTGGTCGATCAGTTCAAGGGTCCGATCTTCGGCCTGTGTTACCGCATGCTCGGACAGTGGCAAGACGCTGAGGATGCGGCTCAAGAAACGTTTGTTCGGGCTCTCAAGAGTCTGGCAAACTGGGACGCGAGCCGGCCTTTTACCCCCTGGCTGGCAGCCATTGCCGCCAATCGGTGTCGCACCCTCCTGGCGACTCGTAAATCGCGACCGGCGGTGACCGATCTCGTCGAGCAGATCGAAGACAACGCGCCGGACCAGCAGGCGGCGAGCAATCTCGCCGAAGAAGTCGATCTGGCGCTGCTCGGTCTGCGTGACGATTATCGCCAGGCGTTTCTCCTGTTTCACCAGCAGGAGTTGACTTATGCCGAAATTGCCGACGCCCTGGGGGCGCCGTTAGGAACTGTAAAAACCTGGGTGCACCGCGCACGTCGAGGGTTAATTGAACGCTTACGCGAGCGCGGCGTCGTGGAGGACTCGCGACATGAATTGCGAAACCTTTGAGCAACAACTGAACGACCGGCTCGACTCTCGCCAGGAGTGCTGGGACGGCGACCTGCATGCCCACAGCGAAGTGTGCGAACGCTGCGCTGATCTGCTGGCGGCCCACCAGTGCCTGCTGGGTGTGCTCCGTCAGGCCGAGGCGCCTGAACCGGATGGCGACTTTACCGATAATGTGCTGCGCGCCGTGCTCGGTCCCCCGCTGGCTTCGCCACGGTCGGTTGCTCCGGTCGTTAGCTGTGCCTGGTCCCGACCCCAGGCAACCGTGCTTGCCGCTACGCTGGCGGTGCTGGCCAGTGTGGTGGTGGCCGCCTTTTTGTTCCGCCAACCGCCTGCCGCACTGGCGCCGATTGTGGTCGCGCCGCCCGCCCCTGGTTTCCGGCCGCAACGCATCATCGCGATGCCGCCGACGCTGCAGGAGAAAGACCTGCCCCCGTCGCACCAGCCGGCTACTGCAACCCTGTCCTCCGCCGAACCGTCTCCGGAAACAATACCTGCCGAAGCCGATCTGCCGTCAACCGTCAGTACGGGCCAGATCGCCAGGGGAGAATCGTCGGACGACTATCGGGAGTGGCTCCGCTCCTGGCGCCAGAACCTGCCGGATTCGCCGCTGGCGACCCCGTTTGAAAGCCCGCAACTGCCGCCCGGTCTGCGGCCGATCGCCAACAGCCTGGGCTCCGCCATCTATCTGCTCCGCAGCACCCTGCCCGGCGGCCGGACTTCGACCGAACCGGAAAAGCCTCAGGCGTTTTACCGTTCCCTTCCGCACGAAACGTGGGCCTGAACCGCATCGCGTCTGCATCGCCGATGGCCAACGGGGCGCAGGGATGACCACCTGGATCGCACTTTTTCGCGGGATCAACGTCGGCGGGAACAATCGGCTGACAATGGACCAGTTGCGGGCCGATCTGGAATCGCTTGGCTGCCGCCGGGTGGAAACGTATATTCAAAGCGGCAACGTCGTCTTCCAGTCGGCCAGCCGGTCGGTCGCCGTGCTGGGATCGAAAATCGCCCAGAGAATCCAGTCACAGCATCAGTTTGAGCCGCGCGTCCTGCTGCTCTCCCCACGGGAGCTGCAGCAAGCGATCGACCAGAATCCGTTCCCCCAGGCGACAGACGATCCCAAGTCGCTGCACTTTTTTTTCCTGGAAGGTGCTCCCACAGATCCCGACCTGGATGCGCTCGCCGCGGTCAAGGCGCCGACGGAAGCGTATTGCCTGGTCGGGCGTGTCTTTTACCTGCATGCCCCGGCGGGAATCGGTCGCTCGAAACTTGCGGCGATCGTCGAACGGAAACTGGGCGTGGTCGCCACCGCCCGAAACTATCGGACCGTCGGCCAGCTGGCGACGATGGCAGCGAAGGCTTAATCTGAGGGGATCGGTCCGCTGTTGGCCTGGTGAAGAACGAGCAGATTTTTCCCTCCCCTGGTCGACTGGCGAATCAGCCCCCATGACGAACCCCTTTTTGTCCTGCCTGCGATGGTCTGTTTGCCTGCTGGTCCTTCCTCTTTTCCTGGCGGGGATGTGCGGCTGCAGAAACAAGGGGACGGGAACCATTCCCGTCGTGAATCTGGCCGAACCGGCGGGCTGGACGAAATCCTCGATGGAACCGCTGCCGCCGGAAGACTTCGGATTTTCCGTGGCTTACCAGCATGAATCCGGGCTGACCTTGACGCTGTACCAGTATTCGCGCGGCAAAAGGTCGATCCCGACCAGCTTGCAGACGCTGGAAATCCAAGCGCAAATGAACTACGCCAAGGAAGCTATTCGGGAGATGGAGCATAAGGGCTACCTGGAAATCGTTAGTGAACAGAACTCCCAGGTTGTCCTGGGCGAATCGTCCCAGCAGGCGCTCTGGTCGCGTTTCCGGCTGACCATGGAGGGGCAGTCGGTGCTGTCGGATATCTATGTCTGGTCGAAGGACAACCAGTTTCTCAAAATACGCTGCTCGGGACTCCGGGGCGACGATGCGGATCGCCTGGCCCTGGATCCGCTGCTGACTAGCCTGGGGCGCCCTGTCACGAAGAACCACGTCCCTTGAGGAAAGATCGCCAGTGATCGAGGACGATGACGCCGAACTGCGCCGCCTGTGCGAACAGCTGCAGCAGATCAGCCGCATGGAGCTGACCGAGCTGCAGGAAGAAGCCCTGATGAAGGCCGCTTACGCCCTGCATTTTGCCTTTCTCGACCGGCGTCGCGGAGAGATCGAAGAATTTTATGGGATGACGGACGCCGAACTGACCAATGCCCAGCGTCAGCACCTGCGGTCTCTGGGAATTGACCCGGACGCTCCGGTAGAGGACGACAACGCCGCCGATTAAAAAGGCAGGACGGTTGCCGCAGATCGTCCGTGGGGAGGAACGCTTTGACTGCCGGCTTCGGCGCGAACGCTGTTTTTTCGCTTGCGAAGGCAGGCTGACATCCGATAGATTACAACACAAGCAGGGCACACAGGTTACTGAATGCAAGGAGCAGGGCGATGCCGATGCAACGATTTCTCACCCTCTTCGCCGCTTTGGCGACGCTGGCCCCGGGTGCGCTGTGGGCCCAGGCGACAACCGTGCAGCTGCCCAACTTCAACTTCAGCACGGTGACCACCACGGTCACCGCTCCCGACGGCGGGACGGTATTGCTGGGCGGGATCAGCCGTTTGTCGGAAGGCAGCGTCGATCGCGGCGTGCCGGGACTGGGGAAAATTCCGGGCCTGGGTCGTCTGTTCAAGAATCGCGGCATCGGCCGGGAAACTTCGGCCAGCACCTTTACGGTTACGCCGCGGATCATCATTCTCGAAGAAGAAGAGGAGCGTCAGGTCGGACGCCCCCTGGATCGCGACTATGCGGGGAGCGGGTCGGCGGATGCGGCCGCCTTTGCGGCCCGCAGCGGCGTGGATCCGGCTGTCGTCCAGAAGGCGGCCCTGCTGTCGCGGCACATCGCCCGTTCTAGTGCGGAGCCCTTGCACCTGGGCGGACCGGCCCAGCCGGTTGCCGGCAGTGATGCGCCTGTCGATTCCAGCCCGCTGGCCTCGGCGGAGCAGATTCGCAGGACGAACGAGTTGGCGGCCTCACAGCGGCAATCCGAAGCCGGCGTTTTTTTCGCCAAGGGTCGCCAGGCCGCCCTCGAGGGCCGCACCGGCGCCGCCAAGGTGTACTACAACATGGCGGCCCGCCGTTCGACCGGCGAGTTCCACGAACAGATTTTAGCGCACCTGGAAGCGCTACAAGGCGACAAGAACGAACTGATCTCGAAGAGCCCCTGATGCCCACCTGCAAGACGGTTCTTTTCCTCTGCACCGGCAACTATTACCGTAGCCGATTTGCGGAGATGTTGTTCAATCACTGGATCGCCGCCCAGCCTTGCGGCTGGCGGGCCGAGTCGCGCGGCTTGCGATTGAGCGAGAATAACAAGGGGTTTCTTTCCCCCTTCGCCGCCGAGGCGTTGCGGTCGCGTTCCATTGCGGCCGATCTCGACTGCTTCCCGACAGCCGTCACCCTGGCCGATGTGGAACATGCCGACCTGATCATCGCCGTGAAACGCAGCGAGCACGAGCCGCTATTCGAAGCGCAGTTTGCCGGCGTCACGACGCCGATCGAGTACTGGAACATCCACGATATCGATTGCGCCCAGCCGAAAGAAGCGCTGCCCGAACTGGAGCAAAGCGTGTGGCGTCTGCTGACCCGCCTGCGGGCCGAAGCGGGCGAACCGGCGATCGGCGAATTACCGGCCGACTGATTGCTGGGCCGACGATTGGCTTTTTGACGCCAGATCGCGACAAGAAAAAACCAAAGCCCGGTTCCTATGCGAAACCGGGCCTTGGCGTTTTTTGCGCGGAACGTAAGTGATCCGCACGAGATGGTGGCTGCCGGATTGGCAACTCGCCAATTGCCATTTTAGGCAACGCCACCTCGTTGGCTCTTACAGAAATAATTCAATTGACCACCTCCTTTCCCTAACAGGGTTCCCACTTCGACCGTGTTAAGCCAAGATACGGCCACGTCGCGGCAAGTAGTCCATCGCGCTGCGTTTGCGCGATCCATCGCCGGGATCCTCCCCTGCTCCTTGAAGGTTGGCGAACAGGGGATGTTGTCGCCGGCGCTGCTTTTATTCTCTCAAAAAACGGCCGTCTGGCAAGATTGTTTTTCATGCGTCGGGCCCTTATTTTGTAAGAAACGATTTGCTGCCTCCCGAAGGAACGGGCCCCCTTTCCCTTTTACTTGCGATGGTCGAACGATTTATGGCGACTACTTCCTCCCCAGGCATCACCACCGAAAACTACGCGATCGATGATATTTCCGATCTGCTGTCCCCCTCGCTGGTGCTTTTCCGCGAAGGAATCGAGCATAACCTGGATCAAATGATCGCCGTAACGGGTTCCGTGGAGCGTCTGCGGCCGCACTGCAAAACGCACAAAATGGCGAAGGTCATCGAGTTGGCCTTGGCTCGCGGGATCACCAAACACAAGTGCGCTACCATCGCCGAAGCCGAGATGCTGGCCGCCGCGGGGGCTCGCGATATCTTTCTCGCGTACAATCTGGTCGGACCCAACATTGGCCGCGCCATCGCCTTGCTGGAACAGTACGACGGCCTCAAGCTCATGGCGACCGTCGATCATGAACGACCGCTGGCCGAACTGTCCCGCGCCCTGGTCGCCGCCGGCCGCAGCATGGAGCTGCTGCTGGACATTAACACCGGCATGGGACGTACGGGCATTTTGCCTGGCCCGGCTGCGCTGCCGTTGTACCAGTCCCTGTCGCACACTCCCGGCGTGGAGCCGGGCGGACTGCATGTGTACGACGGCCATAACCAGCAGCAAGTGCTGGCCGAACGGAAAGAGGCCGTGATGGCGGTCTGGGATGCGGCCAATGCATTCCGCCAGACGCTGCTGCAGCAAGGGCTGCCCGTGCCCCGCGTGGTGGCGGGCGGATCGGGATCGTTCCCCATTTTTGCAGCGATCAACGAACCTACCCTCGAAGTCAGCCCTGGCACCGTGATCTTTTACGATGCGGGCTACACGCACCGTTTCCCGGAGCTCAAGTTTGTGCCGGCCGCCGTGCTGCTGACTCGCGTGATCAGCAAGCCTGGCCCGAACCGGATCACGCTGGACCTGGGGAACAAGGCCGTCGCTTCCGATCCGCCCTTCGGCAAGCGACTGTTCTTTCCCGACCTGCCCACGGCTCGCGAGGTAATCCATAGCGAAGAGCACCTGGTTCTGGAAACGGACGAACCTCTTGACCTGACGCCAGGCGACGCCCTGGTGGCGATACCGATGCACATCTGCCCCACCTCGGCCTTGCACAAGGAGGCGTACGTGGTGTCGCACGGCAAGCTGGTCGACCGCTGGGAAGTGACGGCCCGGAATCGCTGCCTGACCGTTTGAGCGAATGCCTGACCGTTTGAGCGAATGGAAGGTTCCAGCAATCGTCCCACGGAAACGGCCATGCAGGTGGCGCCCGTCATTGATCTGAAGCAGGGGCAAGTCGTCCGCGGCGTCGGCGGCTTGCGCGACACCTACGCGCCGATCGTCAGCCGGCTGGCGACCGGTTCGGCTCCGGCCGACATTGCTGCGGCGCTGCGGAGTTTCTTTCCGTTTGAAGAAATCTATATCGCCGATCTCGATGCGATTGGGGGGGCGGAGCCGGACTGGGACAGTTACCGGGCGATCGCCCGGACCGGTTGTCGCCTGTTGATCGACGCCGGCGCCAGGCAGTTGCCGCGTTTGGTCGCCTTTGTTGACCGCCTGGAGCCGGCGGGTTGCGTGGTGCTGGGGCTGGAGTCTGTCGCCTCTCCCGCCGCCCTGGCGGAGGCCTGGTCCCTGCTGCCGGCCGAACGCGCGATTTTCAGCATGGACCTGTTCGAAGGGCGATTATGGAACGACTCTCCTTGCTGGGAAGGATACGATCTGGCCTCGCTGTTCGAGCGGGTACGGTTGCTGGGCGGCAGCCGATTTATTGTGCTGGAACTGAGCAGAGTAGGTCGAAATGGCGGACCGCTGGCTGCATTGGCCCCGCGTGACCAGAAAATTAGTTTGCGCCCTAAGGAAATCAGCTATACTTCGGTAGTGGTTGCCGCCGGGGGCGGAGTACGGGGTTTAGCCGACCTGCAGCAGCTTCATCAGGCGGGCTATAGTCAGGCGCTGGTCGCCTCGGCCCTGCACGATGGACGCCTTTCGCCCGGCGATTTGTCCGCGGCCTTGGCGTGGGGCGAAAGTTAGCATGCCGCCAGGCATGGGGTCTTCCCTTTGGGGGCCGGAAAAAGCTTCGGTCATTTCCTGGTCGGACGGGTATCGCGAATCCCGGCTTCGGCCTGGGGGATTTTATCTCCACAAGACAAGGGAACGGATCTTCCGAAACATAATCTACTGAAAATGGCGCCTTACAAATCCGTGCCTTACGAACCAGCGCCGAACCTGACATGCTCCGTTCGCAACTTCGCCGCCGGGCGTGACGACCTTATTCCTTGAGCGCCATTTGTATGGTCGAAAACTCTCCAACCCTGCCGAAACAGGTCTTGCTAATCGACGATAGCCCTGAGGTGCTGCTGTTGACCGGGGAGGCGTTCAAGAAGGCAGGCGTGGCGGTTGATCTGCACCATGCGCCCCACGGTGAACGCGCCCTGGCGTTTTTGCGCCGGGAAGAAGAGTTTGCCGAAGCGCCGACGCCCGACCTGATCCTGCTGGATCTCAATATGCCCGTGATGGACGGCCGGGAATTTCTGGAAAACCTGATCCAGGATCCAAAGGTGAAGCATCTGCCGGTGGTGGTGATGACGGCTTCCAACTCCGTGGCGGAAGCGAAAACCATGTACCAGTTGCGGTGCAGCGGCTATGTGCGCAAGCCGCTGGATTTTGAAGAGTATATCCGCCTGATGCGGCTGCTTTCGGACTATTGGTTTCAGGCGATGGCGCCGTTCGAAGCGTAACGCGCCGGGGGCTTTAGATCTTCCCTTTGTGTTCGTTGAAGCGCACATAAATCAGGTGGCGGTACAGGTCGTTGCTCTTGAGCAGGTCGGCGTGCTTCCCCTGGCCATGGATGCGTCCTTCGTGGAAGAACACAATTTCGTCCAGCATGCGCAAGGTAACCAGCCGGCTGGGGAGCAGGATCAGCGTGCGGTCCGTTTTGACATTCCGCAGGGCGGCATCGATCGCTTCGCCGTCGGTGGCGGTGTCGGGCTCTTCGATGATCAGCACCGAGGGTTGGCGGATAATGGCCCGCGCCAAAGCCACGCGGAACGCTTCACTTTTGCTGAGCGAGCGGCCCTGTTCGCCAACGACCGTTGAATAGCCTTGCGGCAGCCGGGAGATGAAGTCTTCGACCGCGGCCAGGCGGGACGCCTCGGTGACATGCGTGGTCGAATAAGTCTCGTCCCCGCAACGGATGTTGTCGCCAATCGCGCCGGTGAACAGCAACCCGTCGCACGCCACCAGAGCGGCCTGGGACCGGAGCGAGTCAATGGTGACGTTGCGGATATCGTGCGAGTCATACAGCAGGCGTCCGGCGGTCGGGTCGTAGTAGCGCACAAACAGTCCGGCGAGCGCCATGGGCGTCTGCGAATCCGAGGCCAGAAAGCCGATGTTGCCGCTGGCGGGAATGCTCAGCGAAACCTGGTCCAGCAGTTTGCGGCCGGCATGGTTCGCCAGGGTCACACGATCCAGTTCGACCGTCTTGCGGACTCGATCCAGCGTCTGGGCGCTGGCCATCTGCACCACATCGGGCTCGCGGTCCAGGTAGGCCAGCACCTGCTCGCAGGCTGGCTCCACCGATTCCCGCACTTTCCAAAGGCGGAACAACCGCTGCGCGGGGAACCAGCCACAGACCAGGGAGACGCCCAGAATGGCGGCGCCCCACACGGTCGTATTGGAAGCAACGCCGACCATGAACAACAGGAACCCACCGGCCAGCAGGCCGATCAGCACCATGAACGGCGCCATCGCATTGCGGGTATAGCCCAGCTTCAAGGCGGCCGTTTTATACTGCTTGAGTTTGTCGTCGAACGACTCGCCGGGAATCTGATCGATCGAGTACGTCGCCGCCAAGGGCGCCATGCGCAGATCTTCCAGCAGCAGGTCCCGCCGCGACTGGGTGCGTTCGCTCCAGCGTCGGGCCGACTCTTCGATCTGCTTTCGGCGCCACACATAACAGCGCCACAGGCCCACCATCAACAGCATGCCGGCGAGCGTTTTCTGCCAGTCGACCATGCAGGCCAGGAGCGTGAGCGTCGCCAGCGTGGCGGCGCTCCGCGGAATGGCGCGCCACCAGTGGGCTAGCCCTTCGCGAATCTGTTCTACCTTGTCGGTGAACAGCTCTTCCGGCCGGGAACGGGTCAAGCCGAGCGGTTCATTGCCGCCCATGATGAACGCCTGTTTGTGGATCTGCAGCTGCAGGCGGGTGGAAATATCCAACGCCGCTTTCTGGATGGCCCGCGACTGCAGCATTAACAGCGCGGATTCGAGCACCGCCAGTGTCAGCCCGGCCCCGACCAGGATCAGCATACTGAATGCCCGGTTTTTTCCCGGCGGCCAGGAATCGCTGGTAATGATCGGCTGGATCACCAGGTCGGTCGGTTCCACCCCGGGCGGATGCAGGCCGGCCACGGTCTGCACGATCAGTCCCAGATCCAGAATCAGCAGGGGGGTGACCAGGGCCAGGAGAATGCCGAACAGGTAGATCGGCGCAACGCTCGCAGGGCGTCCCATCTGGAGTATGCGACGAAAGGAAGGCTTCGACATGGAGCAGTCTCGGGTTACGCCAGACAAGAGAAGGGACGAAGGAAGCGCGACCCGCACGCCGCCAACCATCAGCCGTCTAGTGTAATTCAAAATCAGGACAGCGCCCTGGACCGGACGAATTTCCCGGCCGTCCGCTGCAGGCGTTTGCTCCCGTGCCGGTCAACGGCGCCGAATGCGCCGTTTGTACGGGGAGGAAGGGCGGGCAGTTCTGGAACCCGCACTTACAAAATGAGGATTCCAGAACGGGAGCTGTCTCGGGACGCGTTCGCCCCGGCCGGCCGCTGGCGTTATTCTGCGTCGTCCTTTTTGGCGTCGTCGGTCTGTTTCTCCTGAAGGGCCGCTTCGAGTCCGGGCACTTCGTCGGCTCCGGCGGGAACCTCGATGCTGGCCCCCCGGAATGCTTCGCCGATCGGTTCGAAACGGCCGCCCAGCTGCTTCGCCAGGAAGGCTTCCGCTACCGCGTAAAAGGAGAAGCGGTTTTCCGGGCGGGCAAAGCCATGCCCTTCATCGCCATAGAGCAGGTAAGTGACGGGAATGGTTTTCGCACGCATGGCGGCGACAATCTGGTCGGCTTCGGCCTGCTTGACCCGCGGGTCGTTGGCGCCCTGGCCGATCAGCAGCGGCTTCTGGATTTTTTCGACCAGGAACAACGGGGATCGCGATTCGAGAAACTCGCGGCCCTCAGCCGTCCCGACGTCGCCCACGCGGCGTTTCATGACGGGCATAAACGGCATCCAGTAAGGCGGCGGGTTCTGCAGCAAAGTGACCAGGCTGGAAGGCCCGACCAGATCGACCGCACAGGCGAATTTTTCCGGCGTAAAGGTCAAGCTCACCAGGGCCGCGTAACCGCCGTAGCTGCCGCCCATCACGGCGACTTTGTCGGGCTGGGCGATGCCTTTTTCGATCGCCCAGTCGACGGCATCGATCAGGTCGTTGTGCATGTTGGCGGCCCACTGCTGGTCGCCGGCGTTGATGAAGTTTTTGCCAAAGCCGGTCGAGCCGCGATAGTTCACGCTGAGCACGGCGTAACCCCGGTTGGCCAGCAACTGATGTTCTGGATCATAACCCCAGGAGTCCCGCGCCCAGGGTCCGCCGTGAACCAGCAGCACCATCGGCAGCGGCTTGTCGACGCGGCCGTTCTTGTCGGCGTCGCAACCGGCGGGGAGCGACAGGTAAGACACCAGCTTCAGGCCGTCGCGGGCCGGGATCACGACGGGCGTCATTTTGACCAGCGGCAGGCCTTCCAGATCGCTCTGGCTGACAAACAGGAACTCGGTCTTTTTCTGATCGCGATGATACAGATAGAACCGGACCGGGCCGTCGTCCATGATATAGGCGACCGTCCAGATTTTATCGTCGAGCGTGCGGCTGGTGATTTCGATCTCGCCCCGAGCCACGGAGGTGAGGTATTTCAGATCGTCGGCGATGGAAGGGTCCAGCACCATCCACTTGCGCCGGGCAAAGGTCGACGAGGCCGCCTGGACGGTCTTTTTGGTGGGGTGGATGATGACGTTATCAATGTCGGCCCGGGGGTCTTCGGCGAGCAGTTTCGCGGCGCCCGTCGCCAGGTCGACCTGCTGCAGGGCGGCCGTATCGCGGTTGCGGCTGTCGAGCATGTAAAGCTGATCGCCCGACTCACTGAAGCCCAGCGGGCTGGTGGTCATGGCGTCGACGGCGTCGACCTGGATAAACTCCTCCCATTCGCCGGCGGCCGTCTTTTTGAGGTACACCTGGCCGGCCTCGGCGGTGAAGTTCATCGCCAAGCGGACGCGGTAATGGTCGTCGGCCAGCAGGGCGGCGTAGCCCGGGTTCTGCTCGACCAGTTTCCGCTCGCCGGTCAGCAGGTTCACGCGGTACAGATCGTGGAAGTAGCGTTCGTCGCGATCGTTGATGCCGACCAGAATTTCTTCCGGGAACAGTTCGCTCACGGTGTCGAGTTCGGCCGAGATTTTTTCGATTGGCGTGAGGTCTTTGATCTGCCCGGAATCGAGGTCGATCGCGTAGACATGGTTATCTTCGTCGCCGTCCTTGTCCTGCAGATAGAGCAGATGGCGATTGGTGTACGCCCAGGAAAAGCGGACGACGCCGCGGTGGGTGTCGTGCGTGACGGGCCTGGCCTGCTTCCAGTCATTGGCCGGTCCGACCCAGACATTCAGCACTCCGTTGACCGGGGCGACAAACGCCAGCCGCTTGCCGTCGGGGCTGATCCGGGCGCGTGCTTTCTCGGGATTGCCGAAAAATTTGGTGCGGGGGATCAGCGGAACCGGTCCATCCGCAGCCCAGGATACCGCGGCGCCCAGCAGAGAAAGTGTGGTGCATGCCGTTAAAACGATCAAAATCCGTTGCATCTTGATAACCCTTACGAAGGAAAGATCCGTCTTTGGCGACTCGGGCGTCGCACAAGCCAGTGGCAAGGCGTGGCGAATCCCGGCGGACGATCGTAGCCCGACCAGCAGGAAATTCGCCAGATAGAAAGAATATCGCGAGCAGAAAGCCTACGCCATCGGCCTGTTCCCGGTCGCTGGGGGCTTGCAGCTGAGTCGTTTTTGGCGGGACCTGCGGCTGGCGGGGGAATCTCCTAGCCAGCCGGGTGTGTCGGCGGCTGCGGAGTTTGCTACACTCGTCCTGACGAGCGAGGACGATTTTCCGCGACAACAACGCAATTGGTCTGACGGCCGGCCCTGAGCAGGGAACGGTTGAACGGCGGTCCCGCTTGGATCACAATGACAAACGGGAACTGGCGCGCCGCATGGCAGAGCCAGGAAAGAAGCGGGGGCTTCCCAGCTGGGGACTGTATGAAAACCGATACACTTTTCATGATAGGCGGGTGCGCCGGCAGTTTTCCTGCTCCCTCGGAGAATCGGCCCGTGTACGACGCGGATGCTCCCTGGACGGTGCGCCGCAGTTCCTTTCGTCGAGAACTGTACGGCAGTCGCACCACCTGCTTTTTCTATCGTCACCACGATACGTTCATTGTGATTGACCACGGCCTCGGGGTGGAAACGGTCTCGGACTATATCCTGGCCATGCTGGCGGGCGAGTCGGATCGCACCCATGTGATCCATTGCATTCAAACGCACTACCATGAAGACCACCTGGCCGGGCTGCGGGCCAGCAGTCTGCTCTTTGCCAAAAACCTGGTGCTGCGGTTCTACAGCCCCGAGCTTTCCGCCTACCGGGAGGAAGACGGCGACGGGTGCGACGACACGGTGATGGAGCAGGTTCTGGAAGCGACTTTCCAGGAACGGTTCTGGCCGGTCACCCTGCCCATGCTGGACTCCATTGGCGCCCGACGGGAGCACCTGTCCTATCGACCCGGCGAGACGATCAAAATCGGCGATGTCCGCGTGCACACCATTCCGCTATCCCATCCCGGTGGATGCAGCGGGCTGCGGCTGGAAACGTCCGGCAGCGGAGCGATCGTGATTGCGACCGACTACGAACCGCCAGAGAAACCGGAAGCAGAAGTCGTCGAGTTCTTCTCCCGCTCGAAGCTGCTGATCGCCGACATGCAGTATCGCGACGAAGAGTACACGGGCGAGCGCTCCATCGGCGGCGTCGCCATGTCGCGCGTCGGCTGGGGGCATGGCACGCCCGATCGAATCCTGCCCGCCATCCTGGCCTGCAGTCAGCGACCGGAACGGGTGTTGATCTCGCACCACGATCCCAAACGCTCCGACATGGAGTTGCGGATGTACTTTGAGGAATCACTCGACCGGCTGGAATCGCTAAGCGGCCGGGTCCCCTTCGCCTACGAGTTCGCCCACGACGGCGACGTGTTTGGCGTGTAGCCGACGTACTCGGCGGCAAGTCGTCTCTCGTTCGGCTTGACACAGAATCGAAAGGCGTCCAAAAAAGGAATTCATCGCAGAGGCCGCCGAGGAACACAGAGGAAAAGGAGGAGAGGATAAGCGTCTTGTGTTCCTCCTTTTCTGTAATCCTCAGTGATCTCCGTCGCGAACTTTTTTGTCAGGGGAGAGCCAGTCAGATTCCCTCTGTTTACGAGAGAACTGAACCGTGAGTGACTTCACGGATGATTACGGCAACTCCGGTAGCCTGCAAGCCTTGGACAATGGACGAAAACTTAGAGAAACTGCTTGAAAACCTTTTTCGCGAGGAAGCTCAGCTCGCATTTGAGTCGGCAAAGGTACTCGCTCTTTCGGGCAACAGGCAGATTCTACAGGAGTTGTATCTGGCCAGAGAACGGGCAATGAAAGGAAGCGATCAATGGGGTGACGCGGCGCATTGGCGACGACCTCTGTTGATCGAACGCGTGATCATTTCCCTGCTGACCGTCGCGGAGTGTGTTGAAGCAGTAAGCGAGGGCAGGTTACTCGACGATTGGCATGTTCGCTATCGAATATCCTGCGATCCACCTGTCGACGATCTCTGGGGGCCATCTCGATCTTGACGAACGGAGTCGGTAGGTCGGCTACACGATCGACTTGGGAACGCGAGGAAAATTACTGGGGAACCGGAGAAAAGCAACTTCGGTGATTTCCCCGTCTGGCAGGAATCAGAAGCACTCCGTCCACAGGGGCCGTGGCCATATATTTCTCACATTCTTCTGGTTCTTTGCGCCTTCGCGCCTTTGCGTGAGTCCCCATTTCCGCGAGGGAGATTTTTGAATCCGCTCCCTTTATCTTCCCGCCGTTCAAAGACGGTTTGGCGATTCGATCGCGAAGTGGATCTCACGCAAAGGCGCGAAGGCGCAAAGGAGAGGTCGGCAGCGGACCATCGTGGATGAAGTTGGCCAGGATGCCCCAGCCACATACTTCATGGCGTGATCTCAAGCAGGATTGCTATATTAAGGGTGCTTCGTGTTCTACAAAAACCGAAGTTGTTTTTCCTTCGTTCCTGCACGATTACTTTTCGTCGTTTTGCGAGAAAGCAGGCGCAGAAAGTCGACTGTCCCTTGTCAGGCCGCCGTATCAGCTGGGCCGTTCGAACTCCGCCTGGAGGGTTTCCAGCAGCTCTTCGTCGACTTTGCTTTTGACGGTGCGGCGGTCCAGCTGCAGGGCTTTGGCGGTCTGCTCGAAGCTGCCGATCTTTTGATAGGCGTACGTGCAGTACATGCGCAGCAACTGATCGGCGGATAGCTCGCAGCGGGCGAGCGCTTCGCTGATCGGATGCACGGTTGGCGTCGGCGCGCAGGGCGGCGGCAGGTACTCGCGGCGGATCATCACGTTCCGTACGCACTGCTCCAGTTCCCGGATATTGCCGGGCCACGGGTAGTCGCTGCCCAGGTGGCCTTCAATCCACTCGACGACCTCTTGCGCGATGCTTTCGGCTTCTTCATCCGCGATCCGCTGGGTGATGAAGCGGACCAGGTTGTACAGGTCGGCCGGCTGATCGGCCAACTGCTCGTGCAGCGCGGGGGTGCGGATCATGTCGCTGCACAGACGATAGTAAAAGTCCTGCCGAAAACTGCCGGACAGCATGTCGGCTGCCAGATCGCGATTGGTCGCGGCGATGATCTTGCCGGGGAACCGGCGGTCGCTGGATTCGCCCAGTCGCTGGAACATGCGGGACTGCAGCACGCGGAGCAGCTTGACCTGGATCGACGGATCGAGCTCGCCGATCTCGTCCAGAAAGACGGTCCCCAAGGGGGTGCACACTTCCAGCCAGCCCTGGCGGTCTCCGACTGCGCCGGTAAAGGCCCCGCGACAATGGCCGAACAGCTCGGATTCAATCAGTGTCGGGCTGAGAGCCGACAGGTTCAGCGGATAAAACGAAGCGTGGAACAGCTCTGTAAAGCGACGCTGTTTGACGTCGAAGGGAATGTAGCGCGACAGGCCGATCGCCCTGGCGACCAGTTCTTTCCCGGTGCCGGAAGGGCCGGAGATCAGCGTAGTGATATCGCCCAGCGATTTGTACAGCGTGCGGCGGTATCGGCGCAGCTCGTGGGTGAAGATCGACTGCCAGACGGCCGCCCTGAGCCTGGCGGCCGGCATCGAGGCGCCGACGATGAAGTGGTAAATATGATGGAACGCCCGACGCACCTGGAAGAAGCCAGCGAACAGGTGGGCCGGATCATGCGCGACGGGCGCAGGCCGGCCGGGCGTTTCGTAATAGCGGCGGAACGTTTCCAGAAACGGCTCCCAGTGCGGCACGACCGGCGGGGCGGCGACGTCCTGGCTGTTGGCGATCGCGGTGCGGAATTCGTCGTGGAAACGGTAATACAGCAGGTACAGAATCAGGTCGTCATACAGGTCCAGGTCGCCCGGTTCGGCCGTGGCTCCTTCCGCCATCCGTTCGCGCAGTCGGTTGGCCAGCGGCTCCACCCGGGCGAACAGCTTTTCGATATTGGCCCGATCGCTGACCAGATCGCTTTCTTTGCTCCAGACCGGGGCGGTGCTCACGGCGTCGTCGCCCAGCAGTTCCCGCTCCAGCTCGATCCGTTCCGGCAGGAACGGGTTGGCGTGGGACATGCGCGACAGCAGTCCCAGAAAGCGGCGTTCCTCCGGCTCAACCAGCATCACCATACGACCCTCGACAACCTTGCAGACAATCCCCGATCCCCACGACCTCGCATCCCATCATAAACGCCACACCGCCCAGGCGCCGCCCATAAGCCGTCCTCCCTCTGTCGCTTGCCGCTTGTCGTTCGTTCTTTCTCCCCCACAAATTCCAATCCCTGCCCCCGCGGTAGTCGACGGGAGGCCGACGGGCTAAACTGCCGGTTGAAGAAAAGTCGCGATAGTCGCGGCGTTAATTGACATACTTCCCCTACGGATTGTCAGCCCGATGTCGATAGATTGGCCTGCCCTGGTGGCGCTGATTGGCGCCCATGAACGATTTCTCTTGACCAGCCATATCCGTCCTGATTGTGATGCGCTGGGAAGCGAACTGGGGATGATGGGGGTGCTGGAGTCGCTCGGGAAGGACGTTCGCATTGTCAACGGCCATCCGACTCCGCCGAATCTGGCGTTCATCGACCCCGACCTGCGGATTGAAACCCTGGGCCAGGGCGTCGAAGTGGCGGATCTCGACGACCGCGAAGTGATGATGATCCTGGACACCAGCGCCTGGGCCCAGCTGGGACCGATGGGCGAGGTTGTCAAAGCGACGCCGGCCAAAAAGTTGATCTTTGACCACCATGTGAGCGAAGACGACCTGGGCGCCGCGCTTTACAAAAACACCACGGCTGAAGCGACCGGACGCCTGGTCGCCGAACTGGCCGAACATCTGCATGTGCCGCTGACGCCGGCCATCGCCACGCCGTTGTTTGCGGCGGTCGCGACCGATACCGGCTGGTTTCGTTTTCCGTCGGCGTCGCCTTCGTGCTATGAATACATGGCGAAGCTGATCACCGCCGGGGCCAGTCCGCCGGCCATTTATGCTGCCCTGTACGAGCAGGATACGGTCGGCCGGGTGAAGCTGCGGGGCCGGATCCTGGCGAATATCGAAGTGGAGCTCGACGGCCGCCTGGCGTATACGTTCGCCCTGAAGGAAGACTTCACCGAAACGGGCGCCTTGCCCAGCGATACCGAAGACGTGGTCAACATGCTGCTTGGCATTGCGGGCGTGGAAGTGGCCGTGATTATGGTCGAGCAGGCTACGGGCGGATTCAAGCTGAGCTTCCGTAGCCAGTGCGAGCTGAACTGCAGCGAAGTCGCCGGTCTGTTTGGCGGCGGCGGCCATCGCGCAGCGGCCGGAGCGTTCATCGAAGGCTCCCTGTCCGAGGCCCAGCCTGTCGTGCTTGACGGCGTGCGCAAAGCCATGCGATAATTCCCTGTGAGAGGTAAAGGTTTTCCCTTGGAATCATGGCGGCTTCTCATTGCGGAATTCGTCGTCCCTGGGACCTGCCCCTTTCGTCCCGCCCGGTTTGTGCTGGACAGACATCCACACGACCGCCCCAACACACTGCCCCCCTGTTCCGCTGTTCTCGCCTTGCGGAGACCCTGTCGTGGCCGATTCTTCGAAAAAACCTGTTAAACCTGGCAAAGAACCTGCTGTGGTCGACGCGCCCGCTCCGGGCGGACCGACCCGCCGCAGCCTGATATGGGAACTGGCGGCGGGATTTGTCGGATTTGTTGTCGGCTTGCCGGCGCTAGGCGCCGGGATGCTGGTGCTGTTTGATCCGCTGTTCCGTCGGGAAGCGATCGGCGCCAACGGGCCCGGCAAATGGCTGCGGATCACCTCGCTGGAGTCCGTGCCGGCCGACAACACGCCGGCCCAGTTTCCGGTGCTGGACGATCTGGTCGACGCCTGGAATCGGGACGCCAACCAGCCGATTGGCGCCATTTTTCTGCTCCGCAAAGAAGACGGCGAGATCAAGGCGTTCAACGCCAGCTGCCCGCACGCCGGCTGCTTTGTTTCTTACGCTGCCGCGCACGATGTGTTTGCCTGTCCTTGTCATAACAGCGAGTTTGAACTCGACGGTTCCAAGGTCAAAGGGAAATCCAATCCCAGCCCGCGGCCGCTCGACGCGCTCGAAGTCGATCCGGAAAAGCTCAAGCTGGGGGAAGTCTGGGTGAAGTTCATCAACTATTACCCAGGCATTCACGATCTGGTCCCCAAGGGCTAGCCGGCTTCTCCCTGCGTCTGCTCGTAACCCGCTTTGTCGCCCCCTCGCCCTTTTGCTGGCGTCCCAGGAAACTGTTTCCATGTACAAGCTGATCGACTGGTTCGACAATCGCACCGGCGCTCGCCGTTTGTTGCACGAAGCCCTGTATGAGAACGTGCCGTACGGGGCCCGGCTGCGTTACGCGACTGGCAGCATGCTGGTTTTTGCCTTTGTGACCCAGGCGATTACCGGCCTGTTCCTGTGGATGGCGTACAGCCCCAGCAGCCAGACGGCCTGGGAAAGCGTGTACTACATTCAGTACGAAATGACGGGCGGCTGGCTGCTCCGCGGCATCCATCATTTTATGGCTTCGGCCATGATGGTCGTGCTGGGGCTGCACCTGATCCAGGTGATTTTCGACGGCGCCTATAAAGCTCCCCGCGAGGTGAACTACTGGCTGGGTCTGGTGCTGATGCAGATCGTGATGGGGCTGGGCTTGACCGGTTACCTGCTGCCATGGGATCAAAAAGGCTACTGGGCCACCAATGTGGCCACCAACCTGATGACGCTTGTCCCCTTTGTGGGGCAGGATATCCAGCAGGTCGTGCTGGGCGGAACCGACTACGGCCATCATACGCTCACCCGGTTTTTCGCCTTGCATGCGGGCGTGCTGCCGGCCTTGCTGATGATCTTCCTGGCGCTGCATATCGCTGTGTTCCGTCGCCATGGATTGCATCCGGTCATTCGGGCGAACAAGCCGGACCAGTCGTTCTGGCCCTATCAGGTCTTCTGGGACAGCATCGGCTGTCTGGTGTTGCTGGTGCTGGTGCTGCTGAGCGCGATTCACTTTGATGTGGGCGGAGCCCTGTCCGGTTCGCTGACGGCCGAACATCGCGGAGCCGAACTGATGGCGCCGGCCGATCGCTCGGCGCCGTACGATGCGGCTCGCCCGGAATGGTACTTCCTGTTCCTGTTCCAGCTGCTCAAGTACTTCGATGGCCCGGAAGGTTCGATCAACTCGGAATTTGTCGGCGCGCTGGTGCTGCCTGGTCTGATTATGACCGTGCTGGCCCTGGCCCCGATTATTGCCTGGTTCAAAGGCGGGCATAAATTCAATGTGGCGTTCCTGTGCGTGCTGATCGTGGGGGCCGGAGCGCTAACCTTCATCGCCATGCGCGAAGACGCGAACAATCCCAGCTTCCAGCTGGCCCAGAAAAAAGCGGTCCACGAAGCGGAACGCGCGATCGAACTGGTGCAGCGACGCACCAAAGACGACGACGGCAACGCCAGTCCGCCGCAAATGATTCCCAAAGACGGCGCCGTTTCCCTGGTGCGGAACGATCCGCTGATGCAGGGCCCTGTGCTGTTTGAGCGTCACTGCGCCAGCTGCCACGCTTTTGAAGGACCGGTGGAAACGCCGGCAGAAGCCGAGGCCGAGCACCTGGTGGAAACGCTGCGGCTGACCCGTTTCCAGATGCCCGTCGTAACCGAAGCGACCGAAGAGGAGCCGGCGCGTGTCGTCCGCAAGGACGGCAAGGTCCTGTACGAAGACCCCAGCCTGGGCGCGGCAAACCTGTACCGCTTTGCTTCCCGCGAATGGCTGGAAGGGCTGCTCGATCCCGAGCAAATCTCTCGCCGGGACGTGCTGGAGCCAGAGAAGTCCTCCGACCCCAAAATTGCCGAAGAGGAAGACAACCCGGCCAACTACCGCCGTCGGATTGTGTCGCCCTATTTTGGCGACACGGCCCACAAAGACGGTCGCATGGCCGAATGGGTCAAGTCGTACTACGGTGAGTTCCCTGCGCAAATCGCCAAAGCCCAGGGCGCCCTGGATGCGATTGCGAAGGACCTGAAAAACCTGCCGCAAGACGCCGACGAAGCGGCCAAAGTCGAGGCTTCGCTCAAGGAAGAACAAACCAAAAAGCAGGCCGAACTTGCCGGGCTGAAAAAGCAGAACGATCAGCGTCTGGCCGATCGCCAGGCGATCATTGTCGCGCTCAGCGCCCAGGCCCAACTCGGATATCAGCGTCCGCTGGAAATTGAGGACTCCGCCCAGATCGAACGCGGTCTGGTGTTGATGAAGCAGACTTGCGCCACCTACTGCCATCGTGTGGGAGACACGGGCCAGCTGGGACTGGCGCCCGACCTGACCGGTTATGGCTCCTATGAATGGATGCTGGGGATGGTCAGTGAGCCGACGCACGAGCGATTTTATCGCAATGAAAACGACCGCATGCAGAGCTACGCGGCTGACCTGCAGCACCCGGAAAGGAACGCGGTCAAAATCAGCGAACTGTCCATGATCGTCGACTGGTTGCGTTTTGATACGTACGAGCCGCAGGCCGGTCGTTTCGTCCAGCCGCATTCGGCCCTCGACGCGGAGATCGCCGTGAGGTCCGCCCGCACTTTGACCGCCGAACCGGAGCCGCTGGTCGGCCAGGTTTCCACGGTCGGCGAGGAACGCACGGCCCGGGCCGAAGCCCTGTTCACCTCGAACTGCTCCGCTTGCCATAGCAAGGTCGACGCCGACGGGCAGGGGATTGTTTCCAAGCGGCCGAGCGCTCCCAACCTGGAAGGCTTCGGCTCGCGGGACTGGCTGGCGGGACTGTTAAACCCCGAGAAGATCCAGTCCCGGCATTACTTTGGCGCCACTCGCCACAAGGATGGCGACATGGTCGGCTTTGTGGAAGACAGCCTGGCGGATCTCGACGAAGAGCAGCAGGAAAACCTGACCGCCCTGATCGCCGCCCTGTCGGCCGAAGCGGCCTTGCCGGCCCAGGCCGAAGCCGACGCCAAAGCCAAAGAGGACGGCCTGATCGAAAAGGGCTCCACCGCCCTGGTCGACGAGTTCAGCTGCACCGACTGCCATCAGTGGCACGACAATGAGAACTCCGGCGCCCCCGACCTGATCGGCTGGGCTTCGCGGGAGTGGCTCGTCGGCATGATCTCCAACCCGACGGCGGAAAGGTTCTACGGTTCCGGCAACGATCGGATGCCCGAGTTCCACAGCAAGGACCATCCGATTAACCTGCTCAGCAAAGACGATCTCACCCTGCTGGCCCGCTGGCTCCGCGGAGAAGACCTGTCGAAAGACGCCGACTAATCGTCGTCTGGTGGCAAATCGTCCGCCCGTTTCGCTCACCGGCCAGGAAAAATTTTTCGTCCTGGCCGGTCCTGGGTTATACTGGCGAGAGACCTTTTGACTTCTCTCTCCAGCACTCAGGTTGGATCCATGCGATTCCTTTGTCTGGCGCCGGTACTGCTTTGCCTGTTCGTTGCGGTGGCGACGCCTTCCTTCGCCCAGGCGACGCGCGAAGAATTGACGCTGAAAAAGTCGACCAGTTCGACGACCGATCCGCCTGAAGTTCCCCTGCCGGATGTCAACCATTACAAGTTCAGCCAGCGTGACTTCAGCAACTCGCGTAGGACGCCGGTGCTGTTTCTGTCGCGCGTCGAGATCACGACCATCGACTTTCGGCGTTACAAGCAGATGCTGGTCGAAGATGTGATCTTCGATTACAACACGGGCGATATTTTGCGACTGGAGACGGATCCCCCCGAGGTGCGCGGCCAGCTGGAGGTCTTTTCCGGCGTGCAGATTCTGGCGGCGGCATTCAAGGATCGCAGCGGCATTATGTATTACTACGCGCAGGATCTGGAAACAGGCCGGCTGCGGCCGGCGTCGCGTCCTTTGATCGTAACGGACGACGTAATCAAAAAGGCGGACCGTGAACGCGTCAAACTGGCGGCCGAATACGGCGAAGACCTGGTCAAACGGAAGCCGCCTGAAGCTTACGAAAAATAGCCGCAGAGTAACCGACTGGCAGGCCGGTAGGCCGCCGTTCTTTTCCTCCCTTCGGGCCCGGCCGGGGGCACCGCACTCAGGCTTGCATGGCCCCCCATTCTTCTGCCCCGGATTTTGGCCCCACGGCATCGCTGGAAACGCTTCGCTTCCGCGCGAAGCTGCTGCAGCAAACGCGTGCCTTCTTTGATACGCGTGATTTCTGGGAAGTCGAAACGCCTTTGCTGTCGGCCGATACGGTCGTCGATCGGCATCTGGACCCGCTATCGGCGGTGCTGTTCCCTGACCCGTGCCAGCCCGAAACGGGCCGCACCCTGTGGCTGCAGACCTCGCCGGAATTCGCCATGAAGCGGCTGCTGGCCGCTGGCGCCGAGGCCATTTATCAGATCACGCACGCCTTTCGTGGGGCCGAACAAGGGGACCGCCATAACCCCGAGTTCACCCTGCTGGAATGGTACCGGGTGGGCGACGACCTGCACGCCGGGATGGAGCTGCTGGCCGATTTTTGCGAGGCGATCCTGGGTCGCCGGCCCGAACGCCTGAGCTATCGCCAGGCGTTTCTCGATTATGCAGGCGTCGATCCACTGCAGGCCGATACGAGCGAATTACGGGACGCCCTGGGCGACGATCGTCCCGCGAACCTGTCGCTCGTCCAGCGGGACGAATGGCTGAACCTGCTGCTGGCTCTGAAGGTGGAGCCGCACCTGGGAGTCGCACGCCCCACGCTGCTGCACAGCTATCCGCCCAGCCAGGCCGCCCTGGCTCGCGTGGCGGGCGATCCGCCGGTCGCCGAACGGTTTGAGTTGTATGTGGCCGGGATCGAACTGGCCAACGGCTATCATGAGTTGCTCGACGCCGACGTGCTGCGGGCGCGCAACGCCAGCGTGAATCAGCAGCGGCAGTCTGACGGCAAACGTCCCCTGCCGGCCGATAGTCGTTTACTGCAGGCGATGGACGCAGGCTTGCCCGCCTGTGCAGGCACGGCCCTGGGGTTCGATCGCCTGATGATGCTGGCCGCCGGCAAACGGACGATCGCCGAGGTGATCGCCTTTCCGATCGATCGCGCCTGAAACAGTGTCGCCGGCTCCTCATTGTGGTTGGTTGGGCGCATAAAAAAAGCCGCCGCATGGAAATGCGACGGCTCTTTGCTTTAATCCATTGCCGGCCGGTCTCTGTGACTGGCCGAAAATTTAACTAGCTGCGTTTGACGCGGATGCCACAGCCGCGGGCGCGGGTGGTCTGCGTTTCGGGGGTTTTACCTTCGAGAACCGAATTGACGGCGTCGATCAGGTAATTTTCTTTCGCGTTCCCTTTGTTGCTGTCGTCAAAAGCGCCGATGTAGGCGACTTTGCGATCCTGGTCGAGCAGGAACAAGTGCGGGGTGACGCGGGCGCCGTAGGCAATGGCCGAATCGCCCGACGCGTCGGAAGCGTAGGGGAAGGTGAAGCCTTTTTCTTCGGCGCGCTGGGCCATTTCGGCAATGCCTTCGCCGTTGCAGTCGATCGCGACGAACTGCACTCCCTTTTCGGCGTATTCTTTCGCGAAGGCCACAAAGCGATCTTCGTAATCAATCGCGACGGGGCAAACATTGCAGGTAAAGCAAACGACAACGGCTTTCGACTTTTTGTAGTCTTCGAGCGTTACCTTTTTGCCGGTGGCGGCGTCGGTGGCGCTGAAGGTCGGGGCTTTGTCGCCAATTTTGACGCCGTCGGCGGCAAAGGCGGGAACAGCAAGCACAACAGCCATCAGGCTCAGAGCGGCGCTACGAATCATAAAGAACTCCTTGTGGGTGAAAACAGTTCGCACAAAGTGAATACTAGCTTTTTCAACAACGCGGCTTTGGCCGCGGCAACTCTCTATCCGGTTTTTGCGACAGGCTTACCGGAACGGATTGTATCGTTGTCCGCTACAAAGAATAACATCCTTGCAAAAGCGGTTAATTCTGGCGGGACAGGACAGGCAACGCCTCCTGCGGATGTTGTTGACTACGCAGCCCGCAGGTAAAAGGTTCGGCCTTTTTTCGGCCCTGGGAAATTTAAAGAGATCTCCCTCGACTATGTGAAGTCTGACCGTTACGTCATCGCATACTCGTCCGACCGGACATGCATCCATCGGAATTTTTTTATGTGGGCGCATTGTAAATCGCCTGGGGCGCTAGTCAAGCATTTAAGCTGTACGACCGGCTTCTTTTGACGGAATATCCGTGCAAGCTTGCTGGCGTCGTGCCCTGGCGGCCGGGATTGGGGGCGGCGTGCCCGGCTCGTGCTGCAGGGTATCATGGCGCATGGGCTTGAGAGTGTTACACTGTCGCCAATGTTTTATCCTGCGCGGGGATCCTGTCGCCCGCCTGGTCCTATGAGGTTTTTGGCGGATCACTATGGACGAATCCCTGCAACCGGCCTGGCCTGCCGGCTGGACGCGCCGGCACCTGCTGGATCTGGAAAGTCTCTCGCGTGAAGAGATCGAGATCCTGCTCGACACGGCCCTGCAGATGAAAAAGCTAACGCAGGGCTGCCGTGCGAAAGTCCCTCTGCTCAGCGGCGTGACCACCGCCAACCTGTTCTTTGAGAATTCGACCCGCACCCGGCTGAGCTTCTCCCTGGCCGCCCGGCGCCTGGGCGCCGATACGGTCGACTTCACCGCCTCGACCAGTAGCGTTTCCAAAGGAGAGTCGCTCCTCGATACGGCGAAAACCATTCTGGCCATGCAGGTGGATTCCCTGATTGTTCGCCATCGCGCGCCGGGCGCTCCGTACATCCTGGCCGACAATCTCGACTGCTGTGTGATCAACGCCGGCGACGGACCGCACGAGCATCCCACCCAGGGGCTGCTGGATATGCTTACCATTCGCGAGCATCGTCCCCGTTTTGAAGACCTGACCGTGGCCCTGGTCGGCGATATCGCCCACAGCCGCACGGCCCGTTCCAATATCTGGGGGCTGAAGAAGCTGGGCGCCCATGTGATCGTGTGCGGTCCGGCGACGCTGGTCTCTCGCCAGTGGGAAAAGTTCGGCGTCGAGGTGGCGCACCGGCTGGATGACATCCTGCCGCGTTGCGACGTACTGAACCTGTTGCGGATCCAGTTCGAACGCCAATACACCCGGCCGTTCCCCTCCGTGCATGAATACGCCCTGCTGTACGCCATGAATCGGCAGCGCATGGAACGGGCCAAAAGCGATATCCTGATCATGGCGCCGGGGCCGATCAATCGCGGCGTGGAAATCACTCCCGACGTCGCCGACGGTCCCCAATCCGTGATCCTTGATCAGGTCACCAACGGCCTGGCGGTGCGCATGGCCGTGCTCTGGCTCACCTGTCGCGTCGCCCAGCAAGCGGCCGTTTAACGTGAGGGCAAGCCGTCGCGAAATTGCCACTTGGAAAACCGCGAGTCATTGGTAAGGCAGAACGCTGAAAAGGTTGCGAGCGGGGGGAGAAACGATACATTGAAGCCCGACACCCTGATTGTTCTTCCTCCCTGGAGACGCACCTGATGAAATCGTTGATTGCACCGCTGGCCTGCCTGCTGGTTGTCGGCATGCTGGGAATGGCCCAGGCCACCGACCACAAGCGCCCGACCGAAGCGCCCAAGCGTCCCACTGAATCGCCCAAACCGTACATTATCGACGGCTGCAATTCGGCTCCTTGCTGCGTCGACGCCAAGGCGGCCTTTACGCCCGACGCCCGGCCTTGCTTTACGCCGCAGGGCATCCAGGCGTTCATCGCCATCTTCAGTAGTGCGGCCGAAAAAGGCGTGGAGAACGCCGCCGTGCGGGCCTTGAACGGCACGACCACCTGCCCCGACTGTGTCCCCCAAGAAGCGAAAAAGTAACGTCGTTTCCGGCGACCATTGCGAAGCGATCAGGCCGTGCCTCCCCGCACGGCCTTTTTCGTGCGTCCTGCCATTTGCTCTTGCCGTGCTGGTTTGCCGTCTCTGACTGCCGAGGGCGGACGATTCTTCGCAGGCCCCCCGGGGGCGCTCTGCCGTCGACACGTTAGAATGGCGGCCGTCCAACCGTATTTCTCTCCTTCACTGAGGCCGCCCCATGCCGTCGATTCCCGCCGATGTTTTGCGTACGTTCGCCTGCCAGTTACTATCCGCCGGCGGCGCCTCCGCCGAGGAAGCCGAGATCGTCGCCGCCAGTCTGGTCGACTCCAACCTGCGCGGTTACGACTCCCATGGGGTGATGCGCATTCCTTCCTACGTGCAGATGCTCAATGACGGCGTGCTGATATCCGGCGCGGAACTGGCGATCGAAAGCGAAGGCGACTCACGCGTGGTCGGGGATGCGAACTGGGGCATTGGCCAGGTCCAGGCCAGCCGCCTGCTGGATCGCCTGATGGAGAAATCCCGCGCATGCGGCGTGGCGATCGGTACGCTGCTGCACGCCGGACATATCGGGCGCCTGGGCGAATATTGCGAACGGGCTGCAGCCGAAGGTCTGGTCACCATGCTGATGGTCAATTCGCACGGGGCGGCGGTGCGGGTGGCTCCTCCCGGCGGCAAGGAACCCCGGCTCAGCACCAATCCGATCGCGATCGGCGTGCCCAATGGCGAGGAACCGCTGGTCCTGGATTTCAGCACCAGTGCGACCGCGGAAGGTAAAGTCCGCGTGAAAAAGATCGCCGGCGAACAGTGCCCTCCCGGCTGGCTGCTGGATAGCGAAGGCCGCCCGACGACCGACCCCAACCTGTTGTACGGCACGCCGCCCGGTTCCATCCTGCCGATGGGCGGCGACCAGAGTTATAAAGGTTTTGGCCTGAGCCTGATGATCGACATCCTCTGCGGTGCGCTGTCTGGCGGCGTCACAGCCCGTCGCGATCGCTATCCCAAGCTGGGGAATTGCGTGTTCATGATGGTGCTCAACCCGGCCCTGTTCGGCGGCGTCGACCACTTCCGTAACGAGGTGGCCCAGCTGGTCGAGTACGTCCGCAGCTGTCCGACTGTCGCGGGCGTGGATCAGATTACCCTGCCCGGCGACCCGGAGCGTCGGCTGTTCGCCGCGCGGCAAGAGACCGGCTTGACCCTCGACAGCGAGAACTGGCAGCAGCTGGTCAACCTGGGCGAGCAGCTCGGGCTGGCCGCCCCCAGCGTGTAGTCGCTGCGGTCGGGCGACAAGCGTCTGTCTGTTTTCCTGCCGCACGTTGGTACCTTATCCGGGGCGACTTCTGTTAGAATGAGGGAAGTGCGTGTTGCCTCCCTTTTGTTGCCCTTGTCTGGAGTTTTAGTTTCATGCCGGAACGCTTGGATCGGCTGCGCGAAGCCTTACGCGACCTGGAGTTGGAGTTGAGCCAGCTCGACCTGCGGGATGAGGAAGCGCGTCAACTCCTCACCGACGCCAAGACCGAGATTGAAACGTCGCTGGCGGCCGCCAAACAGCCGGCGGATATCGAGTCGCATACGTTTTCGGATCGACTCACTGACGCCGAAGTGCAGTTCGCCGTTACGCACCCCAACCTGGCCGCCGTCGTCCGTCGCCTCATCGACGTTCTGGGCCAAATGGGAATCTGACGCAGGTGCTCTTGATCCCTTTCACGCTTCGCCCTTCTCTTCAACCACCCCATCACTGCCCCGGCTGCAGCAGCGGCGGCAACTCCCGTCGCCACGCTTCCCAGTCCGGCGTCTGCACGGCTATATCGTGCTGCATGTTCGCCTTGAGGGCCGTTTTCTGGGCGTCGTTCGCCATGGACAGAAGTTGCTGTTCCCGCAACGGAGTCGCGTCGCCCCGGCGTTCCGCGGCCCCGATCTGGCCCCAGTAATAGGTCCGGTCGCCCGTTGCCAGTCGGGCAAACACGCGGCACTCCAGCCGGGCCAGGCACTCGGCCAGCAGCGGCGAGCCGGTCAGGCCTGGTACTGCCGTCAACCCAGCCAGTTTGTCGCGATCCCGGCCGGAGCCGATGGCGAAGTTCCAGGCCAGGTCGATCTGTTCCGGCGTAATCAGATGCAGGGCGAATGCGTTGCTGCGGTCGATCAGCTCGGCCGTATAGTGGTTTGGCGCGGCTCCCAGCACCATGACGCCGTGGCCCGGATCAAGGGAAGCCTGCGAAACCCAGGTGGCGACCATGCCGCCCTGGTCGTCCCCCGCGGCGGCCGTCACGATCCAAACCTCACGATCGATCAGGCGGAGCACGTCTTGAACGGCAGGTCCATGCGCAAAAGACATTCTTTTTCTCCCAGAATCCAGAAGCAAAGCGGTCGCCGAAGAAATCAGGCGGCAAAAGCACAGCGTACCGGCGATGGTCGCCTAGACAACCCGTCGCCCCCTCACTAAAATGTCTCGCAATGAGGGGCCGTAGCTCAGCTGGGAGAGCGCTGCGTTCGCAATGCAGAGGTCGAGGGTTCGAATCCCTTCGGCTCCACCTTCATAAGCCATAAACCGTTTCGGTCTATGGCTTTCTTTATAGGCCGGCCGCGTCTTTCAGGTCGGGCAATTTTGTCGGGTGCGTTTCCTGGATCGGCCGAGTTGCTGCCATGCCTGAAATCTCTGCGGGAATGCAAGGGTTGCTGGGCGGCGTGATCGCCGTTTATCTGGTCGGCATGTACGCCCTGGGCTATTACGCTCAGCAAAAGATTGAAACGCATGAGGATTTCCTGGTTGCCGGGCGGAAGCTGCCGTTGTCGCTGGCCTGGATGACGTTGCTGGCCACCTGGTTTGGCGCCGGGACGTTGTTGACGGCGACTGACACCGTGCGTGAGGAAGGGCTGGCGGGGGCGGCGCTCGATCCGCTGGGTTGCGGTGTCTGTTTGTTGCTGGCCGGGGTGCTGGTCGCCGGTCCGATCTGGCGGATGAAGCTGCTGACGGTCGCCGATCTGTTCCGCCGGCGTTTTGGCCCCTGGTCGGAGCTGCTCTCTTCGATCGTGCTGGTTCCCAGTTATTTCGGCTGGGTGGCGGCGCAGTTTGTCGCCCTGGCTGGCATGCTGCAGCTGTTCTTTGGGCTGGATCCTTTCTATGGATTGACCTGTGTGGCGATTGTCGGCGTGGGATACACGCTGATGGGCGGCATGTGGTCGGTCACGCTGACCGACGCCGTGCAGATCAGTCTGGTGCTGGTGGGCGTGGTCGTACTGGGAGGCGTGGTGCTGGTCGAACTGGGCGGGGGCGACGCCGCTGCCGGCTGGATGCGACTGGTGCAGGAGACGCCGGCCGAAAAACAGACGCTCATCCCTCACGCCACCGCGATCCAGTTCTGGCAATGGCTGGGGGTGTTCGCCGTGGGCGCTCTCGGTAATCTGCCGGGCCAGGACCTGATGCAGCGAATCTTTGCCGCCAGGAGCGCCCGGGTGGCCCAGGGCGCCTGTTACCTGGCGGGCGGTCTGTACCTGCTGTTTGGCGCCGTGCCGGTCATGCTGGGACTGGCGGCTCCGTTGCTGTTTCCGGAACTGCAGGAAGCCATTTTGCCGACGTTGGCGCATGCCTTTTTGTCGCCGGTGGTGACGGTCATTTTTGTGGTGGCGCTCATGTCGGCCGTGCTCTCCACGATCGATAGCGCCATTTTATCCCCGGCCAGCGTGCTGGCGCAGAATGTGTTCCCGCGGTTTACGTCGCTGTCTCCGCTGAAGCTGAACCGGTTCGCCGTGCTGCTGGTGACGGCCGGCAGCCTGGCGGCGGCGTACTCGGGCGAGAGTGCGTACGAATTGCTGGAAGCGGCGTATGAGGTGATCATGGTGAGCCTGCTCGTGCCGTTATTGCTGGGGCTGTATACGCGGCCCCGTAGTGAATGGCCGGCCGTGGCGTCGATCCTCAGCGGCTTCCTCGTCTGGGCGATCCATTTTGGGTTAGAATGGGACCACTTTGCCGCGGGCTGGCCGTTATTGGGCGCGTACCAGGCGCCGACGTCGCTCTGTGCGACCGGGGTCAGTTTGCTGGCGTATCTGCTGTGCGAGCCGCCCTGGACGATGCGCCGCGCGACGGAGGATTCCGACGCGAACAAGCCCGACGACACGCCCGAGTCCGAACCGACTGTCCCTCCACCTGCGAGCTGAGTTTGACCGAGAACGCCCCCGCTCCGCTGCCGGGCCGCAATGCGGCCCGGTTTGCGATCCTGGCTCCCCAGGCCGCCTTCCTGCTGATGTGCGTTTTCCGCCAGCTTTCCGGTACGGACACGCTCACCCCGTCCGGCCGCTTCTGGTTCTATACGGCCAGCACGCTGGCCACCGGTTTGATTGCCGCCGGCGCCGTGGCGGGGGTGATCGGGCTGGTCCGTGGGATTCGCAGTCGGTCCTGGGATACGTCGATCATTGCGGGGTTGGGGCTGTTCGTCACCAGCGTGCTGACGGGGGTGATCCTGCTTGCCCTGATATTCGCGCGGCAAGCGGGTTAAACTGCCGTCTGGCCTGACCCTTCCGCTTTTGCCCCGTGACGATCCCATGAGCGTTCCCGACGACATCTGCCCCCGTCCCCACACGCCGCCGCCGACGACGACTCATCCGGCGGCGCAGGCCATTTATCCGGCTTCGGTCTGGCATTGTGAAAGCCCCGACCAGGTGGAGCAACTGCTCGCGGGGAAGCTGGCCGGCTATGCGTACCAGCGGGACGGACACCCCAATGCGGACGCCTTTGCGGAGAAGTGCAAGGCGTTGCACCAGGCGGAAGAAACAGCCGTGACGTCGTCGGGCATGTCGGCCACGGCGCTCGCGCTGCTGTCGCAGACAGCCCAGGGGGATCACGTCGTCGTCAGCCAGCAACTCTACGGACGCACCACGCTCCTGCTGACCGCCGAAGCCAATCGACTGGGCGTCGCCAGCACGCTCGCCGATCCTTACGACCTGGAAGCTTTTGCCGCCGCCTTTACGCCGAATACCCGGCTGGCAGTGGTGGAAACGATCTCCAATCCGCGGCTACGGGTGGCCGACATTGGAGCCCTGGCCAAAATCTGCCAGGCCCATGGCGCCCGCTTGATGGTGGATAACACCTTCGCCACGCCGGCCTTGTGTCAACCTTTGACACTGGGAGCTTCGCTGGTGATGGAGAGCGTGAGCAAGCTGATGAACGGCCATAGCGATGTGATGCTGGGCCTGCTGTGCGGACATACGGCCGACTGGGGACGGGTGCCGCTCGTGCTGTCGGCCTGGGGTCTGACGAGCCCTCCGTTTGATTGTTACCTGGCGGAACGCGGCCTGGCCACGCTGCACCTGCGGGCTGAAAGAGCCGGCGCCAACGCGCTGCACGCGGCCCGGTTTTTGAGCGAGCAGCCGCAGGTCGCCGGCGTGGATTACCCCGGCCTGGCGGGCCATCCCGACCATGCGCTGGCGACACGTCAGTTTGGCGGCCGGTACGGATCGGTCGCTACGTTCCATCTGGCTGGCGGACGCGCCGCCGTGGAGCAGTTCATGCGCCAGGCGCCCGGCATCCCGTTTTGTCCTTCGCTGGGCGAACCGTTTACGTCGCTGAGTCATCCGGCTTCGACCAGTCATCGCAGCATGGCGCCACAGGAAAAGGCCGAGCTAGGCATCAGCGAAGGGACGATCCGATTGTCGCTGGGACTGGAGTCGCCCGAGTTCGTCGCAGAGTCGCTTGCCGCCGGACTAAAGGGACTGTAAACGTTTGAGCGCCGTCTTTCCGTTGACGCTCCCGGCTGCCGAGTTCAGCCGTCAGGCTGCAGGTTGGTTGCCTGGTTCGCTGGCGACGAGGCTGACGGGATGTCGCTGCAGGCGTGGCAGATATCGTTCCACAGGACGGGCGAGACATCGTGCGGGCGGCCTGTGACCAGCTCCAGCAGGACCTTCTCAAACGCCTGGCCCCGATGGCGGGCGATCGCGGCGGCGGCGATCGCCACGGAGCGGCTCATGCCGGCGCTGCAATACAGGAGCGTAGGAATCTGGTTTTCGATCAGCGTGTCGACCGTCTGCACGGCGGTTCGCAAGCGAGCTGGCGAATTGTCGCCGCCGTCGACCAGCGGGATGCGCCAGTACATCAGCTCACGCGTCAACTGCAGCGGCTTTTCGTTCATCGCCAGATCAACGATCGCCTCAATGCCGACATCGAAGACTCGCGACAGGTCTGCTACATCAAAAACGTTTCCAATCCATAACCCACCGGGCAGCAAAGGCCTCATAACTGCAATCCTTCATTCGAATGACTCCCCGTAGGTAATTTTTCGTACCATACCCGGCCCGCTGCACCACTGCCAGTAGCCGCCTTGGAGGTGGCGGAAAGATGAGAGCCGCATGAAAACGACCCTGTCCCTGGCGCCAGGCGATGAACGCCTCTGAGGCAGCGTCGACGTCTTTCACATGCGGTCGGTCAACGAATCGACGGCCCTTATAGGCTGCGCAAAAAGGCGAGCAGGTCGCTCAGTTCCTGCGGCTCCAGGCTATGGTCCAGGCGATGGCCGTGTTCCTGGAATACGTCGCGGAGCGTGGCGGCGGAGCTGTCGTGGAAGAACGGGCCGCGCTGCCCGACGCCGATCAGCGACGGCGGGTTGAACTTGCGATTACCAATCTGATCCTGCAGACCCACATCGTACGTTTCGGGCGTGGTGTACAGGGGCGGGGCATGGCAGTTGCGGCAGGACAGGCTGGTGAACAGCCGCGAGCCGCGGTCGATGGCGTCGGGATCGGCCTGCTCACGAAGCTGATCGAGGGCCGGCGGGGCTTTGAGTGTTTTCAGGTAAGCGGCCAGGTCGGCGACTTGCGACTCGGGCGGTTCTTTGGAGCCCTGCATGGTGTTGGTGATCGACTTGCGGATCTGCTCTTTGAGCGTGGCGCTGCCGGCGTTCCAGGCAAACGGGGCCGTGCCCGCGACCCCCAGCAAGGAGAGCACCCGCTTGGGAGCGCCAAACGAATAGTCGCTCAGGTTGTCGCTCATCAGGCCGTTGGTATGGCCGTCGGTGTGGCAGCTGTGGCAACTCATCCAGCCGTCCAGGGAAAGGCGTCCGTTGTGGAACAGCTCTTCACCGCGATCGACGGCCGTCCGTTCGGGCGCGGGGCCCAGGCTGATTTCGGCGACCGTCTTCTGCTCCACGATGTCCACCACGGACACGGAATCGCTGGACTGGTTCGCCGTGTAAGCGAACCGGCTGCGGCGATCCACTACGACATCGACGGGCCGGCGGCCGACCGCTAACCGTTCCAGCGTGAAGTCGTCCTCGCGGCCCAGCGCCACTTCGTCGACGCCGGAGAGTGCGACCACGACCACGCCGTTGGCGGCGACCGCAATCCCGGCCGGATCGGCGGCGGCCCGGCTGGCGTCGCCCAGCGGATGCATGTGGGCGCCATGGTACAGATCTTCGGCCCCGGCCAGCAGATGCCGCAGCGGTAACCAGCGCAGGTCGTTCGACATAAGCAGGCCCCAGTGGACGTCGTTATGCACGGTATGCGCCAGGTCGTTCAGCATTTGATGGGCCATCAGCAGCATCTTGCCGTCGGCGCTGCGGGCCAGCCCGCGAATGTTATGGGCCGGCAGCGTGTAATCGTGCAGCACCTTGCCCGACGCGGCATCGACGATCAGAAACTGCCCGCCATGCGTATCGGCGACCAGCAGCTTGGCCTCGTTATCCAGCAGCAGCAGTTCTCGCGGGGCGAACGGCAGGTCGATCCGTCGCAGCACCCGCATGGACTGGGCGTCGATCTGGACGGTAATCAACCGGCGGGACCAGCGCGACGACAGAAAGCCGCGTCCATCGGCTGCAATCGTCGCCGCCACCGGATCAGGGCCAACGTCCAGCCGCTCCTGCACGGACACCTCGCCCGCCGTGGTCGACAGTCGCAGCAACTGTCCGGCCTCTTCGTCGACGGCAAACATTTGCCCTTCGGGTCCGGCAACCAGATCGGCCAGTCGCTGGCCAACGGGCCATTCGCCGATGGTCTGGCGGGTCGTCGTGTCGATGACCGAGATCGAACCCGAGCGGCGGTTGGCCGTGTACAGGTAATGATCCTCGGCGTCGAGCAGCAGCGAAACGGGCCGCCGCAGCTGTGTCGGCAGTTCGACCGCCAGGCAGTCGGACGCCGTCGTCCCACTGGCCAGAACGGCCGTGCAGCAGCCGATCCAAACCGCCGCGTTTTGAAAGAATCGCCGGCACATAAGGCAAACCTGGCAGAGAAGGGCCAAATCGTAAGGGGTTGGTCGATGCCTGTAGTATCCCCGAAACGCCCGATGGGATAAACCCATCATTTTTGACTTATTGGTCAAAGTTTGCCGGGGCTGTTTCTTCGATTCTGGCGAAGAAAATGGCTGCGTATGAATATTTTTGGGACCGGTGTCGATCGGCCGAACGTTTGTTCGACAATACGATACGGGCGCCCTGGAACGCGCCGTGCGGCCTGCGTCGGCGAAGTGACTGGGCGGGTTGGCTGGTCTTCGATTTACACGTATTAGTCTCAGGAGTTCAACATGACGAATCCCATCCCTGCCGGCCGTGAAGGCCTGATCCCGCACCTGGCCTGCAGCAATGCGGCCGAAGCGATCGACTTTTACAAAAAGGCATTCGGCGCCGAAGAGCTCGGCCGCTTGCCGGCGCCCGACGGCCAGCGGCTGATGCATGCCGAGATCAAGATCGGCGGCTGCACGGTGTTTCTGGCGGACGACTTCCCGGAGTACTGCGACGGCGAGTCGCAACACCCGTTGGCGCTGGGCGGCACGCCCGTCACCATTCATCGCTACGTGGAAGATGTCGACGCCGCGGTCAAGCAGGCGATCGACGCCGGCGCCACGATGAAAATGCCGCCTGCGGATATGTTCTGGGGCGATCGTTACGGCGTCGTGACCGATCCCTTCGGCCACTGCTGGTCGCTGGCGACCCATCAGCGTGACCTGACTCCGGAAGAAATCACCACCGAGATGAACGCCGCCTTCAGCGGCCAGTAACCCTGCTACCGCCGGGCCGCGGCGCGCGAGGATTGCCGCCATGGCGCAGTTTCGGGAAGCCTGGAATACGACCCCAAGGCGCCCCGGAAGACGCCAGGAAACCTGAAATCGTATCAATTTGGGCGAGATTACACTGGTTTGCGCGACGGCCCTTGCGTACCCTTACGAGGGGGGCGTTCGTGGTCGCACGAGAAGTGGCGTCAGGATAGCGACCGTTACGCCCTGGAGGCGGGCCTCGTCCGTCCCGGGAAGGTTCCGCAGCGCCGTTCGCAGGCCAGTCATGCATCGGTTTCCCTACATTACCGATTACGTTAACGACGTATTCGCGAAAGAACGAACGCAGTGGGACTTTATCCTGCTGCGTCCTGTGCTGCTGGTCAATTACTTTTTTCTGCGCTTCGTTTCCTTCCCGATCAAATTCGTACTGCATCGCTGGTCTTTCGGCTTTGAGGCGTACCTGATTGATCTGTGCATGGCGCTGGGCCTGAAGTATCTGGCCCGCCCTGAGGCGGCGGAGCTGTTCCTGCGGCATGTCCAGATTGAGCCGCTCTTGTATCGCCACATTCTGCAGAGTCGCGACGAACCCGCGCCGGTGAATTGCCGGAAGTTGAACGGGATCGATGGCGACTTTGGCGTCGACGATCTGGCCACGGTGCTGGCCAATCAACTGACGATCGGGCACGACCTGCTTTCCTACGAGGTGGTCGAACGGTTTGATAAACAGACTTTCCTCGACAACCTGGATTACATCCGCTCGCGGCAGCCGGCAGACCATGAGGCGTGCAGCAAGGCCGTGCTGGAAGAGAACCGGCGCTGTTCGTTCCGCATGCTGGGCCCGACGAATGTCGTGATGCTGATCGTGACGGCGATCACGATCTTCGGCGATCTGAACACCACCATCACGGCGCTCAATTCTTTTGGTTCCGATTCCCTGCTGCTCTGGTGCGCGAAAACGATCTACGCCGACAACCGGAAGGTGCAGATCGATCTCGATTTTTTCATGCAGGAAGTGGCTAACCGCGGCCACTACAACAACAGCGCATTCTTCTCCAATCCCAGCCAGTACTTGTACTATCACATTGTCTTCGACGAAGTCGTTTACGACCTGTTTCGCAACGTCGATCCTGCGGCCGCGGACGCAGCAACCAGGGCTTGAACCATGCGCTGCTATCTGACCCGCACTGCCGCCTTTTTGCCAGGTCCGGCGATTGAAAACGACCAGATCGAAAGCCGTCTCGGCGCACTGGCCGACGAAGCGGAAGTGAAAACAAAGATCCTGGCAATGAACGGCATCAGCCGCCGGCATTACGCGCAGGACGAACAGCAACGCCCCACGCATGACGTTTACGCCCTGGGGGCCGCGGCGGCGGCCGCTTGCCTGGGGCCGGGGGTGGATGCGGGGTCGATCAGCCTGCTGTCGGCCGGAACCACGTTCGCCCCTCTGGCGGCGCCCGGCTATGCTTCGCTGCTGCACTCCCGTCTGGCCGATCAGGGCTTGCTGACCCAGCCGGTGGAAATCGCCTCGCATGCGGGCATCTGTTCCTCGGCGGCCAGCGCTCTGGTGGGAGCCATTCGCGCCGTTGCTGCGGGCGAGCATCGGGCCGCCCTGGCCGTAGGGGCTGAGCATGCTTCCGACGTGCTCAAGGCGAGTGTCATTCGTCCCGTCGATGACCGGGCCGAGCATGCGAACGTGCGCTCCAGCCGCTGGTTTATGTCGGTCTTTCTCCGCTTCATGCTGTCCGATGGGGCCGGCGCTTTCCTGCTGCAGCAGGAACCGAATCCTCAAGGTCTGTCGCTGCAGGTCAACTGGACGCATGCACGTTCCTTCGCCCATGCGGCGCCGCTGTGCATGCAGCTGGAAAGCCGCACCGGCTTGCTGAGCCAGGACCTGGGCGTGCTGTCGAAACACCTGATCCCGTCGGCGGGCAAGTTCCTGGGCGACGCTTTGCAAACCCACCAGGATACGATCGATTCGCATGCGATGATCCTGCCGCACATGTCGTCGTACTTTTTCCGCCGGAAGATGGAAAAAGTCATCGCCCAGCATTGCCAGGATCCGCTCCATCCGCCGCCGTACTGGACCAACCTGGCGACGGCCGGCAACACCGGCGCCGCCAGTATCTTTGTCATGCTGGACGAATACCTGCAACGCGGCGAGCTGCGTCATGGCGACCGGATCCTGCTGTTTGTCCCTGAGTCGGGGCAGTTCAATTTTGTGCTGATCAGCCTGACCGCGGTGCTGCGGTGAACGGGCCGAGTGGCATTTCTCCCGAGGGTTCGCAGCGTCGACGTCTGGCGATTATCGGCGGGGGGAGCAGCGGGCTGGTCTGCCTGAAGTACGCCCTGCACGAACTGCCTGACTGGGAGATCGTCTGCTTTGAGCAGTCGCAGCGGATCACCGGCGCCTGGGGGAACCCGTATCCGGGCTTCGTTTCGACCTCCACCCGTTACACCACGCAGTTCGCCTGTTTTCCGTGCGTCGGGGCGGAAGTCGACCGCGACGGCGGAGCCAGCCGCCGGGAGTTCTTCCGCGAAGGCGAGTACGGCGAGTACCTGACCCGTTTTGCCAGCGCCTTTGGTTTGACCGAAAAGATCCGCCTGGGCGTATGCGTGGAACGGGTCGTCCGCCCGGACAGCGGTTCCGGCTGGGACCTGCACTTCTGCGCCGGCGCGGACGGGGTCTCTCCGGCTCCGCAGCATTTTGACGCGGTGGCGATCTGCACCGGGCTGGTCGCCGAGCCGCAACCGTTCGCCTGCGATCTGCCCACGCTGGGCGCCGCCGAACTGACGCTGCCTCAGGGACTGGAGTCGATCCGGAACCGGCAGGTGGTGGTCGTCGGCGGGGGCGAATCGGCGGTCGACTTCGCCTGGCGCCTGGCCCGGGCCGATCTGCAGAACCAGGTTTATCTGTCGCTCAAGTCGGGCATCCGCGTCAGCCCGCGATACCATCCGATCCGCGGCGTGCCGTCGGACTTTTTGCGGAACCGGCTGATGCTGTCGATTCACCCCGACCTGCGTAACTGGATCGGCCAGCGTTTTGTGGAGGCCCGCATCAGGTACGAAGAAGCGTTCCAGCGCTGGTTCCCGCACGCCGCCCCAACGGCGACGGCAAGCGAACTCGCACTCGAAGACGTAAGGGAAGACGGAGCGAGGGAGTCGCCCGTTACGGCGGAAGTCAGCGCGGCGGATGCTGCCGTGCGTGTGGCCCGGCGGAAGGACTGGACGTACCGTTTGACGAAAGCGGCCAAAGACGATCTCTTCAATATGTTCCACAACAAGAGCGACGACTTCCTGCAGGCGGTCGCCGACGAGCGTATCCGCATCGTTGGTCCCGCTCTGGATCGCACTTACCAGCGGTTCCGCGCGTTCGATGCCGACGAAGAGCTTGCCATTCCTGCGGATCTCGCCGTTCCGGCCATCGGCTATCGGGCGCGGCTGCAGGAGCTGTTTCAAGGCGCCGTGAAGCTGACGGACTTTTATCTGGGCTGCTGCCACACGACGTTTCCCGACCTGTTCCTGGTCGGCTTTGCGCGGCCGGTGATCGGCAACATTCCGTCGATGAGCGAGATGCAGGCCCGTTACGTCTGCGGTCTGCTGGCCGGCAAGTTCCCGCGACCCGAGAATCTGCCGGCGGTGCATGCGGCCGACCTGGCCCGGCGGCGACGCCAGTTTGGTCAGATCGACTTCGACCGGATCTTCGCTGTGGAGATGTTCCCCTACTGCGACCAGTTGGCCCGGATGATGGGAGCCTGGCCGACGTACCGCGAGCTGGGATCGCTCAGCGCCTGGGCCCGCATGCAGTTGTCGCCCGCGACGACGATGCACTACACGGGCGACCTGAGCGGAACGGTCGCACCGGACGCCGCGCGGGAATGGCAGCCCGTTTATATGCCGGCGTTGCTCGTGATGTTTCTGCTGGGGCTGAAACCGTTGGACGCCGTTTATCGGTTGTTCCGTCGGTAGTGCATCTTGCGTTGGCGTTCTCTTTTGGAGCTTGGGCGCACTCCTGCTGCTACGAAAAAAACGCGCTGATCCTGGGACCAGCGCGTTCTCGAGGGTGCAGCAGGGCCTGCGGTTTCTTCAGGTCCGGCTGCGATTGCTTCTCGCTCTGCGTTTCGGGAGTGCGTTACCGCACCAGATACATGGTCGGATCGTCGACAATCCACTCGGTCGACCAGTCGCGGCCGTTGTCGCCGTTGCAGACGTTGAAGAAGAACGTTTTGAACTTCTCAGCCCGATAACCGTACGGGTACTGCGACGTGATGTAATCTTTGGCGGTCAGGTCCTCGACGCCCGGTTTGGCGTAGTAATGCACCATGCCGTCGGGGGTAACCGACATGCCGAACGTCCACCAGCCGGTGACTTCGATCGGCTTGGAGCGGAAGTCGGCGCCGTTTTTGGCGCCGCGAACGCTGATAAAGGCCGAGTCGTATTCGCGTCCGCGATCGGTCTTGCTTTCCAGGTTAATGAACATGCCGGGCCAGTAGGTTTCTTCTTCGTAACCGCTGCCCAGGCCCAGGAATCCCTGGCCCGACTTGTAGGCCGTGGTGGTCAAGGCCAGGCGGAAACCGAACGAAGGACCCGTACGGTTTTCCCAGGTGTCGATCGGCGGCAGGAACACCCGCACCACGCAGTTAGGCGACTGGTTGACGGGAACCATGCCAATGCGCTGGTGGATATTGCAGATGTAATCATCCTGGTGCAGCTGGCCGCTGGGAGCGCCGGGGATGCCGGTCTGCAGCGAACGCATGGCCAGGGCCCCTTTGCTGCCGGCCAGACCCCGTTTGGGGGTCTCGACGCGACGGACGATATCGGGGTAACCGCGTTTGATGCCTTCGTACCAGCGACCGTTTTTCGAGGTGCCGGTAGGGGAGCGCCGGTTCTCGTCGATGTCGTACGAGCTTTTCGGACCGTTCGGAAAGAACTGCCATTCCGGGTCTTCGAAGTCGTCGCCAACTTTATCGACCTTCACTCCAGTGCCAGGCACAACAGGCGCTGCCGCCATTGCCGGCGCTGTGGCCAGCAGGGCGACAAACATGGCGAGAAAACTGAGGGTCTTTTTCATTACTTCATCATCCCTGTGAATTGATGGAGAGCAGACGAACGGGCGCACCCCATGCGTCGCAAAATACAGCTCGCTGGGATCGCCAAGGGTGTCTACCGTCGCCCACGGATCGCACTGCCCCTGAGCCACTACTCAAGCCGTTATCTGGCAGGGCCGCACTTCGCGCCTCGATTCGCCCCTGTAACAGTCACTATCGGCAAAATCGGCGCGACGGTATTAACCATTCCTGCCCGGTTCCCACAGAACCCGTGGTAAATGGCTTTCCTCATGGCGCCCGCATCGGGACATTTCCCAGCGGCGAAGGGCGGGACTTATCCCCGGGCGTGCGGCAGCGGCGGTCGGCCTGACGCTCGTCCGTTTTCTGCTAATATTAGAAACCTCCCTCTGACCGGATGCTACTGCCAGCAGGATGATCGATGAGCCGCTATTCCAAAATTGCCCAGCTGAAAACAGTTGCGGCGCTGCGAGAACGCCTGGACGCCCTGGGGGTGGAAATCCCGCTGGACGACGACGTGCTGACCGCCGAGCAGGGCTCTCCCCTGGCGGAGCCGTTGCAAATCGGCCCGCTGCGGGCCGGCAATCGCTGGTGCATCCATCCCATGGAAGGCTGGGACGCCGAAGCGGATGGATCGCCGTCGCCGTTGACCCTGCGTCGCTGGCGAAATTTTGGCCGATCCGGGGCCAAGCTGATCTGGGGCGGCGAGGCGGCGGCCGTCCAGCCCGATGGCAGGGCCAACCCGCGACAAACGCTGGCGACTTCCGCCAATCGACACGGACTGTCCAGTCTGCTCACCGCTTGCCAGGAAGCTCATGCCGAACAGTTCGGCAAGATCGACGATTTGCTGGTCGGGCTGCAGTTGACACACTCCGGCCGATTCAGCCGGCCCCACTCCAAAGCGTGGGAGCCGCGAATCGCATACCATCACCCGCTGCTCGATCCGCGCTGCGGTATTGACCCGGGCGATGACTCCGTGGTCTGGACCGACGATGATCTGGAAACGCTGATCGATAACTACGTGGTCGCGGCCGGGCTGGCCTGGGAGGCTGGTTTTCGCTTTGTGGATGTCAAAGCGTGTCACGGCTATCTGCTGCATGAGTTCCTTGGCGCCCGGTCCCGCCCTGGTCCCTACGGCGGCGACTTTGCTGGCCGGACCCGCTTGCTGCGGACGATCATCGGGCGGATTCGCCAGGAGCTGCCCGAGCTGCAGGTGGTGGTGCGGTTGAGCGCTTTTGACTCGCCGCCTTATATTCCCGACGGCGACAGCGGCCGGCCGGTCGATTACGCGGAGCTGCTGCCGTATTCCTTTGGCTTTGGCGTCGACGCGCAGAACCCGCTGGACTGGGATCTGGCGGAACCGATCGCCCTGATCCAGGCGTTGCATCAGGAGGGAGTGGTGGCGGTGAACGTCACGTGCGGCAGCCCTTATTACAATCCGCACATGCAGCGGCCGGCCATCTTCCCGCCGAGCGATGGTTACCAGCCGCCGGAAGACCCACTGGTCGGCGTGGCCCGACAGATCCAGGCGGTCCGCGCCCTGAAACAGGCGGCGCCGGAAATGCCGCTGGTCGGAACAGGCTATTCGTACCTGCAGGATTACCTGCCGCATGCGGCCCAGGCGGTCGTGCGGGCCGGCTGGGTTGACGCCGTGGGACTGGGCCGGATGGTGCTGTCGTATCCCGAGCTGCCGGCCGATACGCTGTCGCAAGGAACGATGGCCCGGAAGAAGATCTGCCGCACGTTCAGCGATTGCACCACAGCGCCGCGGAACGGGATCATCTCCGGCTGCTTCCCGCTCGACCCGTTCTATAAGGCGATGCCGGAGGCGAAGGCCTTGTTGCAAGTGAAGAAGGAAGTCAGCCAGGCCGGCAAAGGGCCGGGGTAAAAAGGCGGCGACTCCTTCCGTTCTTCCTCTTCCTCTTCCTCTTCCTCTTCCTCTTAAACTTAATCTTAATCTTAATCTTAATCCCCAGCGGGACGGCTCCATCAAGCAAGCCCGGGTCGTCCAACTAACAAATTACGATCGAGCACAGGCGGTTCCGTTCGTCGCTCCAAAAAGGATTAAGATTAAGAGTTGGAGAGGAAGGAGCCGCCGGGCCGTGTTACTTTGCCGAAAGGCAGACGACTTCGCGATTATCGCGGAGATAGATACGGCCGTTGGCGACGACGGGGGCCTGGCGAGTGGGGCCTGTCAGCCGGGTGCGGCCCAGCTCTTTGTATTCCTGGGGATCGATCTTCGCCAGGACCAGCTCGCCGGTGAAGGTCGTCATCAGCAGTTTGCCGTCGACTGCGATCAGGTTCCCTTTGCCGAAGCGCGTTTCCTGCCACATCCGCTTGCCGGTGGCCGCCTCCAGGCAAGTCAAATGTGTGACGGGGCCGGCGCTGCCGACGTTGTCGAAGCCGTAAAGATAGCCGTCGATCAGCACTGGCGTTTGCCATTCACTGCGGAGCACGCTGCCGCCGCGGAGCGATTCCCATTTTTCTGTCGGCTGGAATACGTCGTCGCGCGGGCGAAGTTCCAGCAGCACGCTGCCGTGATTTTCGCCGGCGGAAAGGAACACCATGCCGTCGATGGCGATCGGGCTGGCCGTGTTGCATTCATAGGCCGTTTCAAAATCGTATTCCCACAGCAGTTTTCCTTCCAGCGAAACGCCTAGCGCCTGGCTGCCGGCCAGAGCGACGATCTGCTGCCGTCCGCCCACGTTCAGCAAAACGGGGGACGAATAGCCGGCCGGTCCGTCGCCGGCCTTCCATTTCTGTTCGCCGGTGGCCGCATCGCAGGCCACCAGGGTCGCGTTCGGAGCGCCGGCTTGCACAATGACCAGATCGCCTGCGACCAGCGGCGAACACGCCATGCCGTAGTCGGCCGTTTGTCCGCGATTTTCCATCACGACGTTTTTCTGCCAGATTTTGGCGCCATCGGACAGCTGGAACGCGCCCAGCACGCCGTCCCCGGTAAAGACAAAGATCCGCTCGCCCGCGATCGTCGGCGTGGCCCGAGGGCCGTCGCCTTGCGAGTTTTCATAGGCATTCCCCACCGGGGTTCGCCAGCGGATATCGCCCGTCTGGGCGTCCAGGGCGACGACCTCCTGGTTGCCGCCGATTTGCCGCAGGGTGACCACTTTATCGCCAGCGACCGCCACGGCCGACATCCCTTCGCCGACGGGCGAGCGCCACAGGACTTCGGGACCATCGGCCGGCCAGGCGGGCAGCACCCCTTTTTCCGCCGAAATGCCATTCCGCTGGGCGCCAAGGAATTGCGGGGAATCAACCGCTTGCGCTGTGAACACAGGAAACAGGGCCAGGCAGCCGCCCACGAGAAACGACCAGCGAGGGAACGACAACATGCGAACGACCTTTGCAAATAGCGGAGGCAAACAGCGGAGAATCGCGGCAAACAGCACGACGGATCGACAAGGTTTCTCTGTTTATCCCATACCCCCAGCAGAGTGTAAACAGATCGGCCCGAAGAACAGCCGCTGCGGACCGGCCAGCCAGCCTCCGCCAGGGCGACGCTTGCGCCGTTTCTGCGACGTCGGGAGTTCTGCCCGTTGAACGCGATTTTCCGCCAGGTTAGACTCGCACCTTGGTGTTTTTCGCGGGATCGCACGATTCTGCTCCTGGTCCGCTCAGGGATCCGCCGCACTAACGCATGATTTCGCAAAGTCGAGGGCCGGCGCCTCCATTGCCGGCGGCGCTGACTTTGGCCTGACCAGAAGGGAATACTCCCTTAAAGGGATGTTGGCAACCGATGGGACAGTTCCTGTTTTTGGCTCCGAATCCGGAACGACTACCGCCCCGCGCGGTGGAACGCGCCTATCTGGCCGGCATGGAAGGCGTTCCCTGGCAGAGCCGAAACCGCGAAGTCGACGGGCAGCTTTCCTTTCATCGCGAAATCAGCGAGTCAGGCAATCTGTTTATGCCCTGGCTGGTGGCTGGCCGCGGCGAGGTCCTGCTGTCCACCGCCAGCCTGATGGAACGGCCGCGACCCTACCATCTGACCATTGAACTGGCCCGCGGCGCCTTGAACCGCTTGCGAAACCAATGGGCCAACTGGAAGGCGGCCGGCCTGCGAACGTCCCCCCAGTTGCCGGAACTGGTGCAGGAAACGACGCGATTGTTCTTTCAGGCCGTGACCGACGCCAGCGACGCGGCCGAGTCCGACGCCCAGCGCTGCATTGCTCTGACGCTGGATGCGATCGATCTGCTGGCCGCCGACTATTCCCAGCAGGTGCTGCAGATCCGGCATCAGTCGGCCCCCAAACTGGCGACGCTGCTGGGCTGTAATACCGAGATCAAACCGCTGAACAAGGCGGAAACCGAACAGTTTCTGGCGACGTTCAATCTGGCGGCGACCCCGCTGTGCTGGAAGTCGATCGAAGAAAACGCCGGCGAACGGGACTGGACGGCGGTTGACCAGCAGATCCAGTGGTGCCGCAACCAGGGGCTGAAAGTTTGCGCCGGTCCCTTGCTGCGGATCGATTCCCACGACCTGCCGGACTGGATTTATCTGTGGGACGACGACTTTGAAAACATCCAGTCCTGTGTCATACAGCAGGTCCAGGCCGCAGTAAAGCGTTATATAGGGTCCGTCCATATCTGGAACTGCGCGGCCGGCTTGAACCTGGCCGGCGACCTGACGCTGAGCGAAGAGCAAAAGCTTAAACTGGCTGTGACGGCCATCGATGCGGTCCGTGAAGTAGACCGCAAGGCGCCGCTGATTATCACCTTTGATCAGCCCTGGGCCGAATATCTGCGGACGGAAGCTTTTGACCTGTCGCCTTTGCATTTTGCGGACGCGCTAATTCGCGCCGACCTGGGCATCGCCGGCATCGGACTGGAGATTAACCTGGGGTACTCCCCCCGCGGCAGCCTGTTCCGCGACCCGCTGGAGTTCAGCCAGCAGATCGATCGCTGGGCCGTCCTGGGCCTGCCGCTGATCCTGTTTCTGACCGTGCCCAGCAGCAACACGCCCGATCCTAATTCCCGGCGGAACTGCCAGGTTCACCTGGGCGACAAGAGTTGGACGCCGGAGGATCAGCGGGACCTTGTGGAACGGCTGGTTCCGCTGCTGATTTCCAAGCAGTCGGTGCATGGGCTGGTGTGGAGCCAGCGTTGCGACGCCAACCCGCACGAATTCCCGCATGGCGGGCTGTTCGACGCCCAGCACGAACCGAAACCGGCGCTGGAATCGCTGCGATCGTTGCGGGAAAAGCATCTAAATTAAGAATTTCTGCACCTGCATACATCTTAAGCAAACGGCCCTCGTCGCGGGCCCGTCCGTCCGTTTGGGCCCGAAGATTTTCTTTTAGTCGTTGGCGTTTCTGGCTTTGCGACGTTCAACTGGTTTTCAGGTTGTGCGTGGATTTCTCCGATTGCAGCGGCTGCACAGCAGGGGCGCCTGAACGCCTGCCTATTTCCTAGGCAAGCCTTGCGGGACGTTCATTGACAAGGTTTTCTTCGGTATTTAGCATAAGAAGAAAGGGACCCCCAACCCCCTTGCGCAGGCCAAAAAACCAGCTGGAGACCCGATTTTGGAAAGCCCTTCCCACGGCGGCGTATTCAACAAGCCGACTGACAAGCTGGTGGTGAAGTTCACCGAGAGCGTAAGTTTCGATCGGCACTTGCTGGCGCACGATATCGACGGTTCCATCGCCCATGCGGAAATGCTGCACTCGATCGGCGTTCTGACCCAGGAAGAGAGCGAGCAGATCGCTTCCGAACTGCTCAAAATCCGGCAGGAAATCGAAGAAGAAACGCTCAAGCTCAGCATCGACCTGGAAGACATCCATATGAATGTCGAACAGGCCCTGATCGATCGCCTGGGCGACCTCGGACGAAAGCTCCACACCGGCCGCAGCCGGAACGATCAGGTTTCCACCGACATGCGCATGTGGGTGCGGAACGCCATCGACCATATTGACAAGTGCCTGTACGACGTGCAGCGGGCCTTTTTATCCCGTTGCACCAAAGACGCTGACTTTATCATCCCGGCCTATACGCACATGCAGCGGGCCCAGCCGGTGTTGGCCGCCCACTACTGGCTGGCCTTTATTGAAAAATTCCATCGGGACCGGCGTCGCCTGGCAAGCTGCCGCAAGCGGGTCAATATCTGCAGCCTGGGCAGTGCGGCCGTCGCCGGCACCAGCATCCCGATCGACCGTGAAATGGTCGCCGCCAAACTGGGTTTTGAAAGCGTCGCGCGGAACAGCGTGGATGTTTCCAGCGACCGCGACTTCGTCCTGGAAACGGCGTTCGCTCTGACCATGATCGCCGAGCATTTGAGCGCCTGGGCGGAAGAGTGGATTATCTGGTCGACGGCCGAATTCAACTTTCTGAAGCTGCCGGAGGAGTTTTGCACCGGTTCTTCGATCATGCCGCAAAAGATCAATCCCGACGTGCTGGAGCTGATCCGCGGCAAGTCGGCCCGTGTTATCGGCAACCTGCAGACGCTGCTGGTGCTGATGAAGGGCCTGCCCCTGGCGTACAACCGGGACATGCAAGAGGACAAGCCGGCCCTGTTTGATTCGGTCCGCACCGTCAAAGATTGCCTGTCGCTGGCCGCCCTGATGATCGAACAGACCGAATTGCGCCGCGAGCAGATCCAGAAGCGGCTGGATACGGGCTATCTGGACGCTACCTCGCTGATGGAATTCCTGATTCGTCGCGGAACCCCGCAAAGGCAGGCGCATCATGCGGTCGGATCGCTCGTCCGCCGAGCAATGGATCAACAGGTGCGTCTGGAAGACCTGACTCTGGAAGAATTCAAGAGTGTCGACGCCAGTCTTGATTACACTGTTTACAACGTGTTAGGCGTAAAAAACGCCGTGGAGGCGTTTGTGAGTTATGGTTCTACAGCACCTGCCGAGGTGCAACGCCAGGTGAAATTCTGGAAGGAACGGCTCAGCAGCAGCCAATCCTGACCGCGATCATCCGGCGGGCCCGCGGAATCCGCCTGACCCCTGCGACCCTGTCGCGTCGGGCGGGCGGAAGCGTCCGTGAGCAATTTTCGCATTGGAACAAGTGGGGTACGCAAATGATTCGTAGCGTCGTCTTCGTAGCGGTTCTGGCCGCATCGAGCGGAATGCTCTTCGCCCAGGCCGATCCGTTTGGCGCCGGCAGCGATCCGTTCGGCGGAGGCGCCAGTCCCGCTCCGGTCAATCCGTTTGGCGGAGGCGGCAGCGAGCCCGCCAACCCGTTCGGCGGCGGAGGCGGCACGCCTGCGAACCCCTTTGGCGGCGGAGGAGGCGGCGCACCGGCGCCGACGACCCTTCCCGATAGCACGCTGGCGGTTCCCACCGCGCCGGCCAACTCGAGCTACCCGCCGGAGCCCCCGCCCAACGATCTGCTGCTGGTTTCGATCGCCGAGCTGAAACCGACCACGCCGTCCCAGTTGTTGCGGGCCGTGTTCTCGCTGGTCAACTATGGAGCTCCGACAGAGGCCAAACGTTATCTGGCCCGTTTGACAGACGCCAAACCTGATGATGCGACACTGATTGCGCTGCAGAAAGAATTCACTTCAGGGCCGTTCTTCGCCCTGTCGCGTAATCCCCGCATGCAGCCCGAAGGCAGCCAGTTCGCCGACCGCGTGCTCAGCCTGGCGACCAAGGCGTTGCAAGAACCCGATCATTTGAAAACCCTGGTCGCGCAGCTGCAGGACGCCGACATTGTCACCCGCAGCCGGGCGCTGGCGGGACTGGAAAACGCCGGTCCGCCTGCGATCGTCCCCATGATTGCCGCGCTGGCGGATCCGGACCGCGTGCCTGAGCATCGAAATATCGCGATTGCCCTGGTGCAAATGAAAGGGCTGTCGGAAGAACCGCTGATCGCGGCCCTGGAAGCCAAGGACCCGTACCTGCGCACCCAGGCCGCCCGCGTGCTGGGAGCGATGAAGTCGCAACGCGCGGCGCCCTATCTGATGGGACCCGCCACGGTCGCCAGTTATCCCGAGCCGCTGCGTCAGGCGGCCCACCGTGCCCTGGTGCGAATTCTAGGAGCCGCCCCCAACCCCGATACGGCCGAGCGGTATCTGCTGGCCAGGGCGACCTCCTACTTTCAAGGAGAAACGCCCGACGTGATCGGCGCCGACGGCGCCATCGAAGTTTGGCGCTGGGACGAAGACCAGCAGCAGGCCGTGCCGGTTCGTTATCCGGCCGCCGATGCTTCGCTGGCTCTCGCTTCCAAGCTGGCCCGTGATCTGCATAACCTGGCGCCTGACAACCAGGAATACCGGCGGATCTACCTGCTTAGCGCGCTCGAAGTCGAGAAGCGTACGCAATCCTTTGACCAGCCGCTTTCACAAGGTCACGGGGGCGCTTTTGAAGAAGCAGCCGCAGCCGGAACGTCGGCCGTGGAAAATCTCCTGCATCATGCGCTGCTGGGCCACCGCACCGGCGCTGCGCTCGGCGCGATCGAAGTGCTGGCCGAAATCGGCGACGAACAGCTCCTGGTTTCCACCAATGGAGAGCCCCGCACCCTGGCCCAGGCCATGCGGCATGGCGACAGTCGCGTCCGGGCCGCCGCCGCCAGCGCCATTATGCGGATCGCCCCCACGCGGGATTTCCCTGGTTCCAGCGATCTGCTGGGCGTGCTCACCCGCGCGGTCCGTTCCACGGGGCGTCGCCGGGCCCTGATCGGATATCCGCGACTGCGCGTGGCGCAGACGTTTGCCGCGCATCTGGAGCATTCCGGTTTCGACTCGGACTTTGCCGTGACTGGCCGCAGCCTGTTGGCGCAGGCCTTTCGTGAGCCCGACTTCCAGTTGATCCTGATCAGCGACGCCATTGACCAGCCGGAACTCCGCAGCGTGGTGCAACAGCTTCGCCGCGACCCGCGGACCGCCCGGATTCCGATCGGCATTATGTGCCGCGTGATCAACCTGCCCCAGCTGCAGCGGTTTGCGGAAGAAGACCCGCTGACCCTGGCGTTTCCGCAGCCGTTCGAAGTCGATTCGCTCGCGCATGACGCTTATGAACTGACCGCTTTGTCGGGACGCGACTGGATCTCCGCCGACGAACGGCTGGAACAGGGGCGCCAGGCGCTGGCCCATCTGAATACGCTGTTGGAATCGCCCCAGCGATATCCGTTTTTCAATCTGCTTGCCGTGGAAGACGGCCTGATCGCCGCCCTGAAGTCGCCCGCCTATACGGAGGCCGCCGCCAAAGGGCTCGGCCTGCTCGCCACGCCCAGGGCGCAACACGCGCTGGTCGATGCGGCCAGCGAGAACGGCGCCCACCCGGCCGACCGCAAGGCCGCAGCCGAAGCCTTTCAGGTTGCCGTGCAGCGCCGCGGCCTGCAGTTGACCTCCGCCCAGCTGCAGTCCCAGTATGATCGCTACGAGCAAAGCCGCACCCTCCCTGTCGAAACGCAGGAGATCCTCGGCTTTATCCTGGATGTGATGGAATCCCCCAGCCGCGCTGCGGCAGACGCACCTTCCCCTGCCAGCTTGCCTCAGGGCGGATAGCCGCAACCGGCCCATGTCATACGGAAGCACCCGACTGGAAACAGGACCGCCGATCCCCAGTCTGATCGGTTCCAGCCCAGCAATGGAAGAGGTCTATCGCATTACGCGCCGTGCCGCCAAGAGCAATGCATCCGTGTTGCTGCTGGGCGAAACGGGCGTCGGCAAGGAATTGATCGCCACCGCGCTGCATCGCCTGAGCAACCGCGCCGGCGGCCCCATGGTGAAGGTCAATTGCGGCGCCCTCAGCGAAAGCCTGCTGGAAAGCGAGCTCTTCGGCCATGTTCGCGGAGCCTTTACCGGCGCCGTGAACAACCGCACCGGTCGATTCGAGGCGGCCCATACGGGCACCGTCTTCCTTGACGAAATCAACTCCACCAGCCTGCTGCTCCAGGTCAAGCTGCTGCGCGTGCTGCAGGAGAAGGAGTTCGAACGGGTCGGCGACACGCAGACCGTCCGCGTCGATACCCGCATCATCGCCGCCAGCAACCGGGACCTGCAGGACGAAGTCCAGGCGGAACGTTTTCGCGAGGACTTGTACTGGCGCCTGAATGTGGTGCCGATCCAGATCCCGCCGCTGCGCCAGCGTCGGGAAGACATCCCCGCCCTGGCCGCCCATTTTCTCAATGTCTACAACGAAGCCAACGATCGCTACGTCGTGCACATTGATCCGGCCGCTCTCGAGGCGATGCAGGATTACCACTGGCCCGGCAACGTCCGTGAACTGCAGAACTACATTGAACGCTCCGTCGTCATGGCCGAAGGGGACGAGCTGACCCTGGACCTGCTGCCCGAAGGGGTTCGCGGCGGCGACCGGAACCGCCGCACAGGCGTCCGCGGCGCCGATATGGAATCACTCATTTTCGAAGTGGTGCAGCAAGGGCTGACCACCGCCGACGAGAACGAGGACAAGCTCCACAAAAAGATCGTCAGCCGCCTGGAGCACGAACTGATCTCCCAGGTGCTGGAAAACTGCAGCTACGTGCAAACCAAAGCCGCCACCATGCTTGGCATCAACCGCAACACGCTGCACAAAAAGATGAAAGAGTACGACCTCGACGGCGCCGAAAAGTAAACCGCTCCCATCGTGGACCTGGCCACAAGTCCTCCCCCCTCCCCTGCACTCCCCTGAAATCGAGCGGCGACGAAGCGAAACGCCGCTTACGCTCGCAGCAGGATTTCGCCGCGGCCGCCTTCGAGCTGGTCGCCGTGATACAGATCGAACGGCGACTGGAACGGCTTTTCCGGCAACGGGAAGCCGGCCCGGGTCAGGTCGCGGTACAGCAGCGGCAGGATGGGCGGCTGGAATCGACAGGCGGGACGGAACGTCCCCAGCAGCGTCGGGGGATCCCCGCAAAAGACGAGCGTCCCGCGTCGCATCCCGGCGCCGTGACGGATGCCGCCGGAACCCAGGAACAGCAGCGTGCCGGCTAACATCTGGAAACCGGCCATGTCGCCGATCGCTCCGCCGACGGCCAGCATGCCGCGCCGCATCCGTCGGCCTGCTTCGCGGCCGGCGCTGCCTTCAATCATTAGCAGCCCGCCCTGCATGCCGCGGAGACTGCCGCGATAGGCGGCCCCCGGTTGATCGCCCGCGTCGCCCCGCACGTGCAGCTGGCCTGCCAGCATCTCGGCCCCGGTCCAGTCGCCCGTGTTGCCGTGGACTTCGATGCGTCCGCCCTTCATTTGACTGCCCACATGCCGGCCTGCATTTCCTTCGACACGGAGCAGGCCGTCCTGCATTTTCGCTCCCAGCCAATGGACGTTGGCCAGGTCGCCCCGCCAGACCAGCGCCGGTTCGCGCGTATCGCCGGCGACAGTAAACAGGTCAGCCAGCGCGAGCTGGTCTTTGCCGCAGAAGATCGGCAGGCGTTCGACTTCCGCCAGCGAACGCCCGACGATCGTGTGGGGCAGGACGCCTTCCACCTCGATCGGCAAAAGGGAAGACTGCTTGAGCGTGAGCGTCACGGGCATTACAAACCATCCCTCAGAACGACGCGACTTGTGGGGCGCTGGAGCTTTATCGCGCGGCCGGCTTCCGGTGGATAGCGGCGTTTCACGAGGCGGGAACTACCCTGGCGGCCAGACGAGCTTGCGGCCGCCCAGCAGGTGAAAGTGCAGATGCGGCACCGATTGCCCGCCTTCTTCGCCAATGTTGGTGACCACGCGGTAGCCGTCTTCCAGCCCTTGTTGCCGGGCGAGGTCGCGAATGACGAGAAAGATGCGACCGATGACCTGCTGGTCTTCGTCGCCGAGGGTGGCGACCGAGGTGATCTCTTTTTTGGGAATGACCAGCAGATGGACAGGCGCCTGGGCGCTGATATCGACAAACGCCATGCAGTCGTCATCTTCATAGACGATATCGGCCGGGATCTCGCGATCGAGGATTTTTTTGAAGATCGTCTTTTCACTCATGCGGGACCTCGACCGATGCGGCTGCGTCGACCAGCGGGATCGCTTCGTCGGCGATCAACTGGGGGATCTGTTCAAAAATAGGGAAAAGCCACTGCCGCTGGGCGTCGACCAGTCCGCCATCAAGCCGGCGTTCGACCAGATCGCCGGACCGGTTCCGTAGTTCGCCCGCGGCCACTTTTTCATTCAGCGCGTCGACCAGCGACGGTTCGGCCAGCGTCAAAGGCGAATGACTGAACGGGCAGCGCAAGATCTGCAGAAACATTTCGCTGAACAAAGCTGCGGGCTCCCTGCCGGGATTACGAAAAAAACGGCCGACAAAATCGGCCGTTCCTGTTGGATCGTCAGCTATCTACGATTAGGAGCTGAAAGATTTACCGCAACCGCAGGATCGGACCGCGTTGGGGTTTTCGATCTTGAAGCCGCGCTTCTCGATGCCGTCGTAATAGTCGATGACGGTGCCGTCGAGGTGGAGAGCGCTCTTGCGATCGACAAGAACCGCCACGCCGTGCTGTTCGCTGCGGCTGTCTTTCTCTTCGTCGTACACTTCGTCAAACGAAAGCTGGTACTCCAGGCCGCTGCAGCCGCCGCCGGCAACGGCGATACGGAGCGCCGTGGTGGCGTTGAGCGACTGCTCTTGCATGGTTTTTTGAACTTCGGCGGCAGCTTTTTCAGTCAGAATAACGGCCATGGACTCATACTCCCGGAAAATTGAGAGAACCTTCAAGGCGCTAGCGACATCGCGCGCCCCTTATTTTTCGCATATACATGTTATACAAATCAGCCGACCGCGGAAAGTCCTTCCCTGGCAGGGAAAACGATCGCGTTGGTCGGGCCGTTCCCTGGCGGATAATCCGAATTCAGGTTCGACCGGTCGGCAAGAGTAGTTTACCCTGCAGAATCCTGGCGGCCAGCTCCTGGGCCTGGAAAATTCGCCCCTTTCCCGCCATCTGCCTGGATCTCCATGCTTCGCCGGGCGGCCTGCTTCGTCCTTGGCCAGGGCGGAAAGTGTTAGTGGGTATGCGAATGGGCCCGCGGATCCCGATCGTGGTGACGCTGGTCGACGTGCAAATGCAGGTCGGGACGGGCTTTGATTAATTTCCCTAGCCCCTCGTCGGTCGCTTGCGAGCCGTCCAGATAAAACGATTCCAGCGTTTTGATCTGGGCGACCGCTTCTAATCCGGTGTCGGTGATCGGCGTGTCGATCAGGTGCAGGAACCGCAAGGCGGGGCAATCCACCAGGGCTGCCATGCCGGCGTCGGTCGCCTGGGGACTACCGCCCCGCAATAATTCCAGCTTTGGCAAGGTCGACAGTCGCTGCAGGCCCGCATCGGTAAAGTTGGCCTGGGGCAGATTCAGGAACCGCAGGCCCGGCATCTCGGCCAGGGCTTCCAGGTGTTCATCGCCCACGTCCCCTTTGAGTTTGACGTACTCGAGCGCCGGGAACCTCTGCAGGGATCGTACGCCGGCAGGTGAAAGCCGGCTCTGTTCCAGGACGATCTTTTCCAGCTTTGGCGCGTCGGACAGTTCGGCCAGTTGTTCGTCGGTGACCGCTTCTTCCACCAGGATCGACTCCGCTCCACCGACGGCGGCTGCACGCTGATCGGCCCACGTGGCGGGCGGATCAGGCGTCCGGCTGGCGGTGCTGCTTGCTGCTTCTTCTTCGCCGGCGGATCGGTAGTCGCTGTTCCTCTCGCAGCCGACCAGCACCAGCCCAAGGCAGGCAGTTAGCAAGAGAGCCAACAGCGGTTCACGCCGAGCGGCCGCGTTTCTGGTGGACGGCTGCATTTTTTTCGCCCGATGGGTCATCGAAAAACGGCTCCTGGGTGCATGAAGCGGGGGCGGTCTGGGCAGGGATTGGAGGTGATTGGGCGGGATTTTCTGGGGGGAAGGGCCCGGAAAACCTGCGTTCTTTATCAGTCTAGCCGATTTTGCCAGTTGCTGGAGCGGTCGGGCGGCCTGCTTTTCCTTGTCGTGGGACTTTCCCGGCTCAAAATGTGTGCCCGGATCGGCTACACTGCGTGGGTTCGTCCAGCTGACGAACGACTGCTTGGATTACCGGATTTTGATGTTGGGCCCTGTATGTTACCTGATTCGCTCGTTCAACCGCTGCTGCCGGGGCCGGTCGATATCGTAGGCGACGTACATGGCGAGATCGAACCGCTGCATGCCCTGCTGCGGCGCCTGGGTTACGACGAGCAGGGGCGACATCCGGAAAATCGGCGTCTGGTGTTCGTCGGCGACCTGACCGATCGCGGTCCTGACAGCCCGGCGGTGGTGGATCTGGTGCAGCAATTGCTAGACGACGGCCGAGCCCAGTGCGTGCTGGGCAATCACGACTTCAACCTGTTGATGGGGCAAACCAAAGCCGACAACGGCTGGTTTTTTGGACGTCCCTTTTGCGACGCCACCGGTTACGTTTCCCCGCAGGTGCAGGCCGACGAGCCGACCCGGCAGCGCACCCTGGCGTTGTTTCGCAGGTTACCGGTCGCCCTGGAAAGAAGCGATTTGCGGGTGGTGCACTCCTGCTGGTCCGACGCCATGATCACGATTGCCCGGCAGGCGAACGACGTCGTCGCGCTGTACAAACTGCACCAGGAGCGGATCGAGGCCGACCTGGCCGACAGCGAACTTGACGATGTCGGCAAGCGTCTGCGTCGCCAGAACGAGAACCCCGTCAAGCGGATTACGTCGGGACCCGAGGAACGCCGTTCGCCTCCGCCGGTCGATCCGACCGTCACGCGGGCCGAACGGCGGGTCTACTGGTGGAACGACTACCAGGACGCGTTCTGCGTGTTTGGCCATTACGCCCTGCCTTACGGCGAACCCCGTGGAAATCGCCGTACGCACTGCATCGACTACGGCGTCGCCAAACGCTGGACGGAGCGGCGGGACGGTCGCACCTCGGATTTTTCCACACGACTGGCCGCTTTGCGGTATCCCGAAAGGGTGGTCGTGTTCGACGAAGCGGACCGCGAGGACCTGGTTCTGGCAAGTCCTGGCTGAGCGTTCGCCGGGAGGATCTCCCGGGGGACGGCGCCGGACCGACGAACGGACCCGCCGGGCCGTGCGTAAAGTCAAAAATGTCAACGACTTCACAATTTATATGGCATTCGGTATATTGAGCGTCTTCTCATGCCTTCTTTAACACCTCCTGGAAGACCTAACGGCGGGGTTTCTTTACCCTGCCCGGCCCGGGCTGGTGCTTCATTCAAATCGTGTTGATGAGCTTTATGAACAATCCCAACAAAAAGAGCCACTGGAGCTTCCTGGCCGATGTTTTAGGCGCGAGCAGTTCCGCGTCCAAGCCAGCGGAACCCGCCCCCGCCGAGACGGTCGAGGAAGAGCCCGTCGCAGCGCTCGCCCCCACGGCCGAAGAAGCCAGCGAAGCAGTCGAACCTGCCGAGGAACCCGTCGCTGAAGTCGAAGAAGCGGTGGCAGAGCCCGCCGCCGAACCGGCTCCGGTCGATCCCAAACGCAGCCACTGGGGAGCCGTGCTGGGCGACCTGGGCCTCGACACCGATCTGCCGCCGTCGCCCCAGCCGGCCGCACCTGCGGCCGCCGCCCCTTCGGCTCCGCCGTCGAAACGGACCGCGCCGACGCCGCCTGCCCGCACCTCGAATGTTCCCTTTGGCGCCGGGCTTGTCACGCCGGAACCCAAAGCAGCCGAGCCGGTCGCCGAAACGCCGAAAGCAGCCCCCGCGATTAAATCGCCTGCTCCAGTCGTCGCCGAACAAACCCCTGTCGCCAGCTCGCCTGCAGCTCCCGCCGCCAGCGCCCCCGATCTGGACGATGATCCGCTGGCCGGCTTCCCGACTTCGCTCTTTGGCAAGCCGCGTTCCGCCGCTCCAGCCAAAACGCCGGCCGCCAGCAAACCGACTCCGCCGGCGGCTCCTGCGGAAGTCGCCCCGGCCAGCACCACCCCGACCGCGCCTGCCGCCGAGAGCAAGGGTCGTCGGTCCGGCTTTGGCGGCGCGATCCTGGGCGACGACGAACCGTTGCCCGCCGCCAGCCGAACGCCGGTCGAATCCGTCAGCAACGACGACGAAGACTCCGACGAAGTCGCCGTGCAGGATCGCTCCTCGCGGGAAGAATCCGAAGAAGGTGAAGGCCGGCCCCGCCGCCGTCGCCGCGGCCGTCGTGGACGTGCAGAAACTTCGGCCCCGCGTGAGCCGGTCGCCGATAATGACGACGACGATCAGGAAGTCAGCAGTGAATCGGACGATGCCGAAGTCGACGACGACGCGGCCGATATCGAAGTCCGCTCGACTTCCCGCCGCAGTCGCGCACGCACGGAAACCGAAGGGGACGAACCGCGTCGTCCCCGCCGCCGACGCGGCCGACGCAGTCGCAGCGAAACGCCGACCGACGGCGAAGCCGCTCGCAGCGATGAAGATCAGGAAGTCGCCAGCGACGCCGACGATGACAGCGACGAGACCGAACGGCCCCGCGTGGCGGCCGAAGCCGGCGGCGAGTCCGATGACTCCCGTCGTCCCCGCCGGCGCCGTCGTCGCGGACGTCGTGACCGTTTCGACGCCATCGACGATAGCGACGCCGAAGAGGCCCGCTCGGTCGCCGTCTCGCATGAGAATGTGGAAACGCTGACCGAATTTCCCGGCGCTGCCGCCGTCGCCCAGGCGCCGGCGGCTGCCGCGTCCTCCGCCCCGTCGCGTGATGCAAAGTTTGAAACGCTCGACGACGACGATGATGACGCTGCTGATGAATTTGGCATCGTCCGCGGCGATGACGACGATGACGATGACGACGACGCTGAAGCACGCATCAGCCATCGTTCCATCCCCTCGTGGGACGACGCGGTCGGCGTGGTGATCGAAGCGAATATTGAATCCCGCAGCCGTCCCGGCAGCGGCGGTCGCGACAGCCGTCGCGGCAACGGCGGACCGCGTCGTGGTCGTCGTTAATCGGCGTCGTTAATCGGCGTCGTTCCCCACAGGGCGATGACGCACGGTCCTGACCGTCGCGGCGTCGTCGGCGGGAACGGAAACGGATGCTTTCGTCCGGGAAATCGTTTACGATGGGCCATTCGGCCCGTCGTGGGTTGGCGACGAAGGTCGTCTTTCTCACCGTAAAGCCGTGCTGGCGGATGCGTTCCGCCGGCGCCTGCCGGTCGCCTTTTCTTTGGCCGCCGGCGTGCGTGGGAAATCTCCGTACTGGATTTTGAATTCTCGATCTTGAATTCTCAACACCAGGAAATCATGCCGCCGGGGCGTCCCGTTAAGCGACGCAGTCCGGCGTTTTCAAGTCGAAAGGGAATGGCTGTGCGTACTCTGACTTGGCGTTCTTCCTGTGCCGTGGCGACGCTGTTCGCCCTGCTGCTACTGTTGCCAGGCTGCAAACCGGCAGACAAAGGGCCGGGCGGAACGCCGGCGGCAGGAACCGGCGGCGAGCGGACCGGCGGCGTGGTGCTGTTGCGGTATACGCCCGGCAGCGAAAGCACGACCCAGCGGGAAGAAGGCTTTCTTGACGCTCTCCGCGACGAATACCCTGACGTGGTCATTCTTTCCGACGATCAGTATCTGGGCACCACGCAGCAGGATTCGATCGAGAACGCCCGGCAGATTCTCATCAAGGAAGGCGATCGCATCACGGGCATGTTCGCCGTGTGCGAACCGAACGCCCATGGCGCGCTGCTGGCCCTGGAACGGGAAGGGAAGGCCGGCAAAGTGAAGTTCGTCGGCTTCGACCCGAACGACCGCATGGTCAAGGCGCTTCGCGAAGGGCAGATGCAGGGGATTGTCCTGCAGGATCCCGTCGGCATGGGCGGACTGGCCGTTAAAGCGATGGTCGCTCATTTAGAAGGCGGCAAGCTGCCGATCGAAGCCGAGCGTCTGTTTGAAGACGGCAAGCTGAAGAAGCGGGTGGCCACCGGCGAGTTTGTCGCTACTCCTGAAAACATGAACGACGATGAAATGCGGCGACTGCTCTCCCCGCCGCAACACACGGGCGCCGATTACGCGCCGGAAAACGCCAAGTACCGTATCGCCGTGATCCCCAAGGGCACCACGCACGAATTCTGGAATTCGGTCCGCTACGGGGCGAACGCAGCCGCCAAAGAACTGACGGCGGCCGGCGTGCCGGTGGAGATTATCTATAAAGGTCCCATCCTGGAAAGCGATCGCCAGGGGCAGATCTCGCTGATGCGACAGTTCATCAACGACGGCGTCGACGGCATCTGCCTGGCTCCTTTGGACTCGGGGGCCATGGCGAAGCCAGTGGAGGAAGCCCAGACCGCCGGTATTCCCACGGTGGTGTTCGACAGCGGACTCGACGCGCCGCCGGAAACTTATGTGAGCTTCGTCGCCACCGATAACGTCAACGGCGGCGCCCTGGCCGCGAAGTGCCTGGCCGAAGCGCTCGGCGTGGAACGAACGGAGCAAACCAAAGCCACGAAGTAAGCGGTCTGCCGGATTCTGGTTCGTCATACTTAAGGAAGGACAGACGCCGACTTGTTCGCAAAACAACCCAATCAAAATCGACAGTAATTACCTTCGCGTTCCCCGTAAGATCGCGTTCTTTTGCGGAGCAAAAGACGCCTTACCGTCGATTTTCGCCAGTTTAAAATTGCTCGCACGGCAGAAGCGTGCCTCCTCTTCTCTTCGTCACTTAGCCCCTCTCTCCCATGCGGCGTTCCTATGACCGCAGCCAGCAAATCGGCCGCCAGTGATTCGCCTCCCGCTCCGCTGCTGCAGATGCAGGGCGTCAGCAAGCGTTTTGGCGCCACCCAGGCGCTTAGCGGCGTTGACCTGACACTGGTCGGCGGCCAGGTAATGGCGTTGATCGGCGAGAACGGAGCCGGCAAGAGCACGCTCATGAAGGTGCTGTCGGGCGCCGTTGCGGCCGACGCTGGTCAGATCACCATCGCGGGCCAGCCGTACGTCCCGCGGGGACCGCACTCGGCCCGGATGGCCGGCGTGGCGATGATCTATCAGGAGCTGACGCTGGCTCCCGACCTGTCGGTTGAAGACAACATCATGCTAGGCCAGGAACGCAGCCGCTTCGGCCTGCTGCGTCGCAGCCAGCAGCGCACGGAGGTTCTTCGTGCGCTGGAACTGCTGGGACACCCGGAACTGCAGCCGGCGACGCTGGTGGGCGATCTTTCTGTCGGAGCCCAGCAACTGGTCGAGATCGCCAGGGCGCTCGTAATCGACGCGAAAGTGATCGTGTTCGACGAGCCGACCAGCTCCCTCACGGCGCAGGACTGTCGGCAGCTGTTTAACGTGATTCGCAAGCTCCAGGCGGCCGGCATCGGCGTGATTTATATCAGCCACTTCCTGGAAGAAATTCGGGAGATCTGCCAGAGTTTCACCGTGCTGCGCGACGGCCAGATTGCCGGATCGGGCCAGGTGGAGGGCGTCACCGAAGAGCAGATCGTGTCGCTCATGGTCGGCCGCGATGTCGATGACCTGTTTCCCGATACGCCGCATGCGCCGGGTGATGTCGTCCTGAAGGTGCGCCGGCTGAGCGGCAAGCGGGTTCCGATCGACGTTGACTTTGACCTGCGGCGGGGCGAAATCCTGGGCGTGGCCGGGCTGGTGGGAGCCGGACGGACCGAAATGCTGCGGGCCATTTTTGGCCTCGATCCCCGCCGGGCCGGCGAGGTGCTGTTATCCGGCAAGCCGGCCGGCGCCAGTCCCCGACAGGCGATCGCCGCGGGACTGGGGTTTGTTTCCGAAGACCGCAAAGGGGAAGGGCTGGCGCAGGACCGCTCGCTGGCGGACAACCTGACAGGCAGCCGGCTGGGTCCTTACAGCCGGTTCGGCTGGCTGAATCTGCGACGCCGGAGCGAAGCGGTCGAGCATTGGCTGGACAAGCTGCAGGTGAAGCGTCATTCCCAGGAACAGCCGATCAGCGATCTTTCCGGCGGCAACCAGCAAAAGGTGGCGATCGCCCGGATCCTGCACCAGCAGGCCGAAGTGCTGCTGCTTGATGAACCGACCCGCGGCATCGATGTCGGCGCCAAATCGGAAATCTATCGGCTGATGGGCCAACAAGCGGCCGCCGGCAAGGCGATCATTTTCGTCAGTTCGTACCTGCCCGAGCTGCTGGCGATCAGCGATTCCCTCGCCGTCATCGGCCGTGGCCGCTTGCGCGAGATCCGACCGACTTCCGCCTGGACGGAAGAGGAAGTCATGGCGTGCGCGGTCCGTAGCGACGACGAGGTTTGAAGTGAAAAAGAGGCAAACAGAGGGATTCACCGCCCTCTAAAAAAAGGATTCACCGCAGAGGCCGCGGGGAAACGCAGAGGGGAAAAGAGGAGAGAGGGAGAGGTGTTTCGCTTGTCGCGGGAAGATGTCGGCAGGGCGGACGGCGCTCTTGATTTCGTTCCCAACGCCTTGTCCTGATCCGCCTTTTCTTTTCTTCTCTTCCGTCTGCCTTCCTGCAGAGAGCGATCGGCCGTCTGTTTTGTCTTGGTTACACGGGGCCGAAGATGCCGGCGACCCAGCAGAGATAGGCGGCCGGGGCCGAGAAGAGAATGGAGTCGATCACGTCGAGTACGCCGCCCAGGCCGGGGAGCCAGTTGCTGGAGTCTTTGCGCTGCATGTCGCGTTTCAGCATCGATTCGGCCAGGTCGCCGAAAATGCCCGACGCCGTCATGACCAGACCGAACACGATCGACGCCCACCAGGCCGGTGCGGGACGACCGGTCAGCTGTGGCATGGCGTACGTGAAGAACACCCAGGAGACCAGGCAGGCGGTCAATGCGCCGCCGATCGCCCCTTCCACTGTTTTGCCAGGGCTCAGGCGGGGCGACAATTTCGTGCGGCCCAGCAGCCGGCCGAAGGTGTAGGCGCCCACGTCGGAAAATTTCACCACGACCGCCATCGAAAGGACGGCCGCCATCCCCACGCCATTGGAATGCAGCAGTCGCAAAGGCGCCAGAAATCCCAGCAGCAGACCAATGTAGGTCATCACAAAAATCGAAGCGGCCGCGTTGGTCACGGCGCGGCCGGTCGGTTCCTGGTACCGCCGCATCTCGGACGCCAGCGCAAGAGCCGCGCCAAAAGCGAGCGCAAGGACGGGCCAGCCCAGTCGACCGACAGGGCAGTCGGGCGGGTACGGCTTCCAGCACATTTCCATACACAGCGGAACCATGCCGGCCGTGGCGGTCAGCAGCGTGCCGATGCAGGTTGGAATGCGGGCGGGCCGCAGGCCGCCGGCGGCAAGCAGATCGAGCGTTTCCCAGGCTCCCCCCACCGCCAACAGAATCAGCACTGGCAGCAGCCACAGGCTGGGCCAGCCGAAATTCCAAGCGTAGTCGAGCCAAAGAAGCGTGAACAAGACGGCGAGGATCGAGATCGCCGAGAGCAGTCGCCAACGCAGCAAGGGGGGAGCTCCTGTTAAGCGTTGAGACCGCCAAAACGACGATCGCGCGAAGCAAAATCGCGTATCGCCTGGTGCAGATCGGATTCGTCAAATTCAGGCCAGCAACGCTCCGTCACCCACAGCTCGGCGTAACTTAGCTGCCACAGCAGAAAGTTGCTGACGCGCATTTCGCCGGCCGTGCGGATCATGAGATCCAGCTCCGGCATGCCGGCCGTGTACAGCCGGTCTTCGATGGCGGATTCATCAATCTGGGCCGGGTCCAGGTCGCCCTGGACCGCTTCAACAGCGATCCGCTGGACGGCGTCGAGCAGTTCGGTGCGGCCGCCGTAGTTGATCGCCAGGCACAGGCAGGTGCCGGTGTTGTTCGCGCTTAGCTCAACGGTTTTGTCCATTTCCGCCAGGGCGCTCTCGGCCAGACCGTCGCGGCGGCCGATGACTTTGACCATAACATTCTGCTGCATGATCGTGGTGCGTTCCTCGATCATGTACTGTTCCAGCAGATGCATCAGGAAGTCCAGCTCGTGCTGCGGCCGCTTCCAGTTTTCGCTGGACAAACAGTACAAGGTGAGCTGGTCAATCTCCAGCCGGGCGCACTCTTCGACCGTGCGGCGGACGCTGGCCACGCCGCGGCGATGTCCTTCAATGCGGGGCAGATCGCGTTGCTGCGCCCAGCGACCGTTGCCGTCCATGATGACAGCAATGTGCCGTGGCAAACGTTCGCGAGGAACGTCGCCCAGGGAGGCGCTGTTTTTCGGCAAAGCAGTCATGAGGAAAGGTCAAGCAGGGAGGCCGCAGCCCCAGGGAGGGGGCAGGTTCGTCCGGTCGGCAGGTTCGTCCGGTCGCCCGGTTTCTGGTCTACCCATGAATGTACCACCCAGCGGGCGTTCGTCGCAGGGCAATACACGAATTTTGCCGGCGGCGGGGCAAGGGCGGCGGGAATCGCGGGCGCGTCCGCTTGAGGAGGGCTGGGGCCTTGCTGGGATCAGTTGGATTGGGAGTGTTTCGGATCCAGCGTAAAGTGGAAGGCGGCTCCTTCGCCTTCGACCGATTCCACCCAGATCCGGCCGTGGTGGCGTTCGACGATTTTTTTGCAGATCGCCAGACCGACTCCGGTGCCGACGTATTCTTCGCGGGTGTGAAGCCGGCGGAAAATGGTGAACACTTCTTCCAGCTGGTCGGCCGGGATGCCGATCCCTTTGTCGGCGACGGAAAATTCCCACTGGGGGCCGTTGCGCTGGGCGCTGATCGTCACCTGGGGCGGCTCGTCGGGGCGATGGAATTTGAGCGCGTTGCCGATCAGGTTCTGGAACAGCTGCATCAGCAAGGTCGGCTCGCCATGGACGGTTGGCAAGGATTCGGCCGTGACGTTGGCCTGGCTTTCTTCGATGGCGATTTCCAGGTTGGCGATGGCGATGGCGCACGCTTCGTTGCAATCGACGGCGGCGAACTTTTCCCCCCGGGTCGACACGCGCGAGTACTTGAGCAGGTCATTCAGCAGCATCTGCATGCGACCGGCGGCGTCGACCGCGCTTTCAATGAACTCGCTGCCCTTCTCGTCGAGGTTCTCGCCGTATTTCTTCTGGATCAGCTCGCAGTAGCTGCGCACCGTGCGCAGCGGCTCCTGCAGGTCGTGCGACGCGGCATAGGCGAAGTCGGCCAGGTCGCGGTTGCTGCGTTCCAGCTCTTCGTTGTAACGCTGCTCCCGTTCGCGGGCCTGGTGGCGGTCGGTCACATCGTGAAAGAATAACGCAAAGGCGGCGGCGCCTTTCATGGGGAATGGCTGGATCGCCATTTCTGCGATGAAGGACTCGCCGTCTTGTTGCACCATGGGCAGTTCCAGCCGGCGCCCCAGCATGGAGCCCATCTCGCCGGCGTGCGTGTAGCGATTCAGGTTATCGCGATACCGGCCGCGTGAAGCGGGCGCCACGAACTCGGCCATGTCCTGCCCCAGCACTTTGCTGCGGGAACAGCCGAACTTGCGTTCGGCGGCCAGATTGAACTCGCGGATCTTGCCGTCGTTGTCGATCACCACAATGCAGTCGAGGGCCGCTTCAAAGATCGCCTGTTTGCGGGCTTCGCTTTCCTGCAGGTCGGTCTCGGCCTGCTTTCGCTGCTGCACTTCGGCCGCGTAACGTTCGCCGACCTGGGAGAGCTCTTCAAAGGCGGAAACCATCACCGCCAGCATCTGGCCGCGGTCGGTGGAGATCTGGTATTCCTGCTCGCGAAACTTCATGTGGATGGGCGGCTGGGATACTCGCATCCCGCGTTTTTGTCGCCGGACAATCAGCTTGCGCAACTGCTCGCTGGCTTCTTCAGGTGATTGCTCCAGCGCGATCATGCCGTCGGCGTTGGCTTCCAGACAGCGGAGCACGCTGGTCGCATCGACCGTATCGACCAGCAGTCCGGCCGCCGACTGCGCGCATTGCGGCAGCGCGGTCATTTTCCGCAGGAAGCGGATGCCGGCCGGATTGGCTTCCGCCAGCAGGCAGACGATTTCTTCCCCGACCATTTTCCGTTCGGCGGAAGAAGCGTCGCCGACGGCGGTCAGATCGTAACCCAGTTCCGCAAGCGGAGAAAAGAAAGGCTGAATCCGGTACGGCTGGCGATGTACGACAAGAATGCGAGACACGCGATCCCACTCACTCCTTGGCGATCGCTCCCGCGAGACGCCAGATAAACAGACGGGCAGCAAGGCATTCGGACAGCGACGCGGCAGGGCGGCAATGCAAACGCAGATCAATTGCAAGAATCATAGACGGCCCATCGGACGCCGGCAAGTTGCCGCGCGGGTCGCACGGAATCCCACCGCCCGCCCTACTTTGGCAGCGGCAGCGCGACCCCGGCGGCGTCCGCGGCCAGCAAGGCAAGCAGCAGACGGATCTGCTCATCCGCCGCCTCGGCCAGGCAGGCCTCCGTCGTGGTCGGTTCGTCGCCCAGCTGCAAAGTTGCAAACCCGATCAGCTTGCGACAAGCGGACGCCACGACATGCGGCGGCGTCGAAGCGGCAAACAGGAACGGCAACCGGCGACCGAGCGCGGGCAAGGGCTGCGACGACAGAAACACTCGGGCGACAATCGCAAACAGATGCGGCAACTCGCCGTGCAGGGTGTCGAGCGAAAAGTCCGCTTCCCAGGAGGGCGTCACATACCGAAGCGTGGCGGTCGCAAAGTGCATGCTGGCCTGCCTGGCCAGATCCGGCGGCAAGAGCAGCAGCACGGCGTCGACTTTTTTGCCGTCGTCGTCCGTCGGACCGGCGAACGCATCGCCCCGGTCCGCGAGGAAATCGCCCAGCACCTCGGCCGCTCCCGGCGCATCGTCCAGCCAGGCCAGCAGCAACGGCCGCAACTGCTCCCAGGAACTCGCCATCGGATCACCCCTTCGACCAGTTGCCAGAATCATGGACATTCATCACGGTGTCACGGGAGAAAAGGTTGACGCGGTATCGGTTCTGACCGAAACTGCCGGTATGGCTTGACCACACCGCGACTGGCCATCCCCCGCCAGCTTGCATCCTACCGCTTACCTGCCTCGAGAAAACCCACCGATGAAATCTCTATCCTTGCGGGCCGCTTTATGGCTGGCCGCCTGTTTGATTGTGGCGACTGGCGCCCCTTCGGCTCAAGCAGAAAACTGGCCCCAGTGGCGCGGCCCGTCGCAGAACGGCGTCAGCCAGGAGCAAGGCCTGCCCACCACCTGGAGCAAGACCGAGAACGTCCTGTGGCGGCTGCCGTTGCCTGGACCGGGCGGAGCCACGCCGGCCGTATGGGGCGATTCGATCTTTATCACCGCCGTGGAGGACCGCGACCTGGTGTTGATGTGCATTGGAACCGACGGCAAGGAACGCTGGAAACGGGTCGTCTCCCAGGGGAATAAAGATGTCCGCGGCGATGAAGGGAACTCGGCCTCGCCGTCCCCTTCAACCGACGGCCAGCATGTGTGGGTTTTTTTCGCCAACGGCTATCTGGCCTGCTACGACTTTGCCGGCGAGAAAGTCTGGGGCTTTAATATCGAAGAACGGTACGGCAAGCTGCGGATTGCCTTTGGCATGACCAGCACGCCGGTGCTCGATGGCGAGCGGCTGTACCTGCAGCTGATCCATGGCGAAGGGAAAGCCGATACGCGGGAAGCCAAAGTGGTCGCCCTGGATAAAAAGACCGGCGAGGAGATCTGGCAAGTCGAGCGGCCGAGCGAAGCCTATTCAGAAAATGAGCACTCGTACGCTTCCCCCATTATCTATCGCGACGCCGACCAGGCGTTCTTGCTGACGCATGGGGCCGATTACATTGTGGCCCATGATCTGGCGGACGGGCACGAGCTGTGGCGTTGCGGCGGGCTGCATCCGCCGACCTACGATCCGACGCTGCGGTTTGTGGCTTCGCCGGCTGCCGTGCCGGGTTTGATCGTCGTCCCTTCGGCCAAACGCGGCGTCACGCTCGCTTTGAAGCCCGGCGGCAAAGGGGAGATTACCGAGATGGAAACGTTCCGCTGGTGGCGTTACGACACCACGCCGGACGTCCCCTCGCCCCTGATCGTCGGCGACATTGTGTATCTGTGCCGCCAGAACGGGAACCTGATCGCCCTGGATCGCGCCACGGGGAAGGAATTCTACGAAGAAAGGACGCACGCTGACCGGCATCGGGCGTCGCCTGTGTATGCGGATGGGAAGATCTTCCTCACCGCCCGCGACGGCACGGTCAGCGTCTGCAAGCCGGGGCCGGAGTTTGAACTGCTGGCCCAGAACGAAATCGACGAGCCGCAAAGCGCCTCGCCAGCGATCGCCAACGGCCGCATTTATCTGCGCACCTTTGAAGCCCTGTACGCGATTGGCAAGTAAGGCGAGGCGCAGGGGAAAGTAGGCCGACCATTTCTGTCCCCAAGTCGCTCCTCACACGCCCAGTTAACCCTCGCTGACGCGCGGGTTCTGATAAAGCGTCTGCTGGATTAACTCGGGCGAGCCGGGTTCGCCGGGGTCGCGCTCGTAATGCCATTGCGGCCCGGTCGGCAGGTGGCGATCATAGTACGGCCAGGGGTCGAACGGGTCGTACCCCAGCGCGTCGGTCAGCTTGCTGGAATCCAGCGTGACGTTCCCGGCACGGGGCGGCATCGGTCCGGCGTCCAGGCGGGGACAGCCCATCAAGTGGGAAGGGTCGTAGCCGCCGACACGGTTGATCACCTGGGCGATTTCAAACAGGGACATCCGGCGGGAGCCGCCGGCGTGATACAGGCCGGCCAGGTCGTTCGCCAGTACGGTTTCAAACAGGCGATTCATGCAGTCGGTATAGGTCGGCGTGCGCAGCTCGTCGTAGTACAGCGTGGCCGGCTTGGACTGCTTGAAGCGGGACTGGATCCAGTCGATCGCGCCGGCGTGACCATTGAAACTGACGCCCATCGGCAACGAGATCCGCAAGATGCACGCATCGGGCCGGGCGGCCAGGATCCGTTCTTCGGCGGCGACCATCGTGGCGCCGTATACGGTGACCGGGTCGGTCGGATCCTCTTCGCGATAGCCGCCGGGGCCTTCGCCCGAGTAGACCAGATCGACCGACAAGTGGACGAGCCGGGTGTCGGCCGGGCAATGATCCAGCAGATTCTCCACGCCGGACACATTCACGCGCCAGGCCATGGTGGGGTCCATCTCGCACGATTTCAGTCGGCAGCTGCCGCCGCAGTTCAGCACGGCGGCAAAGCGATGCTCCGCGAACAGCCGGGCCAGGCCTTCGCGGTCTTCAATATCGCAGGCCAGAATTCCTTCCCCTCGCAGCGGCCAGTTGTTGACCTGCCGGTTTCCAAAAACCTCGCCCGGGTGTCGGGACTGGAAATAATGGAAGGCGTTATAGCCAGCCACACCCGCGACGCCCGTAATGAGCAGCGGCAACGGCGCAGTGACAGGGAGCGAGGGGGCAGGACGCAGCATAAGGACTTGATCACTTTTTCGGGCTAGAAGGTCAGGCAGTATACGCCGATTCGGGCGATCTGATAAGGGTTCCCGCCGGCCAGTTTACGGCCGCGTTGCTGTCGACGATTGGGGAAAACGCTGGCCGATTGGGAGTGGGAATCTCTTTTAACTTTCTGGCCAGATGACTACACTGGAGATAGCTTTTTCACCCATGACTGGCGAAAAGAGTTCTCGAAGCGAGAAAAGGGTAGATGTCATGCCGATCGCTGAATGCCCCCGCTGTATGCAGCGGTTCCAGGCGAAAGAGAAACTGGCGGGAAAAAAAGTAAAGTGCCCGCGTTGCGAGGCGGTGATTCTCATCCCGGGCTTCGCGGTGGAGCCGATCGTTTTGACGCCCATTCCGTGTGCTCCGCCGCCTCCTCCCCCGCCGCCGCCTCCGACCTTGCCGCCGATCCCGTATTCGTCCGCGGTTCCGACGGAGGATCTGTCTCCCGATATTGGCTATTTTCTGCACTCCGAGCTGGACTCGGCCTGGAACGACTGGATGAACCAGCAGCAACAGCAGCAGAGCCAGCAAGGTTCAGTTGCGGGAGCCCCATCGCTTAGTCCCCAGTGCGTCTACTGCAGGTCATCCGTCCCCCGGCATGTCACCACCTGTCCGTTTTGCGGTAAAGATGACTGCTTCGAGTTCCGCTGAGCCGATTTTATCGGCGGTATACCCTCGGTAGAGGGGTGCTGTGCCCCGTGGCTTTGGGCAAGCGGTCAACCGCGGGACGCACGCCCAGGAATCGGCGGGAAAGTGCCTGTCAGGATGTTGGGATCACCCGTTTGGGGTGTTTTTCCGTCTCATCCCCGGTCGTTGGGAGTGCCGGGAAGGCTTGCCGGATAGGCCGACAGTGTCGTATCGCCTGGGCGGCGCCTTGTGAAGGCGGGGGGCGACGATTATCCTATCTGTCTTCTCCTTTTGCGGGAGAATCCGCCGCTTGGGAAGCGGCGTTTCGTTTGACCCGCTGGCCGATGAGGCATTCATCGACGGCGACTTTTTTGCAGGTGTTATTTATGCGTCACGTGCTCTCTGCGGTCGTGCAGAATGTGCCGGGCGTGCTGGCCCACATCTCCGGCATGCTCGCATCTCGCGGCTACAACATTGACTCGCTAGCCGTTGGCGAGACAGAAGACCCGAACCTGTCGCGGATGACCTTTGTGGTAGTCGGCGACGACCGTGTCCTGGAGCAGGTACGCAAGCAGCTGGAAAAAATCGTAACCGTCGTCAAAGTGGTCGACGTCAGCTCGCAAGATTATGTCGAACGCGACCTGATGCTGGTGAAAGTCCAGGCCGCCAGCGGCGAAGCCCGCAGCGAAATTCGTGAACTGGTCGATATTTTCCGCGGTCGCATTGTCGACGTGGGCGCCGACGAGGTCATGATCGAAATCTCGGGCCGCGAATCGAAGATTGAGGCCTTTATCGAACGGATGCGTCCCTTTGGCATTACCGAACTCGTCCGCACCGGCCGCATCGCCATGGTGCGCAGCGATAACGGGACCACCGCCGCCGGCGGCGGACCCCGTTTGCACGACAGTTCCATTCGTAAATACGTCAACTAGTCGCGCATGCCTGCGGAGGCCCCTGCGTATCTGTTCCTCTACTGAAGTTTCAATCCATGACGGCCACGATTTTTTACGACAATGACGCGGATCTTTCCCTGCTGAAAGACAAAACCATCGCCATTCTGGGATATGGCTCCCAGGGGCACGCCCAGGCGCAAAACCTGCGCGACAGCGGTTGCAACGTCATCATTGGGCAACGACCCGGCAGCAAAAACTACGACCTGGCAGTCAGCCACGGCTTCAAGCCGGTGTCGCTTGCCGAAGCGACCACCAAGGCTGACCTGATCAACATTTTGCTCCCCGACGAAGTCCAGGGCGACCTGTACAAAAGCGAGATCCGCCCCAACCTGAAGCCGGGCAACATTCTCATGTGCTCGCACGGCTTCAACGTGCACTTCGACCAGATCGCCCCGCCCGAGGGCGTCGATACCTTGCTGGTCGCCCCCAAGGGCCCTGGCCATCTGGTCCGTAGCGAATTTGAAAAAGGCGGCGGCGTGCCCTGCCTGATCGCCGTGGGCGAAGGCGCCTCCGATGACACCCTGAAGCTCGGCCTGGCCTATGCCAAAGGGATCGGCGGCACCCGCGGCGGCGTGATCCAGACGACCTTCGCCGAAGAGACCGAAACCGACCTGTTCGGCGAACAGGTCGTCCTCTGCGGCGGCGTCAGCGAACTGGTCAAAGCGGCCTTCGAAACCCTGGTCGAAGCCGGCTATCAGCCGGAAATGGCCTACTTCGAATGCCTGCACGAACTGAAACTGATCGTCGACCTGTTCTACCAGGGCGGGCTGCGATATATGCGTTATAGCGTGTCCAACACGGCCGAATACGGCGACTACACCCGTGGCCCGCGTATCGTGACCGACGAAACCCGCGCCGAAATGCGGAAGATTCTCAAAGAGATCCAGACGGGCCAGTTCGCCCGCGACTGGATTCTGGAGAACCGCGGCGGAGCGGCTTCGTTCAAAGCGATGCGGCGTCGCGACCAGAACCTGCAGATCGAGCAAGTCGGCGAGCGTTTACGCGACCTGATGAGCTGGATCGACGCGAAAAAAGTGTAACCTAACCTGCGGTCAAGGATTTTCGCATGAACTACAGCGCCGTGCTGCAGCTATACCGGGAACTCCAGCCGGGCGACCGGGTGGAACTCAAGCACGAAGTCAAGGTTGGCTTTCGCAACTGGGAGAAAGTCACCGTCGGCGAGGTCGTTCGCACCGAACGGCGCCGCCACGGCCTGCACTATGGGCGTAACTTCGACGACAAAGTCTTCAGCGACATCATCGTGCTGCGTCGCGATGATGGCGAACTGACAACCGTCACCCTGGATGAGTTCTCGGAACTGCGAAAAGTCTAGCAACCGTAGTTTGCACATTGATGATCCACCCGAAAGCCCTGCGTTTCCCGCAGGGCTTTTTTTGCGCTAGCGTCGAACTCCAGAGGGGGCGACCGTCGATTGCATGCCGGCAGCAACCGGCCGAAACCCGGGAAAAAAGCGCCCTTCTGGTCAGGAAGTCGCCTTGGGGTGACATGCAGTTGTCATCCCTGTCGCCCATGCTGGGGCGTATCCCTTTGGCTCCTGGCGAACGATTGACCCCGATGACAGCAAATCTGCAAAAACGACTGGCCCGCATTCTGCAGTTGATCACGTTGCTGGAAGGCGGCGCCTGCGCCACCACCCGGCAACTGGGCGAGCGTCTGGCTGTTACGCGGCGGACGGTGTTTCGTGATCTGGCCATGCTACGGGAGGCCGGCTTTCCCGTTTCCCTCAACCCGGATCATGGCGGCTACCAGTTGGTTCGCGGCTCTCGTCTGCTGGATCCGCGATCGGTGTCGGTCGAGGACCTGGCGCTGATGGTGGCCGCCGCCAAGCTGTCGTTTTTGAATGGATCGCCTGAAATCCGTGCGGAACTGGAAAACGCCTGCGCTCGCCTGTTACGCGCCACGCCGGAAGCGGCCCACCAGGAACTGTCCGGCCTTTCCCGGGCCTGCGGCATCCGCGGCGTGGAGTCGCCCGGCTCCTGGTTCACGCTGCGGACGCTGCTTCTAGCCATTCGCCAGAAACGGCAGGTGCGGATTCGCTACGACCAGCGCGGGGCCTCGCGTCTGGTCGAGACCAAGGTCGCTCCGTACTTTCTAATCGCCGCTTCCGGCGGCTGGAAGCTGGTGGGGCGATCGTCGCTGGATCGTTCCGAGCGAGAATTCTCCCTGAAGGCCATTCAGGAGATTGAGCTCACCGAGGACGCCTTCCAGGTCCCCCGCGGCAAGCGCGACGACGATGGGGATCACCAGGCCGCCCCACCCGTCGGCCTATGAACCGGGCCAGGCCTTCCCCAGCGATCGGCGCTGAAAACGCCCAGGCGAAGCCCGCCCGACTGCTGACGCAGGCGGTAGACCGCATTTGACATCTCCCCCGGACGACATATTCTTTTAAGAGATCCCAGTCCCGGTTCTGAAGGCAGACTGCCCAGCCGGAATCTGGCTGGGCGGCAGAATCCCCTCTAATAATTCCCGCGGGTATTTCGATGAATGATCTGGATAGCTGCGAGCCTTTGTATTCGTTAATTGGCGAGAATCCCGACTTCTCGGATCTGGTCGATCTGTATGTGGAGCGCATGCCGCTCCGCATTGCCGATATCGAGAGGGCCGTGTCGGACGAGAATCGCTCCGCGCTGGAAACGTTCGTGCATCAGCTGAAAGGCTCGGCCGGCGGCTACGGTTTTCCCCGAATCTCCGAGTTGGCAGCGATCGTGGAAGATCAACTCCGTAGCGACGAAGACATCCAGCAGATCCTGGCCGTGTTGAACGACGTCATTTGTCTCTGCCGCCGTGTCCGCGCCGGCGGGCCGTCCCAGAACGCCCTCTAACGCCGCCCGCGTCGCTGGTTCCCTTTTGTATCAGCGACATTGCTGGCTACTCGCTGGCCGGTGGTTCAGCGGCCGGCTGTCCTAGCAGACGATTGTCGATCAGCCGGGTGTTGCCGATGCGGCAGGCGATGGCGGCGACGACAGGCTGGTGGAGATCGGTCGCTGGTTCCAGCGTTTCTGGATTGGCGAGCGTCAAGTAGTCGATCTGGTCGATGCCGGCGGTTTGCAGCGTCGTTTGCATTAACTGCAGGATGACGGCCGGATCCTGCTCTCCCTGCGACACACGCAATTCGGCCTGTTCCAGGCTGCGGGACAGGGCCAGCGCCTGGGTGCGTTCTTCGGGGCTAAGAAAAGCATTACGGGAGCTGAGCGCCAGGCCGTCGGCGTCGCGGATGATGGGGCACACCTGGATCCGCACCGGCACGTTCAGGTCCTCGGTCATCCGCCGCAGCACCAGGGCTTGCTGGTAGTCTTTCTGGCCGAAGTAGGCCACGTCGGCCTGGGTCACATTGAACAGCTTGAGCACCACCGTGCAGACGCCGCGGAAATGGTCAGGGCGAAACTCCCCTTCCCAGCGATTCGCACAGGCGGGCGGCTGGATATACGTGGAGAAGCCAGGCGGATACATTTCTTCCGCCGACGGCGCAAAGACCGCGTCGACCTGGTAAGGGCTGAGCTTTTCCAGGTCGCTATCGAGCGTGCGCGGGTACTTGTTGAGATCTTCGTGGGCGGCGAACTGCGTCGGGTTCACAAAGATGGAAACGATCGTGACTTCGCACTCGTGTTGCGAGGCTTCGACCAGGCTGAGGTGCCCTTCGTGAAGCGCGCCCATGGTGGCGACCAGACCGACCGTTTTGCCGGCCAGGCGGGCCCGATGGGAGTGCAGCTGGATCTGCTCGCACCGGTGCAGCAGCAGCGGTTTTCTGGGAGCCGGGGAGGATTCGTCCATGGCGAAACCCTGCGCATGCAAAAGGACCAATGCCGTTCAGCCGCGCCGGCGGGAATCCCGCCGTGCGCTTTTCCGCAAAGCATGACGCTCCGCGACCGGATCCTGGATCCGACCGCGAGGGCCGTTCCTTTGCCTACGGGGCCAGCAGCAGTCGGCTGGGAGCTTTGAGGTAGCTGATAATGTCGTTTAAAAAGCGGGCGGCCGTGGCGCCGTCGACCAGGCGATGGTCGTACGACAAGCTCAGCGGCATCATCAGTCGGACTTCGACTTTATCGTCGATGATCACCGGCAGTTTGCGGGCCCGGCCCAACAGCAAGATGGCGACTTCGGGAACGTTGATGATCGGCGTGGAATAGGTGCCGCCAATCGCTCCCAGGTTGCTGATGGTGAAGGTGCCGCCCTGCAGATCGCTGCGTTCAAATTCGTTGCTGCGAACTTTCTCGGCCAGGTCGGCGAGGCTCTTCGCCATTTCCGGAATGGAGAGATCGCCCGCTTCACGAATGACAGGAACCACCAGGCCGCGGTCGGTGTCGACGGCGACGCCCAGGTTGACGTACTCTTTGTAGATGATCCGCCCCTGCTCCATATCGACAGAAGCGTTGATGGCAGGGTGATTCTTCAGCGCCATGGCGACCGCCTTGAGCACGAAGGGCATCGTGGTGAGCTTGATCCCTTTGTCGGCGTAGTCGTTTTTGCTGCCCTGGCGGAACTTTTCCAGATCGGTAATGTCGGCGTCGTCGAAGTTGGTCACACGGGGAGCGGTGACCCACGACTCGTGCATTTTATTGGCGATGGTTTTCCGGATTTTCGGCATCTTTTCGATGCGTACGGGTCCGAACTGATCGCTTTCGCCCGAGGTTTTGGCCGGGCCGGAGCGATGGCCGTGATCGCTCTGGCGGACGTACTTCATCACATCGTCGCGAACGATGCGGCCCTTGGGACCTGAGCCGGATACGCGGGACAGATCGACGCCCATTTCCCGGGCGAGGCGACGGACGCCGGGGCCTGCCGGAACATTGTCGCCGGCCTCGTCTTCGTCGTCGTCGGCTGCGGGCTCAGGCCGAGTTTCTTTTTTGGGAGCGGGAGCCTCTTTTTTGGCGGCCGGTTTCGCTTCCTTTTTGGGCGCGGGCTCTTCGTCTTCTTCTTCGTCGGGAGCGGGCTGCGCCTTGGGCGGGGCTTTTTCTTCCGCCGGCGGCTTCTTCTCGGCCGCGACTTCTTTTTTGGGCTGCTCTTCTTTGGGGGCAGGTTCGGCTGCGTCGCCGTTGGTTTCGAGCGTGATCAGCACGCCGCCGACAGGGACGGTGTCGCCTTCGGCGATATGCACTTTGAGCACTTTGCCGGCGTGGGGACTCGGCACGCCCATGGTGGCCTTGTCGGTTTCCAGTTCAACGATGTCCTGGTCTTTTTTGATGTTGTCGCCCTCGCGGACGAGAACTTCCAGCACATCGCCTGATTCAATGTTGTCTCCAATCTCTTGCAGTTTGATTTCGATTGGCATCGTAGGTTCCAACAAGATTCCGGCAGGATAATATAGGTCGTCAGGTGTGTCCGAATGGTACGCCAACGGCGTCTGGCTGTCGACTCCACCGACTGCAGAGTTGACGCGATTTGCGCTCGATCCGGAGGGTTATCCGGGTGAGAGCGGTCCGGCGGCGGTCCGCCTGGTGGGCCGGAACCGCGGGGGTCTGGACGCCAGGCGAAGCGCTGACGGTCCGCAGGGCGGCAGGTTCAGGACCGCCGGGTTCCGGCAGAACCCGGCTCAGGCAAAGTAAGGATCTGTTTTTTCGGGATCGATTTCCAGATCTTTGATGGCCTGCGATACGACTTGCGGCTTGATCTCGCCGGCGATCGCCAGGCGATGCAAGGCGGCGACCGTAACGCAGGCGGCGTCGACTTCAAAGTGACGTCGCAAGGCTGCTCGCGTGTCGCTGCGGCCCATGCCGTCGGTTCCCAGGACGAAGTAATCGCCGGGCACCCAGGGCTGGATCTGTTCGCCCAGGGCGCGGACATAATCCGAAACGGAGATGAACACGCCCGATTCCCCTTCGAGCATTTTGGCGACGTAAGGCTGGCGCGGCTCTTCTTCCGGGTGCAGCATATTCCAGCGCTGGCACTCGTGGGCGTCGCGACGCAGCTGGGTATAGCTGGTGACGCTCCAGACATCGCTGGAAATGCCGTATTTTTCCGCCAGCATGTCCTGCGCGAGCAGGGCGTGCCGCAGGATGGAGCCGCTGCCAAAAAGGTTGACTTTGAGCTTGCCGCCGTCGACCTGCTTGACGCTTGTTTTGTACATCCCTTTGATGATGCCTTCTTCGACCCCTTCGGGCATGGCGGGCATCACATAGGGTTCGTTTTCCAGCGTCAGGTAGTAAATGGCCGTTTCGCCTTCGACGTACATCCGCCGCAGGCCATCGAGCACAATCACCGTGGTTTCGTAGCTGTAAGCCGGATCGTAAGCGCGCACCGTCGGGAAGGCGATGGCGTTCAGCAAGCTATGTCCGTCCTGGTGCTGCAGGCCTTCGCCGTTGAGCGTGGTGCGGCCGGCGGTGCCGCCCAGCAGGAAGCCTTTGGCGCGGCAGTCGGCGGCGGCCCAGATCAGGTCGCCGATCCGCTGGAAACCGAACATGGAGTAGTAAATATAGAACGGAATCATGTTGATCCCGTGGGCCGCATAGGCGGTGCCGGCGGCAATGAACGACGACATCGAGCCGGCTTCGGTGATGCCTTCTTCCAGCAGTTGGCCGTCCTGGGCTTCTTTGTAGTACTGCAGCGAGCCCGCATCGACCGGTTCGTAAAGCTGGCCCGCGTGGGCGTAAATGCCGATCTCGCGGAACATGCCTTCCATGCCAAAGGTGCGAGATTCGTCGGGGACGATCGGCACGACTTTGTCGCCAATGGTGTCGTCTTTGCAGAGTTTTCGCAGCACTTCGACAAAGCCAAAGGTCGTCGACTGCTCTTTTCCTTTGCTGCCGGTGAGGAAGCGCTTGTACTCGTCGAGCGTGGGCACCTCGGAACGGGGGCAGTCGGCGGGCCGGGTCGGCGTGTAACCGCCCAGTTTGTTGCGACGCTCGCGGAGATACTTCATTTCGATCGAATCGTCGGCCGGACGGTAGAACGGGGCGTTGGCCACTTCGTCGTCGGAGATCGGGATCGAGAAGCGGGTGCGGAACTCAAGCAGTTCCTCTTCGTTCAGCTTTTTCTGGTTGTGGGCGATGTTGCGGCCTTCGCCCGCTTCGCCCAGGCCGTAGCCTTTGATCGTCTTCGCCAGAATGACAGTCGGTTTTCCCTGCGAAGTGACGGCCGCCTGGAAGGCGGCGTGTACTTTTTCCGGGTCGTGTCCGCCGCGGCGCATCCGTTCCAGTTTGTCGTCGTTGTAGCTTTCGACCAGCGACAGCAGTTCCGGGTGTTTGCCGAAGAAATGGTCGCGAATATAAGCTCCGCCGGTGGTGATGTACTTCTGGTATTCGCCGTCGAGGACTTCCCCCATCCGCTTGACCAGCAGGCCGGATTTGTCTTTTTCCAGCAACGGATCCCAGTCATCGCCCCAGATCACTTTGATGACATTCCAGCCGGCGCCGCGGAACAGGGCTTCCAGTTCCTGAATAATCTTGCCGTTGCCGCGAACCGGGCCGTCGAGCCGCTGCAGGTTGCAGTTGATGACAAAGATCAGGTTTTCCAGCTTTTCGCGGGAGGCCAGGGTGATGGCGCCCAGGGTTTCCGGTTCGTCGCACTCGCCGTCGCCGAGGAACGCCCATACTTTCTGTTTTGAGGTGTCTTTGATGCCACGATCGCGCAGATACTCGTTAAAACGGGCCTGGTAGATCGCCATGATCGGCCCCAGACCCATCGAAACAGTCGGGTATTCCCAGAACTCGGGCATCAGCCACGGGTGCGGATATGACGACAGCCCCTGGGTTTCCCGCGTTTCGCGGCGGAAGTGTTCCAGGTTCTCTTCGTTCAGCCGGCCTTCCAGGAAAGCACGGGCATAAACGCCCGGCGAAGCATGGCCCTGGAAATAGATGCGATCGCCGTCAAAGCCGCTTTCGCCGCGACCGCGGAAAAAGTGGTTAAAGGCGACTTCATAGAGCGTAGCGCAAGAGGCGTACGTGGAGATATGTCCGCCCAGCCCGGCGAAATGCTTGTTCGCCCTGACGACCATCGCCATGGCGTTCCAGCGGATGATGCTTTTGATCCGCCGTTCGATCTCGCGGTTGCCGGGGTATTTAGGCTGCTGTTTGAGCGGGATGCTGTTGATGTACGGGGTATTCGCGGCGATCGGCAGATCGACGCCTTCGATACGGGCCTTCTGCTCCAGGGCGGCGAGCAGGTATTTGGCGCGTTCGGGACCTTTGCTCGACAGAACGTACTCGAGCGATTCCAGCCACTCTTTCGTTTCTGAAGGATCAATGTCCGGGGTCTGAGCGACATACGGCTGGGCATCAGGATTGTCGGCGCCCTCGAGAATTTTCGCATCGGCCATATGCAGGTCCTTCCGAGTGAAGACTTCTTTCGCAAATTACTTATGCAAAAGAGTTTAAGTAACCGGCAACAAAGGTGCAATAGCGAGAGACGTCGAGAGCCGGATGCAGGCCCCCCTGACGTGGTCATGCCACTCGAAATGGCTATGGGTATTTAAGTGCTTGACCCGTATGCAGGTTACGCACCGACCGAGGAGAGGAAATCGGACGCGGCGAAGGGAATAAAACGCCATAAGTGGGGGTCGTTAATCGACCCTTGGCCGGGAGCTGCCGGAGGGACTTCTGGCCCCTTCCTACCCCCGATAGAGGAGTGCCTGCATTGCTGGCGCGGAAATCAGCGATCGCTTTCCCCGTTTGGCCGATGAATCCTCGCCAGGATCGGTCCCGGCGATGGTCGGGGGGCCTGGCGAGGACGGGTGCTCCACCGGCGTTAGTGGGAAGTCGTATCCGCATGGCTGACCATGTAGTTGTCGTCGATCACGCCAGACAGGGTAATCTGGGCGGGATAGGGGCGGCTGTTCTTCGCCACGATTTCCACCTTGCCCTGGTGATTCGTCACGGCGTCCCGCAGCACCTCAAGGTAATGGGCGTGCGACTCGACGGCGACTCCGTTAATGCTTAGCAACACGGCTCCGGGCTCCAGCCCCATTTGTTGTGCGGCGCTCGCGTATTCGACCTGTTGGACATAGATGCCCCGGCCGTTTTCGATGCCTTCGAAGCCCAGTTTGGGCTGGTTCTGGGCCTGGGCGGAGGCGGCCGACAGGAACAAACTCGCGAGCAGCAGCGCCAGGGTGAAAATGGGGTAACGGCTCATCGTTAGTTCCTCCAGCAAACAGGGAATATATAAGAGGTCTCAGAAGGCGTGCTCTCTGGCAACGCCGTTACGAGTACATCCCCAAATTGCGTGCTGGCAGACAAAAAAAATCAAAAAAGTGCTATCAAGTGTTGGCCAGGAATTTGACGTCGCCAGGCAGGGCCGTCGAGGTCGCCGTAACCGGAAAAGTTCGTCGTGCGGACGAGAAAAGGAAGACATCGCCAAGAAAATACCGGCTCGTCAGGGCGGCGCCGGCGCGATACCATGGACCAGTTCAGCAACTCTTTTATCCAGCATGGATGTTACCTTCCTGTCGCGGGCGGGACGCCTGATGCGTTCCGCGGCGGCATTGCTTTGTGAGACCTTTCATGCTGATTCGATCGGCTGCGATTTCGGCGGCTTCTGGTAAAGGCCAGCCGCATGCGCCGGACGCAGAAACCCGGGAAGCGGCCGCCGCGCAGCAGCGCCTGCATCAGCAAACGCGATTGGGCCTGACCTGTGATCGCGTACGAGCCGCCGCAGAAGCGATTCGCCGCCGGTTCCCCCATCAGGTGAAAGCGGCCCTGATCCTGGGCACCGGCATGGGGCGGGTGGCCCAGCGGATTGAATCGCCGGTGGTGATTCCGTACGGGGAGATCCCGTATTTCGCTCGGTCGACGGCCCTGGGACATAAAGGGCAGCTGGTGTGCGGTCAGCTGGGCGGCCAGCCTGTCGCCGCTATGGAAGGCCGCGTCCATCTTTATGAAGGCTACACGCTTGAGGAAGTCACGCTGCCGGTCCGTGTAATGGCGCTGCTGGGCGCGGAGATTCTGACCGTCTCCAATGCCAGCGGCGGTATGAACCCGCAGTTTGCCTCGGGCGACATCATGGTGATCGACGACCATATCAGCATGCTGGGAGTGCGCTGCCAGCCGCCGGAAGCGTGTCGCGGGGACTTGTCCGACGGTTTATACGGCCGCCGTTGTTCGCCGTACGATCGCCGGCTGATTGAACAGGCGCTGGCGGTGGCCCGGCGCGAGAACTTTACCGCCCAGCGCGGCGTCTACGCGGCGATGAGCGGGCCGAATTATGAAACCCGGGCCGAGTACCGCTTTTTGCTGCGGCTGGGGGCCGATGTCGTCGGCATGTCGACCGTGCCCGAAGTGATGATCGCCGCCCAACTGGGGCTACGGGTGCTGGCCTTATCGACCGTCACCAATGTCGCCACCCCTGATATCCAGCAGGTGGTCGACCCGCAGGAAGTCATCGCCGCGGCGGAAGCCGCCGAACCGCACCTGCGAAAAATCATCGTCGGCATCCTGGAGCAAGCCTCCCGCACCGAGGATTGTTAATCAATCCAGCAATTCCCCGTTGTGGATTTCGCCAGAAATCCCTGCGGTAGCGCGGGGGAAGAGGGACTTGCGGCCAAGTCCCCTACCGGCATCTTGACGCTTCCTCCTCACGAACGATTACTCGCGCATTGGTCCGGTCAGGGTGAAGGCGAGCGGCACAAAGATCAGCAAGGGAAGCCAGGCCGCAAATGCGGGGCTGAGCAACGTGCCCGCCCCCAGCGTCTGGCAAGCGATCACCACCATGAAAAAGGCGATCACCAGACCCAGGCAGTAGCCGGCCGCTACGAACATGTTCCGGTGTCCGCGGGAAATCACCAGCGGCAGTCCCAGTACGACCAGCGTCATATCCAGGAGCGGCTGCACCAGGCGACTGTGTAGTTTGACGCGGACATCGGCGCCGTAGTCCAGGCTGCGGTTCTGCAGTCCGGCCCAGAGTTCGGCGAAGGAAGAGAACTGCTGCACCTGGTTCCCTTTGGTCAGCTGCTGGAAATCGATCTCGCTGACCAGAAAGCATTCGCCCGATTTCAGCCAGGGCGTATCGTGCGACGTGAGAATAAACGGGGAGCCGTCGGATAAATGGGCCGACGTCAGCTCGTCGATATCGTCCGGCGAGGAGACTTTGCTCAAGCGGTATCCGCCCGGCTGTTCGTCGACGGGTTGCTGGTAAAAGGCCTCGGCCGCAATCAGCTTCCGGCCAAAGCCGGCAGGCGGCGTGTGCAGGCGAAAGTCGGGTTTTTCGATCCGTTCTTCCAGGGCGAACGCCGTGCTGCCGTTGATGACGACATTGGTGCGGTAGTCGGTCTTGGGGGACAGTTTCCGGGCCGAGTCGCCCGTCCAGTCCTGGGCGTTCCGCATCAGCTTGTCGCGCACCTGGGGGATACCGACTTCCCGGTTCACGGCGGCCAGCAGGCTGACGCAGGTGGCGGCGATCAGAATCGGGCGGATCACTCGGCGGTGCGGCACGCCGCTTGCCAGGATCGCGGTAAGCTCGTTGGTGCGCTGCAGCCAGGTCAGCACAAAAATGGCCGAAATCAACGAGAGCAGCGCGCTCGTGCGATCAAAGAACGACAGCACCCGGGCGCCGTAGTATTCGACCAGCACCGAGACCAGGCTTCCCTGCTTTTCGGCGTGGGAGATGAACTCGTCCAGGTTATTAAAGGCATCGATCACCACGAACAGACCGGTCAGGCTCAAGAAACTGACCAGCAGCACCTTGAGAAACAGTCGCAGCAGATAGCGATCGAGAATCCAGTACGGCATGACGCTGGGTTGCCTGGCAGGGGAACACGGGTAATGCGAGGCGCCAAAAGAAGACTTGCGCCGGCAGGTTTGTAGTCGTCCCGGCCCAACGGCACAACGGCGATTCCGGCGCGAGCGCTCCCGTTCCTTTCAGACGCTTCGACGGGCGGGTTGCCCAGCTTGCCAGGCGGCGACTGGCGTTGACGCTTCCTGCCGATTTCTGTAGAGAAAGCAGGTTTCTGCAAGGAAAGCCAGGCGATCCGCGTTTTTTTGATGAAAGAGCGGCTGTCTGGCCGAATAATAAGAAGAACCGCGCCTTCTGCGCGACTATCGCTCCTTACTTCAAAGGTGAGAGACGAATGATTCTCGGTCCCCTCGAACGCTCCCTGTCGGCGGCGTTGTTGACTCTGCCGCTGCTCTGTTTAACGTCGGCGGTCGCCGCCGATCCCAGCGTGAGCCAGGCGTTGAAGCTTGCTCCCATCCAGTCGGAAGTTGACTACCAGCAACCCACCGACGAGGAAGCCGAGAAGTGCACGATCAAGTCGGAGTCGACCGAGCAAGGCGTCGGCTGGGTGCTGTACGACCACGAAGGCCGCCTGTTGCGGAAGTTCCTGGATTCCAACCGCGACAAAAAAGTCGACCTGTGGTGCTACTACCGGAACGGCGTCGAAGTTTACCGCGATATTGATGCCGACTTTAACAGCAAGGCGGATCAGTACCGCTGGCTGGGCCCTGCCGGTATTCGCTGGGGCCTCGACACCAACGAAGACGGCAGCGTCGACTCCTGGCGAGCGATCTCCGCCCAGGAGGTTTCCGCCGAGGTCGTCGCCGCCCTGCGCGACGGCGATGTGCGCCGGTTCCGACTGTTGCTGCCCACCCGGGAAGAGCTGCAAAGCGCTGGCCTGGGGAGCAAAATGCAGGAACAAATCACCGAACAGGCGAACCTTGCCATCGAGAAATTCCCCCAGCTGGCCAGCCAGCAGAAGAAAGTCTCGGCCGGTTCCAAATGGATCCATTTTGGCGCCACCCGCCCCGGCGTGGTGCCACAAGGCGTCGACGGCAACCAGCGCGACCTGACCGTTTACGATAGCGTCGCCGCTATGGTCGAGACCGACGGCAAGCACGAACAGATCAACCTGGGCGGCATGGTGCAGATCGGCGACGCCTGGCGATTGCTGGGTCATCCGCAGGGACTGCTCGGCGAGCCGACACAGGCCGGCCTGTTTTTTGGCGACCCGCTGGCCAACATGGACCAGGTGGCGGTCGACAACGGCGGTCCCCAGGACGACCAGTCCCAGGAGGTGATCCGCGAGATCGAAGGTCTGGAATCCCAGATCGCCAAAGGCGGCTCCGCCGTTGCCCTGGCCCGATTGCATGACCAGCGCTGCGACGCGCTCGAACGTTTGATCCGCATTGTCGCCAGCGATGAGGACCGCGGCAACTGGATTCGCCAGTACGCCGACACCGTCACCACGGCCATGCAGGCGAACGTCTTTCCGAACGGCCAGCAGCGCCTGGAACGGATGCTCACCAGTCTGAAGCAGGAACCCGATGACGCCAACCTGGCCGCGTATGTGCAGTTCCGTCTGATGACCCTGATGTACGCCATGAGTCTGCAGGCCGCTGACGCCGACTTCGCCAAAATCCAGGACAACTGGCTGAAGGAACTCACGGCGTTTGTGGAAGAATACCCGACCAGCACCGACGCTCCCGACGCCATGCTGCAGCTGGCCCTGGCGGAAGAGTTCGCCGGCAAAGAAGAAGCCGCCAAGGCCTGGTACGGCCGCATCGCTACGAACTTCCCGCAGTCGCCGCTGGCCGCCAAAGCAGTCGGCGCCGCGCGACGCATCGACTCGGTCGGCAAGCCGGTTGCGATCGCCGGCAAAACACTGGGCGGACAACAGCTGAGCCTGGCCCAGTTTCGCGGCCGCGTGGTGCTGGTCCACTACTGGGCCACCTGGTGCGAACCGTGCAAGGAAGATATGAACGTGTTCCGTTCCCTGCTCGCCAAGTACGGCGCGCAAGGCTTCTCCGTGCTGGGCGTTTGTCTCGATAGCGACGCCGACGCCGCGGCCAACTACCTGCGCACCGTCAGGGCGCCGTGGGAGCACCTGTACGAAGAAGGCGGCCTCGACAGTCGACTGGCCAACGAGCTGGGCGTGCTTACGCTGCCGACGACGCTGCTGATCGATAAGGACGGCAAGGTCATCAGCCGCAGCATCAACGCTGGCGAACTCGACGCGGAACTGCCGAAACGCCTCCGCTAGTCGCCGCGATTTGTGCGCGATTTTCGCCCGCTGACGTCTTTACGGGCCTCCTCCTGCTGGGAGCTGAGGCCCGCGGGCGTTCTTTCTTTGGGGATACGCGCCGGCCATCCCGCCGGCGCGCTCTGATCTTGGCCTGGGGCCTGCTTGCCCGTCGCCGCACCGGATTGCCAGGCGGCGCCTGGTCAGGCAAACTCGCGTTTGAAGCCCGTCCGACAAGCTGCAAACCGCGCAGCTACGATAGCCAAAGCATTATGGACGCAAGCACCGACAAGGTGATCAACACCGAAAGTAGCAGGCCGACGACGAGCAAAGCGGTCGTGAAATAGACCATCACGGGACCCAGCCTTTGCACCAGTTCGGCCCGCACCTGCAGGCGTTGCTCCAGCATTTCTCCCGCCGCTTCCAGAGCTTCCGGCAGGCGGTCTTCGGCTTCTCCCCAGCGTAAAAAGGGCTGCATGGCGATGGGCGCCCTGCGCTCGCTGCGGAACGCTTGCGACAGCGATGATCCGGCGGCGACCCGCTCCGCCAGCCGCTGACAAAAGCCGCGAAAGCTAATGTCGCAGCAGCTGGAACCGACCGCCAGCAAAGCGCCCGGCAGCGGCGTCTGCAGTCGAGCCAGGGCCCCGGTCTGGCGGGAAATCTCCGCCAGCGACGCCCATTTTCGGAGCACGCCCACAATCGGCACGTACTCCAGCAGCATCCCCCACCGCGCCCGCCCCAGGCCAAATCGCAGCGTTACGGCGGTGACCAGGCCGATCAGCAATAGCACCAGCACCATCGGCGGACCGACCTCAGCGGAGAAAAACAGCAGTTGCGCCGACGCGGGCAATTCGAGTTCCATCTCCGCGTAAAAATCACGAAACCGCCGCACGACAAACCACTGGGCCGCCGCAAACACCAGGATCGCCAGCAGCAGCGTGAAACACGGATAGACCATCGCCACCAGCAGCGAACGTCGGAGTTCCCCCACCAGCTGATAATGACGAATCAGCTCGCTGGCCACCGCCACCGGCTGGCGGCTGGTTGTCTGGTTTAACAGGATCTGCAGAAATGGCGGCGCCTTGACTTCCGGCAGTCGGAGCGCGGTCGGCAGGTCGACCCCTTCTTCCAGTCTTTCGGCCAGGATACGAAAGGTGCGGCGCAGCGCGGAGGAATCGGTCTCTTCGGCAGCAGCCCGCAAGCCTGCAGCGAGCGGCAAGCCGGCCTGGGCGACGTCGGTCAAACGACTGGCAAGCTCTTCAGTTTCGGCCGTTGTGTAGCGGCTTGCCCCCTGCGGTAGCGGTTGGATTTCGTCGATCGTCCAGCCGCGTTCCGCCAGCAGTCGCTGGGCGGCAGGCAGGTCCTCGGCCTGCACCTTGCCGCTGGTCCGCTGGCCTTCCGCAGTCAGGGCGAGGTAGAAGAATTCCGGCATTGAACACGTCGCCCTTGAATAATCGTCCTGAGTCGCTCGCCGCTGATGAAAGGCCGCCCGATTCCGCAGGGCCGCACCTTGATCCACTGGCTTGGGACGATGGGGTGCTGTCCGCATCGACCGGTGTTTTTGTGGAAAAAGGCTGACCACCGTCAGACGCGTCATGCTAACAAGCTCCCGCAGGTGGGGAAAGCTGGCGGCTCTTTCCGGAAAATTCCCAAAATTTTGTACGGCAGGCGGCTGCCGTCGGCACTATTACCTGTGAAGCCCCAAAGCAGACACACCAGAACAGGGGCTGACTGCCGCGCCTATCGCGCCCAGCACCTGGCGTTTTATCTTCGGTGAAAGGGATTACCTGATGCGTTTAACATTGCGAACCATGCTGGCCTGGCTGGACGACGCGCTCGATCCCACCGACGCTCATGAAATCGGTAAAAAAATCGAAGAGAGCGAATTCGCCAGCAAGCTGGTGCAGCGGGTTCGGGTCGTGACCCGCAAAGCCCAGCTGGGAGCGCCCAAATTTGAAGGACGCGGCGCCCACGACGCCAACACCGTTTCGGAATATCTCGACGGCTCGCTGGCTCCGGATCGTACGCCCGGCTTTGAAAAACTCTGCCTGGAGTCCGACGCGCAGCTGGCCGAGGTGGCTTCCTGCCTGCAGATTCTCACGCTGGTGCTGGGCGATCCGGCCGACACCCCGCCGCCGCTGCGGGAGCGGGTCTACGCGCTGGGAAACGCAGTCAAAGGCGCCTCCGATTCGCCCCTGGGCGGCGGCCCTGCGGCCGCAGTCGGCGCCGCGGCGGATGCCGTAGCGACAAACGGCGGGCCAGGGCCGGCGGACGAGGTCACAGACGATGCAGCTGGCGCGCAGCCCAAACGGGCCGCTTCGTTGCCGGAGCCGGCTCCCTTGACCAGCCATCCGTCTTCCGGCAAAGGCGAGCTGACCGCCAGCCAACTGGAATCCGAACTCGACGGCGGCCACCACGAGCCGAAAACGCCCCGCGCCAAGCCCGAAGTGCCAGACTACCTGCGCGTTTCCAAAAAGTGGAATCTGTGGCCCTACCTGGCGACGACCGCCATGGTGTTTTTGATTGTGTTCGCGGGTCTCGCGGCAATGGGACCGCTTAACAGCAACCACCCCCTGTGGCGCATGCTCAGCGGCGATGCCGTCGCCCAGGCCGATCCCGCAGCAGGCCCAGCGCAGGATGCCGACAAGAACCTTCCGCCCGGCCCGGGCCAGGATCCGGCTGTCCCGCCGGCCAGTCCCGTCGCTCCGGCAGGTCCCGCGGCTCCGATTACCGCTCCTGCAGTTCCCGCGGTCGCTCCGGTCACGCCAGGCGGCAGCGCGACGCCGGTTACACCGGCTCCCGGCGGTTTAAAGCAGCCGGAGATCGACCCGTCCCCGGCGCCGGCCCCGACCAGCACTCCCATCCCGCCGACTCCTGGCGACGCCGTGCCGGCTGCCGAACTGCCCGGCAATGCTCTGGGAGCCGCGCCGACCGAAGGCGCGGGAGCGAAGCCTCCCACCACGGTCGCGGCGGTGACGCCTGACGAATTCGCTCTTCCGGGAGACGCCCCCAAACCGGAACCGCGGCCCGTAATCGTCGCCGGCAAGCTCATCTCGGCGGAACAGATTCTGGCCGTCAGCGAAACGCCCAAAGAAGGCGAAGCCCGCCTGTGGAGTCGTGTGCCGATGGATGGCCCCGTGATGACCAATTCGGAAATTATCGCGCTGCCCGGTTTCCGCCCGGTGCTGGAGCTGCCCGGCCTGGAAATGCAGCTGGTCGGACCGACGCGCACCATGCTCTATTCCCGCCCGGACTCCACGCTGGTGCTGGACTTTATTAACGGCGGTTCCGGCCGGTTGACTCTGACGTCGCCGAAAGGGCCGGCGAAAATCGGCGTCGACCTGTTTGAGCATCGCGGCGTGCTGCATCTGATGGAGCCGGGCTCCGAGGCGGCCGTTTCCGTGGAACGCGTCCGCCTGCCCGGGGTGGATCCGCAAGTGGGGCCGATTCATATCGCCGCCCGGATTTCGTGCATTTCCGGTCGCCTGCAATGGGAAGAAGGCGGCAAGCTGACGCCCTTGCCGAAAGATTTTTCTCTCAGCCTGTTCAACGCCGTGGCTGATATTGAAGACTCCCCCACTCCCCCGGCCTGGACCGATTTGCGGAACGACGACCCGTCGGAGCGGAGGGCTGCCAAAACGCTGGAACCGCTGGTCGGGACAGAAAAAAACCTGGTGCTAAGCCTGGTGGAGAACTCCGCCAGCGCGCCGATGGAAGTTGCTTCACTGTCCACCCGGGCATTATGCGAAGTCGATTTTTACGAACCGTTTGTGAAATCGCTGTCGGATAAAATGATGCGTTCTTACTGGGACGATCATTACGATGCGGTCCAAAGGGCTCTCGCCCGTAACCTGGATGCCTCCGACGAATTGTGGCTCACGCTCAGTCGGGTCACCCCCAAGGTCAGCGGTCCGCTTTATGAACTGCTGGTTCGTTATGCGCCGGAATCGCTCGAAGGCGGCGGCGCCGCCAAGCTGATCTCGCTGCTGGAAAGCGACTCGATGGAAGTCCGCGTGCTGGCCAGCGAAAATCTGCGACGCATTACCGGCTGGTCGCTCGGGTATCGCCCCGATGCCGACGTCCGCACCAATCGTCTGGCTTTGCAGCGCTGGAATGAGAAGCTTTCCAAGCGGGAAGTCGCCTATCATGCCGACGGCGTGCCGATCCCGATTGGCGATGATCCGGCGGCTGACCCTACGGCTGCCGGGCCTGATGGCGCGGGTCCAGCTAACACAGGTCCTAAACCGCCGGGTCCCGCCGTTGACAATCCGGCCAACCAGCCCGCCGCAGTGGGCGGACCTCCAGTTCCCGGCGGAGCCGCTGTACCCGGTGCTCCCGGCGGAGCGGCCGCACCGGCCGGTCCCGCAGGCGGCGCTGCTCCCGGGGTCGATAGGCCCAAACCCCCAGCGCCGGCGGCTCCCTTGCCCGCAGGCGCCGGAACGCCGCCCGAAAGCTTCACTCCCCGCGTTTTCCCCCGACCGTAGTCGAGGGAACAACCGCTCCGATCACCCGGTGCCCGATTTTGCGGGCCGGGCATGGCCGCTGCCAAAGGACGGTAGTCCCGGCAGAATGTCGGCCGGCGCCAGGTGCAATCTCTTTGGTGCGATGGATATGATTGCTGGCGTCATCTTTGACCTGGACGGCACCCTGATCGACTCAGCGCTGGATTTTGAGGCGATGCGCCGGGAGATGCAGCTTGCTCCCGGGCAGCCGATTCTGGAAACGCTGGAGGGGATGCCGCCTGCCGAAGCCGACTGGCGCTGGGAAATTCTCCTGCAGCATGAACTGGACGGCGCCAATCGGTCCCGTCCTCTGGCAGGCGTGGCCGAGTTGCTGGCGGAGCTGGACCGGCGACGCATGCCCCGGGCCATCATTACCCGCAACAGCCGCGCCATGGCGGAAGCCATGCTGGTGCATCTGGCCGGCGGGTTTGCGCCCATCATCTCTCGCGACGATGGCCCGGCAAAGCCCGATCCCTGGTCGATCCTGCACATTTGCGAGCAATGGAGGATTGCCCCCGCCCAGGCGGTCATGGTGGGGGACTTTCATTTTGATATCGAAACGGGACGTCGAGCCGGTTCGCGAACCGCGTACTATCGCCAGGGACGCGAGCAGCATCCGTCCGATCCGCCGGCCGATTTCTCTTTTGCCGCGTTCGACGAGCCGGCGTTCCGCCAGTTCCTGTTTGGCGACACGGGTACTTCCTGATCAACCGCCGCCAGGAAGAATAAAGGGGGCGCCACGGATCTGGCCGCCTCTCCTTCTCCCTGTGCGAGGCCATGCGGATGGATGGCCGGGTCCCCTTCCCTTCTCTCCACCGCACGCAAAACCGGACGACGCCTCGGCGGACGGGAATGCGGGGGCAAAACGGTATTCCAAGTGGGCCGTCTGCGATATACTGCCTGGTGATGATTGACCCGTGTCTGGAAGGAGAGTCTGGCATGCCGCTGGTTGCCTCGTGTACGAAATGTCAGCAACGTTTTCAGCTAAAAGACGAAATGGCGGGCAAGCGATTCAAGTGCCCCAAGTGCAGCAGCCCGGTGCAAGCCCCGGCCGCCGGCGGCGCCGCCCAGCCGCCTGCCGCCAAAGCTCCGCCGGCTAAAGCTCCGCCGGCTAAAGCTCCGCCCGCCAAGGCTCCGCTTGCCAAAGGCCCCGCCGCCAAGGCCCCTCCGGCGAAAGCGCCGGCCGCCCGCGCTCCGTCCGCCCCGGCCCCCAAGCCCGCGTATTCGAGTTTTCTCGATGAAGAACTGGGCGAACTCCAGGCCCAGGAGGATCTGGCGGAACAGGAACGCCGCATTCGCGAGTTCAGCAACGAAGGGCAGTCGCTGCCCGAGGAAAAAGCCAAGCTCTGCGAAATGTGCAAGAAAGAAATGCTTCGTGTGACGTCGGTCTGCCCCTACTGCGGACACCTCGAAGGCGACGTCTCCAAGATGTAGTCCTGCCGTGCGACGCAAAGAAAAACGGCAGACAGCCGAAAGGAAGTCTGCCGCAGGAAGATCATGTCGACCCCCGTCCCCTTGTCCGGTTACCTTGTCCCGTTGCTGGTGAAAACGGGACGAGATCTTCTCCCTGCCGGGGTTCAGGCGGCGCGGCGGCGGCGGGTGACTTGGGGCTGGTGGTTGTCTGACTGTGTGGCGGCGGGGCGACGACGGGTGGGGGTGGTTGGGGTTGAGGTCGGTTGCGAAGAGGTGCGATCTGGACGTCGCACCACGGGGGAATGCTGGGGCGTTGAGGTTGCGGTGGTGGACGTGGGGCTGATGTGGTCGTCGTCGCTGTCGTTTTCGCCGTAGCCGTATCCGTAGCCGTAACCGTAGTAGCCGGCCTGGGCGACGTCGATCCGGTTGGCGATGACGCCGATCAGGTTCAGGTCCAGGGCGCGGATTTCGTCCACTGCTCGCATCACCAGCCGGCGGTTGTTCTTCACCGGCTGGACGACCATCAGGATGCCGTCCGTGTGCCGGGCGGCCAGGGCCGCGTCGCTCGCCGCCAGGATCGGCGGCGTGTCGATCAGCAGCTGGTCGTAATGGATTTCCGCCCAGGCGATCAGCTCTTCAATGCGAGAACCGCTGAGCAGTTCGGCCGCATCGAACGCTTTGGGACCGCATGGCAGCAGGTCCAGATCGGGGATGCCGGTCGACAGGATCCGCTGTTCGCACATGGCGCCGACGGGTTCCGAAGAACGCAGCAGGTCGCTCAGGCCGGGCAGGCCGCGGACCTGGAACAGCGTCGATAGACCCGGCTTCCGCAGGTCGCAGTCGATCAGCAGCGTCCGTTTGCCGGACTGCGCGAACGAGGCGCCCAGGTTGGAGATGACGGTCGTTTTCCCGTCGCTGGGCTCTGTACTGGTGACGATCAGCCGGTTCCCTTCCAGGTCGCCAAAGCTGAGTACGGTTCGCAGCGTGCGGAACGCTTCGCTTTCCACCGCGGTCGGGTTCACATGCACTTGCACCGCCTGGGCGCCGTGCGTTTCGGTCAGGCTCAGCGGCCGGATCGCGGCCAGCAGTTTGGCGCCCAGCTGTTCGACCATTTCTTCCGGCGAGCGGAAGCGGTCGTCGAGCAGGTCGATGCCGTAGACCAAAGCGGCCCCGCCGCCCAGGCCGATCAGCAGGCTCATCAGCACCGTCATTTTCAGGTTGGGCGAGACCGGGTTTTCGTTAGCCAGCGGTTCGCCGACGACCGCCACGCGCACATCGGACTGGTTCTGGTTGATGTCGATTTTGGAGATCTGGTTGAGCAGCGTTTCATGCAGCCGCCGCAGTCGTTGCACCTCGTTATCGACCAGCTGCAGCGCGGCCACCCGGTCGTTCAGGCTGACGGCCTCTGCTTCCGATGACTGGTATTCCACCAGCAGCTGCTTCTCGTTCGCCCGCGTCTCGGCCAGTCGCTGGGCGATCAGCGAGGTCAGCAGCGGCGCCAGCTGCTGGCCGGCGATGCTGTTTTGCTGCGTTTCGGCTTTGAAGCGGATGTCGGCCATGTACTGCTCGCCCGAGACGATCGAGTTCCGCAGGGCGATCACTTTGGGATGGGCTTCGCCGTAGTGGGCCAGCATGTTATTCAGCTGGCCGCGTTCGTCGATCAGCTGCCGTTCAATCTGCCGCAGGTTGGTGGCGAACTCGGGACCCAGACCCATGCTGCTGACCAGCAGTTCCCGGCCGATCTCCGGCGAGAACGTCAGCAGGTGCTGCCGCAGGTCGCGACCCTCGCGCACGGCGTCGCCGACAGCGGTCTGCAGCGCTTCCAGATGCACGCGGTTCTTCTGGGCTTCGATCAGCGTACGGTTCAGTTCGACCACGCGCTGCACGGCCGGGTGCACCACCGTCGAGCCTTCCCGCATCCCCAGGTCGCCGACCCGGTGCTGCAGGTCGAGCATTTGATCCTGCTTCTCGGCGAGCGTCTCTTCGACCTGTTTCCGTTCCTGGTCAAGGATGGTGACGATCTCCAGGGAGACGTCTTTATGGTTCTTGTCCATGAAGTCCAGATAGGAACTCAGAATCGCCGCCACGACCGCGGTGGCCGCTTCGGGGCTTTTGGCCCGATAGCTGAGCTCGATCAGATTGGTGCCGCGTTTGGAGCTGGCGCGGAGATTCTGTTCGATGGTTTTGGCCCACTCCTTGGAAGGCGCGGCGTCAAAGGCCAGCACCACCTCGGGCGGGGCGTCCTGCAGTTTCTCCACGGCGCTGTTCAGCACAACGGCGCTGGTGAACAACTTTTCATAGGTCGGAATCAGCGAATCGCCGCTGGCGGCTGAGGCCGTGCCGGAGCTCATCACATCGGGACCGGTCTGGGTGATCAGCAGCGAGGCTTTCGCTTCGTACATCCGCGGGGCGGCGACGTAATAGGCCGCACCCAGTACGGCGGCGCCCGCCAGCATCGCCAGCACATAACCTTTGCGACGGCGGAGCACCTGCAGGAAACGCAACGCCGCCTGCATGATATCACGAGGACTGGAGCCTTCGGCATCCGGCGACACCAGGGAGAGTTCTGTCGTCATGAGGGTTCGCTTCGTTAAGCTGGTCGGAATCGACCGGGCGAAAAAGTTCCCGGAGAAAAGGAGACCGCGCCGGCCGGACTACAGCCCGACCGCGGCGCCGGAAAGTCCAATCCGGGCGAAGTTGCGGAGGAAGTCGTACGTGAACGTGAGCGGCGTTTCTTCCACCGTGACCACGTCGCCCGCCGCCAGCTGGATGTTGGCCGCGCCCGTCTTCTTCGCATCGCGGACCGAAGCCGTAATCACCACCGGCTTCTCGCTGCCGGGCAGGTTCCGCACAATCTTGACGCTGTCGGCGATCTCCAGCGTGCGGCCGCCGGCCAGGGCCAGGGCGTCCAGCAGGCGCAGTTCGCCGTCGGGCGGCATCTCAAAATGGTCGGCCTTTTTGACCAGACCCATCACGTAGACCTTTTGTTCGGGTCGCCGGGCGACATGGATCACGGTGCTGTCTTCGACCGGGAATCCGCTGCGTCCGTTGCGGACGGCCTCTTCCAGGTCGACCTGCTGGATGCGGGAGCCGCCGACCGGGGCGTTCCCTCGCGGGCCGTTATAGCCGACCTGCGCCACCTCGCCGGGACTATTGCGACTGGCGAAAGCAGAGCTGGGCGGATGCCGGATTTCGACGACCGACTCGGCGTCGTCGGCCAGGCCTTCGGCCGCCACCAGGGCGGCCAGCAGATCGCTTTCGGCCGTCGGCAACTGATAGACGCCCGGCTTGTTGACGGCGCCGGTGACGGTCACGCGGTTGGTCTGCCGCTCGAACACTTCGACGGCGATTTGCGGATTGCGGTAAATATTTCGCTGGATGCTGGCCTGGCGGATGCTTTCATCGGCCTGCCGCGGCTCGAGTCCCGCGACCAGCACGGGACCGACCAGCGGGACGTTCACCTGGCCGTCGTCGCCGACGCGGAGGGAGACCGGTTCCGGACGTTTCTCTTCAAAGCCGGTGCCGATAAACACCTTGAGAAAGTCGCCCGGCTGGATGACTTCGCTACGGGTGGATTTCTGGGCGATCTGTGACAGATCCAGGCGATTAATGCGTGGTTGCGGCGCAACGACATACTGCGCCGGCAGTTTAGCGGCGCTATGCATCCCCTGATGACAACCGATCGCTCCCAGCAGCAGGAGCCCCATCCACACCGCCGGCCTGGAAAACCGCGGCGACAGAATCGGTGGTTCAGAAACTATCATAACGAGCTAACCCCGTTTCAAAAATCAACAAACATCCCGACGCGAAAAGCGGCGGCCCGCGAAACCCCACGGCGCACCCCCGCCCCGCCCCGCCAAAAAGCAGAGCCGCCCGTAAATAGCAACAAACCCCAACCACCGCAATTTCAGTTTGCCCCCTGCATCGCACCTGCCGGCCCTCGCCCGCTCCCGGAGCAAGCATTGCCGTGATATCTCCGGGAGAAGAGGGCGCTCGTTGCTGGCAGAGTGGGGCATGTCGAGAGTGCGGGACCGTCCTTTTTTTTCCATGTCCATACAACCGTCATGATCCGCACAGAAACCCGGAACGGGCTGAAAATTCCCTCGCTTCTGTTCGATGGCAATGACGTTACTGCAGCCGGCTGCTTGCAACCGATTGCCTGCTTTGACTGGCGGATTAGGAGAAATCCCGTAAACGGGGCCGTTTTGGGTTGTTCGTGCGGTCGTTCTCCGAAGGACCGTTCGCCCAGAATGAGCGACCGGTCGTGGTCGCCGGAGCACAATCGCGGATGCCCCAGGCGGAACGCCGAAGAAGAGAAAACAACGGGGATCTGCAGTTAAAGATTGATAAATGCCCGTCGATGTGATAGTTTTTGCAAGCCGAACTCTACGGCTGTATTCTTGTCCTGGGTTGCAGGAGTTGCGAAATGCTGTCCTTGTATTCTGACGGCCGAATGGGGAATTGTGAGGGGATGAGCCGCCGCGAGCTGTTGCGGATCGGCGCTTTGGGACTGGGCGGAATGACGCTCCCCTCCCTGCTGGCGGCCCAGTCACCGACAGCCCCTTACGGCGCGCTGGCTCGGGACAAAGCAGTCGTCGTCCTGTTTCTGCAGGGCGGTCCCACCCAGATTGAAACGTTCGATCCCAAAATGACGGCGCCTTCGGAATACCGGGCCATGTTTGGCGAAACGCCGACGGCGCTTCCCGGGGTCACATTTGGCAGCCATTTCCCGCGACTGGCGAAACTGGCCGATCGCCTGGCGGTTGTCCGATCGTTCGCCCATGGCATGTCCAGCCATACTCAGGCGTCAGAGCACGTGATCAGCGGCGGGAATCTGACAAACGCCGCGATGGGTTCGGTCTTTTCACGCGTGGTCGGCGTAAGCAATCCGATGTCGGGCATTCCCAGCAATACGGTGTTGCCGCCGCCGGCCGCTGGCGAACAGTTCAAAGGGCTGGGCGCCCAGACCAGTCGAGTGACAGGAATTGGCGCCTTGCCGGCGGCGTACAAAGCGTTCGATCCCAGTTCAGGCGGCGAGATCGTCCGTAATATGGAGCTGCGACTGGGCGAGGATCGACTGGACGATCGCCGGAATCTGCTCTCCCAACTGGACCGCATCAAGCGGCAGGCGGATGCAGGCGGTCTGCTGGCCGGAGCCGACAAGTTCCAGGAGCAGGCGTTCGAAGTGATCCTGGGCGGCGTCGGGGAAGCCTTCAATCTGGCCGAGGAAGACCCCGCCCTGGTTGCCCGGTACGATACGGGCGAGTTCTCGATCCCGGCGGATTTGCAGAAGAAAAAAACGAACGTGCCAGGCCAATCGCCCATTGCCCTCGGCAAGCAGATGCTGCTGGCCCGGCGCCTGGTCGAAGCCGGTTGCGGGTTTGTCACGGTCACCAGCGCCGGCTGGGACATGCATGGCAACGCCTTTGGCATCGACGACGGCATGCCGTTGCTGGGCTCCGCGGTCGACAAAGCGGCGAGTGCGTTCCTGGAAGACCTGGAAGCCCGCGGCCTGTCGGATAAAGTGCTGCTGGTGGTGACGGGCGAGTTCGGCCGCACGCCGCGCATCAACGCCAAAGCGGGCCGCGATCACTGGGGCAATCTATGCACCCTGCTGCTGGCCGGCGGCGGTCTGCGAATGGGTCAGGTCATTGGCGCCAGCGACGCTACGGCCAGCAAACCGGTTGCCGACCCGGTCACCACGCAGGATCTGATGGCGACGGTCATGCACACGCTGTTCGATGTCGGCAAACTCCGCATCGCCCAGGGCGTACCGGCCGACGTCCTCCGCGCCATCACCACAGGCTCCCCCATTCCGCAGCTGGTCTAGAACTTTGTCGCTGCTGGACTAGTGGTGCGTCAAGTTTCCATTTCAGGTTTGGCCATTTTCGCGCGAGCCGCTGTTCCTTTTCGTTAACCGTGGCTATCGCCAAAACGGCTAATTGGAAGAACCCGAACTCTTTGCCTTGACGCAGCACTACTGCTGCGTCAATCTTCAATCTTCGAGTGAGCGATTTCGGCCGTGCTGCTGTGCTGCCAAAAAAACCGGGGGCTAGTGCCCGGCGGCTGATTGAGAGAAACCTGATTTTATGGTTTGACGCACCACTAGAGGCAAGTGTGTTACTCGCTGGACATGCCATCGGGCGGCAGGGTAAAGCCTTCGCTGCCCGGGCCTCCGAGCGAGGGCGCTTCCTCTAGCATGTTGCGGGGAATGCGAAAGCGGTACTCGCCTTCGGCTCCGTGCGCTCCGGCAGGTAATTCCAGCAGATAAAAGGTCGCAGCACGCGGGTCTTGCCCCGCACGCGGCTGGAAAATCAGGGTGTCGGTGACTTTTTCTTTCGGGTCCAACTGGGCGTCGGCCAGATGCCCCTTGACCGATCGGGCTCCGGGAAAGGTCGCCTGGGCATACTCGGCGCCCGAGTTGTCGGTCAGCTTCACCTGGGCCAGCGAACCGCCGGGAAAAGTGTTTCCCTGCCAGCTGCGATAGGCGACCGGCGCCGCGTTCGTGTTCTCCAGCGAGAGCGTTACATGCAGGTAGTCGCGATCCGTGAACACCTCAACCGCGTTGGCGTTGTTCCGGGTGGCGACGTCGCCCACATCGACATAGTCGACGCGGACTTTGACGCCGTTATGTTCCAGTTCGGCCACGGTAGCGTCGGCCCAGCGATCCGCCGGCGCAGCAGTCGAGAAGCCACCGCCGGGAACTGTCGACCCGCCGGATCCCCCAGGGCGCTCGGCCGTTTCGGGCAGCACCAGCTCGGGCTTCATGATCAGGAGCAGGCCGCAAATGCCGAGGATCAGCAGCACCGCCAGTAAACCGAAGCCGCCGTAAATCATCAGCTGAGCCTGGCGACGTTCCGCACGTGAAGGAATGCTCCGGCGCGTCGAGGATTTGTTCGCGGGACCAATCACCGGCGCCATGCCGGAACCGCCTGCCTGCAGGTGAGGCGGAAGAATAGGAGCCGGCGGCGCCGCCTGGGGTGCGGGATAAACGGCGCGAGCGACAGGGGCCCCTGCAGGCATGGCAGCAGGAACGGCGGCCTGAACCGGGTTAGCTGATCCGCCTGGAACCACGGCGCGGGCGACCCGGGGCGCTGCTCCCAAAGGCTGGGCGGCCGGAGGCGACAGCGGCTGCTCGCCCGGTCGCGCTTCGCCCGCGCTGGGGGGCGTCGCTGCGGGAGGCGTTGCGCTGGCAGACGTTGCGCCGGGCGGCGTCGCTGCGGGGCTCGCCAGGGGTTGTTCGGGCGACGGGGGTACGACCAGTTCTGATTTACAGATCTGGCATTGCACGATTGCCGTTCCCGGCTCAACCTGGTACACCATCCGGCAACGGGGACAAGCAACCTCGATCATAGCCACACGCAAAACTCGTAAGTGAAAAACGAAGCAGGCCGCCGGCAGCGACCTGTCTTATTTTACCAGCCGGTCCCGCAACCCGCCACGTCATCGCCTGGCGTCAGCCGCTCTGGGGGATCCTTTTGCGAGGCGGCGACGCGGCCCGCAACCCGCGTTTCCGTTCTTGCGAGGCGATGCGGAGGGGGTCGTTCGATTCGCGCCGGGGACCAGGTGTTCTGTTAGGGACTGGCGGGAGATTGACGTTTGAACTGGGGGATGTAGTCCAGGCAATTGGCGACTTCCTGCTGCAGGTCGGCGATCAGCGCTCTTACTTCGTCGAGGTTCCCGTCGATACCGGCGCCTTCGATCGCGGCGGCGGCGGCCATGAGTCGGGGAGCGGCGATAATGCCGGCCATTCCTTTCAGGGAGTGGGCCGAGGCGCTTGCGGCGGCCGTGTCGCCCTGGGCCGCATGCTGCACCACGGCGTCCAGGCGAGCCTTGCCGTCACGAGCGAACATGTCCAGCATGGTATGGGCGAAGTCGATATCGCTCATGCAGCGTTCGAGGAATTCGTCTTTGTTGAGCGGGGCTGTGACCGGGGGCGCTGGCTGGGGGACAACCGGGCGTCGTGGTTCCGCGTGGATGTCCAGCAGGCGATGCACGGCCGCGACGAGCGACTTGGGGTCAAAGGGTTTTGACAGGTAGTCGTCCATCCCGGCGGCGATACAACGTTCGCGATCCCCTTTGATGGCGTTGGCCGTCAAAGCGATAATCGGCATGCGGCCCGTTCGGCGTCCGTCGGATTCCCGGCGGCGGATTTCCCGTGTTGCTTCAAATCCATCCATTTCCGGCATCTGACAATCCATCAGAACCAGGTCATAATCCTGTTCTTCCAGGGCGGCGATCGCTTCCCGGCCGTTGCCGGCGATATCGCAGTTCCAGCCGTTGCGGGTCATGATCTCCCGTGCGAACAGCTGGTTGGTGGCGTTGTCTTCAGCCAGCAGGATGCGGAGCAAGTCGGTGCGGGGCGCCAGCGTCGCGGCGGCCGTTTCCACGGAGGCTCGCGCCGTGTGCCCGTTCGGTCCCCATAGATTCATCAGGGCGTCGAGCAGGTGGGACTGTCCTACCGGCTTGTGCAGGCAGGGCGTGGCGTCACTTGCGGACAGCAACGTCGGGCTCTCTGAGGAAGCGATGCGAATCAGCGAGGCTTCTTTCAATCCGGTCAGTCGCAGCATTTGTTCCTGCAGCGACAAACCGTCGACCTCCCAGCAGACCTCGTCGGCCAGGACCAGTTCAAAGGGGCGCCCCGCCGCTGCTTCCTGCTGCATCCGGAGAATGGCTTCCTCGGCCGTGGCGACCTGCTCGGCTGGGATTTGCCACTTCTGGAAGAAGCCCAGCAACAATTCCCGACACGAATCCTGCCCTTCGACCACCAGGACGCGACGGTCGGTCCACTGGGGAAGCAGATTGCGGGAGTCATCCAGCGGACCGGCGTTTCGCTTCAGGGTGACCGTGAACCAGAATTGCGAACCCACGCCCGGACTGCTTTCCACGCCCATCGTTCCGTCCATGGCTTCGACCAGGGCCTTGCAGATTGACAGGCCCAGGCCGGTGCCGCCAAATTTGCGGCTGGTGGAGCTGTCGGCCTGGCTGAACGGTTGGAACAACCGGTGCAGGCGATCCTGGGGAATGCCGATGCCTGTATCTTCGATCGAGAAGTGCAGGGTTACTTCGGTTTCGCTCAAGCGTTTTGGAACGGCCCGCAGCCGGATTTCGCCCTGCTCGGTGAATTTGATCGCATTGTTGAGCAGGTTGACCAGCACCTGCCGCAGGCGATGACTGTCGCCGGTCAGGTGGAGCGTGTTGGGATGGTCCAGGCTGTACAGCATTTCAATGTTCTTTTCCCCCAGCCGCAGCGGAAGGACATCCATCACATCGTCCAGCAACTGCAGCAGGTCGAAGTCATGCTCATCGAGTTCAAGCTGGCCGGCTTCGATCTTGGAGAAGTCGAGGATATCGTTAATCAGTATCAGCAGGCTGCGGCCGCTGCTCTGGCAAGCGCTAACAAAGCGTTGCTGGCGCGGATTCAAAGGCGAATCCGCCAGCAGCTCGGCCATGCCGATCACGCCGTTGAGGGGCGTCCGCAGTTCATGGCTCATGGAAGCAAGGAAATCGCTTTTGGCCTTGTTGGCCGCCTCGGCGGTGTCTTTGGCCGACTGCAGGGCCTCTTCAAAGCGTTTCCGTTCCGTAATGTCGCGGACCGATCCCGTAAACAGACGCTGGCCTTCCAGGTCGACTTCGGTCACGCTCAGTTCCAACGGAAAGCTGGTTCCGTCTTTCCGTACGCCGGCGACTTCGCGGCCCGATCCGATCACATTTTTGCGGCCCGTTTCCACATAATTTGCCAGGTAATGGTCGTGCTCGGCCTGGTAGGGGGCCGGCATCAGCACGCTGACATTCTGGCCGAGCAGTTCCTGTTCGGTATAACCGAAGATCCGCACGGCGGCGGGGTTCAAGGAGCCGATGATTCCCCGTTCGTCGATCGTAATGATGCCGTCAGAGGTGGAGTTCAAAATGGCGCGGGTCCGTTCCGAAGACTCGTGCACGGCCCGTTGCGAATCAATGCGGCCCTGGATGTTTTCCACCACGGTGATAAAGTGCTTCGGTTCGCCCGTGCTGCTGCGGACCAGAGACACGGTCAGGTTGACCCAGACCGAATCGCCGTTTTTGCACAGGAAACGCGTGGCCAGGGAATACGAATCGATCTCGCCCTCCAGCGTACGCGCGGCCTGTCCCAGGTCGTTCGCCAGATCTTCGGGATGGGTAATCTCCATGAAGTTCGCGTGGAGAAGTTCCTCGCAGGTGTAACCGATAATGTCGCACAGACCCTGGTTGACCCGCAGCCAGCGGCCGTCGGGCGCCACATGGGCGATGCCGATGGCGACCTGTTCAAAGGTGCTGCGGAAGTTCTGTTCGCTTTCTTTGACGGCCTCGCTTTGACGCTGCAATTCGGTCTGGTCGAGCGAGACGCCCATATAGCTGTCGAGCTCGCCCTGTTCGTTGAAAACGGCCTCGCCCCGGGAGTAAATGTAGAGAATCGTTCCGTCTCGATGGACGACCCGATGCCGCACGTCGTAAGGCTCGCCGGTGCGCATGCATTCTTCAACACGCTTTGTTAACGCTTCGCGTTCCAGCGGATGCAGGCGATCGGTATAGTGTTTCAGGCAATAGCGATCGAGGTGCGGTTCGGCGTCGAATATTTCCCGGCAGCGCGCGTCCCAGGTCAACACGTCCTGGTTCACTTTCCATTCCCAGACCCCGATATTCCCGGCCTTGATGGCAAAGTCCAGCTGCTGTTTGTTCCGCTGCAGTTCCGCCGCCAGGGCCGCCGTCGAGGGAATCTTTAATGCGGCCGGCAGGATGCGGATCAGCATCAGCACGGTCGCCCAGGAGATGATTGCCGTTATTGCTTTCACGAGTCCTGAGAAGCGGTAAACGGGCCACCAGAAAATTCCGGCTTCGATCAAATGGCCGAATCCGCAAGCCAGAATAAAGGCCCCGAACAGGAAGGTCACCCTCGGAAAGCTCAAATCCCGTCGGGAAAACATAAAGCAGAACAGCACCACGGGAATGGTGAAGTAGGCGCCAAAAATGGCGGCGTCGGAAACGATATGCATCCAGGCCGTGTCCGACGACCAGTTACCGCAATACCACCGCGGCGGATAGTCTTGCGTATCGAACAGACGCGTCATAAACAGCCAGGGCCCTTCCGCCGCGAAGGCCTGGTCGCCCACCGCGCACGCGCCTGATACGCCGCCGCTGCAGGTAAGTTCGTCCGCATTCAGGGCGCCGAGTGGCCCGGTCGCTGCAGCGGTTTCCGTCAACTTGGCTGTGTCTGGCACGCTGGCTGCGCCTGGCACGCTGTCTGGGCTCGTCGCAGCGGCGGTGGGTTTCGCATTGGCGGCTTCGATCTCACGGTTGCCGAACAGGAGGACGCAGGCAACGCCGATAAAGAAGCCGCACGGCAACGCGAGTTCGATCCTCATGACGGATGTCTTCCAACAACGGCGGGATGGGTGGCAGGCAGGGCCGGCAGTCAACGCTTGATCGTTCTTCGGGGCGGCCGAAACGGCGGAATCCATGCTGGGGAGATGCACGCTCGCGGATTCCGGCGAAGTTCCCTGCTCCGTCCGTGCCGGTATGGGAATCGCCCCCATAAACATAGGTTCTAAAAGCGATTGGACAAACGAAGTACGCGTCAGGTCGCCATGCCCAGCGGCCTCATTTTGTGGATTCTCTTGCGGAGGCCCTGAAAAGTCCGATAATGCGCGCAACCCGACTCCCGCATTGGTTCCTTAAATCAGGGAAAACCTGCCCGATGCCTTCTAGCGACGCCTTCTCTTCCGACTACCTGACAGCCCGCAGCCGCTTTCGCGAAGCCGCAAAAGTACTCGGCTGGAGCATCGAGTCGATTCCCCTGGGCGGCGCGGGACCAAACGGGGAAACGCTCACACTCGATGCTGCCTGTTCGCCGCGAACATCGTCGGGGCCGGTGCTGATCCTGTCGTCCGGATTGCACGGGATTGAAGGATTCTTCGGGTCCGCCGTGCAGGTCGCCCTGCTGGAACACTGGGCGGATTTCGGCCCTCCGCCGGTCGGCTGCCTGCTCTTGCATGCCCTGAATCCGTACGGTTTTGCCTGGCGCCGGCGCTTTGATGAGAACAACGTCGACCCCAATCGCAACTTTCTGCTCGCCGGCCAGCCGTACGAAGGCGCCCCGCCCGGATATAGTCGCCTGGACCCGTTGTTGAATCCGCAGCGACCGCCGTCGCGGTGGGAGCCGTTCTTGTGCCAGGCGCTCTGGGCGATCGTCCGTCAGGGAATGCCGGCCCTTCGACAGACGATAGCCGGCGGACAGTTTGCCTTTCCCCAGGGGCTATTCTACGGCGGGGGCGAGCCGACCGCTTTGCATGGTCTGCTGCGGGAGCATCTGTCGCGCTGGCTGCGGGATGCGACTCGGGTGATGCATCTTGATTTCCATACCGGCCTGGGGCGTCGGGACGCCTGGAAGCTGCTGGTCGATTATCCCCTGGACGACGCTGACCGGCGATGTCTGACCGACGTGTTTGGGGCGGACGCGTTTTCGGAATCGGCCGCTTCGGGGATCGCTTACGAAGCCCGCGGCGGTCTGGGAGCGTGGTGCGTCGCCCAGGGGCTGGCGCCCGAATACCGGTATCTTTGTGCGGAATTCGGCACGTACGGCCCGCTGGCGGTGCTGGCCGGTTTGCGTGCGGAGAACCAGGCACACCACTTTGGTCAGCCGGGATCCGCGTCGACCGAGCGCGTGAAGCGGCGTCTGGCGGAGTTGTTCTGCCCTGCCGACCCTGCCTGGCGTGCGCGCGTGCTGGAGCAGAGCCAGTTGCTGGTCGACCAGGCGATCGCGGGCCTGCAGTAGATCCGCCAGGCGTGCGTCACGCTTGGATCGGTTAAAACGCTCTTGCGGGCGAGGCAACACTCGCCGGTTTGACGCGGCGTGGCGCCTGTATCATTTGTCAGAGGTCGTTAACTGCTGGCTGCGCGGAATGCGACTTTGGTGCTGTATATCGGGACGACGCCGATCCGAAGGAAAACAAGGCACCTCATGTTTTGGAGTCGTTTGACGCCGTGTGCGGCAAACTGGCGGCGCTCCGAGCGCATGATCCCAGGGAAGGGATCGCAACGATCGATCCTCCGGTGAAACGGACTATTCACATGGTGGAAATTTTTCATGTCAATTCAAAAGCCCTGGCTGGCAATCCTGGCTAGCGCCGCTTTGCTGCTGGACCTGCACGCCGCCGCGCAAGCGCAGTCAATCTATTTCCTGCAGCAAGGGTCTTCAGTCGATTCCCTGCAGGACGACCGTTCCCAAAGGGCGCAAAGCGAGCCTTCCCCCAGTGACCTCCCGGTGATCCCGCCCGAGCCTGCTCCCCGCCCGGTTCCCTCGCTCTCTGACGATGCGACCGCAGGGGATGCTGCCGGCTCGGTCGCGACGCCTCCCGCGACCAGTGATCCGCCGGCGACGATCGCGCGTCCTGCCGTCGCGGCCCCGCGAATTCTCCAGCCCGCCACCGCCTGCAAACCTCCGGGCAACCCGTGCGCCAACTCGCACAAAGGCTTGTTCTACGACAACGACTTTAGCTACCTGGAAAACCCGGCCTACAACGGCGATTGCCTGGGCGACCACTGGAAGCGACTGGTCGTCGGTCCGCACTGCAGCAAGCTCGATATCGGCGGCCAGTTCCGCTTGCGGTATCACCATGAACGCGGCATGGGTCAGCAGGTGGGAGCTACGCGGTTTCAAGGAACCGACAACGACTTTCTGCTGGAACGACTGCGACTGTACGCCAACTACGAGGCGAACGATTACTTCCGTTTCTACGCCGAAGGGATCTTCGCCGATGTCACCAAAGACGCCGCCTACGTGCCCCGTCCCATTGACCAGAACCATGGCGACCTGCTCAATGCATTTGTTGATGTGAAACTGACCGACACGCTGACCGGTCGCGTCGGCCGCCAGGAACTGCTGTATGGCAACCAGCGCCTGGTGAGCCCGCTTGACTGGGCCAATACGCGGCGCACCTTTGAAGGCGCCAAACTCATGTACCGGGAAGACGATTGGGCGATCGACGGCTTCTTCACCCACTTTGTGCCGGTGCTGCCGAATGACTTTGACCAGGCCGACTACGAGCAGCCGTTCTATGGCATGTACGCCTCCTGGGCCGGCATCGAAAACAACACGATCGACTTTTACTATCTGGGCTACGACAACCAGCATGCGGCGACCGCCACGCCGGCGGCCAGCGATTTCTCGCTGCATACGTTTGGCGCCCGACTGAACGGCTCTCGCGGCGACTGGCTGTACGAAGCCGAAGGCGGCTTCCAGCTGGGACGGCAAAGCGGCCTTGGGGTCGATCAGTCGGCCCAGTTTGCGACGGTCGGGCTGGGACGCAGGATCAGCGATCATCCCTGGAAACCGACCCTGTGGTGCTACTACGATTACGCCTCGGGCGACACGCCAGGCGGCGACTGGAACCGGTACAACCAGCTCTTCCCGCTGGCCCACAAGTACCTGGGTTTCATCGACGCCGTGCAGCGTTCCAATATCGAATCGCCTAACATCCTGCTGACCATGAACCCGCACCCGAAGGTCAATGTGCTCTTCTGGTACTACCATTTCATGAGCAACCAGGCGTCCGATATTGTGCCCGCCAACGGCGGCACCTCGGCGCAAAGCCGCTTCAGCAGCGACCTGGGCGATGAGCTCGATATCATCGTGCAATACAACCTGAACGCCCGGGCGAACATGCTGTTCGGCTATTCGCACTTCTGGGCAGGCAACAAAATCCAGGCCCCCGAAGACGCCGACTTTTTCTACACCCAACTGCAGATAGATTTCTAACAACCGCCAGCATCGTCCAGCCAACAACCCTCCGCCAAAAGCTAACCGCTAACTCGGCGGCTAGCGAACTGCCGGAAAGCGGTCTCGTCCAGAAACACGGCGTGTCGCGGCAGCTGGAACAATAAAGGCGTCGCCGGCCAGCCGAGAATCGTCAGGAACTGGTCGAAGAACGCGGCGGGGCAGTTGCCATGGACTTCGACGTAGATCAGGCGGTCGTTCCGGTCGTACAGAATCCCGTCAACCTGGCAGCCAGGATTCGTCCAGACGAACGAGCCGTCTGGCTCAAAGTACAGCCGCGGCGTCGCCTCGAGCTTTTCGCCCGCTTCCTCAAAGGTGCAATCAAAGGGCGTACTCAGCGAAGTTGGATCAACTGCCCGCGTGGTTACGATCTCCCCCTGGATTTCAATGGGACAGCAATCGGCCGTCGCGGCTGACGGCGGCAGCGCATGGATCACCGCGTCGAAGCGATACTGGTCGTTCATGGGCATCCGTTCATGGGCGTCCGCCGTTAGCGGACCGCTTCTCCCAGACAGGCGGCGAGGCGTTCGATGGTGGCGGGGCTGTTCATTTCCCCTTTGCCAAAGCCGGGCGCGGCGCCGGCCTTTTCGGCCCGGCTCTGGTAGTCGGCGAAGTTGCTGATCAGCATGACGGGAATGTGGGCCGTTTCCGGGTTGCTTTTGATGGCTTCAATGATCGGCATGCCATCGCTGTCGTCTTCATCCATCCGGCGATTAACGAGCACCAGGTCGACATCTTTCAGCATCCCCAGTGCTTGCGCCTGGGAGTGGGCCTGCCGCACTTCGGCTCCAAAGCGCTGCTCCAGCATGCGGCGAATGGCGGTGTGATCGAAGGCGCAATTGCCGATATCCAGCACGCGTTTGGTCATAGCAGAATGTCTTTACAGGGTTACTGTTTAATCGTGGTAATCCACAGGAACGGCGAGCCGGCTTCGTCGACGCGCAGCTCGCTTTTCAACTTCCCTTGCGACAACAGGCGGTCGACAATCTTTTTATAGAACGTCCGTCCTGCGGGCAAGGAAACTTTCACGGACGCCGGGTCAATGCCCTCTCGCGCCATGGAATTATGGTCGAACAGCATCGGCGCTTCCAGCCGCTTTTCAATCGCACCCAGCGCGTCGGTGAGGGCGAAGTCCGTGATTTCCACCTCGAGAAATTCGTAGAGTTTCGGCATCGTTTTAATGGGAGACGCTTGCGGCGGCCAGCCCACCGGCCAGGTTTCCTGCGCCCGGCGGGAGTCGGTAATGCCGATCTGCGTCCCCTGGCCTGCCGCTTCAAAGGGCAGCATGACCAGGCCAATCGGCCGCAGAATGGCCGCCATCGCCGTGCCGATGCTCACCCCTTCCAGCTCCTCGGCGACCGTCGTCTGCAGGGCAAAGGCGTCGCGCGTCGACGGATCGACGGACACTTTCAGCGGCAAGCCGCTTGTCAGCTCTCGCATCACATCGCCGGGCCGCTTTCCTTTGGTGGAAATGGTGACCGGCCGCGATAGCGCTTTGTGCACCTCGACCAGTTTTTCGCCCGACATGCCAAAGGCGGCCGGCGGGCCGCTGGAGGCGTTCAGCCCGTTCTGCCGCAACGCGGACACATAGGTGGTGACCTGGCCGATATCGGTCAGTTCGATCGGTCGGGAGCCCGGCAGATGCAGGCGACCGTCCGCCCGGAGAAAGCCCGTCACATGGTAGCGGGGGGTGCGCTCGTCGCCCTGGTTGACGACCTCGCCCTGGTCGCCCGGTTTAGCCTCTCGGATCCGCACGTTATCGGCCCCGACGCGTCCCATGGCGCGGGACCATTCCTGGGCGCCCGTGATGGGGAAACCGCTCTCAATCATCAGTTCCAGGGTGACATGGGGGCCGGCCGCTTCCCCCGGAGTCGCAGCGCCGCAGCAGGCCAGGAGCGCACACAGGGCCAGAAATCTCATGATCGATCCTTTCACGGGCGTTGTCTGAAGAAACGGGGAGACGCCAGGGATCAGGAGCCTTCCGCGAGTAGTATAGCACACCCCGCGGAAAACGACCTTTTTGAGGGAACTCGGCCCCGCGGCCGCCCGCCCATTGGAGCGGGCCCGGCAAGGGGCTACGATAGAAGCTGGGTGACAGGGTCGCAGGATTCTGCAGTGGTTTGACCAGCCGCCTGACAGTTAGCGGGCGACGACGGGGAACCCAAAGGCCGCGCCCAGGGCGACCGAAAGAGGAAAAGAGGGAGCGATGAACGATCGACGTGAAGAGCTGGCAGAGCGGTTCAAAGCCGGCGAATCCGATGCGGCCGCCGAATATATCGAACTGGTCCGCTACCAGCTGATGGCCTTTATCGAAAAGCAGCTGGGCGCCAAGCTCCGCAAAAAAGTCGAGCCTGAAGATATCTTCCAGGAGGTCAGCGTTGACGCGGTGCGCTCGCTGGAAAGCGTCGATCTGGCGACGCGCGATCCGTTTTCCTGGCTTTGCCAGCTGGCCGAAAGACGCATCATCGACGCCCATCGCCATTTCTTTGATGCCCAGAAAAGAGACGCTGACCGCGAAGTGGGTCTCGGCCAGGGCGGACGCGGCGACAACAGCCAGGCCGGCGGGCTGATCAACATGCTGATCGCCAGCATGACGACCCCCAGCAAGGCGTTCTCCCGCAACATTCGGGAAGCCCGGCTGGTGGCAGCGCTGGAAGAGTTGCCCGTCGACCAGCGCGAGGTGTTACGTTTGCGCTACGTCGATAACCTGCCCTCCAAGCAGATCGCGGAGCAGGTGGGCAAGTCCGACGCCGCTGTGCGGGTCATGCTGACCCGCTCGTTGAAAAAACTGCAGACGATCCTGGGCGCCGAATAGCGGCGTTTTCCGCCGGCTAACGCGACTTCGTTTCCGTCGACTGCGGGCCTTCGGTCTTGGGCCTTTCGACTTCACGTCGCTCTTCCCGCGGCTTTTCGACTTCGCGAGGCTTTTCGACTTCACGCGGTTTTTCGACGGACGGTTCCCGAGTCAGCTCCCGGCGAGGTTCGCCTTCTCGCGGCTGTTCGGCGGTTCGTTCCCGAGTCAGCTCCCGGCGCGGTTCGCCTTCTCGCGGTTGTTCGACGGTTCGTTCCCGAGTCAGCTCCCGGCGGGGTTCGCCCTCTCGCGGTTGCACCCGGGCGCCATGGCCATGTCGCAGCTCGTGCACTTCCTGGCGCAGGTTCATCACTTCCCGTCGCAGTTCATTGATCATGCGGATCATGAGCTCTTCCCGCGAGCCCGAGGTCTCTCGAGCTTCTGCCGGCCGATCGCCATCGCGACGGACTTCGCCTTCTCGCGGACGATCGCCATCGGGGCGGACTCCGCCTTCACGCGGACGATCGCCATCGGGGCGGAATCCGCCTTCTCGCGGCCGGTCGCCATCGCGACGAACTTCCCCTTCACGCGGACGATCGCCATCGCGACGGACTTCCCCTTCACGCGGCCGATCACCGTCGCGACGGACTTCGCCTTCTCGCGGACGATCGCCATCGCGACGGACTTCGCCTTCACGCGGACGATCGCCATCGCGACGGACTTCGCCTTCACGCGGCCGATCGCCATCGCGACGGACTTCGCCTTCACGCGGCCGATCGCCATCGCGACGGACTTCGCCTTCTCGCGGACGATCGCCATCGCGACGGACTTCGCCTTCGCGTTCTCCGTCGGCAAAGGCGGGGCTGCTGCTGGCGAATCCCAGGGCCCAGAGCATGGCCGGCAAGGCGAGCAGCATGAGCATTCCCAGCGGCCACCAGCGCGATTGCCGATGTTCATCGGCGCCTAGCAGATAACGAGCACGATTCAATAACGACATGGAACCTTCTCCTCGCAGATTCGCGGCCAGCGTCGGTTGACGACGAGTAAATCGTTGCTGGGCCGCCCATTCCAAAGCCCGCACATACTTCACTGGCTGACCTGTCACCGCGACCGCCAATTCGTCGCAACACTTCTCTCGTTCCACCCGGACCAGGCGGGAGATCCACCACACGGCCGGATGGTAAAACAGTAAGGTTTCCAGCACCCGCTGCAGCAGCAGCACGACCAGGTCGCCGCGGCGGATGTGGGCCAGTTCATGCGCCAGGATCGCCTGCAGCAGGTCGGGCGGCGTTTCGCAAAAGTACGCAGCCGGAGCCAGCACCATCGGTCGCCACAGTCCCACCGCCATCGCTTCCCCCACGCGCTGCGAGGCATACACGCGGACCCGGTCGGAAAGACGCAGCGAACGTCGCAAGCCGGCGATGACCGCCAGCCATTCTTCCGGCGGTTCGCTTCGTTCCCGCGCCAGCCAGCCGGAGTAGCCGGCGCCCAGCGCCAGGCGAATGCACATCAGCAACACGCCTGCCAGCCAGAACGGCGTCAGCAGCCCGCTGGACGGGATCTCCCCGGCAGCCGCTGCCAGCACTTCCCCCGGCGACCAGGAAACACCGCCGAGCGACCTGGCGCCAGAACCTGTCACGGTGTCTGACGCTGTCACGATGGCGTGTGATGTCGCCGTTGCCGGCGCATCGCACAGCAGGAACGTCGCCGGCGGCAAGCAGGCCATTGCCGTCAGCGCGGCCAGTCCGGCCGCATAACGCACCGGGGCGCTGCGCACCTGGAACAGCCGCAACAGGATCGCCAGCACCGCGGCGACGGCGAACCCTTGCCAGACAAAGTGGAGCAGCGCCAGCGACCAGCGCTGGCAGAGCGTATCGAACACCCAACCGTTCATGGGGCGTCGTCCTGTGCGGGGTAGTTATCCAGAAGTCGGCGAATCTCTTCCAGTTCCGCAGCCGTCGGATTGGACTGGTCCAGCAACTGCGTGACCAGCGCCGTGGTGGAACCGGAAAAGGCCCTGCCCAGCAGGTCTCCCAGCAGGCAGCCTAGCGTCTGTTTTTGCTCGGCCGTGGCTTCATAGGCGAAGGCCCTGCCTCTGGTGCGGCGGCGGACGAGGCGCTTGTCGGTCATCACATTTAACAGGCTCATGACCGACGTATAAGCACGCGGATGGGTCTGTTCGTTCAGTCTGTCCATCACCTGGCGGACGGTGGCCGGGCCGATCTCCCAAAGCACCTTGAGTACTTCGAGTTCGCCCGGCGTAGGCTGTTCCTGTTTGGGGCGGGCCATGGGTTCCTCAAAATGAGCGGGTTCACTCTGGCAAATTCCAGCGTCGGGGGAACTTCCCTCTTCCGCCTCAAAAAAGGAAAGCTGCATCACGAGGGTGATTCTACTGGTTAAACCGTAGATGTCAATAAATTATTTTCTGGAAACAGGATGCGCCCCGATGCGCGCCGTCGATGGCATGCCGCCCGGCCAGCCGATAGAATCCCAGGCTGGAAGGGAAATGCTCCAACGGCCAACTGTTTTTCTGGGAGAGATCGAATGGACTGGCGACGGGTAACGGCCTGCGGTTGGCTCCTGGCAGTGCTCATAAGTGCGGAAGGGGGCGCTGCGGAGCAGGCCCCCTTTACGGCATTCACGCCCGCGACCGGCGCGGCCGAAGTGGTGCTGTTTCACCAGGCCGACGCCGACGGCGCGACGATCGCCGGCTGGGACTGGGAGACGATCGCGCAGCCCCGCCTGCCGCAGAACACGCCCGAGTATCGGCTGCGGGAAGCGGTCAAGTTCCTGCAGGAAGGGATCGGCCGCATGACGGGCCATCCGCCCGTCGTCCGCAGCAGCGACCAGACGGATCAGGGGATCGTGTTGCTGCTGCTCGCTACGGCTCCCGCAGCGATCCAGCGCGACCCGGCCGTCATCGCCGCGCTCGCCAGCACAGGCGAGGATGCTTACAACGACCGCGAAGCGTTCTATCTGCGGAGCGAGGCGAAGCGGTTGCTGGTGGTCGCCAATACGATCGACGGCCTCGCCGCTGCCGCGCCCGCGCTGCTGGAATCGGTCGATTATGAGGTGCTCGGCATGGGGCCGAACTGGATTCATACGCCCGACCATACGGCAGGGCTGACGTTCGATCTGGAGTTGTCGGATCGACCTCGCTTTTATCTGCGGCAGCTGACTCCGACGACCGGCCAGTACCGCGGCGTCGGCACGCTGCAGACGGGGCCGAAACTGCAGCTGTCCGATCCGCACGATGAAGGCGTGGGAGAAAGCTACGTCCGCTGGGCGATCGGCTCGCGGAACTGGGGCCGGTCGATGGCGCCGTTCCCGGGGCATGCGCTGTATGTCTATCATCGCCCGCTGGTGGAGTATCTGCGCAAGACAGGCACGACCGACGGCTTTCTGACGCCCGCTACCCGGCTGGGGCTGGAGGCAGATCGTCCGCCGGCGACGCCCGCCAGCAAGTCGGAACTGTGGATCAATACCGACGCGGCAGGGGAACCGGGCCATGGCCGCGTGTTCGTCAGCAGCGGGACGGCCTGGGAAGAGCAGAAGCTGGTCGGCATGCATGTGAATGTCGACACGACCACGCCCGTCGCGCGGGAGCTGGTGCTGGCCCGCATGCAGGATCTGGCGGCGAAGCACTTTGAGACCTATCCGTCCGAGCCGTTCGTCTTTGGCGTGGAAGCAGAAGACGGCGCCGGGCTGGCCAATTCCCGTGAGTGGGTCCGCCCCGAGAATCGCCGCTGGTACCCGGAATACCTGCAGGCCGAAGGGGTCGACTGGCCGCAGCCGTACCGGCTGCACGGTTACCGCGGGATCGACCAGCCGCGGGAACAGTTTGATCATGGCGAGGCGGCCGATCTGGTGTTTGCGTTCAACAACTGGCTGCTGCGGGAGTTTGACAAGTGGATCGACTCGCTGCCGCCAGAGGAGCAAGTCACCCGCACCGGCCAGGCGAAAAAGTCGCTGGTCCGCACCAGCCTGTACAGTTATGCCTATCACGATATTCCGCCGCACTTCAATCTGGATCCGCGCATCAGGGTGATGATCGCCGGCTACCCCAAGCACCGGGGACTGGGACGCTGGAAGGCGTTCGCCACCAGGCAGTCGGTTGCAGCCGCCCTGAAGGAACTGCTGCCGCGTGAGCCGTCGGCCGAGTACCGCATCATCAGCATCGCGTATTACGCCGACCATTCGCTCGACGGCATCCCGGCCCGCTGGTCCGCATCGCCGAGCGCGATTCTGGCCGATCTCGATGCGACCCACCAGGCCGGCGTGAGGGCGCTGACCTGTGAGATGGATTTCAATGGCGGCAAGTACGGCCTGGCCTATTACCTGATGGCGAAAGCGCTGTGGAACCGCGATCTGACCGCAGCCCAGCTGGACGCCCTGCGCGATCGCTGGCTGCAGCGGGCCTACGGCTCCGCATGGCCGCAGATGAAGGCGTACTATGATTATATGTTGATCGAAAATTTCCCCGTCAGCGCGCCGGCCGCCTGGGCCAAGGCGATACGCCTGATCGAAGCGGCCGACGTCCAGCTGGACCCGGCCGTCGAACCGGCGGCCCAGAAGCGTCTCGATGACCTCAAGCAGTACTGGTACTTCTATTACCTGCTTGACCAGGGCGCCATGGAAGCCAAATCGCCCGAGCTGATCGAGTTCCTCTGGAAGGGGCAAATGTCGTACGCCACGGCGATGCACATGGTGCTTCGCCGCACGTTCCCCGGGCAGAACCGCATCGAGCCCGTCGTGCCGGCCGAACTGCAGGCGGGGCCCGCCCACTACACGCCGGAGGAAACGGCCCGCTGGTGGCGCCAGGTGCTGGAGCACTGGCCGCTGCTGGAAGTGGATCACTTCGCCGAGCAGAAGCTGGCCGACGGACGTCTTGTCAGCCAGATCGACCAATGGGATCTGGTCGGGGTGAAGGATTATCAAACGCTGCGCCCCGGGGCGCCGTTCCTCTACAACAGCGCCCAGGCGCCGCCCACCACGTTCCTGGCGACGGGCAAAGCGGGCGAACCGATCGGCTTTCAATGCGCCTGGAAGAAAGGGGACGTGCTCCGCTTTTACGGGCCGAAAGATGTCTCCTACGGCGTCGAGTACTGGGATCGGGAGCAACGGGAGTGGTCGCCGGTGATCGATCCGACGACGACGTTTGTCGCCTCCGAGGAAGTGACCAGCGCGAAGGGGCAGGAGCGTCACCGTGTGACGGCCTCGTTCCCGGCGCCGCATACAGGCGTGTACCGTTTTGAGGTTGGCCCCAGCGGCTTTCTGGCGCAGCTCACGTCGCTCGGTTATGACTTTGTCGAGGAGAGCTACACGGCCCAGCCGGCGTTCATGTTCCCCCAGCGACCACGGGGGCTGACCCAGGGGCCGGCTTATTTTTACATCCCCCAGGGGACGCGCTCGCTGGACCTGGAAGTGTGGGACGCCTACGACCAGAAGTTTGTGCAGCTGTACTCGGGCCAGGATGAGAAAGGGCTGGTCCGTTCGCGCGAGGTCGACATCAGCCGTCGCGGCACGCACCGCATTCCGCTGGAGCCAGGCGAAACGGGCCGCATCGCCAGCATCCGCGGGAACGGCTTTGCCTTTCCGCTGCTCTACTCGGTCCCCTCCGGCTGGGCCAAGTCGCCGGCCGAACTGCTGGTTCCGCGGGCCATCGCCGAAGCAGACAAACTGCAGATCGCCCCCTGAGGAAGGCGGGACGGAAAGAAAAACGTCCAGGTATTGATTCGTCGTTTCGCAGCAGGACAGACGCCGGACAGTCGCCTTTCTGCGCCGGCTGGTTCGCAAAACAACCAAACCAGAATCGACAGTAATTGCCGTCGACTTCCGTCCGTGAAAATTTTCACCTCACCGAGCAATTCCTCGTGCGGAACGGTTCGGATCGCCGTTCCCGGCGGCAAAGTGACCGGCTGTCCGATACAGTCGTTACCAGCGGCAGGTTTTCTTGACCGTCCTGCCGGATATTCGGGTGCGACAAATTGACAGCATTACAGGGAGAAGGGCCCCCGATCGCCTTTTTTTGTCGATTTAACGTCGATCTGACAGAACCCGTACGGTGGCTTTTAGCTCTTAAGCAGTTAGAATTGAACGAACCAAGGTGAAGGGGTTCTTTCCTTTACTCAATCACGGAGACTCCTAGTGGCAAGTACGATCCCTCACGAACGCCTAGAGGCAAATTCGAACCGTAGCTTGAAATTGGCGCTGGCCGCTGCGCGGGTAGCCGCTGAGAACCGTGCGGAGGATGTCCGGGTGCTGGACATGCGCGGTCAAACGCCGCAGTTCGATTATTTCGTGATTGCCACCGGTTTCAGCCGCCGCCAGCTGCACGCCATCAGCGAAGATATCGATCACAAGCTGGAAGACGACATGGGCGACAAGCGTCGCAACATTGCCGGCTACGACGAAAGCCGCTGGATCGTTCTCGATTATGGCGATGTGGTCGTCCACCTGTTTGAACCCGACATGCGGGCTTTTTACAGTCTGGAAAACCTCTGGGCCGAGGCGAAACCGGTCGACCTGACCGAAATTTTAAAAGAAGCCTAACTCGCCCTCAGGCGAGAGATTCCATCGCACTAACCCTCGTCTTTACCGGCGGGGGTTCTTGCGTAACCCACGGCGGATTTCCTTCCAGGAAGGGTCCGCCGCATGTTTTGAGTCCGGCGCCTTCCTTTCCTTTATTCCACGGGCTGCCGCCTGTGGGTGCGAACGGTCGTTATGAACATCTTAGGATTACTGCGGTCCCGGGTTGCGGCCGCACTCGCCAAAGTGACGGAACACCTGGACGACGATCCGGCGCTGCTCGCCAGCCTGCTCGATATGGTCCGGCCTTCGCAAAATCCCCAGTTTGGCGACTACCAGGTCAACTGTGCGATGTCGCTCAGCAAGCGCCTGGGGCAAACCGCCCGGGAAACGGCCGCCGCCATCGTGGAGCATCTGGACGTCGCCGACTTCTGCGATCCGCCGGAGATCGCCGGCCCCGGTTTCATTAATCTGCGACTGACCAACGCCTGGCTGCAGCAGCAACTGGCGGTCGCCGCCAGCGACGATCGGCTGGGGATCGAGCCGGTCGCCCAGCCGCGGACGTACGTGGTCGACTACTCGTCCCCCAACGTCGCCAAGCCGATGCACGTGGGCCATATCCGCTCGACCGTGATTGGCGATTCGCTCGCCCGCATCTTGCGGTTCCTGGGGCATAAAGTGATTACCGACAATCACCTGGGCGACTGGGGCACGCAGTTCGGCATGATCATTTACGGCTACAAGCACTTTCGCGACGACAACGCCTATGAAGCAGAGCCCGTCGCCGAGCTCAGCCGGTTGTACCGCCAGGTGCACGCGCTGATGGAATACCACAGCAACAAGCGCGGCCTGTTCGACGCCGAGAACCGAGTCTCCGCCAAAATGGAAGAGCTGGCGACCCATCGGGCATTGCTTCCCACAGGCGACAAGAAGCGGGACTCGGCCCAGAAAAAGGCCCGCCACAAGCTGGAGCAGCAAGTCGAGAAACTGGCCGAAGACCTGGGCCATGTCAAAGAGAAAATCTCCAAGGTCGAGTCCGATACCACGCTGTACATGCTGGCCCTCAAGCATGAAAAGATCGACCAGGCAGTGCTCGAAGAAACGGCCAAGTTGCACCAGCACGACCCGGAAAACACAGCCCTATGGGAGCAGTTCCTGCCCCACTGCCGGGCCCATATCCAACGGGTGTATGACCGGCTGGGCGTCGTGTTTGATCACGAGCTGGGCGAGAGCTTCTATCATGATCAGCTGGCCGGAGTGGTTGAAGATTTTGAGAAGGCCGGACTGGCCCGGGAAAGCGACGGAGCCATGTGTGTCTTCCTGGACGGCTTTGACGCCCCGATGATTATCCGCAAGCGGGACGGCGCCTTTCTGTACGCCACGACCGACCTGGCGACGATCGACTATCGCGTCAAGGAATGGGCGCCCGACGCCATTTTGTACGTGGTCGATTTCCGGCAAGGCGATCACTTCTCCAAACTGTTCGCCGCCGCGAAAAAGTGGCGGGGCGACTCGCTCGAGCTGCGGCATGTGAGCTTTGGGACCGTGACCGATGACCAGGGTCGGCCGTTCAAAACGCGGGACGGCGTCGCCGCCGGGCTCGAAGGGCTGCTCGACCAGGCCGTCGGCGCCGCCGGAGCCGTGCTGGAAGAGAGTCTCAGCGATCTGACCGCCGAGGAACGGGCCGAGGTCGCCGATATCGTCGGCCATGCCGCCATCAAGTACGCCGACCTGTCCCACAACCGGACCAGCGATTACAAGTTCAGCCTGGAAAAAATGATCGCCCTCAACGGCAATACGGCGACGTACATGCAGTACGCTTACGCCCGGGTGCAGAGCATTTTTCGCCGAGGGGAAATCGATATCAACGCCCTCCGAGCCCAGGCGCCGACGATCCTGCTGGACGAGCCGGCCGAGCGGGCCCTGGCGCTGGAGATTCTGCGGTTTCACGACGCCCTGTCCGACGTGCTTAACGACTACCGGCCGAACGTGCTGACCGATTACCTGTTTGAGCAGCTGGCCAAGGCGTATTCCGCTTTCTTTGAGAAGTGCCCGGTACTGAAAGTCGACACGCCCGAGCAGAAGTCCAGCCGCCTGCTGCTCTGCGATCTGACCGCCCGGACCATCCGCCAGGGGCTGGAGCTGCTGGGTATTCAGGTCGTCGACCGGATGTAGAACGCGTGTCTCTCCGCGCCGGTAATTGGGTTATAATAGAAAAAAACGTGGGACGTTTCTCGTCCTGCTTCGCCGTGGTCGTTCGCACAGCCTGCCGGGCTGGAGCTTTCGGTCTGCGGTCGCCGGTTTGCAAGCGGCAAGCCTGGCCGTTCCCCTTTGTTGAAAGCCATTAATGGGTTCGTCGCGGAAACAATCCCCTTCCCCCCCGCCCCCCAAGCCGGGCCGCCAGTTCCCTCGCCAGCTCCTCATTGTGGCAATCTCCGCCCTGATCATGGTCGCGCTGGGCGCCTGGGTGCTGGCCGATTTTTACACCAGCTTGCCGCCCGGCGTGACGGCCACATACGTCGGCCAGAATCGTTGCGTGCAGTGTCATCAAACGCAGCACAAAGAATGGCAAGGATCGGACCACGATCTGGCGATGGATGTCGCCACCCCGGAATCGGTGCTAGGCGATTTCAATAACGCCGAGGTCACCCACCACGATGTCGTCTCTCGCATGTTTCGCGACGGCGACCGCTACATGATCCATACCGAAGGCCCCGACGGAAAGATGGGCGACTTCGAGATCAAGTACGTGTTTGGCGTGCGGCCCCTGCAGCAGTACATGGTCGAATTCGATCGCGACCCCGACATGCCGGCGAACGAGATCGCCCGGCTGCAGGTGCTGCGGATCTCGTGGGATACAGCGAAGAAAAAGTGGTTCTATCTGCCTCCGCCCGACGTCTCCGACAAACTGGCGGTTGACGACGACCTGCACTGGACCGGCATCGCCCAGTGCTGGAACACCATGTGCGCCGACTGCCACTCGACCAACCTGCAGAAGAATTACGACACCGCGACCGGTCGCTACCACACCACCTTTACCGATATCGACGTCAGCTGCGAAGCGTGCCACGGTCCCGGCAGCACCCACGTGCAACTGGCCGAATCCAAGTCGCTGTTCTGGGATCGGAATCTGGGCTACGGTCTGCCCAAGCTGAAAAGCACCGACGCCAAAGTCGAGATTGAAAGCTGCGCCCCGTGCCATTCCCGGCGGCGGATCGTCCATCCCGAATTCACGCCGGGGAAGAATTTTTGCGACTACTTCCAGAGTGAGCTGCTGCAGGAGAACGTCTATCACGCGGACGGCCAGATCCTGGACGAAGTCTATGTGTACGGGTCGTTCATCCAGAGCAAGATGTACCACAAGAACATCCGCTGCACCGACTGCCATGATCCGCACACGACCCGAATCAAACACGAAGGGAACAAGCTGTGCACCTCGTGCCATCAGCATCCCGCTGGCAAGTACGATACGCCCGGCCATCATCACCACACGCCCGGCAGCACCGGCGCTTCGTGCGTGGAATGTCACATGCCGGAAGCGACCTACATGGCGGTCGATGATCGCCGGGACCATAGCCTGCGCGTGCCGCGGCCGGATGTTTCCGTCGAGCTGGGCACGCCCAACGCGTGCAGTCGCTGCCACCTGAAAGAAGACAAACTGCTGACGCCCAACCGGGACGATCTCAAACAGTACAACGACTACGTGCTGGCCGCCCTGCATGGCGATGCGGCCGTCAAAACGAAACTCAAAACGCTTGACGAACGGATGACCGCGGCGACCACCGGCTGGTACGGCCCGCCCAAGGAAGACCCGGCCCGGGCTGAGCTGGCGGCAGCTTTGCTGGAGGCGCAAAAGTTCAACCGCGACTCGGCCGTCACCCTGGAGAAGCTGGGCCGTAATCGCACCTTGACGCCGATCAGCCGCGCCACGGCCATGACGGAACTGGGCCGGTTTTCCGACGACGAAACGCTGGCCACCGCTCGTACGCTGCTCAAGGACGCCGATCCCCAGGTGCGGATCGCCGCCATTGGCCATTACGAACCGTTCCTGCCGGCGCTGCGTGATACCGATGTGCCGGAACAGCAACTCCAGCAGCTGGCCGAGCAGTTCCGTCCTTACTTCCGCGACCTGCTGCCGTTGCTGGCCGATCCGATTCGCTCCGTGCGGATTGAAGCGGCCCGCATCCTGGCCAGGGCGCCGACCCGCGTGTTCGGCATGTTGTCGACCGGTCCGCAGCGGGAGCAGTTTGAGAAATCGCTGGTCGAATACATCGACGGCATGCTCGTCAGCAACGATCGCGGCGGCGCGCATTTGACGCTGGGCTTGCTCTACGATCATCGGGGCGATACCGAGAAGGCGATCGCCGCCTATGAAACGGCGATGCGCGTGCAGCCCACCATGACCGGCCCCCGCAGCAACCTTTCGGAAATCTACGACCGCAAAGCAGAGATCGCCGACCAGCAGGCCCGCCAGGCGATGAACGCCTACCAACAGCTGGCCGTGCAAGCCCGCCAGCTGCAGCAGGTGGCCGGCGAAGCGGCCGTGAAGCAGGCCGAAGTCAAGGTCGCCGAAAAACGGGCCGAGATCGAAAGCCTGGCTGAACAGGTCGGCAAGAACAAAGTCCTGGCCGAGAAATGGCGGGCAGCCGAATTCCCCTACCTGGAAAGAGACGCCCGTCTGGCGCCGGAGAACGGCCCCGTCCAGTACCGTTACGCCCTGGCCCTGTATCTTCGCGGCCGGATCGACGACGCCGAAGCCGCCATGACGAAAGCCCAGTCGCTGGAGCCGCTCAACCCTCAGTACCTGCTCGGCCTGGCCCTGCTGTACCAGAAGCAGGAACGGATCGACGAAGCGATCAAACTCACGCAGGAACTAATCCGCCTGGAACCCAACCGCCCCGACTACCAGCTCCTGCTGCAGGACCTGCTCAAGCCGGCGGAAAAGGAGTAGCGTCAAACGGGACGGGAATTGTCTTTTTCACTTCCATTGGGACGAATATTCTCCAACGCGGTTTCCAGTGCCTGGACGCGCATTTCCAGACGGCGAATCGCAGCCGTTTTTCGATGTGCCAAGTCGGCCATGAAGCCGGTCATGGAAGCAAAGACGGCAAACGATACCGTGATCGTGGCGGCGACATTTGTAGTAAAGTAAGCCGCTAGCGCGAAAATAATCGCGTTGACGAGCTGGAACCAGCCAAGCCCGCGATAGAGCTTCGCCCTGCGTAGCAGGGCCGCCACTTCCTGTTCGGTAGCCGGTGGTTGGTTCATCGCAATCGCGTCCCGTAACGGCGGTGAGGAGTGCGCTCCTTGATTTCCCGTTTTACACTTCAGGAGGTCCTGGGGGGCATCGTCCTCTTCTCGATCTCCCTCTGCGGAAGCCTGGCCGCGAGCGACTCTTTGTGGGCCTTAGAAGGAGAAAAACCCCTTCGGCGCCAACTGGATTATCATTCTGGCCGCTCTGTCCGTCATTCTCCTGGAATGGCAATTCTGGCGGTCCATTGACCGCGACGCTTTTCCATGTAGTTTAGTTTTACTGGCTTTCTCGCTAACAACTTACCCGATCGCGTATCTGCTCGCGAAGGTCACAATTTTGTGCTGCTATGGCGTCGGCATTGCAGCGGCCTGAAGCGACCAGGCGAGCGTGCTAAAAACCCTGAACATGCGGGCGCACTTCTTGCCTCTCCCGGCATCGCCGCCCGCGATAAGAACGCACCGGAAACCGCCCCTTCGCCGAAGCAGATTGGCTGTCTGGCTGCAACGTCCTTATCGCGGCAGGCCGGAATCGAATCGTGATAACCACTCGAAAAACCATGACATTAATTGTCTTGCTTTTGGTCGGCCCGCCGTCAGGCACTGCCGGGCCGCCTTGGATTTGTCAGAGTGTGAACGGGGCCGTTTGACGCTGGCATGAGAGATTGGAGTTTTGAGAAACGGAGGGAGCGATCGAGCGCCTGTGTTGATCTCGACTTGACGCAGGCTTACAATGTTTGTCGTTTTGGGGTTGCGATATCGTCCGGCGGACGGGCTGACGACTCTAACATCCAAACGACCACATTCAAACTTATCGGGATAAGTGAGTTTGCAGTAAGGTCTTCGCAACTAAAACGTCACGTAATCTTTTCAGCAGGCGAATCACTTGAGCGAAGACACCCCCATTGAGAAACCCCAGAGCCCCGGCGTTTCTCCCAGGATCGTCCTGTTGCTGGTTGTGCTGGCGTCGTTTGCGACCGCAGTCCTGGTTCTGGCGACGTGCTATTTTTTTGCAGCCGAGAACGAGGGCTTAACTAAACAGGAAGGGATTTTTTCGCCAAAGGCGAGGGAGCTTCCATACGAAGGTCACGAAAACTTTCCCTCTCCCTATACCAGTCCCCCCAACGTCATACTTTTGGACTATGCCAATAGACTGTCTCGAGATACAGCTGTGACCGAGGTGACGACGTTTGGTTTTCAATGGAAGAGCAGCAGCGATGAACACAGCAGTTATCTAAAATGGCAGGCCGAGGGCGTGAGCGAATTCGTATCGCTTCCTGTTTTCAAAGCGTTGCAGGAAGAGAACGTTCGACTACAGGGTCAGGTTGAATTGCTGCAGAAAATCAACCAGGAGAAATAGTCGGGAGGCAAAATCAGAGTATCGTCTTTCGCAGAACAAACGACGTTTGCCCAGGTTCCCTCAAATCGCTTTCGACACGTTCAGAAGGGAAGCAGGACTCGTGTTTTCACGGGAGCAAAGTGGGTGTCTGGCTTTGATGTCTACCTCGCGAACCGTCACTTCCCACATGGCACCCATCTTAACGTTCCTCAGCGATGACCGAACCAGACACCCGCCTTCCAGGATTTGCGAGAAAAGTGGCGGCACGGCTTTAATTCACTCTCTCCTCTTCCCTTATTCTTCTTTCGTGTTCCTCTCCGAACTCTGCGGCAAATCCTCTTCCCTGTTTTCCCGCGTGCATAACCGCAACAGCAACGGCAGCACCAGCAGGTTGCCTAGCAGGCCGCCGAGCATGGACAGGCTGACCAGGGCGCCGAAGTAGATCGTGGGTACAAAGTTGCTGACGCAGAGCACGCTGAAGCCGGCGATCAGGGCGAGCGTGGAGAACACCATCGCCCGGCCGACCGATTGCTGCACGTCGCGGAGAGACGCTTCTACGCTTAGACCGTTTCGCCGGGCGTGCTGGAACGACAGGATGTAGTGGATCGAACTGTCGACCGACAAACCCATCGAAACGGCCGCGATCATGGCGGCGCCCATGTTGAGCTTGTACTGCAGCAGCCCCATGCCGCCCAGCACCAGCAGGATCGGCAAGGCGTTGGGGACGAGGGCCAGCAACGCCTGCAGCGGATTGCGGAAGGCGAGCGTCATCATCAGAAAAATGCCGAGCGTGGCGTAGCCGAACGTGGTCCACTGGTCGCTGACAATGCTCTGGATCAGGTTCGTCAGCAGGATATAAAAGCCGGTCACCTCGGCCGACGTTTGCGGCGTATCCTGCGGCGGGAAGTGCTTGGCCGTGACCTCTTCCACCGCGGCGATCAGGCGCAGCTTCTGCGAGGCCGACTCCCGTTCTTTCGCCCTCAGCATGATTCGCAGCCAAGTGTTTCCCTGGTCGTCGACGTCGCTGCTGCGAAGGGCCGAGAAGAACGCCGGCAAGGCGCCCTTCATGCCGGTCGCCCTGGCTTCCGGTCCGGCGATCCGCATCATGCGCGAAGCCTTGGCCGCTTCATCGACATCGGCCAGGCTGATGACTTTCGTCAGCCGGGCCGGCGCGGCGCCGGGTTCGCCGGCCGGCAGTTCGATCGCCCTCAGGTCGTTCTCCAACTCCAGCACCCGGTTGAGATAGACGCTGTCGATGCTCGCCGGGGCCGGGAGCATGATGTCCCACACGCCGGCTCCGCCGAACTCTTTCTCGATATCCTGGTACGCCTGGACGATCGGACTGCCCTGGCGAAAGTTCCGGGTAAAGTCGGTTTCGATCTGTTGCCGCAACAGCCCCACGACGGACAACGCCAGCAGCAGCAGCGTGCCGATCCCCAGCACAAAAGGATGCTTCACGGTCCAGTCGACCAGCCGGTCCAGGCCAAAATCAATCACCCCTTCGCCCCAGGCCCGGCGAGGATCGGCGTCCCAGCTGCCCAGCAACGCCAGCGTCGGGATCACACAGGCGGCGCTGACCAGCACCAGCACGCTACCGATCGCCATCATCAGGCCGAAGTCGTGGATCGGCCCGACATCGGCGAACGTCAGCGCCAGAAAGCCCGCGGCGTCGGTCATGCAGGACCAGAAGATCGCGCCGGCCAGGATCGTCCCGGCCTGGGCCAGGGCTTCCTTCTGCGACAGGCCTTCCGACCGGGCTTCGCGGAATCGGACCACCACATGCACCACGGCCGCCACGCCGACGACCGTCACAATCGCCGTCAGCATGGAGCTGACCATGCTCAGCCGCAACCCGCTCAGCACCAGCACGGCCTTGGTCAGCAGCAGCGTAAACTGCACGACCAGCAGCGGGATCGCCAGCCAGCGCAGACTGCGGAAGCAGAGCAGAATCACCAGCCCCAGCAGGATCGTAGTGAACAGCCCCATCCGGGCGCCGTCCTCCTCCACATAGCGGAAGCCATCGACGACCATCACCGGTTCGCCGGCCAGCATGCCATGCGGCTGCCGGCTGATAATCGTCCGCAGCTGGTCGATTGTTTCTCGCCGGGGGGCGTCGGTCTCCTGTTCCGGGATCAGCATGCACACCACGGCCGCGGTCCGGCCGTCGCCGCTGTGCGTGTACGCTTCAAACACGTATCGATAATTCTTGGCCAGCCGGGAATTTGCGACCGCCGTTGTGCCAAAAAAGAGCGGCGTACGCAGCAGGCTATCAATCTGGGCGACGCTTAGCACGTCCCGCACGCCGGGGACTTTTCGCAGCTCGTCGGCCACCTCACCCACACGGACGACGCCTTCGCCGGTGGGATTAAACAGCATTTCATCGCGATAGACGGCCATCACGATTTCATTGCCGCCGAACCTCGCTTTCAGCCGCGAATAAGGCGGCAGCAGCGGATCGCTGGGGGCGAACATGTTCTCAATCGACCGATCGAATCCCAGCCGACTGGCCGGCCCGATCGCCGCCGCGCCGATCGCCAAAGCTGTGATAAACAGCGCGTATCGCCAGCGAATCAGGAAATCAACCAATGACCGGCTCCAAGTTTTCATCCGACCCTTCCTGGCCCGCAAAGGCGTTTGCACATCAGACCGGGAGATTCCGGCCTGTTGCATGCGCCGTCCGGCCGCCAGTCGGCGACTCGACAGCAGACGCTCGTTCATTCTAGCGGCAACCAGCCGTCCCACGCGAGTCGGGCGTCCCGGCCGGGAACCGCACCCCGCAGGTAGCCGAAGTCGCCAGATTTTGGACGGAGGATGCTGGGCCATGGAGGCAGCGGCCAAACTCTGGCGAGTTCGGCTACGGCGGACTGGTCGTGACGCGCCGCATTCGTTTTCCTTGCTGGACCGCAGGCGATTCGGGTATACTCCATCCTCGAAGGGGAATCCCGTCTTTACCGACGCCCGTCCCGGCGTCAGGAGAGAAGTGCATGCGTTGCGGTCCGCGAATCGCCTGGAGCCTGGTCCTTGGAGCGGCCTTTCTGTCGCTGCCGGGCGCTGCGTCCGCTGATACCTTTCGCCTGAAGAATGGCGGCGAGGTGCAGGGCGAATGGATCAACCGGAACCAGACAGCATCGACCGGTTATCTGGTGCGAACCTGGTCCGGCATGAAGATCACCCTGCCGGCCGACAGTGTCGCCGAACGCCTGTCCGAGCGACCGGCCGAGCGGGAGTACGAGAACCTCGCTCCCCAGGCCCCCGACACGGTCGAAGGCCAGTGGAGCATGGCCCAGTGGTGCCGTCGCCAGCAATTAACGCGGCAGCGCAAGACGCATCTCGCCCGTATTCTGGAGCTGGAGCCCGACCACCCCGAAGCCCGGGCCGCCCTGGGGTACTCGCAAGTCGGCGGGGAATGGAAGGTCCGGGTGGACTGGCGCAAGGAACAGGGTTACGTCTATTACAAGCGACGCTGGCGCCTGGCCCAGGAAGTGGAGCTGATGCAGCGTCGCGAGTCGCAGGAGCAGATTGCCCGGGACTGGTACGATCTGATTCTTCGCCACCGCGAGGCCCTGACGCCGGCGACGGCGATGGCGTTCCGCAACCAGGTGCTGGAGATCCGCGACCCCAACGCCGTGATGGGGCTGACTTCTTTACTGATGCAAGAGCCCGACCGCCGGGTGAAATACCTGTACCTCGAGGCGCTCCGCAACATCAACACGCCGGCCTCGGCCCTGGCGATGGTGGTGGTGTCGCTGAACGATCCGGATATCGAAGTCTTTCACGAGGCGCTGGCCCAGCTGGCCGAAATCGACCATGCCGAAGTGGCCGCCGCCTACCAGCAAGGCCTGCAGAACAAGAACAACGTCCGCGTCAACCGCAGCGGCATCGCCCTGGGCCAGCTGGGCGGTTCCCAGACGATCGAGCCGCTGATTGAAGCGCTGGTGACGACGCATGTGCTGGTGCTCAAGCCGCCGTCCGATGGATCCGACGACGGCGTGACGACGCTGTTCACCAACGGGCCGACCAACGGCCTGTGCCAGACCCCGACGAAAAACTTCGCCGGCATGACGGCCGGCAACCAGACGAAGATCATCCCCCAGCGGGTCGCCAACCCCGAAGTGTTGGCCGCCCTGGTGCGACTCAGCGGCGGCTACAACTTCGGCTACGACCAGCACGCCTGGCGCACCTGGCAAGAAGCGGAAAAGCAGCGTCACGCGGCGCAGACCAGTCTGCGTCCTTGAGCAGGTCGGCCAGGGCGTCATGCTCACGCCATCAGGTAGAGGAAGGCGTCGTCCGCCATTTGTCGCCGGTTCTTGTTGGTGATGAATGCTCGGATCGTATAGAAGCCGTACAGGGTTTTGATGCGGTGGGTCAGCCGGGCCTCGTCCCGCTTAAGCATCTGCTGCCAATAGATGGCTTCACGCGGATCGTGTTCGGATTTCACGACCGGGCCAAATTCGGTCTGAATGTCGGGCAGTGATCGCCACAGTCGAATATGCTGATGATGGGCCGGCAACGCCTGCTGAGCCGCTTCCTGGTAGCCGAACCGGTGGAGTTCCGTAATGGCGGCGGCATGATTGACGAGGTGCCAGAGCCCGCCAAAACCTTGTTTCTTCACTCCGGCGGTGTCGATTAATTCGCCAAGGGTCACGTCCACCATCTGCTGGAGGGACTCGTACTTGGGGAAATTGTTGTCGGGAGTCAGTTTGACCTGGTTTCCTTCCTGCCAGCCCTGCTCTTTGCCGTAGTAGCCTCGCCCCGCATGCGCACGGTTAAAGCCTTGCGTCAGTCTGCAGACGCCAGCGATCGCCAGCGGCGTGGCAAAGTCAGGGTGGTCGTGCAAAGCGCGGACCGCCAGGGAAGCGAAGATGATGTTGTGCCCCGACTGCCGCGTCTCCCCGACATTCTTCTGCAGGGCTTCCACGATCAACCCGATCGTTTCTGGCCGGGGTTCTTCCTTCGGCAACGGCTGGAACAAGTCGGCTGGCGTAACGCCTGCCTTTTTGGCGTTCCACCAGAAGGACTCCTCGCCAGCGATGATCCGCTGAAGCTCGCCTTCGACGCCGCGGAAAACCTCTTTGGGTAAACCGCTGTGATCCTCCCCAAAAAAGTAACCGGCGACCACCGCCGCACCCAGATGCCCCGCCATCGTCCCGGCCTTATGGGCATTCGCCAGTCCGTTCATGCCCGTCTTGAGAAAGGAAAAGTCGATCATGGCATGACTCCAAAAAAAGGAAGTGTGGTCGATAACGAATTCAGGCCGAGTCGCTCAAAACGCCCAGCGAAGAGCAAGTCAGGCTCTCAGGTCACCCCGATGCGGCAGCCTCCCGCGAGCTCGGAAGAGCACAGCGGCGAGTGGGCGATCCAGGCTTCGCCTGGCCCCGGGGATGGCCATTTGTTCAACGCGGCACTGCCAGGCAGGCAGGGGCGGCTCGGTTTTCGTTCCCGCCTATCATTTCCGATTCATCGGGGGCCGCTCTTTAGCGGACCTTTCGCAACAGCTGGCTAAGCTCCTCGTACTCAATTTCGGCAAGCTCATCGTGATCGACAACTTCGCCGGGCGGCGATCCTCTCGTTTTACCCGTTTGGAGGTACTCAAGGCAAACGTCTTCGGCGCGGAACTGCGTCAGAATTCGCCAGCTCCCCTTCCCTTGTCCAGCGACCAGGTGAGCGCGAAAGGAAGACTTCGAGCTGTGCCTGACACCAGGGCCGTCTCTTTTGTCGTGTGGGCGTCATTGCCAGGAGCGGATCCCATGGAAAGCTTTCGCCGCGAGCATTCCCCAGGGAGCCCATTGGATGCCTCCGACAAAGGCGACGATGGAGGCGGCGGTTGCATTGGTCGGGGCAAAGAGCGTTAGAAATATCGCCAGGTAACTGATCGGGGCAGCGAGGAAAAGCCACACCATCCAAAAGCAAAGTTTCGACAGGTGGTCCTCTCATTGAATCACTCCATTGCCTGCGCCACTCAAACTCTTGCGACAGTCGGGGGCATGGGGGGAATTCAGCCCCCTTGCGCAATGAAGCGATGCCCCCGTTCTCCTGAATGAATTGTCTGGGGCTGCTCGTTTCCGCGCGGACAGCGTGGCTACCCCTTCAACCCCACCGACTTAAGCCTTTCCAGTTGGTCGACCAGGGCTTGAGATCCGTATATTTTGAAACAGTAGAACGCAGTAGGTAACGCTGAATCCTGCGCGCTCTCTAACCGCGTAACTCCGGTGTAGCCAACCGGATACGCGGCCCACAATGCAACGAGAGCAGCGTTCTCAAGACGCTCTTCGTGTTCCGATAGATATTCGTCGTGGGCACGCTCAATCTCGTCAGACGCAATTTCCGCTTCTAAATATGCTTTTTTCAGCTCTTCTTCCGAAATCGCTCCGCTCAACCAGGCATCTGCAGCTGCTACTGCCGCTCTGCTTCGAGAATCAACCAACAAATCGGAAACTGAAGTCGCGTTCAATAATGCAAACCTTCGTAAAGCGATTTCATCTTGCAATTGTTCAATAAACGACCCCATCTTCATTTCGTCGTCGCACTGAAGCCAATTCATCTGTCCTCCTGGCCCAGCTGGTTTCGCATAAATCCAATCGAAAATGATCGCCACGCAGGTGGCGGGAAAACACGCAGAGAAGAGTTGTTCAGGTTTCCACCAAGATTGCGATCAAAGCCTTTCCTGAAATCCTCCACCAGATTCTGCATCAGCTTTGCGGCATTCTTGGCGGACATTGTCATTGCGCCACCTGTTTAATCGAACCGATCCAGCAATCCCTTGAGTTGCTCACGATATCTCGGATGAGCAGATCCTTTGGGGTGAATAGCGTCATCCAGACTTTGCCACCATCGGCGGGATCGGACAAAGCACATCGACTCCCCGTTCCGGCGCCGCGTCATCCACTGTGGTCTATAAAAACAGCCGGGACCCTGCGGGGCGCCGGCTGTTCGTGTTTACAAATGTTGTCGAATCGTTCGCGGGCGATTACGGCTGGCGTTCGGATTCGGGGATGTGCACGACGACCAGGCCGCAGCAGTCCCAGGCGCGGGTGCCGCGGCTGACGTTGTAGGTGATGAACAGCTGGCTGCCGTCGTCGGAGACGTCGGTGCTGTAGGTGCCTTTGCAGATGAAGCCGTACTTCTCTTCATAGAACGGGTGCAAAAAGGCGATGACCTTTTTCTTGCCCGTCTTCAGGTCGAACTGCACCACTGCCGAGTTGTCTCTTTCGCCGCCGCCATGGGCGCCCGGCACGTAGTACAGGTAGCGGTTGGTCGACGGATCGAGAGCGACCGCGGCGATGTAGGCGTTCACGCCGACGGCGCCTTCGCCCAGGTTCTTGGGGGTTTCTGTCTTGGTGTTGAACGACCAGATCTGGCAGTCGTTGGTCCCCTGGCCGAGTGCGGCGCCATAGACCATGCCGTCGGACGATTCGGTCGTGGTCGCCCGGGTGTTCATCGTTTTTCCGGTCGGTTCGGGACCTTTGCCCGAGGCCGGATCGTAGCGCATCAGTTCGCCTTCGCCGGCGCCGGGCACGTAGTAGACGCGTCCGGTCGATTCGGCCAGGATCATGGCGCGGGCCGGACCAATGCCGCCGGAGTAGAGCACCTTGTGCTTCTCCAGATCGTAGGCCAGGAACTGGATTTCCTGTTCTTCCGCATCGGGACCGGCGGCCGTTCCGCCGTAATAGATCAGCCGTTTGCGATCGAGCATGCCGTTAGGAATGCTGTGCTTGGGGACGGGGGCCGTAGCCACCACTTCGGACTTGCCGGTTTCCGGGTTGGTGCGGAAAATCCAGTCGCCTTTGTAATGATTCTCGTCAACAGCGGCCCGGGGCGAACCGCGATGCGTGGCGTAATACAGCCAACCGTCGCTGCCCAGATCGACGCGCGTGTGCACTTTACCGGGCGTGTAATGTCCTTCCGGCATGGCCAGCAGCTTGCTGACATCGACCAGCGTGCGGAGCTTTTTGGTCGCCGGGTCGTACTCATACACGTAGGCGGTGCCGGTGCCGTGGCTGGACTTTTTCCGGTTCAGGGCGATGTGGTCGCCGATCGCCGAATAGTACTTGCCGTTGGCGAAGCTGCCGTCGCCCCAGTTGGACCACGGGTCGCCCAGGTAGGTTTGTTCGGGGAAGAACATAAAGTCGACCGTCGGCACGGCTTTGGCGACGGTCACGCCGGGACGCAGGCTCTCGGGCGCCTCGAGAAATTTGGGCGACTTGTCGGTCACCATTTTTGCGCCGCCGGGCAGGACGGGCGGATAGGCCAGGTCTTCGTAGCGGACGGCCGGTTTGGCGGCAGGTTTGGCTTTGGCTTTCGGTTGCGGCTTCTGGGCCAGCAAGGTTCCCGCCGGCAGCAGGGCCAGCAGCCCCAGTGTCAGAAGTTGGCGCCATTGACGAAAATGCGTCATTCGTTGTTCTCCACGTGAAATGGGGGCCGTATAACAGGTATAGGTTTGGCCGACTGCTGTGCGTCTCAAATCTAGATATATCCTACTTCTTCCGCTATAAGAATACAAACAGCCTGCCGCTGCAGTTTTGGCCCGCCAGGCGACGCAGGCTGGCTGGCCGGAAGGCGGCCGATTGAAGTCACCTCCCTCCCCTTGCGTTCTTTGTCCCTGGAGCTTCCATGCGATCTGCTTTTTCTCTTTCCCTGGCCCTGCTGGGCGCTGGTTTTGTCGGGAGCGTCTGCCTGGACATGGCGCCGGCGGCGGAGCCGTTTTTCAAGTTTCGCGATGTGGGCGCCGAGGCGGGCCTGTTGCCGGGCGCTGCGGGCATTGCCGGCCATGGGGCCGCCTGGGGCGATATCGACGGCGACGGCTGGCCGGAGCTGTACGTCGGCACGTTCGGCGGCGCGCCGTATGAATCCAAAACGAACCAGTTGTTCCGCAACCACGAAGGGAAGTTCACCCTGGATCCGCAAACCGCCGTGCGGGTGCTGGGCCGGGCCAACGGCGCGGTGTTTGTCGATTTCGACAACGACGGCGACCTCGACCTGTACGCCACCAACCATGCGATCAAATCCCGGAAACCGGAAACGGACCACTTCACCGAACCGAACCATCTGTTCCGCAACGACGGCAAAGGGCAGTTCGTCGATGTCAGCAAAGCCAGCGGCGCCTGCCCCGCCGGCAACGCGGCCCGCAGCGCGACCACGCTGGATTACGACGGCGACGGACTGCTGGACCTGCTGGTCGGCGAGTGCTTTTTCCAGGGCGGGGAAAGCCACACCCGGCTGTACCGGAACCTGGGCGGAATGAAGTTTGAGGACGTCCACCTGGCGGTCGGGTTACCGGAACAAGTGACGGGCTTCGGCGTGGCGGCGGGCGATGTGAACAACGACGGCTGGCCCGATATTTTCATCGCAGGACGCCACCATGGCAATCGTCTGTTTTTGAATAACCAGCAGGGCGGCTTTGAGGAGTTCGCCCAGAACGAGGTGTTCGCCTGGGACAATTTCAAGTCGGGCGATGATACGCCCTGCGGCGTGTGTATCCAGGACGTCAACCGGGACGGGCTGCTGGATCTGGTCGTTGGTTCGCACTTCTCCCGTCCCTGGACGATGGGCGGAGTGGCCGTGCGGTTGTACTTGAACCAGGGAGTGAAAAACGGCAAGCCGGCCTTCGCCGACATCACCGAGAGCTGCGGGCTGTTGCCGCTGCCGATGAAGAGCCCGCATGTGGAGATCCAGGACTTTGACAACGACGGCTGGCCCGACATTTACACCAGCCTGGTGAAGTTCGCAGACGGTGCGCCGCACCCAATGATTTTCAAGAACGCCGGTGCGGTGAAGGGCGGCCCGAAGTTTGTGGAGTCGACCCTCAAGGTCAACGACTGGCCCACTGAAGCAGACCTGGCCGTCAAAGGGACGGGCGAGTTTTTCGACAAGATGATCGCCGATCACCAGGTGATTTACACGGCGCCCGGCCCCAGCGGCGACTTCAACCGGGACGGCAAGCTGGACCTGTTCCTGGCTAACTGGTGGATCAACGCGGACTCGCTGCTGCTGCAGAACGAAACGCCCGGCGGCCACTGGCTTGATGTGAGCGTCGTCGGCGGCAAAGGGGTGAATCGCCAGGCCATCGGCAGCCGGGTGCGTTTGTACCAGGCCGGCAAGCTGGGTCAGCCGAAAGCGCTGCTGGGCGAGCGGGAGATCGCCGTCGGGTTTGGCTACGCGTCCGGCCAGGAAGCGACGGCCCACTTTGGCCTGGGCGAGGCCACCCGGTGCGATGTCGAAGTCATCCTGCCGCACGGCAAAGGCCGCATCGAACAGCGCGACGTGGCGGCCGACCAGCGGCTGGAACTGAAGCAGGCGCCCTGACGCCGGCTGATTCCAGTATCGTCCAACGCTTTTCGGCCGGTTGGGCTCTTCTCCGACCGGCCCGTTACAGGCGACCGACTACAGGCGGCCGACGCGGGCGACGGCCTGTTTGAGCGTGCAGGGCTGGTCCAGCGGTAAGAGCAGGTAGCTGGGCTCGGCGCAGCAGGAATCCAGGATCAACTGCTGCGGTCCCGGCGTGCGGCTGCCGGCTGCGCACGCCTCATGCCCGGTGACCAGCAGGTCGGCGTCGACCAGCTGGCTGAACGCGGCGGCGTTCTCGGGCCGGTAGTCGCGTCCCCAGACCAGCTTAAAGGCGGACCCGCCGGAGACCATGTCGTCGGGCAGCAGCTGGCGTTCAAACATGCCGGTGTTGAAGCCTTCGCTGTCGACCTGGGTGGGCAGGCTATGGCTCAGCCAGACGCGGTGTTCCAGGCGAATCGCCACGGGACAGCTGGTCAAAAAGCGGCACATGGCCTGACGGACGGTTTCACACTGGTCGCCAAATGCCTGGTGCATTCCGCAGCGGAAGAGCACGTTCAACATTTTCCCCCGTTTCAAAATGGGGTGCTCGGTCACTTCCGACAGTTCGTGGTTGCTGAGCAAAAAGTGCAGGCGATCGGGGAACTGCAGCTTGAGCCTGGCGACCTGCTCCAGCATTTCATGGGAGCGGCAGCCGCCCGACGCGTACCGTGGTCCGCCATGACAGACTTCCTGCAGCACCAGGTGCCGCAGCGGGTGCTTCTCCAGGTCTGCCAGGACCAGCAGCCGATCGAAACTCTCACGATCGCCGTGCAGATCGCCCGCCACCAGCAGATCGCCGTCGGCGCATGCGGGCAAATGAACGACACAGCCGCGTCGGCCAGACGTTTCCTGGTTAGCCGTATCCGCCCGGTCAAAGGCGTCGGCAACCTGCTGAGCGTGTTCCAGGGATAAAGGCAGCGTCAAAACGTGGGGGTCCTCCAGGAGCGATGCGTACTCTTTATTTTACGTCCCGAAACCAAACAAGCACGCCCACTCCCAGCACACTGCAGAAACCCAGGGCAAAAATGGCCGCGCCAATCGCCGCCGTGACGTTCCAGCCGGTCACGCCCCCGAACATCGCCAGCAGGGCGCCCAGGTAACCCGTGACGGCCGAGATCAGTTGCGCCAGTCGGTATTTTTTTCGGTTTTCGCTGATCATTGCCTGGCTGCTGTTACCGCGGTCGCTGTTGAGGGCCTTGGCGGGAGACTCGAGCGACTGTTTTTCCCAATCGCCGAATGTTAGAGGATCGTCGTACTTTCGGCGATGCTGGACAGTTGGACAGTTGGAAAAGTGTCGTTCCCTGAATCGCCGGAAACTGCTACCCTGCCGCCGCTGCACGACCGCACTCTGGCGGACTACGGCGCCAGGAATTCTCTGCTTAGCCAGCCTTGGGGCGAAGACGCCACCACAAGCCCATGCCTCTGATCACCCGCCAGATTACCAGCGAATTGGTCAAAATGTTCGCCGTTACGCTGGGCGGACTCACCCTGCTGATGATCCTGGTGGGGGTTGTCCAGGAAGCGCTCAACCAGGGGCTGGGGATCGGGCCGGTTCTGAAACTGATCCCGTTCCTGTTGCCGAATGCCCTGCGGTTTGCGGCGCCGGGCGCCGTGCTGTTTTCCGCCTGCAGTGTGTATGGCCGGATTTCCGCCGGCAACGAGATCGTGGCGCTCAAGTCGGGCGGCGTGTCTCCCTGGGCCACTTTGAAACCGGCTTTTGTGCTGGCGTTTATTTTGAGCCTGCTCACCGTGTGGCTGAACGACCTGGCCGTCACCTGGGGCCGGGAAGGCGTACATCGGGTGGTGCTGCAGTCGGTGGAACAGATCGCTTACGGCATGCTCCGCAGTCGCCGTTCCTACAGCACGCCCAAGTTTGATATCGTCGTGCAGGGGGTGGAAGACAAGATTCTGGTGCGGCCGACGGTCGTGGTGCAAGGGTCGGGCGACGATCCGACCATTACCTTCACCGCCCGCGAGGCCGAAATCCGCACGATCCCCCAGCGGGGCGTGCTGGTCTTCGCCATGCGGGACGGCGCGATGGAAGTGGGCGACCAGGCGTCGCTGGTGTTCCATGATACGATCGAACACGAAGTACCGCTGTCGGACGCCTCGAACCAGGACGACGTAGGTGGTCCCTCGCAGATACCGCTGCGCAGTATTGCCGGCGAATCGGCCAAACAGCAGACCGAAATCGCCAAACTGGAAGAATCGCTGGCCGCCCAGACTGCCATGGATCTGCTCCTGGGCGACCATGCCGAGTTCCTCAATGCCCGGCCGCAAAACCAGGCTCGCGGACTGGAGGCGGCCCGCCATCGTTTGTATCGCCTGAAGACCGAGCCCTGGCGCCGCTGGGCGACGGGATTCAGCTGCTTCTTCTTTGTCTGGGCCGGGGCGCCTTTGGCGATCCGGCTGCGCAACGCCGACCTGTTCACCAGTTTTGGCATGTGCTTTTTGCCCATCCTGCTAGTGTATTACCCGCTGCTGGCGTACGGCGTCGACCGCGCCAAATGCGGCGGTCTGCCGCCCTATTCGGTCTGGCTGGGCAATCTCATCCTGCTGCTCGCCGGCTTCTGGATCATGCGCAAGGTCGTGCGGTACTAAGGCTTGCGACAGGTTAATTGCAGGGTTTGAAATCCGGCTGCAGGTGCGTTTGGTAACACCAGGGGAAGGGACTTTTGGCAAAGTCCTCTACGGCGCGCCCTGAATTATCGTCTTGACGCGAGGTAATCGCTGCGGGGCGTCGAGGCAATCCAGGAGAAGGTGCTTGATTCGATCAGGCCAGCTTCCTGCATTTCTTGACGGGAGTCCCGCTCGTTTCTGAATGCGGGGGATCTCTAACCCCACGACAACCGGCAGGCAGAACCGACGCGAGTCCTTTCCCGTGTGCAGCGACCCGGTCCTGCGGTTCCCCAACGCTTTCCGCCGACGTCTTTGCGAGAGTAGCTGCTCCGCGGCGTCGCGCAAATCGCGGTAACTGCTTTTGTTTTTAGTGGATACGTCAGGAGGATCGGACGTGGCGGGAAGAAGCGCCGGACGACGCCGGTGAGAGAAGTTCCCCGCAAAGCGAAGAAAACGCCGTTTGATACCCACAGGAGCGTCGCCCGGAAAGCGAAGAAATCGCCGTTTGATACCACACGTCGCGCCCTTCCCGGGTTGGGGGCTGGCGAGCGGAAACCGCGTGGCGCAGGCGCCCTTTCGGCGGGAAACAGAGGACGCGTCTTCTGCCTGACTGCGTAATTCTTTCCACGTTCCGAGCGAAGGTCGGCGTACCCCAACTCTCAGGGCAATTGGCCTCGCGGCGCTATCGCATTCGCGGAATCTGGGGAATGGCAAGGGCGGCCCGGCCTTTGTCGAAGACCCAGTAGGCTTGCCCTTCCCGGTCCATCGGTTCCAGCCAGGACCGCTGGGCGGCGGGAAACGCTTTCAGGAGCAGGAAGTACAAATCGGCCAGAATGGAATTGCTGCTGCCATAGTAGGAATGGCCGAGCAGGCTGGTGTCAACACTTGACACGTCGATCGTCTGAATGCCGGGCGCTAGCACCAGCAGTTCGCCCGAGTCGCCGGCCCTGGGAAAGCCATGGACGACCTTCGACGCCATCAAAGCCCGATCGTTGGAAGAGGCGTAAAGCGTTACCTGTTTCCCCGCTTTCACAATTTCAGGCGCCAGATCGCGGGTGAAGATTTCGGCGTCGACATCCGGCGCCGCCAGCACGACCTGATCGAACAGCGGCTCGGCGCCAGGACGCTCCAGGGCCAGTTCCCGCAACGCATGCGTGAGCGCCCGGTTCCCCATGCTGTGGGCGACCAGGTGCACCATCTTCGCGCCCGAGTCCCGGGCCACATCCAGCAGGAACTTTTTCAAATGCGGAGTCGCCCAGGCGACGTTGTTCTCGTCGACGGTGTAGCCCACATAGGTATCCTGCGAGGGCCAGCTGAAAAAGATGGGGGCGCCATCGAACTGCAGGTCGTAGGCAATCTGTCCCGTCCGCCGGGCGGCGTCGGCGAAGGAGGCGTTGTATCCATGCACAAACACCAGCACTTCGCGCCGTTTGGAACGGGAGACCGTGTCGGCCAGACGCGTCCGGAACTCTTCGTAATCGACCGGCGACACCTTCGCCAGCGTCACGTGGTCTTCTTCTTTCTCGGCAAATTCCATCTTCAGCACCGACGGCGCTTCCAACTGGCCCAGGCGATGGTCCAGTGGAATCGTCACCACGCATTCGCCGTACTGCATGACCCCGCGTCCGCCGGTGTATTCCATGGTCGGCCGCACCGCGGGATGGTTTCCGCTGGGCGACTGCAGCACCAGGATGGCCAGCAGCAGGGTGACCGCCAGCCCCAGTCCGGCGCCGGTGTACAGCAGCCCGCGATACGCCCGGACGAACATGGCGATGGAGGCGATCAGAATGGTCACGGTCGCCAGCGCGAACGCCGCGATCAGCAAACGGAAAGAAGCCGCCGACCGGGGCGGGTCGCTGTCGTATCGGGAACGGTCGGTCCCATAAAAAACTTTGACCGAGGTGAAGTTTTCGTCCCGGGTGAACACGCCGTTGTCCGTTTCCGCGGGGACGGGCGACTCGGGCGGAGCCGGCAGGCCCAGAAAAGGCTGCATCTCCGCCGACGGAGCGACCGTGGCGGCGCCGGTTGCAGGAGCCGGGGGCGCCACACTTTTGGGGCCGACAACAAACGGGATGGCGGAGACCGCGGCGCGGGGCTTCACCGGGCTTTCGCTGCTGAACACCCGCGGCTGCATCGCCATGGACTGCATGGCCTGGGCCGGCGGTTCGGCGGCAGGTGGTTCGGCGGCCGGAGGATCAAAAGTGGGCTGGGCCAGCGGCGGACCAATCACCGGCGGCACATCCAGTTGGAACAGCACCGGCGGCGCCACGACCGATTCGGCCGGCGGCTGCAGCGTTGCAGGCGATTCCCCTCCTGGATCCCCAGCGGGTTCAACGATCTGCGGACGTGTCGTCGCGCCATCGTCGGGCCCGTAAGCCATATCGGACCGCTCGCCCGCCTGGCCGCAACCCAGGCAGGACGCTGCAGATATCAATCCCAGAACGAGCAGCGAATACTGACGCATGTTCTATCTCTCCCGGCGGTTTCGAACAGGACGCAATGCACGGCCCTGCGAACGAGCGCGCGAACGATAGAGAAACCCGCTCGATAGCGGTAGACCAGTTTTTGCCAGCATCGCCAGCGTCTAGTCGAACTTCAGCTTGCACGCTGCTTTGACGCCCGTTTCGCTGGCCAGGTGTTCGTCCTCGAGCATTTCGACCATACCGTCCTCGCGCACAAAGAAGTTGGCAAGGAACAGGGCGTCTGAATACCAGACCATCGCCTCGCAATGAAAGCCGCGCTGGTGTTGGCGGGTTGCCTCGCCATTGGTGGCGGGCCGGAGCAGCAAGGCCTTCCGCGGCAATTTGGCCCGCATCGCCTCGGGCAGGTCGGCAGGCAGTCCGTCGTCGTCCTCCGATTCCACGATGAAGAACGGACCATGTTCCCCATGCACGAAGTAGCAGAAGAACCCCAGGTACTCCAGGACGTTGTGCTCACCGAGGTCGGGCTTGTTGTTGGCATTCATCGTGTGGATCGGCGGCGAAGTGCCGTCGAGCCGGTGCAGGCGGTCGTCGCGCATCCACGCGCCCATGCAAGGCCCGTGCTTCTCGTCCCAGGCGGCGTCGCTGGCCATCACCAGGTCCACGCCTTCCCACCATGACAACGGCAGGACTACAACGGAGCTGGTTTCCTCAGAAATGGGGACACGGTCGTCGATCCAGCCGACACGCCGGGCGAACTCGCCTACCCCTTCTCTGTCGATCTCATACGCCGTTTTCGTCATGAGTGGGAAGCGTAACGGGTTCATGGAGTGCTCCTGAGTTTTGTCGATTCCAGTTCGCGGTAACGCGGGCGGCGGTCCGGCGGCGCCAGGGCCGAAGGGGGGCGATCGTACTGGTCCAGCGGCACGCCGTCATGCAGCGGTCCGACGACCGCCGCAAAGGCTGCCTCCTCGTCCCGCAGAGCCAACCGGTGGGGCAGCGGCCGGAAGCTCTTGCTGTCGGGAAGCATCTCCTTGAGCAACGCTTTCAGCTCGGGCGCTTCATCGGCTGCGATTCGGCTGATGATCGGGTGGAGCGGTTCTCGCGTGGCAGGGAGAGGGACGCCTTCTCTTACCAGTCGAAACGCCGCCTCCAGGCGGAACAACTCGGGCTCAAGCGTCGGCAAGATCTCTTCGGCGAGCGCGGCGGCGATGACTTCGGGCTTGCCCTTGCAGATCAGCAGGGTCGCACCGCGGTCGCCCTTTTTATTGGTTTTGTCGAGCACGCCGGGGACGTTACGCAGCACCGAAAACGCGGCGAGAAGTTGCGAACCCGTGAGCCAGCCGAGGAGGGCCGAGTCGGACACGCCGTCGAACTCGCCGCAGCTGACAAGCCACGCCTGCAGCATCCTCGCGGCGTTCGGGAAGCCTTCCACGGATTTGAGCGCAGCGGCTACATCGCGGCTTTGCGGTTGACCCTCGTCGAGCAAGTGGCGCACGCAATAGGCCACACGGTCGGCCAGTGGCGCGCCGCCCTCGTACGCGTGGTTATGCTTCATCAGGACGGTCAAGGCATGTTCGTCGTCGGCGTTCCGCAACAGCTTTTCCTCGTCGCAATACGGGAGCAGTCGGAGAAGAACCGCCGGCTGGGCGTGCAGGGCGGCTCGGACGACGGCCGGCATCGGCGGACGATCGCCGCAGGGCAAACCGGCCAGCAGTGTGTCCCGCTCGTCGTCGGTCAGGGCTCCGTGGTCCAGGATAGCGCTCACGGCGTCCGCCTGGCCGTAGAGGATCGCGTGGTCCAGCGCGGTCTGGCCTGCGGAATCGGCAGCAGTGCGTTCGCAGTCCTCCATCAGGAGATTAATCTGGGCGGTTCGGCCCGACATGGCGGCGAAGTGCAGCGGGGTGCTCTTGGACGTTTCCAGGCGTGGGTCGACGCTGCTTGAAAACTGCAGCAAGTAGATCAGAGCGGCCGAACTGGTCGCCCGCGCTGCTTCGTGCAGCATGGTGACACCCATGGGGCCGATCACGTCGGTCGGGCTGAGGTACTCGCCATAGAGTTCCTGCAGGATGTCGATGCGGCCGGTCTGGATCGCCGCAGCGACAGGGCGCCAGCCTTCCTTGTTCGGCTTTGATTTTGCCCCGTGCCTTTTGAGCAGGCGGACGGTCTCCACAGCCCCCCACGCCGCACACATCAAGGGAGTGTCGTGAGTTTCTGGCTCCTCATGATTGACGAGGGTTTTGTCTTTGCTTAGCCACTTCTCGATGCACTCGTTGATACCGTAAATGGCGGCGATTTTCACGAAGGAGACCTGGATGCCGGCGCAATCGACGAAATGGTCTCCGTGCTCGGCCTGGGACAGGATCCTGATGCAGAAACTTCGCAGGATTTCATCCTGCTCCTGCAGGGAGGAGTCATGGTGCAGGGACCATACCGCCTTCTTTGCAAACAACACTCGCACGGCGTATGCAAACGCTTTTTCATGCTGGGCGAGCAGTTCCGCCAGCGGCGTATCGAACTCCGCGATTTCCGCGGACAGGTGGCGGATGCGTCGCTCAGCCTCCAGCGACTCCTTCTGTCGCTCGAGCCAGACCCTGGCTGGCCGCCAGTTGTCGACCGTTGCCTGGTGGACCAGTCGGACGTTGCTGCGTCCCGTCGGGACCAGCAGGCGCCGCCGCTCGAAAGTGTCAATCAGTGCTCGCATGGTAGAGAGGGGAGACTCTCGCGGGATTTCGCGAAGTCGCATGTTGCCGTGACGATCCAGGGCGACAAGGGCGTTGAGAAAATTATCTAAATCCCTTTGATCTTTCGGCGGCGCCCAGCTCACACCGGGGATCGCCTTCCCCATCTTGTGCATCAACTTGAGGAAGGGCGTTAAACGAAAAGAGTTCCCTGGACCAAGGAATGGTGTAATCAGCGGACGGAGTTGGGGGGTTTGTAAACCCTGGTTGATCGCCTTGAACATTGCCTCGCGATCGGTGACTTCGCACTGTTCCTGCGGCAACTGGCCCGCCTCGAGCCAGGCCGCTTCAACGATCTCGCCGATCAGCGGGCCAAGCGTCATCGCGATATCGCGTTCCCGAAGATCCTGCGTCGTGATCGCCTTGGATGCCATCCCAAACCGCTCAGAAGCTCCCGCTTCTGCGTCCAGCATCCGGTCCTGGAAAGCTACAAAAAACCGGTAAAGCCAGATCCCCAGAAGCGGCAAGAAGGATGCCGTCTCGCCGCCCTGGGCTTGCTTCGCTTTGTCGCTTTCAAATGCCTCGACCATCTTGAAAATGTCGTCGACAAGATCCTCCGAGAGACTCAGGCCGGCATCCAGGGTTGTGCTGCGCAAGAAGCCACGGACCTCGCCCAGGGGGAAGTCTGCGTCTTCTTCTCGGATGACCAGACCGATGCGCTCGCGGATCTTCAGCTCGGCGATCAAAGTCCTCCGCATTTGCTCAAGGGTGCCGATGCAGTAGACACGATCGTGCTGGAGAGCGGCGCCAAGGAAGCGGAGCACCTGCCAGGTGCTGCGTGCGTTGTCGCGTTGGTTTTCTTCTAACGCGATGACATCCATCAGCTCTTCGAACTGATCAAGGCCGAGGAAGAGATTACGCTTCTGGGTTTCGAGCAATCGCCCTAGCGAGTCGGCGGCCTGGGCTGGGCGATCGAGAGCGCGCCGGGCGTCGGGACGCCGCAGTTCCAGCGGGGGATGAATGCCGTGGGGCGAACTTTCCAGCTCCTCGCAGAGCAACCCCAGCATCTTCTCCAGCGGCGTTCCTTCTGTCCGACTAAAGAAGTCGGTGGGGCGGAAAACGATAACTTTGGCGTCTTTGAACTCGTAGGGTAACTCCCCGAGGACGCCCTTTTGCATCAAAGATGATTTGCCGCAGCCGCTCGGCCCCTCAAGGACAAGCATCTCGCCCCTGCGTGAGTAGTCTACGAGATCGATCTTTAACTTCTGGCGCAAGCCAACGCGATCGGGCAAAGGCAGCGGATCGTCGTGGGCGAAATGTTCCATATTTCCCTTGAAGGGGAGCTGGCCCGTGCGGTTGGGCAAACGCGGTAACAGCGTCTCCAGCGTCGCCTGACCCAGGGTCTTGTACATGGCTTCGGCCGTCTCAAAACGTTGTATCCAGCCGGCGTGCTGCTGGCTCCCGAGCGCTTTGAGCAGGTTAAGTAAACCCTGGACCTGGGGTCGATACTCTTCATGGACGAACTTTCCATGCGGCGCATGGCCTTTGACCGCGGACGCCTGGAAGACCCGTGCCTGGTTGAATTGGATTTCGTCAAGGGTCGTCCGGGGTGCGACATCCCGGTCGGCGACGTAGCCGATAAACAGTTCGCCCGGATGTTCCTTGGATCGAGCGACGAGTAACTCGTAGACGGTGCCCGTTAAGGGGAACTTGCCTGCGTCTAACAGTTCCGCCGCTTCCGCCGGGTCTTCCGGCCAGGGGTGGTGCAGGCCTGCCGAACGCCATTCCTCCAGGATGGCGGCGGCGTGCGTGGGTGGTTCTCCCCGCAGGGGAAAGCCGATCCGCTCGGCGAACATCACCACGGTGGCGTGCACGCGGCCGGAAGTTAATTCGTCGATCTGCAGCTGGACCGGGGACTTTGCACTGAGCAACTGGCCGCCCTCAGTCTCTTCCTCCCAGAGCAAGGACCTGTAGTTGGCCCCGCGCATTAGGAACCCAGAGTTGAGGTAACTCTTGATCCGCCAGCGTTCGGACTGCAGGTCCGATGACGATGAAATGAGTACGCACGGGACGTCTAATAATTGCGACATGCTTATCTCATCTGACCAGGCCCAGCGTCCTTCCAGTCGGGCGGGCCGTCGTTTGGGAGCTGTCACGGGCGACACCCAGGCGCCGCCCGGCGAAGGGTTTTCCGTTTGCGCGGTTTAACCTCGGATGACCAGGGAGAGTTTTCGAGTTTATCACCCGTTTGGGGAGTGTTATAGAATTGTCAGCAGCGTGAGGCAACCGTAAGAAACCATAACACCGGGCCCATTGCCAATGCATCCGCTGGCAAAGGAGGGTGCATCCGTCCCTGTCGACCGCCGCGGCGATGCGGGGTAAAACGAGGGTTCGCCCTGCGCTGTTGCCGCTTGCCCAAGGGAGAAGACGCCCATGACGACTGCTGTGCTGCTGATCCGTCGCCTGCATCAACATCGGAACTGGGTCAACCAGCATCTGCTGGCTGCCGCCGCCGACCTGGACGAAGAGCCCTTGCGAAGGACGTTCGCCATCGGCCAGGGGTCGATCTGGGCGTCCCTGCTTCACCTTTACGCGGCGGAGTACGTCTGGCTGGAGACGCTGCAGGGGAACCAAAGTGGACTGCTGCCGGGCGACCTGCCCGGAAAGCTTCCCGGCAACCAGCAAGGGACCGGCGGCGTGACCGGCATGGCGGAACTCCAGCGGGACTGGGCCGCGCTGCAGGTCCGCTGGGAAGAATACCTGGACAGCCTGACCGACAAACAGCTGGAGCAGCCCGTTTATCGAGCAAGCAGCAGGGTCAACTCTGGCCAGCCGATAGCGACCTCCCGGTCCGACGTGCTGCTGCATGTTTGCACCCATGCCCAGTACACCACGGCGCAGGTGGTCAATATGTTTCGCCAGTGCGGCGTAGAAAGCTTGCCGCCGACGATGCTGATCGCCCTGGCCCGGCAGGAAGCGGCCGGCTGACGGCGATCTTTTCTCGTCAACCTTTGGGGAGATAACCGAAACTCTTCCGCGTCCTGGCGGTTTAGTACGGAAAGACGCCTGCCCATTTGCCGCACACCCCAAGGCCGCCCATGTTATGCCGTATCGTTCTTCCTCTGTTACTGCTGGCTCTGACGACAGGCAGCGTGCTGGGGCAACCGCCGCAGGGGAACAGCCCGTTCCGTCGCCTTGACCGCAACCAGGATGGTAAATTGACGCGTGATGAAATTCCCCCGCAACTGCGGCCGCTGCTGCAGCGGATCGATACCAACGGCGACGGCGAAGTGACCGCGGAGGAAGACCGGGCCTTTACAGCCAGGCGTCGTGCGGGCCAGGGGCGACCAGGCCCGATGCGTCCAGGCCAGGGGCGACCTCCCGCTGCCGTCGTCTCGGACAAGATCGAGACGCTCCGCGATCTGCCGTATGCGGCGACCGATAACCCGCGGCAGACGCTCGATCTGTATCTGCCTAAAGAGCGGGCCAGCGACGGCCCTTTGCCGGTGGTCGTGTTCATCCACGGCGGCGGCTGGCAGAACGGCGATAAAGGGGGCGGCGGTCGGATGATTGCCCCGCTGGTCGAAAGCGGCCACTACATCGGCGTGTCGATCGGCTATCGGCTCACCGGCGAAGCGAGCTGGCCGGCCCAGATTCATGACTGCAAAGCGGCCATCCGCTGGATCAAAGCGAACGCCCAGAAGTACCAGCTGGACCCGGAAAAAATCGGCGTGACGGGCACATCGGCGGGCGGCCATCTGGTCGCCATGCTGGGAACCAGCGGCGACGTTCCGGAGCTGGAAGGGAAGCTGGGCCAGCACCTGGATCAGAACGGCCGCGTCGCCTGTGTCGTCGACCAGTACGGACCTTCCGACCTGTTGTCGATGGGCGGCTTTCACGACCAGGCCGGTTCGCCTGAGTCCAAGCTGGTTGGCGGACAGCTGACCGAACACCAGGAGACAGCCCGTCAGGCCTCGCCCAGCCATTACGTTTCCGCCGGCGATCCGCCCTTTCTCCTGCTGCACGGCACCGCAGATAACGTGGTGCCCTACTCGCAGTCGGAACTGCTGCACAAGCTGCTGCAAAAAGCGGGCGTCGCCAGTTTGCTGGTTCCGATCGAAGGCGCCGGCCACGGCCGATTCCGCAGCGAAGAGCCCGCCCAGCGGATGCGCGACTTTTTCGATCTGCATCTGCGAGGACAAAAGGTCGACGTTTCCAGCGAGCCCATTTCGCAGACAGAACGCCCGGGACGCTGATTGAAAGACGACTGACCGGCGATTGGCGTTAGTGTTTTGGCGCAGGTCGCCAGCGCGGGGGCGTCTTAGAAAATGCCCCAGCGTTTCTTTCGGATGAGCGACAGGCGGCCCAGCTCGACCGGCGGGCTATGGAACAGTTCGTAGCCCAGGTCGATGACGGTCCAGACAAAAATCTGCGCTTCGTTCCAGTCGGCATGCACTTCGACTTCGTGCCGCGATTCGTCGCTGAGCCACTGCGAATAATCCAGCGTGGTTTTGTAGAGCGGCTGGCGGAGGTCGTCGGCGATCGCGTGCGGGCCGACTTTTTCCTGCGTGATCGCCAGGATGCAGCGTTTGGAGATCGCCTCTCGCGGCCATTGCCAGCGGAGCCGCACGTGTAGCGGGTCCAGCAGCTCCACGCCGTTTTCGATCACGCCCAGGCCGTTCCTTTCGGGGCGGACCATCTCCGCTTCCGTCCAGCGGCTGATGACCGGCTGATGATAGCTGTGCGACTCGGCGATTTCGCGGACCGTGTTGACTTCAAACAGCGCGACGAACTGCGCCCTTTCGTTGTCGATCATTGCCTGCAGCAAACCATGGCGGCGTTGTTCCCGCTCGCGCTGGGCCCGGCGGCGGGCTTCGGCGATTCCTTCGGCCAGCTCGGGCGGCAGCGGGTAATGCTCCAGGCAAGGGGCCGCCGTGAGTGTGCGGAGCGAGGATTCGTCGCCGTTTTCGATCGCCTCGGCCAGTTGCGGCAGCAGTCGCTGTCGCTCGACGGCCGTTTTGTACGCTGCTTTCCACGGGGCCGCATCGGTGCAGCTGTCGAGGATATCCTCTCGCCAGACGCTCAGCAGACGATGGTCCAGCTGGTCGAGGGGCAGGTTGCGGGCAATCTGCTGGAGCGCCCTGATCAGCGGCACGCGGGCGGCCGCCAGGTGCACCCGCCAGCTCCACTCTTCCGTCACCATGCCGGCGGCGTGGAGCCGCTCCAGGGCGCGGTACTGCTCCATGATTTCCAGATCCGACGACGGGTCGCGGAACGCCTCTTCCAGTAACTGATAAACCTTGAGGCGCTGTTCTGCCTGCTTCACACGATGGGTAATGCTGGCGTGGTAATTGCGCGGCAGTTTGCGGGCCGTTTCGACCAGGAATCCTTCGCTTTCCAGCGTACACTCTTTGGCCCGGCGGTTGATTTCTTCGAGCGATTTAAGCCGCGTGACGGCCTCCTGGCACTTCTGCCGGACCGCCTTTTGCTGGGGCGAATCGCCGACGGCGCCTGACTTGAGCTTCGACGCCAGTTCCTTGTCGTACGCCAGCGTGGGCGTTTCCGGCGCTTCGCGGATCAGCTCCTGCACGCGTTGCCGGGCGATCCGTTTGTCGACATGCGGCCGCAGCGGCTCGGCGACCGGGTGACCGCCGAGGGATTCCAACATTTTCCAGGCTTCAATCACAGCCCGATCGCTGGACGTTTTGTCCCCCAGCAGCTTGCGGACCTGATGCGCCCGCATGAGCCGGGTCATTTCATTTTTGAACGGCTGGGCGGCGGGCAGGTCGCTCAGGTTTTCCTGATGGGCGCGGTACGTCTGTACGAACACCTGCCAGTTCTGCATCCGACGGGCCGCTTCCAGCGTGGTCAACACCTGCCGCAATTGGGCCGCCATACGGGCCCGCTCCACCAGCGGCGTGGCGGCCGGGTAATCGTTCAGCAGGGCCGGCACGTAGCAGCGCTGGATCTCGGCATCGACGCCTGACGCCAGCGCTTTCTCCAGGGCCTCGCGACAGGCGACCCGGCGGTATGCTTCGGCGACCAGCGGCTGCAGATGCTGGGGGATCTGTTCGCCGGGGCCCATCCGCTGGTGCAGTTGGACGGCTTTGTCCCATTCCTTGGCGTGCAGCAGATCCTCGATCGAGTTGCACCAGAGCAGCACTTCGTCGACGGGCGGCACCTGGCTGATGTCGTAACTGGCCAGCTGGAACAGGTAATGCCCCAGATCGCGAACCTGCTTCTCGGGCGAGTTGAGCAGGTCGCGATACAAAGGCGACGCCTGCGGGTTGTCGAAGTCTTCCGTGCGGAACAACATTTTGTCGTATTCCGGCTGGTCGACATAGGTCCGCCACAGCGACGGCTGGGCAGCGAGCGCCCGCAGCGCTACATAGATCAGCAGCGCGGAGAAGTTATCCAGCCCGGCGAACAGCTGCGTCTCGGCGTTGCGGGCCGGGTGCTGGTACGGGGCCATGCCCATTTCCAGGTTCCTGCGCCCCATCAGTTCCGGGACGGCCATGCAGTCGTAATCGACCAGCTTGAACTGCCCTTCGCTGGAGATCAGTACGTTGCCGTGCTGCAGATCGCCGTGGACGATCCCATGGCTGGCCAGTTCCCGCACCAGGCTCAGCCAGACCTCGGCGGCGATGGCGAATGCTTCCTGGTACCCTTCGTGGGCCCGCTCCCGCGACCATTCAAACAGCGTGACGCCGGGCACCCAGTCCATGGTGACCAGGGGATACATTTTACCGTCGGGCGCCCTGATTCCTTTTTCGTCGTAGGTAAAATCGACCAGGCAGCCCAGGCGGCGGTCTTTGAGATAGTCGTTCAGGGCCTGGTAGCGTTCCCGCCGTTCATTCGCAGCGCGGTTGAACACGCGGATGGCGAACTCCTGCCCGACGCCTTTGAAACCCTTATAAACGGTGGCGAAATTTCCGGACCGGGGTTTGGGCTGGCCGAGATTATTTTTTTCGACCGAACACTCTTTCAGATCCGCATCGCGAAACGCGATTTTCGGATTCTGCAGCATACGGCTGAAATCAGTAATTAACGGCCAACGTGACATAACCTGCTCTCAGTGCGGAGGAACCACCGCGAGAGTTTATTTTAGTAACAACACCCTGGCAAGTTGAAGTGGGCGCTCCAGGCAAGCCGTTCCCCGGCGATCCCGCCCAGGCGCCGTGTTTTCCCACCTGGGACGTGCGTTCTTGTCGGCGAAAAAAACTCATGTTTTTCAAGGCGGTCACAGTTGCTGGTCCGTCCTGTCGTCGCCCGGAATGGGACCTTGGGCCTTGCCGGCGCCCTGCTGGCCAGCGTCTGCTTGAATGTCTAAGCTAAAATGATTCGCATCCAGGAACCGGTCGTCAACTTCTGGGACTGCCTCGAAGGAAGGAAACGGTTGTGACATTTAATAATGAATCCTACGGCGCGACGTTTGCCGAATTTCTGCAGCAGGCGCCGCCGTGCGCCCTGACGACGGGCCCCGAGAACCATGCGGTGAAGGAATCGCTGGAAGAGCTCGAGCTGGAAGAGGCGTTCGCCCCGCACCCAATTATTGACCACACGATGGCCGCGTGTTGCTTGTCCGGCCTGTGGCTGCTGCACAATTTCCTCGAGCATTCGCACGCCTTGAGCCAGGACGTCGCCAGCCCGTCGGGCAGCTACTGGCACGCGATCATGCATCGCCGGGAACCGGACTATTCCAACGCCAAATACTGGTTTCGCCAGACGGGCGATCACCCGGCCTACCTTGCGCTGGCGATCGGGGCGCAAGCGATGGCCGAGGACCACGGATCCGACCCGCGTCTGACGGCGCTGACCGCCGGCGGCGTGTGGCGGCCCGAACGTTTTGTCGATCTGTGCGAGGCGGCCGCGACCGAGAAGCAGCTGGAAAGCGTCTGCCTCCGTATCGCGGAACTCGAGTGGCGATTATTATTCGATTATTGTTACGGCAGTGCGATAGGCGCGGTATCGTAACCGTTGATGTAGACAGGTGAGGACCCGCAGGCGGCGCCCATGGCTTTTCAATTTCGCTGTCCCCAGGGGCATTTACTATCGGCGGAACCTTGGCAGGCAGGACATCAAACGGCCTGCCCTCATTGCCAGACGGCCCTGCTGATCCCCCAGCCGCCAGCGTCGGAATCGCCGCTGGGCAGCCCTCCTCCGCCCGGTGCGTCTTCCCCGGCGAAACCGCAAACGCCCTCCGCCCCGCAAGCACCCGCCGCCGGAGCCCCGGCGAACCGCCCCGCCGCCGGCGCCTTGAACGTCGGTCGACCCGCGGCGCCGCCTGGCGGAAATCGCAGCCGCGACGCAGTGATACCCGGACCGCCGCCCCCGGCGATCGGCAGCCCGCCGCCGCCCGGCAGTTCCCGTCCTGCGATGAGTCCCGCCGCCGCTTCCCGGACGCCAAACCCGACGACGCCAACCCCGACGACCGCTTCTGCGCCGAGCGCCAGCGGTCGGCGCAGTGATCAGCCGATTTCCTCACCGCCGCCGCCTGGCGGAGGAGTGGGAATGACGCCTCCAGCGCCCCGGCCGGCTGCCACGCCCTCGCCATCGGTATCGAATCCGCCAACGAACGCGCCAACGATGACGCCTGCTGCGAATCGTACCGGTGCGATCACGCCGCCGCGTTCGCCGGCGGGTCCTGCTGCGTCCATCGTTCCTGCCCGTTCGCCGTCGCCGCCGATGGGGGCGCGTCCGACCGGCTCACCGCCGGAGAATCGAGCGCCGGTCACTGCATCGTCTTCGCCCCCGCCGTCGGCCCGGCCAGCCAGTTCACCGCCGCCAGCCGCCCCACGAAGCCCTGCAGGGAGTTCCTCGCCGCCGACTTCCCGGCCAGTCGGTCCGCCCGCGCGAAGTGCGGGGCCGCCGGCTAACTCGCCGCCTGTCATCGGCCCGCCCACGAATCGGCAGTCATCGAATCCCACTCCTCCGCCAGCAATGACCCGTCCGGCCGCTGGTTCGTCGCCGTCTCCTGGGCCGACGGCCGCAGCGTCGCCGCCGGACACGCTGCCGGAGATTCGCCTGTTCCACATTCCGTGTCCCAATGGGCACCCGCTGGAAACGCCGCCGGAACTGTTGGACCAGAAAGCGATCTGCCCCCATTGCCACGTCAAATTCCTGCTGCGCAAAGAAGACAGCCTGGAAGTGAAAGAGCTGGAAGATGCCCAGCGGGCCGAGGAGCAGGAGCGACGTTCCCAAACCATGAACAAGCTCTGGCTGATCGGAGCGATCATTGCGGCAGTCGTGGTCGTTGGTTTTCTCGCCTTGTTGATGCTGACTAGCGGTTAGCAGTTTTGATGTATCAAAAATACTGTTTTTGATTGGCAAATATGTCCGATAGTTCTTTCGTTGGTGAGGTGCGCCCCCTGGTGACTAGTGACGAAAGGATTCGGACCGATGCTGCGAATGCTCTTGTGGGGAGGTTTTCTGGCCCTGACCTGCGGCTCGTTGGCCCAGGCGGAAGACTGGCGGCCCACGCCGCTGAGCGAGTTTCTGGATCCTGCTTCGCTGCAGCCGCCGGCGGACGGAGTCGGCGCGCAGGTTGTTCGCGGGCAACAGGAGGAGCGTGATACGCTCGTCACGGATCGGCCCGACTTTACTGAGGCCAGCTCCACGGTCGGCTATGGCCGGGTCCAGCTGGAAATGGGCTATACATTCGCCTATGACGACGAAGACGGAACCATCACCCGCACCCATGGCCTGCCGGAAACGCTGTTCCGCATTGGGCTGACCGATGCGATCGAGCTGCGGCTGTTCTGGAACTATCTCTGGCAGGAAACGAGCGACGCGACCGGAACCGTTGCCGACGATGGGGCTGAGGATTTTGGCATTGGCTTCAAGCTGTTCCTGCTCGAAGAACAAGGTCTGGCGCCCGAGACGGCGGTGATTGTGGGGATGACCACGCCGACCGGCGGCCGTTCCTTCACTAGCCATAAAGTCGATGCGGGCGTCAACCTGTTATACAGCTGGAGCCTGCCGGCCGACTGGTCGATTGCTGGCTCTTCCGGTTACGCGACCGGATCGGAAGCGACCTTGCTCGCGCCCGAACTACTGGCGGTTGATCAGCACGGCGTATTCACCCAGTCGGTCGCGCTGGGCATTCCGCTGAATGAGACGTTCGGCTGCTATCTGGAGTACTTCGGTTTCTACTTTCACGGTTCCGACACAAGCGGGCCGCAGCATTTTCTCAACGGCGGCTTCACCATGCTGGCGAATGACGACGTGCAGCTCGACTGGCGCGTGGGGATGGGTCTGAACCAGGCAGCGGATGATTTCTTTACCGGCGTTGGTTACTCGCAACGGTTTTAGATCGACGGCAGATGTTCGTCCGACAACGTCACTTCTGCAGCAACAGCCAGGCCAGCAGATCGGCCAGTTCCTGGTCCGACAGCTGTTTGGCGACGTCGGGCGGCATGATCGATAAGGGGGACGGCACGATCTGGTCGATCTGGTCGATCGGGATCGCAACCGCATGATCCTTGTCGAGCCCCAGCCGAATCTCGCGGCCGTTTTCGCCCAGGAGGATGCCGCTTTTTCGTTGTCCTTGGACCGTTTCCACGGTGTACGACTCAAAGCCCCGGGCAAAGCTGGCGCTGGGGAACATCATCGACGCCAGCAGATCCTGGCCGCCGCGGATCCGGCCGATCGTCGTCAGATCGGGCCCGACCTGCCCGCCTTGGGACCCGACCCGGTGGCATTTGCTGCACGCACTTTTCTCGTGATAGAACAGGGCTTTCCCGCGGTCTGCTTCTCCCTGGGGTAATCCTTCCAGCCGCTGCAGCACCTGGTTCTGTTCGGCTTCTGTCAACGGCGCGCCGATCGCGGGGGCCGGGAACTTCAGCAAAGGCTTATCGGGCCGGGAGGTCTTTTGACGCATCTGCTCCAGGGCGATGGCGGCGGCCGTACGGACAGCCTGATGCGGACTGAGCAGGCCGGCGGACGTCGCCTCCCGTTCGCCGGCGTCAATCAAGGCGTAGACCAGCGCATGCCGCACCAGCGGATCGTCCACATTGGCGGGCAAAGCAGCCAGCAGGGTCTCGACGATCTCGCGTCTTTCGACGGGCGATTTCTCGCCGATGGTCCGCTGTCCCAGCGCCGCGGCGGCCTCGCGCCGGACGGCGGGCGACGCGTCTTTCAGCCGTTCGATCAGTAAAGCGTTAATCGCCTGGGGATCCTCCGTCCCCTTGTCATACAGGCAACGGCAGGCCATTTGCCGCACGCCGGCGTTGCTGTGGCCAAGTCCCGCCAGAAAGATCGCCGCGGAAAAAGGCGTCTCCGGCAAGGCCGCCAGCTGCAGATACCGCTGCTGGACCGCCGGGGATTGCTGGTCCCAGAGGGCGAGCATCGTTTTGGCGAGCCCCGCGCCCACCTTGCCGACCAGGCGATCGGCCAGCCGTTCCCGCGCGCGGACGACCACCGCCGGTCGTTCGTCGCCGAGCAGAGCGAGCAGACGCTGGTCGTCGAGCGCCGGCCAGTCGATCGTCAGGCCGCGGGGATCGGCCGGGCGGACCGCTCCCGTTTTGCGAATACGATAGATGGCCCCGTGGATATCGCTTTTGGCGATCTGCGACTGCGGACAACCGATGCGGAACCAGCCGCCCGTGTCGATCACCAGGACAGAGCCGTCGGCGTCTTCGAGGACGTCGGTCGGATGGAAGTCGCGGCTGCTGCTCACCAGGAAATCTTCCAGCTGATCCACCTGGTAGGTGGAGCCGGCCGGTTTCAGTTTGACGCGGACGATCCGATTCGTATTGAAGACCGTCACCAGCAGATCGCCCACGGCGCCTGGGCCCCAGCTGTTCGATTCCAGCCGGCACAGGCCGGAAACCGCCACGTGGCCAAAGTTATGCACTTCGGTCAGCAGGTCGCCTGTGCGGAGCAGTTCGCTGTCGAGGGTCGAGGCGAAATCTTCGCGGGGGTACACGCCGCCGTATTGCCAGTGCACCAGGCAATCGCCGCGGGGCTGGGAATACATCAGGTTGACGGTGCCCAGCATGTCGCCGGTCGGCGTGAAGACGATCTCCACCGGGTTATCCATGCCGCCGGTCGCGTGGGACCGCACGTGCGAGCCGTCGGGCCGGCAGCTGAAGATATGCGCCGCCTTTCCCTGGGAGACGATCTGGCCTTGGTCGTCTTTCAGTTCGTGACCCCAGCGGCCATCGCACCAGTAGATGCGCCCTTCGGGACCGAGAAAACAGCCGTGGACGTCGGCCGCATTGCCGCCGTAGTTAAAGCCGTCGACCAGCTTCTCCCGGCGGTCGGCGACGCCGTCGTCATCGTCGTCGGTCAGCTTCCAGATGGCCCCGCTCGAAGCGACATACAAGGATCCGCGATACCACAAGCAGCCCTGGGGGAACGTCATTTTGTCGGCGAAAATCGTGGCCTTGTCGAACACGCCGTCGCCGTCGACATCTTCCAGCCGTTGCACAAAGTTAGGCAGTTGCTCTTCCAGATCGGGTCGTCGCAGGTTCTCGCCCGCGGTCGCCGCCACGTACAGCCGGCCTTGCGGATCCAGGGCGCCCATCAGCGGATGGGCGACCAGCGGCGGGGAAGCGGCCCGTTCGATCGCATAACCGACAGGCGCCGTGAGCGGGGCCGGCGTAAAGTCGCCTTCGGCGGCCTGCAGCGGCGCCGGTTCGCCCCTGGTCACCAGCAGCAGGAGCAGCGCGAACACACTCGCCGTGTGCGGCGCCATCGGCAGGAAGCAGGTCGCAAGGCGGCCGGTGGTCGAGTGACAGGATGCGGTCATAGGGAAGCTTCCGGCAAATGGAGCAGGCGGGAACAAGGCGTTTCGAACGACGGGCCAGCGGACTTTACCGGATCGCGCGACGCAGGGCGTTGTGGGTGATCTGCTGGACGCGGGAATCGGGGCCATGGGGACGCGTCCCGTGCGACCAGGGCAGCATGTGGCCCGGCGGGCTGGCCAGCCCCTGGGACCAGTAAATGGTGGAAGCGTTAAAGACGAAGTTCCCCCGCGGCCCTGGATAAATGGTGGCCGCCCAGTCGCTCGGCTGGCCGCGGCCGGTGACGGCCGTTCCCTGGGCGATGACCTCCAGGCCAGGGATCGGGGCCGGATCGCCGTGGAATTCCCAGCCGACCAGTCCCGGGATGAAGTCGCCCTGCTGCATGCCCGTTCCGGCGAACAGCCAGTGGTCGGGCTGCGTTACGATCCAGTCGCCGCCGCCGTTAAACGGAATCACGGAGCGGGCGCCGATCAGCAGGGACTCGTCGGGGCCGGTCGCTTCCAGGCCGGGCATGCGGTCTTTCTCTTTGTCGGTCATCTCCCCAAAGCAGCCGGACCGGGTGATGATCCGCTGGGGCTGGCCGCTGCGGGAGTCGCGAAAAGGAGAAACAAACGCCACGGAGTTACCGCACAGGAACAGGGCGTTCACTCCCTGGTCGATCATCTTTTTCACACTGTGGTACTGGCGCACGTCCCAGTATTCATCGTGGCCGACGCTGATAAACGCTTTATGTTTCAGGCCCAGTTCCGGCGTCACCATGTCGCGGTTGCTGCAGTAGGAGACGCTATAGCCGTGCTGTTCCAGGAAGTAGGCGAGCGGGTATTCCCAGCAGAGGAATTCGCCCGATCCCAGGGACTGCGGGTTCTCGTAGATCTGGCGGTACTTGCCGTAAGGACGATCGAAGCTGACATCGACGCCCGTTTCCAGGGCCCATTCCTGGTCGTCGCCATCGTACAGTGAATACGTATCGGGCCAGCGATTATAGGCCTGCCAGGTGTTGTCGCTGCACTGCAGCAGGATGTCGGCGCCCTGGTCGTTCCGCACGATGAAAATGATATAGCTTTGCCAGGCCGGATCGAGCGGCTGCGAGCTGTGCCGGGTGAGTCGGCCCACGTACACGCCGCTGGGCCAGTCCTGGCCAATTTTCAGGTCGAAGGTCGGCTCCCACTGGCACTCCCGCAGGCGACGCGGGCCGACCGGCGGAGTTGGCTGGGGGGAAGCCTTTAGAGGTCCAATGGTCTGGAACAGACGGGCGCCCTGCCCGCCGTAGTAGCCCAGACGAAAGATCTCGCACTGGAACTTGCCGGCGGGTTCCATGCTGACCTGGACCGAAAGCGAATCGCCGGGCGCCACGGACTGCTGGGAGCAGTAGCCTTCGATGGCCGGGCAGCGGATCGACGACTCATCCAGTCGCACGCGGGTGAGTTGCCAGTCCGGGGCGCCCTGGCGTGCGTTCTCCTGGGCGATGGGGTCGGCCGGTTTACGGGCGGTCGGCTGTTTTGGGCCGGGCGTGGGCGTCTCTTCGGCGGACAGTTCGTTCGCCGCCAATCCGGCGGCTGAAGCAGCCAGGGCTCCTTTGAGGAAGTCTCGCCGGGGCAGACCTTGCGGGTCGTTCATGGTTTAAATCCAGGCTGGGGGCAAGCGGGGGAGCCGGTTGTGCGGATCAGGCAAGCGACGCAGGAATTCCCTTGGTCCCTTCAGGGAGCGATTCTAGCCCAGACGAGCGGGCAAAACGAGCTGGAAAATAGCGATCCTGCCGGCTCGTCCGTTTGAGTGCGGGGCGCCGCCGGGCCATTACCGCCGATGGTCGCTTTGAGCAGGATTTTAACACGATTTCCGACAGGACAAGCTAGATTTGACGTACGGGTCTGGGGTCAGTGTCGACGCCGTTTCTTCCCGGCTGTTCGTTCGCTGTTGTCCGCTTTCGTTCCGATCCCCAAGAACGCAAATGCTGAAATCGGCCTCTCTGGATGCGTTACACGCGGGCACCGTTTTGGGCTCTGCCGTATACGATGCGCGTCGCAGCCAGGTGATGCTGTTGCCTGCCGGGACGGCGGTCACCGAGTCAACGCTGGAGCAACTGGCCCAGCGCGGGATCACCTCGATTGTGATCGATTCTCGCGATACAGCCCTGGGCGCCGCGTTCCAGCCACACGGGACGGAGACGCGGGACCAGCAGGCGGAGAACCACTTCAAGTCGCTGCTGCAGACGGTCGAAACCTGTACGCTGGACGAAGCGGCCGCAGCGCCGGGCGCGCTGCTGATTCCGCCCCGCGATGCACCATTTGAAGAAGGGATCCAGGCGACGCCGGTCCGCGCGCCGGATCCCGCCGCCGCCAGGGAACTGAATCGGCAGCACGAAAATAACGTGGGGTTTGTGGGGAAACTTCACGACGCCGTCTGCGCGGGCAGTAAAGCCGCGATCGATGCCATTGGCGGGGTCGCCCAGCAGACGCTAGAAAATCTGGCCGGCGATCGCGACCTGTTCGTGAGCCTGGGCGCCAATCCGTTGGGCGGGAATTACCCCGCGCGTCACTGCTTGCACGTGGCGGGCATTGCGGCCGCCATTGGCTGCCGACTGGGATACGACCAGTCGGACCTGAGGGAACTGGCGGGCGGATGCATTCTGCACGATTTGGGGATGCTGAAACTGCGCGACGGCATCGCCGACGCCAAACGCAGGCTGGCTCCGGCCGACCGGGCGCATCTGGCCGAGCATCCGATCCTGTGCCTGCAGCAGGTGGGCAGGAATTTTGGGCGGTGGCCGATTGGCTCGCTGTTTGTGGCGTATCAGTTGCACGAACGGCAAAACGGCAGCGGCTATCCGCGGGGCCGCGTGGGAGAAGAGATTCATCCCTTTGCCAGGCTGGCTGCGATTGCGGACGCCTTTGTAGGGATGGTGTCTCCCCGGCCGCATCGGGAAGCGATGACGCCCTACCATGCGATCAAATCCATCCTGATCGGCGTGCGAAACGGAGCCTTCGACTCCGCAGGCGCCAGGGCGCTGCTGGAAACCGTTTCCCTGTTTCCGCTGGGATCGTATGTAAAAACCAACGATCAGCGGGTGGGACGCGTGATTCGGGCCAACCGCAGCAGCTATACCCGCCCGATCGTGGAGCTATGGACTTCCGGGTCCACGGAGACCAGTATCGTCGACCTGCAGCAGACGCCCGACCTGCGGATCACCCCCCTGGCTGGATTGGCCTGACGGCGGGACCGTCTCATTACGGGCCAGGGCTTCGTCGCCGAGAAGAGGTACGTTTCGATCAGGCAGCCTCGTCCGTCCTGGCGCGGCTCTCTTTCTTCCTGTAACCTCTTATATATAAGGGTAAGCCGTAACGGCCTGGTTCTTGTCGCGCAGCAGGGACAGCGAACCCGTTATGGGGGCGCACCGGATTGCAGCTCGCAAGGCTGGAGCAAGTAATGCGTGCTGCGCAAGAGCTTTGGAATCTGGGGGGAATCGGGGGGAAATGGAGCCGAACCAGGGCCCTTTCAGATTTTCCCCTATTTTCGTGCTGCATTCAGGCCACAAAGAGGGATATACTGCCATCGCTTGTTTTTTATCAAATCCAGCATGCCCAGTGGGGTAGCTGCTGGAAAATGTCTGAGGGGAAAATCCTATGTTTAATCCTAAAGTCGCGACGCTATGTTTGCCGTTAGCGATGCTGCTGGCGGCTTCTGTTACCGCGGAAGAGTTTGCACTCGAACGTCCAGGCCTGCCTGCTTCTTTTGCGGAATTCGGTCCTCAGGGTTTAAAAATAACGACTTCTGACCAACGGGAGTATTTGTACGTCCGTCAGAATTCACTGGACATTCCCGGCTATTCAGGCTTCTGGAACGGAACTTCCCGGCAGGGAGTGCGCTGGCCAGACAACGATCAGGGGCGGATGCAGCTGGGCAAGATCGGCCCCTCCGGCCGGATCGAATGGGAGATCAGCCAGATGACCATCCGAGCCGTGCCTGTCGACCCCCGCAATAATCCTGGCAATAACCCCGGAAACAACCCCGGAAACAACCCTGGCAATAATCCCCGTTTTAATCCGGGCAACAACCCGTCCAATAGTGGTTCTGGCGGGAGTTCGCATTTTGCCCATTCGAACGTGGCGGCGATTGCGATGGGCAACGACGAAGCCTTTGGCGGCTATATTGATGGCCGCGGCGTTCTGCAGCTGTTCGAACGGCACCATGAGCACTGGGATCAGGTCGATGTCAACATTCGTGATCGACTGGAGCCGGGCGCTCCTTTGGTCATGCTGAAAGACCGCGGTTCGGACAAGCCCATCATTTATACGACCACGGTCAACGGCGATTTGATTGAAATCGTCGAGGCCCGCACCTCGCGGATTGTGAACAGCCGCCGGGATCCGGAGCTGACGCCGGGCGCTCACCTGGCGACCGACGGGATCTCCCTGTATGTCGTGGATCGGGACGGTTTTATTTGGGAAATTGAACCCCAGCGCGGCGTGTATACGCCGATCGACCGCACCGCACGGGTGTTCGACGCCGGCATTCCGCTGGCCATAACGCCGCAGGGCGAGCAGCTGTTTGCCGTGGAGCGGAGCGACCGCCTGGTGGTTTATGAGCGGACCCGGAGCGGCTGGTCGGACCCGGACTCGGTCGGTCGCGGCTTTAGTCCCGGCGGATATCTGACGGCGATCGTCGCTCCCTTGCCGGGCGAACGAACCGACTCTCCGATGGTGGCCGCCGTCGACGACAATGGCCGCATCCAGCTGATGCATCCGCATACTCGCGGCTGGGTCGGAGAAATCGTCGGCGATGAACGTCTGCAGCCGGGAGCGCCGTTGTCGCTGGCGAATCTGGCCGACGGAATGAGTCTGACCGGCGTGCTCGACAATGGCAGCTGGGTGGAATTCCATCAGGCCCGCGGCCGCTGGTACAACACGACCATTGCCGATCGCCTGGATCCTGCGACGCCGGTAGTGTTGACGCCGGGCCCGTATGCCTTTGCGGTGGATCGCGCCGATCGCCTGCTGGCGGCCCATTACGAGAATCGCGACTGGACCGTTGATCTATGCGGGGAAGACAATCGCGGGCGCCAGCCGGGCCAGGACCCTGACTATGTCGCCAACGCGCCGTTGTCGTCGGTCACTGTCCTGTTTACCAATGGCGGACGGGAAGAGCTGATTGTGAAACTGACCGATGTCCGCGGCGGCCGACCGATTGAGTTCACCCTGCGGCCGGGCGCTAGTTTTGATCAGGAAATTGATCGCGACTCTGGCGGCATCCTGCGGGAACGCTACCTGGAGCAAACCACGCGCGGTCCCGTTCCTGTGGTGCGAGAAGTGCCGTTGCCGCCCAAGGTGCTGTATAGCGTTGCGGTGTACGCCAACCGCGTGACTTCGCTGTACTTTGACCGTACTCGGAATAACAGCTCTGTCCCGGATTCGTCCAATCGGAATCGGGTCAGCGTGGGCGCGTTCAATCTGGCCGCCGGCTCAAGTATCCGCAATGGCGAACGGATCGATGTCGACGCGGAAGCCCGCCACGCCAACAACCCGGGCGCAAGCGGTTTTAATCGCCCTTAGGCAGTCCTGCAGGGAGCGTCGTCCGGCCGTGGTGACAATGTCGTGTCACTGCGGCCCGTCTTGCCGGGCCGACGCTGGCTTGCAATGTTCCACCCTGGTCGTCGCATGGCGGCCATTTCTTCCTGGCTTTCTTCCTGGCTTTCTTCCTGGCTTTCTTCCTGGCTTTCTTCCTGGCTTTCTTCCTGGCTTTCTTCCTGGCTTTCTTCCTGGCTTTCTTCCTGGCTTTCTTCCTGGGCGGGTGTTATCTGATGCGTGCGTGCGAACTGGGCGTTGGTCTGGCGGCGGCGATTCTGGCAATCCTGCCGGCGACCTGTCTGCAGGCGGAAACGCCGCAGCGGGTATTACGCGAATCACGCACCCTGGCGGCCGATCAGGCGCACCAGGGCGTCGCGGTCGATGGGGACCATCTGTACGCTATCACCAATCGCTCTGTGGGCAAGTACGACAAGCAGACTGGCAAGCAGATCGCCGTATGGTCGGCGCCGGCCGATTCGCCGTTGAAGCATTTGAACAGCGGGGTCGTCGATGGTGGAAAGCTGTACTGCGCCCATTCCAACTGGCCTGTTTCGCCGCTGCAGAATTCAATTGAAATCTGGGACGCGGAGAAACTTGAGCATGTGGATCGCCATCGGTTCACAGAATCCGCCGGCGCGGTCACCTGGGTGGATCGTCGCGACAACCACTGGTGGGTTGCGTTTGCTTTTTACGGCGACGCCCGGAACGTAGCCCAGACCCGGGTCGTCAAGTACAACGACCAGTGGCAGGAACAGGGGTCCTGGCGTTTGCCGGAGGCAGTCATCGCCCGGATGGCCCCGGCGAGCAACTCGGGCGGCAGCTGGGGGCCCGATGGACTGCTCCACCTGACAGGGCACGATCGCGCGGAAACCTATGCCCTGCGGCTGCCGGTTGATGGCAAAACGCTGGAACTGGTCGATACGCTGGCGGCCCCGATCGCCGGGCAAGGTATTGCCTGGGACCATTCCGATGTGGGCGTGCTGTACGGCATTCGTCGCTCCCGCAAGCAGATCGTCGCCGGGCGGCTTTCAAATTCGCAGGAGTTTGAGCCGCTGCAGCAGCCGGTTGTCTGGCGCCGTGATCCCCGCAATCCGATTTTGCCGCCGGGTGAGAAAGGCTCCTTCGACGCCAGCCGCTGTATGAACCCTTGGATCGTGCGGGCGGACGACACGTATCGCCTTTATTACGGCGGCGGCGATAACACAGGGCGCCACCGCATCTGCCTGGCGACGGCGTCGATTGACAACGTGGGCCAGTGGGATCGTCGCGGCCCCTTGTTTGAAACAGGGGCCGAAGGCGCCTTTGATTATCGCTGGTGCGTGTTGCCGCACGCCGTGCAGTTTGGCCCGGAGCAGTGGCGTCTTTATTATTCGGGCAATGCAGGCCGGGGCGTCGGGTTGAGTTCTTTTCCCGGACTGGGAGCCGCCGTCAGCACCGACGGGCTGCACTGGAAGCGTGGCGACAGCAAGCCGCTGATTGCCCCCAGCGGCAGGCCCGGCGACCCCGACGCCATCGGCATTGCCGGCGGTTCGGTCCTGCAGGTGACGCTTCCTGACGGTGAAAAAGAGTGGCGATACTATTACACGGGCTGTCCCACGACCGGCAGTCCTTTGCCGCTGAACCAGCAAAAAACGATCTGCCTGGCCGTCTCTGACGACGGGCTCGCCTGGAAGAAGCAGGGAGTGCTGCTGGTTCGCGATCCGGAGCGGGATTACGAGAATATCGCCGTGGCGGGACCGGTCGTGCAGCAAACAGACGACGGCGGTTTTCGCATGTGGTACTCGGCGATCGGTACGCGCTGGGGCGCCTACTCGATCTGCTATGCCGAATCGACCGACGGGATCCACTGGCGCCGGGGCCCCGAATCAGGTGATAATCTGCAGCTGGCCCCGCAGGGCGCCGGCTGGGAGCAGAAAATGGTCGAGTATCCTTCAGTGATTGTCGAAGGCGATCACCTGCGTCTGTTCTATTGCGGCAATGGCTATGGTTCCACAGGAATCGGAACCGCCGTCAGCGAACCACTGACTAGCAAGTCATCGACCAGCAAGTAAACTGGCGGAGCCGGGCAATGCGTAGAACACGCCAGCGATTTGGCGTGCGTCCGGAGTAAGAAGAACACCGGGTCGGGCAGACTCCTGGCGCCAGCGCGGCGTGGCGCCCGCGTTTGCTGGTCGGAGGAAGACCGACGGCAGAAAGAAAGCAAAAGACGCTGGGCAGCGCGCATCGAGACATTCTCTAAGAGTCCGAAACCATGTCAGTGAAGATCACTTGTCGGCAGTGCCAGCAATCGTTCGCGGCCGCTGAACATCTCTACGGGAAATCGCTGCCCTGCCCTAGTTGCGGCGCCACGCTGACGATTCCTCGACCAGGCCAGACGTCGTCCGCTGTCATTCCGCAAGGTCCCCGGCCCAGCGGACCGACCGGCCAGGGATACCGCCCTGCTCCCCAAGGCTACGTACAGCCGCCGCAAGGTTACGGTCATCCGCCGCAAGGTTACGGTCAGCCGCCGCAAGGTTATGCTCAGCCGCCGCAAGGCTATGGTCAACCTGCTGCCGGCTATGGCAGGCCGTCTGTTGCGAAGAAACCGCTTAACCGCGGAGCCATCGTGGGCGGGATCGTCGCGGTGGTCATCGTTGGCGTTTTGCTGGTCGGTCTGGGAGGAGCGTACATGCTGAGCCGGGCGCTGGCCTGGCCCGACAGCTCCCAGTTCGAAAGCCTTGCCGCCGGGCGGGCTGGCTTCCAGACGCGGCTGACCAGCAAAGAAAAGGATGGATCTCCCCTGCCAAATCCGCCGCCCGGCATGTTCCGCCTGGAAAGATATCCGTCACCCGCGGGCAACATGGCCTGCCTGGTCAGCACGCTCGACGGAACGGGCCAGGGGAGGCGTCCCGCCATGATCTGGGTCGGCGGCGGTTTCTCCAACTCGATCGACGACTCCCCCTGGACGCCGATGGCTGCCGACAACGATCAATCGGCCAGCGCCTTCCGCGACGCGGGACTGGTGATGATGTACCCGTCCTTTCGCGGCGGAAACCAGAATCCAGGTTACAAGGAAGGGCTTTACGGCGAGGTCGACGACCTGCTGGCCGCGGCCGATTACCTGGCAAGAAAAAGCGACGTCGATCCCCAGCGGATTTACCTCGGCGGGCACAGCACCGGCGGGACGCTGGTGATGCTGGCGGCCGCTTCGACGAATCGCTTCCGCGCGGTGTTTGCCTTTGGTCCCGTCGCCAGCGTCAGCGACTATGGACCGGAGGAGTTGCCTTATAGCATCTTCGATCCGCAGGAGGCTTCGCTCCGCAGCCCGCGGCACTGGCTGCATGCGATGAAGTCTCCGGTGTTTGTCTTTGAAGGGAACGGCGCGTTCACCAACGCCTCGGACGTGCGCTCGATGCAACGCGCGGCGAAAACCCCGAACCTGCATTTTCACCTGCTGGATGGCTACGATCATTTCAGCGTGCTGCAGCCGGTTAGCCAGATCCTGGCAAGCAAGATTCAGCAGGATACGGGGCCCACCTGTACTATCCAGTACGAAAACCGGTAGCCTTTCGGTCGGAAAACGGCAATCGGCAAACGGCAAACGGCGGCTGGCTGTCGCTTCGAGTGCGAATTCTTGACCCTGCTGGCGGACGACGGCTGCTACGATGCCGGGTGCACGTTGCGTTGGCGACGCCGCCACGGCAGGGTCGTCCCTGGTGGTGTTTCGAACCTTCCATCGGGCCCTCTTTTGATGGGCTTTCCGTGACTTTCTCCCCTGTTGTTCCATCCGCTCGCAACGGTCAGGCATGCCGCAGTAAGGGAGGAGGAAAATTGGGATGATTCGACCGAAGGTGGGGAAAAGGACCTTAAGCGAGTGTTCCGGCTAAGAAAACTCCCTAGGACCGATAAACAAATTCAGATATTTGCTTGCATTGCGATCATGAAACGGTGATAATCAGCTCCACTTGCCATTAAATTTTGAGTAAACTGGGGGAAAGGTTTTCCCACCTGCTCGCCTTTCACCCTCCCGCCTATGCCCTTCGCTTGAGGAACGATTTCCATGCGAAAGCTCCTGCCTGTTGCGGCCCTTTTGGGGGCCATGCTGCTTCCCGCCGCTTTAATGAACGCTGCCGAACAGGAACCTCCTGGTCTGGGGGATCCTGGTAAACTCATGTCGATCAGCGTGGAGTCGGGTCGCACTCAAGACGACGCGTTTCTGCTTTCCGGTCGCGATGCGGCCCAGCAGTTGGTCGTGACGGGCCATTACGACAGCGGCCAGGTCCGCGATATGTCGAGTACGGTCAGTTACACGGTGACGCCGCCGGTGGTCGCCTCGGTTGACGAAACGGGCTATGTCAGCCCGCTCACCGAAGGCGCCGCGACGATCAGCATCAAGTCGCCCGAGGGACCGGAAACCTCGATCAATCTTAATGTCACCAACATCGTCAAAGATGTTCCCGTGAACTTCCCTAACCAGATTACGCCTGTCTTTACCAAGTACAGTTGTAACGGCGGCGGTTGCCACGGCAAGTCGGGCGGTCAGAACGGTTTCGCCCTGTCGTTGCTGGGTTTTGAGCCGACCGAAGACTACGAACACCTGGTCAAAGAAGGCTTCGGCCGACGGTTGTTCCCAGCCGCTCCGGATCGCAGCCTGCTGCTGCAGAAGGTCTGCGGCGCCGTGCCCCACGGCGGCGGTTTGCGGATTGAGCTGGGCTCGCCCGCCTATCGCCTGATGCGTCGCTGGATTGAACAGGGCATGCCTTACGGCCAGGATGATGATCCGGTCGTGACGCATATCAGCGTTTATCCCGAAGAACGGCTCATGGGTCGCGAAAAAGGCCAGCAGATCCTGGTTGTCGCCCACTACAGCGATGGTTCTTCCGACGACGTCACCCGGACCACGCAGTTTGATTCCAACGATACCGAAATGGCGGAAGTCAGCGCCACCGGCATGGTGACCACCTCGCGGTTCACCGGCAGTGTGGCCGTGATGGCTCGTTACCAGGGCCATGTCGGCGTGTTCCGGGCGACCATCCCGTTGGGAATCGAAGTCACCTCGACCCCGCCGGAGAAGAACTTCATCGACTCCGAGGTGTTCGGCAAACTCAAGGCGCTTGGCCTGCCGCCGTCGGAAATTTGCGACGATCCGACCTTCTTGCGACGCGTTTCGATCGACATTGCCGGCCGCATTCCTACGCTGGAAGAGTCTGAAGCGTTCCTGTCGGACAGCGATCCTAATAAGCGAGAGAAGCTGGTCGACTCGCTGCTGGCCAGCCCTGACTATGCGGAGTACTTCGCCAACAAATGGAATGCCATTTTGCGAAACAAACGCCGCGCCACCGGCGATCGAACGGCGACGTTCGCTTTCCACGACTGGGTTCGCGAGAGTTTCCATAACAACAAACCTTACGATCAGTTCGTGCGGGAAATCATCACCTCGACAGGCGAGCCGGGCAAGAACCCGCCCGTTGCCTGGTATCGCGAAGTGAAGGACCAGGCCGCCCAGGTCGAAGATACGGCCCAGTTGTTCCTGGGCTTGCGAATCCAGTGCGCCCGTTGCCACCACCATCCGTTTGAAAAGTGGAGTCAGCAGGACTACTACGGCTTTGCCGCCTTCTATGCCCAGGTGGGTTCCAAGAAGGGAGCCCTGCGGGGTTCGACGCGCATCTATCACAAGAAGGGCGTCGCCACGGCCAAGAATCCCAAGACCAACGACAACGTTCCGCCGACCGGACTAGGCAGCGAACCGCTGGAAATCGCCGCGTTTGACGATCCGCGGATTCAGCTGGTCGACTGGATGGCCGACACGAAGAACCCGTTCTTCTCGCAGGCTTTGGTCAACCGTTACTGGAAGCATTTCTTCGGTCGCGGGCTGGTCGATCCGGAAGACGACATGCGCGTCACCAACCCGGCCTCGAACCCGAAACTGCTGGAAGCCCTGGCCCAGGACTTTATCGGCAGCGGCTTTGACATGAAGCATCTGGTGCGGACGATTTGCACCTCGCAGACCTACCAGTTGTCGGCCTTGCCGAACGAATGGAATGAAAACGACAAGCAGAACTTCTCCCGTTACTATCCCAAGCGTTTGAACGCGGAAGTGCTGCTGGATGCGATCGACCAGGCGACGGGTTCACGCACCGGTTTTGCCGGCGCCCCGTCGGACCTGCGTGCGGTGCAGTTGCCCGACAACGGCTTTACTTCGTACTTCCTGACCGTGTTTGGTCGCCCGGAAGCGAGCAGCGCTTGCGAGTGCGAACGTTCCGGTGAAGCGAACCTTGCTCAGAGCTTGCACCTGCTGAACTCGAATGAAATCCAGGGCAAACTGACCGGCGGCGCCGGTCTGGCTGCTGTGCTGGCGAAAGACGCTCGCGAAGAGGATGCGAAAATTCGAGAACTGTACCTGTTGGCCTTCTCGCGTGAGCCGGCAGCTGAAGAGCTGGCCATTGCGATGGCCCACATTGAGAAGAACAAAGAGAACAAAAAAGTGGCCTACGAGGATATTGTCTGGGCGTTAATCAACACCAAAGAATTCCTCTTCAACCACTAGTTTTCCGTAATGCACGGCTTCGCGCAGATTACCTGCGCGAAGCCCTTTTTTCTCGCCCGGCGGTCTTTGGGCAGGAGTTTTTCCTGCTGCCTGGGTCGCCGCTTTCTGCGGGAAAATGGGGCCGCGGCCGTCGGAGTTAATTTTTGTCGACCCGTTTGTCGGCAAGGTCATGGCCCGTTGTCGTTGATCTTCTGGCGTTTTTCCTGCAACGATGGCGCCCTCTCCTGACCCGGGGCAGGGCGGCAAAATCAGGCTTAATGGCAGATTGCGTTGACAACCTGCGGGAAGTAAAGCATAGATAGAAAAGTCTGCTTGAAATGTCTGCTGGTTGCTTTGAGGACAGGCCTCGACTCCCGCAGTTTGCGTGCAGTTGAAGTAAATGAGTTCCGCTGAGGAATCTCTGGCTCTTGCGAGCCGATTTTTTGTTCCGCCCTCCCCCTCCCTCCTTTTCCAACGGTTCCGAACAACGCTGGCACTCCTTTCAGGATGCCGTGCCTGTTTTTCCTGTCTGGATTCGCCAAAGATCGCCTGTGGCCCAGGCGACGGCCGAACCGGTGGGCGACAGGCAGGTCGCTCGTTCGGGTTGTTGCAACTCGCCCCAACAACAAGGAATGGCCGTCATGCCGCGTACGATGTTTTTCGACGCTTTGAATGCCGCCGCGCGTCTGACGGCGCTGCTGGTTGCCTGCGTCGTTCTTCTTTCTGCTGGTCCCGCCTGGGCCCAGTTGAATTATCCCCAGCTGACTTCGATTTATCCGCCCGGCGGCAAGCAGGGCTCCGAAGTGGAAGTCACGATCGCCGGGGCCAACCTCGATGACACGCTGAAGCTGATGTTTTCGCATCCCGGCCTGACCGCCAGCGCCAAGATGAACGAAGCCGACGCCGTAACGCCCGATCCGCAGCCGGTCGAAAACCAGTTTGTTGTCAGCATTGCTGCTGACACGCCGCCTGGCATTTATGAAGTCCGCACCGTCGGACGCTATGGCATCAGCAACCCGCAGGCGTTCCAGGTGGGCGTGCTGACCGATGTGCTCGACGACAATAAAAACAAGAAATTCGATACGCCGACCGAATTGCCGGTGGGCTCCGTTGCGACGGGTCGGGTTGACGCGGGTAACCGGGATTACTGGAAAACGACGATCAAAAAAGGGGAACGCGTACTCATCGAGTGCGCCGCCCAGCGATTAGATTCGCGGATGGACGCCGCCCTGATTTTGTACGACGCGGCAGGTCGTGAACTGGACCGCAGTCGCGACGTCATCGGCATGGACCCTTTGATCGACTTCACCGCGGAGGTCGACGGCGACTACATCATTGCGGTCTTTGACTACGTGTTCGACGGCGGCGCGGACTACACCTATCGGCTGGCGGTTCACAATCGCCCGCACATTGACTTTATCTTTCCGCCATCGGGCCTGCCCGGTTCCAATAACGAGTACACGATCTACGGCCGCAACCTGCCCGGTGGAAAACCTTCGCCCGACTTTGATCTGGAAGGGCTGCCGCTGGAAATGATCACCGCGAAGATCCAGATCCCCGACGATCCCGACACCGAGATCGCCGGTCGCCTGGCCCCGCATTCCGCCGGCCTGTTCCAGAGCGTACTGCATCGCGTCGACTCGCCCGAAGGCGCCAGCAACGGTGTGTCCGTCGCGGCCGCTTTGGCGCCGTTGTCGCTTGAAAAAGAGCCGAACGACGGATCCGACGCAGCCCAGATGATCCAGGTCCCGTGCGAGTTTGTTGGGCAGTTCTATCCCCGCAGCGACTCCGACTGGATCCAGTTCGAAGCAAAAAAAGGGGAAGTCTACAACATTGAAGTTTACAGCCATCGCCTGGGACTCGATGTCGACCCTTATATGATGATCCAGAAGGTTGTCACCGACGACAAGGGCGAAGTCAAAGTCACGGATATCGGCGAAGCCGACGATCCTCGCGACCGTGCCACCAAGATCGGCACCGACTTTGATATTTCAACCGACGATCCTTCCTATCGGCTGGAAGTCAAAGAAGACGCGGTCTACCGCATCCTGCTGCGGGATCAGGCTGGTTCCGCCGCGCGGGATCCGCGGAATGTCTATCGCATGGCCATCACCAGGGAAGCAGCCGATTTTGCTGTCGTCTGCAGCCCGGCCCCGCTGCGTCCGGCCAACGCCAACATCGCCGTGCCGTCGTCGTTGTCGGTCCGCAAAGGGGGCGTAGTCGCTCTCGATGTGAACATCATTCGTTACGGCGGATACGAAGGCGAAATTGAAATCCAGGCCGAGAACCTTCCCCCGGGCGTTACCTGCCAGGGAGCGGTTTCCAAAGGCCCGCACGATCTGACCGCCCTGGTGTTTGAAGCAGATGAAAAGGCTGTCTCCTGGGCTGGTCCCATTCGCGTTTATGGCGTGGCCAAAGTCGATGGCGCCCCGGTGCGGCGACGCGCTTGCGGCGGCTCGATGGTCATCGGCACCGCCAATCGCACCAACGCCCTGCCGGAGTTCCGCCTGACCCGCGACCTGGTTTTGGCCGTGGTCGACAAAGAGATCCTGCCCGTCCAGGTTACCCTGGGCGACGGCGAGCCAGTCCAGACGGTCCGCGGCGCCAAAATCGAAGTGCCCGCCAAAGTCCTTCGTCGGGACGGCTATAAAGACGCCTTCAAGCTCAGCCCAGTCGGTCTGCCCGCCGAGCTGAAGCCGAAGGACCTCGCCATCGCCGCCACGGGCGACGGTAAACTGGAGATTGAACTCACCAACGCGGCCCTGAAGCCGGGCGCCTATACGTTCTATCTGCGGGGCGACGTCAAGTTCAAGTACGCCGGCAACCAGGACGCAGTCGAAGCGGCCAAAGCCGAACAGGCCCGTCTGGACGCCATGATCAAGGACCTGACGGAAAAGGCCAAAACGGACGCCGAAGCGAAGAAAACGCTGGCGCTCGCCACGGCCGCCAAAAAGAAAGCCGACGCCAGCCTGAAAACGCTGGAAACGGCTAACAAAGAAAAAGACCTCACCTACTGGAGCGTCTCCACGCCAGTTCGCCTGGTGGTTGCAGACTCCCCGGTCATCCTGAACGCTTCCAGTCCGGGCGCGGTCAAGCAGGGAGAAAAGGTCGAGATCCCGGTTTCGGTCGAGCGCGGATTTGATTTCGAAGACGCCGTCGACTGCACCCTTGTGCTGCCGTCGGGGGTCGCGGGTCTTACCGGCAAGCTGTCCATTCCCAAAGGGATGACCGAAGGGAAACTGGAAATCGCAGCGGCCGCCAACGCCACCGTGGGCGAACATGAACTGACCCTCAGCGGCGCCACCAAGTTCAACAACGTGACCGCCACGACCTCGACGACTTTCAAAATCAAGGTCGAAGCGGCCGACAAGAAATAGTCTTCCGTTTACCTGGTGAGCTCAGCAAAAATCTGGGCCGCCATGTATACTGGAGGACTCAGGCAAAATGGCGATAAGGGTCAATTTACAACGTCAGCTCTTATCCCCGACCGGTCTTTGTTCGACCGCTGCGGGGGACGGAGCCCTGGCAAAAATGCCCCTCGCCTGCCTGCTGCCTCAAGCGATGTCCCCGGCGGAAGCCTGCCTTCCGCTGGCGCCCGCACGAGATCGAAGTCGCCACGGAACGCTATGGCGTCCTCCGCGTAATCGGGGGCGGCTGGCAACCTGGCAAACCGCCGCGCGTTCTTTTATCGGCGCGCCAAGACACACACACCTCACACACCTGCCATCTTCTCCTGCCTTTGCTAACGGGTTCCCAAATGATTACCGAACGTGTTGGAATACGATTCGCTTCGCTAGCGATCGCGCTCGGCTTGTTCGCCGCGCCGGTCATGGCGGCTCCGATTGAGATCGCCCAGATCAAGCACGATGGCGACGTCGATTTTGAAAAAGAAATTCTCCCCGTTCTGCGGAAAAAGTGCCTGGCCTGTCATAACGCCACCGAAGCCGAGAGCGACCTGGTGCTGGAAACGCCCCAGTCGATTCTCAAAGGCGGCGGCGAAGGCCCCTCGGTGGTAGCCGGCAAAAGCATGGAAAGCCTGCTGCTCAAGGTTTCCTCCCACGCCAGCGAACCGGTCATGCCGCCGGAAGATAACGACGTCGGCGCCAAACCGATGACGCCCGAGGAACTGGCCCTGCTGAAGCTGTGGATTGACCAGGGCGCCAAAGGATCGGTCTCTGGCGAATCCGCCGCGGTGCAATGGCAGTCGCTGCCGCCCGGCGTTAATCCCACTTATGCCGTAGCCGTCTCGCCCGATGGACAGTACATCGCCGCCGGCCGCGCCAATCAGATCTTCATTTATCACCTGCCCAGCAAACGGGAAATCGTCCGTCTGACGGATCCGGAACTGCTCAAGTCGGGCGTTTACGATCGTCCCGGCGTCGCCCATCTGGACCTGGTCCAGTCGCTGGCGTTCAGCCCCGACAGCACCACGCTGGCTTCCAGCGGTTATCGCACTGTCAAACTCTGGCAGCGCCCCGACAGCGTCCGTGTGGCCGATGTCGCCGGCATTGCCGACGCCCTGTCCGTAGCCGTTGACGCCAAAGGCGCCTGGGCCGCTTACGGACAGAAAAACGGCGAGATCAAACTGGTTGACCTGGCGACGAACAAAGTCGCCAAGACCCTCAAGCACTCCGGCGCCATCACCGGCGTGGCGTTCTCGATCGACGGCGCCAAACTGGTGTCGGGTTCGCAGGATAAAACGTTCCAGGTGTGGAATGTGGCGGACGGCAAGCAGCTGGGCATCGCCCTGGAAGCCCCGGCCGAAGTGAACGCCGTGGCGTTCGTTGGTCCCGCGGAAACGGCGCAGATCGCCACCGGCCTCGCCGATAACAAGATTCTCATCTGGGACCTGCCGCCCGACGCCAAACCGGAAGAGGCGATCGCCCCGGTGCGTGAAATCCCCGGCCATACCGGTCCGATCCACGCCCTGGCCGCCTTCCCCAACGATCCGAACCAGCTGGCCTCGGGCAGCCAGGACGGCACCGCCCGCATCTGGACGGTTTCCACCGGCGCCCAGGCCAAATCGCTCAACCATGCCGGCCCTGTGCTGGGCGTGGCGGTTCGCGGCGACGGCCAGCGCTTGGTCAGCGTCAGCGACAATAACAGCATCAAACTGTGGGACGTCGCCAAAGGCACCCAGATGGCCGAAGTCAAAGGAGACTACCGCGACGACCTGCGCGTCGAAGGCCTGACCCGCGCCGCCGCCCTGGCCAAACGGATGGTCGACGTCGCCAAGAAAGATCTCGACGAAGGCGAAAAACGGAAAAAAGCCGAAGAAGATAACGCCAAAAAGGCGGAAGAAGCGGTCGTGAAAGCGGCCGAAGAAAAGAAGAAAAAAGAAGAAGCAGCGGTCAAGCCGGTCGCCGACAAAACGGAAGCCGACAAAGTCCTGGCCGAGAAAACCACCGCCCTGGCCAAAGCCGAGGAAGCCCAGAAAAAGGCGACCGAAGCACACGCCAAAGCGGAAGAAGAATTGAAAGCCGCCACGACCGATCGCGACGGCAAAGAAGGCGACGCCAAAGCGGCCGCCGACAAAATCGTGGAAGCCAAAACCAAAACCCGCGATGAACTGGCCGCCGCCAAAAAGACGGCCGACGACGAGTTCAACAAGATCAACACGGAATTCAAAGCGGCCGAAGCCAAAGTCAAACAGACAGAAGCTCCTGCCAAGAAAGCTGAAGATGAACTGACCGCCGCCACCCGCGCCCACGATGCGGCCGTCCGCAGCGTGGAGCGTTCGAAAGAGTCGATCAAAACGGCGACCGACGCAATCCCTGGTTTCCAGAAAATCGTCGAACAGGCCGAAAAAGATCAGACCGCCGCGAACGAAGTGCTGGAACAGGCGAAGAAGATGATCCCCGAGCACCAGTTGCCGGTGCGGGCTGTCGCCTTCAGCCCCGACGGCGCCATCTTCGCCACCGTGGGCGATGACCAGGTGGTCCACACCTGGGATTCCGAATCGGGCGCCGCGGTCGAAGTCCGCGAAGGCCAGGGCGCCGTGCAGACGCTGATCGCCTTCGCTGGCAACGGCGACATGCTCAGCTATGGCGCCAACAACACGCTCGTTCGCTGGGCGGCCCAGCCGGAGTGGGGCCTGGTGCGTACGATCGGCGGCATGGATTCCGACGCGTTCGTCGACCGTGTGACGGCCCTGGATTTCAGCAACGACGGCAAACTGCTGGCGACCGGAGGCGGCGAACCTTCCCGCTCCGGCGAGCTGAAAATCTGGAACGTGGCCGACGGCAAACTGGTTCGTGAGATCGTCGACGCCCATAGCGATACGGTCTTCTCGGTCCAGTTCTCGCCCGACGACCAGAGCCTGGCCAGCAGTGCGGCCGACCGCTTTATGAAAATTCATCAGGTGGCCGACGGCAAGTTCGTTCGCTCCTTTGAAGGCCACACGCACCACGTGCTGGGGGTTGCCTGGAGTGCGGACGGCCTGATGCTGGCGACCGGTGGGGCCGACATGGTGATCAAGGTGTGGGACTTCCGCACCGGCGACCAGTCGCGCACCATCCAGGGTTTCACCAAAGAGATTACCTCGGTGGAATTTGTGGCCGACACGACCACGCTGGTTGCTTCCTGCGGCGACAAGAACGTCCACATGAAGCGGGCTGACAACGGCGGCAACGTTCGGGCCTTGACCGGCGGCGCCGACTACATGTACTCCGCCTGTTCCACCGCCGACGGCAAGCTGATTGTCGCTGGCGGTTACGACAGCAACGTCCGCGTCTGGCAGGATACGGGTACCTCGTTCATGATCTTCGCCCCGCCGGCGCCTCCCGCCGACGAGCAAACGGCCAGCACCGCCGCTGACGGTAAATAGCCTCTGCGGTCAGGCGATCAACCGCGTCGCTCGACATCGTTGATCGCTACGCACGATTCGCAAGCGTCCCCCAGACCGGCTGGGGGACGCTTTTTTGTTGCGTCGGCGACGTTCCTTGCAAGCCAGGGTTGTCCTGCAATTCGCCCGCCTGTGCGGCGCCCGGCGATCAGGGTATTTTACGGCCTGCGATCATGTGGATCCCCGTCGCTAAAACACGCGAGGAAAGTTGACGGATGGGCGCCTTACGTCAGTGAAACGTTTCTCGTTCCAAGCGAACGAAGGGAAACGGCGACAAACTTCCTTACCTTAAGCTCTGCGGAGAGCTATGACTTCCCCTCCCAACTCGCCGGCGCTGACTCTCATCGTCGCACTCAGCGAGAATCGCGTGATTGGTCGCGAAGGCGACATGCCCTGGCGGCAGTCGGGCGATTTGAAACGCTTCAAAGCGCTCACGATGGGACATCCGATCCTGATGGGACGGAAGACGTTCGAAAGCATCGGCCGGCCGCTGCCTGGGCGGCGGATGATCGTTGTCACCCGCCAGTCGACGCTGGCCGGGGCGCCGGAAGTTTGCCACAGCCTGCCGGAAGCGATCGCGGCGGCCCAGTCCGTCACGACCGAACACGCCGATCAAGCGCCGTTTGTGATCGGCGGCGGAGAGATTTATCGCTTGGCCCTGCCGCTGGCCGATCGGATCTATCTTACGCGCATCCACGCCACGATCGACGGCGACACGCATTTCCCCGATTTGCCCGAGGGCCAGTGGCGTCAGGTCTCCCGCGAACGCCATCCGGCCGACAGCCGGAACCAGTACGATTACAGCTTTGAGGAATGGACGCGCATCGCTCCCGCGGCGGATCAATAGCGATCGTCCCGCCGAGCGAGTTCTCGAATAGCGTGGACGCCGCCCGCATCGTTTAATGACGGCGTTTCCGCTGCTTCTTCTTGCGCTGCTCGCGCACGGTATGTTCGCTTTTCAATTCGCCCAGCATGGCGAGCAGGTCGCGCAGCCCCAGCGGAATCACCAGCAACACCAGCAACGCAAAAGCCGACAGGCCGATGATATAGGCCCAGGTCCAGAACAACTGCAGGCCAGCCATTAGCGCGCCTCCTCAATCGGGGCGGACGCCGGGTGCGGCGTCTTGTCGGGGAACAGGAGCGAGAACACGACAAACATGGCGCCGCAAAAGGCGTACACAAACAGTCCAAACGCCGGGCCAGAAACGGCAAAGTCGAACTCCAGCTCCGCGAGTTGGGTATTCACGGGCTCCAGGAACAAACCCAGCAGCGCCAGCAACCCCGACAGCATCGCCGCCCAGGCGCCGACGGTTGAAGCCCGACTCCAGTACAGCCCGCCCAGCAGCACCACGCCGGCGCCGCTCATATAAATGGTGCCGGAAACCGCCATGTACGTCCAGACACTGTCGGTCAGCTCGTACCACACGCCCCACACCAGCAGGAACAGGCCAATCACAATCACACTGATGCGAGTGATCAGAATCTCCTGGCCATCGGTCAAAGGGCGTCGGACCAGCGGGCCGACAATGTCGCGGGTAATCACGCTCGACCAGCACAACAGGTAAGAATCGTGCGTCGACATGAACGCCGCCAGCATCCCGGCCACCAGCAGTCCCAGCAGACCGGTCGGCGTTACAAAGGCCAGGGTCGCGGGCATCGCTTCCGCCGCATGGGCCGGATCATTCGCCAGACCGTCGGGAAAGAAATAGCCGGTCAGCTCTTCGCTCTGCGCGACCAGGGTAAAAGCCGCCACCGCCCATAACGCCGGAATGGCCAGCCGCACAAACATGCCCGGCGAGGCCAGTAAAAACGTGCGTCGTGCCGCTGATTCATCGCGGGCGGTCAAAGAACGCGATGCTTCCGGCGCCCAGCAGAACCCGGCGTACAGGAAGACCAGGCAGTTGAACAGGATCCACGTCCAGCCGTAACCGCTGTCGGCGGCCAGCGGGTTGAACATCCGCTCCCCGCGATGCTCGGCGATCGTGCTGAGCATCGTCTGCCATCCCAGATCCGGATGCGTCAGACAAAAGTAAACGCCCAGCCCCATTCCCAGGCTGAGCACCACGAACTGGATATAGTCGGTAATGATCACACTGACCATGCCGCCCAGCACCGTATAAAACAGCACCATCAGAATCAGCAAGGAGGTAATCAGGTTGACGGTGTCGTTCGCGTCGCCGGCCATATTCTGCATGCCGGTGGAATACGTCAAAAAGGTGGCGCCCATTTTGGGGAACAGGCCCATGTTCAAAATGCCGGCCAGGGCGCAAATGCAACCGCCGGCGACCCGCAGCCGCCGGCTGTACCGTTTTTCAAAATACTCGGGGATGGTCATCAGGTTCATCCGCCGCAGCGGACCAATCACCAGACCGGTGCAGCCCAACAGCAGGCCCGTCCCCAGGCCGATCAAAGCCAGCGTCACAAAGGCAAAGCCATGGCTGAACGCATCAATGGCCGCGTACATCAGCGTGACCAGCCCCAGCGTGGTGCCTACATAGGTGGCCGCATTGAGCGAGGAGCCGGCCTTGCCTCCCCCAATGAGATACGCCTTGGTGTTGTGGATGTACCGATTGGCCCAGACTCCGATCAGCAGCGACAGCGACAGGTAAACGCCGACAATGACCCAGTCCAGGGCGGCGAAGTTGGATTTGAGGGCGAGCGGATCCAAGGCAGTGACATCCCCAGAAAAAAGGAGCAGCGGCGGCAGGACGGAACGCACGGGCGAGTATACCCCTTCGCGGCCCGTGATTTCTACGTTTGTTGATGGGTTTGTCCCGGATTCCGCCGGCTTCAATCTGCGTTGTTCCCCAGGCGCCTGTTCGCTATAATTCGCCTGGTTTGCCGTCAAACGGATTGTTTATGTACCGTATTGGAATAGGTCACGACACACATCGGCTGGAAGCAGGCGGTCCCCTGGTGCTGGGGGGCGTGCTGATTCCGCACGATCGCCAGGCCGTCGGACACAGCGACGCCGATGTGCTGCTCCATGCGCTCACCGACGCCCTGCTGGGGGCGGCCGCCCTGGGCGACATTGGCGATTTGTTCCCGGATACCGATCCCGCCAACCGCGGTCGGGATTCGGGAGAAATGCTGCGCCTGGCTTATGAGAAAGTCCAGGCGACCGGAGCGACCATTGCGAATCTGGACTGCATCGTCTTTGCCCAGCGGCCCAAAATCACTCCCCACAAAAACGCCATTCGCCAGCGCATCGCCGAACTGCTCCACCTGGAAACGGACTGCGTCAACGTGAAGGCTAAAACGGGAGAGCACGTCGGCCCCGTCGGTCGCGAAGAAGCGATCATGGCCGAGTGCATCGTGCTGCTCACGCGTTAAAACAAAAACTACCCTGAACATTTTGATGGATTGAAATGTCTGCTGCCCTGGAAACGACCACTCTCCGCCAACCCGCCGGCGCCATTGCCATGTCACTGCGAGTCTACAACACGCTGTCCAAAGCCAAAGAACCCTTTGAAACGGTCGAGCCCGGCAAGGTCGGCATGTACCTGTGCGGACCCACGGTTTACAAGGCGTCGCACATTGGCCATATGGTGGGCCCCGTCATTTTCGATACGGTCAAACGCTATCTGACCCACTGCGGTTACCAGGTTTCCTGGGTGGTGAATATCACCGATGTCGACGACAAGCTGATCGCCGAATCCAAAAAACGCAGCCTCACGATGGCCCAGGTCGCCGACGAAATGACGGCCGACTATTTGAAAAACCTGAAGTCCTTCGGCGTGGATCAGATCGACTCCATGCCGAAAGCGACCGAATACATGGACGAAATCATCGCCCTGATCGGCTCGCTGATTGAGAAGGACTTCGCCTATGCGGTCGACGGCGACGTGTTCTTCGATGTGGCCAAAGATTCGGAATACGGCAAGCTCAGCAACCGCACGGCTGAAGGCGCGCAAGGGGAAGGCGGCGGAGCAGCCGCCAAAAAACGCTCCCCCAGCGACTTCGCTTTGTGGAAAGCGGCCAAACCCGAAGAGCCCGCCTGGGACAGCCCCTGGGGGAAAGGGCGCCCCGGCTGGCACATCGAATGCTCCGCCATGAGCCGCAAGGTGCTGGGCGAATCGTTCGACATCCACGGCGGCGGACTCGACCTGGTCTTTCCCCATCATGAAAATGAAATCGCCCAGAGCGAGTGCGCCCATGGCAAACCGATGGCCCGTTACTGGATGCACAACGGCCTGATGCGGGCCGCGGCGGCCGGCAAAGTCGGCGGCCGCACCGATCGTGAAGCCGAAGCCAATGGCGGCGAAGCCACGGTCGACACCAAAATCAGCCGCTCCAAAGGGGCCGGCGGTCTGGCCGAACTGGTCGCAACCCACACGGGCGAGCGGCTCCGCTTTTTCCTGCTCCGCACCCATTACCGCAGCACCATTGTCTTCGGCGAAGAAGGCATCGCCGAGGCTGGCGCCGCGCTCGAGACGTTCTACCGCTTCTTCGAACGCTACGAGCGGATCACAGGCGAAAAATACCACGACCTGCCTGCCGCCCTGCAGCGGACCGAAGGCGACTTTACCCCCGGCGACGACCCGCTACTGCAGCAGGTGGCGGCCCGTCGGGAACGCTACCTGGCCCACATGGACGACGACTTCAACTCGGCCGCGGCGGTCAGCGAACTGTTCGAGATGCTTCGCGAAATCAACAAGTTCGTCGACGCCGAGCAGCTGGAAGAAGCGGCCAAACGGGACGACGCAAAACTGGCCGCCCTGCGGCAGGCGGCTTTGGTGCTGCGGGAACTGACCACGATTTTTGGCCTGTTCCAGGAGATGCCCAAAAAGACCGGCGGCGGCGATGACGCTCTGGTGGGCAAACTGATCGAACTGCTGATCCAGGTGCGGAATGATTCCCGGGCGAACAAGAACTTTGCGGCCGCCGATATGGTCCGCGATGGCTTGAAGGCAGCCGGCGTGACGCTGGAAGACCGGAAAGACGGCACCGGATGGCGCATCGAGTAGTTCAGATTCGTCTTGCGTAAAAGCCGACAAATTGCGAAAAACGGCAGGGAATCGCCTCGCTTTGCGAATTTCCGCCGTTTGGCGGATACGAAAGGACTCGAACACCATGCCGCTCCGCCTAATCCTCCTCGCTTGCGCTGTGGCGCCTTTCGTCGGGTGCGGCATGTTCAAAAAGGACACCTCCGGCGCCCGGTTCCAGGTCGAACGGCAGCAATTGATCAATCGGGTCAACGCCGAGATGCAGCTGAAACAGGAGCTGGAACTGGCGAACCGCGAGCTGAATGAAAAGCTGGCCGAAGCCGAAAAAGAAGTCGCCCGTTACGCCATGCAGGGCGGCGGGAACCCCAGCGTGCAGCAGCCCCAGCTGGAACAGCTGGCGGCCCAGTCCCCCAGTCTGACGTACAGTCGCCAGGAACGGCTGGCCCGTTTCCAGGACGACATCGCCTTTGCCCCCGGTCAGGCCGAGCTCGATGCAGCTGGCCGCGCCTCGCTGGATCAACTGGTCGGCCTGATGCAGCAACCACACGCCCAGGGATCCCGCGTTGTCATCGCCAGCGAAGGGAACGACGCCAGCGGCCAGTCCCGCGTGGAACTGGGAGCCGGTCGAGCCGCGGCAGTCGCCGCCTATTTGCGGCAGCGCGGACTGACCGAAGAAAACTTCGGCGGCCTCAGCATCACCGGGGGCCCTGCAGCCCCCGGCTCCGGCCGTGTCGCCTTGTACCTGGCCGAACCGAACGCCCCGGTGATCGCCTCGCAACTCGGCACAAGCCTGTTCCGCTAGTTCTGTCGTCGTCTCTCAGAAGAGATTCACCGGATTCTCGTCTCCACGCACCTGGCGAACTTAACTGCTAGCGCTCCGATAACTGCGCAAGGCGAGCAGGAATACGCCGCGGGAGAGTAGCAGCGACAGGATCGCCGACAGGATCGCCATGCCGGCGAGCGGCCATTCCCACCACGCCCTGGGATCCAGCGGCTGGGCCAGCAGGCGGGCCGGAACATTCACCACCAGCAGCACGGGAATCACAAACGTGAACAAGCCCCACAGCGGCATCCCCCAGCCCCGCGCGTAGATTTCCATCGGGTAGCGGGAGAAGTTGGTGATATAAAACCAGAAGTTATACAGCGTCTGGTTTCTTCCCAGCCAGATACTGGTCGAGGCCAGGCAGATCATCACACTGTACATGATGGCCGAGCCGACCAGGATATACAGCGGATACAAGAATACCGTCACCGGAGAAATGACAAAATCAGGCCGGTCGTTCAACAGGTGCGTCAGGCTGATCGCCAGCAGCACGACCGCTGCGACAAAATTGGCCAGAGACGACCAGTCCATTTTCTGGAACGATATCAAAAACTGGGTATCGATCGGTTTCAGCAACGCAAAGTCAAGATTGCCGGTGCGGATCAGCTCGCTGAACTCTTCGGCGTTTGGCATGAAAAAAGTCTGCACCAGGCTGTTAATAAACCAGGTGGTCGCCAGAAACACAAAGAACTCCCACTTCCCCCAGCCCGTATGCTGGCCGATGTGCATGTTCTTGTCGAGATCGAACACAATCAGATAAAAGCCCACATTCATCAGGGCCCAGGCCAGCGACGTGACCGACTGCAGGATAAAGTTCGTGCGAAACGTCATGTCGCGCACCAGGCTATTGCGCGCAAAGGTCAGCAAGACGCGCAGATACGACGGGCCTTCAGTCATAGTGAAATTCTACAGTCCTTGCGGGAGAATCGATCAGCAACCATGGCGTCTGTCGGGCGACTGCCATACATCCTGCGCGTTAGCGCTTTCCGAAGTGTCAATTCCCATTGATGGTGGCGTACACGGTCTCTTTAATTTCGACGCCGTCTTTGGCTTTGATCCGGAATTCAATCGCCAGCGGGTCGAGCACCAGGTATTCCTGTTCGCCGCCATTCCGGGTAGAGCGTTTGTCCAGGATGGCGGCCGGGTCCAGATCCGGGATGCGGACCAGCACCGTGTGGTCGTCCAGCAGTTCGACATCGTCGATCTCGATCTCCTTCACGCCGGCCCCGATCCGTTCCGCATAAAAGTTGTCGTAGTCGACCGACTCCGGATCCAGCGGACAGGAGAACTTCAGTTCCACGCCCGCCTTCACGGCCGCGGCCCCCGTCACCACATACGCTTTTTTCCCCGTGTAGCGGATGCGACTGATGGCGCCGTCGATCGCGGCGTTGGTGTCCCAGCCCCGCTGCCCGGCCACGTACAACTGGCCGTCGAGCGGACTGACGCACAGCCGCATGACGCCCGACTTGAAGGGGAACGGGAACTGCACCGCAAAGCCGCTGGGATGCGGTTTGGAGTCCTGCACCATGACGTACGTCATCTGGCTGGTGCTGAAAGACGTATGCGCAATCACGCCGCCCAACGGGCCCCAGCGTTTGGCGTCGGTCCAGCACTGCGAGCCCGACGACGTATCGACCTTGGGCGGCAGGATGTACAGCATCGGCTCCGTCCGCGGACCGTTGAAACCGTACCGCTTGCCGGGACGAACGATCGAGGCGCCTGACGGAAACTTCCCGTCAGGGTTATCGGCCACCAGCACCCAGTTATGCGGGCCCCCGGCGCCCAGTCCGTTGGCGTGCCGCATCTGCGTGGCGACGATCTCCCGCTGCTTGCCGTCGGGGCTGACCTTGACCACCTCGCCGGGCGACGGAGCCTTCCGTCCGGAGCGGGCAAAGTAAAAGTTCCCTTCCGCATCGGTCACCAGGTCAAACAGAAAGGCATGGTAGCTGGGCCCGATCTGCCCGGCCGAATGGAAGTTCTCGTAAAAGTCGGCTTCCCCATCCTGGTTCCGGTCGTGCAACCGGGTAATCCGATCGCGGCCGCGCACATAGATCAAACCGTCGACGATCTGTACTCCCAGCGGTTCGTACAGACCCACGGCAAACCGTCGCCAGGTAATCTGCGACAGATCGTCGCCGGCGGTCGTATGCGGCCAGGAGACGATCCAGACATCGCCGCTCAGCGTGGTGGCGATCAGTCGACCGTCAGGGAAGGCCGCGATTCCGGTCAGCCGCATCCAGGAGCCGAACGGGTTCTCCGGCACGCGAAGATCGTCGACCACATAGGCCGCGTCGTCCTTGGCCCGGGTTCCCTGCGTAACGACATCGGTCCAGCGGCGGGGACCGCCGGCGAGCAACTTCGCCGGGTCCTGGGGCGGGTTCGCCTGGGCCGTTTCTTCCAGGCCCGGGAGGTCGTCCCCTTCGCGAAACCACAGGCTTAGCAGACGTGTTTCCTGCGACGGCGGAATGACCAGTTCCAGCTGGTCGTCGGCGAATTTCCAGGCGAGTTTCTCGGTGTCCCCCTGCAGCATGGCGACCAGCGGCAGGTCGCCGCTGGCGACGGCGGAAAGATCATCGCCCAGGGCGACGGTCGCGCCGGGCAGGTGGAACGGCAGCCAGCGGAGCGTTTGTTCGCCGGGGCCGATCGCCAGCGTGCGACAGAAACAGGGCCCGGCCGCCGTCGGCAGTTCCAGCACTTGGCGTCCGTCCACGTGGTATTCCAGCACCACCTGGCGATCGTGCTGGTGGTAGCCGATCAGCTGCAAGGCGTCGCTGTCCGCTTTCCAGCCGGGCGACTCAAGATTCTCGTATGCCGGTTTGGCCCCGGGCCGCGGCGGCAGTCCGCCTTTGTAACTTGTCAGGTGCGTCCGGCTGGCATCGATCAGCGGGCCGCGCCACCAGCCGGCGACCGCGAGCCGATCCATGTCGTAGCAGAGCACGGCGTCGCCCGGCAGATCGGCGTTCATCGTCCGGGTGACCGCCCCGGGCCAGCCAGGCGCGTTGGGATCGGCCGGCAGACGAAAGGTGATCGTATGGCACAAGGCCGGGCCATAGTCCATTTCCGACCCCGGCGACTGGGCCGGCGCCGGTCGACATACGGCGGCGACAAGAAGCAAGCCAGGCAGCAGAACGGCCCAGGAAATACGCATTTTTGGGGTGCTCCAGCGAGTGAAATCCGGCCAGGGACGGCGGCCATCTTTAGCCTAACAAGCGAGGCTTCCCGCGGCAATGAAGGCGAGCTCTGCCGGACGGACCGCGAGGAAGAAATCCTTGCCTGGCGTGCGAGCGGAACAACGCTCCACGGGACGACGCCCTACACGGACGCCTGGTGACGGCCGACCTGGTTGATGCGGGCGAAAACGTCGTTCAGCACCCAGTGGAACAGGCACAGGTGGATGCTCTCCACCATGCCCATATCGTTCAGGTTCACATGCAGGCCGTCCTGCTGCATCCCCCTGAGCTTGCCGCCGTCGTAGCCGGTCAGGCCGTAGGTCATCAAACCATGGCGGTTCGCCCAGTCGACCGTGTTCAGGATATTGGGGCTGTTCCCCGAGCCGCTGATGGCGATCAGCAGATCGCCCGCCGAGCCGAAGTTCATCAGCTGCTGCACAAAGACCTGGTCGTAGCCCACATCGTTCCCGAGGGCCGAGATCCAGCCGACGTTGTCGGTCAGGCTGAGCACTTTCAGCCGCTTTTTGGATTCGTCCTGCAGGTCGTATTCGTGCAGCGTGCTCTTGCCGAGATCTTCGCAGAAATGGCTCGCGTTGCAGCCACTGCCGCCGTTCCCCACGATAAAGACAAACTTTTCGTTTTGCCAGGCGGCATAGATCAGATCGGCCCAGCGAGCCAGCGCCTCGCGGTCGCAGTTTCGCAATTCCCGCTCTAAACGCAACAGGTAGTCGTCGGCATGAAGTTCGGCGCCAAGCATAAAATTTTGATCACAGAGCAAAGGAAGAAAGCGGCAAGCCAGGCGGCCCGGTTTGTCCCCGGCCCGGCTACACATGCTCGTTGCGGGGACGATAAAAAATCGCCAGCGGCAGCAGCAACAGGGCGATAAATGCGAACGAGGTACTCGGCGCCCAGAGGAAATGTCTCAGCAGTTCCGTCATCACAAAATATACCAGCGCGGCTGCCACAATAGCGACCCAGTTGGCCAGATTTACCGTGGCGATCAGGCGGCCCTTCATCCCCTCGGGCGGACGCGACTGGATGAACACCTGCAGCGGCACCGCGAACATTCCCGTAAACACCCCCAGCAGCAGCAGGCAGGCCAGACTGCCGCCGTAACCCAGCAGGTTGGAGCCGTCCGCTCCCGGCAGACATAAAGCGAACAGGCAAACGACAATCCCCCACAGGCCGATCCGCACCAGTTTGAAGTTGACCATATCGCGCGAGAAAAAGCCGGCGCCAAGGCATCCGGCCGCAATCCCCACGCCGACGCTGGCGGCCAGCAGGCTGGTGTACATATCGGCCGCCGGGTGTCCGACCAGCAGCTGCAGTTTGCCGAGCGCGTTCACGCTGGGCTGCACCAGGCCGCCGACCATCCAGAACACACACGAGGCGAACGCCGCCAGGATTAAAGGACGATCGTTCCGCAGCAGCGTACGCACGTCGCGGGGGACGGTCACCGCTTCCCAGTCCAGCGTCAGGTCAGGGCTGGCTGCCGGAACGGGACGCACCAGCAGCGAGGTCAGCGTGCCGACGACTGCAATCGCCACACAAATGCCGGCCGCCCAGTGCAGCGATCCGCCCAGGAAATTCACGATCGGCCCGGCCGCCGCCACGCCAAAAATAATCGCCAGGAACGTCGTCATCAGGAACATGCCGTTGGCCCGTCCCAGATCGCGCGGCCGCAATATCTCGGGCAAGATCCCATACTTGGCGGGCCCGAAGAACGCACTCTGCGCGCCCATCAGAAACAGTACGACCATCAGCCCGAACATGCCCAGTTGCGTATACAAAGCAAAGGCGACCGCCCCCAGCAGCATGGCGACAATCTCCGCCACCTTGGACAGCACGATCACCGTCCGCTTGCTGTAAATCTCTGACAGATAGCCGGCAAAGCTGGAGAACAGCAGAAACGGCGAGGCGAACACCAGCAGCGTGACCCACTGCAGGTCGCGCACCGGTTTGTCGCCCCCGGTGGAAATGGCCAGCAGCATCAACGCCTGCTTGAAGACGTTGTCGTTAAAGGCGCCCAGAAACTGCGTCGCCGTCATCCCCCAGAACGACCCGTCCCGCCAGAGCATGGGGCGATTCTCTCCCGGTTTGCCGGAAGCAGCACCGGAATTGTTGCCGGGCAGATCGGCTGCCGATGTCGTCGCCAGGCGGGGAGCGTCGTCCGTCACAGCCGTCCTCCTCTTCCGTGTAAATCGTCCCTGAACCTTATGACCGCGTGTGTGAAACCCTTATACCAGCGGACCGGCCGCCCTGTCCACGTGGTTGGCCCGCGGCGCCCGCCAGGCCATCAGGAACGCGAAGGCATTTACTTTCGCTCATCGTCTGGTCGTTTTTCTGCATCGCCAGCGCAGAAAGTCGACTTTCACTCGGAACTCGCAAGACATAACCTGCCAGATATTGATTCATCCTTTCGAGGAAGGACAGACGCCGGACAGTCGACTTTCACTCCGAGGCTGTGAATTTATCCTTGGGGCCTGGTCCTTTTGGTGGTGGGTGTTAAAAGTAGGGGATGAATACTCAAAATACTTCAGCAACGGCTCGAGTCAATCGTCCAGAACGTCATCAGGTCACCATGCGGTTTTTATCGTTGGACCAGATGTTGCCGCGTGACCATCGCGCCCGCGCCGTCTGGGAGTTTGTCAACCAGATGGATCTGGAGCCGTTCTACGCCAAGATTGTTGTCGACGAGCATCGGGCCGGCCGCACCGCGATCGCGCCTGAGGTGCTCTTCGCACTCTGGCTGCTGGCCACGATCGATGGCGTGGGCAGCGCCCGGGAACTGGGGCGACGCTGCGACAGCAAGTCCGCTACAGGACACATACCCTATCTCTGGATTTGCGGCGAGGTCTCGGTGAATTATCATTCGCTAAGCAATTTTCGGGTGAAACACCCTGAATTCCTGGAAGCGGCGCTGGTCGACAGCGTGACGGCGATGATCCACAGCGGCCTCGTCCCCCTGGAAACCATCGCACAAGACGGCATGCGCACCCGCGCCAGCGCCGGCCGGAGTTCGTTCCGTCGTGAGCCCACGCTGCGAGAACTGCAGCAGCAGGCCCAGACGCATGTCGACCAATTGAAGCAGGAAAACGAGAACGAAGCCGAGGGCCAAACCGGCGACGCGCGTTGCCAGGCCGCCCAGGACAGGGCGGCTCGCGAACGCCTGAAACGCGTCGATGCGGCGCTCGCCGAACGCGACAAGCTGGCCGAGCAGCGAGAGAAACGGAAAAAAGGCGACGGCGTCAAAACCCGCTGCAGCACGACCGACCCGCAAGCCCGCAACATGAAGGTGGCCAACGGCGGTTACGAGCCGGCGTACAACGTGCAGTTCGCCACCGACGCCGACGCCAGGGTGATCGTCGGCGTCGATGTGACGAACGAAGGCACCGACGGAGGCCAGCTGCCGCCCATGCTGCAGAAGATCGAGAAGTCCTATAAAAAGCGGCCCAAACACGCCCTGGTCGACGGCGGCTATAACACCATCGAGAGCGTCACAGCTGTGGAAGAAACCGGCTGCAAGGTCGTCTCTCCGATCCAGCGAACCAGGCAGCTGGAGGCGCACGGGAAAGATCCTAGCGCTCGCCAGAAAAGGGACACGGACGCCTACGCCGCGTTTCGCACGCGGATGGCGACCAAGGAGTACAAAGAGCTGTATAAGAAGCGGCCGTCGGTGGCGGAGTTCCCCAACGCCGACTGTCGGAACCGGAACCTGCGACAGTTCAACGTCCGTGGCCTGGTGAAGGTGAAAGCCGTCGCGATATGGCACGCACTTGCGTTCAACTTAATCCGCCTGATGAACTTCGCGGCCGTCGCCGCCGATTCCAACGCATAACCCAAACAGGCCCGCGGCCGCAAAAAACACCGGCCAAGCCAATATCCGCCCCATTCGACAACCCAAGCGGCGCCAAGGACGCCGAACGCCAACCGAAAAATCTCACCGCCGAGTCCGGCCGATCAAAAATTCGGCGTCGGAAAAAAAAGAAACGACCGCCCCCGCGATAGATTCACAGCCTCTCCGTGAAAGATCGCGTTCTTTTGCCGAGCAAAAGACGACCGTCCGCCGATTTCCGTCCGTCATTCGACGACCGGGCGTAGCGCGGCGTCGTGCAGAACCTTGCGGAGAAAGTCGTTGACCTGGGTCGGATGGGTGAGCGAGATCAAATGCCCGGCGCCGGGGATGATCGTGTCGGCCGTCTCCGGGCCAGGCAGCACGCAGTCCCAGTCGCCATGGATGCGCAGCACCGGGCAGCTCAGTTGCGGCGCCGTTTCCCAGTCGAGCATCCGCGCCAGCGACCACTTCAGCACGGCCGGCTCACAGTCGCGGAACTGCCGGGCCAGTCCGCCCCATCGCGGCCAGCGGTCACGCACAAACTTCGACGCCAGCGGCCGCAGGAAAAACTGCATCAGCCGCACAGGAAAAAAACGGAGCAGCGGACGCAAGGGACGCATTAGCCGCAGCCAGCACGGCAATTCGGCCGGCGACTCCACACTGCCAATCAGCACGACGGCCAGCGGATCCAGGTACGTCGCCGCATAGAGCGATATGATTCCGCCGAACGACATCCCGCCGATCACCATGCGTCCCGGCGGCCCCAGCGCTTCGGCCATTCGTCGGGCGTACGAATCCAGCGTGTCGTTCGCTTCCGGAACGGGCCATGCTGGCACCTTCAGCCGCGGAAACGCCAGCTTCTGCGGAATGAAAACGTCCGCGTCGGCCGCCAGCCCCGAGAACAGGATCAGCCGCACCGGCTCTGGCTCGTCCGTTTCCTCCGACATTACAACTCCTTTTCACGGCTTTCGGCAATCCCGCAACCGATCTCTGTTGGCTGCACCCGTTCAAAATCATGCCAGACGAAACCATCAGGCAGGTCGGGCGAAGGGGCGAACTCAAAATGCAGGATCCGACGCCGGCGGTCAACACCCGGCAGGGACGAACCGCTGCAGTGGCTCAGCAAAGGACGCATGGCCAGTACGTCGCCAGCCGCCGCGGCGATCAGCACGCCGTCGCCCGTCGGCGGACTGTCAGACGTCCCTTCCTGATGGGAGCCCGGCAGCACCTGGAGCGCTCCGTTCTGCTCGTCGGCAGCGTCGAGATGAATCCGCAGCGTGAGCATCTGCCGTAGCAGTTCTACTGGAGCCTCCACATGCGGCACGCCCGCCTTGACGGTCGGATGCGTGAACAGAGACGACGGGAGCCGATTATCGCGAACCGCGATCGTGCGATCCCGATGCCAGGGCAACGACCAGGCCTGATCCGGCGGCTTGTCAAAGAACAGCCCGCGCACCAGGCCGCCGCGTTCGCCCAGTACATTCGCCAGCAGTTCCTGCAGCGGAGGCCGATCCCACAGTCGTTTCGCCTGGGGGAACCAGTCAAACAGATTGCGGCCCGCATAGACCGACTGCCCGCGACTACGAATGGCCGACGCATCCGCTACCGCCCCCAGCGCCGCCTGCAGCCGCACCGTGATCTCCGCCGCTTCCTCCGGTGTAAACACCCCCCGCAACAGCAGAAACCCTTGAGCTCGCAAGGCAGCCATCACGTCGACCATCTGCTTCTACCTTCAGCCAGTACGAACTTCCCCCACCGGGCAACCAGTCGTCAGCCCCCGCACCATGATACCGGCTTGGAGTCGTTAGCAGGAACAGCGGCAGGCCGGCGTGTCTAACGATCACTAGTGCTGCGTCAAGCTTCAATCTTAGAGTGAGCAATTTCGGCCGTGCTGCTGTGCTGCCAAAAAAACCGTGGGCTAGCGCCCGGCGGCTGATTGAGAGAAACCTGATATTATGGAACGAGGGGAAAATAACTTCGGTTTTTGTATAGTAAGCCGAACGCGCTAGCGTCGGGCGGTTCTACTCCTGTGAGCCGAAGTTATTCTTCCCCAGTTCCTATGGTTTGACGCACCACTAGCAGGCGGATGCAGAATCCGCTCTCGAGCATCGCCCTTTACTTTGCCCGCTACGGGCGGCCGTGTTTGTACCAGGTCGTCAAGGGAACGAGGGAAAAAACAACTTCGGTTTCTGCATCCCGGTGAGTTGGCGAACCCTGCGGTTGCCCGTAGCTGAACTCGCCAGAGTTTGGCCGGAGTTTCCAGAAGGCTCCCTCCAAAGTCTGGCGACTTCGGCTACCTGCTGGCTGACGCTCCAGCAGGAAATCAAAGAAGTTGATTTCTCCCTTGTTTCAAGGTGATCACACCAGCCGGATGCCGTCTTTTTCGATCGTGATGACTCTCTGTTTATACAGGGCGCCTGCCGCTTTTTTGAACTGGCCTTTGCTCATTCCCAGGAGATCGGAAATCTCAGCGGGCGGGGACTTGTCGTGAAGGGGCGCGTAGCCGTCGTGTTTGCGCAGATAGTCTTGAATGACTTGCGTGTAGTTTTCGCGGAGTTGCTGGCTGCTCTTCAGGCTCAAGTCAATTTTGCCGTCGGGGCGGATATGTTTGATATAGCCGGGTATGCTTTGTCCGAAACTGAGACGTTGGTCCACTTCGTCTTTGTAGAGCAATCCCCAGTGGCTGTGATTGACGATCGCCTTGAAGCCCAGTTCGGTAGTGTTGGCGATGATCAGGTCAACCTCCTGCTGCGGCCGGAAGTCGTGCTGGTCGTCTTCTAATACGGCCTTGTCAATCTGGGAGGTCGCGGTGATTCGATCCTCGTTGTCGAGGTACAGAAACACCAGGTAGGATTTGCCCAGGATCATCGGCCGATGCTGTTCCGGAAAGGGGACGAGCAGGTCTTTGTCCAGTCCCCAGTCCAGGAACGCGCCGATCCGGTTATTGTCTTTGACCTGCAGGTAGGCGAATTCGCCAAGCTGTGCTTTGGGAGTTTGCGTGGTCGCGACGGGGCGATCTTCCGAGTCCAGGTAAAGAAAGACTTCGACCGTATCGTCGACACCCAGGTTTTCCGGAACATATTTCGAGGGGAGCAAGATCTCGTTGAGATTTTCGGCGTCCAGATAGACTCCGAACTTCGTCTCCTTGACCACTCTTAAGTTATACGTATTGCCGATTTGAATCATGGTTTCGGGGCTTCAGTGCTTTTGGCGAATGCCTGATCGGAGCGGCGGATCGAATGCTGCCGTCGGGAACAGACCGACTCATTTTAGCCGAGTCGGTCTCAGATTCGAGCCCACGACCTTGGATCACGATTGGCGCCCTCCACGAATCGCAGAGGACGGGCAGCCGCACCAGGCGGCCTCGATTGCGCTGGCGATTCATGAGGCCGTTCGATAATCCTGGCCCCAGTTCCGGCGCTACGGGCCATTGAAAGTGTCGCCGCCGGCGTTTCCGGCGCCCGTGTTGTTGGTGACGGTTCGCGGCGTGGCGCCAACGGGGTCAAGGGTGTTGATATAACCTTGCCCGGTGTTGTTGTTGGCAATGTTGTTGCTGAATGTGCCCGTATCAAAACCGTTGTTCAGGTTGAAACCATTCCCCGTGTTCGCGCTGGCGGTGTTCGCATCGATCACGGCTGTGCCCTGGATCAGGCTGAAGTCGAAGCCGGCAATCGTCGCTCCGGTCGCGGTGTTATTGCTGAACAGGCCCCCGCTCGCATTGCTGACACGGAAGCCGAATGACCCATTCCCGCTGGACGTGTTGTTGTTGAACTGGCCGCCGGCCAGGTTGCCCAGGCGAAAGCCGAAGACCCCGTTGCCGCTGGCCGTGTTGGTGCTGAACTCGCCGCCGGTAAAGTTATCGACCGCGAAGCCGTCCGCCCCGTTGCCGGTAGCCATGTTGTTGCTGATCGTTCCGCCCGACGCATTGGTGAACAGGAAGCCTCCGGTTGTGTTGGCTGTCGCCGTATTGTTGGTAAACTGGCCGCCGGTAAAGCTGGCTGTCCTGAATCCGTAGCCCCCATTTGCGATCGCCGTGTTGCTGTCGATCACGCCGTCGGTGAAGGTCTCCAACTCCAGGCCGTCCGCGCTTCCTCCCACCCCTGCGGAGACGGTGTTGTTGCGGATCTGCCCGCTCACATTCCCGTCGAGATCAACCCCATCGTCGAGCGCGGCGCTAATCGTATTGCGATTGATGTTCACGCCGGTGACGGCGTTGCCGTAAATGCCGTCTCCCTGGGGACGGGTAATCGTCAACCCGGAAACCTCGACATTGTTGGCGGCGATCGTGACAGCGCCCGGGCCGGAGGAAGCGGGCCCACCGCCAGGCGCCAGGTCGATCTGTGGACTGGCGGACAGTGCGTTGGCCCGCGGCAACGGTACGTTGCCGAACTGGGTGGCGGCTGTATGCCGAATGGCGGCGCTGTCGCCCAGCAGTCGCTGACCGTCGGCGCCCAGGGTGATCGCCTGGCCGGTGAACAAGCTGCCGGCGTGCAGCAGCACAATGTCGGTGCTGGCTGCGGGGTCGGTCAGGGTATTGAGGGGCGCTTCAAACGTGCCGGTTCCGCCGGCGGCCGCATTGCTGTCGATATGCAAAAACTGCAGCGGCTGGTTGTCGGTAGGATTCAGCGCGACGAAGTTTTCCTGCCGGTCGCCGAGCACCACATGCCGGTTTTTGTGCAGCGGATCGCCCAGCCGGCTGGCAATGGTCGGACAATCGCATTGCCCGGAACCGCCCCCGCCGAAGAGAATCGAAATCGTGCCGTTGGCGGTGGTGTTATATTCCGGGTCGCACTGAATCGAACCGCCCACGATCACGCGGTCCCAGAGCGTCGCTTCGACACGGCCCCGGGCGCCGATGAGGTCGTCCCCGTTGGACGCGTAAAAGCCGTACACGCCGGCAAAGATCCGCAGGGCGGCAAACGGATATTTGGGCGTCAGATTGCGGCCGATTTCCGCATCAAAGCCGCTGTATGCGTCGAGATAGTTGGCCGTCCCAACCAGGTTGTTCTGCTGGTACTGGAGATTCTCGACCGAAACCAGTTGCTCCTGATCGCCCAGGACCAGGTAACCGTTGGCCCGGACGTCCCACAACTGGCCGAGCGACTCAAAGCCGAAGCTGACCTGGTTGAAGTCGAAATCACCCGTGTTCTGGTAATCGTAACTGGCATAGACGCCATAGACTCGCTGCCGGGCCACATTGAACCAGCGATGTCCGAGGGCCGCGTTATAGCCAAATGCATCGGTTTGTTGGAAGTACTTGAGCGCCTGGACATCGACGTAGGTGAGATTCATGCCGGGCGTTTGGAACAAGGGCATAAACGCCTGGCTCCAGCCGTAGCCTTCGCCGAGACCGACATCCTCGCCGAACAGTCCGCCGACGCCCGCACGCGGCGTGACGCCGATGGGGGCCATGAACGAGTTCCAGTTAATGCCGCCTGGCATCGGGGGGATCTGCTGCGTGTAGCCATTCTGCGGCAGCATCTGCTGCGGGAACGGGACCTGCTGCGGTCCCATCTGCTGGCCGAGCGCTTCGGGCGAAGCATACGGATCAAACGCCGGTCCCGAATAGGCGCCCGGATACGGGGCATTCTGGGCGACTGCCGCTGCTGGCGCCGCCGTCATGGCAAGTATCGCCAGAAAAAGGAGAAAATTTTTCATGAAAGGATCAGGATCTGTGCGGGAACAGTCGATACAGATAAGTTGGCCCCCACGATTGCAGCGGCAGGTTTGCTAGTTACCGAGAGGGACGAACCGTGTCGAGATCAATTCCCCCAGCAGCGATCGCGGCAGGGCGAAGCCAGAAGCACTATTACGCGAACAGATCCGTGACCACTTGTCCCTGGTTGGCGACAGTGAAGGGACGGCCCGAAGGCGAGTGCTCGACGTGTTGAGTGTCGAGGCCGATGGCCTGAGCGATGGTCGCGTTGAGGTCGGGCATGGTGACCGCTTTATCGGCGACCCGTTCCGCGGCGGCGTCGGTGCCGCCATAAACGTAGCCTGCTTTCATGCCGCCGCCGGCGAGCCACCAGGTGAAGGCGGCCGGATGATGCCCCCGCCCTGCCGTGTGCGGGTCGAGCCTGGGCGAACGGCCGAACTCGGTCGCCATCACAACCAGGGTGGAATCCAGCATGCCCCGCTGGTGCAGATCGTCCAGCAGGGCGGCCAGCGTTTGATCGGCCGACGGCGTCAGCTGCTTCATCGAGGCGATCTGATCGTTGTGCGTGTCCCAGTTCTGGTCGTCCTCCACTTCGATAAACGGCACGCCATGTTCCACCAGGCGCCGGGCCAGCAGGCAGCCGGCGCCAAACGGATGCGATCCGTAAGCGGCCCGCGTCTTTACGTCTTCCTGGGAGATGTCAAAGGCCCGCAGGTCCTCGCTCTTCATCAGGGCGACGGCCTTCTCGTGGATCTTCCGGTAAGCGGCCGCACTGCGGTGCGGGGTGCGGGCCAGGAACTCGCCGCCGAGCGTCTGGGCCAAAGCCGTTCGCCGGGCGAAGTCGCTTTCAGTCACTCCTGGCAGCAGGGCCGAGTTCTGCAGACCCTGGCGAGGATCGACGATCGGCAAGGGAGCCAGATGGGATTCCATATAACCGCTGCCCGGATGCTGCGAGTTGCCATTGACGAGCACATTGCCCGGCAGCCGCGGGTTGGGCGTTCCCCGCTGCTTCAGGGTCCAGGCGCTCAGCGACGGATGGCTGATGGTGGGCGTCTGGAAATAGCTCGTATGCGCCAGGTAGTTGCCCAGCGCGTGGACGCCCTGCGTGGAGGTCATGGAACGCACCAGCGAAACATGGTGCATCTGCTGTGCGAGTCGCGGGAACCATTCTGAAACCAGCACGCCGTCGGCGGTGGTGCGGATCGCCTGGACGCCGGCCATCTCGGGTCGGCCCGGCTTGGGGTCGAAGGTATCAATATGCGAGATACCGCCGCGCAGGTAGAGAAAGATTACACTCTTAACCTTGCCGCCCGGAGTCCCTGCGGCTGCTTCCGCGGCGGGCAAGGGACCGGCCGTCGGCAGCAGATGGACGCCCAGGAAGGCGCTGGCGAAACGTTCCAGGAACGCCCGTCGGTCAATGTCGCGGGGGAGGAAGTTCATAGAATCACTGTTGAAAGAGAAACTCGGGCGAGTTGAGCAGCGCCCAGAGGATGTCGGTTTCCGGAGTCGGGCTGGAGGCGATCACGGCCAAGCAATGCTTCCTTTCGAGAGCGGTCGGCCGCCGCACCAGTACGGCCTGGTACAGAGCGTTCAGCCGCTGTTCGTTGTCGGGGAAATCGCTTAGCTGGGAACGGAGGTGCGAGTTCTCGTCTGTCGCCATCCGGGTTAGATCGCCGTTCATGAGGGCGAGCGAATGGGTGATGTTGGGGCTCTGGCTCGAGGCGTCGATCTCGCGACGATCCGACTGGCCGAACTCACGCAAAAAGTGCCCCAGGCGAACGGGCGTCTCTATTTCCGAGGCCCGCACCAGCGACGGCGAAAGCCGGAGCCAGCGAGGATCGGTTTCCGGAAAGGTCCGTCCGCTCTGCCGCAGCGAATCCAGCAGCCGGCGGAACACGACGTCGGCCGCGTCCTGTTCCTGCTCCAGGCGTTGCACCGCGTCGAGATCACCCTGCTTCTTGGCCTGCGCGATGGCGGTGCGGCGGTCGCCGGTCTGCACGTCATGGCGCCGCCTTTGCGCGCGATAGTCCATCAGCACTTTTGATCGCTCCAGCAGTTCCTCGGCCGTCATCTGGCTGAGCCGTGTGACTTCTTCCAGGCTGTGAGGACCTCGGTCTTTCTTTTGCATCTTTCGTTCATCGAGGTCGGGGACCAGAAACCCCAGCAGCGAATCCCAGACCTGCTCCGCCGACAGGCGCCGCAGCAGCGGTCCCCGCAGTGGAAAGCTTGCGCCCGGTTCGAGTTCTCCTCTCACGGCCCGGCTCTGATACAGCCGGGAGTTCAGCAGCACGGCGAGGTACGCCCTTTCGTCAAAGCGGAGCCGCACCATGGTCCGGGTCAGAAAGTCCAGCACGGCCGCATGCTCGGGGTGGTCGACAGGCGACAGGCTATCCACCGGTTCGATCAACCCCAGACCCATCACACGCCTCCAAAGCCGGTTGGCGATGTTTCGCGTGAACCGCGGGTTCCGGGGGGACGTGATCCAGTCGGCGAACACCTCGCGGCGATTCTCGAGCGTCGCGGCCGGATCGTCGCCGAACAGAGTTCGCGGCGGGACGAGTGCGCCCCGGTCGGCCGGATTGTTGGCGTAGGTGTCAGGAATTGTCAGTTCACGCGGGGTGTCGGTCGTCCGCCGTTTCAGCAGGGAGACCGTCCGGCTGGCTTCGTTTCGCAGGGAGGTCGAGGCATCCATCGCGTCCAGTTTTTTCGACAGTTCGGGCCATTGGTCCACGCTTTCTAACCGGTACGAGGAGACGCCGTAGGTGAAGGCCGCCAGCTGGTAAAAGTCCTTCTGTGTGATCGGTTCGAAGGGGTGGTCGTGACACTGGGCGCATTCGATCCGCGTGCCGAGAAACACCCGGGCCAGGTTCGACGTATGCTCCAGCGGCATGCCCAGGTCGCGCAGATAGAAGCCGGTCGCCCCGTTCTCCCAGAGATACCCGTCGGCCGTCACCAGGCTGCGGACGTACGCGTCGTACGGCATGCCGGAACGGATGGAGTCCTTGACCCAGGCGTCGTACAACCAGGCCGGCTGCCCGGCGATGCCGTAGGTCAGCAGCCGCAACTGGTCGGCTTTCCAGTTGAACGTATGGCTCACATACGCTTCGCTGTCCAGCAGTTCGTCGATCAGCCGGGCCCGTTTGTCGGGAGCCTTGCTGTCGAGGAAGCGGGTGCTCTCGGCCAGCTCCGGGATGCGACCGGCGACATCCAGATAAACGCGACGGACGAACGCCCGGTCGTCGATAGCCAGGTTCAGTGTAACGCCGTCACGCACGTTTGCCTGTTCGATCAGTTCGTCCAGCTGGCGGACCAGCGTAGGGACGTCCGCACGCGACAGGGGCGTTTCGTTCCACTCGACAGCCGGATCTCGCGGGTCAAATTCGGTCCAGTCGCCCAGCGGGCCTCCCTGGGCGATCCAGGCACGGAGCAGTTCCAGCTCGGGTTGGGAGAACGGCTGGGCTCCGCCTTTGAGGGGCGGCATCAGGTCGTCGTCGGTGTGCGGCAAGGAGACGCGTCGCAGCAGTTCGCTCTCGTCCGGCTGGCCGGCCACAATCACCGTGCGGATTCCGCTGGCCGTATCGAGGCGCAAACCACTCCGGGGTTCGGCCGACTTCTGGCTATGGCAGCTGAAGCAGCGATGATAAAGCAGCGGCAACAGCTGCTGTTCAAAGTCAGGCGTTTCGTCCGCGATGCCGATTGTGGTCGAACCGACGACCAGACAGCCAGCGAAAAAGACCCAGGCGACGCGCCCGGCCGGAAAGGGAGAGGTCATGTTCACGCGGATCATCGGAGGAGTAAAGGAAGCATCTAAGCAGACGAACGTGCGGAACACGGCTCGTCCCGGGCCACCCAGCGCAGAAGCCGGTCGTGCGGAGCCGCGTCAACCGACGGCCCCACGACTTCTTCTATCTTAACGTCCTTAACGCCGTCCGGTTTGCCGCAGAAAAACTCCAGAAGAGGGAAAACGATTGCCGCACGCATCCGCCAGGGAAGCTATCCAAACTTTAGCAGCACACGCCGATGAAGGACGGCCCGCGTTGATCTGCTTATGCGATATTGTATCCGAGTCCTTCCGTTATTCGTCTTGTGCGGTTGCGCGCCTTCCGAGGAATCAATTGTGACATCCACATTCAAACCACCCAGCCTTGACCGTCTTGCCGAAGTCGATACCTCGGATTGTGAATACAAGGACGGCGTTGTGGAAATCGAGGGAGTCATCTCGCCCGCTGGTCTGGCGGGCTGGCCCCACTCTGACGACTACGAGGTCCATTGTTTCCATTTGTCAGCGTGGCGATATCCGGGGCAACCTGTAGTCAATAAAAAACTGACCATTCTTCGCCCTGCCGCCCGCGATGCGGATTGGTCCGGCGAATATCCCGCGCTCAGCATTCAGCGGATACGGGTGCTGGTATCGACCGAGGAAACACGTGCAATATGCGCCGGCAAAGCAGCTCAAAAGGTCGATGCCGCAGGCCTCTCCGAGGTTGCGGAGGAACTGGCAAAACCGGTGGTAATCCAAACCGAACGATTCGGGGAGCTTACTCTTGATCGTTCGATCGACTGGTTTACAGGCAAAGTGATATGGAACGGAGAGACCGTTGAATTATCTTTCAATGCGGATGAAAACCTGAGTATCGCCACAGGCCTGGAGGTCGCTGGGAAACTCTGGGATGAACAAACGTCCTGGAAGCAGAAGGTTGATGACTATGCCGTGCAAGACCTGCTTTCGGCAAAGAATGACGGTTGGCTGCTGGACGACGAAGCGCCATTGACCCCCGATCAATTTAAAGCACGCATGACGCTGCAGTCCATTTCCATCGATATCGACGGGGACTTTGAATTCTGGCACGATGACGGCGAACTTTTCTGGGGCCATTCGATCCTGATTCAAGGATCACTCAAAGAGGGAATAACCCAGGCGGACATCCCCGGCTGACGGCGGCGCCGTCCAGTCATTGCGCTATCCCGAGCGACGATCGAAGCGGACTTTGACCCGCCCCCCGCAATCGACGTCGCCGGGCTCTGCCGGTATCCTGCTTGGGTGGTTCCCGTTTGGTTTTCTCTTCTGCTGAATGAGGTGCGTGTGACGGCGGCGGTGAAGGCGATTCGGCTTTACCTGGTGCGGTATGGGGCGCCGGGCTATGTGGGGCGGTTTGGCTCGGTGCATCGGCTGGAGTGCCGGCGGGGTGATACGGTCGTTGTCAGTACGGATCGCGGCGTCGAACTGGGCGAGGTGCTGGCCGATCCGGAAGATCTGCAGCCGCAGACCAAACAACCGACCGGCGAAGTCCTCCGCCTGGCGGAGTCGGACGACCTGCAGCTGGCTGAACTCTCCCGCCAGGCGGCGGGCGAACTGTTGACGGCCGCCCAGGAAGCGGCGGCGAAGGTCGAGGCGGGCGCCGTAGTGGTGGACGCCGAAGTGCTGCTCGACGGCGTTTCCAGCCTCGTCTATTTTCTGGGGCCCGAGACGGACCGGTTTGGGCCGCTGGCGGTGCGTCTGTCGACCAACGGGCTGCGCGTCCGGTTCCAGCGCTGGGAAGACGTCGTCCAGGCGGCCGAAGGACAGACGCCTGGGGAAACGCCATCGGCCGCGCAGTCCTCTTTTCCTTCCGTCGAAGAAGAGGCGATCGTCCGCACGCCGCGGGAGCAGGCCAAGCACGACAGTCGTTTCCTGCGGGAGCCGCTGGCCGCCGAACTTCAGACGCCGGACAAGCTGTCGCGACCGGCCCAGTGGATCGCCGAATTCCATGGCCTGTACCAGCAGACGCGGCCGAAAGTGGAAGCGCCCGCGTCGCCCGGGGCGGGGCGGCATACGTTCATGCTGCGGGTGAAGGCGCCCGGCGGCAAGCTGACGGCCGGGCAGTTCCTGGCGCTGCTGCAGCTGGCGGAGGAGTACGGCGAGGCGGGCCTGCGGCTGACGGCCCGGCAAGGGGTGCAGATCCATGGCGTCGCTCGGGGGGATCTCAAGGCCGTGCTGCAGCGGATTTCTGATCGGCTGCTGACAACGTTTGGCGCCTGTGGCGATACGTGCCGCAATCTGGTTTGCTGCCCGGCGATCGGGAAGCAGGATCGCGTTCGCGGCCGGCTGCAGACGCTGGCGAACGAGCTCACCCGCAGCCTGGCGCCGCAGTCGGGGGCTTACTTCGATCTATGGATTGACGACGATCCAGAGCCGGTGATCGGCGAGACGGAATCGATCTATGGTCCCGGTTATCTGCCCCGCAAGCTGAAGATCGGCCTGGCGCCGCCGGACGATAACTGCGTCGATTTGCGGACGCACGACATCGGACTGTTGGCGATCGGCTCGCCCGATGCGGCCTCGGGGTTGGCCGGTTTTCAGCTGTACGCCGGGGGCGGTCTGGGGTTCTCGCCGTCGCACGCAGAGACGTTTCCGCAACTGGCGCTGCCCATCGCGCGGCTGGGGGTGGAGCAGGCGTTGCCGGCGGTGATCGGTCTGGTGGAGATGGCCCGCGACCAGGGCGATCGGGAGAACCGGCGTCGCGCCCGGATGAAGTACTGGGTGCATGACCAAGGCGCCGAACAGGTGCGTCTTGCGCTGGGCGAACGCCTGTTTGCCGAGCTGCCGCCGCCGTTGCTGCGGGAGCTGCCGCCGGGGGACGAGCATCTGGGCTGGCGCTCGCAGGGGGACGGCCTGTTTTGCCTGGGCCTGCCGATTCCCAGCGGCCGGATCATTGATGCGGATGATGTTCGCTTCGCGAGTGGTCTTAAAGCGATGTTGCGGCGCCATGCGGGGCCGGTGCGGATCACGCCGCAGCAGAACCTGCTGTTGGGCGATGCGTCGCCAGCGATCCGCGTAGACTGGGAGCGTTTGCTGGCGGAGCACGGCGTGGCGACAGCGGCGTTGCTCTTGCCGGTCGTGCGGTCAGCGATGGCTTGTCCGGCGCTGCCGACCTGTTCGCTGGCGGTGGCGGAAGCAGAGCGGGTGCTGCCGGCATTCACGGCGGCGATGAAGGAAGAGCTCGTGCGGTACGGGCGGGGTGAGACGCCGATCAGGCTGGCGGTGTCGGGCTGTCCGCATGGCTGCTCTCGTCCGTTGACGGCGGATGTGGGCGTGCTGGGAGTCGCCCGGCGGCAATACGATCTGTACCTGGGCGGGTCGGGCGAGCGGCTCGGCTGGCGGGCGGCGGGGCCGCTGTCGCAAGAGGCCGTCATCGGCGTGATTCGCGCCTGGCTGCAGCGATTCGCCGAGCAGCCCGATCAGGCAATCGCCTTTGGCCCGTTTGTGAACCAGTTCCGGCCGGCATGACAGCGGACGCCCGCGTGTAGCCGAAGTCGTCCGACTTGGTACGGTGTGTTCTGGGCCTGGCAAGCAGTGAACAAACTCTGGGAACGAGGGGAAAATAACTTCGGTTTTTGTATAGTGAGCCGAACGCGCTAGCGTCGGGCGGTTCTACTCCTGTGAGCCGAAGTTATTCTTCCCCAGTTCCATAGCCGGACATGAACAGCACTTGTATCTCTGGCAACATTTGCTTGACGACTGCCGCAACTTCGCGACCACTCAGGAATCGGGGGAAAATAACTTCGGCGATTTTTCCCGTTTGGCAGGAATCGGAAACGCGACATCCACAAGGGTCGTGGCGAATTCCTTCTCACACCTCTTCCTCCTTCTTTGCGTCTTCGCGCCTTTGCGTGAGTTCCCCTTTTCCGCGATGCCGATTTTTCAACCCGCTCATTTTATCTTCCAGCCGTTGCAGGAGAGATTGGCGGTTTGATCACCAGGTGAAGCATACGTAAAAGTTGAACGTCATCGCTGTTATACAAAAACCGAAGAAGTTTTTTTCCCTCATTCCGAAGAACGGCCCGACGCTAGCGCGTTCGGCTCACAGGATCAGCCGGCTTGGGCTGCTCAGGTTTCGTGGTTCCTGTCGAGAAAAATACCGAAGTTATTTTTCCCGCGTTCCCTGGCGAGTTCGCCTGCGGGGGTCGAAGGGGGCGATCTCCTGATTGCCTGGCGATGAGACGGGCCCGGCGCCCTCTTTTGTAAGAATTTGTCTGTATTGCGGCGGCGAGGTTCGCTATCTTTACGGGAGCCTGATTGCCCGCCTCCCGCCCCTGCCCTTTGCGGCCGCAAGGATCCTGCTGTGCCCTGGTGTCGGATGTCCCGCCTGTTTTCCTGTTGGTTCGGTTGCCTGCTGGCCGCGCTGCCGTGTGGATCGATGGTCGCAGAGGAGACAACCGGGGTCGACTTTTTTGAAGCGAAGATCCGGCCGGTGCTGGTGCAGCACTGTTACGGCTGCCACTCGGAGGACGCCCGGTCCCGGAACGACCTGCAGGGGAACCTGCTGCTCGACACGCGTGCCGGACTGCTGCAGGGCGGCGACCTGGGGTCGGTGCTTGACCTCGACGATCCGGGAAAGAGCACGCTGGTCCAGGCGCTCCGTTACCAGGATTTGAAAATGCCTCCGGCCGGCAAACTGCCGGCGCAGATCGCGGCCGACTTTGAACGGTGGATTCGCCAGGGAGCGGCTGACCCCCGCACCGTGAAGACGCCGGCTGTTGTCGCCGCCAAGCCGAGCGACGAAGAGCCGTTATGGTCGCTGCAGCCGCTGCAGCGTCCGGTTCCGCCGACGCCGCGGGATCGGGCCTGGCCGGACTCGCCCTTGGATCAGTTTATCGCCGCGGAGCGGGAGCGGCACGGCCTGACTCCGGTGGGCGACGCGGAGCCGCAGCAGCTGGTGCGGCGGCTGTACTTTGATCTGATCGGGCTGCCGCCGACTCCGGCAGAGGCGGAGGCGTTTGTCGCGGACTACCAGAAGCACGGGCCGGCGGCGATGGGTCCGACGGTTGATCGGCTGCTGGCGTCGCCCCGCTTTGGCGAACGCTGGGGGCGCCACTGGCTGGACCTCGTCCGTTTTGCCGAGACCAACGGCGGCGACCGGAATGTGATCTGGCCGCACGCCTGGCGGTATCGTGATTACGTCATCGATGCGTTCAACGTCGACAAGCCGTTCGACCAGTTCGTGCGCGAGCAGATTGCCGGCGACCTGCTGCCGGTTCCTTCTGACCCCGATTTACGCGACCAGCAGTTGATCGCCACCGGCATGCTGACGCTGGGGCCCAAGCTGTTCATGGAAACCGATGCCGAGCGTTTCAAGATTGATCGCGTGGATGAACAGATTGACGTCGTGAGCCGCGGGATTCTTGGCCTGACGATCAGTTGCGCTCGCTGCCATGATCATAAGTTCGATCCGATCAGCACGGCCGACTACTATCGTCTGGCGGGCGTCTTTGGCAGCACTCATCTGCTCTATGGCGAAGCGGCTCCGGCCGGCAACCAGTATGGCCACGACCGCGATCTCCAGCCGATCGGACCTGACGGCGACAAACTGCACGGACCGGCCCAGGTCTGGAAGCAGCAGGTGGCTGAGCAAACGAACGTTCGCAATAAAGCGAGGTCGTCCCGCTATGGCGTAACCCGGAACCGGACCGCGCAAGAGAACAAGCTGAAGCAGCTGACCGAAGGGAAAACGCCCGAGCAGCAAATGGCGAGCGATGCGATCCAGGAACTCCAGGCGATGATCGCGACTCTGACGGCGGAAGTGGAGGAGTGGGACGAAAAGATTCGGCTGCTCGATGAAAAGCTGAAACAGACGACCGAGAATCCGCCGCCGTTGCCCGACTATGCGATGGCGGTGCGCGACGCCGACGAGCCGGCCGACTATCGCATCCATCTCCGCGGCGACGGGAAGCAGCTGGGCGACCAGGTGGGCCGCGGCACGCCGGTCTCGGTGCCGCCAGCGGCTGGTGCGATTGCACCGCAACAAAGCGGCCGCCTGCAGCTGGCTGCCTGGATGACGGATCGGGGGAATCCGCTCACCTCCCGCGTGGCCGTGAATCGGATCTGGGGACATCTGTTTGGCGTGGCGCTGGCGCCCAGCGTCAACAACTTTGGCCGGATGGGCGACCCGCCCAGCCATCCCGCATTGCTCGACTATCTGGCGGTTGAGTTCCAGGAGCAGGGCTGGTCGACGAAGGGGCTGATCCGGCAAATCGTTACCAGCCGCACCTATCGCCTGGCCAGCACGCCGCACGATGCGAACCTGATCGCCGATCCGGAAAACCGCTGGCTCTGGCGGATGCGACGCCGCCGCTTGGAAGCCGAACCGCTGCGCGACGCCTTGCTGCTGGTTGGCGGAAGCCTGCAGACGGGTCACCCGGCGGCGTCGGTGCTGGCGGTCGAGTTCGCTGGGAACCGGGAGCTGAACAGCACCGTGGTGATGACGACCGCACAGCAGGAAGGTCCACAGCGGGCTGTCTATTTGCCGATCGCCCGGATGTCTTTGCCGGTTTCGCTCAAAACGTGGAACTTTCCCGACCCGAGTCTGCTTGCCGGCGTCCGATCCGATCGACCGGTCGCCGATCAGCAACTGTACTTCCTGAACAGCCCGCTCGTCATCCGCCAGGCATCGCTGCTGGCCGGACGGTTGCTGGCGGAGCACGGCGACCCCCAGGCCCGGCTCGATGCGGCGTGGCGCATGCTGTTTGCTCGAGGTCCCTCCATGAATGAGAGCCGGCTGGCTCTCGACTACCTGGCCGCCGTGCAGGCCGCTAGCGCGGATTCCACGGCTTCTGCCACAGAGCCTTCCGCTCCTTCGACGTCGCCGGGTGAACAGGCCGCGTGGGCCGGTCTTTGCCAGGCGTTGCTGGCCAGCGTCGAATTCCGCTACCTCGATTAGTTTCCTTTTGCTGGATGCCGTCCGATGTTGATCTCCCGCCGCGAACTGCTTCGCTCCCAGACCGCCGGTTTTGGCCTGCTGGCCTTGTCGGCCCTGGCGACCCGTTCCGCGCAGTCGGCCGAGGCCGCCGACGCGGGGGCGCTGCGTCCACGCGACACTCACTTCCCGGCGAAGGCCAAACGGGTCATCTTTCTGTGCATGCGGGGCGGCCCTTCGCACATGGAAACGTTCGACTACAAACCGCAGCTCAACGCAGACCATGGCAAGCCGAGCCGGACCAAAGGACAGAAGTTTTTCGGTTCACAGTGGGCGTTCCGGCAGCATGGGGAAAGCGGCCTGCCGATCTCGGATTTGTATCCACACACGGCCCGCCTGGCCGATGAGTTGTGCGTGCTCAATGGGATGCATTGCGACAGCCCGGAGCATGCGGCCGCCTTGACGCAGTTGCATACGGGCAGCATCCAGTTCCACCGGCCTTCGCTGGGATCCTGGGTGCTGTACGGGCTGGGTTCCGAGTGCGACAACCTGCCGGGGTTTATCTCGATCAAGCCGCCCGCCATCCTGGGCGGGGAGAGGAATTACAACAGCGCGTTTTTGCCGCCCGTCTATCAGGGATCGGCGATCGGGACGATGAGCCAGCCGGTCAGCAAAGCGCAGATCGAGAACCTCCGTCGCGACGACCTGCCGCCAGGCGAGCAGCGGCGGCAACTGGACCTGATCCAGTCTCTCAATCGCCAGGCCCTGGCGGCCCGGGTGGAAGAGGAGCAGTTTGAAGGCGTGATCGAATCGTACGAGCTGGCGTTTCGCATGCAATCGGCCCTGCCCGACGCCATGAGCTTTGCCGACGAGACCGAACAGACGCTGGAAATGTACGGCGTGGGCGATAAGAAAAAGACCGACGACTTTGGCCGCCAGTGCCTGCTGGCCCGGCGGTTTATTGAAGCGGGCGTGCGGTTTGTCGAACTGACGCACGATAACTGGGATCATCATGGCGGTGTGGCCAGGCTTATGCCGGCGCGTTGCGAGCAGACCGACCAGCCGATTGCCGCCCTGCTGACCGATCTTCGCCAGCGCGGGCTGCTGGAGGACACCCTGGTGATCTGGGGCGGCGAGTTCGGCCGCACGCCCGACGATCCCCGCGGCGACGGGCGCGGCCACAACAACAAAGGCTTCACCATGTGGCTGGCCGGCGGTGGAGTCCGCGGGGGAACGGCCTACGGCGCGACCGACGAATACGGCTATGAAGCGGTCACCGACCGGATGCATATCCACGACCTGCACGCCACGCTTTTGCATCTGCTGGGGCTGGATCACAAGCGGCTGACGTATCGTTATGCGGGCCGGAATTTTCGTCTGACCGATGTCCATGGCCAGGTCGCCCTGCCGGTAATCGCCTGACCAGCATGTAGCCGAAGTCGCCAGACTCTGGTTGAAGTATCTGGTTGAAAGATTCTGGACTACGAAGAGGTGCGGCCAGTCTCTGGCGAGTTCGGCTAGGGTATTCTGTCGGAATCTGTGGACGTTGTTGAAGCTAGGCGATCGGCCCTGGTTATGCTAGGGTGGTTGAGATCAATGTCGGCGCCGGCGGTGCGCGGCTGTCCCCCCCCTTTGCTGCTTCCTTTTTGTTGCTTTCCCCATCGCCTGATGCCGATCCGCTTTCCCTGTGAACACTGCAACCGGGTCCTCAAGGTCAGCTCGTCGAAAATCGGCAGGCCGGGCAAGTGTCCCAATTGCACCGGCCCGATCACCGTTCCCGACGCGGATACCGCGACGGAACTGATGGAGCAGCGCACCGCGGCCGCCCCGCCGCGGGAGCCGGAAGATCCGGAAGAAGAAGAGTTTGATCCGTTCGCCGAGTTCGTCGTTTACGACAACGATCACGACGAAGATTTTTACATTCAACCGGGGAAAAAAGTCGCCGCCGATACGCGACCTCTCGACCCGACCCGGCTGGCCGTTCCGCGGTCGGTCATTTATCTGCAGGGCGTCCTCCTGGCGGTAACTGCGGCCCTGTTTTTTGCCGTGGGATTTGTCGTCGGCGGTTTTGCGCCGACCGGTCCGCCGACCGAAGACACGATCGAAGGGCCGTTCTTTGTGTCCGGCGAGGTTCGCTACCAGTCCAGCAACCGGAGCACCGCCAATGATTACGACGCGGTGGTCGTGGTGCTTCCTTCCGACGCGCAGCCGGAACAAAAAGTCGTCGTGGAAGGCCTGCGTCCGACGGATAATTCCGACCTGGACCGGAGCGACCAGTTGCGGTCCCTGCAGCAAGTCGGCGGCGTGTACGCCAGGGTGGATACCAGCGGCCATTACCAGGTGCGGGTGCTGAGTCCGGGCAAGTACCTGGTGCTGGTGATTTCGCGGAACACCTGGCGGTCCGATACGGAACCGTTGCTTTCCGCCGACGCGAACATGCTGAACCGTTATTTTGACAGCGCCTGGCAGTTGATTGGCGATCGCCGTTACCGGCTGGCGGAACAGACGATTCGCCGGGACCAGAAACTCAACGTGCTGTTCAAGCCGGGCGTTTAGACGTCAAAAGACAGGGCTTCAAGAAACAGGGACCCAAGAAACAAGGAAACGGGAATCGCAGTTGGGGGACGGCGATTCCCGTTGGGAGATCCTTGGCTTTATCATCAGGACGGTTCGTCCTCAGGATGTGGCATTCTCGGCTGTGTGGGCTGTTGCCCGCGACCGGCGTCGCGTGCGTTTGGCTGGCTTGGAAGCCACCCATTCTTTCGTCAGCGATTCGAACACATCAGGCGTTTCGTACCGGATGATATTCTTGCCGTCGGGCATTGGTCCAACCAGGCCGCGAAAAACAGGCAGCCCGCGCAAGGAAAGATCCGTACTGCAGTCGTCGATGCCGACTTGCATGTGGAGTTCCATCAGGCTGTCTTTCGAGTCGTATTCGGTGATACGCAAATCGCCGTCGGCGCCGCGGGTCACTACACGAAAGGTACTTTTGGGCATGGTCATTCTCCGCTAGATTTCAATTCGCCAACACTCTGGCTCCGGCCAGCGCCGGGCAGATGTCGGCAGCAGGAAAAGCGTGGTCACTGTTCCTTGCCAGGGTTTGATATCGACGGATTACTTTGCGCAAACCAGCTGTATTCTCCTTGACTCCCATTTAACCTGACCCTCTCTCTTTCTTTGTTATGCGCAAACGCTACAAATTGTGCAACCCGTACTCGGGACGCTATCCGTCGACTCGCCAGGGGTCGGGCGCCGTCCTTGTCGGTCGGGTAAAACAAGGGGGTGCGAATACAATGCCCCTGGTCCGCCATTTGCACTCTTCAGGGGGAGATCCACGCGGATTGGAATCGTTCGCCTCTGCCTGAGCGGCACAATCGTCACAGGCGATTTCTTCCGCACAAGCTAACTTCGGGAAGACTTCCGCCGCCTGACGCCCCGGCGCCAGGTCCGGAGTTTCCCCTGCACAAGGAGTAACCGATGCCTGAAGAATTCTTCCCCAACGTCGACAAGTTTGAACGCAGCCAGTACGAAGGCACGCCGCTTTTGGAAACGATCGAGGCGTTATCCCAGGCGACCGGAAAAACGCTGGATGACTTTGAGCAGATGACCATGCGTCAGATTCACGACCTGGCCGTCGCCCACTATGGGAAAGAGAACCTGCCAGAAATCTGGTCGATCTGGGACGACTGGAACCGTCCCGGCCAGGAACAATATATGGGCGACCTTTAAACCCTCAAGTAAAAACGGCGCCGCCCGGCGCCAGTGGATACGGATGTGCCTCCGCCGGCCGCGAAGCCCTGATCCGCCGGCCTGCAGGACCGTCAATGGCGGTTCGCCAGGTCACGCTGTCGCTCGACTCTTTTCACAACCTGACTTCCCCCGCCTGGTCGCAGGGCGACCGGACCGGTTTCTGAGCGCCGGTTCGCAATGGCGAGGTTCCTCGCGTTCGCGTCTGGCGGCTTCCTTCCCGTTGCAGACCCCTTGGGAACCGGCTTACATTGACGATTATCAGGAATCGGTTGTTTATCAAGTCGGGGGCTTCATGATTCAAAACAGCGAACTGCAGGCGGCATTGAGTCGTGGTCTCGCACCGGGAGGCGATCTGCGCGAAGAGTTGAGCGCTGTCGAAGACTGTTCGCTCTTTACGCGCGAAGATGCTTTGGCGGTGGTCGAAACCCTGCGCAGTTTTCCTCGCGCGGAAAGCGACGACGGACTGGCCTCGGCATTGCACGCCGTGCTGGCCCTGTTCCAGCAGGTCGAAAGCGAAGAAGCGTTCGAGACAATGGGCTACCAGGGGATGCCCGAGCTGCATCGCATTTACGACGCCCTGCTGGAAGCCGATTGTGAAGAGCACTCCGGCGATTTGAGTTTCATCCTCAAGGTGTACGCCATGTACGGCTCCCGCGGCGGAGCCGAACGGATTGTGAACGCGGCCCGGGATCCGATTCTGCAGGACAGCTGGCTATGGTCGGTCGTGTTTCAGCAGATCGAGGTCGAATGGCTCGAAGGCTACCTGACGGAACATTTACGCGACCCGCTGCCCGACGGCTTTGCCGCGGTGGCGTTTCTGGATTTCGTCAATCGGCTGGCCCGCCAGGAGAAGCTGGAGTATCACCCGTTCAACACGCCGCAGGGCGTTCGCCGGCTGGAGAACTGGCTGGCGACAAACGATGCCGAGCAGTACAGCTTCGCCCATAGTGCAACGGCCTCGCTGCCGTTTGTTGAAGAGCCGCATCGCGGCCGCCTGTTGGCCCTGGCGCTGGATCATGCGGACATCGGCGTGCAGATGGAAGCGGCCTGGGCGTCGGCCATGGTCGGCGGCGAAGCAGGCGTGAAGGTGCTGGCCCGCCGCTGCCTGGATTGCAACACGGCCGTCGTGGCGCTGGAGTACCTGCGGGAGCTCAAACGGGAGGACGCCATCCCGGCCGAGTCGCAGGATCCCGGCTTTCTCGCCATGTCGGAGATGTGCCACTGGCTGTCGCATCCTAACGAGTTCGGCCGTCCGCCCGACCGGATCGAAGTTTACGATACGCGGGAAATGTTCTGGCCGCCGACCAACGACCGCCGCCGCTTGTGGCTGCTGCGTTACTGGTACGACGCCGAACCGGAGTCGGTCGAAGAGCAGGGCGAAGGCAGCGATGAACAGCTCTATGGCGATGCGTCGGAATGGGATATCGCCAAAGAATTCGATGACGACTTTGACGAAGACTTCGATGAGGATTTTGACAATGTCGACGATGAAACCCTGTCCTGCGTACAAGGCGCCTGCGGCCAGAGCGTGGCCGATGCGGGCGTCGGTATGGTCGGCTCCATCACCTTTGCGTTGTTCGGTACGGTGAATGTGGAGATGTCGCCGGCGGATATCTACGGCATGCATTGCTGCTGGGAACTGCAGATGAACCAGGATCCCCGCGCGCCGGAAGAGTGCACGGCCGAAGAAGGCCGGCGGATCCTGCGCAAGTACGAACAGGCATAGGTTCAAGGGTCGACTGTCGCCAGTGGAAATGAGGCTCGCGCGGCGCCCTCGGGTCGTTCTTCTTGACATCTACACATTGAGGTGTAGAATCGGCCAGATGGTCCTGCCGGGAGGGGATGCTCTTTCCCGGTGCTCTTCCTGGAAAGAAAAAGGGCCGCCAGCATCCTCCCCCTTCCACCCACCTGGATCCGATCGAGTTCCAAGACTCGACGTCTTTTGCTGACAGGATATCCACGATGAAAGCAATCTCGCTGGCTGGTCTCGCTGCGGCAGGGATGATCGCAAGCCTTCTGGGGGTGTGGAACGTTCTGGCCGTGGAGCCGTCTGCCAGCCTGGCGGACGAACCGGCCGCCGCTGCACAACCCGCCGGCGTGCCGCTGGAACAGGCGCGGGATCGCGCGAAGGTCATGCATGAGCTTTACGCCGCGACGCTCGAGGTGATGCATCACCGCTATTTCCATGGCGACAGGGCGATCGTGCCGGCCCGCGCCATGGAGGATATCTTTGAGACGATCAAACAGCAGTCGCGCGCCGAGGCCCGCTGGATTTCCGTCAACATGCAGGCGATGAGCATCGAGCATGAACCGAAAACGGCCTTCGAAAAACGGGCCGCCAAAGAGATCGCCCGCGGCAAGGAATACTTCGACACCGTTGAAGACGGGTACTACCGCCGGGCCGGCGCCATTCCGCTGACTGGCGGCTGCGTGAGCTGCCACGGCGGCTTCTTCAAAGCCCAGTCCAAAGGGGCCAAGTTCGCCGGGCTCGTCATCAGCCTGCCCTTGCTCGATCCACCGGCCAAGGAAGACAGCCAGGCAACGCCGTAGTGGACCTGGCGATAACAGGACGTCCTATTTCTTCCTCTTCTTCGGCTCTTTCCCCGCCGCAAAGGGCAGGTTTTCCGCGTTGCTGGCGGGGAGCCACCTGGCCAGTTCGGCCTTGCGGGCCGCATGTTCGGGGCGCTCGGCCAGATTGACGTACTCCAGCGGATCGGCCGTTTCGTCGTAGAGCTCTTCACCGCCGTCTTCGTAGCGGATATACCGCCAGCCTTCGCTGCGTACCGTGTGGTTCTGGAAGCCAAAGGTCGTGACGGCCGGCGTACTCCAGGCGGCCTGCGGATCTTTCAGGAGCGGGACCGCGCTGACGCCGTCGAGATGCTCGGGCAGCGGCAGACCGGCCAGTTCGCAGAGCGTCGGATAGATGCTGGAGTGATCCACGGTGCGGCCGCACAGACCGCCGGGAGATGTGACGCCGGGCGCTTTCCAGACCAGCACGGTGCGGGTCGGCTCTTCCCACAGGGCGAACTTCCGCCAGTGCGATTTCTCGCCCAGGCTCCAGCCGTGATCGCTCCACAGGCAGACGATCGTGTTATCGCGGTGCGGAGATTTTTCCAGTCCGTCGAGCAGGCGTCCCACCTGGGCGTCGGCAAAAGCGATCGTCGCCAGATACGCCTGGACGGCTTCTTTCCAGCGACCGGAAGCGACCATCTGGGCGTGATCGCCTTCGGCTCCCGCCATTCTGCGTCCGGCCGGCGGCAGATCGAGCAGGTCGTCGGCTCGGTGCGGCGGCAGCTGAATGGACTCCAGCGGGAAGCGGTCGAACCACTTTTTCGGCACACTAAAGGGCATGTGCGGTTTGACCAGGCCGATCGCCAGGAAGAACGGCTTGTCGCTTTTCTCCTGCAGCTTTTTAATGCCGTAGCTGACGACCTGGTAGTCGGGCATTTCTTCGTCGGAGTTCGCCAGCGGATAAAACCTGATGCCGCCGACGCCGTCGTTCTTTGCGTCGGGATGGCGTTGGGTTTCCGCCTTGCCGGGAAAGTAATCATCCCATTCGCCGCCGCGGTCGCCCGCGCCGTGATAGATTTTTCCGGCCCCGTAGACGCGATAGCCCGCGCGGGCGAAGTGCGAGTTGAGCAGGCGGGCTTCGTCGATGCCCGGTCGCCAGTTCTGGGCGTTCCGATAGCAGCCGGTGCTGCTCGGCCGCTGGCCCGACATGAGCGCGGCCCGAGCCGGATTGCAGGCCGGCGCCAGGCAGTACGCCCGGCTGAAGGCGACCCCCTGGCTGGCGAGCGCGTCGATGCAGGGCGTTTGCGATTGCGGGTGCCTGCCCAGATGCCCGACCCAGTGGTTCATGTCGTCGATGGCGATGAACAGCACATTGGGCCGGTCGGCCGCTTCCGCCGCGGCAGCGGGCAGGGAAAAAGTCAGGGCGATCAGAACCGCCAGGGGCAGCCGTTTCATGGGGTAACTCACAGCAAGGAAGCAGGTCGTCAGCTGTCTTTTTTACGGAATCATGCAGCGAATGTCGACGATCAAATTTCTGCTTTCCACCAGGCGGCCCTGGGCCGATTGCTGCTTGCCTGATCTTGCCGGCGGCGGATTGGCGGATAGGATTTCCGTGGAACGAGAAACTTTTAACTGACGGAAGTCGACGGTTAGTCGTCTTTTGCTCCGCAAAAGAACGCGATCTTTCACGGAGTGAAAGTCGACTGTCCGGCGTCTGCATTTGCTCAAAACGACGAACCAATATTCGGCAGTTATTCTTTTCACGGTCTTTGGAAATCATTCCGTCGACGGAAAATGTTGAAAGGAAACAGCGATGAAACGAACCCTGCTTTATTCAAAGATACATCGAGCGACTGTGACAGACGCAGATCTGGCGTACGACGGTAGTATCACGATCGATCGCAACCTGCTGGCGGCGGCGGATATCAGGGAGTTTGAGTCGGTCGATATTTACAACTTGCGCAACGGCGCGCGGCTGCGGACCTATACAATGGCCGGCCCAGCGGGCCAGGGAGAGATCTGCATCAACGGGGCCGCAGCGCACCTGGTGGGGCCCGGCGACCTCGTTATCATTTGTTGTTACGCAGAGCTGGAAGAGGCCGAGATTCCCGCCCATGTTCCCCGGGTGGTGCTGGTGGACGAGAACAATGTCCCCCGCGAACATTAGTCGCAGTCGCCGGGCGCCAGAGTCCGCGGTTGCACCGCTGGCCATCCCTTCCGGCAGTCGCCAGGATTACTGTCCGCAGGGAACTAAATCTTGGCGAGTCGCGTCTTCAGCATCGGCTCCGTAGTCGGTCTTTGTTCGTTTCTCGCGAAAACGCGGGAATAAATCGAGCGATTCCGGACTCGTAATCAATACTCCTCTTCACACTCGCCTTTCCCCCTCATCCGGGAGTCCGCCATGCGCGCCTTGCTGCGCTCTTTCATCGGAATCGTATTTGCTCTGGTCGGGGTCTCTCTGGTCGGCTGCAGCGAGTCGTACGAGATGAAGCGAACACGGTCTGCCGAATCGAAAGGCAGCTATTCGCCTGCTTCCGAGGCGGCCGGCATGCCTGAGAGCAACGATGTAGACGCATTCACAGCGGACACGTCCAGCGAATCGGTGGAGGCGGAACTCGGCCAGGCAGGCGACGGCGCCCCGGATACGCCAGAGCAGAAGATTCAGCGGCAGATAATCTACACGGCCTTCCTGCGACTGATCGTCGAGGAGTTCGACGGCGTGCCGGCGGAAGTCGAAAAGCTGGCCGCCCGTCATAACGGGTTTGTCGCCAAGTCCAGCGTCGAAGGAAGCAGCGGCTCGCCCCGGTCAGGCTCCTGGACAATTCGCGTGCCGGTCCAGCAGTACGGCACGTTCCTGGAAGCGGCCCAGACGCTCGGCGAGTTCCAGAGTCTGACGACCGGATCCGAAGAAGTCACGGCCGAATTTTACGACGTACTGGCCCGAATCGAAAACAAGCAGCGGCAGGAGAAACGCCTGATCGAGTTGCTGGAGAAAGCGACCGGCAAACTGGAAGAGGTGCTGCGGGTGGAAGAACAACTGGCCCGCGTGCGGGAGGAGATCGAGCGGATGCAGGGCCGGATGCGGGTGCTGAAAGACCAGACCTCTTTCTCGACGATTACGCTCACCATCCAGGAGATCAAAGGCTACCAGCCGCCGGCCGCGCCGACCTTTGGCAACCGGATCGCTCGGGCGTGGTTCGGCACGCTGACCGCCCTGCAGAAAGCGGGCGAGAACCTGGTCATTGCCATCGTCACGATTATCCCCTGGCTGCTGATCCTGCTGATCCCGCTGCTGATGTTCATTGGCCTGCTCCGCTTCCTGTTCCGCAAGCGAAGGACGGAGTAGGGATCGAACGAGCTTCTTCGGTTGATCTTGTAAAAGCGGCCGACCGACAAGTCAGTCGTCTTTTGCTCCGCAAAAGAACGCGTATTTTCACGGAGTGAAAGTCGACTTTCCGGCGTCTGCTCTTGCTCAAAACGGCGCAGCGGAACCCTGCCGGTATTCTTGCCCGGCCGTCTTATGCGATGATCCCCTGCGCCACTTTGCAGGTGGTGTCGAAGCCGACGCCATTGTGCTGCATCTGGCGGTGATCGAGACCGCACATCCAGAGCATGGTGGCATGCAGGTCGCGGACGTGGATTGGTTTTTCGACAGCCGTGAATCCCTGCTCGTCGGTGGCGCCATAGACAAAGCCCGGCCGTACTCCGCCGCCGGCCATCCACCAGCAAAAGGCGCTGCCGTTGTGGTTCATGTGGCCTGCCCCGCCGCGGCCCATCTCTCCGCCCCAGACCACCAGCGTCTGGTCCAGCAGCCCACGCTGTTTCAGGTCGGTAATCAAACCGGTCAGCGGCTGGTCGCATGCCAGCGAGAGCTTGGGCAACGCTTCACGCACCTGGGTCGGAGTATGGGTGTCCCAGTCGCCGCGTCCGCCCGGCACCGAGACCGAAGGGACGACGATGAACCGCACGCCGCGTTCCACCAGGCGCCGGGCCAGCAACAGTTTCACGCCGGTGCTGCGCGTCTCTTGTGGGTCCAGTCCATACAGTTTGCGGATGGCCGGATCTTCCGCCTCCTGGGAGAAATCAAACGCTTCCGGCGCGGCCGTTTGCATCCGGTACGCGGACCGGTACGACTCGTCCCGCGCCGTCAACTGGGCCGCATGCGGATGACGCGCGGCAAAGGCGGCGTTCGTGGCGCGAAGCTCCGCCAGCCAGCGCTGCTGCGCCGCTCCGGTGAGCGGGCCGTCCAGGTTGGCGATCGGCTCCTGCAGGTCGGATACCTTTTGTGCCTGCAGGGCGGGCGGCAATCCGCCTGCGCCGACGGCGCGGGCTCCGCCGTGGACTTCGCCATCGGAAACGGCCCATTTGTCGCCGGCCGCGCGACCGGTCAGCAGCACGTGTCCCGGCAAGTTCGGATTGCCGCTGCCCAGCCCGTGCAGCATCCAGGCGCCGAGACTGGCGCCGAGTTTACTCGCTCCGGTGAAGATATAGAGTCCGGCCTCCGCATGCGAGGCAATGGCGCCATAGCCGGAGCGGATCACGCACAGGTCGTCGGCCACGGTCTGCAGCCGGGGGAACAGCTCGCTGATTTCCAACCCCGATTGCCCGCACTTCTGGAAATCCCAGGGGTAGAGCGCGGGGTCTTCGATGCGGCCCGGCTTGTCAAAGGTATGGGCCTGCGAGGGGCCGCCTTTGCAGTAGTAAAAAATGATGCTCTTTACCTTGCCTGGATGATGCAGGGGCAAGGGATTGGCCGCGACAATTTTGTCATCGGCCCAGAGCGAGCCGGTGGCCAGGATGCCCGGCGCGGCGGCGATGCCTGTTAAAAAGCTGCGTCGTGTAATCATGGAGGCGCCTGGTCCGTTATTCGAGGAAAAGGATTTCATTGCCGCACAGCAGCAGACTGGCGAACTCGCGCAGTTCTGCCGGCGGATCCGACTGGCCCGTCTGCTCCCGGCGACGGACGACGAACTGCCGGGCGAGGTCGCGGTCGGCCTGCGAGGGAGGACGCTGGACGACCGACGTAAAGAGCGGCTCCAGGGCGTTGTCCAGCTTTGTCTCGGCTGTGAATCCGAGTCGTCGCACCAGATCTTCGGCCAGCTGATGCGCGGCGGCCGGGTTGTTCATCAGGAACAGCGACTGGGTCGCCGTGATGGAAACTACGCGGCGCTCCGTCAGTTCGTAAACCGAAGGACCGTCAAAATGCTTCGCATACTCGGCGGCGTTCGGCAGGGCCGAGTCACGCTGCGGGGGGCTGTCGAAACGCTCGCCTCGGCGGAGCCACGCCATGGTGTTGGCGATCGGTTCGTATTCCAGGCGACGGACCGTTTGCCGGGAGAAATAGCGGTTCTCCGGGTCGGCCGCCAGCAGGCTGGCGTCGGCGATGGAGGACCGGCGCCAGGCTTCGCTGAGGATGATGCGGCGGATCAGCTTTTTCATCGACCAGCCCTCGCGGATAAAGCTGGCCGCCAGGCCGTCAATGATCTCTGGCAGTTCGGGCGGTTCGCCCAGGCGACCCAGTTCCTTCGGCGTGCGGCAGAGCGCTTCGCCAAACAGATGCTGCCAGGCCCGATTGACGGCGGTCCGGGCGACCAGTGCGGCCTGCGGCGAACCGGGCGTCGTGAGCCACTGGGCCAGCTGCAGCCGGCCGCTGCCTTCCAGCGGCGGCGTTTGTCCGCCAAAAAATTCCGGGAAGCCGCGGGGGACGAGGTCTTCCGGCTCCAGCACATCGCCGCGTCCCAGCAACCGGGCGTCGCCGATAAACGGTCCAGCGACAAAGGCGTGCTTCTGGCTGATATTCCCTCCGCCCACCTGCTTGCTATAAGCGCCAAAGTCGAAGGAATCCAGGTCTTCCGCCCGGCGCAGGCCGCCGTCGCAACGCACATAGGCGTAGCCCGCTGCGGGCGCCTCCCAGGGACGTTCCAGGTTGGCGGGCAGTTCCGCGTCGATCTCCTCGACACGATCATCAAGCAGGGCCAGGTCGGCGACCATCGGGTCGTCCTTCATATAGCCGCCAAAGCGGTAGTTCTCATGCCACTTCGGCGCTTCGGCTTCCCAGTAGGCGTTTTGTGCTTCCAGTTCGCGGTCGATGTCCGTCAGCCCCAGTTGCTGGGCCCGCTTCCGCAGTCCGACCTGACTTTTGTGCCCATTGATGAAGTGATCGAACTTGGGGGCAAGGCCCATGATGATCGCCTCGAACGACGCCAGGGCGGCTTCTTTCTGCTCCAGGATCTGGCGGATGTCCTTGCTGGTTTTGTCTCCGCGGCTTTCTGCGTCCGCCAGTTCGGCGCGGAGGATCAGCAGTTCGAGCTGGTACAGACGCTTGACCTTTGGCGCCAGGAACTGGGCCCGTTTTTCTTTCCATTGGACGCGGAGGTTGCCGCCCCGCATGCTGAGTTTCAACGAGGCCGTCCGTAACTGGGCGTTGATTTCCATCTTCTCCCGCATCAGTTCGGTCTGGCGGGCGATGGCGGCTTCCACGACGGCGCGGGACTCGGCATTGACCGAGGCCGGGGCGTAACCGCTGCTCTGGAAAAAGCCCAGCAGAGCGTAGTAGTCGCGCTGGGAGATCGGGTCGTACTTGTGATCATGGCAACGAGCGCACTCCAGGCTGACGCCCAACAGCGAGCGGCCGAGAAACTCGACGCCTTCGTCGAGCTTGTCCATCAGCACAAAGGTCTGGTCCTCGGCGTGTTCGAACGAACGTGGCCCGTTCAAAGGCGTGGCCGCGGCCAGCGCCTGGTCGATCGAGTAATCGCCCCCGGTGTAGCCGGGCATTTTGTCGCCGGCCAGATGCGTCTGGGCGAACCAGTCGTAGGGGCGATCTTCCTGGAAGCACTGCGCGACCCAGTCGGCGTAACGCTGCGAGTCCAGGGCCGGACCTCGCGTCGGCTGTCCCGTTGAACCGTTGCGGGCGTAGTCCAGCCAGTGCCGGCCCCAGCGCACGCCGAAGTGGGGCGAGTCGAGCAGGCGATCGACGACCTTTTCAAAAGCGTTGGGCGAATCGTCCTGCACAAAAGCGTCGATCTCTTCCGGCGTGGGCGGATAGCCGATCAGGTCGTACGTGACGCGGCGCAACAGGCGGTGCTTGTCGGCCAGTTCCGCGGGCGTGATGCCCAGCGCCTGATGAGGCGCCTGCAGGGCGGCGTCGATGCTCCAGGTGTCGGGCAGGTCAGCCGGCAAGGGACGAAAGGCCCAGTGGTTCCGGTCGGCGTCGCTGATGGTGAACTGCTTTGACCGGGCGAGCACGCGTTGATCGGCCGGCCAGGGCAGACCTTTGGCGATCCAACGGGTAAAGGCGTCGACCTGGCTGTCGCTGAGCTTGTCGCCGCCGCGGGGCATCTGCAGGTCGCCCTGGTGGCGGATCGCCTGGAGGAGCAGGCTCGCTTCCGGGTCGCCCGCTTTGGCGGCCGGGCCGCGCAGTCCGCCGGTGAGAATGCTTTGCCGCGAAGTCAGCCGCAAGCCGTGTTCCGGCTCGTCGACGGCGTGGCACTTGAAGCAGCGCGTGGCCAGCACGGGGCGGATTTCGCGTTCAAAAAAAGCGACGTCCTCTGCCGGGAAGACGGTTGTATCGTCCTTGGCTCCGGCGGCGATCCAGCGCCGTAGCAGATCAATTTCGGCGGCCGGCAGCGGGTCGGCGTTCTCGGGCATGGCCGGTTCTTGCGCTCCGGTCAGCACCAGCAGCAGCGGGCTGTTGTCGGGCTCACCCGGTACGATCGCCGGACCGAGTTCATCGCCGCCGCGGAGCATCGTCTCGCGACGGGTCAGATCGAGTCCGCCGCTTTGCTCTTCTTCATGATGGCAGCGGTTGCACCGCCGTTCCAGCAACGGCTGCACCTGGCGTTCAAAGCTGACTGGCTCGGCCGCGGCGGCCAGCGCCGCTTCCGTCGCCAGCAGCGCAGCGGCGGCCAGCAGCAGGCGGGGACAGAGGGCGAAATTCATGGAGTCGGTTCCTGGGGAATGCCTGACAACCGGACGTCGTCCAGGTAGTGGGCGTTGCGGTTTTCGAGGTGTCCTTCCATGGTGGCCGTCCACAACGATACCACCAGCATGCTTGCTCCCGGCGGGACGTCCAGCGTAATGCTGACCGTTTGCCAGCCGTCCGTTCCTGGCAGCAGCGGGAAGCCCCGGGCGGCCCGGGCCAGGGCCCTTTCGTCAAGTTCCGACCACAGGTCGGTCATCCAACGAGGTTCAATCTCGTGGAGTTCCTGGGAGAACGACGCCGCCCTGAGCAGGTAGCGGGACTTTTTATCGGTCGACGCCGGGCGGAAGGAGGCCGTGAGTCGGACCTGCCGGATTCCTTCCGGCAGCGGGTTTTTCTTCAGGTCCAGCACATAGTGCATGCGGCTGAACAGGTTATCGGTCGCCGGCCCCATGCGGAGCATCCGCTCGCCATGGACGGGACGGATGGCCCCTTCGGCCGGGACCGGTACGGCCTGGTCGCCTGACCATTGCTCGGCCTGCTGGGGAAAGCCGGCGACGCGCTGCCAGGCAGCGTCTTCGAAACTTTCATGGAGTAGCAGGATCGCCTGCTCCAGAGGCCGGGGAGCCAGCCAGGCGAACGCGGCCGAGGCGCTAAACAGGCCGACGATCAGCCCGCCCAGAGCAGCCGCCAGCGGACGCCGCATGGCGGCTGCCAGACGCGTTGCCAGACGATTGCCTTGGGCCGGACGTACCGCGGGTTCGACAGGAATCGGCTCAACAGGAATCTGCTCGACGCGGTCCTGCTCAACCGGGTTGTCTATCAAGGCCACAGTCGCCAGGGCCGCATCGACGTTCAGATAGCGAACGTAGTCGCGGCGAAAGGCCGGGTCGGTCGCCAGGCGTTGTTCGAGCTGGACGAAGTCTGCAGGAGCGGCGTCGCCGTCGCGACAGCGGCGAAGGAGTTCCCAGCCGGGATCGTTTGCTTTCATGGGGAATTTTCTCCCGCCAGGACGCGCTGCGTGCAGTCCATCAGCTGGATTCGAATACGATGCAGGGATTTGTAAACCGCCATCGCGGTACGGCCCAGTTGTTCGGCCAACTGGTCAATGCGGACCTGCGGCGCATAGGCGGCCGTAATGAGCTGCCGCTGCGGTTCCGGCAGTTTCTCCAGGCAATCGTGAAGCGCTTGCCGCTCGGCGTCGAGGGAGTCGGCCTGATCCAGCACGGTTTGCGACAGCAGTTCCAGCACCTCGTCGCCAAAGGCATGCCGGTCGCGGGCTCGATCCCGGCGAAAGGCGAGCACTTCCATACGGGCGACGCCAAACGCCCAGCGGCGAAAGGCTTCCGGCTCCAGCGCCGGGTCGAACTTCCGCCAGAGCACCACGGCCGTTTCCTGCATCACCTCGCGTTCCTCTTCTCGGGAGAGCAGCAGCGACCGCACGAACAGACGCAGCGATTCTTCCAGCCCCATAAAGAGCCGCAGAAACCGATCGTGCTGTTCCCGGTCCGATGCTTCCATGTCGATACGCTCCGCCAGCGAGCGGCGTTTGCCGCACAAAATTCACGATTCGGTAAAAAATCCGTACCATCAAATATACGGTCCCTGCCGCGATCTTGCCGGGGCAGCTGCGGTTCTGTCGAATGAATGGCCACTTTTGCCGGCTGCTGGCTTTTGCCTGGCGCCGGGATTAGACTTTTTATTCCTGCCATGATCGCCCTTGATCACGATTGCCGAACCGTCTTGCCTTTCCTTTCTTTACGGGAAGTCCCCCTGTGGGACCTGTCATGAAGTCCTTCCTGTCTGCTGCCTGTTGCTCCTGTTTATATGCGTCTGTTTTCTTCAGTGGGACCTGCGCGCTGAGCCTGTTGCCCGGCCCGGAGACCGCCGTGGCGGGGGAGCTGGTGCTGGGCGAGCAGGGACAGTCGAACTACCAGCTGGTCTTGCCAGATGCGTTCCCCAGCCCGAGCGTTGGCGAAAGCCTGCAGCAGACGGCCCGTTTGGCGCAGGCCGCGTTCCAGGCGAACGGCATGGTCGTACCGATTGTCGCCGAAGCGAACCACGACCCGGCGAAGCCGTCGATCTACCTGGGGAATACGGCCTTTGCCCGCCGGCAAGCGATCGACCTGTCGAAACTATCTGGCTGGGCGTATGTGGTAAAGGCGATCGGGCCGGATCTGGTCATCGCCGGGCGCGACGATCCGGCTCCGGCCGAGTCGATCAGGCGCGGCCGGCCGACCTGGGATCGGATCGGCACTGCCAAGGGCGTCGTCGATTTCCTCCGGGAGTATGCCGGAACGCGGTTCCTGTATCCGGATCTGCCGCCGCGCGTCTCGATCGCCGGAGCCACGAAGATCGACTTCCTAAAGGCGCCGGCGTTTGAGTTCCTGCCTGTGCCGAAGATCGCCGTTCCGGATGACCTCAACGTAGAGAAAACGCCGTTGCTGGAATTCCAGACGATGTATCCGCCCCGCGGCAGCTTCTTTGATATCGCCAACAATAACTTCCCGCTGGTTGATTCGATCTTTGGCGGCCATACGTATGAACGGGCCATCCCGCGGGAAACGTACGCCGAGACTCATCCCGAATACTTCGCGCTGATCGGCGGCGAGCGGACCGCCAAGGCGGCCGGAAACGCGCAATACTGTATCTCCAATCCGGCCGTGCAGGAGCTGTTTTTTCAGGACCTGGTCGACACGATTGATCGCGGGTTCCAGGGCGTGGACCTGGGGCAGCCCGACGGCTTTCGCCCTTGCCAGTGCGCCGAGTGTGCGAAGCTGTATGACACAGGCAATGACTGGGGCGAGAAGCTCTGGATCCTGCATCGCAACCTGGCCGAACGGGTCGAGAAAGCCCGGCCCGGCAACCAGGTGACGATGATGTCGTACATTCAAACGGCCCTGCCGCCGAAGACGTTCAAGACCTTTCCGAAGAACACCCGGATCCTGCTGACGGGCACGAACGAAGAAGATATCGCCCCCTGGCGCGACTACGAAGTGCCGGCCGGCTTCTCTTCGTACCTGTATAACTGGTGCCCGAATCTGGTCTCGCGATACACGCCCATGCGGACGCCTTTGTATGTGGAATCGCAGACGCAGCGGCTAACCCGGAACCACTTCCGATCGATCTATCGCGACGGAGCCGGGAACCTGTTCGGGCTGGAAGGGCCCGTGTATTACACGATGGGCCGCATGTTCGACGATCCCGAGAACCTGCAGGCTAAGGTGCTGCTGCATGAGTTTTGCGGCGCCGCGTTCGGCAAAGCGGCCTCGCCGATGCTGGAGTTTTATGGCCAGCTGTACCACGGTATTGAGCTGTATTCCGAGTACCTGGCGACCCGCTCGCCCGCCTGGACCTACCACAATATCTACGGCCAGCGGAGAAAGCATTTGAGCGATCCGTTCCAGCTGCTGGGCTTTCTTTATCCGCCCGGTTTGCTGGCGTCGCTGGAGAAGCAGCTCGGCCAGGCGGAGCAGATCGCCGACACGGAGAAGGTGCGGCAGCGGCTGGCCGTAGTGCGACGCGAGTTCGACTATCTCCAGGCATTGGCCCGGGTCGTGCATCTGCACCACGCGTACCAGATCCAGCCCGACCGGGTTTCGCGGGACCGGCTGCTCGATGCGATCGATGACCGGAACGCGCTGGTTGAAGCGCTGTTCAGCGGGCCGCGCGGCGGCGCCAAAGTCTCCGATGGCTGGACGTTCCCCCTGTTCCCGCCGCTGGGGCACAACGCCGATCATTTGCGACTGGCGCATGACGGCTATCAGGAACCGTACGCCAACACGGCCTTGAACTGGGACACCCAGGCGATGCGGGCGGCGCCGTTGCCCGGCGCGAACCGTATGACGGCGTCGCTCGTGGCCGATGCCGCCTCGCAAGCAGCAGCCCTGTGGGAGCCGATCGCGGCGACGCCGGTCGGGCAACGCCTGCGGGAGTGGCGAAGCCGACCGATCGACGAAACAGACGCCAGTGCGGCGGCCGTTCCCGCGACGGTGCGCATGGCGGCCGATGCGACGCGGCTGGCGATCCGGGTGGAAATTGCGGGAACAGAAAAAGCCTCGCCCGACGATCGAATCGACCTCTACCTGGCTCCGCCCGGTGGGAAGGAGATCACGTATCAGTTCACCCTCCGCCGGCAGGAAGATTCCCGGCAGGAGGCCGCCCGGGGATTCAACAGCGACCCTCTGGATCCGCGTTTCGGCCGTTTCGATCCCGACTGGAATGGCGACTGGACGGCTGCTTCGCAGCAGTCGGACAACAAGCAGTCGTGGACGGCCGACCTTTCGATTCCCTGGAAAACGCTGGGGGTGGAACAGCCGACCGACGGCGCCTTCTGGCGGGGCAATGTCGTTGTCACACGAGGCGATGCGGCTGGCAAGCCGGAACGCTGGCTCTGGTCGGCCAGCGGCAGCACGCGGATCGTCGACGATGTGAACGACTTTGGCGAGATCGTCTTTACCGCGTCCGCCGGGAAGGGAGCCAGCAGCCGCAAACCGGCGGCGCCGAGCAAACTGCCTTTGACCGAATTACGGGAGAGTCTGTATGCGTCCAGCTTTGAGCTGCCGAAGGCGTGGAAGGCCCTCAAAGACGCGCAGCCGCTGCCGGCCGCCGACTGGCTGTTTCGGGCGGACCCGTTGGAAATCGGCCTGCGGGAAGGCTGGGAGAAGGCCGACGCGGGGACGGCCGAGTGGCTGAAGATGCCGGTCCCTTCGTTCTGGGCGGAAACAGAAGCGGTGGGGAAGTACGTCGGCTACGGCTGGCAGCGGACCGCGTTTACTGCCCCGCCGGCCTGGAAGGGACGCCGCGTGCGTCTGCTCTTCGGCGCCGCGGATGAACAGGCCTGGGTGTATCTCAACGGTCGGCTGGTCGGCCAGCATACGCGGGAGTCGGAACAGAAAACGATCAACGAGCTGTGGGAGGAGCCGTTCACGGTGGAGCTTACTGAATCGCAGCTGGACTTCTCGCAGCCGAACGTCCTGACGGTCCGGGTGCACAACTCCCTGGCCAACGGCGGACTCTGGCGGCCCGTCCTGCTGCAGGCGACCGCGGCGGAAGCGTCGCGCTAATCGGTCGTTTCCTCACGCTGGCGATCCCTTCTTTTGATGGAGATGAACTGTTCGATGACGACGAAAACCTCTTGCCTGTTCGCCCTGCTGCTGTTGCTCAGTCTCACGCGAGGGCTGCGGGCCGAAGTGGCGATTAGCGAGTTGGAAGATCGGATCCGAGTAACGGTCGACGGCCAGCTGTTCACCGAATGGCGGCACAAGGCCTGGGCGGCTCCGTTTTTGTATCCGGTCATCGGTCCCAACGGCCAGAACCTGACCCGCCATTACCCGATGCAGGCCGGCATGCCGGGCGAGGAGGCCGACCACCCGCATCATCGGTCGATCCGCTTCTCTCATAGCGACGTCAACGGCTTCAATTTCTGGTGGGCTCCCGGTCGCGACAAGGCCGGGCATTCGGCGGAAATCAGGCTGGAAAAAATCGAACGGATCGTCAGCGGCAAAACGGGCGAGATCGTCTTCTGGAACGAGTGGCTGGGCGACGGCAAGCTGGTGCTGCGGGAGAAGGTGCGTCTCTCTTTCCACCCGTTGCCGGACCAGCAGTTGCTGATGGATTACGATGTCGAGCTGCATGCGGCTGAAGAGCCGGTCCTGTTAGGGGATAAACGGGACGGCGGGCTCATGGTGAGGGTGGCCGCTTCGATGAAGGTCGAGAACGAAGAGGGAGAGAAGTTTGGCGGCGCCATCCTCAACAGCCGCGGGAACCGCGACCGGGACGCCTGGGGGAAGCGGGCCGAGTGGGCCGACTACTATGGTCCCGACGCCAGCGGCAAAACGGTCGGCGTCGCCATTTTTGACCACCCGGGGAATGTGCGGTTTCCCACGCACTGGCATGCTCGCACCTATGGGCTGATCACGGCGAACCGGTTTGGTACGGATCATTTTTCGGGCAACTACGGCGACCATCGCACGGTTGTCTGCAGTCCCTTCGGCGACAACTGCCCGGCATGCGCGTCGCACTCGGGCGACTTCACGATCCCGGCGGGAGAGAGCATCACGCTGCGGCATCGGTTCTTTTTCCATCATGACGATCCCCAGGCCGCCCAGGTGGCGGCCCAGTACCAGGCGTACGCAGCGGATCCGGCGGCGACGCTTGCCCGGATGCAGGCGCTGATGCGGGATCGCCAGTGGAAGGCTTTCATGGAGCAGTTCGCCGACGTGGATTTCTCCGCCTGGCCGGATGATGCAGCCGCGCAAACTGCGGAAGCGTACGCGCAGCGCGGGCGCGTGCATGCGGTCCTGAAGAACGGGCCGCAGGCGGAAGTCGACCTGAAAACGGCCGTCGAACGGGAGCCGCGGAACGCCGGCTTCTGGCTCCTGCGGGGCGACAATCTCAGCAACAACCTGCACGACGCCGACCGGGCGCTGGCCGCTTACCGCGAGGCTTTCGCCATTACCGGCAAGGGGAACGGCTGGCAGCCATTGACCGCGACCATCGCCATGGCGCAGGTGCTGACCGATCAGGTAAAGCCGGACCAGGCAATCGCGCTGCTCCAGCAGTACGGCGATATGGACGGCATGGCGACCGTCTGGCGGATCAAAATGCTACGCGCCTACGGCAATGCGTACGCCGCCCAGGGAAAAGAACAGGAGTCGCTGGCCGCGTTCCGTGAAGCCCTGGATCTGGAATCGCCGTCCCCCGGCAGGTAGTCGTTTCACTGCGCAAGGTTCACCCGATCAGGAGAGATTTGATGCTGGCAAAATCATGGATAGTCGCCGCCGCGATGCTATGCACCGTCGTGGCGAGCGGTTCCGCCCTGGCCGAAGATCCGTCTCAGCCGATCCGCGTGCTGCTGGTGGGGAACAGCCAGTGCCCCACGATAGTGAACCAGCAGTTGCTGGAAAAACTGGCGGCCTCGGACAAGGAGGGACGTCCGTTCCTGGTGGGCGGCTGCATCAAAGGCGGCGCATCGCTGCAGTCGCACTGGGAGGCAGGAACAAAGGAGGGGACGGCCCGCGCCATGATCGCCGCCAGCGACTGGGACTATGTCCTGCTGCAGGATATCTACTATGTGAAGGCGCCTGCGTTCGAACCCTACGCACGGAAGTTTGACTCGCTGGTCAAAGAGAGCGGAGCCCGCCCGGTGCTGTTCGGCACGGCGTCGATTTTGAGCGACTATCCGGCCGGGTTTGAACGGCAGCATCAACTGCACGAGACGATGGGGAAAGAGCTGGCCGCGACGATCGTCGACGCCAGTTCCGCCTACCGCCGGTACTTCGGCGACGCGCCTTCCCAGGAGCGGCTGGAAAGCCTGTTCGCCAAAGATCGTGCGCATCCGGGGTTATGGGGGTCGTACCTTTACGCTTGCATGATCTACAGTGCGATTACCGATCGCAGCCCCCTGGGGCTGGCGGCGCCGGAGTCGATTCCCGCCGACGTCGTCAAGACGCTGCAGGAGACCGCCTGGGCCCAGCATCAGGAAACGGCCGCCCGCCTGCAGAAATAACCCTTTACGTCACAGGCCTTCTGTCTGTCGAAACAGGAATCAATACGATGAAGCTTCTCTCCCCGCTGGTTCGCGTCGTAGTCGCCCTGGCGCTGATCGGCTCCACGCTTCCCGTCCTGGCGGCAGAGTCGCCGGCCCCGTTCCGGGCCGGTACGGCGAAGGTCGATATCACGCCGGACGAGGCAGATGCGGTCGACCTGCTGGGTGCGCCGTTGGAATTGCGCGATCGACTTTACGCCCGCGTGCTAGTGCTCCAGAGCCCGCAGGTTTCGCTGGCGATCGTGTCGCTGGACCTGATCGTTTTCTCCTCGCCCAAAGTGATCGCCGGCGCCAAAGAAAAATGGGGCGTCGACCATGTGCTGCTGTGCGCGACGCATACGCATACCGGCATGGCTCCGCAGGGACTGGTGATTCGTCCGCCGGACCAGCCGGACTGGACCCGCAGCGGCAAGGACCCGGCCGAGACGCTCGACTGGCCCGGCTTGTCGGCCGATCCCTGGTACGCGGCGACCGAAGCGAAAGTCATCGCCGCCATCGGCGAGGCGAAGGAGCATCTGTTTGCGGCCCGTCTGCTTTCCGGCAAGGGGCCGTTCGAAAGCGCCTACATGGCCCATAACCGGCGGCTGGTCCGCAACGGCCGGGCGACGGCCATGTGGGACAATCCTGACCGCCGGCCCACCGAGCCGGTGGATCCCACGCTGGGGGTGATTCGCATCGAAGACATGGCAGGCAAGCCGCGGGCGTTTGCCGTGCTTTACGCCTGTCATCCGGTGACGTTAATGGGAACGGGTGCGTTGTCGCGGGACTTCCCCGGCGCCATGGTCGATTACGTCGAAGAGCAACTGGGGGAGGACTGCATGGCGTTCTTCCTGCAGGGGGCGCAGGGCGATCTCGATCCGTACGACATGAAAACCTTGCGCGGCGAGAACCGCTTTAACATCTCTCGCCAGGCCGGCATCTCCCTGGGCAAGGGAGCGCTAAGGGTGGCTTCGGAACTGAGGGAAACCGCCCAGCCCGCATCGCTGCAGGTCCAGGAAAGCCTGCTCGATATTCCCAACCGCAGCGGCGATCGATCCACGCAGGTCGGCCTGCTGACGATCCTGGTCAACCGCGATCTGGCGCTGGTCGCGATCCCGGGCGAGCCGTTCATCCAGCATCAACTGGATCTGCGGGCAAAGTCGCCGGTGGCCGATACGTTCATTCTGGGATTAGCCTGGCATGGAGCGGGCACTCCGTTTACCGTGTATATTCCCACGGTGCAGGCCGTCAAAGAAGGCGGCTACGGCGCCGCCGAATGCAGCTTCCTGGCCGCCGACGCTGGCGAGCAGATGCTGGCCGCCGCTCTGACGGCGATTCGCGAGCTGTTGCGCTCGCCTTGATCGATGCGTGCCTGCAGTGTGGCCCTGGCAAGGCTGCCCTGCGGCGATGTCGGGCCTGTTTCTCTTCTTTACCCTTATCTTTTTCGCCCCTATCGAAAGGCAGAACGAATCGTGTCTTATCCTCCCATGAAAACGGCGTGGTTGCTGCTGGCGGCTGTGCTTTGCGGGACTCCCCTGGCGGGCGCCGCCGAGCCGACTGCGGCTAAACCGAACATCTTGTGGATCACCATTGAAGACTGGTCGCCCGACCTGTCCTGTTATGGCGTGAAGGGCCTGCAGACGCCGCACGTCGACAAGCTGGCGGCCGAAGGGATCCGTTACGAAACGGCCTTTACGACGTCGCCCGTTTGCTCGACTTCGCGGTCCGCCATGATGACAGGCTTCTATCAGAACTACATTGGCGCCAACCAGCATCGGGAGAATGCCAAAAAGCCGCTGCCTTACGGCATCAAACCGATCCCGCATCTGTTTGCCGAGGCCGGTTACTTTACCGCGCTGATGAGCAACAAGACCGACGTCAATTTTGTCCCCAACAGCAAGTCGGAGCTGTTCCAGGGCGGCGACTGGTCAGAGCGCAAAGACGGCCAGCCGTTCTTTGCCCGGATCACGTTCGGCGGCACGCATCGGGCCTGGAACCGCGATCCGCAGCGGCCGATCGACATTGCCGATGTGGAGCTGCCGCCGTATTATCCGGACACGCCGTTCGTCCGCCGGGACTGGGCCAACGGGCTGGAGCAGATGCAGCTGGTCGACCGCCAGATCGGCGAATTGCTCAAACGCCTGGAGGACGAAGGGCTGGCCGACAACACGCTGGTGTTCTTCATTGGCGATCACGGCCGCTGCCACATCCGCGGCAAGCAGTTTCTCTACGACGGCGGCATTCGCATCCCCATGATCGTCCGCTGGCCCGGCAAGATCGCCCCCGGCCAGGTGAGCCGGGAGCTGGTGATGTCGATCGATATTTGCGCCACCATCCTGGAAGCCGCCGGCATCAGGGCGCCTGTTCCGCTGCACGGCAAAAGCCTGTTCAGCCAGGAGGTGAAAGAGCGGAAGTATGTCTTTGCCGCCCGGGATAAAATGGACGAAACGCACGACGCGATGCGGGCGATCCGTTCCCGCGACTACAAGCTGATTCTGAACCTCATGCCGGAGCGGGCCTGGTGCCAGTACAACCGCTACAAGGAAGCTTCCTATCCGGTGCTGGCGGAGATGAACGTCCTGAACCTGCAGGGGAAACTCACCCCCGCCCAGGCTGCTTTCTTTGCTCCGTCGAAGCCCCGGATTGAGCTGTTCGACCTGCAGCAGGACCCGTACGAAGTGAACAACGTGGCCGAGTCCGCGGAGTACGCCGCCGTGCGGGAGGAGCTGCTGCAGGAACTGGAAACATGGCGTCGTGACGTGATCAAAGACCAGGGCGTTTCCAAGGCGTTCCGCGCCCTGGACGTTTATCCGGCGACGAACCCGGCCGACAGCGTCGACGTCTGGGTCGCAGCGAACGGCCAGAAGTACGACTTCCGCAAAAACGGCTGGCCGTCCTGGTACCCGACGCGCAGTCTGGCCGAATGGGAAGAAGCCCGCGAGCAGTGGGCGCCTTATGTCTTCCGCGGACCCAGCGAAAAAGTCGCCCGCCCCACGATCGGCCGCACCGCGAAGCGGTAGGTCGCAACGACAGGCCGTCTATCCCGAACCGAAAGGGACGCGCCCGGCAGCTTTGCCGGGTCGCGTGGCGGGATCATTCGACTGATGCGACTGTTGACTTGCCGGCTTACTCTTTCACGGCCGGCAGGGAGTCGATCATCTTGGCGTCGGTCCTTTTCAGCTCGCCCAGGGCGGCGTCGCGGAGCACGTGCAGGGTGAACTGGTGGTCGACTTCGGTCGCCAGGTTGGTCAGCTCTTCCGGGTCTTCCTGCAGGTCGTAAAGTTCTTCCGGTTCGCCCTCTTCGAGCGTACGGATGTATTTGTAGCGGCCGTCGGCCAGCATCACATACCAGGGGATGCCGCGCTTGTGGCGGTTGCCGGGCGGCGGGGGAACGGCGTCGCAGTCGGCGCCGAACTTGTCAGCCGTAAACGGCAGCATCGTTACGTAGGGCCATTTGGACTGGGGATTTTCCAGCAAAGGCGACAGGTCGTGCCCGTGCATTTTCCAGGGCAGATCGAGGCCGGCAAAGTGGAAGAACGTCGGCGGCAGATCGGCCCCGCCGACCGGAGTGCGGCAGACTTTTCCTTGCGGCAGCGTGCCCGGCATGGAGAAGATTAAAGGCGAGCGGATGTTGGCGTCGTAAGGCGCCAGCTTGGCCCGGAACCCGTGATGTCCCCAGGCGTAGCCCTGGTCGGCGGTCAGGCAGACGAGCGTGTTCTCTAGCTGGCCCGATTCTTCCAGAGCCGCCAGCACCTTGCCGACGCCTTCGTCGAGCGCGCGAACCGCCTGGTGGTACTGTCGCGCCCAGAGGGTCAGGTTGCGTCCCTGGTCACGTTCCAGGTTATCGCCAATCTCGTCGCCGATCGCTGCTTTGCTGAGGACCGGCTGGCCATCGGGACCTTTCTCCCAGGAGGATTGTTTCTGCATGTAGCCTGGCTTGCCCGGACGCGGAGGATAGATGTCGGCCGGCGTGGGGACTTTAATCTGGGCGTAGTCGCCCAGGTGACGTTCGGCGGGCGTATACGGCGCATGCACGCCGCCGTAGCACAGCCACAGATACCACGGTTTGTCCGCGTCGCGATGGGCTCCCTTGATATAGTCCACGGCCCAGCCGGTGTAGTTGTCGGTCGAATAGCCGGGCGTGACGACCGCTTCGGCGCCATCGGTCGAGATTAGTTGATCGTAATAGTAGTTGGGCGCATTGGACGGATGCTGGGGCCGGTTCCAGACCTTCTGGTAATCCCAGTCGCGGCCGAAGCCCGCATCGCGGCCCGAATGCCACTTGCCGATATGCGCCGTCTGGTAGCCGTGCTGACGAAAGACGGCGGGCCAGAACGGGCATTGCTGCGGGTCGTAGGTGCTGCCCGGATACACGCCGTCCATCCGCATCGTCCGCGCTCCGTACTGATGCCGGCCGGTGAGCATTGTCACCCGGGACGGCATGCACCAGGTGCCAATATAAGCGTGCGTAAAGCGGACGCCCTGCGCCGCCAGACGATCCATGTTTGGCGTACGGGCCCAGTCCTCGGCCTGTTCATAACAGGAGACCGTGCGATAGGAATGGTCGTCGGTGTAAATGAACAGGATGTTCGGCTTCTCCGCCGCCGATGCGGTTCGCAGGCTGAAGAGCGCCAGGCCGACAGCCAGCAGGAAGTAAGGTTTCAAGAGGAGCTTCATGGAGGTCACCCATTGCACTTTCGGTCAGTAGCCAGACAAGAGGAGCGGCGAAATCACGGCAAGCCGGTCTGGACAGCAGTCGCCTGCAGGCCAGTATAAACGAACGGTTCGCTCCCTTCACCCGGCGAATTGCGGCGCGGCGCGCAAGTGCGGTCCTGTTATTCCCGCCCGACCCATCAATTGCAGAGTTCGTTTCAATGATCCCGATGTTTTTGAAATTGCGTCGTTTGAAACTCGATCGGTCCGGCCGCCGGAAGAGAAGAAACGTGGTGCATGGCAGCCTCTCAATGGGCGGACGTTGATTCCTTCATCGAACTGCAGGCGGGACATCGACGATTCCGATGCGAATGTCGGGTCTGCTGGCGACAGGGGAAGGCAACTCGTCCACGTGGCTGGTGAGCTCCTCGCCATCGAAATACACCGTCCAGGGCAGGTGCGACTCGCCAGGCGTACCCTGGTTCCAGACGGATACGACCCAGCGGCCGTTCCGTGAGTAATAGGCTCGCTTGCGCCGCATTTCATACCGACGCATGTAGTCGTGGATCGGATTCCAGATCACGTCGACCTTTTTTTCGTCCAGCCAGTCGTTGAAGTAAAACGGATCGTAAAACTCGTCGGTTCCGCGCATGGTCGAAGCGATGTTGGACTCGCCGCAGAGCATCAGCAGCGAACGATCGAAACAGCGACGGGGCAAATCGCTCATAAACTGTCGCTTCACCCGGTCGCTTTCGCCGGACGCGGCGAATTGCTGGACGGCGATCATCGGGCTCGGATGTCGCCGGAACCAGACTTCAGCCGGGCCATACGCTTCGCCGTCGAACGCTTCCAGAATGACGCGTTCCACCTGACGCAGCCCCTGGAAGATCGTCTGGTGGTTTCGCTGGACGGGGGACGTGTTATCCCATGTCCACAGGGCGTACAGAATCGAATCGCAGCCTGCCGCATCGCAAGCCGCATTGATGGCCGCGAAATCCTCGCTGTAATCATAAAGCCCAGAGCGACATTCCTGGGTGTAGTCATGGGACACCAGGGCGATGCGAGCGATCGGCTGTATCGGACCGGAATTCTCGCCGGCTGCGGTAAGGGGAAGCTGCGACTCTTGTCGCTCGGACGCCCTCTTCCCTCGATGCTGTACCGTCATTCTTTCCCTCGTGGATGGGAGGATCTGCAGAGGCCTCCCGGCGACCTCCGTTGCTCGAATTCTGCCGTCGTTTCTCGTGACTGAAGCACGAGCATGGGAAAGGAAAGGATACCGCAACGCTCGCCGGTTTTCGACACAAATCAGGCTTTGTTGACTCAGCAGACCGCGATCCCGCCAGGAGAAATTATCCAAGCAAAAGGGACGTTTCGATCACTGAGCCTGGGGCGTGCGCTGACAGCAAGGGCGGGCATTTGGGGATCGACGAGCGCGATCTTGTCGACGAGCAGCATGGCGTGACGGCACGCTTTTTTTCGAAACAAGGTCATGAACTGCTCGACCGTCAGGACGTCGCAGGCAGGGTCGCTGATGGACGCGATGCGAGCCGCGGCGGAATCTTCGAAGGTTCGCCCGCTCGGTTCGCGAACCGTATCGCAACCGGCCGCCCACGGACGCAGGCGTTCAACTGACAACCGCATTCTACTCTCGGGCGTCGCCGGTCAACCGCTGGTGGTTGGCCCCTGTTCACCAGAACCGCCACCACGGACGCCTGGGAGGGGGCGAGGACTTTGCTGTCGCCGGAGGTTCAGAAGATTCCCACTCAGCCCCAACCGCGTAGTCATTTCCTTCGCCCGTATGTGGCCTGATCCCCATGTGATGGCGGAAGATGGTATCCAGCACCTGAGCCGCTTCCCGCGGAGTCGCCTGGTGGATCGAATACATGTCGCCCTGCTTCGAAAAGCTGGAAGGAGGAACGCCAGCCTGCTGGGCAATCTCATCGGCATCCAGCGGTTGATCCAGGCGAAGGTTGTCGTCGCGCCATGCGATCTCGGCAAAGTGGTAACTATCCACGCGGGAGCCCATGCCCTGAGCGCAGAACGTAATCCAGTTGCTTCCTTGCGGCAATTCCCGAAGTCGCCTGATCGCATCCGCCATTGCGTCGACGGCTGTGTCAAATTCCCCGCCTGGATGTTCAATAAACGGCTCGACCATCGAGGTTACTCCCGAGAAAGTAGCAGGGAATAGCAGAAAGCAGGGCGAACCATTTTCTGGCCATTCGAAGGGGGATTGCAAGCCAGTCTGCGTCGTCGTGGCGAGAAGACTCAGGGGGGCGCCCCCGGCAGGGCATTGCAGGGGGCCGGAGACATTCTGAAGACTCGGCGGCTGGAATCGGTGGTTTCGGCCAAGTGATCTTCGTTACGGACCGACTTGTCAGGCCCATGGTAAGATCCTGAAAACAGATCGCCTTCGACCCAGGTTACACCTCAACAAGCGGCGGCAACGCACGCGTCCAAGTATGTCATAATAGGCAAAGCGGCGTGATTGTCCGGCGCTGCTCCCCCACCATAATCTGCAACAGTTACAGGAAAGCAAGATGACGAAACCCTTCTATTCCGCTGTTTGCCTTTTTTTTCTGCTGTCGATCGCCTCTGCGCGGTGGGCGGGAGCGGCTGATTCCGGGCCGCCCAACATCATTCTGGTGATGGCGGACGATCAGGGTTGGGGGGACACTGCCTACAATGGGCATGCGTTCGTGCAGACGCCGGCGCTCGACGCCATGGCGAAGGACGGACTTGTATTGGATCGCTTCTATGCGGGAGCGCCTGTCTGTTCGCCGACCCGCGCCAGCGTGATGACAGGGCGCACTCCGATCAGGACGAAAGTGACCAACCATGGCCGCTACATGCGTCCCCATGAGCAGACGATTGCGGAAACGCTGAAAGCGGCCGGCTACGTGACCGGAATCTTTGGCAAAGTCCACCTGGGATCAGGCCAACCCGACTCGCCCTGCAATCCCAGCGGTATGGGATTTGATGAATGGGTCGTCGGCCTCAACTTTTTTGATAACGATCCTTACCTGAGCCGCAACGGAAAGATCGAACACTTTCGTGGGAAAGGATCGGTCGTCCTGATGGACGAGGCGCTCGCCTTCCTCAAGAATCATAAGGACGGCGACCGTCCGATGTTTACCGTTATCTGGTTTCCCTCGCCGCATGATCCGCACGCGGAAACGCCCGACGGTCCTGTTCTGTACGAAGGCAAGCCGCATGCTGGTTACTACCGTGAGATTACACTGCTGGATCAGCAGGTCGGCCGCTTGCGGGGGGCGATCAGGGAGATGGGCATCGCCGAGAACACGATCGTCTGGTACTGCAGCGACAACGGCGGGCTGGTCACGGAGACTTCCGGCGGCCGGGAAAAAAGGGCAGCATCTACGAAGGCGGCCTGCGCGTTCCGGGGATCATTGAATGGCCCGCCCGCAAGCTCCAGGGTCGCACGGCCGCACCGCTGTCAACTTGTGACATCTATCCGACGGTGCTGGCAATGGCGGGTGTCGAACTGAAGGCTCCGCATCCGCTCGACGGAATCGATGCGAGCCGCCTGCTGGACGGGTCCGACGCACACCGCAGCAAGCCGATGGGGTTCTGGCACCACTTTCAAAGCGGGCAGTCGACCTGGAGCGACCGGATCCAGAAAGCGATCATGGAAAAACAGCTGGCCGGGGACCCTTTGCCGCATGACCCGCCGCGGATCCAGAAAGACGTTGACGAATTCCCCCAGTTCCCGGAAGAGACGGCGACCGGGCATGCCGCCTGGAACGACTGGCCCTGGAAGCTGCACCGCATTAACGGCAAGAAATTCGAACTGTATAACCTGATCGAGGATCCAATGGAGAAGCACGACCTTTCCCAGGATCCCCAGCAGGCAGCACGCCTTGCACAGATGCGGCAAGAGCTGGAGGGATGGATGCGATCCGTCATCCGCAGCCTGAACGGCAAAGACTATCAATAGCACGCCCCAGACAGGCCGCCGGCGGGCGATCCCCCAACCGTCCGCCGTGACAGAAGTTTCGCCCTGATTCACGCATTGCAGTTGGCCACCGCGCTGCTGTCGCGAACGGCGGTCATGTCGCAGCGGTAAACCAGGCGACCCAGCCTGCCTCAGGAGGCAAACAGTCGGGCGATCGGGGTTCCCAGATCGGTGAGCGGCACGGGACGGTCGCCGGCATAGAGATTCTTGCGATAGTTCACGCCGGCAGCGGCGCACACCGTGGCGAAGAAATCGGGCACGCTGACCGGATCGGCGACAATCTCTTTGGCCAGGTCGTCGGTTTCGCCGTAGGCGCCGCAGTGTGACAGCCCTCCGCCGGCCAGCACGCAGCTGAACGATTTCCCCTGATGGCCGCGGCCGCCCCCGCTGTCGAAGCCTGCGGGACGTCCGAATTCGGTCGTAATCACGATGAGAGTTTTATCGAGCAAGTGTTTCTGCTCAAGATCCGCTATCAGGGTCGCCAACGCCGTGTCGAGTTCTTGAATCAGTTTGTGCTGGTTGACGATTCCGCTGCTGTGCACATCCCAGCCGGAGCCGTTGAGGAAGTTCAGGTTGTGGCTGACTTCGATGAACCGCACGCCGCGCTCGACCAGGCGACGGCTGAGTAGACAGCGTTGGCCGAATTCGCCGCCGTAGCGGTTACGCAAGTCGTCTGGCTCTCCGTCGAGATGAAAGACGCGATTGAACTCGGGGCCGCTCAGTTTCAAGCTCTGCTGGATCGCGTCGTCGTAGTCCAGGAGTGCGGCGACTTCCGTCGGCCCGGCGCTTTTTCGCAGGGAGGACAGAAACGCCTCCCGGCGACTTTGACGCATTGCCGTAATGCCTTCGGGACGCGACAGACCTGCCGGACCGCGGCCCGTTTCGGTCAGGTAAAGGTAGCCATATTTGGCTCCCAGGAAGCCCGGTCCCCGGGTCACATTCGGGTAGCCGATCAGCACATACGGCGGCGCGCCGTCGTTGGCGGGACCCCGTTCGTGAACGATCAATGACCCCAGCGAAGGATACGTCACCGTGCCGCTGATCGTTCGCCCTGTGTGCATGCGATTGGTCGCCGCGGCGTGTTCGTCGATCACATTGTGGTTGACCGAGCGAACGGCAGTTACGCGGTCCATCACCTGCGCAGTCTGGGACAGATGCTGGCAAACCTGGACCCCCTCCACGACGGTGTCGATAGCGTCGTAGTAGGAGCCGGCCTTCTTTGCCTGGGGATCGCCTTTGGCTTTGGGGTCGAACGTGTCCAGATGGCCCATCCCGCCGCCCAGCCAGATCGAGATCACATGCTCGGCCTGGCCCTGGAGCAACGTTTCGGGTGCGCTCGCCCGCGCCGACGGCGACATGCTCAGCGCGCCGGCCGCAACGGCGCTAGTGGCCAGGAACTGTCGCCGGTTGGGAGTATTCATATTCGGTTCTCGAACGTGTTGCGTGTTTTGAAGGGGGTTCCGCAGGCAATCGGCCTTTGGTTGCTGTGCGTGGCGAAGCGGTCAAGGGATCCAAACGAATTCGCGATCGTTGACGAGGCTCCAGACCAGGTCTTCGTACACTTCCCGCCACTTTGCCTCGAGTCGAGGGTCGGCCGCAGGGCCACGGCGAACCCGACGTTGCCATTCTTCTTGTATCGTGTTCGCTTCCGGAACCAGATGGTTGGACCAGGTCGATACCGGCAAAGGCAGCTCTTCAGGCAACGATTTTACCTGATCGACGGGCAAAATGCGGTCATCGAATCCAGCAGCCAAAGCGGGAACAAAGATCGCTTTTTCCTGTTCACTCGGGTACCGCGACCGAAAACGAAGAAACAACGCATCCAACAAGGCGCCCGGCGAGTCGGTAGTCAGCGCCAGTTGCGATAAAGGCGTTTGCCACGCAGCACGCGTGAGCGACATAGAGAGGACGCCATTGGCGAGAATCCCAGGCTGCAGCAGGTTCGGATCGGTCGAACGTTCGGCAATCGGCTGCTGCCGCGTTCCCGTCCAGCCGAACGCTTCCAGCACATCGACAACCGCCTGGGCCCGCGGCATCGACAAACTGGGTCGGTCGCGTTCGTTGTTCAACCCCGCAAACATCCACGCGCGGCTGGGCGAACCCAGCGTCAGTCGGGCCCGCATCGGCTCGGCCCCATCGTGGACAAAAGTTAACTCTCCGGTCTCCATCCGGCGTCCCGTTGCGGCAAACAAAGAATCGACGACCTGCTCCGCGGTGAGCCGTCGCGGGTCGGGAGCGTTGAAGAAGCGTTGCTGGGCCGCTGCCAGTCGGTTCTGCCCGACGGCCTCTCGCTGGTACATTTCCGAGGTCATGATCCGCCGCAGCACATGGCGCAGGTCGTAATCGTGGAGGACAAGATCCTGGGCCAGCCATTGCAGAAGTTGGGGATGGCTGGGCGTTTTTCCCTCCCAGTCGTTAACCGGCTGGACAATCCCGGCGCCCAGCAGTCGATTCCAAAGGTGATTAACGACGACCTGCGGAAAGCGATGATTCTGGGGCGCGGTGATCAATGCGGCCAGGCGTTCGCGAGTGTCGTCGGGGCTTTGCACCAGGGGGTCGATGTGGGGTCCATCCTCCACTCCGGTGAACTGGGCGAACGGCCATTTCGGTTGCACTTGTACGCCGGGCTTCAATGTGACCTTGATCAGGGAGGGGCGGCCGATGCCTTCGAAAAAAGCATCGGGGACGCGGCTGGTCTTCGGCGGTGCGAGCTGTTTGCGATTCAGCATCGCGGCGACAGAATACAGATCTTCCTGGGTGGTGCTGTGGTAGGGGGAATCGTGGCAACGGGCGCATTGCAGTTCGATCCCGAGAAACGCCGAGGCCAGAATATGCCCTTTGGCCGCCATCGGCGAATCGTTCTCGCCGGCCAGCGCAAAGCCCGCGCTGCCGCCGTGGTGCGGACTGCCTCGCATCAGAATCAACTCGGTCGCCATCCGGTCCAGCGGTTTGTGGTCGCGGAGCGAGTCGTACAGGTACCAGCGAAATGGACCGGTCGTGTTGAGCGAGGGATTCAGCAGGCCTGGGTTTTCGGCCAGCAGGTCCAGCCAGAAGCTGATCCAGTGATCAGCATAACGATCGTCGTCTAATAGCTGCTCAATCAACCGCGTGCGTTTGTTGGAATCCTGGCTGGCCAGGAACGTCCGAGCTTCCTCCTCGGTGGGGCCCACGCCGACCACATCCAGGTAGGCGCGGCGCAGAAAAGAGGCGTCATCGATTACGGGGGCCAGCGCTACGGCGGCGGGCGGGAGCGGCGGATTCGGCCAGACCGCGCCTTCTTTGACCCAGGTTTCCAGGATGCCGATCTGCTCGGCGGATAACCCTTCCTCGGTGGGCGGCATCTCCTTGTCGCGGATGCGGATAATCAATTGACTGGCGTCGGGATCGCCCGGAACGATGGCGGGCAGTTCGGAGTCGCCGTGGGAGAGGGCCTGTTCTCGCGTATTCAGCCGCAGGCCGCCTTGCTCTTTTTCGCCATGGCAACGGAAGCACTGTTCGCGGAGGATGGGCAGCACCTGATCATGGAAATGCCGGGCCGTTTTTTCATCGACCTGCTCCGCCTGCTTCAGGGCGACGGCGATCTTGTCGGCGACGAACTGGTCGATCGGATGACTGCTGGCAGTTTTACGGGAAGGCTTCAATTCCGCGGCCGCTTCTCGAGCCATTTGATGCCGGCGTTCCCAGAAAGCGTCCTGGGACGAGGCGACTTCTCGACGGACGTAGTCTTCAAAGGCTGTCAGCAAGGCCTCAAGGCGCCGCAGATGCGGTTCGATCGCGGCGTCGGTCAACGCCAAAGGCGACGCGGCGTCGGGGGTGAGAACAAACAAGGGACCTTTCCCGCCGGGCTGCACCGCGACGCAGACTTCACCGGATTCCGTTCGGTCCCCGTTGCCGCCGACAATCAGTTCCAGGACCACCCTTAAGCGTTGCGGTCCCTCCTGGGGGCCGGGCGGGATCTCATATTCGACAAAAGCTTCCTGTTGCGGAAACGGCAACCGTCTCGCGCCGGGGACCAGCGGTTCCGGAATCCGCACAATGGGTTCGAGGTTGCCGCCTCGACTACGGACCGTTTTGGTGCGGGCGACCAGTTTGCCATCGATCCACAGCCGGCTCAGCGATCGGGCGCGCACCAGAAAGCGATTTGGCCCAGCGGGCAATTCGATGTCGCCAGCGATGCGCAGCAACACCGGATCCGTCCAGCCAATGCGAATCCCCCAGTCGTCATAGCGCACCGGAATGCGCGGCAACAGAAAGGCATCGCTCAGGAAACGGTCTGTTTCCAGCGGCCAGGTTTCGTTCTGCAGCAACCAGCGCGAGGCATCGGGCATTGCTTCGGCCAGGGTCACCAGCACCCGACCCTCAGGCACGGGACCCAGGTCGGGCATCTTTTCCGGCTGCGGCCCCGAGACGCGCGGGCCTCCCTCGCGATGGAAGCGGGCGGCGATGGTTTCGTCGTCTAATATTTCGCGATGTATGGCGACGGCGTCCAGCCAGCCTTGAAAGCTGTTCCCGCCTGCGCCGCCGCTGGCCGATCCGATCCAGATGGCGTCGTCGTCGACGACAGGCTTCTCTGTGGTGGGGCCGCCCATATCCCAGTCGCCGGTTGTCGGTTCGCCATCGATCCAGCCGCGAATGGACTCCGGTTTGCCAAAGTGATAGGCCACAGCAATATGATGCCAGCCGGAGCCAGCGACAAATCCCAGCCTTGCGGTCCAGCGATGCCAATGCGCTTGGGAGTCGGCCTTCGGTAGCGGGGTGGCGAACAGAAAGCTGGGTTTCACCAATCCCTTTTGCGTGACCACGCGCAGCGCCCAGTTCTGGTTGTCGCGGGTAAACGCCGCGGAGCCGGTTCGCCCTTTACTGACCACATACATGGGCGAACTACTGCCGGCCTTGTCCAGCCGCACCCAGGCCTCCAGGGTGATTCGATCGCCGTTCGTGAAATCAAAATCGCTGTCCGGACCTGGGTCTTCCAGGGTGAGAAACCCCTTCCCCTCAAACCGTAGCGCAGTATTGTCGTTGGCCATGTCCGGGAATTCCGGCGGACGCGGCCCGGCCTGATCGCGCTGCACGTCGCCGTGCAGCTCCAAAGGCATCGCAGCTTCGCTGTCAAAGTCCCAGCGAGCAACCTCGGCGGCGGTCGCAAAGGGCGCCCAGGCCCCAACGGCCAGCGCCAGCAAAGCCAGCCATGTGGGGAATCGAGCAGGATCAGCGCGGCGTAAATTTATCGTCATGGAATCGCAACTTCGATGGAACAGGAAGCCAATTGCCGCCGCAGGCGAGCAAGGAGCAATCCTGGAGTTTTGTCGAGTGTTTCAAGCGTTCAAACGCGCCTTGTCATTCGTTTTTCTGGTCGCCGTATCCGTGCCAGACCCATTCCAGAGCGTGCGGCAAGAACTGGGCTTTGGCGTTGCGCACGCCATGGCCGGAATTCTGGCAGAACAGATACTGGTAATGGTAGCCTTTGGCCTTGAGCACTTTAGCCATGCGATGGTTTGCCTCGACCCAGTTGTGCATGCCGTCGCGCATGACGTTGGGGTTGAAATTGTCGCGGTCGCCGACCGCCAGAAAAATGCGGAGCGGCTTTGTGGGGCTCTCTGGAATAATCTTATCATGAAAACCCCAGGCGCCGTCGGGCGTTTGGGAGTCAAAAGGCCACTGCTGGTTTACAAAAGTGCCCGAAGTCGTCAGCACACGATGATAAAGATCGGGGCGGTACCATGCCATGATGAGCGCCGCAGAGCCTCCGGAGCTGCTGCCCATGGCCGCACGCCCGTCGGGATCTTTGGTCAGCTTGACGTTGCACTCCTTCTCGACCCGCGGCAGGACTTCCGTCTCGATGTATTCGGCGAACAGGCCCGACATGGTGTCGTATTCTTTTCCGCGTTCATGCCCCTGGGCATCGCCTCCTCCGTTAGCAATCATGATGACGATCATGGCGGGGACGCGTTTCTGGGCAATCAGGTTATCAAGAATACGTGGCAGCGTCAGGTCGGGTTTTCCCTTGGGGCCGTCGTGGACGACCATAAAGGGGGCTTCGCTGCCGGGCTTGTACTGGGCCGGAATGTAAACGGTAATCTGCCGCGAGTAGTCAATCTCATGCGTTTCGACGATCAGCGTTTTCGGGTTTTGCGGATCGACTACCCCAAAAACCTTCCGCGCAATCCCGGGATTGAAGAGTTTGGTTTCCCGGGAATCGATCGTGAACTGCTGCACTTTTCCCTGGGGAATCCCGGCGACAACTTGCTGCTCAGGAGCCGCAAGGTATTCAGGCCCGATGAGGAAATTGCCATCTGCATCAGGCGCCGGATTCATCCCGGGCTTCCCGTCCAGGCGAATGAAGGCCGGAGCACCAGGAGCATCGAACGAACGCGTCGGCGGCCCCGCACGCTTCGGTCCCTGTGCGAAGGTCGCGGGCGAGTGCAGGCAGAAGCACAGGAGCAAGGCCGTCGCTAACGTCATCCACGATTTACGCATGGTGGTTTTCTCAAGAGTGGGAGGTATCAAGGGAAGGAGGCGGGCTCACTTTGTCGACCTTGGGAAAAGTCGCTTCCGTTCAGACCAGGGCGGCGAACGAACCAGGCGGAGGGCAAATCAGGTTGCAGGATGTGGGAGGCAGGTTGAGGCGACTGGCGTCACTTACGCGTCGCCAAAACCAAAGAACCGGGCGGCCGTTCCGCCCAGAATCTTTGCCTGGTCGGCGGCTGACAGGTGATCAAGGTAGGATTGACCGCGCTCAAACGCCTGGCGATAACTTTCCGGCGTGGCGCCCGCTCCGAAACCGCCGCCGAACATCATGCGATCGGGGCCATAGGCATCGGCCAGCTGGCGAATGATCGGACCAATTTCTCGGTGCGGATAGCTGCGCGGCTCGGGAATCGCGGATAACTTCATCACCGTTTGCGGAAATTGCGACCAGCGAACGACGACGGCATGCTCCTGGGGCGTTCCTTGGAATGGCCGTCCCAAATGGTCGATGATGACACGGGTATCGGGAAACTCTTTCAGCAACGGCTCAAACCCAGGCGCATAGCGGGGTTCAAAATGAATCTGGACGGCCAGTCCCAGTTCCGTCGCCATGCTCCATAAACGCTTGAGTTCCGGCTGACCAAAGGGAGGCAGGCGGTCCGGCGCGTAGGCATGCACCCGCACGGCCGCCACGTTTCCATTGGCCGCCAGTCGGGGCATTTGATCGAGCGAGCCCGGCCGATCCGCGAATAGCAGGACGACCCCTTTGAGACGCCCCTTGCCGACCTCCAGGCAATGCAGCAGGTAGCGATGATCGTCCTGGTACGGTTCCGGGTGGACGACCACGGCGAAAGCGACTTCGGCGCCTTCCATGCAGGCGAGCAGGCTCTCGGGAGTCGCCTCCTCGGCCGGACGGTACGGGGCGCGTTGGTGATAGGGAAAGCGTGGATCTTTCAGGCCGGCAAAACAGTGCAAGTGCGTATCCACCCGCGGAGGCGCCTGGCGGCCCGTCGCGGCAATTACCGAGGGGGCTGCCGTCAGGGCGATCCCCCATCCGGCCGCGGCCTGCAGCAGAGTGCGTCGGGTTGGTTCCCATGGCGTCATGTCGGGTCCTTGTTTTACTCGGCAACTTGCTCAGAAAGGAAGGTTGGCTCCCTGGCTCGGGTTCCAGGCAAGTCGTCACGCTTTCGTCCCACCTGGCCGGCCGATTGCCGGGCGCCCAGGCTGGCGTTTGTGCACTGGGCGTCTCCTTAATTTGCCTTGTATCAGAAACGGATGCAAGGTTTGCCCAGCGATCGTTTAAGGTTTCGCACCGCAAGGGGGGCCGGTCTGCGTTCTTTCCGCTTGTTGTCAGCTCCGGCTATATCTTCTGGCGGCGTTGTTTTCTCTTGGAGACAGGGGCGAATCCAGAGTGTTCCCTGGCGATTTCTGCTGGCGATGGGGGTGGATGTCGTGGGAGGCTGCAGTTTGCAACCGCAGTTCCCTCCCTTTAGACTCACCTCCACGGCGGGGTTTTACGCTGGCTTGCGGGCCAGGAGGGCGCCCGCTGGCCGAACCGTCGGCGGTCTGGCGGTTGTTTGATCCAGGGACGAATTTCTCGCGGCAAAGGCAAATTCATGACTGCGCGACGATGCTTGCTCTGTCTTTTTTCCAGTTGGCTTGCGGCCGCCATGGCTTTGCCGACGCAGGCCCAGTGGCCCGCTTATCGCGCTGATGCGAGTCGTTCGGGGATCAGTCGCACGACGATCACCTTGCCGCTACGCGAGCGGTGGCGGCTTGAGGCCCAGCAGAAGCCGGCGCCTGCCTGGCCCGATCCGGTGAAGGAAGCCCATCGCCTGGACTTCGATGCAGGACCGCAACTGGTCGTCGCCGAAGGCGCCGTTTTTTTTGGTTCGTCCGCCGATGATACGCTGCGGGCGGTGGACGCCAGGACGGGCCGCGTGCGCTGGAGTTTCACCACCGGCGGCCCGATCCGCTTTGCGCCGGCTGTCGATCAGGGACGTGTTTATGCCGCCTCCGATGACGGTTATTTGTATTGCCTGGATGCGGCGCAGGGCGATCTGCTGTGGAAGTTCCACGCCGCCGGGCGCGACGATCGGGTGCTGGGAAACGGCCGTTTCATTTCTCGCTGGCCGCTGCGTAGCGGCGTTCTGGTCGACGGCGGCGTGGCCTACCTTACGGCCGGCATGTGGCCGAGTGAAGGCGTCATGATTTACGCGCTCGACGCGGAGAGCGGCAAGGTAAAATGGTGCAACGACACGGCCGACGCTCTGTACCTGGCTCAGCCCCATGCGAAGGCATATTCGCTGACAGGCGTCTCGCCGCAGGGCTATCTGCTGGCGAACAAGGAGTTGCTGTTTGTGCCGACGGGGCGCGGGGCGCCGGCGGCCTTTGATCGTCAAACGGGCGAGCTGAGATATTTCCGCCCTGCCGAAAGCAAGACCCACGGCGGATGCTGGGCGACCCTGGCGGGCCCGCGACTCTTTAACGGGGGACTTGTCTATACGGCCGCCACGGGCGACCAGATCGCTTGCCCCACACCGGGCGTGCCTTTGTGGGCGAAAGAGGATTTCGATTTTGGAACGCGGCAAAAGATCCTCGGTTACCGCGGCCAGCGCATTCTGGCCGACGGAGAAGATGTCCTGGGACGTCGCTCGGGTTATTGCCTGGCGCTCGCCGGCAATTTGCTGCTGGAAGGAAGCGAAGGCGCGCTGACCGCGTATGATCGCCAGAGCAAACAGGCCCAGACCGTGTTGTGGGAAACGCAACTGCCCGGCGGAGTGCGTAGCATCGCCGTGAGCGACGCCGCGGTATTCGCCGCGACGGATCGTGGCGACGTGTACTGCTTTGAGCATCAGGCGGAAACGGATGCAACACTCGCACCCGCGGCGACGCACGCCCCAGCGGTGATTGTGAAGTCATTGGCTGCGTCGCCCTTTGCGGACGCGGTTGTGGCTGCGGCCGAATTGGCGAACCTGTCCAAGGGCTACGCCCTGGTGGTGGGTGATGCGGCGCTGGCCGAGTCGCTGGTCGAGCGATTGTCGCTGCACGTGGTTTGCCTGCTGGAAAGCGATGCGGAGATCGCCAGGGTTCGCGCTCGCCTGGTTGCGTCCGGCGTCTATGGCGCGAAGATCTCGGTGCAGTCGGTTGACCGGTTGCGCAATGGCGATTGTCCGGCGTTTTTCGCTAACCTGATTGTCGTGGATCCCTCTGTAGAGAATGTCGCTGGTGAAGAAGTCTGGCGCCTTTTGCGTCCGTGCGGCGGGGTGCTCTGCTTTTTGGGAAGCAACCTGCAGGACGCCCGTCAAAAGGTGGCAAGCGTGGAGGATCCGCCAGAGGCGCGCGGCGAGCTTAAGGGGCTGGCCTGGCTGCGACGCGGCAAGTTGCCGGGCGCCTTTGACTGGGATTCGCCGTCGTCGGCCGATCAACGGGTGCGCTGGCCTTTGGAGCTGGCCTGGTTTGGCGGTCCTGGGCCCGCCCGGATGCAAGATCGTCATCAAACTTCGATTGCGCCGCCCGTCGTGGCGAACGGCCGCTACTTCGTCGCCGGAGAACAGCAAGTCATCGCCGTCGACGCCTACAACGGAGTTGAGCTCTGGTCGCACGCCTTTGTGGAAGGGACGATCGGAGAGAAGTCTGCCGTCCGTCTGGAAGGTTTGGCGGCCGACGATCAGTTTGTCTACTATCGGCTGGGCGAGGACTGGCGGAGGCTGGATGCGCAGTCGGGTGAAAAGCTCAGCTCGGTGGCCGAATTACCCGCGGGCCTGCATCCGTGGGGGCGACCATCGCGCCGCGACGAGCCGTTTGCCATGTCGTTGCGGGCGCATGCGCTGACGAAGGAATCGGTCCCGCGGATGTACTATCGGGCTTACGGCTGTAACCAGGTGCTGGCGGCGGACGGCGTCGATTTCTTTCGCTCCGGCACGCTGGGGCTCTATGACCTGAACGATGACAGCGGACTCCGAAACTTCGGCGGCGTGCGGCCCGGTTGCTGGCGATCACATAACGCGGCCTTTGGCGTTTTCCTTTCTTCCGAAGGGAGCAGCGGTTGTCGCTGCACGTATAATTTTCAAACGTCGCTGATGCTGGCTCCGACCACTAAACGCCGCCACGAGGACTGGGCTGTCTATCACGATTTGCCGACGAACGGTCTGGTCCGCCGGATGCACCTTAACCTGGGAGCCCCTGGCGATCGCCGCGACCAGGAAGGGCGTTTGTGGCTGGCGTATCCGCGGCCCAAGCAGGCGATCACCCTGCAGTTGCCCGTCGCCATTGACGGCGGCGCCGCTTATCATTTCGACGCCGACCGCTGGCCTGTGCAGAACACCGACCAGCCTTGGATCTATTCTTCGGGCTATCGCGGACTGCGGCGTGTGACGATCGATCTCGACCAGCAGCAGCCGTTGATTTCTGTCGCGCAACCCGCCTCTCCCATCGTCGATGGCCAGATGGCGGAAGGCGAATGGATCGCGACCGCGCAGGCGTCGCTGCTGCCGCTGCAGAACCGACAGAATCGCGGCGCCCCGAACCGGGCATTGATCGACCCCGCCGACTGGACGCCGGAGGTGCGTTTCGCCCACGACGACGAGAATTTGTACGTGGCCTTTCACCAGGCCAACCGGCTGGATCAACGCGGCAAGCCGTATGCATGGCGGAAAACAACCACAGGGTCCAACGCCAGCGTCTGGAGTGACGATTCGTGCGAGTTGTTCCTCAGCGACACGGATCAGAAAACGGTGCTCCATTTCGGCGTGTCAGCGTCGGGAGCGACCTTCGATGCTCGCCTGCAGCCGGGCGACGCGTTGGAGTCGGTCGCCTGGGACGCTCCCTGGAAGGCCTCCGTCGCAGCCGACGACGAGGCATTCCTCGTAGAACTCGCGATCCCTTTCCAAACCTTGCGCGAAGCAGGTCTGTCGCCGTCGCACCTGCTGGCCAACCTGCAGACGAACTGGGCCGGGTGGAGTATGCCGCTGCGTTTCCTGGGCAGTCGGGGCCGCCGTGCTTGCGAGAACTTTTCTCCGCTTGGGCTGGGAGTCGCGCCGCCTTCGCCTCGACGCCGGTTTCATGTGCGGCTTCACTTTGCGGATCCCGACGCCGACCCGGATTCCGCCGTCGCTGATAAGGGCCCTTTCGCGATCCAGATCCAAGGAAAAACGGTGCGAACTGCGTTTACTCCGCAAGCGGCTGTCGGCCAGTCGGCCGCCGCGATCGTTGCGGAATTCAGCGATATCGGTGCGACGGACTCCCTCACGATTGACTTCGTTCCCAGTAACGGCCAGGAGTTGGGGGTCTCGCTGTCCGGTATCGAAATCGAAGAACAGGCAGAGTGACGATGATGAAAAGATCGTTGCGAAAGGCTGTCGGCGGGGCGTTTACCGGGTGAGCTTCACCAGTTCCCGTTGCGATCGAATGTACAGGTGCGTGTCATCGACTGCCGGTTCGCCAAAGGTCCATGAACCTCCTGTGGTGTCGATCGACTCCCAGCGGAGGGCGGCGGGGCTGAACGGTTTTGTCAGGTCGATGACGTAGAGGACGCCCGCTCCCCCTTGCCAGAAGAGCTGGTCCCCTTGCTTTATGGGCCAGGCGGGATTGGTATGGCCGAAACCGCCGCGCTGAATGCCGCGGGTGGTTCCGACGCGTTCATTCACGACCTGGGAGCGCGCGTTGAGGATACCGTCGGTGTACTGGAAATCGGCTTCGTTCCAGATTGTCTTGTCGGTCAGAACTTGAATCGGCGCTTCGACCAGAACCCATTCCCCCGTCAGCGTGTCGAGGCAACCGATGTCGCCGCTGTCGTAGCGCCAGAAGAAAATACGATGCCCGACTACATGCACGGTCGAAGCGGTGGGCTGCCCCTTCCCCTGCAGTCGCCGGTCTGTGTACTCGGGCGTAAACGGCTGCTCGGCGTATTTTGACCCGTTCCAGGCGAAGTAGTGGTCCGGCTTTTCCATGGCGAATTCCTCGGTGATTTCGCCAGAAGCAGGATCTACCAGCTGGAACTTAGTCTGGCTGCCGGCGCTGGCCGTCACGACGAACTTGCCGCGACAAAGCTGGTTCTTCTGATGCGGAATCGTCGGCGGCAAAGCGAAAGTCAGAATCGGTTGTCCGGTTTTCAGCGACAGCAGAAAGCCTTGCCGCGGCAGGCCAAACTTCCAATGCGACAAGTCGATCATCGACGCCACCAGGACCGGCTGGCCCTGCCACTCGCTCACGCTGTATTGCGTAGCGTGCGTGAGCAGCGTCGGCGAAATCCAATCGTCCTTGCCTGTGGACAGGTCGATGGCGTGGATCTGGTAGAACGGCAACGCCAGATGTTTCTTGCTGGCCGGCACCGCGATGCGGTCCGACGGCAACGCTACCAGCAGCTGTTTGCCATGCAGGAACATCCGCCCGTTTTTGATGTCGGGATCAGGCGCCTGCCAGGTTCGTTTCCAGACCAGCTTGCCCGCATGGGTATAACAGGCCAGCATCCCATTCAAGTTGTGAAACACCACATGATCGTCGTCCGCCACAGGCAGCAGACTGGTCGCGTCGTGCCACGATTCGAGAACGCGGCCGGCGTAAGATCCGGGCAGTTCAACCTCCCACAGCAGCTTGCCTGACACCTTGTCGAAACACTGGCCGACGATGTCGCTGCTATCGTAAAAACCGCCCGTGAGCGGGCCCTCAAGTTTAGCGTGAACCGTGAGGAACAGGCGGTCGCCGTGCAGGCAAACGCCGGACTGCCCCGCTTCGCTCAGCGGCGTGCGGTAAACCACTTCGGCCTGCAGCGGACCGGCAAAGAGAACGATCGCTGTGATCAGGAAGACGCTTGATTTCATGGGAGTATTTCTTTCATGACGCCTCGCGCCGTTCGCACGAACGTCGCAGCGATGCAGGAACGGAATCATTGGTTGAGTGTTCGTCGGAGGGGGCAACTGGTCGCCTGCTCAGGGACAGGGAAGCCGCACGGCGGGGAGGCGAGTCGGGCGATGGTTAACGAGCAGGCGTCCTGCCCCCATCGCCAGGGTCAGAGAGTGCGCGAATCGGGTCCCTCAGATTTTAGCAGCAAATTCTGTAAGAATGAAATTCCAATGCGGGAAGTGTGTGCTTTACCTGGGAGCGATGGAAGGCACGGGCGCCGTTGGCAGTTCTTGATCGCGGGCTCCCTTTCCGTTCCGACAGAACCAGAGACCGGCGCGACCTCATGCACTGCCAGCCCGGCGAGTGGGTCCAGGCGTCCCGGCTGCCTGGGAAATCGCTCCCGATCGGATTTTCGGTTCGTCGGGCCGTAGTGGTTGCGGCACGGTGCGGCATGCCTGACAATCCAGGCATCCGAAACATGGTATGGCAAGCCTGGCCCCGGCTGCTCAGCGCAGCGAGCCGATTCAAGAAAGCGGAGTCTGACGATGTATCGTCTTGAACGTAGTTTCCTTCTGATCTGTACCGCACTCGTGTGGTTCTCCGCAGGCGCCGTGGCGCAGGAGAATCCAGATCGCGTTGTGCAGGAAGGCGTTCCCCAGGGAACGGTCACTGTGGGACAGTTCAGCGACAGCGAGATCTTTCCCGGGACACAGCGCGACTACAGCGTGTATGTTCCGGCGCAGTACAAGGCGGACCAGCCGGCCAGGCTGATGGTGTTCATGGACGGTCGCGGCTACGCCAATCCGCAAGGCGCTTTTCGCGTGCCGGTCGTGCTCGATAACCTGATTCATCGCCAGGCGATTCCCGTCACGATCGCCGTGTTTGTGAATCCGGGAACGATTCCCGCCACGGCCAAAGGGGCCCAGAGTCGCAGCAATCGCTCGTTTGAATACGACTCGCTGGGAGATCGCTACGCGAACTTTCTCGTTGACGAGTTCCTGCCGGTCGCGCTCAAAGGGCTGAACGTTTCAGCCGATCCGGCGGATCGAGCGGTCTGTGGAATCTCGTCCGGCGGCATCTGTGCGTTCACGGCGGCGTGGGAAAAGCCGGAACAGTTTGGCAAGGTGCTCAGCCACATCGGCAGCTATACCAACATTCGCGGCGGCTGGGCGTATCCCGGGCTGGTTCGCAAAACGAAGGAGGATCCGAAAGCGATCAAGGTCTATCTGCAGGACGGACGCGACGATCTGAATAACCTGCACGGCGACTGGCCGCTGGGCAACCAGGATCTGGCGGCGGCGTTGCAGTATGCCGGCTATACGTACAAGCTGGTCATGACCGACGGCGGACACAGCAGCAAGTGGGGCGGCGAAGTCCTGCCGGAAGCCATCCAGTGGCTCTGGGACGACAAGGCCGAATCGACCGATCTTCCGAGCGAACAGACCCGACCCGCCTGGGAGCCGCATCCCGACGCCGTGCGGCAAGAGCAGACGCCGGAAGGCAGCGTCCAGATCATGGAGCCGTGGGAATCCACGATTTTTCCTGGCACAACCCGCGACTGGTCTGTCTATGTGCCCGCCCAGTACAAGCCGGAGCAGCCTGCCGCGCTGATGGTCTTTCAAGATGGCGAGCGGATGCGCGATGTCAACGGTCGCTGGCGCATCCCGATCGTGTTCGACAATTTAATCGCGCGGGGAGACATGCCGCCGACCATCGCCGTCTTTATCAATCCGGGCCATGAAAAGTCGAAGCCGCGACAGAAGGGAAGGCATTCGAATCGCAGTCTGGAATACGATAGCCTGGGCGACCGCTATGCCCGCTTCCTGCTGGAAGAGATCATTCCCGAGGTGCAGAAGCGATACAACATTTCGGACGATCCCGACATGCACGCCATTGGCGGTTCCAGTTCCGGAGCGATCTGCGCGTTCACCGCAGCGTGGGAGCGGACAGGCTTCTTCCGCAAGGTATATTCGAGTGTCGGCAGCTTTACGAACCTGCGGGGCGGCAATGTCTATCCGGCGCTCGTTCGCAAGTCCGAGCCAAAACCGATTCGCGTCTACATGGCCGACACCAGCGGCGACGTGGACAACGCCTTTGGCAGCTGGCCGTGGTCCAATCAGCGCATGGCGTCGGCGCTAAAGTATATGGGCTACGACGTACGCTTTGACTGGGCCGAAGGCTACGCGCATAACGCGGACTTTGGCGGGGGTCGCTTCCCGGAAGCGATGAAATGGCTGTGGCGAAAAGAAACGCCGACGCCGACGCTCGACACCCGCGGCGATCTGGGCGGCGATCTCACTCTGCTTAACCTGTTGATCCGCGGCGAGACCTGGGAACTTGTCGCCGACGACCTGGGTTTCGCCGATGCGTTGTGCGCGGACAAAGCAGGCAATCTCTATTTCTGCGACATGAAAGCCCCGGCGATCATCCGCATCGATGCGGCCGATGGAACCAGGACGGAACTGGCGAAAGAATCCGTCAGCGGACTGGAGTTCAGCCCCGATGAGGCCTTGTTGTATGGCTGCCAGGGAGCGCAGAACCGTGTGATTTCCATCAATCCCAGCAGCGGCGAAGTGAAGACCGTCGCCAAAGGCGTCAAGCCGAACGATCTCGCCGTGACGCGCGACGGCTTCCTGCTGATTACCGAAACAGGCGCGCATCAGGTGACTCGCATCAATCCGCGAACAGGCGAAGTCGCCCCCGTCGACATCGGGATCGCCAGACCGAACGGCATTGCGCTGTCCAACGATGGCGGGACGCTGGCCGTCTCGGATTCCGGCGGTGCGCACACCTGGACCTTTCGAGTCAACGAAGGCGGCGTCCTCGACGCGAAGATGCCGACGATGCCGATGCGTCTGCCGATCGATCAAAAGGGCGAGTTCCGTTTTCACGAAGCGCCGCCGTACGTGGCCGCTTCGCGCGGCGACGGCATGGCGGTTGATAAGATCGGCCGATTCTATGTGACCAGCGCACTGGGCGTACAGATCTTCGACCCCACCGGCCGTCCTTGCGGAGTGCTGCCAAAAGTCGACGAGGACCAGCCGCTCACCACCTGCATGCTGGCCGGCAAAGATCACAGCACGCTCTACATCGCCCACGGCAAGAGAATCTATCGGCGCAAGTTGACCGTCGAAAAACCGAAACGCTAACGCTGGCCAGCGTTAGCGTGTTCTTCCGGATTCTGGCTGCGGCGCACGCCGTTTACCGCACGCCATCGGACGCAATGGTGGCGAACGCGGCGATCGTCCTGCCGATTCGCTGCCCCAAGTTGGAGCGGCCCCGTAGAGCGTGGGGCGATCCGCGGAAGTCCCACACCGGCCTGATGCTGATGGCCTTGGGGGCGCCGGTATATTTCGCCTGCCATGATCCCGGGAGGAACCAATCGCCTGCAGATTCCTGGAGTACAGATCTGCGTTCTGCGAGTCGGCATCCACGCTTCATGCGGACAGGGAGAGCTGTGCGAAAAGAAAATATTGCACTCTCCCAGGGGCCGCGATCATGACGAAAGTCATGGTCAGCGCGGTTCCTTTTGTTCGAAGATGCGAGGAATGAGTTCCTCGGCGGCAAACGCGGGGCCTGGCTTGGGATCGCCCAGGTTCTTCTGACGCTGTCCGAGCTTGATGTACAGATCCATGGGTAGGTGAAGCCGATACAGGGCGTCGTCGTTGAGCGTCTCGAGTGCGATCTGCGGGTGGCTGAGCAGCTCCTGCGTGCTCCCCCAGCGGTTCCAGATTTCTTTGAGTTCCGCACCGGAAACGCTGCCCAGCATCGTCTCGCAAAGACGGTGCTGCGTGCGAAAATCAGCGAGAGTGTAGGAGTCCGGATCGAAGGCCAGCAGCGGATTAAAATCGACGCCCCACATTCCTTTGTCGGCGGGGCCCCACCAAAGCGCGAAATCCACGTGACTCTGACCAAGCATCAGCGCCATGCAGGCGTGTGCAAGAGGAACGCGGTCGGCAAACCGGGAAGGGATCGGCCTGTTGCTACCCGGCAAATCCAGCCAGCGCCAGTCCTTGCCGAACTGCATCTGGCGGGCGATACGATGCTGCAGGTCCTGCACCACCAGATCCGGCTGGCTGACGCGATCGAAACCATCCGAGCCGGGCAGAAAGGTTTGTGGGTTTTCACCAAAGAGAGTCAGACCCGCTTCGTCGGTAAACGGCGCGAGAACGTAGACCAGACGCTGAGGGTGATCGGGGTGGGGGTGGAGCAGCCCCATCACCTGATCCTCAAGTCTTACAGGCAGGCGGTCTCCAGCGGCAAGGACCTGGCCTTTCAGGGAGACGGGCAGTCGCGGCAAAAGCGCTGCGGTGATGCGGTTTTCCTGCGGCGTGCCCAGCAGGATCAGGTTGCACCGGGCTTGCTGGTCGCGAGTCAGAGCGTCGTCGGCTACAACCGCAAAACGCCGGGGCATCGGGGTATGAATGGGCCCGCCGTACGCGGCGAGTTTTTGTGCGGCGGCCTGGAACTGGGCGGGGTGATCGCCGCCCGTTCCATAGACAATCAGCAGCGGTTCCCCCTGGTAAAGATTGGCGGCGCCGCCCGCTTCGTAGGGACGCGTCGAACGTTTCTGAGGGACGTCGGCGATTTGCCAGCGGCCTGCGTCCAGCCGGTAGTTTTCCCGCGCGGGCAACTGCTGGTCGCCGATGCGAATCGACTTCACGTCGGGCAGGAGATGCAGCGCTAACGAAAACGCGGTGATGTTCCGAGGACGGATCGTGGCGACGTCGCTGGCGATCTGGGCCTCGACAGACGCCCGCTGATGCGGATTCTCAAACTCCTGGATCTGGAGCCAGTACGAACGCCCCAGCGAAGGCGATTCGCATTCATGGCGAAGCGACCTGGGAGCCGGATTGCGACGTTGCGCGAAGAGCCAGGCCATCAGCGGCTCGTGCGATCCCGGAACGCTGTGACCGGCGCCGGCGTACTCCTGGAGCAGCGTCGGGCAGCCTAGCGCCTGCAGCCGCTGGGTCTGGACGCGCACGTTGCAGACCGACGACACCCAGTCGCGATCGCCATGGTGAAAGGCGACCGGCAGATTGGTGAAATTGACCAGCGGGTAATTGTTGCCTGCTGCGATCAGGGGAAGCACGGCCGCAAATTCGTCTGGAAAGCAAGACGCCAGATGCATCGCGCCGCTGCCGCCCGCCGACGAACCGACAAGGTAGACCCGGTTGGGATCGATCGGGTAGTTCTGCTTCATGAACGCGATGACTTGCATTGCGTCGTACGTCGAAAGGGTCCGGTAACCCCAGATTTTATTAAGCGACGGACGCACCTGGAAAAAAGGAAACTTGTCGGCGGGGGAAACGCGCGGTCCGCCGTTCAGCACAACGACGAGCGGGTAAAGCTCGACGCCTTCGACTTCCGGCGGACTTTGAACCTGAAAGGCCACATCGGCGCCATCGGCCTCGCTGCGATAGTTCTCCGTGAAGCTTGCGTTCCAGCGGACTTCGCCATGTAACGGGCCAGCAGCGAGCAGGCAGAGCGCGCAGGTCAGCAGGAACCGCCTGAAACGCACCCGCGCAGAATCCCCTGGCATGCCCAACGTACGGACAAACGACCGTCCCGCGAATGGCCTGAGAGGGAACCGCTCAGGGCTTGTTCTATTCCGATAAAGGGAAGTCGGCATCCTGGAAGTTTCCTCTCTGCGGGGAATCGGAGTGCAATGGTATTCGCGACGCCAGGCGGGCGCCGGGAAAGTATTCTAACCCTGAAAAAAGGCCGCCGCGGAGCAGGGTTTAGAACAGGAACCAAACCAGGCTGCCGCAGGTCGCCGCCACCGCCAGCAAGACAAGCACCGAGCAGCCGATGACCAGCGGCCAGTTGAGTTCGTCCTCTTCGATGTGAAACGGTTCCTTCCGCTGCGCCTCGCGCTGGAGAAGGTCATACTTGAGATGGGTGTTCACGAACCAGCCATTGCCGGTCGGACCGGCTGGATGCTTCGTGGCGACGACGGCTTTCTCTGTCAGATTAATTTTGTTGCCGGAGCATCTATCAATTCCAATCCCGAGGTAAGGATGCGGACCGAATTCAATTTCCGAAACCGCCCTCTCCGGGTATTGGACGGTTCCCAGCACACCCTCCTTCAAACCGAACAGGCACACCGTGTTTTCGCGTATTTTGCAGGCCAGGATTCGGCCTGTGGGCGAAACCACGCCGCCCGAGATACGGCCGAGATTGCTGGCAAAGCGGGTTATCGTCTCGTCGGCGGAAAGTTCCAGGCTATATCCCACCAAGGCGCTGGGCGTAGTGACGAGCCACCAGCCGTCCACGCTCCAGGCCAGGTGCTCGACCGGTTCGTCGGGCAGCAGGCAGCTTTTACGCTGCTCTGCATCGGCAAAAACGACGATCATTTCCTCCCGCCCGACGGCCGCCACGGCGAAGCGTCCGCTCGAGCTGACTGCGGCGCAGCGGATGCCGGGGAGACGTTCGCGTTTGAGGACTTCGACGCCATGCCCCAGGATCAGACGATTGGCTCCCCAGGCTACCCAGCGACCTTCCGGCGTGGCGCGGAGCCCTCGGCAAGAGAAGCCGCATTCGACGCGGTCAATGAGTTCGCCGGAGCGCGAGGCATACCGGCGCAACACGCCGTCTTGTTCCAGCACCAGCACGCCGTCATTCGTGTTGGCGACGCCTGCGATCAGAGAGTCGGTGGTCGCCGCCCAGTGTTCGTTCTCCGTATTGCTGACGACGACCTCACGTCCCTCCGCCGAAATCAGGCGGCGGCTGGCAGGGCCATAAGCGAACCGCGAAGCGTTCGTTGAAACCAGATCCGCCATATTACGCCCTTCATCACGCTGGCTGAGGAATCGTCGGGCGGCCCAGATCTGGTAGCTCTCGCGTTGCCCGAACTCCAACGTATTTTAGGGCAGGGAAAGTGTCGCGCCGAGTTGCTAGACGACGCAGGAGCGAGAAGCATCGCAGGGCCTGAACCCACAGGCGATGTCGCGTGCGGCTGTTCGCTAAAGCCGAGGACTTCAACATCAGGTCGCCTGGCTGGCGGCGCCTTATCCGGAGAATTATTTCGCCTCGATCTTTGCCATTTCGATTCTGTCGCGGCTGGGGAAGAGTGGCAAGCGGCGATCGTCGACTTCGAGCAGACAGCTTGTACCAGCAGTCCGACCGACGGTTCGGTAGTCTGTGGTCGTGACTCCACGAACGCACCAGCGGCCTGTGCTTCACGGTCTGTCCGAGGAACACCTGTGTCTACTCCAGGATGATTCGGCGCGGAGGGCGGATGTGCTACCATAGGGCGAAGGGGGCGTCGTCGATCTCGTCGCACCTGCTCCCGGTCGCACGAGCGTTCGATGAGTCCGTTTCATGCTTTTTCGCCATAGGTTCCGACGCGTTCGCAGACAGCGGCGGCGCGCCTCTTTCGTCGCTTTCCCCTCACCGCTCGTCGGGTTTTTTCGGCCCAACCTTGCTGACAGGAAAATTCTTTCGCCCATGCTAACATCGATCGCGACCATTGAAGACGTTCGCCGTGCGGAACACGTGATTCGAGAGCACTTGTCTCCTGCGCCCATGATCCGCTCGTACCCGCTTGAAAAGGAACTGGGCTTTCCGCCGAGCCGCCGGGTCTGGCTGAAAGACTACGGCTGGACGCCGGTCGGCTCTTTCAAGTTGCTGGGCGCGCTGAACTGGATGGCCAACCATTGCGAAATGATCGGGGACCGGCCGGTCGCTGCGCATTCGTCCGGGAATTTTGCGTCCGGGATTTCTTTCGCCGGAAAGCAGTATCACAAACGGGTGATCATCGTGATGCCAGAGAACGCACCAAAAGTGAAGTTCGCCCTCACGCGCTCATTCGGCGCCGAAATTCGAACTTACGATAGCACACGCGACCACGAAACGGGCGAACGCGATCGCTTGACGCGTGAGATCGCCAGGCAAGAACAGGGAGTACAGGCGTCGCCCTATGACGATAACGATGTGATCGCTGGGAATGGAGTGGGCGGCCTGGAAATTGTTCAAGAGTTACAGCGGCAGCAGCGCGGTCTGTCGCAATTTGTGTGTCAGGTTAGCGGCGGCGGGTTGATGGCGGGCCATGCGCTGGCCATCGCCGACGGCTTTCCCGCTGCGGCCATTGTCAGTGTTGAACCGGAGACGGCTGCAGACTTCTGCCAGTCTCTCGCCCAGGGCGAACGCGTTCGAATCGAGAGACCAGCAAGTATTTGCGACGGGCTGCTGTCTTACGACGTCGGCGAGCATAACTGGCCCATTCTGCAACGTTGCGTTTCGCAGGCGGCGGCCGTCCCAGATACGCACACGCGACAGGCGATGAAATGGTTATACGAGCAGCACGGCCTGCGCACCGAGCCTTCGGGCGCTATCGCCGCCGCCGCCATCTTGACGGGCGCGGCGCCGGCAGACGGCGACGGCGACATTGTCATCGTCCTGAGCGGTCGCAATGTGGATGACGAAACGTTCCGGAACTGGATCACCGAAAAACCCGCGTAGCCGTCGGCCGATTGTGGATCGCCCGTTCAAAACAGTTCCGAAATCGGCTGGCCATTCTCGTCCACGATGAAGTTTGGCCTGCCGCTGTTGTCGAGATAGGTCGCATCCAGGGGCACGCCCATGTGGCGATAGATGGTGGCGGCAAGATCAGCAGGCGTGACGGGCCGATCTTTGATCTCGCCCCCCGGCGCATCGCTGGAGCCGATGACCTGGCCGTGGTTCAAGCCGCCTCCGGCAAGGCACATCGACATGACGCGAGGCCAGTGATTGCGACCGCCTGTGAAACCGCCCTGGGTGCCAATGACCGGGTCGCGGCCGAAATCGCCGAGGGCGAGAATGAGCACGTCATCCAGCATGCTGCGTTCTTCCAGATCGGCAACCAGCGTCGTGATCAGGTGATCAAAAACCGGCAGCAACGGCTGCAATCCCTTCGTTCCCCAGCGTTCATCGGGGCTAGTTACGATGCCGCCAAAGGCATGCTCCCTGCCGTGACTGTCCCAGTCTCCCGCATTGACGCCCAGGCTGAGGTCGATGGTGACGAAACTGACGCCCGCCTCCACCAGTCGTCGGGCGAGCAGCGCCTGCTGACACCACAGATGCTTCCCGTAACGATCACGCACCGCTTGCGGTTCGCGCGAGATGTCGAAGCCTGCCTGGGCGCGTCCGCCCAGGATCATCTCCACGGCTTGCTGCTGAAAATGGTCCATGGCGTCCATGGTCCCTGTAAGATCCAGGTCGGCCCGGACGCGGTCCAGAGACCCTGACAGGTTCCGGCGTTCCAGCATTCGCCGCTTGCCGACGCCTTCGGGCAGTTGGAAATGCATCGCCTCATCGACCTGAGCCCGGTACCCGATTAGCCGTCCAAACCCGGAGTAATCCGGCAAGCCCGCCGCCCGGTGTCCGTTGAGCGGATCGTACTGCATGCCCAGGTATCCGCCTCCGGGCACATGGTCGGGATCGCGGTTGAAAGCTACATAGGGAGGCATGCCCGGTTGATTCGGTCCCTTGAACTTCGCGACAAACGAACCGATAGCGGGGTACAAAGAACCGCGTGGATTTGTCGCTGGGCGAGCCTGGCGATTTCCGGTCTGCAGGACGGCCGACGGCGAATGATCGCTGCCGGCGCAATCGACGGAACGAATGATCGTGAACTTGTCGAGCATCGCCGCCTGTCGGGGAAGATGCTCGCAGACGAAAACGCCCGGGACGGCGGTCGCAATCGGCGCGAAGGGGCCGCGATTTTCGAGGGGGCGGTCCGGCTTGGGATCCCACGTGTCAATCTGGCTCGGTCCGCCCGCCATCCACAGCAGGATCACGCTTTTGCGGCCGACCGACTTCCCCTGTTCCGCCGCAGTCGCCCGCGCCCGAAAGACATCGGCGGCGCTCAGCCCGGCCAATCCCCCCAGGGCCGCCTTGATGAAATTGCGCCGTCTCCAGTCCATTGCTACACCTCAAGAGGTCATCGGAAAGGCTCCAGCGGAGCCAATGAGAACAAGGACAGGATACCAGGATCCTGCACGATGACAAACGCTCGGCTTCCCGGTTAGAGCAACCGCACTCAGTGATCCGCCTGGGGTTCTCGACGGTACAGACGCCGGACCAGAAATCGCTCCGTCGCCGGGTCCCGGTGAACGAATTAACCGCCCGGTCTTTTTTTGAAAATCCATGCTTCCCTATTGCGGGTGGAATAGTGGCAGTAATAATAGGTACGATATCTGAGCACAGGGGCAAACTATGTCGAAATCGAAGGCAGAATCGATCATCTCCTCACTTCAAACTTCCATAACCGAACGCTCTGCGAAAGTGGGGGTGGTTGGACTTGGCTATGTTGGTTTGCCGTTAATTCGTGCGTTCGTATCCAGCGGTTTTCACACCATTGGTTTCGACGTTGATCCGGAAAAAATCAAGTCGCTGCAGAACGGCAAAAGCTACGTCGGTCATATTCCATCCGACTGGCTCAGTGATCGCGTAAACGACAAGTCGTTTGTACCGACTGCCGACATGTCTCTGATGGCCAAGGCGGATGCATTATTGATCTGCGTGCCTACGCCGCTCACGGATAGCCGTGATCCCGACCTGAGTTATGTCGAATCGACCGCCCGTGAAATAGCCCGGCACTTGCGCAAGGGGCAGTTGGTCATTCTGGAAAGCACGACCTATCCCGGCACAACCACCAACGTGGTCAAGCCGATACTTGAGAGCAGCGGACTCAAAGCGGGCAGCGACTTCTATCTTGCCTACAGCCCGGAACGCGAAGACCCGGGAAACCTCGAGTTTACAGCGCAGAGCATTCCCAAGGTCGTTGGCGGTATCGACGAAACCAGTCGCGACCTCGCTGCCGAGTTGTATCGGCAAGCGGTTGTCGAAGTGATTCCCGTCGGCAGTTGCGAAGTCGCCGAAGCCTGCAAGATCCTTGAGAACACCTATCGCGCCGTTAACATTGCGATGGTCAATGAACTCAAGATTCTCTTTCAAAATATGGGAATTGATGTCTGGGAAGTCATCGCTGCGGCGAAGACCAAGCCGTTTGGATTTCAGGCCTTTTATCCGGGGCCAGGCCTGGGCGGCCATTGCATTCCCATCGACCCGTTCTATTTGAGCTGGCTGGCGAGAAAGCAAGGGTTGACGACGCGCTTCATCGAGTTGGCCGGTGAGATTAATACGGCGATGCCCGAGTATGTGATCGGACGGGTCACCGAGGCCTTGAATGATGCTGGTAAACCCATCCGCGGCAGCCGAATTGGGCTGCTGGGCGTCGCCTACAAGAAAGACGTCGACGATCCACGAGAGAGCCCGTCATTCAAGTTGATGGAGCTTCTTCTGCGACGGGGAGCCGATCTCAGTTACAACGATCCGTACATTCCTTCGTTGCCGTCCATGCGTCATTACGATGTCCCGAACCTGACGAGCGAACCGCTCACTCCTGAGTATCTGGCCTCGCTAGACTGCGTCCTGATCGCGACCGATCACTCGGCGTACGACTACGAAATGATTGTGCGGCATTCGTCTATCGTGATTGACACGCGAAACGCAACCATCCATGTCGCCAACAATCGCGAGAGGATCTTCAAGGCCTGAGCAACCTGCGACGCCGTGCAGGCGCCTGGTGAACCGGGTAAGGGCAATATCGGGAACCTCGCAGTGATCCTTCGCTGTGATCAAAAGGGGAGCACGAATTTCTTCAGGGCAACTTCACAGGGCACAGACGGAGCGTCCCCGCGTTTCTTGGACGCCACCGTTCTTCATTATGTGAATCGAGGTACACATGGCCGATCACCCTCTCAGCGATGACACCAGAACTGCGCTCTGCGAGCGTTTGGGGGAAGCCGCGGGCAACCAGTTGGCGGAGCTTATCTCTCGGATGGCCAGCTGGCGTTTGGCGTCAGTCGAGATCGCCAGCTTTTTTCGAGCCATTCCAGCTCCATCTTGAGTCGGCCGATCTGTTCGAACAGTTCGGCCGTGCTCACTTCCTCGCGAGCCGGCTTCTTGCGACCGTCTTCAAACAGGGCTTCGACTCCTTCGGTCAAAGTCTTCTTCCAGGCCGAAACCTGACTCCCATGCACGGCGAACTCGCTGGCCAGTTGGGTCAAGGTCTTGTCGCCGCGAACCGCAGCGAGCGCCACCTTGGCCTTGAATTTGGCTCCCAGAATACGTTTCTTCCGCATCGCAATCGCTCCATCCCCAAGGTAAATTCATCCCGTTTTACACCTTATCGCGCGGTCCAGTTTTTGGGGTCCACTACAACCGCAACATGTTAGCATGGGAGCGTTCTTGATTTCATGTTTGCGACCGCCGTGGTCTGGTCGCTTCCGAGCGGGGAGAAGTCTATGCAAGCGTCGATTCGGCTTATCCCTGTTCAAGGGATGGCATGGTTGTTCGTGGCCGTCAGCCTGGCCTGCGCCGTAGAGCCCGTCAATCCGGCCGGAGGCGCGCTTGCAGGCGAGCGTCCTCGGGTGATTATCTCAACAGACATCGGCGGTTCCGACCCCGACGATTTCCAGTCGTTCGTGCATCTCTTGCTGTACGCCAATGTGCTGGACATTGAGACGCTGGTCTCGTCCCCTCCACAAGCCGGCCGCGCCAGGCATATTTTGGAGGTGCTCGATGCGTACGAGAAGGACTACGCGAGCTTGCGGAAACATAGCGAGGACTTCCCCGAACCAGAAACGCTCCGTCGTATCACCAGGCAGGGAGCGATGGAACCAGCGCCGGATCAAGGGTGGTCCGCTGCGACCGAGGGATCGAAAGGGATCGTCGCCCGAGCCAAGGCCGACGACGAACGACCGCTGTGGGTGCTGGTCTGGGGGAGCATCACCGATGTCGCCCAGGCGGTTCACGACGATCCATCCATCAAGGGCAAGCTGCGGGTGCACTCCATCGGTTCCTGGAATACGCAGCAGGATCGGGCCGCGCGGGAATATCTATTCAAGAATCACGCGGACTTGTGGTGGATTGAGAGCGACACGACGTTTCGCGGCATGTACACCGGTGGCCATCAGGACGGCGAATGGGGCAATCGAACTTTCGTCGAGGCGCATGTCAAAGGCCACGGCGCGTTGGGCGATCTCTTCTTCAGCAAGAAGCGAGACATCAAGATGGGCGACACCCCATCGCTGCTCTACCTGCTGCGCGGCGCACCCGACGAACCCACGACTGCCCACTGGGGCGGGGCGTTTGTGAAAACCGACCACGGCCCGAACTATTGGACGGACAACCCCGATCATTCCCTGTCTGAAGGCGGACGCGCGGGAGCCAAAACAGTCAGCAGGTGGCGAATCGACTACCTTCGCGACTGGCGGCAGCGGATGGAGTGGACGTCGATGCGCTGATGTGGCCGCATCACGAAGGGCGCATAGAAAACGCCCCTGGCCCGATTGCTCAGACCAGAGGCGTTGCTTGTTAACGACGGAGCCGTTTTTACAGCTCGATCGACTCCACCTCGGCGACGAACCTTGCAGCGTCGTCGTTCAGGTACGAGGCGAGGACGTTAAACACCGCGTCACTGAAGCCGCCGATGTTCAAGATGTCGTCGTGCTCGGGAGCCTGCGTCGAGTTGTACGGCTGGATGTCGATGCAGACCAGCTTCGGATCGGCAACGCCGAGTCGCTTCTGGTTATCGACGAACGTCCGCCACTCGGTCAGCACGCCCGTCGAACCGTAACGACCCGTGCCGACCCAGCTCTCGTTGTCGCTCACCAGCACGCAGCCAGCAAACTTTCGCTTGCTGTGCTTCGTGTTGGCCGTACGAAGCGGAATCGAGCAGTCGGTTCCACCGCCGCCGTACTTCGCCAACCGCTCCGACAGACTCAAGATCGAGTCGGACGGATCGATGCGGACGTCGTACGCCCGGGTGTCGAACGGAATGACCACGCTGTCCGGGTTGCGGCGCAGGATCGCCGCGGCGAACAGAGCCGCCACGTCGACACAGCGCATCTTCGTCGTGCCGCCTCGACCACGGTTACCCGTGACGGGGCAGCTCATCGAACCAGACGTGTCCAGACCGATGACGACCGGACCCGGCAGCTCCGGCACGTTACCGCAAGCGATCTCGGCGGCCTGATGCAGGGCCGTCTTGATCTTGTGCGGAACTTCCGCCGCAGCGTTCAGGTACGCGGCCAGGAACTGGTACGGGAACTGCCGCGAGCGACGGATGTCGTCAGCGTCCGCCAGGCGGCCCGCCACGTAGTCCACCATCTCACGATCGTTCAGCACCTCGTGACGCAGCAGCGTGTTGAGGTTCATCCGCAGCGCCTGAGGCCCCATCTGTCGGGCAATCGCCTTCCAGACAGCCGGACCCTTGGCTGCGTCCGCCAGCAAGTCCCAGCGAACGGACAGGTCGTGCAGGATCGACGCCTGCGCCTTGGCGGAATCCGCCTGACGGTAAGCGATCAAACCCTGGACCAGCGCCGGCAGGTCGGCCTCGGTTGCCGGAGCCCACTTCGCGGTCTCCTTGGCGGTCAGCCAACCGAACAGCGCCCGTCGTGCGTTGTCCTGCGGTGTCGGCCGAGCCATCCGCAACACGTCGCGCAGGCTCGGATCGTTACCGATCGAAGCCGACAGCAACTTGCCGACGGACGCCTCGTTCAACCACCGCTGGAACGCCCGCTGCAAGCTGGACGACAGGCTGGTGCGACCGAACTGTCCTGAGCGGATCATCTGGAACAGGGTGCGCATGACGCGACCATTATCCACGACCCGATCGAAGACGCGGTGCATCAACTCGGTGTCCCGCTTCGACAGCATGACCAGCAGCGCCGCCGGCATGTCCTTCATGTACGCCCGCTCACGCGCGTAGACGGCCAGCTTCGCCAGGAAAACGTTGTCGTCGACCTGCTCGATCAGCTTGCGCAGCTCATCCAGCTGGTTCTGCGCACTCGCGTAGAACACGCCGTTAAAGGAACCGGTGGCCGCCATCTGCGCCAGCGCATGCTTTGGCGTGAACTGGTACGCGCGGCCTCCGGCCTCGTTGACCGTGTTCGTGCGCGTGAACTTGCTCTTGATGCTGGAAAACAAAGACTTGTTGGCCATGATGATCTCCTTCTAAAAACGATCCGACGAAGTCTTGAGTGCAGAGTCGGGGTTGGTGGATGTACTCCGCACCGGCAGTCGGAACGTGGTTTGGCACTCGACGAAGTTGTGGGCAGAGCGAATCCCTGCGACGGCCGCGCACGCGCGGATCGCAGGGTCCGGCCCCATAGAGGTGTTTCTCTTGAGGGGGCCGGGCGGGAATCGAACCTGCAAAGCCATGTACTCCACACCGGCAGTCGAGTGTGTTTTGTTCCCGACACAGTGAATCGGGATATGCGTGTTGTTGTAAACGTGACCGACGAAGTTGTGACCAGAGATGTACGCTGCTCTCCCACTTGAGCTACACCTCCGACATTTGAAAGCGGAGGCGGCAGGACTCGAACCTGCAACCCGCGGGTAATGAACCATGTACTCCAATCGGCAGTCGGTCATGTATTTTGTGGCGACGAAGTTGTGGTCAGAGGCATTTCCGTACGGGAATCGAACCCGCCTACCGCTCGCGGTCGCCAGACGCACTGGACGGAGCCGATGTACTCCAAACCGGCAGTCGCCGTGTGTTTTCAAAAAGCCCAACGAAGGATAGCCAAGAGGTGTGTTGGTTACGGCCGTCCGTGCCAGCAGTCGGAACCGCTGACCGTTGACTGGCCCCTTCGTCTGCGAGAGACTCCAGCGCCATTCACTAGCCGGTCGCCCGGCATCGCTACCTGTAACTATTCAGCCTTCTGCGGCAGGGGCGGGATTTTTCCGGTTTTGGCGTAGTTCGCGAGGGCTTCGAGGATCGTTTCGAGCGGTTGTTGATTTCGCAGTTTGAGGGTACGGAAGATCGTCATCAGTACCGATTGGGTGAGCATGCCGCGGTCGCTGTGGTTGCCGTAACTGTTCTTGCGGATCATCACCGCCGGACGAATCTGACGCTCGCCGTGGTTGTTGTCCGAGGGGATCTCGTCGTGCCATAAAAAGGTCAGCAGCTGGTCGCCGTACTTCGCCAGGCGTTTGGCGAGGCGGGCCGCGTCGGGGTGGTTCCAGGCTTCGCCGGCGATGGTCGCCAGTCGGCTTTCTAATCGCATCGCGGCGATGTCGTAGTCGACCGCAGCCGTTGTCGCCTTGGCGGCGTGCAGTTTCTTCGCTTCGCGATAGACGCTGATCACTCGCCGCGCGAACGACTGCCAGACCTTGTCACCGGCGTGTTTTTCGTCGACGCTCGCCATGTCGCGCAGCAGGTGCGGCCAGCACTTCTGTTTGTCGGCGCAGACGATCGCATCGTACGGCGACCAGAAGTCGGTAATGAGGACGCCTTCGAAGGCTTTGGTAAAAAACTTTTGTAACGCCGGCGAACCGCGACTGCGATCGATCATATAGAAAGTCGCATCCGGCCCGGCGAAGCACCACAGCCAATGCGTCTTGCCTTGCACTCGCCAGCCGGTTTCGTCGGCGTTGAGCCGGGCCGAGTCGAGACATTCGGCTTGAATCTGCACGTACCAGGCGAACAGCAGAGTCGCCAGCCGATGCCACATCTGCATGAGCCCGCCCGGCGTGACCTTCATTCGCAGATGGAAGTTGAAGGTGTCGACAATCTGGCTGATCGTCAGTCCCTGCAGGTAATGGAGCACGGCCGACAGGACCAGCGTGCGATTGCCGAGCGTGCAGTTCGGCAGGACGTCGGGCGGCTTGGGCTCGACGCGTTTCTTGCAGGTCGGGCAATAGTCGCGATGCAGGATGTCTTCCGTAATGACCGGCTTGAGGCCGTCGGGAATGTCTTCGCTGCGGCGCGTGCGAGTGTCGCCTGTTCGCTGCAGCTTGCCCTGGCACTCAGGGCAACAATCGAGTTGGAGTTCGCGGCGCCGATCCGGCTCAGGAAGCGGCGGTCGGGTGACGCCGGGATGTCCTTTTTGTCCGCCGCGTCGCCGCTGACCTTTCCTGGGCGAAGCGGTCGGCTTGGCGTACGGCGGAACGGCGGCCGACGGCGTGTTCGGCCCGGCCGCCTGCTGACCAGCGACCCGCTGCGTAAGCGCCAGCATGGTAAAGGCGATAATCTCGGCCCCGGCCGCAGCAAACGTTCGAGCCTCAGCCTCACTCAACCGCCCACGCAGCACCTTCTCCAAAAAGGCGGCGTCCACCAGGCCATCGTCGTTAGAAAGGGAAGCGTCCATGATCCCCAAAACAGAACAAATTTGTCGAAATCAGCCAAGAGCGATTTCAGAAGGCTGAAGGGTTACCGCTACCTTAGGACCGTCATGTACTCCCAGCAGGCAGTTGAGTTTATGTTGCGACCTTCCATCGAAGAAATGATTCAGACGTTTCACATTTTACAGATGTAGTCCGAACTGGCAGTTGGTCGGTCAGAGACGCCGGTGGGAATCGAACCCACTTCAAGCTGCTTTGCAGGCAGCCGCCGTGCCGTCTGGCTCCAGCGTCAATCCGTATCGATCAGTGTCCCAGCCAGGAATCGAACCTGGTCTACGAGCTTCGCGGGCTCGCGTGCGTTTCCAGCACACTCCAAGGACGTGTTCTTTCTCAGCACCCCGCCAGGGAGTCGAACCCCGTCTTGTGGTTCCGAAGACCACCGTGCGTCCAGCACACTCGCAAGGCATAAATCGGGGAGTCGACGAGGCAAACTTCGCCGGGCTCCGATCATTGACAATCATTGGTTGCCAATTGTTCGGGCATTTCTCAAATCGTTTTCGTGTCAGCCGAGTATCCCGACCTGGAATCGAACCAGGACCAAGACTTTAGGAAAGTCTTGTGCGTTCCGTTACACCATCGGGATGTAGGAGAGCCGACGACTGGATTCGCACCAGCATGATTCCGCTTACAACGCGGACGCCTTTCTGTGTCGAGCCACGTCGGCATCAAGGGGTGACCGATGGGAGTTGAACCCATGCCTTCTGCTTCACAGGCAGATGTGCATACCGCGTACACCACGGACACCATATTGTTCTCAGCGGAAGGAGAGGGAATCGAACCCTCAAGGCCGTCAAGCTCAGCCGGCTTCCAACCGGGTTCCGTCGCCAATCGGGTTGCCCTTCCGTTGTTTTACCTGTCAGCAGCCCGACCAGGATTTGAACCTGGAACACCTCGTTAGAAGCGAGACATGATGTCCGTTTCACCATCGAGCCATCAGCGGAAGGCATGGGATTTGAACCCATATCCCCATTGAGGAGGCACGCATTAGCAGTGCGGCCCGGCAAACCGTATCCGGCTACCTTCCGTATGTCAGTGGACCGACCGGGAATCGAACCCGGATTCCCGCCACGCCAGGGCGGTGTCTTCCCGTTGGACGATCAGCCCTTCTATAGTGGAGCGCCGGGGAGTCGAACCCCGATTACCTGGGTGCAAGCCAAGCGTCTTCCCGTTAGACCAGCGTCCCATCATTTCAAGAGGTCCGTCCGGGAGTCGAACCCGGTCTCCGTCCTTACCACAGACGTGTGCCGCCACAACACTTACAGACCGTTTGTCCCAAGTGATCCCGGCTGGAATCGAACCAGCACTTTCCTGGATGTCGGCCAGGCGTCTTCGCCGTTGGACCACGGGATCGTTTGAGTGACCGAAACAGGGATCGAACCTGCAAAATCGCCACGCTCTCAACGTGACCGCTTTACCTCTTTGCGTACTCGGTCGTTGTTCAAGTAGCGGGTCCGGGGGTCGCACCCGGCAATCCTGGCTTATGAGGCCTGGATGAGCACTCGCCCACCCGCGTCAGTTGCTCGTGACCCATTCGGGGAACGGGCCATGTTGTCAGTGCGCCGGGACGGAGTTGAACCGCCAAAGCTCGGAAGCGGGTGGGTTACAACCACTTGGGCTCGCCCATGCCCAGCCGACGCAAGTTGTTCTTCAAGTAGCACGAGAGGGAATCGAACCCCCACCCACCAGGTTTTGAAGCTGGTCGCTCTGCCCGATTGGCGCACCGTGCCACGAAAGCACCCCCGATCGGATTTGAACCGACGATCTCCTGCGTGACAGGCAGGCGAGCACTCCGCTGCTCCACGAGGGCGTGTTGTTCTCAAGTAGCTCAGGTGGGATTCGAACCCACAGCATCCCTGGTTCTGAACCAAGGTGGTCTGCCAGTTGCCTACCGAGCCGTATTGCTTTGTGTTACCACCCAGAGCAGGAGTCGAACCTGCAAACACTCGGGTTGAGGCCGAGTCGCTCAACCGATGGCGCACCTGGGCGTCGTCAGTAGTCCCGGATGGAGTTGAACCATCGTTTCCTGGATGTGAACCAGGCGCTGTTGCCGTTGGACCACCCAAAGTCGAACGGGCCGAGTTCTGCGCGTACACGTAGCGCGAAGTGGGCCGAAAGACTCTGGAATCCTCGACTGCGTTTTTCAAAACCCCGCCAGGCCGTCTCAGCTACCCGCCAAGGTTGTTGTGGCGCGGGCACGAAAAAAGGCCCGATGTCGCTCGTGACACCGGGCCTTGTTGAAAGGCTTCAGGCAATAGCCTGGGTCACAAGCGCAGGGGCAGCACGGGCAGCGTATTCGCCGACGTTTCGGCAAATCGCCCGTCACTCTTTGTACCGCCGAGATAACTGCGTAGGATCGTCAACATGGGAAAACTCTGCTTTGTCCTTTTCAGGCCGTTGGTTGTCTGAGTAGTTAGACGCGAAGCGTGCAAGTTGGTTCGCGACTTTTTCATCAACGAAAGTTAAGATGCGATTCCCCTGGTCTTTATTCCGCGGTGACACAAGTTTTCAGGGAAGTTTTCCTGCGAAGCCACACCCTGGGGGCCTTTTGCCGCCGCGGATAATCTGGTCGTCTGGACCACGACCAGCGAGATGATGGTTGTCATCTGGCCGTTTTTCCGAAGAGCGGCCGTATTTCCAGGCGACGTACTTCGCCAGGGTTTCAATCGAGCCTGACCTTCAGGAATGGTGAGCATGACCAACGACTCTTCGATCCGCCTGGGCTTGTGCTGCATCTTCCGTGACCAGCCGATCAGGTTCCGCAACACAACGGTGAAATCCATCAGCAGCATGGAACGTGACGCCGCCTTGTCGAAGCTGGCTGGACTATGTCTGGCTAACGCCGAGGCACTTCTTGCATCGCTTGAATTCTGTGCCGACAACGGAATCAGTTGCTTTCGCATCAATAGCCAGATCCTGCCCCTGAAGACACACGCGGACTGCGGCTATGACGTACTCGATCTTCCTGACGGAGTGGAAATCGTGCGACGGTTCAAGGCGTGCGGTGAGTACGCTCGCGATCACGCGCTGCGAACGTGCTTCCATCCTGATCAGTTTGTCGTACTAAACTCGCCTCGCCCCGAAGTGGTTGACCGATCCATCGCTGAACTTGAATACCAGGCCGAGGTGGCAGAGTGGGTGGGAGCGGATGTCGTTAATATCCACGGTGGCGGCGCCTATGGCGACAAGCCGGATGCTCTGGCTCGATTCGCCCAGACCCTGAAACGGCTGTCAGACCGAGCCAGAAACCGACTGACCGTTGAGAACGACGACACCACCTACACGCCGTCAGACTTGCTGCCGCTATGCCAGTCGGAAGGCATCCCCTTAGTCTATGACGTTCACCACCACCGCTGTAATCAGGATGATCTTTCGGTCGAGGAGGCCACCGCAGCTGCGATCTCGACATGGAACCGGAGGCCAATGTTTCATCTTTCCAGCCCGATCGAAGGCTGGAAGGGACCGAAACCACAACGTCACCACGACTTCATCGACGTGCAGGACTTTCCCGATTGCTGGCGCGGCTTGTCACTGACCATTGAGGTGGAAGCCAAGGCCAAGGAAGTCGCAGTCCTGAGGCTGAAGAAGCAACTGACCGAGCGCGGGTTCGTCTAAGTCCTGCAATGCGCCGACAGTTCGCTCCGCACCGGCATCACGTATAATCTGGATCGACGAGTCGAACAACAGAACGCCACAAGCCTCTTGGCGGTCCCTCCAGGAAGCAAGAATAGTTTCAGCCGTTCTCGTAGACCGCCGCCTTTGCCCTGATAATGGGGCCACCCATGAATTGTTGACAGCCCGACGAGATTTCGCTACGTTCCAATCTTTCCACTTCCCTTCCAAATAATTTCCGAGGCGTTCCGCATGGCCCGTACTCCGCGACGTGAGGTGATTGATGAGTCTACGGTTGGCGTGTTTCATTGCGTCAATCGCTGTGTCCGGCGGGCGTTCCTTTGTGGACAAGATCCGGTGTCGGGCCAGGATTTTGACCATCGGCGGGCGTGGATTCAGCGGCGGATGGAGTTTCTGGCCGGCGAGTTCGGCGTCGAGGTGCTCGGCTTTGCCGTGATGAGCAACCATCTGCATGTTATCCTGCGCACCCGGCCCGATGTGGTGGCCGAGTGGTCCGACGAAGACATCGCGATGCGCTGGTGGAACCTGTTTCCGCTGCGCCGCGATCAAGACGGCACGCCGGCCGAACCGACCGAAGCGGAGCTCGGTATGCTGCTGTGCGACTCCAAAGTGCTGGCCGAACGGCGCCAGCGGTTGTCGAGTCTTTCCTGGTTCATGCGCTGCCTGGCCGAGCCGATCGCCCGCCGGGCCAATAAAGAGGACGAATGCACCGGCCGTTTCTGGGAAGGTCGCTATAAATGTCAGCCGCTTCTTGATGAAGCGGCCTTGCTGGCGTGCAGCGTCTACGTCGATCTCAACCCCGTGCGAGCCGGCATCGCCGCCACGCCGGAAACGAGTCGTCACACCTCCGGCTACGAGCGGATCGAAGCGACCAAAGCCGAGAGTGACACGACCCGACACTCAGACACACCCAATGCAAAACAATCACCGCGGCAGGACGACTGGCTCAGCCCGATCGAACTGGACGAGCAGAGCGAACACTCAACCGCCCCTCCCGCACGCCGGGCTTCCCATCGCGGCTATCTCTCACTGGATCTCACGGCCTACCTGAAACTTCTCGACTGGACCGGCCGGCAGATCCGTCGCGGGAAACGCGGCAGCATCCCCTCCGATCTGGCGCCGATCCTGGAGCGGCTGCAGATCTCGTCCGACCTCTGGGTGGACACGGTCCAGAACTTCCGCAAGCTCTTCCACCGCGCCGCCGGAGCGCCCGCCACTCTCGCCGCCGAAGCCGCCCGCCGGGGCAAACGCTGGCTGGCGGGGATGCAGAGCAGTCGCGAGTGCTTTGGCGCCTAGGTCAAGCCTGCTCTCGCTTTCGCCGTAATTGCCAGCCCTTTGCAGCGAGACGCTGCCTTCCGCGCGATGTCCTCCAGCTATCGGGCCATCGCTGCGATTTTCTGTCGGCTTGCCTGCCGATGCCAGCTTGCCTGCCGATCGCGTCCCTCGATCCCGAGAATCGCCGCGCCTGGGAAAGGTTTATTTTGCCTGCTCGCCTCAGTTTTGCTAAAGTTTGGGTGCCCCCATTTGCCACACCATTTGCCACACCTTATGAGTTCGGTCCAAAGTTTGACGGAACCCTCAATCGAGCGGCTTATGCCCAACTGTATAGCGAGGGGAAAGCAATGCAAGTCGACTCCGTCACCCGACCCATGACTCGCTTTCCTAAGGTGGTGCGCCAAATCCCTAGATCGCAATTCACGCAGCAAGACATGGATCTACTAAATGATCACATAGGAATTATCCAGCGTGAACGACCAAATCAAATCTTGATCGACTGGAATCAATAGCGGTGAAATGGATATTTGCTGGTGGCGCCGTCTTATTCGCTGGAGTAGTGGGGATCACGATATTTTACTGGTTGAGGCCATTAATTCTAATAGCAGATCTTGAAGATCGAGGAGCTCTGGTTATTTTAGATGACGGTAAGGTCACAGCCATCGGTTACGATGAAACTGTTGATGAGCTACTAGAATTAGCGCAGTTAGAGCTATTTAAAGAGCTGGAAGTGCTTGAGATTGCAGGAGACCCCGTGCGTTGCGACTTCAGCCCGCTGCGCAATCTTTTAAATCTACAAGGGCTAACGCTCCGAAGCAACTCTTTCTCTGATAAGGACACGCAATATTTACTTGGACTAAAATCCTTGGAATACCTCAGTCTACGCGGTACGAATATATCGGCCCGCTCACTTAATGGGATCTGCGGTATTAGGCTAAAGGTGTTGCAGCTTGGCTATACAAACCTGGACGAGACCGCGCTCGTTATGATCGCAGAATGCAATTCACTTCAGTCTCTTGAGTTACCAGCGTCGGCAATTACTCCCGGATCAATCTCAGAACTAGGTCGGCTTTCGAACCTTAGGCGTCTTGTTGTCACCGATGCTATGAAGACCGGGCATGTTCCTACCGAGATTGTTGAATTCTCACAGAGCCATCCTAATATTTCAATTGATGTATGGTAGCCTGCGCGGGAAAGGGTGTACGACATCGCGGGAGAATGGCGAGAGAATGGGGCCATCCATTAATCGATGACAACCCGACGCGATTTCGTTAAATTCCAATCTTTCCATCCCCTTCCCTTTTAGTTCTGAGGCGTCCCATCATGGCCCGTACTCCGCGTCGTGAAGTGATTGATGAGTCTACGGTTGGCGTGTTCCATTGCGTCAATCGCTGTGTGCGGCGGGCGTTCCTTTGTGGCCAGGATCCGGTGTCGGGCCAGGATTTTGACCATCGGCGGGCGTGGATTCAGCGGCGGATGGAGTTTCTGGCCGGCGAGTTCGGCGTCGAGGTGCTCGGCTTTGCCGTGATGAGCAACCATCTGCATGTCATCCTGCGGACCCGGCCAGATGTGGTCAACCGACAAAGGGGCCAACCAGACTTTGGCGATCAGCGGGGTTTGGTGAGTCAAAGTTTGGGTGGCCCCAGTTTAGCCCCACATAGAGGTCTGAGGCGCCCCGTCATGGCCCGTACTCCGCGTCGTGAAGTGATTGATGAATCGTCGGTTGGCGTGTTTCATTGCGTGAATCGCTGTGTCAGACGTGCATTTTTATGTGGGCAGGATCCTGTGTCGGGGCAGGATTTTGACCATCGCCGGGCGTGGATTCAGCGGCGGATGGAGTTTCTCGCAGGCGAGTTTGGCGTCGAGGTGCTCGGCTTTGCCGTGATGAGCAACCATTTGCATGTCATCCTGCGGACCCGGCCGGATGTGGTGGCCGAATGGTCCGACAACGACATCGCCCTGCGGTGGTGGAATCTGTTTCCGCTGCGCCGTGAACAAGACGGCTCGCCAGCCGAACCGACCGAGGCGGAACTCGGGATGCTGCTCTGCGACTCCAAGGTGCTCGCCGAACGGCGGCAGCGGTTGTCGAGCCTTTCCTGGTTCATGCGCTGGCTGGCCGAGCCGATCGCCCGCCGGGCTAATAAAGAGGACGAGTGCACCGGCCGTTTCTGGGAGGGCCGCTACAAATGCCAGCCACTTCTTGATGAAGCGGCGTTGCTGGCGTGCAGCGTGTACGTCGATCTGAACCCCGTGCGAGCCGGCATCGCCGCCACGCCGGAGACGAGTCGTCATACGTCGGGTTATGAGCGGATCGAAGCCAGCAAAGTGGAGATTGGCACAATCCGACACTCAGACACACCCAATCCAGAACAAGCACCGCGGCAAGACGACTGGCTCAGTCCGATCGAGCTGGACAAACAAAGCGAACGTTCGACCACCCGTTCGGCACGCCGGGCTTCCGATCGCGGGTATCTCTCGCTGGATCTCACCGCGTACTTGAAACTGCTCGATTGGACCGGCCGGCAAATCCGCCGCGGCAAACGCGGCAGTATTCCTTCCGACCTGGCGCTGATCCTGGAGCGGTTGCAGATCTCGGCCGACCTCTGGGTGAACACCGTCCAAAACTTCCGCAAGCTGTTCCACCGCGCCGCGGGCTCGCCCACCACTCTCGCCGCCGAAGCCGCCCGCCGCGGCAAACGCTGGCTGGCCGGCATGCAAACCAGCCGCGAATGTTTCGCCGGTTAGCCATCCGACGGCTCCTTCAAGTCGATGCAAAAACACTTGCGCCGTGCTTCCTTCTGCGCTAACCTTGTTGCATGACAACCGATGACAAGACAGCCCTGAGACGGTAATCCGTTTGGGGAACATCTCCGCCTCCGTCTTCGCCAACAAGACCGAGGGCGGCCGCCAATTCCGTAGCGTCTCGCTGCAATGAAGCTACCGCACCGAATCCGGCGAACGCCACTACGTCAACTCCTTCAACGCCGCCGACCTCCCCGCCCTGCAGCGTGTTATCCAACTCGCCCAGGCCCACGTCGAACGCCTCGAGGCCAAAGCGCGCTAGGCTCCTTGGGCAAAGGGCAAGGCGGCGCCTACTCTTGCTGCGCTTCGCCGTCGCCTGGGACGTTGTCCGGTCTATAGCTGCGGCTCGGCCTGTCTTTCATCGCGTTTGCCGTCCCTCGGTGGATGGCATAGACTGAGCGACTGGTGCGAATGGTGAAGTCGATTCGCAAGTGGAATGCTCCCTCACTCCTTCAAGGCGGGCCCACCATGTTCCGAACCGCTTGGCTGTTGCTGATTTTCCTCTGCCCCGGTCTGGTTTCCGGGCAAATTCTGGGGCGTCGGATCATTCCTCAAGAGCCGCCGCCGACTCCGGCGACCTGGGCCGAGCGCAATCAGCAGTCACCCCTGTGTCAAGCCTGCGAAGTAGAAAGTTTGGCGCTGCCATTATGCATCGCGTTGGCCAGCGTTCGACCTCGCCGCGTGCCTGCAGGCGAATGCGCGCTGCCTCAGTATGGGACGTCCCGGCAACATCTTCTCCTGTGGCGGGTGATACCCTGGCAGGTTCAGCATGCGGAGTTTTTGGAGCTTTACGAGACGCTCAAGGACCGATCGTCCGATGGCGTGGAGCTGGAACGTGAAAAAACCAGGCTCTTTATTTGGTGCGAAAAGAAAAAGCTACCGGTCTGTGCGGAATTCGTACTCCGTGACTTTCTTTACACCCGTGGCGTGCATCACGAAAATTCGGTCTATCAGAAGAATCTGCAGCGCTGGAAAGAATTGGCGAAGACGGAACCGATCCCATATACGTTTCGGCTGCCGGTTCAGGGTCAGTGGCACGCCTTGCTGGACGAATCAGGACACCATCAAAAGAAGCACGGCGCCGTCTTCGCTTTTGATATCGTTCGCCAGGTGGGCGGCCATCTGCACGCGGGCGCTAACGCCAAAGAAAATCATTTCGCCTGGAGGCAACCGGTGCTGGCCGTCTGTGACGGGGTAATCACGGCCGCAGTCGATAAGCATAACGACCATACGATCGGTCGCCCCGGACCGTTAAGCTATTCCAACCACATTCGACTCGATTGCGGCGGCGGCGTGTTCGCCGAGTATCATCACCTGCAAAAGGACTCATTACGGGTCAAGGTCGGCGACAAGGTAGAGGCCGGGCAGGTGCTTGGCAACATCGGCAATTCCGGCGCAAGCGGCGTGCCCCACCTGCATTTTTCGTTCATGGATCGCGATGGCTTCTCGCTGCCGGGTCGATACCGTCTGCGAGTTCTCGCCGCTCAAGGGTGGACCAACCTCAACGGCGAAGACATCGCCGAAGGGTGGCACTTCCGGAGCGTGGATTAAGACGATGAACAGGGGATCCCGCATTCGCTCTGGCCAAGGGCCGAGAACGGGGCCAGGCAGCGGCGCCTGTATTTTTATGGATGGCGCTTTGATGCCCGCCAGCGCTTGGGAGCGACCTCTGAGCACCCCAAACGAAACCACGCCGCCTGCCATCTGGCCCTTCAGGCGGCGTGTTCCGGCCTCAACCAGGCAGGTGAGAATCCGTAGGGACTTCGTCTGTCCCTATTCTAGTTGTCCAGCGTAAATTCCAGATCGACATTCTGATCACTCAGTCTCGCTTCTTTGAAGCGGCGAACATTATTGTACGTCACGGCGACCTCGTAGGTCCCGGACGGCAAGCTGGTCGCCTTGAAAAAACCGCCTGCCGTTTTCCCGCTCGCCACCACATTGTCAAAGGAGTCAAAGACCTGAACAAAGGCTCCCTGGATGGACCTGTCGTTTTGCGACACAAAAATCGTCAAAGACAGCGAACCATTCGCAACGAGATTCGGCCGCTGCGCCGCATCGGAAGCCGGCTCCTCAGCCACGCAAGGATTCAACACGCACAGTAAAAACAGGATAACGAGGGAAGAACGCATCGAAGGATTCCTTGTTTATGAAATGACGCTCCCACCAACAACCATGAATTCGGCTGTGGTCAGCACGGGGTGTTCACCCCCAGGTATTCTATTTCCCAGGTTGTAGCGGACGAGAATAATCCTGCCACCTTCGGAGGATTTCTGAGGGTCATGAGGACTTCCTCCGATTAAGCCGAAGAAAGCGCCTCTGGTCGCCGAAAGACGGCCAAACGCGGAGGCGGTTCGCCTTTCTATTTTCGAATGCTGCTGTCCGTCCGCTCGGCGCCGCAAGTCGGGCGAGCCTTTCCTTCCCCATCGATACTGCAGAAGCGACGGAGCGTAATTCCTGCCGCCCTTTCGCGGAGCCGGCCAACTCTTTGCGGTCTGGCCCGGCGTGCCGCTCTTGAGGCTCCAAAATCGAGCGTGCGATCCGGGCCGCGGTGCGGTAGGCTGGTGGGGTGGTTTCCGCCATTTCATGGGGCCTGGAAGGGAGAGGCGATGCGTTTGCGATCCGTAACATTCGCCAGTTTCTGTTGCTGCCTGCTGACGATTGCGGGCGGGATTGCCCTGGCAAACGAGCGCGGCGGGATCGCCGCCGAGAAGGACTGGGAGGAACTGGTCCAGTACTTGTACGAAGGCGATGCCGTCCAGCAAGCTGCGGCCGCGAAAGAGCTCAGCCAGCCGGATGCAGCGTCCCCGCTGGTAGCGACGCTGCTGGCGTATCAGCTGCGTCAGGAAACGTACGACAAAGAGAGGGATCTGGCCCTGGTCACGGCGCTCGCCCAGATGGGGGAAACGGCTAAAGCAGCCGCGCCGCAGCTCGCCGTCTGGCTCCGCCGCCAAGGCGACAACAAGCCGGTGAAAAAGCTCGACGCCCTGGGAAAGATTTTCCCGCAGCACGCATCGCTGGCCAGGCTGGCTTTGCAGCCCGGCCCCACAGGCCAGGCCGCCTTGCTCCTGCTGGGAGACAAAGAACCGGAATCGAGCCAAGCACTGCAACTGCTGACGGCGGGGCTGGCGCATCCGCGAGTCGAGATCCGTCGGGCCGCATGCCAGGCGATTCACACTTATACGTTTTCGGCTTTCCATTCTGACGCAATGCTGGCGACGGATTCTCTGATCATCTGTCTGCAGGACGTCGACCCGCAAGTGCGTGCTGCGGCCGTGACGGCGCTGGCGGATCTGGAAACCTTTCTTGCCGAACCCGTCACACGCCGTTACGACGGGGTCCTGCAGCGGAAAATCGGACGGCGCGTTCCTGACAAGGCAGTTCCCGCGATTGCCAGGGCGACGCAAGATCCTGTGCTGCATGTCGCCGTGAGAGCCGCCCATGCGCTCCGCCATGGCGACCCCGTGGTGGTCGAGGCGATCATCGGGCCGCTCATCGCCGGTCTCCAGAGCGAACATCGAGTGCTTCGCAGGCTGGCCGTCGAGGCTTTCCAGGAGATCGGCCCCGCAGCGAACGACGCCTTGCCCGCGCTCCGTGTGGAACTGATGCTCGAAAGAACGGACTCGCTGGATACCTGGATCCGCGCCGACGTGGCGCGGGCCATCGCCCGCATCGCCCCGGCCGAACAAGGCGTTCCCCTTCTCCTGGCGGCTTGGAATGAAACCCGCATGTATCCCGGCACGCTGGTCACGGCCATCGGCGGTTACGGCGCGTCGCACCCGCTGGTTGTTCCGTTCCTGCTGGAAGCCGCCACGCACGGTCACTCCGTTGCCAAACACGCGAAGGTCGTTCAAAAGATCGCCTTGTCGGCGCTGGGCCGCGTGCGACCTGTCACCGCGCAGACTGTGGGCTGCCTGATCGAGCACGTCCTGGGGCCAGACCTCGACTTGCGCTGGGTGGCCGTGAGGGCTCTGGAGAATGTCGGGACCGCCGACCCTCGCGTGATTCCCGCGCTGCTGGAAGCGGCACGGCTGCCCGATCGCGACGGCCAGCATCAAAGCAAGGCGATTGCCGCCCTGCGATACATCGGTCCCGCTGACCAAACGATTGAAGGTTTACGCCAACTGCTCAAGGATCCCAGCCCCAACATACGTTCCCAGTCGGCCAGGACGCTCGGGATCTTCGGCGTGGCAGCGAAGGCCGCGGTCCCTGACCTGATTGCCCTGCTCCAGGACGGAAAACCTCACGTGCGGGATGCGGCGTTCCAGGCGCTGTGCTCGATCGGGGCAGCAGCCCGCACGGCCATTCCCCATCTGGTCAGGGAAATGGAGCGTCCACAGCGTTCCCGGGGAATCCATCCTGTCATGGCGATGACGCAGATCGGTCCCGCCGCCGTGCCAGAGCTCGTCCGCAGCATGCGCCGGCAAGCAGCAAAACAAGGCGATTCCCCTGCGGCCGATGTCCTGAGGAGACTGGGACCGCAAGCGGTGGACGCCGTGCCGGAACTTATCGAAATGCTGGACGACGATTCCAACCTGCTTCGCCTCAGGGCGGTCTTCGTGCTGCGAGAAATCGGTCCGGACGCTGAGGCGGCCGTGCCCCGTCTGGCTACGTTTCTGCAGAAAGAACCCGACCCTCTCGATGCGCCCAACAGGAGCACCGTGCAGGCCGCGCTGGCGGCGATCGGCGGCCCTGCCGTCCTGCTGCTGGCCGAAGACTTGCCCGAGACGATCGAACTGCTCCGCCGGATGAATACGCGAGCCAAGGCCGCCTTGCCTGCCCTGGAAGTGCTGCTTTCTCCTGCGGAAGAAAACGACGTGCGGTACGCCGCCGCGGAAGCGATGGCGTCCATCGGGGGCGACGTCCGGCTGCTGCTACCCGTGCTGCAGGAGATGCTCCAGTCCTCTTCCCCAACAGTCCGCGTCCAGGCGATCCAAGCGATGCAACACCTCGCGCTTCGCGATCGCACCCGCGGAGTCGTGACTGCTTTGCGTCAGAGCCTCGACGATCCCGATCAAACAGTCCGCTTCGCAGCCGCCCAATCGCTGCTTGCCGTTTTCGGCGCGACGGCGCAAGAGACATTGCCCGTGTTCCACGAAATGCTGCTGGGCAAGCCCGACTATCGCAACCCGCTCGCAGCCGCCAACGCCGTCATCCTGTTGCTTGGCGAAGGAGAAGCGGGCGGCTAACAGGCTGGCGGCCGGGTTCGGTTGTCGTCCCTCGTTAGCACCTCGACGATGGCGCGGATTACCGAGGTTTCGAGTACACTTTCGCCACCTGCAGCGAGACCTCGCAATTCAGAGCCTCCAGGGATTGAAGCATGTTGCGATCCAGATGAAGCATAACGCTACCGTCAGCGGGCAACAGAACCGCAACCATCTCAAGGCATTTGCGGCCCTGGATTTTGTGCAGGGCCGCATGATGGGCGGCCAGCCGTGCGAACAAGTCTTCGAGCGAAATCGTCTCCAACTCGGCAGTCGCCTCCCACACCACAACCGAAGAATGAACCCCCTGCCCTTCGGGCAATTGCCGCGGCGTTTCGTAGTACGGCAATCCCAGCAGATCGTTCAGGCCGCCTATTTGCGGATCAAGGCCGGCGATCGACAAGACGAGGCGGTGTAGGTGCATTTCAACGAAGGCCTTTCCATTCCCGATTCTTCTTCCTAATCCCTTTTGCAGGGACGGTCCGCAGCTAGTTTCCGGTCCACTGCCGTCTCCAACACTGCGATTCCGGCCGCCTTGATTGGACGTCGCCGCTGGGGATTAAGATTAAGATTAAGATCAAGATCAAGAAGAAGAAAAGGAAGAAGAAAAGGAAGAACAGGAGGAGAGAGGTTCGCATCCCTTTTCCAGACGGCGACCAGATGCCCTCATCGGATAATTCGACTCTGACTCGTGACCGCTCGGCGGGTTGGTTATTTTCGCGAGGCTGCGCCGTATTCGCCGTTGCCCTTCTTTTCTACAGCGGCCTGCTTCTGGCCTATGCCTGGTGCAATGCTGCGATGACGGATCGGCTGCCGACGGAATTCGAGATCGCCTCCTGTCAGCGCACGGGAAGTGGGCCGTGGGATCAGGAGCGTGATCTCAACCTGCTCGTCAACCAGGCAATGGGCGCCCCGATGCTTGCCGCGGGTTTCGCGCTGCTGGCCTTGCTCTTCCGACCTGCGCCAGGATCGGCCGGACTCCTGGCCGTCAGTCTCCTGTCCTTCTTCGTGTTGCTATCTACCCATTTCTGGCTCATTGATTGATCGCCAGTCGTAAGACAGCCAGAGAGATGGGTTTGGGGAAGATGCCCCCAATTCGCCTCCCGTCACCGATGCTACTCTTAGGAACTGGGAAAGAATAACTTCGGTTTTTGTATAGTGAGCCGAACGCGCTAGCGTCGGGCGGTTCTACTCCTGTGAGCCGAAGTTATTCTTCCCCAGTTCCATAGCCGGACATGAACAGTACTTGTATCTCTGGCAACATTTGCTTGACGACTGCCGCAACTTCGCGACCACTCAGGAATCGGGGGAAAATAACTTCGGCGATTTTTCCCGTTTGGCAGGAATCGGAAACGCGACATCCACAAGGGTCGTGGCGAATTCCTTCTCACACCTCTTCCTCCTTCTTTGCGCCTTTGCGTGAGTTCCCCTTTTCCGCGATGCCGATTTTTCAACCCGCTCATTTTATCTTCCAGCCGTTGCAGGAGAGATTGGCGGTTTGATCACCAGGTGAAGCATAGGTAAAAGTTGAACGTCATCGCTGTTATACAAAAACCGATGAAGTTTTTTTCCCTCATTCCGAAGAACGGCCCGACGCCAGGCGTTCGGCTCACAGGATCAGCCGGCTTGGGCTGCTCAGGTTTCGTGGTTCCTGTCGAGAAAAATACCGAAGTTAATTTTCCCGCGTTCCTTAGGTACCTCGCCACACTCGCCGGATAGCCCGCCGAAAAGTGCGAAACTGGAACTTAGGAACTGGGAAAGAATAACTTCGGCGATTTCTTATCGGATTGTATTTCTCAACGGAGCCGCGGGCCCTGGTGGAATGGGAAAACTTGCGGCAGGAAGGGACGTAAGAACGGCCCGACGCCAGGCGTTCGGCTCACGGGATCAGCCGGCTCGTGCTGCTCAGGTTTCGTGGTTCCTGTTGAGCAAAATACCGAAGATCTACTTGCGGCCCGAACTGGCTGACTACCGGCCGTCGCGGAGGCGGTCGCCGAGGAAGTCGTCGAGATCGGGGATCGCATGGATCTTGGCGGCGGTGACTTCCAGGTTGTATTCGACCCGGCGGAATTCCAGCACGCCGTCGTGGTCGATCACGTAGCTGGAACGACAGTCGCCGTCGCGGGGCTGGCCGACGCTGCCGACGTTGACCATCACCTTTTCTTCACCCAGGTGATAGCGGTTGCCGATGTCGGGCGGGCTGAGAAAGCGGCAGTCGTGCGTGAATACGCCCGGCACATGCGTGTGGCCCTGGAAGCAGTGCTTCTCGACCATGCTGAAGATCTTTTCGATCTTGCGCGTGTTGTAGATGTCTTCCGGAAAGACGTACTCGTTCAGCGGGCTGCGGGCCGAGCCATGGACAAACAACCGAGTGCCTTCGCGGTGGGTTCGCTGCAGCTCGCCCAGGAACTGCAGGCGACGGCGGTTGTCTTCGGCCTGCTGCTCGTCGCCGGTGACAGCCTCCAGCTGATCGCGGGTCCAGAAGATGGCGCGTTCGGCCCCGCTGCTGAAGCCTTCGGGATCAAAGAGGGCGCCCTGGTCGTGGTTCCCCAGGATGCACAGGTCGAACTGGATCACGCGGTCGATGCATTCGCGCGGATTGGGACCATACCCGACGATATCGCCAAGGCAATAGATCTGGTCGATTTGATGGCTTTCCAGGTCGGCAAGCACCGCTTCCAGCGCTTCAAGGTTGCCATGGATGTCGCTCAATATGGCCCGCTTCACCACGCACGCCTCCCGACGCGAAATGCTACTCCTGACGGCCGCTTGCCGACGACTGCTTATCGACCGCCGCGAAGACGATCGCCCAGCATGTTGTCGAGCTCGTCAATTGCGTAAATCTTTTTCACGGTGGAGTCCACGTCGTACTCCACCCGGCGAAACTCGACTTCGCTCTCGTCGTGGAGAATTACATAACAAGAGTTCGGGTTGCCGTCACGCGGCTGCCCGACGCTACCGACATTGATCATGCACTTGTCTTCGCCCAGGCGATGCCGGTAATGGCATTCTTCCGGCGTGGTGAATTCGCGAGATTCCGAGAACACGCCCGGGATATGGGTATGGCCCTGGAAGCAGTAATGCTCGAACCGGACAAATAGCGCGTCCATTTTACGCTGGTTATAAACGTCCTCGGGAAAAACGTATTCATTCGTAGGTTCGCGGGGCGAACCATGAACAAAGAAGAACGGTCCTTCCGTAATCGCCCGGGGCCGCTCGCCAAGAAAATCCCAGCGTTTGTCGACGATCGCCTGCGCGTCGGACGAATTTTCCAGCTGGTCGCGGGTCCAGTAAATGGCCTGCAGGGCGACTGGATTGAAACCGTCGGGATCAAACAGGGCGGCCTGGTCGTGGTTCCCCAGAATAATGACGGAGCAGCGCTTCATCACCTCATCCAGGCACTCCCGCGGATTGGGTCCATATCCAATGATGTCGCCCAGGCAATAGATATCGTTGACGGCTTCGGCGTCAATGTCGGCCAGGACAGCTCGCAACGCTTCGAGGTTGCCGTGGATATCACTTATAATGGCCCGCTTCACGCCGAGTCGCCTGTTGATAAAAGTAACTGTCTGCCGGGGGCAGACAGTGAACCACCGCACGCACAGAGCGACGCAAGTGTTTGGGCGCCAACCGCCGCCTGGCTGCTTGCCGTTCCGGCTTCCCACTACCCTTTCCAGGGGAGCTTCCGCCGGCAGCAACGATCGGTCCTAAACCCTAGAGTTTACTCCCCAGGGTAATGTGTTGCAATCGCTGTCGACGCTGGCGACGACAGCCGGTTTTCGGCCGACCGCAGGCTGCTGCCAGCACGTGTCCCGGAGGAAAATGAACGGCTCCGGCGCCCCAACAGGGGATTGCAAATCGGGGCGCGAAGGAGAACGTCCTGACCGGCGGGCTATTTGCTTGACGATAGCTTCTCGACGGTATATTCGGTCGCTCGGGCCAGATAGCCGTCCCGTTTGGAAGCTTTCTGCAGGGCTGGCAGCGCGGGACGAGCTGCCTCTCCCATATTCTCCAGCACGTTGGCGGCATAAAGCGCTACGTACTCCTGACTATCGAGCACTCGCTGCTCCAGCAGGGCCAGGGGCTGTTCCGTTTCGCCCTGGTGGACCAGGGCGTCGGCGGCCGCAATCTGCACGCTGGGCGAGGGATCCTCCAGCAGCTTCCGCAGTTCCGGCTGCAGGCTCTTGGCCTCGTCCCCCAAAACGCGGCAGCCAATGGCGCCCCAGTAACGGATGGCCGGATGGTCAGCGGACAGCATCTGTTCGATCGCCGGCAATTGCTGGGGGTCGCGCGAAGTGGCCGCTTCGGCCGCCGCCATCAACTGCTCCAGCGGATAACGCTTGGGATCGCGGACCAGGGCGTAGATACTGGATCCTTTCGCCTGGGAAACCATTTCGGCCTCGGGCCAGAAACCCGAATCATGAATCGCCAGCAGGTGCTCCTGGTTCGCTTTCCGCATCCGCTTCAGGGTGTCGGCATACTGCGGATCGGCGGCCAGGTTGTTCACCTCCCAGGGATCGGCCTGGGTGTCGTACAACTCTTCGGCCGGCTTGGTTTCCCAGAAGATGCTTTGCGCCGCGTTGCATTTGCCGGCTTTATACGCGGCTTCCCAGGCAACCGTCGCGGGCATTTTCCAAAGGTAGTTCAGGTGGAGGCCGTAGATAACTTCCGGATGGTAGTTGCGGACATACTTGAACTGCTGGTCGCGCACCGCCCGGTACATGTCGTAGCGTTCATCCATCCGGCCGCGGAAGCAGTAGACGTACTCCCGGGGCGGAGCGGTCTGCTTGCCCAGGAAAGCCTCGCCCTGGAGATGTTCGGGAACTTCGATCCCGGCCAGACTGAGCACCGTCGGCGCCAGATCGACGAAGCTAACCAGGCGGTCGGTGGCGGAACCGGCCTGTTGCGGCGCCAGATGGGCGAAGTTCTTGCCGAAACGAACGATCATCGGCACATGCACGCCCGAGTCGTACAGGAAACGCTTTGAACGCGGCAGAATACCGCCGTGATCGGCGTAATAGATCACGATCGTGTCGTCGGCGACGCCTTCGCTTTCCAGCCGGGCCAGCATCTCGCCGACCTGGGCGTCCATGCCGGTCAGGATTTTATGGTACATGGCCCAGTTGCCGCGTGTTTCCGGCGTGTCGGGATGATACGGCGGCAGCGTGACCTTGGCGGTGGTCAGGCTTTTATCGAGCGGCTTGTGGAGGGAGCTCTCGTGCGAGGAGCCAAAGTTGTACACGGCGAAAAACGGCTGGCCCTCTTTCCGCTGGCGATGATCGCCACGGCTCATCTGGTTCCAGGCCTGCTCCTGAAAGGGGCTCAGGTTGTAGTCGGTCTTGGAGTTGTTGGAGCAATAATAGCCCGCGTCGCGCAGGTACTGCGTAAAGAAAGGGATCTGCTCCGGCGGGACGAAATTCCGGCTTCGCATATTCTGCGTGCCCAGCGAAGTAGCGTACATGCCGGTGATGATGGTGCAGCGGGCCGGAGCGCAGACGGGCGCATTGGCAAAGGCGTTGGTATACCGAATCCCCTCCGTCGCTAGCTTATCCAGGTGCGGCGTATGAGCGTCGGGGTAGCCGTAGCAGCCAAGGAACGGCGAATTGTCTTCCGAAACGAGCCAGACAATATTCGGCCGTTTTGCGTCCGCCCCGATGGCCTCACTTTGCAGACCGCTAATCCAAGGGAAGAACGTCCCGAACAAACTCGTCCAGGCGATAACGGCAAGCAGACGACGATTCATGGTTTGGGTCCTTCATCAGGGTGGGGATGGTTGGCGCAAGATTTCCAAGGGAATCCGCCCCGGCCTATCCTAACGGATCCTCTGGGGCTCTGCCTCCACGCCGTGCGCAATCGAATCCCTTCGCGCGATCGCTCCTGCTGACTGGCGAGGCCAGCCCTCCTTGAGGCAACAGAAATAAAACAATACTTTTCCGAGTAATTTAAGTGTCAATAAACCATTTTTTCTGATATCCTTCACATAGGTGGGAAGACCCGCCCCCTTTTCTCAGCTCATTATCTTTAGCCAGTCCCATGGACTGGCGCCGGCATTCGCCATTGCGGAAAGCCCTGCCATGATCCGTGGCAGGCGCCTCAGATGTATTCGCACTCAGCTCTTCTTTTCTCGGAGATTTTATGTTCCGTCCGAACGCAAGACGTCGCGGCTTTACCCTCGTTGAACTTCTCGTGGTGATTGCGATCATTGGCGTGCTGGTCGCGCTGTTGTTGCCTGCGGTTCAAATGGCGAGAGAAGCGGCCCGCCGTTCGACCTGCACCAATAATCTGAAACAGTTCGGGCTCGCCCTGATGAATTACCACGACTCCCACAAAACCTTCCCCCCGGCCCAGTGCGGCCTCCATAACAATACCGGCTTCTGGTCCTGGGGTGCGATGATCCTGCCCCAGATCGAAGAAGGCAGCCTTTACCAGACGCTGGGGGTAGCCAGCAATTTGCCGCAGGTGGCTCCGGCGCCCGGCAAGGGGATTGAACAATCGCTGGACAGCTTCCACTGCCCTTCGGATACGGCGCCTGCCATTAATAACCGACGCTGGACCGCCAAAGACATCCGCGGCGCCACCAGCAATTACATTGCCAACAACGGCTACGGCGAAGATCATTCCACACAGGGGAAGAATGGTTTGAACATGGCCAATAACTCGCAGGGCCCTTTCCGCCGCCTGCAGAACGGCAACGGCTATCACACCATCTCCATCCGCGATATCACCGACGGCACCTCAAAGACCATTGCCCTGGGCGAACGCGCGTGGCAAATGCGAGTCTACGACTCGACCACTTCGACCACTGTGACGGCCAACTATTACGCCGGAACCGCTTACGGAAGTCGCTATCAGAACGAAGGCCACACCGACGGACTCGATGCTGTAGTGGGCATCGGCGGCTGTGGCATCAACAACGCCACCCCGGGCACGCACCCCAGCGGAGCGACTTCGGGCAGAAGCTACGACGGGTTCAGCAGCATGCACCCCGGCGGGGCCAACTTTGCGTTCTGCGACGCTTCCACGCATTTCATCTCGGAAAACATCAACTATGATTATGTAAACCCAGGATGCACAAGCGTTTACGAGCAATTGCTTGCCTTCGAAGACGATACCGTCATCACCCGCGCTTACTAAACGCCATGTGACGAAGGCCGGAAAATCTGACGCTGCTCCCAAAAGAATCACGGTCGCCTAACCGGCGGCCGTTTTTTTGTGCGCATGGGGGACTACACGAGAAACTCCGCATTTCAGCCATAGCGAGGGTATCAACACCCCTCTCCAGGCAACCCCCTACCCAGCCATAAACACACCACACACCCCCCATGAAAACGGGAGTGAAGTCGGTTTCTAGAGAAAAACATGGAAAAACCTCGCAAGAAGGATTGATTGTTTTTGGCTTAAAGTAAAAATTAAGAGGAGTGTGAGGGACACCCGCCTTCTTAGTGTCTTTTCGTTTCTTGCACTTGCATTAATTCCCCCCCATTCATCCCGCCCCTGCCCCTCTTGGAGAGTTCTATGCGCCTGTCACGGCAGCGTGGATTCACGCTTGTTGAATTACTTGTTGTCATTGCCATTATTGGCGTTCTTGTTGCGCTGCTGTTGCCTGCGGTACAGATGGCCCGCGAAGCGGCCCGTCGTTCGACCTGTACGAACAATCTGAAACAGATTGGCCTGGCCATGGCCAACTATCACGACGCCCACAAAGTCTTCCCGCCTGGGTGCGTTTACACGACCGCCGTGGGCGCGTTCGACAGCAATTCCGGCAACGACCTGTGGTCGTGGGGCGCCATGATCCTGCCGCAACTGGAAGAGAACAGCCTGTACAGCGCCCTGGGCGTGGGTACCGGGCAGAAGCCGATGCGAGCTACCGTACCCGGCAAGATGATCGAACAGCCGCTGGAAGCTTATCGCTGTCCTTCCGACTCTGGCCCGAACCTGAACACCAACCGCATCATGTCGTGGACTGATCCCCGCTTTTACGTGGGAACCAGCAACTACGTCGCCAATAATGGGATCGGAAAGATCTACATCACCTCCTGGGACGAAGACTACAACAAAGGCGAGAACGGCGCAACGTCCGAACACAGTTCGTCCGGGCCGTTCCGCTGCTTCCGCGAGTCCTCGGGAACAAGTGATTACTCACTGGTCAGCGTTGGCGATATCAGCGACGGCACCTCCCAGACGATCGCTGCTGGCGAGCGCTGTTATGAAAAGAAGGTCAATCTCGCCACCACGGGCATGACCAATGTTGTGTACGGAGCCGCGTTGTCCTACGCCTGTCGCAGCAACAGCCCCAATGGCGGTTCCGGCCTGGCAGGCGTTTGCGGCATTGCTTCGACGGGGATTAACAATGGCACCACGGGCACCGGCAACAACCCGCTGCCGGGCGCTGGATCCAAAGCTGCCGCCACCGACGGTTTCAGCAGCCTGCACCCAGGCGGAGCCAACTTTGTGTTTTGCGACGCTTCCACGCATTTTCTCTCGGAAAACATCAACTACGATGTGGTCACCCCGGGCGTCAACAGCGTTTACGAACAGCTGCTGTCCTATCAGGACGATACCGTCATCACGCGTGAATACTAAACCGTGTGACGCAGTGTAAGCAGCATGCCTGCATCGCTCTGATGGCATTGCAACGCATTACAGAGGACAGCCGCACAACGCGGCTGTCCTTTTTTCGTTGCGTCCTGCCGGAGTTCCACGCGCTCGAGGCAACAAACCGACCGTCGGACAGACCGGGACGAGGCAATATCGAGGAGGCAACCGGAACGGACCGCGTACCGAACACCTGTCCGAGGGAAGTTGAAGCAGACATTGTCGGGTCAAAAACTCAAAAAATTCAAGGTAAAAATAGCTGTTATTCTTGGCTGAAAAGCCATTGCTGAAACGTCTCGCCGTCGCAAGAATGTCAGCTCCTGCCTCAGATTCCTTCCATGATCCGTCCCCCCTTCCTACCCCCGGAGCCTATCCATGGGCTATTCGCGCCGACGTGCATTCACTCTCGTCGAACTGCTGGTTGTCATCGCCATCATTGGCGTTCTGGTCGCACTCTTGTTGCCGGCCGTGCAAATGGCTCGCGAGGCGGCCCGTCGGTCGACCTGCACGAACCATCTGAAACAGATTGGCCTCGCCATGGCCACCTATCACGATGCACACAAAGTGTTCCCGCCCGGCTGTGTTTACAACGGCCAGCCTGGCCTCGATCCGGCCGATAGCCCCGCCGGCAATGACTTGTGGACCTGGAGCGCCATGATTCTGCCGCAAATGGAGCAAGGCAGTCTCTACGCCGCGCTGTCGGTCGGCACTGCCAAACCGACCCGTCCGGTGACTCCAGGCACGGGCCTGCAGCAGGCTCTGGAAGCGTACCGTTGCCCTTCGGATACAGGGCCGTCAATCAACGCCAACCGCCAGCTGGTTGCCGCCAATACGACCACCGGGGTGCTCATGTCCCGCACTGCGACCAGCAACTATGTGGCCAACAACGGCTACGGATTTAACTACGTCAACAGCGGTTATCCCCAGGGAAACAAGGGGCAAAACGGCGCCACCACGGCGTACAACTCGACCGGCCCGTTTCGCTCCATGAATGCGTCCACCACCACGAACGACTACTCCACGCTCAGCGTTGGCGACATCATCGATGGCTCGGCGAATACCATTGCCGTCGGCGAACGCTGCTACGAAAGGAAAGTCAGCGTCGCTGGCGTCCAGAAACTGGTCACCTACGGCGCCGGCATGGCTTACGCCTGTCGCAACGAAGGCAACGGCAGCAACGGTCTGGCCGGCGTTTGCGGGATCGGCTCGACCGGTATCAATAACGGCACCTCCACCGCGGCCGACAATCCGCTCCAGGCAGTGGGCGCCGGTTCGTCAGCCACGGCAACCGAAGGCTTCAGCAGCCTGCACCCAGGCGGCGCCAATTTTGTGTTCTGCGATGCTTCCACGCACTTTATTTCGGAAAACATCAACTACGACTACGTAAATCCCGGCTGCACCAGCGTCTACGAACAATTGCTGGCCTACGAGGACGACACGGTCATCACCCGCGAATATTAGTCGCCTTGAAGCACGCGTTTCCGCCGCTCCCACAGGCAGACCTGTCTGCCGCGGCTTGAAACGCCAGTCACTTCCAGAAACGGTCGCCAGTTTGGCGACCGTTTTTTTTTGATCCCGACCTCACCGAGCAAACTTTTCTGCGGTCAGGGACGGGTCGCCAGGCCGCCTTGGCGTCATTTACCAAGAGTTTTTTTCCGCTTTTCTGGTTCCCGCGGCGCGCTGCACCCCCGGGACGAAGGCGAGGCTCGAACTCCAGCCAACGACGTCTGCCTCTACTCCAGCCCCGCCTTCAGAAATCCTGAAACGGCGACATTCGCGCCAGCAGATGACCTGCAGGGGGCCGTCTCGGTACTTTTTTTGAACCCTGCCCTGGCTCGAGTTTCGGTCCGTCGGCAGGCCCTATCAGGAATCGCAAAACCGGCTGGCTTGATGCGGAAAGACGACCGTGTCGCTAGCGACAATGGCGGCGAGATTCGGCTGCAACTCCCTTCCCCTAAACGCTTTAGATCCCCTTCTTTACGCGAGCGAAAGAGCCTCCACAGGCGGGGAGATGGGATCCGAAATGACGAGCATGCATCGGGAACGGAAGGAGTTTTGCTGACCAGTTGTCGTGTCGTCCAGCGGTTTATTTCTACTTTTTCTAAATTTCTTTCTTGGTGAGTTGAACTTTTTGCTGTAAAAAATAGCTGTGCTGGTGGCATCAGTATCTTCCCGGTTTCCATGAAAGCGGAGGAGAGCGTTGCCCCTGCCACTCTCATCTCATACTTATCAAATAATCTTTTCTTCGCTTACCTTATTCTTGGAGGCAAGATGTTACGCCCTGCCCAGAAGCGTCAAGGCTTTACATTGGTTGAACTGTTGGTGGTAATTGCCATCATTGGCGTCCTGGTTGCCCTGCTTTTGCCAGCGGTCCAGATGGCTCGCGAAGCGGCCCGACGCTCGACATGCACCAATCATTTGAAGCAGATTGGGCTAGCGATGGCCAACTACCATGACTCCCACAACTGCTTCCCGCCGGGCTGTGTTTACACGCGGGCCGTGGACTCGACCACCAATCCCTCTAGCAATGCGGGGAACGACCTTTGGTCCTGGGGAGCGATGATCCTGCCGCAACTCGAGCAGGGCTCTTTGTACGAAATCCTGGGCGCCGGGTCCGGTCTCAAGCCGAAGCGGTCGGTCGACGCGGGACTGGCTCGCGGAAAAGGGATCGAACAATCGCTGGCGACGTATCGTTGCCCTTCGGATATCGGCCCCGACTTGAACACCAATCGCCGCTTTCACAGCCCCCACACGGCGAGCGGCCGTCAAGAGTTCGCCATCGCCACCAGCAATTATGTGGCCAACAACGGCTATGGTTACACTTACACCAGCTCCAATTCCAACAATAACAAAGGGGAAAATGGAGCGGTCAGCGCCAACAAAGCGACCGGTCCTTTCAAGAGCTACCGCGGCAACTATCAGGATCGCGCTTTGGTGAGCATCCGAGACATTACCGATGGCACCTCCTCGACAATCGCGGCTGGCGAACGTTGCTGGAAGATGCGAATCAAAGGCGTCGACACCACCTACGGCGCCGCCAATGCGTACGCCTGTCGGTCGGAAAGCCATGGCCACAACAGCCTGGCGTCGGTCGTCGCCATCGGTTCGACGGGGATCAACAATGGCGCCTACAACGGCGCCGACAATCCTCTCCCGGGAGCCGGGAACCAGCGAGCGGTGGAAGGCTTCAGCAGCCTGCACCCGGGCGGAGCCAACTTTGTGTTCTGCGACGCCTCGACGCACTTTATCTCGGAAAACATCAACTACGACTACATAAATCCGGGGTGCACCAGCGTGTACGAGCAGTTGCTGGCCTTTGAGGACGATACGGTCATCACGCGGGCGTACTAATCCTGACGTTTGCCCGACGTCCTTGTCCTCGCGGCGGCGACGGCCCGATGCATCGCCGCCTGGGAGAGAAGGAAGTCAAGATCGTCTAACAACTGCAGAAATTCTCTTCTCAAGAACTTCAAGCTCGCCCCTTCCGCCGACGGTCAACACAACACGCAGATTCCAAGGAGATTACAGCCCTTGCATCCCTCGCGAGAGCAGAAAACCCTCATTCAAGGGGAAACATTTTTTTTAAAATCGGTTTTTTTGCCTCGCATTTTGGTGTCAGTCAAGATATAAAAGCTCACTTCTAGATTTCTCCTCTTAAGTGTTCTTTTTCCTTATTCTTGAGGGCTGTATGACTCGTTCTTGTCGGAAATCGCGTGGATTCACGCTGGTCGAACTGCTGGTGGTGATCGCCATTATTGGCGTGCTGGTGGCGCTGCTGCTGCCGGCTGTCCAGATGGCGCGGGAAGCGGCTCGCCGCTCAACCTGCACCAATAATCTGAAACAGATAGGGTTGGCGATGGCCAACTATCACGACGCCCACAAGTGCTTCCCGCCCGGCTGCGTCTATACGACTGCCGTCGACAACTCGGGTAGTGGAAATAGTAACTCGGGCAATGATTTGTGGTCCTGGGGCGCGCTGATTTTGCCGCAGATGGAACAAGGCAGCCTGTACCGCCTGATGGGTGTCGGTTCGAACAAGCCGAAGCGCGCCATCGATCAGGGCCTGGCCGCCGGGAAGGGGCTGGAACAACCGCTGGCAGCGTACCGCTGCCCTTCGGACGGAGCGCCCGACCTGAATAAAAGTCGCCATTTTGTCAGTACGAATACCTCCAATGGTTCGGTGCAATTCGCCGTAGCGACCAGCAACTATGTCGCCAACAACGGCTATGGTTTCGCCTACACCAATTCCAATTCCAACAATAACAAAGGGGAAAACGGAGCTACGAAAAAAGGCGGAGCGACGGGACCATTCATGAGCTATCTCAGCACTGCCAATGGCCAGGGCCTGATTCGCGTGGGTGATATCACCGACGGCACCTCGCTCACGATTGCCGCTGGCGAGCGTTGCTGGGAGATTCGCGTCCGGGGCGTTGTCACGAGATACGGCGCCGCAAATGCCTATGCGTGCCGCGCCCAGGACCACTACCACAACCAGTTGCCCTCGGTCTGTGGGATCGGGTCAACCGGCATCAACAACGGCACCACCGTCGGCGCGAACAATCCGCTGCCCGGCGCGGGAAACCAGGCTGCCGTCGAAGGCTTCAGCAGCCTGCATCCAGGCGGAGCTAACTTCGTGTTCTGCGATGCTTCCACGCATTTTATCTCGGAGAACATCAACTACGACTACGTGAATCCCGGATGCACCAGCGTGTACGAACAGTTGCTGGCCTACGAGGACGATACGGTCATCACGCGGACCTACTAACGGGTCTTCGAAGCGATCGCCAACAATTGATGTGATTAAAAAAGGCCGCCTCCCTGAGGCGGCCTTTTTCCGTTAACCCGCAGCCGAGCAAAACCCATTCCAAGTACTTGAAATACAGAAAAAAACAGCGGAATTAAATAAAACAATTGTCTCGTAAATTGTTCTACGGCAAGGTATAAACCACCTCCTAATTGATTTAGTTTTTATGAGATCCGTTCTTATTAATCTCGTTTTAAGGGGTATCTATGTCTCGGGCCTATTTTAGATCGCGTGGTTTCACGCTGGTCGAACTGCTGGTGGTGATCGCCATTATTGGCGTGCTGGTGGCGCTGTTGCTGCCGGCCGTTCAGATGGCGCGGGAAGCGGCTCGCCGCTCGACCTGCACCAATAATCTGAAACAGATTGGGCTGGCGATGGCCACCTATCACGACGCCCACAAGTGCTTCCCGCCCGGCTGTGTTTATACGTCTGCTGTCGATAACACGGGCAGTGGAACTAGCGGCGCCGGCACCGATCTGTGGTCCTGGGGCGCGCTGATCCTGCCGCAGATGGAACAGGGCAGCCTGTACCAGCTGATGGCAGTGGGATCGAGCAAACCAAAGCGTGCGATGGATCAGGGCCTGGCCGCTGGAAAGGGGCTGGAACAACCGCTGGCGACGTATCGTTGCCCGTCGGACACCGGTCCTGTACTGAACCTGAGCCGGCATTTTGTCAGTACGAATACGACCAACGGATCCGTCCAGTTCGCCGTCGCGACCAGCAACTACATTGCCAACAACGGCTATGGTTACGAGCATATTGACACCAACACGGCCAATAATAGCAAGGGCCGGAACGGAGCCACCCGGCACAACCTGGCGACGGGCCCCTTCAAGAGTTTTCGTAGCGAAGTCGCCAACCAGGGGCTCATTCGCGTCGGCGACATTACCGACGGCACCTCGTTGACGATTGCGGCTGGCGAACGCTGCTGGGAGATTCGCGTCCAGGGCGTGATTACCCGGTACGGCGCCGCCAACGCCTACGCCTGTCGCACCGAAGGCCACAGCCATAACAATCTGCCGTCGGTTTGCGGCATTGGCTCGACCGGCATCAACAACGGCTCGACCGTGGGCGCCAATAACCCGCTTCCCGGTGCGGGCAGCCAGGCGACCGTGGAAGGCTTTAGCAGCCTGCACCCGGGCGGGGCCAACTTTGTGTTCTGCGATGCTTCCACGCATTTCCTGTCGGAGAACATTAACTACGACTACACCAATCCGGGTTGCACCAGCGTCTACGAACAGCTGCTGGCGTACGAGGACGATACGGTCATTACGCGAGAATACTAGGCTCTGTCGCCACCTGGAATCGGGATCCGGCGACTTGCCAACAAGCGGGTGACAACGCCAGATTCTGCTACATCCTGGCGCCAATGTTCGCCTGGAAAAAACCCTGGGGCCGCCTCAATGAGGCGGCCCTTTTTGCTGCGCCATGCGGGATCCACCGATACGGCTGTCGAAACCCACAGACTGGCATTATTTCCTCAAAAAATGCGGTAATTCAAACAGAAAACCATGGATATATTATTAAACAATTGTCTCGCGGAAATTGCCGACCCAGGTTATAAGAAAAGGTCTCTTCCTTCTTGAATGTTTCTCCTTCCTCTTTCTCCTTCCTGGAGTCCATGTGACGCGAACTTTTCTCCGTGCACGAGGTTTCACCCTGGTGGAACTCCTCGTTGTGATTGCCATCATTGGCGTTCTGGTCGCGTTGTTGCTGCCAGCGGTGCAAATGGCCCGCGAAGCGGCCCGACGCTCGACCTGCACGAACAATCTCAAACAGATCGGCCTGGCGCTGTCGAATTATCATGACGCGCACAAAACCTTCCCGCCCGGAGCCGTCGGCACCTCCTGGACAACCGGCTTGTGGGGCTGGGGAGCCATGATTCTTCCGCAACTGGAAGAGGCCAGCTTGTACCAGCAACTGGGCGTAGGGACCGGCCAGTTGCCGACCGTCCTGGCCGCCAACGTAGGAACTCGCACGGGACTGGAACAGCCCCTGGAAGCATTCCGCTGTCCGTCGGACACGGGTCCGGCCATTGCCACCACAGGCAGCCGCTATGCGGGCCGCGAAGGTTCGAATAACCGTTACGGCGCGGTCAGCAACTATATCGCCAACAACGGCTACGGCGACTCGACGGATCCCGTGCACGGCCCTAACGGGAAACTGCACGCCCATTCCTCGACGGGCCCGTTCCGCCAGTTGGCCGCCAACTCCAGCACGGCCAATTACGCCACGGTGCGGATCGACGACATCACCGACGGCGCTTCCAAAACGATTGCCGCCGGCGAGCGTTGCTGGCAGCTGAAGATCTACGACTCGGCCACTTCGACCACGGTTTCGGCCAACTATTATGCAGGCAACCCGTATTCGACGTTGACCTCGGAAACCACCACCATGTACGGCCTGAGCGGCCTGCTGGGAATTGGTTCCTCTGGCATCAACAACGCGACGACGACCAACGCTCCCAGTAGCACCTACGACGGCTTCAGCAGCATGCACCCCGGTGGGGCCAACTTTGTGTTCTGCGATGCGTCGACGCACTTCCTGTCGGAAAACATCAATTACGATCCGGTGAATCTTGGCTGCACCAGCGTGTACGAGCAGTTGCTGGCCTACGAAGACGACACCGTCATCACACGAGATTATTAATTGTCGCCCATCCCGCGACAGTTATACGTCATTCTCCACCAGAAAACAGGCGATTCTATGCGCCTGTTTTTTGGCGATTTTATTGTCTGTTCAAATCCTTATCGTTCTGATTTGTTACCTGGTTGCGATTCCTGCAGCCTGACCTTGTCTTTATTTTTTCGTTTTTTTAAGGTGCATCGTATGAAACAACTGTCTCGTTTGCGCCAGGGTTTTACCCTGGTCGAACTGCTGGTGGTGATCGCCATCATTGGGGTGCTGGTGGCGCTGCTGCTGCCCGCCGTCCAGATGGCCCGTGAAGCGGCTCGTCGTTCGACCTGCACCAACAACCTGAAGCAGATCGGGCTGGGGCTGGCGAACTACCACGACGCGCATAAATCTTTCCCGCCGGGCGCCGTTGGCGTGAGCCACAATACGGGTTTGTGGGGCTGGGGAGCAATGATCCTTCCGCAACTGGAAGAAGGCAGCCTGTACGCCGCGCTGGGCGTGGGGAACGGATTGCTCCCGCTGCCTCCCGCCGCCGGCATTGGCACGGGTGGTGGAATTGAACAGCCGCTGGAATCTTACCGCTGCCCGACCGACACCGGACCTCGCGTCCACACCACCGGTCGTCATGCGTGCGGACCTGACACGGCCCCTGCTTTTGGCGCCGTGAGCAACTACATCGCCAACAATGGCTATGGTAGTTCGACGAACGCCACGCATGGCCCGAACGGTCTGGTCGATTACGGTAATTCCACCGGGCCGTTCCGGCAGTTCAATGCCCTGAGCACGACGATTGACTACAAGCCCGTCCGCATCGACGACATCACCGACGGCGCCTCCAAGACGATTGCCGCTGGCGAACGCTGCTGGCAGATTAAGATCTACAACGCAGCGACAACGTCCACCATCACGGCCAATTACTACGCCGCCACCGCGTACTCCTGCCGCTACCAGAACGTCGATAACATGAGCGGTATCCAGGCCATGCTGGGCATTGGCTCGTCGGGCATCAACAACTCCACCTCGACCAACGCGCCCGGCAGCACCTATGACGGCTTCAGCAGCCTGCACCCAGGTGGAGCCAACTTTGTCTTCTGCGACGCATCCACGCATTTCCTGTCGGAGAATATCAACTACGATCCGATCAACCCGGGATGCACCAGCGTTTACGAACAGCTGTTAGCCTACGAGGACGACACGGTCATTACGCGCGACTATTAATCGCCCGCACGATCACGTCAACAGTCCCATAAAAACGGCCGCCTTTTCAGGCGGCCGTTTTTTATTGCCAAGGGCCCCGTGAGCAACCGCTTGTCGGCTGCCGCTCCAGGGCGGAAGATCAGCGGGTCGTATTGCCGGCGGCAGGGTCAATCCGTGTCAGGCGAACCTGCGCCAGATTATCCATAACAGCCGTTTCAATCTGGTTCTCATCGAGGAATCGCAGTTTACGGGTGACCATGGTCTCGGCCCCCGGACTGCGGAGACCAATTTCGTAATCATTCCCCGCGGCGCTTAGCACGGTCCACTCCAGGGACTGGCTGCCCAGGTTGGTCGCCATCTGCAGCTGCCCGTCGCGTTGAAAAACCAGTTCCAGGCCGGTTGCCAGACCCGCCAGACCGGACTGGCGCCAGACGCCGTAAAGGCGGTTTTCGGCCGTGATACAGCCCGTCAAAAAGGGAAGGGCCGCCAAGAGAACCAGGGCCAGGCGGATACGAGCATTGGGCATGATGAATCTCCTCCATGAGCAGGGAATCTTCGTTGTGGTAAACGAAAAGGTTTTCTGTCGAGCGCTCCATCGCCCTGGGGGCCAGCGGCCTAGGAGGCTGGATCTCCCTGGTAACCCTGGGAAGGGTCGTCGTTGGGGTACTCGGCAATTTCAATTTGATGGCCGTCGGGATCGCAGAAAAAAACCTGCCTGGCTCCGCCGGCGTTGATTTGTTCTTTAAAGGCAATGCCATGGGCGTCGAGTCGGGCGCGGATCAGGCTGACATCGCTTGAGGCGAAAGCAGCATGGTTGCCGCGCGTATTAACTGCCTGTTCTTCGCGGGTCGGCAGGTTTTGGTTCTCGATCAGGTGAATTTGAATGCCGTATCCGTACAGCCAGGCGCCGGAAAAATTGAACGGCGGGCGCGGCAACACTTCGAAATTAAGCACCTCGCAGTAAAACGCAATGCTGGCAGCAACATCGTGCGTGACGCGAGCAATATGGTGCAGGCGGCTGATCTTGAGCGACTCAGGCATGGAGTGCTTTCCAGGCAAAAAGGAGGCTGTCGCGTTCATGCGGAGACCGTGTTGTTAACCGGTGGCAATATAGTCAATTTGAAGTAGGGCGAAAACGGTAACTTTCCTGGCCTTTTGGGGGGGCAGTCGTGCCATCGCGGCGCCAACGAACCGTTTTGTCTGTTAGTTTGGAACGATTATGCCGATTTTCTTGATTCTGCCGGTAATGCGGCCGATAGAGATAGCAGGCTCAGCACACGAAGGTGCGTACGGCCGGATATTCGGCTTTCAACAAATAAGGCGTGGTGACGCCGGGAAAGGATGCCCCTTATGACGCGGCAATTGGCTTTTGCTGCATCGCTCTGTGCGATTGCCCTGCTGGCAGCGAACGGTTGCTGTCTGCTCACCGATCACGGCGGATGCGGAGGATTCCCATGCGACGGCGGTTGTGCGGCGGCTCCTTACGGCCCGGAACCCGCTTGCGGCATCCAGCCGTCCTGCGGTTGCGGAACCCGCGGTGGTTGCGGAACAGGCGGATGCGGCCAGCGAACCTGCGGCCTGGGCGTCGATTATTGCGAACCGTGCGGCTGCAATAACTGGGATCCTGAAGGCCGTCCTGCGGCGTCGCCGATGAGCCACCTGGGTCTGCTGACCAGCTTTGGCGGCGGCTGTGCGGGTTGCGGCGAAGTCTACTGGGGCGAATGGCGCAGTGATCCGCCGTGCTGTGAACCGTGCCATCCCTATGCGGCCTGTTTTGTCGGCCCGCGCTGCTGCGGCAGCTGGTGGGACGGCCTGGGCGCCCTCTGGGGACATCGCAAACGCGGCGGCTGCGGCGGCGGTTGCACCAGCTGTGGCGGCGGCGACTGTGGTTGCGCCGGCGGCGGCTACGCCCATGGCGGTTTTGAAGGCGGCGTGCAGTATGAGTCGGGCTATTCGGGCGGCATGCCCCACGAAGCCCAGCCGATGCCGACGTATTCGGAACCGACGCCCTATCGCTCGGGCCCGCCGCAACCGATCCCTTCCCGTCCGGGCGGTTCGGCGCCGGCGGCTCCTAAAGAAAGCCCGTTCAAACGCGAAACCAGCCCTGGCGCCCCGATGGCTCCCGGCAATCCCAATGCGGTCAACTACCGCGCTGTGAACCGTGGTCCGGCCTATCCGCGACCGACCGCCTCGCGGTACAACACGGCCGTCCGTCCCGTCAGCCATGACGCTCGGCAGACGCCCCGAACTTCGGCCCAGCCCGGAAGACTTCCCACGCCGATGCCGTCGCAGCCGCCGTCGAGCGCCATGCGAATCGCACCGCCGGAAATCGTAGTCGAAACGGGCCCGCTGCGTCCGGTTCGTTGAAACGGCGAGTAAAACCGATACACTTGCAGGCCGGCGTCCTTTCGAGGCGCCGGCCTGTTTTTTTGCGCGCCGTTCCAGGGCGCCAGCGTTCTCCCAATTTGGAACCGCCCTGATGTCCACTTCCGGGATCGCCGCGTTGATCGAGCTGCTGGCTCGCTTTGGCGTGCGTTATGTTTTTGGCAATCCAGGCACCACCGAGTTACCGCTCAACGATGCGCTAGTTACCGACAAACGGCTGCAGTACATTCTGGGCCTGCACGAAACCCCCGTCATGGCGATGGCCGACGGCTATGCCATGGCCTCCGGCCAGCTGGCTGTGGTGAATGTGCATATCAGCTGCGGCCTGGGCAACGCCATGGGCATGCTTTACAACGCCTTCCGCGAAGGCACTCCCTTGCTGCTGACAGCTGGCCAGCAAGACCGCCGACTGGCGTTTGAAGAGCCAATCCTGGGCGGCGATATGGTCTCCGTCGCAAAACCCTGGACCAAGTGGGCCGTCGAAGTCTCGCGCGTCGAAGACCTGCCGGCCGCGATCCGCCGGGCCGTGCAAACGGCGCTCACCCCGCCGACCGGCCCCGTCTTCCTGTCGATCCCGCTCGATGTGCAGATGGAAGTCAGCGAGCTGCTGGACCTGTCTCCCATTACCCTGCCCGACGCACGCGTGCGTCCGCCGCTGGCGGCGCTGGAAAGGGCGGCGCAAGTGCTGGCTGTCGCCCAGCGTCCCGTTATTCTGGCCGGCAGTCGCGTGACGGAACGGAACGCCATGGCTGAACTGGTGAGAGTCGCTGAGCAGCTGGGCGCCCCCGTCCTGTCGGAATCCGGCACGACCCACGGCCGGCTCGCCTTTCCCAGCAATCACCCGCTCAACGGACAAGGCTTGCCGCTCTGGTCGCCCGAGGTGCGGGAGCGACTGGCGGCGTACGATGTGGCCCTGGTCGTCGGCATGGATCTGCTGCGTCAGTACTGTTACCACGAGCCGGCCCGCGCCATCCCGGAGCATCTGCGACTGGTCCATATCGACGAAGACCCCTGGCAGCTGGGAAAGAACTACCCGCTGGAAGTCGGCGTCATTGGCGACACGAAAACCTCGCTCGCTGAGCTTTCGCCCCTCCTGCAGCGGCTGGCCAGTCCGGCCCAGCAGCAGGCGGCCGCCGAGCGCTGCACCGTGCTGACCCGCGAACATGCAGCCGCCCGACAGACGCTGCGGGAACGGGTGGCCGAGCAACTGCCTGCGCGGCCGATGACTCCGCTCACGCTCATGGCGACGGTCGCTGAAGTGCTGCCCGACAATGTCGCGGTGATTGAAGAAGCGGTCACCACCACCAACACCACGATCGAGCGGCTGGGGGCCTTGAAGAACACGACTGGCTACTTCGGCCATCGCGGCTGGGCGCTGGGCTGGGGCCTGGGCTGTTCAATCGGCGTGCAGCTGGCCTGGCCCGATCGTCCCGTGCTGGCGATCCTGGGGGAAGGCGCCTCGATGTACGGCATTCAAGGTTTGTGGACGGCCGCCCGTTATCAGATTCCGGTCACCTTCCTGCTCTGCAATAACGCGCAGTACCAGATTCTCAAGATCGGCGCGCAAGGTCTCGGCCTGCCGCAAGCGGAGCAGGGCGTTTATGAGGGGCTGGATCTGGTGTCGCCGGAGATCGACTTTGTGGCGCTGGCCGGCTCGCTCGGCATCCAGGCCCAGCGGGTCAGTGAACCGGAAGAGTTGCGACACGTGCTGACCGAGGCGCTGGCCGACCCGCGTCCCCGGCTGATCGATGCCGCCATCAGCCGTGATACGCCCGGACGGCTTAACTACGGCTGATTGTCCTGGTGCGGCTACCCGGCAGGAAGTCACCGGCGATTGAGATGGAACCGGGCGCCTTTCGCCGCACCTTGAACCCGCCGGCGGATCCGGTGTCCTGGAGAGGAGAACGTGGTCGCCCCTGTTGCGATCGCGCAAGGCTTTTTAAACTGGCCTTTTGATCTTCCTGTAACTCCGGATCCCCACGATGCCGCAGAATGCCCCCGTTTTGACCAAGAAATTCGGCGACTTCACCGTCGAAGGCTACTCCCGGGCGGCCGTCCAGTCGTACTGGCGCGTGCCCGAACTCAAAATGGGATTCGACCTGGGCGCCCAGCCCTGGGAGTTCATGGGGATCGACACCTGGTTCGTTTCGCATACGCACCTGGATCACATTGCGGCGTTGCCCGTGTATGTGGCCCGGAGGCGGATGATGAAAATGGAGCCGCCGGTGATCTACCTGCCGGAGCACGCCATCGGACCGACGGAGCAACTGCTCAAGGCGTTCAGCCGCCTCGATCGCGGGCGACTGCCTTGCGATCTTCAGCCCATGAAGCCCGGCGACGAGATCGAGATTTCCCGGGAGCTGATGGTCACGGCCGTCGCCACCGCGCATACGGTGCCGTCGCTGGGATATATCGTCTGGCAGCGACGGAACAAGCTCAAGGAAGAGTACGCCAACCTGACCGGCGAGCAGATTCGCGACCTGCGGCTGGCCGGCAAGGAAGTCACCCATGAGCTGCGCACGCCGCTGCTCGCTTACCTGGGCGACAGCTCTCCGCCGGGTCTCGACAACAACCCGGAGATGTACGAGGCCAAGATCCTCATTTCCGAAATGACGTTCGTGGCCCCGCAGCACCGGAAAGAAAAGATCCACAAGAACGGGCATATGCACCTGGACGATTACGTCGAACGGCAGGACCGTTTCCATAACGAGCATATTATCGCGGGCCATTTCAGCACCCGCTACAACGCCCGGCAGATCAAACGGCTGGTGGAGAAAGCGCTGCCCGACATGCTGGGCGGGCGTCTGGAGCTGTGGGTCTAGCGATCCCCGGCCGGCATTCTCCTGGGCCCCGTGCGGGTTCTCTCGTCCCACAGCGCACGGTCAGGCCGGCTGTTCGCATTGCACCGGCTGACCGGATTCCAGCGCTGGATCGCAAGAGATCGGGACTGCCGCCTCTGCCGTTCGATTAAAGCGGCGTTTAACGGATAGGAACCCCTTTGAAAGCAGGGGCGCCCCGAAACACGCGTTTTCTTGCATCACGAGGGACGTCGCCGGTCGATGCATGGAATGCGTCGAAGAAGATGGAACTGGCGCCGCCGTTGCTGTTCTGGCGGCGAACGCCTTCGCAACTATTAGCTTTCATGGATGTCCTATGCACGCGCTCTCTCGCCCCTGGTTCACAGCAGTCGTTCTGACGTGGATTGCGGTCGGTGTGGCCGCGATCTTTTATGCATCCCAGCAACGCGACCGGGCCCGCAACGAACAACGGGCCGACGCCGTTCGCGACGCCGCTTATCCGGCCAATCTGCTGCATGAACATGCTGGCGTGAAACCGGTCACCTTCCGCTTTGACCCGCCTCCGCTGGCGGCGCCTCGCCAGGAATCGGCTCCCGGAACGGTTGCGCCGCTGCGTAAGGCTCGCCCTGTGCCGCTGATTGAACGCACACCGAACGCCGATCCGCTTACCTTGCCGACCGAAGGCCAGACGCCGGCTTCCGGGCTGAGCCCGTCAACGCCTTCGTCGCGTCGGAGCGCGTCGGGTCTGCAGGCGCCGCAACCGGCCCCGATCCTGCCGTCGTACGCTGGCTATCGTCCGGCCCGTGAATCCGAGATCGCTCCGTTGGCGCCGCCGGCCAATGAAGGTCCCGCGATCACGCCGCCCGGAATGAACGTTCCGCCGTCGCAAGAACGCGGTCCCTCCGGATCGGGCGCCGGGATTCCGTACGTCTATCCCACGACCGGTGCGAGCCAGCCGTTGCCGATGCAAAGCGTGCTTGTCAAAGAGCCGTCCCGCTCGGCCGCCAGCGAGGAGCCCGTACGACCGTCGTCGCCGCGAGACGTTGCCCCGCGTGAAACGGCCCCGCGCGTGATGGCGGTGCGGCCGATTTCCGCGGAAGCGATGAAGATCGTGAACGCCCGGGCCCACGAATTCAACCGCAGCGGGTTTTCGCTCGCCGAGCGGAGCGCTTTCTTCTCGGCCCGCGCAGACTTTATCCAGGCCTTGCGTTTAATCGCCCAGGCAATCGACGCCCAGGCAGGCGGCGTGCTGGCCAGCCAGTCACTGAGCAATGGCCTCCGCGCTCTGGAAGAAGCCGAAGACTTCCGCCCTAAAGGCTCCCGCCTGGAAGCGGATCTCGACACGTCGGCCCTTGCTGACGGTCACCGCACGCCCGTTCTCAAAGAGGACGGCGTCAACGCTGACCAGGTCTCGGCGCTGCGGGCCGTGCAAATGTATTACGCCTACGCCCAGGAGCAACTGGCCGCCAGTTGCGGCGGACAGGCGGCCGGTTCGGTCGCACTGTACGGCATGGGGAAAATCCAACTGTCGCTGGCCAAGGCCGAAGGCGAAGTGCAGGGCTCGCACGGGCCGCAAGCGATGGCCTATTTCCAGGCCGCGATGATGGCGGACCCTTCGAACCAGCGAGCCAGCAACGAGCTGGGCGTCATGCTCGGCCGTTATGGCCAGTGGGCCGATGCTCGCACCGTGCTCCTGCAGAGCTTGTCGGTCCGGCCGATGCCGGAAACCTGGCACAACCTGGCCGTTGTGCATGATCGCCTGAACGAGCCGGAACTGGCTCGCAAAGCGCGTCACGAATACGAACTGGCCAGGCAGACGACGCCTTCCAGCTCCACCAGTGTGCAGTGGCTGGACAGCAAAACATTCGCCCAAACCAATCCCGGACCGTCGGGCCCTCCCCTCACACGTGCGACCACGGCGGCCAAACCGCCGCAAGTCGATCCCCCGCAAAAATCATCCTGGTGGCTTCCCTGGCAACGTTAAGCGCACGGATTGCACGACCCCCGAATTAGGCGACGGATTTCCCGCGCACCTGGAGCAGATTTTCAATGATCATCAAACGTATCCTGAAGCATCTCACCGAAACTCGCCTGGCCTGGGCCCTTGCCGCCGGTGGGCTGCTCCCTGTGGTCTGGGGCGCCTGGCATTTCGGCTCCGGGATTGAACCCGCGCGCACGCCGTCTGTCGTTTCCACGGCGCAGCATTCTTCGGCCGCGTCGGTGGTCATGGCGACGCCCGCCTCCCACATGCGACCGATCGTCGCTGCGGCCGACGGCAGCGATGCCGGGAAGATCACCACAGCGCACAAGCCGATCGCGACGGAAACCGCTGCCAGCCAGTCGACGCCGGGAGACGCGCAATCCGCCGCCTGGTTCGTCGTTCCTGAAATGCGGACGCAGATCCAGTTGTGCCAGGCTTTGGGACCGGCCGCCCCGTATTGTATCGAAGGCGTCGACAGCGCCGACGCCTGCGGCTGCGGCGAGATGAACTGGGGCGCCATGAAGCCGATCCCCTGGCAAGCCTTCGCCCAGGGGGAGTACGTCGGCCCCCATCGCCTGCCGCACACGCCCGAGTATCGCCTGCGGGTCGACGACAGCATCGAATTCATCTATCGCTTGACCCGTGAGATGAGCAGCCATCCGTACGAACTGAACGTGGGCGACGAAATCCGTGTGGAGTCGCTGACCGATGACAAGATCGACCGGCCGCTCGTCATCCAGCCCGACGGCACGATCACGCTCCGACTGCTGGGCCAGGTGCGGGCCGCCCGTCGCACCGTCGACGAACTGCGGGCCGATCTCGAAGAACGCTATAAAACCTATTACAAAGTGCCGGCGATCACCGTCACGCCGCTCAAGGTGAACACCAAACTGGAAGACCTGCGAGCCACGGTCGACAGCCGGGCCGGCCAGGGCGGCCAGGGACGCCAGGCGCGCGTGTCGCCCGACGGCACCGTGCAGTTGCCGGGACTGGGCTCCATTCCGGCGCTCGGCATGACGCTCGACGAACTCAAACGGGAAGTCGATGAGCGCTACGCCCAGATTGTCGACGGCATCGAAGTCACCCCGGCCCTGTTGGCCCGGGCGCCGCGTCGGCTGTTTGTGGTCGGAGAAGTTCGCAACCCGGGCGTCTATGAGATGAACGGTCCGACCAGCGTGATGATGGCCATCTCGCAGGCCGGCGGCTGGAATATCGGCGGTAACCTGCGAGAAATTATCGTCTTTCGCCGGGCCGAAGACTGGCGGCTGCTGGCCACCAAGATCGACGTCCGCGGGGCGCTGTACGGCGAAAGCCCCACGCCCGCCGACGAAATCTGGTTGCGCGACACCGACATTGTGGTGGTGCCGAAAATGCCGATCCAGGTCGCCGACGACTTTATCGAGCTGATCTTCACCCGCGGCATCTATGGCGTGGTGCCGCTCCAGGGTTCGGTCAACTTTGCCGGCGCCTCGACGTTCTAGCGTACGGAAGCACCCACAGCGGAAGGGTAGTGGACTTGGCCGCAAGTCCCTCTTCTTCCGCGTCACCGGACGGACGATCCCGCAGCCAGGGACGTCCCTGGCTCGCCCGTGTCCTCTGCTACTACGACAACGCCTGCTGCAGGCGGGCCGTCAGCTGGGTGGCTCGCTCGCCGGTCGGCTGCGGGCAGGCCTCCACTTCCTCCATCTCCAGGGCGATCGCCGACAGATCCTGCTCCCGGTCGGGCAGCATGGCCGTCATCATGGCGCCGCGGCTGGCGGCCTGGAACCGACTCGGCCCCGTGCGAGCGCTGACTAACGTTCGGCAGGAGCCAGCCAGCACGGTCATGCCGACCGCGATCGTCTCCTGGAAGAACTGCGACTGGCTCAGGCCGCCGGTCAGCACGCACTCGCGAATCGATTCTTCGGCTCCCGGCAGGTACTGCAGAATCGCCTGGGCCTGGCGGAGCAGGCCGACGGCAATACTGAACTGCATGCTGGCCGTCTGCTGGCCAGGCGACAGCTCGCTCCAGCCGGCAGGAACCATCTCGCCACTGGGAGTGGACTCCACCAGCACCAGAGAATCCTCGCCCAGGTCCGCGTCCAGAGCCATCTGGTTCAGTTGCTCATGGGAATCGATCAGTTCGGCCGGCAGGTAGTCGGCGCGAAACTTGTCGTACGCCAGGGCGCAACGCGGCAGCATGGTGAGCAGCATCGTCAGATCGTAAAACTCAAACTGCAGCGGGGCCGCTTCCCCAGCCGTCGGCGAAGGCAGATCCGAGCCAGGGCAAACCGTGACGGCCGTGCCGCTGGAACCGGCCGACAACGCCAGGCGTCCCGGGGCGTGAACGCCCATGCCGAGCGCGCCCGCATTGTTGTCCCCCAGGGGAGCGCCAACACGCCAGCCCTGCAGCAACTCCAGCAAAGGGCGCCACAAAGGCCGACCGCCCGCCGCATCGCGCACCGGCCCCACGACCTGGCCGCTATGCACCACCGGCGGCTGCCAGTCCGGAGGAAGCCCGGCCTTTTCCAGGGCGTACGTGGCGCATGTTTTCCCTCGCTGCTTCAGCTGGGCGTTACTGAGACCATCGGAACTGCCAAAGCTGGCCTTGCCGGTCAGCTCGGCGTTGATCCAGTCGGCGGTCGTGCACAGCGTATGAATGCGGCTGCGAAGTGAGGGGTCCCGCTCCAGCAGCCACTGGGCCTTGGGGGTGAGCATCCGGGCGGCGACCGGTCCGACTTCGTCCTGAACCTGGGAATCGGCATTCAGCTGGGCCGCTTCTTCCTCGGCAATGCTGCACTCCCAGGTGATCGCGGGCCCCAGCGGACGGCCGTCGGCATCCAGCAGGGTCAGATCGTGCTGGCGAATCGACAGGGCCAGGCAGCCCTGCTGGTCGGCGAACGACCAGCCGCGATTTTGAAAACTGACGATCGTATGCAACAATAGGAGCGGCAGATAGTTGTGATCAAATGCCGGCTGCTCGAACCACGTGGTTCGACCCTGCATGGGCGCCGCGACGAAATCTTCCTCGCCGTCTTTGCTGCGCACCAGGGCGGTGACCGCGGTCGTACTGATGTCGAAGCCTAACCAGGCTGCCAAACGGCGGGAAGCCATTGCGTGGGCCTTTTTTGCAAAGAGAGAAGAAGCGGGAAAACAGGGAGCCCGGTCGCCAAAACGGCCAAGGCTCCGCGGGGAAAGAGTAGCAAGGTAACCTCTTTTTCGGCACAAAGCCAGCAGCAGAAACGGCCGTCCTGGCCTGGGCTACGGGCCAGCGAGACAGCGGCCTCCGCTCCCCCTCCAGCACTGCCTGCCAGAAGGTCGATTTGCCCGCTTCTGGCGCCTGACAGCAAGCGAATGTCGCTGCAAAAAGGGGCATTGAGGGAAATTCCTCTTCGAGAGAAGAGAAACGGCGGACGGGAGTTTCGGCCAGGAACGGGCGAGGTCTCTCTTGCCTGGCGCGTACCGGGTGGAGTATCTTGAATCGTTGGCTACTCGGAAAGAAAGAGGTGAATTCATGTTTTCGACTTGGCTCCCTGCACTTTCACCATTGCCGCATTGTGCTGCTGTTTGCCTGTTGGCGGCGGGAGTGCTGGGCGGCGGCAGCCAGGGTATTCTCTACGCCGCTGATCCCGTTGCTGCGGAACTGGCCAGAACGACGGAGGCCATCAACCAGGAACAGGACGCCATCGACGCTAAAGTGGCGGCCCTGATCCAGCAACTGGGCGCCGACGAGTACGCCACCCGTATCAACGCCAATAACGAGCTGGAAAAGCTCGGCCTGCTGGCCTTTGAGGCGTTATATGAGGCCCAGTCCAACAAGGACCTGGAAATCCGCTCCCGCGCCCGGTTCCTGGTGCGAAGCATTCTGGTTGTCTGGTCGCTCGACGACGACTCGCAGGAAGTCAAGCGTTCGCTGCAGGCCTACGGGGCCCAGCCGCCAAAAGACCGCCGGGGACGCATGGATCGATTGGCGTCGCTCGATAACGCTGAAGGGCTCGATGCGCTGGCCCGTCTGGCCCGTTACGAGTCCGACGACCTGCTGTCCAAACAGGCCGCCTTGCTGGCGATGAATCTCATTAAACCCGATTCCGACGAAGCCACCCTGGAGCGGGTTCGCGGATTGTTGACCTCGCTCGGCCGCAGCCAGCGGACGGGCGCCAAATGGCTGCGGGCTTACGCCCATACGCTGGTCGATCCCAACGCCAGCCTGGGTCAGTGGCGAGATTTATGCCGCGAAGAACAGGACTTTTTTGCGAAAACCACAAACGAGTCCAACCGCGATATCCTGCGCGACCTGCTCCGCTGGCGTTCCGAATTGCTGCTGTCGTTGAATCATCGCGAAGCCGCCTATGAAGCGATGCGCGACACCATCGCCCTGATCAACGATAAAGATGAACCCCAGCACCAGCAATTGCTGGAAGCGACCGACTGGTTCCTGAAACACGAAGCCTGGTCGGTCGTCGAAGAAGTCGCGCAGCGTTTCAACACGCAATTCAACTCCCAGCCCTTGCTACTCTATCGGCTGGCCGAGGCAGAGTCCCAGCAAGGCAAGACCGAACAGGCCGAAGCCACCGCCAACAAGGCGCTCGGCATTACGCCCGACGAAGGCGACAGCCACCTGGTGGCCGCCTTTTCCCTGCAGCAGCGGGGCCTGTTTGAATGGGCCAAACGCGAATATCGCCGGGTGCTGGACCTGGAAACGGCCGGCTCCCTGCTCGATATGCGCGCCCGCCGCCTGTTTTCTGAGATGCTGCACGACCTGCAGGAAGACAAAGAAGCCGGAGAGGTCCTGGTGGGTCTGGTCGAAGCCATGGACGCCGACCCCAAAATCCTGCAGTTGATGCAGCAGCGATTAGGCCTGGAGCCGGGCGCCATCCGTTCCCGCGCCAAGTTCTTTCTGGCCCTGCATCAGCAGCGTCAAGGCGAACTGGCCCAGGTCCGCGAGAACCTGCTGGAAGGCATCCGCGAGGATCCCACCGACGCCGACGTGCTGATCGCCATGTACCGCGTGCCCCAAGGCGATGAAGAATTCCGCGAAGAGACGAAAAAACGGCTCGACGCCGCCGTGGGCAAGTTCCGCAGTCAAATCGCCGAATTCAAAAAACAGGCCGAAGAAGCCCCCAGCGAACCGATCCGCGACTGGGCCAATCGCAACCTGGCCACCACCTACAACCAGCTGGCCTGGCTCGTCGCTAACACCGAAGGCGACTTCGACGAAGCGGTCCGCAGTAGCCACCGCTCGCTGGAACTGCGTCCCAATACGGCCAGCTTCCTCGATACGCTGGGCCACTGCTATTTTGCCGTGGGCGACATGGAAAACGCCGTCAAATACCAAAGCCAGGCCGTCGCACTGGAGCCCCATTCGGGCCAGATCAGCCGGCAACTGAACGTCTTCCAGAAAGCGCTCGCCGAACAGCAAACGCAACGCGCCCAGGAGGAACCGCCAGCCCCTGTCGATCCGTTGAACAAATAAATGTCGTCCGCCGCCGATTCGGAACCGATCCACCTGTCCGAAGCCGACCTCGTTGCGACAGAACCCGACGGCCCCGCGCCCGGGGAATCGATCTCGCAACATGTCCTGCTGCTGGTGCTGTGCGTGGTGGTGCTCACTTTGTCCTTTCTGCTGCACACCCCGCCGGGCGAAAGAACCGAGCAGGTCTTCCTTCCCGGAACCGCCTGGCCGCTGCCGGAACTATGTGTTTACAAACGCTTGATGGGCTGGGATTGTCCCGGCTGCGGACTCACGCGCAGTTTTATCTCCCTGGCCCACGGGGATTTTCGGCGAGCGTGGCTGTTTAACCCGGGCGGAATCCTGCTCTATGGCATGGCGATTGTCCAGATTCCTTTTCAAACGTACCAGATTCGCCGGATCCGCCAGGGCCGCCGCGCCTGGCGAAGCAAACGGTTCAACTGGGTGGCCCTGGCTTTCGCCGTATTCATGTTCAGCCAGTGGATCTGGGGGATGGCCCGGCACGCTTGATCCCACCCGGTACGACGCCCTGGCCGCCTTATCGCGGAATCCTCGACAGGCGGACCAGAAAACGCCATACTGGGGATTGAACGCGACTTCCCTCATCAAAATTCTTCCATTAGTCGACTACCGAGGTGGACGATGCGACGCATAGTTTCTCCTTCCTTCCCCTTGCTACTCCTGCTGGTTGCGCTGACAGGTTGCGGCGGCGGCGACGCGGCTCCCGAAGTCGCTTCGACCGGCAGCACCTCGACCCCGATGGACTTTGCGCCCATCAGTCCCGATGCCGGGCCAACCGCTGGCGATCCGAGCGTCGACGAAGCCCCGCCAGAAGAAGCTCCCCCCGAGGAAGCGCCGCCAGAAGAAGCGCCGCCGGAAGAAGCTCCCCCCGAGGAAGCGCCGCCGGAAGAGGCGCCGCCTGAGGAAGCCCCGCCCGAGGAGGCGCCGCCGGAAGAAGCTCCTCCGGAAGAAAACTTCGATCCGCAGCCGCCCGTCCAGCCGCCCAGGCAGCCCGAACCCAAAAGGAACCCGCCGCCCCAGATCCCCAGCGACCAGGTCTTCCTGCAGGCCGCCCACGATCTGTTCAGCCAGGGTCGCGACCGCGAAGCCTTTGGCAACTATTACGCGCACGTGATCGATTCCGACAAGGCCGTCGCGAAAGATATCCCCCTGCACTGGTTGCCGGCCCCGCTGCGGCCCGACTTTTCTGTGCGCTGGGGGATCGGGGTCGAGTATCTGCCCGCCCGTAACTACCGCATCGACCCGGTGCTGATCGGCGATCCGGTCGAGAAAAAGAAGAAAGACACCAAAGAAGAAAAACGCGTTACGGCCTTTCAACCGAACCAACAGGGCGAAAAAGAAGAGCTCAAAGAACGGCCCGAACCGCCCAAAGATCTGGGTCAGCAGTTCGCCTACTTTACTGGCGAAGTCGGCGACAAACTGATGAATCGCCTGAACATGCGTCGCGAACGGGCCTACTGGGGCAAGCTGACCGAAAAAATCGATGGCGTTGGCAACTTCACCGTCGGCGCATTCCATGACACCACCAAAAGAAATCCCAACCAGCCGGAACTGGTGGCCGATCCTGACGTCGAAATCGACGGCGGCAAAGAGGCCGCCAAACGGAAAACGGCCCTGGGGCGCATGCCTCCCGTCACCGCCGAGAGCAAGCACATTGCCCAGTTCTATCCCGGACTCACGTACCTGGGCGAAGGCACCACGCCGGAACTCACCCGCCGGGCCGTCAATGAAGATGTCGACCTGCTGCTCATTTTCCGCGTTACCACCACGGAGACCCGCCAGGGCACCAATACCAACACGACCGAGATCAGCGTGACCGACGTCGCCACCGGAGAGAACGTCGCCAACAGCGGCCGCATGAACAACATCTCCATCGACGCCGACCGGCAGGACAACCCCGCCGACGACCCGGTTGAAATCGCCCTGGACCCGATCTTCCGCCTGATCGACAAAGAGTACCAGTCGGCCCCCATGCCGGCGCTGACTCCGGCCGTGGTGGCTGGACGTGTCGGGATGCTGTTCAACGACCACCACAAACACATTTTGCCCGTGCTGGCCGAAGTACGCTGGTACAACGCCCAGGGTCTGCTCGACGATGAGAAACTAAAAATCTCCTATGAGCGGCTGCTCGATCCGCAACGGGCCGAGATTCTCGTCGGTTCCGACCAGGACGCCCGGCGGGCCCTGCTGAGCAGCATGCTGCCCCAGCCTACCCCGCCCGAAGTCGACGAGGACGCCCCCAAGGTCAAGCCGGCTGTTCGTCCGCCGGTTCGCGGACCTTTGCCCGGTGCAGAAGTCGGACCTCCTGGCGACGGCTTCCGTTAAGCCCCACTGCGTTTGATATTCACCCACAGGGAAAGCCGCACGGCTTTCCCTGTTTTCATTCCGGCCGGGTCCCTTCCAGGGAACCCGCGCCCGCCGTGATTACTCGGCCTAACGCGCCAAGCGTACGCCGGAAAATTGCCAACGGGCGCCTGGCGGGAAAAAGTTCCGGTAGGTCGGGCGAATGTGCGACGACGGCGTGGCGCAGGAACCGCCCCGCAGAACGTACTGGTTGCACATGAACTTGCCGTTGTACTCTCCCAGGGCGCCTACCGCGGGGATGAAGCCCGGATACGGTCCATAGGAACTGACCGTCCATTCCCACACGCCGCCGATCATCTGCTGCAGGCGTTCCCCACCGCTGGCGACCGCTGGAGGGTGCAGGGCCCGGTCGTCCGCCAGGAGCAGGTCGGCCAAAGCGTCGCCTGCGGTTCGCTCCGCCGCCAGACTCACAGCGGCCGTCTCCCATTCGGCTTCGGTCGGCAGCCGCGCGCCCGACCAGCGGGCAAAGGCGTCTGCTTCGAACCAGCTGATATGGCAGACAGGCTCTTCGGACGCGACAGGCCGGCAACCCGCAAGCGTAAACAGCGTCCAGCCGTCGTCGCCCTGCGCCCAGTACAGCGGAGCCTGCCAGGCTTGTTGCTGCACCTCGCTCCAGCCAAGCGACATCCATAACTCGGGCCGGCTGTAACCGCCGTCCTCGATAAACGCCAGCCACTCGCCGCACGTGACCGTCCGGTCCGCCAGGGCGAACGGCTCCACCCACTGGCGATGCCGGGGCCGTTCATTATCAAAGGCAAAGCCGCTCTCCTCGTCACCGAGGGAACAGAGTCCGGGGTCGCAGTCGATCCAACTGACCGGCTGCCTCGCAACCGGTTCCACCACACGGCCGGACCGGTACCACGGCTGCAGCGGATTACACCACAGGGCATGTTTGATATCGGTCAGAATGAGCTCCTGGTGCTGCTGCTCATGCTGCAGGCCGAGTTCGATCCGGCTGGCCGCCTGGGCGGCGGCGTCGGAATACTCTTCCAGCAAACGACCCATCGCGGCGTCGACATGGCGACGGTAAGCCAGTGTTTCTTCCAGTCCGGGACGGGAAATCACCCCCCGCTGCGAACGGGCGTACTGCTCGCCGATCGCGTTGTAATAAGAGTTGAACAGATGCTCAAAGTCCGGGTGGAACGCCTGGTAACCAGAAGTCTCCCGCAGCACGAACGTTTCAAAGAACCAGGTCGTATGCGCCAGATGCCACTTCGCAGGACTGGCGTCGGGCATCGATTGGATCGTGCAGTCTTCCGGCGAGAGCACCGCACAGAGCTGGGCGCTGAACTGCCGGACTGCCTGGTATTGTTCCCAGATCGCTTGCATATTTTCCCTGAGACGAATGGATACGAAAGGGACAAAAGTCGTTGACTTTACCAGTCAGCGAACGCCATGCCGAACGACCCCCGCACCACGAAAATTCCCGTCGCCAGTATGCCATAGCGGGACTCGCCAGTGTTTAGTCGCGCTTCCCAGAATACTCCCTCCCAAGTCTGGCGACTTCGGCTACGTGCTGGTTCCCCTCGCACGCGACCTCCAGGCTAAACCAGTCCCCAGTACTTCCGCAGGCCCCATTCGCTGGTGAGCAGACCGGCGACGACCAGAAAATACAGCCACGCGTCCCACCAGGTGCGGGCCAGTTGCCACTGCTTTTGTTCGACCGTGATCTCTGTTTCCAGCGGACGTTCGCTGATCTTCTGGAGCGCGGCGGAAAGCTGTTCCGGCGGAGTAAACTGGCCGCCGAACTCCTCGGTCGCCAGCGCCAATCGACGGAGCAGTTCGTGATCGGGCTGGGAATCGCTCAGCTCGACATCGTGATCAAACACCATAAACTTCGCCTCGGTCGTCAGGGTCTCGCCGCCAACCTGGGCCGTCACTTCCAGCAGGTACGCCCCCGGCGTTTCCGGCAGCTTCCAGGCTCCGGTCCGTTCTTCGACGCCAAACGCCAGGTTGATCGGCTGTTTCTCTCCGCCGGGAAGCGTTACCTGCGCCTGGATCACCGCGTTCGGTTGCGGGTTCCCGGATTCAGTCCGTACGCCGGTGGTAAACTCAACGGTCGCCCTGGGATTGAACCGCCGCTGGGGCAGCCGTAACCACAGGGCGTTCTTCTCGTCGCCATCGCGTTTCGCCAGCCAGAGGACCATCTGGCGCCAGAAGCGGCGATGCTCGGTAGCGTGTCCTTGCATCCACCATCGCCAGGTGGAGTCGCCGGCGAAGGCCAGCACCCGACCCGAGCCATATACCTGCTCAACCAGCAGCGGTTCATGGCTGGCTGATTCCAGCAACAGCCGGGCGCTCGGCTTGACGTTGGCGAACTTGTTGGCGCCGGTCAGCGGCGGCAGCGTTCGCCAGACGGCCTGGTTCTGTTCAGGCGAAGCCAACTGCGTGAGATAATGGCCTGTCGCCGGCTCCATCGGCAGCGGTCCCGACAGATGCAGGTCGCGACTGATGGGGGCGTCAAAGTCCTGCCGTTCGTAACGGCCAATCTCTACCGGCAACAGGTCGGCCAAAGGCGTGTCGCGATAGCCGCCCGGCCCAAAACTGTGATAGCCGCCCAGCATCAACAGTGCCTTGCCGGCCGCTACCTGTTCGGCCATCAACCGCAAAGTCCCTTCCGCGTTTCCCTGGCGATACAAGGCAGTCGAGTCAAGGTCGCCCAGAATGAACAGGTCGTAGGCTCCCTCCTGGATCTTGCGCGTCAGGTCGACGGGCCAGCGGTCCCGATCCCTCGGGTCGAGCCACAAGAAGTCGACATCAATATCGCGCGACGCATCGAGCGAGCGTTTGAGAAACTTTTGTTCCCAGCGCAAGTCGCCTTCGACGTAGAGCACCTTGATGCCGCCCTCCAGCACATTGAGGTAGGCGCTGAGTTCATTATTGTTGACGACCAGTTCCCCGCGCTGCTCGGCCGCCCTGAGGGTGAGCTTGTACTGGCCTGGCTTCTCCGGCGTGTAGGGAATCTCGACCGAGAGAAACTCGTCGGGTTCGCGCGCCATGACAGGCAACGGGCCGATCACGGTTTGCTGCCCGGCGGCGTCTTCCACGACCAGCTCGACGGGTATCTCCACATTGACAAGCCCTCTCGCCCGGACAACGCCTTCCAGCAGCAGCTGGTTCTTCACAAACACATCGCGCTGGTCAGGGAAATTCACTACGGCGACATCCTTCGTTTCCGCATCGGCGTCGGCGGGTCCAAACGGCACCGCCAGCAGCGGCGCCTTTTGATGGGCCAGTTCCCGCTGGGTCGCCTGAATTTCAATCCGCGGATCGAACGCCGTCTGCGCGCCGTCGCCCAGCCAGACGATCCCCGCCAGCCGCTTGCCGCGTTCGTTAGAAATCGCGTCGTACAGCGGGGAGCCCAGGTCGGTCTGATCGCCGGTTGGCTGTTCCGGCAGGACGATCCGGCCTTCGGCAAAGTCCAGCTCGTGCAGCGTCAGGTCGTAACCGTAGACCTTGATATCGAATTTTTCCGACAGGGTCCGCAGTTGTCCGGCGGCGGAAGCCAGGGCGTCGGTTTGCGCCTGCCAGCGGGTTTCTGTTTCGCCCGAGGCGGCGGGCAGCGTCATGCTACGGGTCTGGTCGAGACCGATCAGCAGCACGGCCGACTGTTGCACGGTCGAGGAAGAGACACACGTCGGCCGCAACATGGCGATTGTCAGCATCACAATCAGCGAAAACCGCAGACCCAGCAGGCTGGCGCGGCGTCCCATCGACAACAACTGGTAGCGCGGCTGGATCCAGAGCAGCGCCGCCAAAGTCAAGGCGATGCCGCCGACCAGCAGCGGGCTATTCAGGATGGGCTCAAAGTGCAGCAACAGCTTCTTCCTCAGCTGATGAATGTGCGACGGCGCCCTGGCGACAGGGCCGGTCGAAGCCTGCCATGCCGGCTGCACGCGGGAAACATCCGTGTTCGCTTAAACCGACTTGCCGGAAACGTACTTCGTAAGATTGGCCAGGGCCAACTGCTCCGGCGCCAGCGCGGGCCAGCGTTCCGACGTTTCCCCGCACTGGGGACAACGCGGAAAAGAGCCGTTGGCCTTGATCCCCGGATCGTCGCTGACTTTGGCCAGGTCGACCCACAGCGATTCGCACTCATCGCAAATCACGCAAACGGTGTGGCAGGCGGGACAGTAATGAAAACGTAGTTTACCCTGTTCACACACGCCACACGCACCCAGGTAGGGAGACTCTTCCATGCTCATAGCGGCCTATCGGGGGAAAGCGGTAATGATATTTTTGGTGTCGGTTTCAAAGACAATGAACACACGCGACAACGCGGGATGGCCCTTCTCTTTTCCCAGGCTGCCGCCCAGGTAGCCGATGCGGCGGTTCATGGAAACCAGCAGAGTGCTGCGATCCCCTTCGACCTGCGGCCGCAGTTTGCTGCTTTCGGCCTGGCGCCAGGCGTCGTCGATCACGGCCCAGGCGACGCCTTCCTCGCCGTCGAACACGCCATGCGGGCCGTCACGGTTGGGCTGGTCTTCCATGTGTCGCCGGATATGATCGACGCGTGTCAAACCGGCCGGATCGCGGCCTGCATAACGCAGGCCGGCCGGACTCATCCAGACGCCCTGGCCGATCTCTTTCAAGGTCGCCTGTTTGGCGACGACCGGTTTGTCTTCGAGTTTGACCAGCACGATCGCCTGGGGCGAATCGATTTTGATCTGCAGCTTCCCTTTGAACAGGGAGAGCGGGCCCGTAATCTCGACCTGCTCCCCTTTGAAAAGGTCGGCTGGCTTGCCGTCTGAAAACTTTGCGACGATCGGCTGCGGACAAAAGGCCGACAGTACGCCGCCTTCAAAATTGAGAAACTGGTGCCCGCTCGAAGATGACCCGGTCGAGGCGATCCGCCCCGCCACAGTCGCTTCGCGACCGACCAGCTTCCGCAACTCCACCACATTGTTGGCCGGCACGGCCGACGCGACCGCAGGACCCGGCGCTGCTGCCTGCCCCGGAGTTGTTGCTGGCGCTGGAGCGGTCGCCTGCTCCTGGGCGCAGGCCGAAGCGAACAGGCTGCAGCCGATCAACAAAACGGAAAACGGCAATCGAAAATAAGGACGCATGGGCTTTTCCTCAAGGTGACGGCAAGCGGCCATTATAACCGCTCCGCCGCCATCCGCCACGCAAGCGGAAAGCGAACTTTCCCGCGTACCGCACTCGCCACGAAGGGCCCGCCCTGCAGCCGCGCGACGCAGGCCTGTCGCCAACAGTCGTCTTGGCTTATCGCCACAAGGTGGGGTAACATTGGCTTTCGTCGGCGCTGTTGCCCCAGAAATAACGGACGGAACCGGAATGAGCAAAACCATGCGCAACGTTTTACTGGCTGTTTTCCTGTGCGGCGCCGCCGTCCTCGGCTGCCAGACTTTCTCAGGGCGGGCCAACCCGGCCTGGGTCGCCGATCTGGAACAGGCCGATTCGCTCAATCTGCGTACGGGCGAATTCTCGCGAAAAATTACCGAACCGAAAGCAATCAAGCGGTTTCGCGAAATCTACACCAAGGCCACCTGGAAACCGTACGTCGCGACGCTCCCATTCGATCTGAACAAGCATACGATCGAGATCTACCAGAAACGCACGCGGCTGCGTCTTCTGGCGTTTACCGGAGACCTCTGGGAGCTGGAAGAAGACCCAAACAAAGAGAGCACCGTCCGCACCGCCGAACTCAGCGACAGCGACCGCGAGTGGCTCGAAACGCTCTTCCAGACAACGCCTTCCTCTTGAAAAACGCCGGCCCCGCGTTTTTGGAATCAAGGTAATGGACTTCGCCCGAAGACCGCTATGCCTCATGCAATCTGGACTTCTGGCGAAGCCCACTACGGATGAATCTGAGGTCGGCGCATGAAAACGCCTTTCGCGGGGCGAAAGGCGTTGGTGGGTTTCTGCAGCGTGTCCGACTGGCTTACCGCTGGAAGGTTTCCGGGGTGGACTGCTTCTCCAGGTGGGCCGCCTTCTGGGCGAACTCCTGGGCTTCGCTGTCGTAGCCCATTTGCCGGTGCATGCTGGCCAGATTGCCGTACGGCACGGCCAGGGCTTTCTCGCCAATCTCGCCGTCGCCCACCGCGCTTTCCATCATGGCGAGTCCTTCCTGGGTGTACTCCAGGGCCTGGCGATGGGCTCCCGTCTCCCAGAAAGTAACGCCCATGCTAACCATCCGCTCGCCATGCAAGCCGGGCTCGGCTTTCAAGAACGGTCCCTGGGGGCGCTCAAAATGCAGCACGGCTTTGTCATACCAGGGGGCCGCGTCGGAGTGCTGTTCATAGTCGACGGCGAAAATGGAACCCACCAGGAAGTAGAGACAGCCGAACGTGTAGTTCCGTTCCGGCGAAGGCTCACGAAAGGCGTCGGCCGATTCCAGCAGCGGGGCCGCCTTGGAAAGGTAGTCCTGGGCCGTTTTCAGTTCCTCGCGACGACGCTGGATGCGGGCCGCCTGGAACAACGCGGAGCCCAGCTCCCATTGCACCTGCGAACGGTACAACTCGTCGGGCGCTTCCTGCAGGCGCCGTTCGCCTTCGGCCATGAGTCCCGTCACCGTCGAAGACGGATCGGGCGGCGTGGGCAGGCCCGTCATCGCTTCCAGCGAGTAGCGATATGCTTTCAATCGGACGATCGGGTCAAAGCGTTCTTCAGTCACCAGATTTTCGCCAATGCGGGCGCCCACGGCGATCCACTTGGCGGCCGTTTCATGCTTGGCCCGCCAGCGACCCAGACAGATATCGCGAGCCACGGCGAAGTGGGCTTCAAACAGCACCTGTTTGGCCGCGCGACGGGTGTAAAAGTTATCATCGCCCGCCAGCGGCATCGCCAGCGAGACGGCTTGTTGATGATGCTTGAGAGCGGCCGCGTAGTCGCGTTTGGCTCCCCGCGAGTGATACTCACCCAACTGAAACTCCGCTAGCGCTTGTTCTTCGGCCGTGGCGGACGGGCTGCTGGCAATGGCTTGGGTAACCTGCAGGGCCGTTTCCGCATCGCCCGCGGCAAACAGCAGCCGCGCCCGGTCCAGCTCATAGCTGGGCTGGTCAGGGTTCAGCTGGGCTGCCTTCTCGGCGTTCTCCAGAGCGTTGGAGTAGCGCCCGACTTGCGACAGGATGCGGCTCCGCAAGGAATAGATCCGCGCGTCGCGAGCGTCGAGATTTTCGGCCTCTTTCAGGTCTTTCAGGTTCTGGTCATAGCGCTGGTGGAAGTCGAACTGCGCTCGCAGAATGTACGGCTCGGCCGAGATGCCTTCCAGCACCACGTGCGAGATTTTCAGGTCCTCGCCCACTTTGACAAACCGCATCAGCACGCCGCGTTCTGGATAAACCTGGCCAAGCAGTTCGCCTTGCGAGTCGGGCACCGGAGCGGGACGGAAATTCGTCAGCAGCAGATCGCTGACGACTTTCTCAGCCGGCTGGGGACTGGACAGCTCCAGCAGAATGGAGATCGCCACCTCGTCAAGGATTGTGGCCTGGACCTGCGCAAATCCGGACGGATGAAACGTCAATATCCGCAGTTCCTGGTCGGTCTCTTCGTTGACCGGTTCCCCCAGTTTCTGGCGCACCTCGTCGACCGTGCTCAGCCCTGGCTGGAGTCCCATAAAGGAAACCGGCTGCGCTTTTACCGGGGCGTCGTCGGCGCCAGCAGGCGCCGCCAGGCCGACAAACGCCAGCGCTGCGACGATCGCCGAAAGCCAAAGCATCGAGGAGTGGATCATGCTGCGCATCGAGTGTTCCTCCTGAACACGCTCCGATGGTTTTCTTCGATCGTCCGCAGGCAGGGTGAGCGAAACATCCTGCCGCGGCAAGGCGCGCCGGCGCCTTTGGGGTGCGGATTGTAGCGAGTTCCCCCACTGCGTCCAGATCGGTTTTTTTTCCGCCAAAGGTGGCAAGGCGATTCTCCATGCTGGCGCCTGCGCGATGCGTTACAATGCTGCCAGCTGGTTGCTAGCGGATTCCTTCGTCCTCCCCTTTTTGTACGGACGACGCTGGCGATCGATGCCGTTCTTTGCGCCTGAGAGCCACCGCCATGAGTCGCGCCGCCACCGAGTATCGCTATGAGAAACTCACCTGGCCCGAGATCAACGACGCCGTTGATCTGGGCAAGGTATGCATCGTTCCCTGCGGAGCCGTGGAACAGCATGGACCGCATCTGCCGCTGGATGTCGACCTGATGTGCCCGACCCATATCGCCTGGGGCGTCGGCAAAGCGATCCCGGAAAAAGTTCTGGTGCTGCCGGTCGTGGCTTACGGCTATACGGGCCACGTGATGGATTTTCCCGGCACCATCAACAACGACTTCGAGCACTTCATGCATCATGTGCTCGACATTGTGAAGTCGCTGGCCTACCACGGTTTCAAAAAAATCATCCTGCTCAACGGCCATGGATCCAACATGCCGAACCTGGATCTGGTGGCCCGCCGCGGCTGCCTGGAAACCGACGCCGAGAGCGTGCTGGTCGCCTGGTGGCGTTTGCTGGAAGTCGACAAAACGTTCATGCCGAACTGGCGGGAGAGCAAGTTCCCCGGCGGTTGCGCCCATGCGGGCGAGCTGGAAACGTCGTTGTATATGTACCTGGACGACGACAACGTACGGCACGACCAGATCCAGAACGGCCTGATCAGTTTCAACGCCGACGAGAGTCCGTTCCAGTGGGTCGACCTGTACGGAGCCGGGCCGGCGACCGTGATTTCCTGGACCAGCAGTTACAGCGAATCCGGCGTGCTGGGCGAGGCGGAACTGGCGACGGCCGAAAAAGGTCGGCAAGTCTACGAAGAGGCCGTGAAGCAGCTGGCGACCTATGTCTCCTGGTTCAAGGATCGCCCCAAAGACGAACGCCGTGATCGGCATCGCCAGCCGCCCACCATTCCCACCCCGTGGGGCCAGACGCCGCTGGAATCATGACCGGATGCTGCTTCGTCGTTGGGAAAGCCCGCCGACGCAGAAAGTCGGTTTTTGCGGAGCAAAAGACGACTGACCGTCGACTTCCGTTAGTTAACCGTTTCTCGTTCCGAGTGAAAGACGACTGACCGTCGGTAAAGCTCTTCTCGTCCTCCTCTTCGGTAGAACGCCATGCACCTGATCGACTGGCTGATTGTGATCGGGCTGAACGCGGCCATTATTGGCTACGGCTTTTATCTGGCCCGCGGGACGCATAGCAGCAGCGACTGGTTCCTGGGGCGCCGGGCGTTGCCCTGGTGGGGCATTGGCCTGTCGATGTTCGCCACCAATGTCGATAGCGCCGACATTGTTTCGGTAGCAGGCAAAACGTACGCCGAGGGGCTGCACATTCTTTCGGTCTATGCGATCGGCAGCTGGGTCGGCGGCATGCTGGCCGCCTTCCTGGTGGTGCCGGCCATTTACCGGGCCGGCTTTTACACCAACGCGGAGTACCTGGAAGCGAGATTCGGCCTGAGCATGCGCATTTTGAGCGCGCTGATTCAGATCCAGTACCGCACCATTATGCTGGGGCTGATGATTTACGCCCTGTTCCTGCTACTCCAGGGACTGAGTGTCATGTCGGCCGTGCAATCGCTGGTCGTGGGCGAAACGGCTGGCAACTCCGACAATCTGTCGACCGCCCTGTCCTGGGCGCTGATCGTGGGGCTGGTGATCTTCTCTGGCTTTTACACGGCCTGGGGCGGGTTGAAGGCAGTCGTCTGGACCGACGCCCTGCAGGGGATCGTCATTTTTGTGGGCGGGGCTGTCATCTTCTGCAGCGTTGCTGCGGCCGTCGGCGGCTGGTCGGGGGCCGAGGAGAAACTCCTCGCTCGCGACGCAGAAAATGCAGCAGCCGGGCAGACGACGAACCTGGCCGGACTCCTGCATATCAGCAGCTACGACGGCGGCGTCGATCTTCCCGTCAGCGAAGGGACGTCAAGCGAAGGAACAAATACCGACGCCTCCGCCGCGCGACGTTCGTCGCCCTATGCGTTCCAGCTGGGCGACTTCAGCATGAACCTGGGACCGCTGGTTGTGGTGCTGGCCTGGACAATTATCGGCGCCGGCTACTGGAGCGTGAACCACACGCAAACGATGCGGCTGATGGGCGCCCGGTCGCTCTGGGATATGAAGATGGCGGCCGTCGTCGGGGTGGCGCTGAGCCTGCCGGTCCTGCTGGCCTGTACGTTCCTGGGCGTGTTCGGCCGCGCTTTGCCGGAAGGGGCTGGACTGGAGCAGGCCGACCAGATCTATCCACTGCTGGCCAATACGTTCCTGGGCGTCGGCTTGAAAGGGCTCGTGGTGGCGGCGATCGTTTCGGCAGCCGTCAGCACGTTTGACTCCATGGGCAGCGCCCTTTCGGCCGTCTTTACGCGCGACATTTACGCCCGGCTGTTATACGCCGGCGGCGACGACCAGCACTATGTCCGGGTGGGACGGATCGCCACGATCGGCGTGCTGCAGCTTGGCTTTTTGTACTTGCCGTTTATTATGCTGCAGAAGAACATGCTGGATGCTTTCACCACCCTGATCCCCGTATTTGTCACGCCTTTGTTTACCGTGTACGTGATGGGCGTGCTATTGCCTGTGCATCGCCGCAGCGGTTTGATCGGGCTGGGGGTCGGCGCGGCGTACGGGGTGTTTGCTTTGTACTGCCGGGAAGCGGGAAAGTTCGAGTTGCTGCCGGATGCGACCGGCGTGCCGGTCTGGATGTTTGATCGCTGGATTGCCCTGCTCTGGTCGCTGCTGTTCACCATGGCCGGCATGCTGGCGGTCACGCTTTGTCTGGGCTGGCAACAGCAGGGCGACTTGCTGCGGGTGCAGAATACGGGCTGGCTGGCCCGCAGTCGCGAGTCCCTGCCGCCGCTGCGGGAGAGCCCCTTCGCCGGGGACGTTCCGTGGTGGGCCCGTCCCAGTCTGTACGCAGGGTTGCTGGGGCTGTTCTGTTTCTGGATGGTGTTTGTCTGGTTATGGTAGACGGGTCACGCTGCGTACGGCGACCGTCGTTCTGATTGTGTAGTGAATCCAATTGTCCGGGAAGACGCCCTCATGAGCAAAATCGTCGCTGTGGAAACCATCATTCCTGACGACATCATGTCGAACCTGCTGCTGCTCCGCATTCATACGGACGACGGCCTGATCGGTCATGGCGAAACCTATTACACGCCGCACGCCATCGCCGCGCTGGTGCATGACTGGATGGCCGAGCGACTGCTGGGCGGCGACGCCCTGGCGATCGAAAGCCACTGGCGGTTCCTGTACGACCGCTGCTCCGCGTTCGGCCAGCCCGGCGCCGAGTTACGGGCGTTGTCCGCGATCGACGTCGCTTTGTGGGACATTCTGGGTCAGGCCTGCGGCCAGCCCGTTTATCGCCTGCTGGGCGGCCCCGTGCGGCCTTCGATTCCGGTCTATAACACGTGCGGCGGCCCGACGTATGGAGCGGGCGAAAGCCGCGTGGCGAAGCATCCGGGCTGGCCCGGTTATGGCGATGTGGGCCAGGCGGGTCCGCTGCAGGATAACTGGTCGTCGCTGCATGCGGCCGGCGATCTGGCGGAGGAACTGGTCGCCGAGGGCTTTTACGGGATGAAGCTCTGGCCGTTCGACCGCTTTGCGCATGCGACCGGCGGCACATACCTGTCGTGGGACGCCATCGACGAAGGGATGCGGCCGCTGCGCGAGATCCGCGACCGCGTCGGCATGCAGATCGAAATCATCATCGAAGGGCATGCCTTCTTCCAGCTGCCGGCCGCCCTGCGAATGGCCGAAGCGCTCCGCGAAGTGCGACCGCTGTGGCTGGAGGACGTGCTTCGCGTCGACAATATCGCCACGCTGGCCGACTTCCGCCGGCAAAGCGGCATGCCGATCGCCGCCAGCGAAATGCTGCTGGCCCGGCGGGACTTTCTGGAACTGCTGCAGGCGGGAGCCGCCGACTATGTGATGGTCGATCCCACCTGGTGCGGCGGTCTGAGCGAAAGCATGCGGGTGATCCGTCTGGCCGAGGGCTACAATATTCCGGTGACCATCCACGACTGCACCGGGCCGTTTACGCTGCTCAGCGGCCTGCACCTGGCGGCGTCGGCCGCGAACGTCGCCTTTCAAGAAGTCGTACGGGCCCACATCCGTACGTTCTATGAACGGCTGATCGACCCCTTGCCGATTGTCGAACGGGGCCAGGCGCAACTGCCCACGCAGCCCGGCATTGGCGCCCGACTGCATCCCGAACTGTTCCAGCCCGGCAAATTCAGCTACCGTCGTTCGGCCCGGTAATTAACCCGGACCATTAACCCGGACCGAACGATAACAGGGGAGGAACGTCTTCAACCAAAGAGTTCACCGCGGTGAACCGTCGGCGATTAGCTGCGCGTCTTCCAGTCGAAGCCGGCGAGCGAGGCCAGGGCGAGCTGCAGGGCGTGGGTGCCGTCGCGACCATGGCCCTGGGCCTGCACGGCCAGGTAGAGCTGATGGCTGAGGGCCAGACCGGGCAACGACAGGCCCATCCGCTTGGACTCTTCGAGGGCGATGCTCATATCTTTGATGAAGTGCTCCACGAAGAAGCCCGGGTCAAAGTTGTTGCCGATGATCCGCGGCGCCAGGTTCGACAGCGACCAGCTGCCGGCGGCTCCGGAGGCGACCGACTGCATGACCGTTTCCAGATCCAGGCCGGCTTTGTAACCGTACAGCAGAGCTTCGCACACGCCGATCATGTTGCTAGCGATGAGGGTCTGGTTGACCATTTTGGTGTGCTGGCCGGCGCCGGGTCCGCCCTGGTAAACGATCGTTTTTCCCATCGCTTCAAAGCAGGGAGCGAGCGCGTCGACGACCTCTTTTTCGCCGCCGATCATGATCGACAGGCGAGCTTCTTTAGCGCCCACATCGCCGCCGGACACGGGGGCGTCGACGCTATGCACGCCCTTAGCCTTGGCGGCTTCGGCGATTTCTACGGCCAGGGTCGGCTGGCTGGTCGTCATGTCGACGAGGATGTTCCCTTCTTTTGATCCGGCCAGCGCGCCGTTTTCGCCCAGCATGACTTCGCGGACGTCGCTGGGGAAACCGACGATGGTGAAGATCACATCGCTCTGTTCGGCGACCGCCCGTGGGCTGTCCGCCCAGGTTGCCCCTTTGCTGATCAGTTCCTGGGCTTTCTCTTTGGTGCGGGTGTAGACCGTGGCGGAGAAGCCTTTCTCGACCAGGTGCCCGCACATGCTGGATCCCATCACGCCGGAGCCGATCCAACCGATTTTTGTTTTGCCAGGAGCGACTTGCATGACCATCTGCGTATTCCTTCCAGTGCTGCCCCGGCAAATACAACCGCCCAGGGCAATGATAAATAGTGACCCACGTTGATTCGTGACGGTCGCCATTATGGGAAACAAACGCGGGGGCTGACAAGCACCAGGCCGCCGGCTGTTTTCCCCACGCCTGCATCGTCGACGAACATTCGCAGAATTTTCTTTTTTGGTTTGGCCGCCCGGGACGCCTTTCGGGCATCACTACATAACGGCCATGACAACAACCGCCGCCAAAAAACAACGGCCACGACGATACCTGCCGCAAATAATCACGCCAACCGCTCTCTGCGACGGCGACAACTTCCACACTCTGCGAAAAAGTGAAAACGATGAAATCTTTCAAAATCACCCTGCTGGCACTGTCGATTCTTCCCGCCCTCAGCCTGGCCGGTGTGGCCAACGCCCAGTCTTTCGGCCGCTCGGACCGCGATTTCCGGGACCAACGTCCTGCCTCACGGCAATTCGATACCGATCGCCACGACCAGTTAGCCAGTCACGATCACCGGGACGACTTCCGCGACCGAGACGACGACCGCGGACAGGACGTCTTCCGCGACCGCCAGGACGATCGCCGCGATGATATCCGCAACCGGGAAGATGTCCGCCGACAAGATGACTTCCGCGACCGCCAGGACGATCGCCGCGACGATATCCGCGACCGGAATGATGACCGCCGGCAGGACGACTTCCGCGGTCGTGACGACGACCGCCAAGACGATCGCCGCGATGATGTCCGTGAACGACAGGACGATCGCCGGGACGATGACCACGGACAGGACGACCTCCGCGACCAGGATCACGGACAGGTTCGCCCTCACCCGACTCATTGCAGCCACCAGAACCCCTACATTCCGCGATACCCGGTCGGACACCCGGGCTACTACGCCCCTCCGGCCTACCCGATGCCGATGCCCATGCCGATGCCGATGCCGATGCCGATGCCGATGGGACCGCACGGTTACTACCCGCCGCTGCCCGGCTACTACCACCCGCCCGGCTACTTCGGCCCGTAGGTTAAACCAAGAGGCAGACATCAGCCGCTTCCGCCCTTCTCGCGGACAGCGGCTGTTGTCGTTAACGGCAAAGAGCAACCGCCGGACATGGATTCATGTTGCGATTATCAGCCGTCGCAAGAAGCAGCGTGATGGTGCGGATCGAAAGAAGATCATGTTTCGAAACATGTCAGGAGCCAAGCGGGAAGCTGAGCTCCATCTGCTCGACAATCTGGGCCGCCAGACGATCCAGGGCGACCTGTTCGGCGGACGAAATCGACTGGCCCCCTTCGGGCACAAAGTGCGTCCCCTGGCTGAGCAACAGTTGCGAAGTGGCGAAGGGGAACGCGGTCGGTTGAATCAGCGGCTCGCCCGTACAGCGAACCCAGTTCAAGCGGGCCTGATAATCGATTTCGATGTCGCGGGGATCGTCGTTCCTGGTTTCTCCCAACACCCGTTTGGTCAGGGGAGCCAGCGAGATTTCCAGAATCGTATCGGCCTCGGCGGCGCTCACGACTTTGTAGGGCGTGACGGTTTCGACCCGCTTGACGACCGCCTCGGTCAGACGTTCGCCCATGAAACGGCGAAAGCCTTCGCCGCGGATAATGGGCACATGAACGGTCGAAACATCGGGACGGAACATGGTCCGGGAGCCGATTTGATAGCCAGCGCAGCCGGCCAGGACTGACGTCAGCAACGCGAAGAGCATCAGGGGTAATCGCATCGCAGCACTTTCGTTCGCAACAGCGGGAAAGCAGGGCCGGCAGGCGAAAAGTCCACGACGCCAAGCCCCGTGGATCGCCAGGCCCCGTGGATCGCCTGGCGACGTTTACTCTTCAGGCCGGACAGGGCCGATCCGCCTAGCGACGGTAGCCTTCCCCGTCGGGTTTCAGATCAGCGATTCGCTGCTCGTCGGACTTGGGCAGAATATCGACCAGCCATTCCATTTTTTGTTCCGGCTTGTCAGGTTTGTCAGACAGGGCCGCAAGACGTTCTTTCGCCTGATCAGCGAAAGGCGTTCCCGGAAAGTCGCGTAGGATAAGCTTGTAGTAAAACTTCGACCCGCCAAACTGGCTCAGCCTCTCGTAGTACTGGCCCATTTTCCACTCACGTTCGGCCCGCAAGTAGCGAATTTGTGCGTCGGTTTTGTTGAGCTCTTCCCGCCTTTTTTCAAAGTCGTCGGGAAACTGCGTCTTCATCCTCTGCACCAGCTTCGCTGCCTCGGCCAGGCAATCGCCCGCATAGGCGGGACCGTCGTACGTTTTGATCTTTGCCTGCACGCCCAGGTAATGAGCCATGAACTGGTGTTCGCTACGCGGAAAGGCGTCGCGGAGGTCGGTGAAATAGCTGTCGGCTTTGTAAAAGTCGCCCGATTCCAGGGAGGCGACGCCCGCGGCCAGGGTGGCGTCGTCGGCCAGCTTGCCGGTCGGATCGTCGATGCGGATCTTATCGTACAGTCGTATCGAGGAGCCGAACATGTCGCGCGTGGGGCGAGTTTCGTCGGTAAAGTTAAACGTGTAAAACGGCTGAGGCCGCTTTTCGTTGTACTGCAGCCAGAACTGGGCGATCTTGAAACGGCGGGACTCAATCGTATCCAGGTGCTTGGAGTTGGGATACTTTTCAATCACCATTTCATACTGGGCGTTGGCGTCGTAGTAGTGGTCCGCAAAGAAATAGCTTTCGCCCGCCATGAACAGGGCGTCTTGTTCCAGGGCGGAATCGGGCCAGCGTTCAGCGGCGGAAAAATACGCGTTGCCCGCTTTGACAAATTCCGCGCGGCCGCGGTCCCCTTTGTCTCCTTCTTTGGACTGGGCCCGCTGGTCGGCTGCTCCGCGATAGATTTCCTCCGCCGCGGCGTACAGACCACGGGCCGCATCGGGACTGCGTCCCCGGCCAGTGGCTTCCATGTAGGATCGACGCCAGCCCGAGTAGACTTTTTCCGGCGCAAAGCTGGCAAGCGACAGCGGTTCGGGCGGACGTTCCCGTTCTTCTTCGTAGTATTCGTCGTCGAGATAGGCGACCTGCCGCACTTCGCGTTCGCGCGCCATTTCGTCTTTGACTTTTTGATGCGCCAGCACGCCGCCGGGATCGCGAAAGGTCTGGCAACCCGCGCAGAGCGGGGCCAGCGCCAAACACCCCAGCAGCCACAGGCTGGAGCGACCGGGCCTTGCGGTCCGGTTGGGCTGTTGGCTGCGGTCGACCGCACGGCCTTGCAAGTTGGCGCGGCCTGGCGATAGCGTCGGAGACATCCGTTTCCCCTTCTGCACTTTTTCGTCGCGACCGAGCATGGCGGAACCGGTCAAACCGGTTGCATCTCCCATGCTCGAAATTGTTTTTTCTCGTTACGCGGCAGAACGGCCGCTTGTTCGCCACGGCGACGAGGATTCGTCGCAGACGGCGGTTTATGTTCCGGTTCCTGTCGGCTTCGCTGGGCGACTCTTTTAACGGAGAGGCCGCAGGAAGTTCTGGTGCGTGCGGTCCTCTGCGGTTCAGGTCGCGGAGCGATCTTCCTGCAGAAAGGCATGCATTTTCAGCCGTTTACCGGCCAGGTTATTCAAATAGTGGTTCATCAGACCGCGCAGTTCGCCCTGGACCTTGGGCGGCAACGGCGCGGTTCGCCAGTTTTCGTTCTCTAAATGACTGAAGGTTCGCATCACCTCGATCACGGCCGCGCTTACGCTGGCCACCTGCCGGTGACGCGACCGGCATGTGGGACAGAGCAAGCCTCCGGACAACTGGCCGAAAGGATAACGTTCCCGGGTTTCTAATTCCTCGCCGCAACCGGCGCACTCGTGAAGAGCAGGCAAATGCCCCAGCAGGTCCAAGGCCGTCAGCTCAAAACGGAACACCACGCGATTGACCTCGCCGTCGCCGTCGATCTCGCGGAGCGCTTCGTCCGCCGCATCGAACAGTTCCGGATGAGGATCGCCGGCATCGGTCAATTCATTCAACAACTCCGCCACGTAATAGCCAGCATGCAGTCGCTTCAGATCCCGTCTCGCAGCGCGAAACGATCGATCCAGTTTGGCTTCTGTCAGCAGGTCGAGTACGTCGGACGATTTGTGGAGGAACACTATGCGAATAACGGCTAACAGGTCAAGAGCACCCTCGAACGCACTTTTCGGTCGTCGGGCGCCCTTGGCCAGCCCGCTGATCTTGCCAAAATCCCGCGTAAACAGGGTGGTGACCAGACTGGACTCGCTGAACTCGATCAGTCGCACCACGATTGCGGTGGTTTTTTCGCTCGCCATTCGCATTCCTCTCGACTAGGGAGTTTGTCGACTTTTCCGGCCGTAACAATGAGGAAGTTCAGGCTGACTTGCTCCCGACAGGCGATCTGTTAGTCGATGAACAGCCGGCGGATATGCCGCTCGAACAGGTTCTGGGTCACGTTCCGGCCGATCGTTTCACCGCAGCCTTCCAGCATTTCGTGCAGCCGATTGCCCAGTGCGGCAGCGACTTTATAGCTGACGTGCAGCAACTGGCGGAAATTGGGGTTGTAGCTGGGGTTCTGGGGATCATGCCGCAAAGCGGCGAGAAACTCGGACGATTTCCACTCGCGAACATCTTCCGGAAGCGGCAAAAACGCGGTGTTGATATCGATCACGGCGGCGTAAGGGGCGCACAGTTCTTCCCGCTGGCGGAAAGCCTGCAGGTAAATCTCCTTGGCCAGTTTCAGCCCTTGTCCGCCGGCTTCGGCCAGACCGATGATCTCTTCCAGCCACGTCGTACCGGCCGTTTTGAGGTGCAGCCCGGCGCCAGTGCGCTGCAGAGCCCGGCGGATCGGCCCGTACAAAGAAAACTTGTCGCTGCCGGAATGCACGCTGAGCTTCAGTTCGGCCGGAAAACCGTACCTTTGCACCGCATGCGCCAGCACGGCCAGATCGTTGTTGAACTCCCGCTCGAACTGCTCCACGTCGCCCGTGTAGTCGACCCCCTTATTAAAGCGTCCGGTAAACTTGGGGGCAATCGTCTGCAGCGGGATCCGCTGGTCGGCCAGGGCCGCCAGAATAACGAGCAGTTCAAACGGCGATTGCGGCTGATTGGTTTCGTCCAGCGACACTTCGACCAGAAAATTTCCAGCCCCTTTCCGGAGCATGATGCGGCGATAGACTTCGCCCGCCTTTTGCGTGGCCAGCAGGTAATGGGCCGCGATCGCGGCGACCTCCGCCTCGCTGGCCTGCACCGGCTCCATGCCCGGCAGGCGTGTTTCCCCCACCAGATCGGCATGCCGCTTCACGAACGCCGCCACGTCGGACTCGCGGGCGGCCCGGCCGATCGAATCCGCCACGTCGATGGTGAAAAAATCGCAGGCCCGCGTATAGTCGTCGACCGTCTGCAGATTGATATGATCGGCGTCGACAAACCAGGCGCCCTGGAAACCCAGGGCCGACACCGCGGCGCTGGCCGCCCTGCGGGTCGAATCCGGCATCGAGCCAACGGTCGTATGTTCGCGATGCGACTTGTTCCAGACGGGCGTTACTTCCACCCCCATTTTGGCAGCCTGCATGAATGCACGTAACTGGGGTTTTGCCTGGTGGGCAAAGCGGTCGCCGACTCCTACGGAGTATTTACTAAGTTTGCGCATAATGATTCAGCACGAGCCGACAGGGCCCGTCGATAGTCCGTTCCTTATCCGTTCCTGGGGGCGACTTTCTTCCGTCGCCGGGTGATACATCCGCCAAAAAATGAGCGATGACGTCGACTCCCTGGAAGCCGACGCTGCGCCGAGGGGACAGCATAGCGGACCATCGCCTTGAGGACCACGACACGCCTTTGCCCGACAGATCGATTCCTGCCGATTGGGGTCCCGCTGCTGGCAGCAAGCATTGGCTGCAGCCAGCGAACGGCAAGCGAGCCTGCCCGACAGCAAGAGAAAACGCCGGCTTCCAGCAGGGAGCCAGGCCAGGCCGCAGAGGGAGGAGCGCTTCCCGCCGCGCAGAAGAGGCATAGAAGATGCGCAGAAGACGCCCCCACAGCGGCAGGACGTCATGAAAGAAACTGGCGAGCAGGGAAACGCGTTGTCTCACGCCAGCTGGCAGGACGAACCGCCTAAGGTTCGTCCTGCAGAGTGCGCCCCGGTAAAGGGGGCCCGGCCAAAGGGCCGACTACACGCGGGGGACTTCGTAGCCTTCCCGTGGCTTGCGAGCAAAGAAGGCGGCTGCCTGATCGTCGCCAATGACCTGCTCGCCTTTGGGGTCCCATTTGATCTTCCGGCCCAACCGGGCGGCAATCGCCGCCAGGTGGCAGGTAGCCATCGCCTGCGTGTGGGTGTACACGTCGGAAACGGTCTGGCCGCCTTCGCGGATGCAGCGATAGAAGTTGTTTTTATGGCCTTCGAACGGCTTCCCTTTGTACAGGGCCGACAGTTCTTCGGGACCAAACTGGCCCTTGTCCCATTCTTCTTCAATCGGCTTGCCGGTGATCTTGCCGCGGTTCACGAACAGGCGGCCTTTTTCTCCGTCGAACAGAATGCCGTTGTCGCTGCGGCTGTCAATCACCATCTCCGTGTCGCCGAACTGGCAATGGATGGCAAAATCGTGCGAGGTGTTGTAGCAGTCGTCGACCGTGGGGTAACCGTTCTCATACGGGACCGGGTGCTTGGCGTCGGTTCCGTCGATCTCCGACGGCCCCATGCCAGGTTTGTCGTAGCCCAGCGCCCAGGTGGCGATATCCACATGATGGGCGCCCCAGTCGGTGAACTTGCCGCCCGAGTACTCGTACCACCAGCGGAATTCATAATGGCAACGGCGTTCGCGGTAGGGCACCTCGGGCGCCTGGCCGAGCCAGGTGTTCCAGTCCAGTTCGGCCGGCGGATCCACGATCGGGAAGGGACCGCCGGTCGGACTGCCGTTGATGCCGACGGTGACTTTGCTGACTTTGCCAAGCAGGCCCTTCTGCACCATGTTCACCGCACGCAGGAACTTATTGCCGTCGCTGCGCTGCTGGGTGCCGACCAGGAAGACCAGGTCCTTGTGCTTGTCGCAAGCGTTGCGGATCAGCTGATTTTCTTCCAGCGTCAAGGTGAGCGGCTTCTGGCAGAAAACGTGCTTGCCCGCCTCGAGCGCTTCAATCGCAATGCGGACGTGCCAGTGATCAGGGGTGACGATGCTGACGACATCGATATCGTTCCGGTCGAGCACCTTGCGATATTCGTTGTAGGCGTCGGCCTTGCCGTTGCCGATCTTGGGGTCCATTTTTGCTTTTTCCGCGCGGCGGGAATCCACGTCGCAGACGGCCACGATATCGCCAAAACCGGCGTGGGCCCGAGCGTCGCCGGAGCCCATGCTGCCAACGCCGATGCAACCGATCTGGGGACGATCGTTTTTCTCTTCGTTGGCGAACGCCTTCTGGGTCCAGGGGAAATAAACGACGCTGCCGGCAGCCGCTGCGGCGGCCGAGGTTTTCAGAAAGTCGCGACGCGACGCGTTTTGGGGTTTCGTCATGGGAAAAGGTTTCCTCAACGGGAAAGGGGGTGGGAAGTTTCAAGGTGAACGCCGTCCGGCAGACGCGCAACGTCTATCGTAATCCGTTTGATCACGGCCTGCCAAACAGCAAACGTTAGTTTTTCTCTTCGATTTTGCCCGGGCTCTCGGGCTGCCAGTCGCGCCACAACCAACGGAGCGAGGCCGGCAGAATGGCGCCGCCGTGGATGCCGTTGTGGGCTCCTTCGCCAAACGCAAACTGGTAATCGTAGCCGGCGAACTTGAGCGCGGCCGCCATCTCCTGGTTAGCCAGCGGCCAGTTGCCGTGGGCGTTATCAAGATCGCCGGAACCGTCCTGCAGGAAGATGCGGATCGGCTTCCGCTCTGTTTTGCGGATCAGTGCGGGATAGTTGTGTCCCCCGCGAATGTTGGTGAAACTGCCGACATGGCTCAGCACTTTGTGGAACTGGTCCGGACGCTCCCAGGCGACCGTCCAGGCGCAAATGCCGCCGGAGCTGATCCCGCAGATCGCCCGCTTCTCGCGATCTGCGGAAATGGAATACTGGCGGGCTGTTTCCGGCACGATCTCTTCCAGCAAGAATCGGGCGTACTGGTCGGACAGCGTGTCGTATTCAAAGCTGCGATTTTCCGGCCGCGGCTGCCAACCGCGTCGGCCCGCCGGGAGTTCCTCCTGCAGATAGCCTGGGTCGATAAACAGGCCGATCGTTACCGGCATCGCTTTCTGGTGGATCAGATTGTCCATCACCACCGTCGCCCGGAACTGGCCCGTTTCGTTCAGATAGGCGTGACCGTCCTGAAAAACCATCAGCGCGGCCGGCTGGGACTTGTCGTACTGGGCCGGCACATAGACCGAGTAGCGGCGAATGGTGCCGGGGAAGATTTTGCTTCGCCACACATGATCGGTTACGGTTCCTTGCGGCACGCCTTCCTGCCGCTGGGAGTCAGCGCCCAGTTTGTAGATTTCATCGCCCGCCTGGATCGGCGCGGTGGTAAGAAACAGTCCGAGAGCAACCAGCACAACCGCCGCACGCATTGACGAAACTCCTGCGAGTAGTTCGAGTAGATCCTTGCGACGATTCTCGCCTGCTGGCAGACCGCAAACAACCAGGAAGGGTGCGACATTCGGCCAAATTCCTGTCCTGGCCCGTTCGGGAAAAACGTCCGTTTTTTGCCAGGGTCGTTCGCTTGACAGTCCGGCTCGCTTTAAAATAGGGTTACATGGGTCCCTCCAGGTCGCAGGCGGTGTGAGGGATTTCGCGTACATCTCCCGGCCTTTTCGAAAGATTTAGCGTGCAATCCAACGACTGGCGAAAACGCGGCTTTCTCCTGCTGGCAATGGGTCTCCTGGCGCTGAGCCAGTCGGGCTGTTCTGACTCCCTCAATGCGACCCATGACGAAAGTGAAAAGGACGTCTACAGGGCGTCCGCCGTTCCGCTGGGATTGTCGACCGGCAAGGACGCGCCAACCCAGTCGACGTATGCGGTTTTCGCAACGGCTTCGTTCTATGAGCGGCACGGCGTGCGATTTAAATTTATGCCCGGCTGCCGGGTCGAGGAGGAGACGGTTCCCGAGATTAACTTCACGGGCATCCGTGTCTATCGCGGGAACGACGAGCTGGCGCAAATTTCGGTGCGGAACAACGATCGCAAAACGCCGAAGCAGCATCGGTTCGAAATCACCTGCCAGATCCCCGTCGAATTCCCCGAAGCGTCCATCGAGCCGATCACGCGCGACTTCCTTGGCAGCCCGTGCGAGGGAATCGTCTTCAGGGAGTATTCTCGCACCGGAGCCGTTTTCACCGGCGAGTGGTTTGTGGCGAAGTCGACGGAATTTGACCGAACCGTACGCGCGGGTTTCTGGGGCGATCGAAACTCCACCTCGCGCGGGAGCGATGCGGCAGTGGTGCTGGATTCCTTGCAGATTACCGGGGACGCCATCGAGATGGGACCGCCGGGCAAGCAGTCGGAATCGTCCGTGATTACTCCGGTATCGGCCACGACCAGCCCGCCGTAAAACCGCCGTCGACATAAAGGGTTTGCCCCGTCATAAAGGCCGACGCCGGCGAAGCGAGGAAAATCGCGGCGCCAACCATATCCTCAGGCAGGCCTAAACGGCGCTGCGGCGTATTCGCCAACCCCCACTCCCGCATGGCCGGGTCGGACCAGAGCTTCTCGGTCAGGTCGGTGAGAATAAAGCCCGGCGCAATGCCGTTGACGCGGACCTGGTGCGGTCCCCATTCCATCGCCAGCGAGCGCGTCATCTGCCCCATCGCGGCCTTGCTGAGCGCATAGGGAGCCACGTTCTTCAGCGGGCGATCCGTGTTCAACGAGGCGATGTTGATCTGGGCGCCCGACTGGCGTGCGACCATCCGCCGGCCAACCTCTTGTGAGAGTAAAAAGGCGCCTTTGAGATTGATATCGACGACAAAGTCGAAATCTTCTTCCGTCACGTCGAGCGCCGCCTTCCGCCGGTTCACGCCCGCCACATTGACCAGCGTGTCGATCGGCCCGTACTGCTCCCACAGCGCCGCGGCCGTTTCACGGATCTGTTCTGGCGCAGCGACATCGCACACATGGGTCTGCACGGGTTTGCCGCCCTGCAGCTCGCCAGCAGTCTTTGCCAGCGAGTCCGCATCGCGCGAAGTGATGATGACCTGGGCGCCCCGCTTCACAAACCCGGCCGCGATAGCGCGGCCGATCCCGCGACTTCCGCCCGACACCCAGACGACCTGGCCCGCCACTGAAAACAAAGAATCTGTCATAGCCTCGCCATCATCCCAAGGAAAGAAAAAGCCAAACGGCCTCAGTATACGCGATGCGTCCCGTCCCGTTTCCCCCGGACGGTCCCGCCTGCGAGACGCCTCCACCCTGACCATTTCGCCACCGCCACACGCCCGCCATGCTGGCGCCGGCTCCGCTGCCGCTGCTGACAGTATCACGCCGTTTCCCCAGGCAGTGGGTGCGATCAGTAACGGTCGGGCTGGAGTTCAGGGGGGCAAGGCGCCGATTAAAAGAGTGCCAAGGCAGGTTTGGTAGCAAAGGCGGAATAAGCGATGCAGTTTCGACAAGCCGGATCCCGAGATCGACGTCGGCGAGTTTTCCAGGAGGACGCCTCGGAGTCCCGCGCTGCGCAGTCGGAAGAAGAAACGTCTGCCGAAGCGACGCCCTCCAAAAGCTATCCCGACGAAGCCTTGCCGGAACGCCAGGCTCGCGTTACCGACCTGCTGCCGGTCAGCGTCTGGTCGTTTGTCGCCGGCATTACGCTGCTGGCGCTGGGCGTAGCGAGCGTCGAGCTGCTTTACGTCTTCTTCGATCGCTGGCAGGAACAGATCGGCGCCGAGAACCTGCGGGCGTTTGACCTGAACTCGCCGGCCAACATTGGCGGCTGGTTCTCTTCGATTACGTTCTTTCTGGCCAGCTGCGCGAGCGTGTTGATTTTTTCGCTCCGTCGCCATCGCCATGATGACTACCGCGGCCGCTACCGGGTCTGGCTAAGTGCGGCCGTGGTGTTCCTGGTCGCCAGTATCGATACGGCCGCCGGCCTGCGACGAACGATCGGCGGCCTGGTGCTCCATTTCAGCGGAGCCGCTGTCGCTGAAAACACTTCCACCTGGACGCTGCTGGCCTGTGCGCTGATTGCCCTGGGCGTCACCCTGCGACTGGTCGGGGAGATCTACCGCAGCCGCGCAGCGATGTGCGGCCTGGCGTTAATGATTACCGCGTATTCGGTGTCGGCCGGCGTCACGCTGGGCGCGGCGCCAAAGCTGGGGCTGGTCATGACGGGCCAGGCGAGCCTCATCACCAGCAGCGCCGCCGCCATGACGGGCCACATCGCCGCCCTTTTGACCGTCCTGTTGTACGGGCGCTATGTCATGCTCGACGCACAGGGGAAAGTCCCGGCCCGTCCGGTGCAGAAGAAAGTCCGACGGAAACGCCGCAAGGATTCGGCCGAAACGGAAAACGAAGAAACCACCGTCCGCATCGATGCGGCCCATAGCAAACGGAAGTCCACCGCGGACAGCAAAGCCGATCCCGGAGAAAGAAAAATCCGCGTCGACGGACCTCAGACCAAAACCGCCCCCGCCAACGCCACCGAGAAAACAGCGGGGAAAGCAACCTACTCCGCCACCATTTCTGCCGATCAGCTCGACGCCCTCGACAACAACGAGGATGACGACGATAGCGAAGGCGAAACCGGCGGCAAGAAGCTCTCTAAAGCCGAGCGACGACGCGCCCGCAAAGAACGACGCTCCACCAGCGCCTAAAGCGTCGTCACCGCGAGATTTCCCTGTAGCGGACCCTGATTCCTGGTTGTAACTCAGCGGGCGTCGACCTTGCCCGACTATCGTTTTCGCGGCTCGTCGCTGGCGGGGCGTTTTACCGTCTGGCCCGGCGAGCGGGTCGGCTCGTGGGTCTGTCCGTTGTCAATGCGGACCATCCGTTCGCCTGCAGGGTTCAAGCCGCTGGCCGTCGGCGAGGCTTCGACCCGTTTGGTCGTACGGGGACCGAGCGTTCCGTCCTGCAGTCGCTGCAGCAGATCAGCGGCAGCGGCCGGCATGGAGCCGAGATGCTTCCACTCTAACAGCACCGCATGGGCGGCCGCGTTTCGCCCGTTTTCCACCAGCGCTCGCACCAGGAACCGCAGGCATAACGGATCGCGATAGCCGCTGTTGTAGGCCGCTTCCAGATGCGTCGCCGCTCCGGCCCAGTCTTTCTGCCGAGCCAGGCAGGCTCCGCGGACCGTGCTCTTCAGGGCCGTCTCCGACGGCCACACGACATCCGGGCATTTCACCTGTTCCAGTGCTGCTTCCAGCCGCCCGTGTTTCAGATGCAACTCCAGCAACTGGCGCCGCAGACGCAGGCTGTCGGGGACTTCCAGCAGAACCTTCTCCAAAAATCGCTGAGCTTCAAGGTCCTGGCTGGAGAACTGCAGGACGACGGCCAGGCAATGGGCGGCAATCTCGTGCAGGCTTTCCAGATGCCCCAGATACGGATTGATCTGGCCATGCTCAAACGCCAGACGGTACGCCCGGCCGGCATGCTCCAGGTGGCCTTCCGCCTGCAGGTATCCGCCCAGCGCACAGAGCAGTTGCATATCCAGCGGAAATGCTTCCAGCGCTTGTGTGCACAGGCCGATCAGTTCGGAACGGGGCTGCGCCGTTTGATCCAGCAGCGACAGCACGCCGTAAAAGGCTTCCAGCCGTTCGGCCGAACAGGTCGGCGCCTCGGAGATGCTGCGGTGAAAGAACCGGCTGGCGGTTTCCAGGTCGCCCAGTGTCTGGAAAGCGTCGCCCAGAATGTTGAAGAGGCGCGGTTCCGGGCCCTGGGATTTCAATTCGAGATCCGCCAGATTCAGGATCTGCTGGGCCCGATTTTTCCGGCGATCAGGCGTTTCCACCTCATCGCGGAACAGCACGATCGGCAACGGCTGCACTTCCAGCCCGGCTGCTTCCAGCGCGGCGTGCAAAGCAGGGCGAGAACGATGGGCAAAGCGAACCTCCGCCTGCCGCGGGATTAATCGCACCTCGGCCGCTTGTTCCGCCGCCAGCAAACCGGCGACGAGAGCGTTCCGCACCAGGACCACGTAAGCCTTATCGCCAACTTCGGCCGCTTCCTTCCATTCCCGCAGACGCTCTGCATCGTCGGGCGTCAGCAATTCGCCCGGTTCCAGGCAAAAGATCCAGTCGCCCGAACAGGCAGCCAGGCCGGCGTTCTTTGCCGCAGAGAAGTCTTCGTCCCACGGGTGATCCACAATCAGGGCGCCAGCGGCCTGCGCCAGGGCAACCGCAGGGGATTCGCCCCCTGTGTCGACCACAACCAGTTCGTCGGCCACGGCAGCAACGCTGTCGCAGCTGGCCTTTAGCAGATCGGAGTCGCAGCGGGCGACCAGAACAACGCTCAATCGAGGCGGCGCAAACGACATATCAAACCATCCCACTATCGCGAAAGCATGCCAGCGCGACTCCGCCGACACAGCAGACCGCACCTTGGGGGCGGAAGTCTATTGCTTCCCGCCAAACAGCGAAAGGCGGATTCCGATCTTTTTTCCAGCCCTTTCAAGCTACCCGCCGCGCCCCCACAAAACCGGGCCCATCCTTCGCCGCTGCCCGCCCAACCGCACAAGAAACACCAACAGGCCGCCAATCACGGCAGCCTGCTGAAGTTTGCTGAGCATCGCGAGAAAGATAACTCACGTCAGGGTTTCATCGTTTTGCACGAAAGCAGCCGCACAAAGTTGACTTTCGCTCCGCGAAAGTACGCGTTCTTTCACAAAGTCAAAGACGACTGTCCGGCGTCGGCTCTGCTCCCAACGGTCAATCCATATCAGCCAGCCATCCGTCGCACGTCCCTGATCCCGAACCACCAACAAAGAACCAAGAACAACAACTACCCTTTACTATCTCCCAGATACTCGACTTCCACGACTTCTTTGCGTCGGGCCGGCGGCAATTCGGTTTCGTCGGGGGAGGCAGGCGTGTCTTCCTCCTCTGTTTCAACCGTGAAGCCGAACAGAGCGACGCCGTTGGCGTAGATCGAATAAAACACCGGTCCCTGCACCAGCACCATCACGGTCGCCAGCATCAGGCCAAAGCACAGGCTCGTCGCCATCGGCACCAGCAACTGGGCCTGGAACGAAGTTTCCGTCAGCATCGGCAGCAGGCCGGCGACCGTCGTCAGCGACGTCAAAAACACCGGCCGGAAACGGCGTTTCCCGGCCTCCACCAGCGCTTCGTTCAGCGGCAGACCTTCGGCCAGCTTGGCGTTGATAAAGTCGATCAGCACGATCGAATCATTCACCACCACGCCGGCCAGCGCGACCAGACCAAACACGCTGAACAACGTCACGGGCAGCCCCATCACCAGATGCCCAATCAGCGCGCCGACGGCGCCGAACGGGATGATCGAAATAATCAGCAGCGGCTGCAGGTACGACTGGAACTCAAACGACAGCAGCACATACATGGCGAACATGGCGATCAGAAAGCCGATGCCCAGGCTGCTCATCGATTCCTGCTGCTGTTCGGCCTGGCCTTCCCACCGCACGCGCACGCCGGGGAACTCCTTGGACAGACGCGGCTCAATCTCCCGTTTGAGATACTGCACCACCTCAAAGCCGGTCGCCTTTCCCTGGACGACATCGGCCGACACGGTGATCGACCGCTGCTGGTTCACGCGGTTGATTTCAGACGGCCCGCGATCGACCGTAATGTTGGCCAGTTCGGTCAGCGGCAACTCGGCCCCTGCGGCGGTCCGCACGCGAAGATTCTGCAGCTCGACCAGCGAGCGACGATCCTCGGCCGGGTAACGCACCATCAGTTTGACTTCGTGCCGTCCCCGCTGCAGACGCATCACTTCCTCGCCGTAGTAGGCGGCACGCACCGTTTCCGTCACATCGGCCAGCGAAATGCCTAACGCATTCGCTCGATCGTTCAGCGTGAACTGCAGCTCGGTCTTGCCGGGACGGGAGTCGTCGTCGACATCGACCACGCCATTGCCCGGGTATTCGCGAAGAGCCGTTTTGAACATCTCCACCGCTTCTTCCAGGTATTCGCTTTGGTCCGTCGGCGCCAGCAGTTTGAACTCGACCGCGTTGCCGCCGGGTCCCATCGCAGGAGCGGCAAACAGCACCGTCTCGGCGCCAATGATCTGGGGCGAGCGTTCACGCCACATTTCTGTCAGTTGCTGGCTGGTGAGATCCCGCTCGGTAGGAGAAACCAGTTCGACGCTGACCTTGCCCAGATGCCCGCCGGAACGGGAATCGGAAGGGCCCGGGGCGCTCGACGTCATTTCGCCGACGCTGCGATAACGGACCAGCAGCAGCGACTGGCCGTCGTGCGTTTTCTTGTACTCTTCATCGATCTCGCCAATCACCTGCTCCAGGCGCCGGGTGGCGTCGTCGGTCAGGGCCATGGGCGAACCGTCGGGAAAGGTCACCGCCGCTTCGATCTCGCGGCCATCCAGTTTGGGGAAAATGATCCATGGCGTGAGGCCCGAAGGAATCAGACCGAACGAGAGAAAAATCAGGGCCAGCGAGCCGGCGACGACCGTCCAGGCGTTCTTCAGGCTCCAGCTCAACACGGGCGCGTAAATCGTTTCGATGAACTTCTCCATCCAGCCCGTCGCGATCCTGTTGACCCAGACCAGCAACGTGTGGAGAAAGCGAACGGGATACAGAAACTTGCCGACCAGCGTCAGAAACAGGTTATCCTTATGGGCCAGATGGCAGGGCAACACAAAGGTGCTTTCCGCCAGCGAAATCAGCAGCATGGCGATAATGGCCGCTGGCATCACCGCGATGAATTTCCCCATCACGCCGGAGACAAACATCAGCGGCAAATGGGCGATCACCGTGGTCGTGACGGAAGCCATCACCGAGGGCAACACTTCGCACGCGCCGTCGATCGACGCCTTGAGATGGTTCTTCCCCATCTCCCGGTGCCGGTAAATATTCTCGCCGATCACAATCGCATCATCGACCACAATGCCCAGCGCCATTAAAAAGGCGAACATCGACAGCATGTTGAGCGTTTGACCGGTATAAAAAAGCAGCGCCCCCGATCCCAGCATGGAAACGGGAATCCCAAAGGCGACCCAGAACGCCAGCTTCACATCGAGAAAAACAGTCAGCACCAGGAACACCAGGATCAGACCGGTCACGCCGTTGCGGATGAGCATATCCATCCGGTCGCGGACATCGATCGACTGGTCATTCCAGATACGCAGTTCATAACCGGGCGGCGCCACGGCGCTGGCGACAAACTCTTTTACGTCGTCGGTCAATTTGAACAAGTCTTCATCGGCGGTGCGGTCGATCGAGATCACCAGGCCGTCGCGGCCGTCGATCTGGTGCAGCGAAGCGACGTCTTCAAATCCGTCGCGCACCACGGCCAGTTCGCCCAGCGTCAGGGCGTCGGAACCGCCGCTGCCGGAGAGCACCTGGATCTGGCCAATTTCAGACCCGGTCAAACGTTTGTTTTTGCCGCGAAGAAGCAGCTCTTCCCCTTCACTGCGCAGGTTGCCGCCCGGCATTTCAATATTCTCACGGCGGACCAGCCGGGCAATATCGGATAAGCCCAGGCCATACTTGCGCAGGTCGTCTTCGGAGATTTCAATATCAATCTGGAACGCCTTGGGCGAAGCGATTTCCGCCTGGGAAACGTGGTCCAGCGCCAGCAGACCTTCGCGCAGGCGTTCCGCTTCGGCTCGCAATTCCCATTCGCGGTTGCGGATCGCTTCCTTGCGGCGGGCCGGATCGTCGGGCAACGGCGTCGACGGCCCCAGCAGACCGACCTTGATGGCCGAGCTGCGAAAGGTGACCTGTTGGATACTGGGATCCTCCGCCAGCTCCGGCGGGAAGTTGGGGATGCGTTCGACCTCGGAACGGACCTCGTTCAGGATTTTGTCAACGTCAGGAACGCTAGGGTCAATCTCTAGAATGATAAAGCCGGAGCCTTCGCGGGCGACGGCCGTCTGCTTTTTGATGCCATCGATCGCCCTGACCGATTCTTCCAGTTTCTGGCAGATCCCCTGTTCGACTTCTTCGGGACTGGCGCCCGGGTAAACGACCGTGACGAGCACAATCTCCAGTTCAAACTCGGGGAACACTTCCCGGCGCATCATGTACATGCCGAGCGCGCCGACCACCAGCACGGCGAACATCAGCAGGTTCATGCCGGGTCCGTTTCCTACGGCCCAGCGGATCAACGACCTCATAGCGCCTCCCGCACGACAAGCCCATCGTGGACATTCGACAGCGGCGTCACAATCACTTTATCGCCCGCTTTGAGTCCGTCGGTCGGCTCCAGCAGCAGATAGTCGCCGTCGCGTCCCGCCACGTTGACGGAACGGAAATGCACCTCGCCGTTTTCCAGCAGCTGCACTTTGCCGTTCGGCTTGACCGCCACCTGGGGCGCCCGCAGCAAGGTTGTCTGCGGCCGTGTGTGCAACGCCACATTGACATACATGCCGCGCACCAGGGCGCTGGGTCCATGATTGAACTCGCGGTCGACGTCGCTTTGTACAGCCGTCGGCTGCGACACCAGCACGACGCAGGGAATCGTGCGGTTCTGCTTGTCGAGGCCGATGCCGTCGAAACGCGTCAGCACGCCCTGCCAGGTGTACGTCACTCCGTCGAGAACCATGCTGATGGTGGCCGGAGTTTGCGGCAGCTGATACGATTGGCCTGACTTCCGCTCAGGACGGCGGCCTTCCTGTTTCAGCACCCAGTTCAGCTCCTCCATCCTCAGCCGGACTTTGACTTCGACCGCCGAGGTGTCGTCGATCGCAACCATGGACGCCCCTTTCTGCACATAGGTGTTCTCTTCGACGTTCTCCTCCACCACCACGCCGGAAATGGGGGCCGTGATCCGGCACCGATCCAGGTCCAGCTGGGCCTGTTCCAGCCGCTTTTGAACCAGCCGACGGGCCGATTCCAGCCGTAAGCTCCGCGCCGTCAACAGGCTGATCTGGTTGAGCATCGTTTGATAGGAGTTCTCCGCCGCCACCAGCCCCCGACGGGCCGTGTCGACATCGGAGGGACTGACCACGTTCCCCAGCCGTTCCAGCCGCCGCACCTCGCCTTGCTGCAGCTCGACATCGCGAGCGACGATCGGCTGCAGTTTCTGGGCGTTCTCTGTTTCACGGGCCAGCTCGGTAATCAGATCGGCCGCTTGCTGCAGCTCAATCTTCAGCTTTTCAATTTCCAGCAGGTAATCGGACGAGTCGATCTCGCACAGCAGTTCGCCCGCTTCGACATAAACGCCCGCTTCGCAAAGTTCCGTTTTGAGGATGACCTTGCCGGCCACTTCGGTCGCCAGCACCACCTCCCGGAAAGGGGAAACTTCGCCGCCCAGGTCGATATCAAGCACGCCCGTGTGCGGCGTGAGGACCGCCGTGGAAACCAAAGGAGGCAGCTGCGCCGGCGCCTGTTCGGTGCTTTGAGCCCGCATTGACAAGAGAAACATAAAGCCCAGCACCCCCGCGCCAAGCAGAATCAGCGGGAGCAGGATGCGCAACGCTTCGTTGAGAATCGACGAACGTTCTCTCATGCCAGGGTCTCCGAAGAGGGCGCCGCATCGCAGGCCTGGCCGTTCTCGTCGGCAGCGGACCAGGTGCGTACGGCGCGTAAACTGAATTGCGTAATTTGATCAGCCAGGGCGTCCACCCCGTAATACTTTTGATACTCCCGCGGCGGCGTCAGCAAGGAAACGACTTCGCCAGCAAACCGGTAGTGCAGGCACTGGCCGACCACGCTGAAGCCCATCTGCCGCAACGCACGCAGCGGCGTCCCTGCGGGAGCCAGCTCGCGCAGGATCGCCAGCAGCGCCTCAAACTGGGGACGGAACTGCTCCGCTACCAGTTCCCGGCACGCTTCCGTCGGCTGCAGAATCTCGCGCATCATCAGGCGGGATTGCCAGGGCTGGTCGCTGGGAGCCAGCATGCGGGCCATCAGTGTGCCAATAAATCCGCGCAGCTTCTCCTCGGGCGGGGTCTCGACCGACCAGACCGGATAGCTGGCGTTCTTCGCGCGGGAACGTTGCGCCAATTTCACCGTTTCGATATACAGCCTTAACTTGTCGCCGAAATGATAGTTAACACTGGCGACGTTCACTCCGGCCGCCTTGCACAGATCGCGAACGGTGGCGCCGTGGTATCCCTTTTCTGCAAAAACGGGTCCTGCCGCCAGGAGCATCCGCTCCCGGGTCGTTTCGATGTCCGATTGTGTCGCCATACCGTCCGTCCTCGTCAGAAAACTCACCTCAAACAATCGTATTAAACAAGTGTTTGAAACGCAAGTCTTCGGGGACTCGGCAGCATGAAAAAGCTCGAAAACGCTCAAAAAAGCGCCATTCGAGGGGGCGCAGCCAGCCGACTTCCCCGCGTTCGGGAACGCGTTTCTTTGTGCCGTTTTCAAACGCCTCAAAGTATCTTCTCTCAGATCAAAATTGCGATTTCCTGCGACGGAAAACATCGACGCCCGCGCACCGCGATTTGCCATCCTTGCCAGGCGGATGCCACAATTGCCGCCGCGCCGGATCGGTCCTGTCTTGCCTGCAGGCGTGGGGCGACGATAATTGATGGGGTTAATTTCTCTCATCGTTTCTCGATCGGTCGTTGTGAACAGCCCCAATTCTGATCTTTCCCGCTATGCCCGCCAGATGCGATTTGGCCCCCTGGGCGAGGACGGCCAGCAGCGCCTGCAGCAAAGTCGCGTACTGCTCTGCGGCTGTGGAGCCCTGGGTTCCGTCCTGGCCAACACACTCGCGCGGGCCGGCGTCGGCTTTTTGCGGATCGTCGATCGCGACTTCCTGGAGATGAACAACCTGCAGCGTCAGGTCCTGTACGACGAAGCCGATGTAGCCGCCGGTTTGCCCAAAGCAGTGGCCGCCGCCGCCCGGTTGCGGAAGATTAATTCGGCGATTGAAATCGAAGAGGTCGTGGCCGATGTCGACCACACCAATATCGGCGCGCTGGTTGATGGCGTCGACCTGCTGCTCGACGGCACCGATAATTTTGAGACCCGCTTCCTGCTGAACGACGCCGCCTTGAAGTTCAACTTGCCCTGGGTCTACGGGGGCTGTATCGGGGCCGACGGCCAGTCGATGACGATCCTGCCGGGCGAAACGCCCTGCCTGCGCTGCGTCCATCCGGAGCCGCCGGCGCCGGGAACCACCGCCACCTGCGACTCGGCCGGCATCCTGGCGACCATCATCAACGTGATCGCCTCCATCCAGGCGACCGAGGCGATCAAAATCCTGTCCGGCAACCGGCAGGCCGTGAACCGCCAGCTGCTGTACTTCGACCTGTGGGCCAACCAGTACCGTCAGCTGAAGCTTGACCTGCTGCAGAACAACCAGGCCTGCGACGCCTGCCAGGGTCGTGACTTCCCCTGGCTGGAAGGCCGCCGCGGCAGCCAGACCGCCATTCTGTGTGGGCGAAACGCCGTCCAGCTTAGCTTCCCCGATCGCGAAGCCCTGTCGCTGGAACACCTGGCCGCCAAGCTCGAAGGCGTCGGCAAGGTCAGCCGGAACAAATTCCTGCTGCGGTTCGCCATCGACGATTACCTGATCACCGTATTCCCCGACGGCCGGGCCATCATCGGCGGCACCGAAGAAATCGCCGAAGCCCGCACCCTGTACGCCAAATACATCGGCGCGTAGGATCGGAACACAAGTATCAGCTGCCCTGGCGGCATTGCCTGGCCAGATCGCCGCCCCTCCCCCTCCAACTCCCTCCGCAGGACTCGCGTGGACGAAACGGAAATCTCCGCTTATCACGAAGCGGGCCACGCCTTTATGGCGATCTTTGTCGGCGCCCAGGTCGGCATGGTGACAATCGAACCGGATCGCGACGACGGCCCCCAGCGGCACGCCGAGATCCGCGTCGAATGGCCGCCCGGAACCTTCAGTCGCCGGCAGCACCAGGAGAAAATGATCCTGGTCTCGCTCGCCGGGCCCGCCGCCGAAATGCTCTACAGCGGCGATCCGTTCCATCCCGGCCTGGTCCCCGAATGGGCCGCCGACTGGCGCTCCGCCTGGGAAGCGGCCGCCCCGCTGATCGCCGACGAAAAGAAACGTCTGGCCCTGCTGGAACAGACCAGCATCAAGGTCTACCGCCTGCTCGACCAGGAGCCCAACTGGTCCGCCCTGGCCGCCATCGCCGACAGCCTGCTCGCCCACGAAACGCTCGAAGGGGAAGAAGTTCTGGAGATCGTCCAGCAGTGGCTTCGTTAAACGCCAGGCCGGCCGCCTTTCCCTGCGCAAGACCGCGTCCCGCCTCTGCACATTCCGCACAGAGAAACCCAAGCCTCCGCCGCGGCTCCATGGTACGATAGGGCCCTTCTGCAACGAGCCGCACTGGAGCTTTTTAACCATGAGTGACGTACGTGATTTTGGCGCGGTTGGCGACGGCCAGGCCGATGATTCCGATGCGATTGAACACGCGATTGCCGACGGCGACGGCGTGATTACCTTTCCCCGCGGCGAGTACCGGATTACCCGCACGATCACGGTCGATCTGGCCAAGGTCGGCCGCACCTCGATCAACGGCAGCGGCGGCGTCGCCAAGCTGATTATGAACGGACCCGGCCCGGCCCTGCGACTGCTGGGCACGCACTCCAACACGGCCGATCCCACCGGCTTCCGTCCCGCCGAATGGCGCCGCGAACGGATGCCCACCCTCGACGGCATCGAGATCCAAGGCGCCCATGAAGAAGCCGACGGCGTGCAGATCGAAGGCGTCATGCAGGCGACCCTCACCGGCGTGCTCATCCGCCAGGTGCGCACGGCCGTGCATGTCTCCCAACGGGCCCGCAACCTGATCATCAGCCATTGCCACTTCTATCACAACACCGGCATCGGCGTGCATTTTGACAACCTCAATCTGCACCAGGCGAACATCACCGGCTCCCATATCAGCTACAACCGGCTGGGCGGCGTACGGATCGAAAACAGCGAGATCCGCAACCTGCAGATCACCGGTAACGATATCGAATACAACAACAACCGCACCTTCAAGGTCCCCGGCGCCGACGACGTAGCGACCGCCGAAATCTACATCGATGTGGGCGAAAAAGGCAGCGTCCGCGAAGGGACGATCTCCAGCAACACCCTCCAGGCGACCTACAGCCCCAACGGATGCAACATCCGCTTCATCGGCCGTCCCGACGAACACAGCCGCACCACCGGCATGTGGTCCATCTCCGGCAACGTGATTGGCAGCCAGGCAATCAATGTCCACATGACGTCCGCCCGGGGCGTGACGATCGAGGGGAACCATATCTACAGCGGCCACGTGCGGAACGTCCTGCTGGAAGATTGCGGCAACGTGGTGTTCGGCGGAAACTGCCTGACGCACAACCCCGACTACACCACCAGCAAACAGTCGACCGGCATCCGGGCGGTCGACTGCACCGGCCTCACGCTGAGCGGACTCCTGGTCCAGGACGCCGAAAGCCCCGACGCCGAAACGCCTGCCGCCCAGACGATCCCCCGGCAAGGTTTGCTGGAACTGATCCGCTGCCGCCGGGTGAACCTGTCCGGATCCCAGCTGCTCGAAGGCGCGCCGCACGGCGCGTACCTGGAAGACTGCAGCGACACGCTTATCACCGGCTGCACCATCCTGGACGGCCGGACCAACAAGCAGATGCAATCCGCCATCCGCTGGGTCGGCTCTGGCTCCGGCAACATGATCGCCGCCAGCCGCATCGGCTCCGGCCGCAGCGGAGCGATCGTCGCCCCCGACCACGTCCGCCAGTCCGACAACCTGCTTGATTAACGGCGGCAAGGTCAAGGACCTGGCCACAGGTCACAGCGCATCCCGGATTGCGTGCGGACTCGTGGCCGAGTCCGCCGATTTCTCCTTACAGCCAGTTGCTAACGTCCACGGTGCTTGACTTCACCGAGGATGCGTTGCCGACGCTTCCACTGCGCGGCTTCCTGCGGTTCCTCCTGGGACATCTCCACCCTCACTTTGCGCAGGAGGTGAGTCACGAAGCACTTCAGCCAGGTAACGACTGCGATGACCGGGCCGCCGCGGTCGATCGTCCATTCGTAAACGCGGTGTCGGCGGCTCCGCGTCCATCGCTTTGTTCTGCCGTCATCCGCGACCGTGTTCAGTATACGAGAAGTCGTCAGTTTCCAACCACTCCACGCCGGGCGACTCGCAACCAGAAACCGCGTTTTCGAGCAACGAGAACGCTCTATCACGCGGCATGTGATATCGGCTCGGATACCAAAGCATCCCAACACCACAGCACGGGCACGCTTGCACTACATGTAGTTCTTCTGGCACCTGTTCACGCAAATTCGATTTAGTGTACGCGTATCGAAAGTCTCCCGTGTCTTGATTTTGATACTCGCAAACGCCGTAGCGATCGGTGAAACCAAGATTCAGTTGTCCGCCATCATCGGTCACAAGGAAGACGTTGCCGCCCGATTCCGTTTTCGCGGCGATGATGGCGTCCATTGCCGATTCAAAGTTCCGTTCAGCGTAGTATTCAGGTTGCAGTTGCCATTGACCATTGGCGAGTTCTGGTGGCAGCTTTGAATTCGCGCGTTCAGCAGGACTCGGCGTGAAGACAAGCCCTTCAGCAAGTTGGCGTTCGTATTCGCGTTTCTCGGCACGTAATTCAGGCGAAATCTTGACGCATTGCGCGCACAACCCATCGTTGTCCGCAGCGGTTTGCGGAAGGATCATGTTGTCGCATTCGGCACACTTGACGCGTTGAGTCATCGTGGAAATTCAACAGGCAGAACGTCTGGTTTGACCGGGGCCGAGCGAAAGATCAACCATTTCAAAAGACGCTTTCGAGGCCTCCGCGTCCAACCCTTTGTTCTGGCTACTTATTTTGGGGCTCGAACGCCCCAGCCTTCTCGAATTCATCAATCACAGTGAGCCATCCCTGCTTACCAGGTGGATAGGGTCCGCGCAATTCATCGGGACGTTTCTGGAGCAATTCGATTATGCCACGACGAATGCCTCTTGTCCCACCTGACAACCAGACGGTCCCTGTAACACGGTCTGCGAGGTAGGGAAAATGATACTCGTTTACGAAGCGGGGATCACCATCATCAGGATTGATTGGGCGCCAATGAATCTCCCAGCCCCATTCGTATGCAACGCACAAATCGTCAACGATTTCGACTTGTGTCTTAACCCGACGCTCACTGATCGGAAGCCATTGATCAGCAACTCGCAATTTCGCTTCTGCAAAGTCTATCAACGAAGGTAGGGGAACTGTCGACGGGGAACTTCGTTTGGGCGCCAATTCGTCAATGGTGAGTCCGACCGCTTCAATACCATCATGCGTGCCATCGTCAAGTTCGTTGCGCAGTAATGCACCAAGTATATCTACGACTGCATCGCGAGTTCGCGCGCAGCCGGCAATGTCGCCGTTGACCAATCCTATCCACATCCCGTGCCGTTCGTGAATTTCAATGCGGTCTATCAATTAGGTTCCAGATGCCAGAACGTTACCAATCAACCGGCGGCGACGAGAGATCGTCCATTTAAAAACGCCCGACTTCGCGACTCGGGTGCATTTTTTTGTTCTGCTCACTCTTCGCCTGAGTGACGATTGTCCCATTGCTCTTGAAGACCGGTTTGCAAATCGTTTGCGACCCTAACGAAATCTTCCGCGCATTCGTGGTCCCATTGATAAATCGGAAATTCTCCATCCTGGTTCGGCTCGTTCAGACCGAAGCACCAAAGGCCCCAATCGCTGTAATTCGCGAAAGGCATGTATCCTTTATCTATCAACAGTGCGCGTGGGTACCCTCCAAACACAGCGTCAGTAATAGATGCGCGCCAGCCAGAGCTTGGATGGGAGAAAAAGGACACCTCACCAATTTGAAGTTCGATAAAATGCCGATGCTGAAGGAGTTCTTTGTAGGACGGCGGAAACGTCACTCCAAGGTGCTTTTCGAGATCATGAATCTCGTCAGTTGTCACTTTGCTCTCTATTGCATTCCAGAAGCTCCAATCGTCCTCGGTCTCCCCCGTTAGCATGTCGGAGGGCACATCGCCTGGATGGCAATTCAACTTTGACGCTTCCCAGTAATCGAGTGCGTTGTCGATCAAGTTTTTCATGGCATAGCAGAACGTCTACATTCACCCGGTCGCGACGAGTGATTGTCCATTTGAAAGCGCCCCGACTTCGCGACTCGGGTGCAATGTTTTGTTCAAGGAAGCCGCTGCGCGGCAGGTTTTGATTTTACCCCTTCGCTGTGGTTGTACGCCATCCTGGGAATGACGTTTTTCTTTGCGTTTTTCCAGGAGGTTGATCATGAGCGAATTGCGACGGCGGATGACGGAAGACCTGCAGCTGCGGGGCTTGAGCGAACGCACCCAGGAGGCGTATTTGCGGGCGGTGCGGAAGTTGGCGGAACACTTTCGCACGCCGCCGGATCGGCTGAGCGAGGAGCAGGTGCGGCAGTATTTGCTGTATTTCAAGAATGACTGCGGTTTTGCTCCCGGCTCGATGCGCGTCGCTGTTAGTGGCGTGGTAACTATTCAGCCTTCTGCGGCAGGGGCGGGATTTTTCCGGTTTTGGCGTAGTTCGCGAGGGCTTCGAGGATCGTTTCGAGCGGTTGTTGATTTCGCAGTTTGAGGGTGCGGAAGATCGTCATCAGTACCGATTGGGTGAGCATGCCGCGGTCGCTGTGGTTGCCGTAACTGTTCTTGCGGATCATCACCGCCGGACGAATCTGACGCTCGCCGTGGTTGTTGTCCGAGGGGATGTCGTCGTGCCATAAAAAGGTCAGCAGCTGGTCGCCGTACTTCGCCAGGCGTTTGGCGAGGCGGGCCGCGTCGGGGTGGTTCCAGGCTTCGCCGGCGATGGTCGCCAGTCGGCTTTCTAATCGCATCGCGGCGATGTCGTAGTCGACCGCAGCCGTTGTCGCCTTGGCGGCGTGCAGTTTCTTCGCTTCGCGATAGACGCTGATCACTCGCCGCGCGAACGACTGCCAGACCTTGTCACCGGCGTGTTTTTCGTCGACGCTCGCCATGTCGCGCAGCAGGTGCGGCCAGCACTTCTGTTTGTCGGCGCAGACGATCGCATCGTACGGCGACCAGAAGTCGGTAATGAGGACGCCTTCGAAGGCTTTGGTAAAAAACTTTTGTAACGCCGGCGAACCGCGACTGCGATCGATCATATAGAAAGTCGCATCCGGCCCGGCGAAGCACCACAGCCAATGCGTCTTGCCTTGCACTCGCCAGCCGGTTTCGTCGGCGTTGAGCCGGGCCGAGTCGAGACATTCGGCTTGAATCTGCACGTACCAGGCGAACAGCAGAGTCGCCAGCCGATGCCACATCTGCATGAGCCCGCCCGGCGTGACCTTCATTCGCAGATGGAAGTTGAAGGTGTCGACAATCTGGCTGATCGTCAGTCCCTGCAGGTAATGGAGCACGGCCGACAGGACCAGCGTGCGATTGCCGAGCGTGCAGTTCGGCAGGACGTCGGGCGGCTTGGGCTCGACGCGTTTTTTGCAGGTCGGGCAATAGTCGCGATGCAGGATGTCTTCCGTAATGACCGGCTTGAGGCCGTCGGGAATGTCTTCGCTGCGGCGAGTGCGAGTGTCGCCTGTTCGCTGCAGCTTGCCCTGGCACTCAGGGCAACAATCGAGTTGGAGTTCGCGGCGCCGATCCGGCTCAGGAAGCGGCGGTCGGGTGACGCCGGGATGTCCTTTTTGTCCGCCGCGTCGCCGCTGACCTTTCCTGGGCGAAGCGGTCGGCTTGGCGTACGGCGGAACGGCGGCCGACGGCGTGTTCGGCCCGGCCGCCTGCTGACCAGCGACCCGCTGCGTAAGCGCCAGCATGGTAAAGGCGATAATCTCGGCCCCGGCCGCAGCAAACGTTCGAGCCTCAGCCTCACTCAACCGCCCACGCAGCACCTTCTCCAAAAAGGCGGCGTCCACCAGGCCATCGTCGTTAGAAAGGGAAGCGTCCATGATCCCCAAAACAGAACGAATTTGTCGAAATCAGCCAAGAGCGATTTCAGAAGGCTGAAGGGTTACGTAGCGTGAAGTTCTTTTATCACTTCACCGCGCCGCGCGCGTGGGCCACGCTGCTCAACATTCGCATCCCGCCGCAGAAGACGTTGCCCGACGTGCTGTCGCGGCCGGAGGTGCGGCAGTTGCTCGCCGCCGTGCGGACCCGCCACAACCGGGCTTACTTGTGGACGGTCTACGCTTGCGGCTTGCGGCTCAATGAAGGGCTGCATCTGCAGGTCGCCGATCTCGACAGCCAGCGGATGATGCTGCATGTGCATCGCGGCAAAGGCGCCAAGGATCGCTTTATTCTCCTGCCGCAAGAACTGCTGGCGATGCTGCGCCGTTACTGGCTCGAACATCGTAACCCGCGCTGGTTGTTTCCCGCGTTGGGACGCGGCCGCAACCAAGGCGGCGTCGCCGACAAGCCGATGGCCGAAGCCAGCGTGCAGGGCGCCTGGAAGCGGGTCGTCGATCAGTCAGGGCTGGCCAAGTCGGTCTCGATTCATACGCTGCGGCACAGCTATGCCTCGCACCTGATCGAAGCCGGCGTCGGGCTGCGACGCGTGCAGCAGCTGCTGGGCCATAGTTCGTTGCAGACCACCGCGCGGTACTTGCACGTCACCGAGCCCGGCGGCGAACATACGCGCCAGATCATCGACCAGCTGATGCAAGGCGTCGGCGCCGCCTTGGATGCGGGTTGGGCAGATCTATCAGAGGTTGGGCGGATTCGGGTTCATTGATCCGGCAGAATCTGAGAGACGGCAGGTCCGCCGCGGCAATGTCGGCATTGACATTCTTCAGCTCCCTGGCCATTGCCCCCACATTCATCGCCATGTTTGATTGGCCGCTCGCATGCCAGACTTCGCCGACCAGGACGTCCCGGATGACAACCGTCTCGCTACCGCTCTCAACTTGTAGCGATGCTTCCTTGCTATTCGCTGCCAACGGCTTGAGCGCGACGGACCAGGAACCGTCCGCGGCTGCTTTGGTCTCAGCTCTCTGCCCGGCGAAATCCGCCTTCACGGTCGCGTCTTTGTTCGCCCAGCCCCAGACAGGAATCGGTTGCTCGCGTTGCAGCACCATGTGATCCGCAAAAATACCGGCCAGCCGGAGTGGCTCTGCGGCGTCCGCTCCGATCACGGTCGCCAACACGATTAACAGCGAGGCGGCCATCGGTTTTGTTTTCATCCGTGGAACTGGGGAAGAATAACTTCGGCTCACAGGAGTAGAACCGCCCGACGCTAGCGCGTTCGGCTCACTATACAAAAACCGAAGTTATTTTCCCCTCGTTCCCGTGGATTCCCAGCTGTGATCGTGATGTTTGCCAACTCGGCACGATGGAGATTGTCGTGGCGGCGGCCAGGGCGTGTCATCGGATACTTTCGTGGTTCAGTGCTTGCTTTCTCTTGGGTCTGAGTCTTTCGCCACCGCGTCCGAGTCACTCTTCGACGCCGCTTCAAGTTTTTCGAGGAGTTGCTCCAGGCGAGCTGGCTCTTGTTCGGCGAGGTTCTTGGACTCGGACGGATCCGCAGCGAGGTTGTATAGTTCGCTGCGCTGGGCAGCGTCTCGCCCTTGTACGATGAGTTTCCAGTCGCCCAGCCGCAACGATCTTGCACGCCAGCCTGGCGCGACGGCATACAGCGGGCGTGTCGGCAATGGCGAGTGTGTCTCCAAAGCGGCGGTGAGGTCGACGCCGTCCCACTTCAAATCTCGCTGCGGTTGATAGCCGGCGATCGAGCAGAACGTCGGCATCCAGTCTGTGATCTGCACGGGCTGATGGAAGACGCCCGGTTTCGCTCGGCCGGGCCAGGAGACGATCGTCGGCGCCCTCACGCCGCCTTCGTAGATGTCGCCTTTCTGTCCGCGTAGCGGTTTGTTGTTGCCCGTCAGCTTGCCGTTGGGACAGTGATCGTCGGGATACTTGAGATCGTTGTTTTCCGCCGTACTGCCGCCATTATCACTGGTGAAGACGAAGAGCGTATTGTGGCGCTGCCTGGTCCTGTCGAGGGCGTCCAGAATCTGGCCAACGGCGTCATCCAGGTGCATGATGCTGGCGGCGTAATGGCGCGGCACGTCTCCTTGAATCGTGTCGGGGACACGGCTTACCCATTCTTCCGGTTCTTTGAGCGGCAAGTGAACCGCGGTAAAAGGCACATACAGGAAGAACGGGGCGGAGTCGCGAGTCTCAATCCAGTGGACCGCTTCCGCCGTGATCAGGTCGGTGACATGGCCGGATTCTTCGATCAGTTTCTCATTGCGATGCCAGGTCTCGCTGTACGGACCTTTCTTGTAGCGATGATTCCATGGACTGACGCCGCCAGCCAGCGAACCGTACGAATGGTCAAAGCCAAAATGATTCGGCCCCTCCGCCGACTGCGAGCCAAGATGCCATTTGCCCGTCAGACACGTAGCGTAGCCTGTACTCTTGAGTGCGCGGGGAAGCGTGACCGTGTCCCAGGGGAGCGCCCGAGTGTTCTGAGGACTCGTGACGCCAAAGCGACTCCAGCAGCGACCGGTCAGGAAACCGGTTCGCGTGGGACTGCACACCGGAGCGACGTAGTGCTGTCCCAGCTCTAGCCCCTCGCGGGCCAGCCGATCCAGATGGGGCGTCGGGGCGTTGCCGTCGTGAAAAGCGACATCCGCCCACCCCAGGTCGTCGGCGAGGATAAAGACGATATTGGGCCTGGCCGCAGTCTTGTCGTCCGCAGCCGAAGCGGGCAGTATCATCGGCGCCTGCGTCAGGACAGCAAGAAGCGAAAGAGCGAGGTAACTGCGCACACTGGTCATGGCGATGCCTTTGGGTAACTTTTGGATGCGCTCTTGGAGTGATCAGCGAGACCGTATGATGCCTCGTCCATTCTCTGAGCCTGTCCGCATCATAACGCCCCGTTAGAGACGCGCCGACATGTAGCAATGGGTCGAATCGAGGGTCGTACTCTTACTGAGCCATCAGGCATGCGATGCGCATCGTCTTCTCCCCATCGAGTGGACCGCAGGCGCGACCACGCCCAGTTTGGCTGTTCTGGTGGCAACAAGGAAAGCCGTTGAGGCTTGTTTTCCGGGCTCGTTTCCACGAACTGTAGCTGTCACTTGCCGACAGGCAAGATACGCTCATGCGGCATCTGCTCGCGGTTGCCATCTGCGTCGATGGTAGATGCCACAAGTCGTCGATCGGCTGGCGTTTCCAGCATGATCATCCAATCAGAGACGCCCGCGTGTCGCGCGACGACGGTCGCTTCCTGATTGTTCACGAGAATGGCTTGGATGTTCCCGTTGTCGTGCGATACGCCGGATACTTTCCAACGATCACCGATGGGCTCGATCCGAGTAATCAACGTCGCAGGGGGAAGATCGTCTATCGGCGTCAGGAGTTCTGGAAACGCGATGTCTGACGTTTTGTATGCCCGGGCGTCAGTTCCCGTCCACCCGTCGACGACTGACAGGACCGTGCCTCCGTCTTCTTCCGACAGCCGGGTGCTGACCACGCGGGTGACCGCGTTGGCGGCTGGCATTCCGTGAAAGAAATGAGCAACCGGGTTGTCGGTCCGTCGTGTCCGAGGTCCGCCGCCGAAACCGATGCTCCCCTTTGCCGATCGGGCGTCACTCAAAGTCAGGCCTCGAAAGTGCCCAGTAACACCGGGCTGTCCACCAACGGCCGTCAGTTGGACTAGCGGATGCCGGTCCAGGCGACAGTTCACCAGAGTCAAACGGTCATAAGTGAAGTTGCCGTTAGGGAAAGCGGATGCACCATGTCCGCCGTTGAGAGGTTCATCGCTGATGTTCTCCAACCGCACGTCCCGATAGACATGATGGTCGTAATCGGGATGGTAAATCCCATAAGCAGCCTTGGTGACTCGCAGGTCTTCCAGCAGGAAATGACGGACGTTGGGCCGAATGACGTAATGCGACTCCCAGGCCCGCAACTGGCGGACGATGAAGGGGTGTTCGCGGTCGCCGTGGACCGCGCCCGGTTGTTCGTCGCCAAATCGGAAGTCGAACAATCCTTCTCCGTGGGATTCGTTGTCCTCGAATCGCAAGAACGGAATCGTCCGCACATCCTGAAACGCTGTCGAACCATCCGGTTGGCGCAACCTCAAGATTGGGTTGAAGTCCGGTGTTTCCGCGATCTGAAAATGAAATCCGTAACGATCGTTCTCGCAAGCGATATTTCGCGTGAACGTGTTTCTACCGTTGGCCCACCAGAAACCCGCCCCATCGTTCGGGTCGAACGGCAGCACCTGATCCGGTAGCGGGACCGTCACAAACGCCTGCACAGCGAGATTGCGATCAAAGAGGTTCCACTGCTCCGTCGCATCTTCGAGAAAGAACCCGTGCCCCAGTGATTGATAGCCGACGCAGTCCCGCACCAGAAGATGATCCGTGCCGTGAACGGTGATCCAGCGGTTGTGCGAATCCCAGATGCTGGCCCCCAATACGCCGCTGCCGCGCATGGTGTCGTGCACCAGATGAAAGTGGATGGCGTAGCGTCCTAATACCCCTTCTTTGCCCAGATGCCGAAACTCAGCATAGCTGATTCCACCGGATGAACCGTGATGATACATCGTATGCCCACGCACTCCGTTGGGCTCGGCGGATTCGACGATCACGTTGCGCGACAAGTTGGCCGCTTCGCACCGCATTTCGCCGGGGCCCTGATGGGATTTCTCCAGCGGGCGATCGAGGGTGATTCGCGGACCGTCCACGCTGGCAATAAAGCGTTCTTCCGTCCCGACCGGCTTGGGGCGACCGCCTTTCTGCCGGAAGGTCGCGTAGGGACCTGGCCCTTGCGACTGGTCGGTGGTGATGATGATCCGGTCGCCGACCCGCCAGTCATTCACCGGCTGTTCCAGCGTCAGCATGCGATCACCTGCCAATGCCGGAGTCGCGAGTTTGAGCCATGTCCGCTGGAGCGGTGCGCCATGAATGTCCCAGCGTCCGCCGCAGCAGACGATCGCAGGCAGACTTTCCGCGGCCATTCCTGGATGATGTCGCAGCCGGATGGTGGCGGTGACGCCTGCGGGAATCGGCGCGGCAGGCGTACCGATTTCCAGAGCCGGACGGGGCGTCCCCTCCGGCACATCCCGCACGGGAGCATGGCAGTCAAAGCCGTTTTCGGTTGTGGCTTCGCCCGGTTCGACCTTGAGAAGTCCCACATCCAATAGCGTTGACTTCTCGCGGGAGAAGGTCAGCGTGCCGGCGACATGGACAAATCTCAGGGCTACGCCCGACTGCACGTCGTAAACGACGGTGTGCCCAATACGGACTTGCACTCGGTCTCCCGCCTGGGGCAGCCGACCCTGTTCCCAGACGCCGACATCGGACCAGGCCCCACTGCGTATCGAGCGCGCCTGAAAAACAACCGGATCGTCGGCGCACGCTTCGCCAGGCAGCAGCAAACTGCAAAGGCCGATCAGGGTCCACGCACCGTTCCGCACAAGCAGCTCTTTCATGGCGATCCTCTCTGCTTCATCAACAAGCACGTGAGTGCGACTACTGCCTGGGAACACCGATCTGGATCAGCGTGACATTCCCCTCGCCCAGGAAGTGGACCGTCACTAAAGTCCCCTCGGCGACATCGGCGAGCACCTCTTTGACGATGCCGATCCGCTCAAAATCGCCGCCATCAACGCTCTCTTCGACGGAAATGCCTGCCGGGAGATTCCGAATGAAGAGGCTATTCCCGTACTTCTTTGTGAAGCTGCCGGCCGGCCGGTCTTGGGCGAGCAGCGAGAGCGATCCATTCTTGAAGGACACGAACGTCCCTATCGCCTTGCCGGGAACGTCGTCAATAAAAACGCCGTGCCGTTTCTCGTAGCCGAACCAGGTTCCGACATAGATTTGCGTTCCTGCCTTGACCTTGCTCAAGGCATCCAAAGTCTCGACGGGCCGATAGCCGCGATCTTTGTCGCTGCTCTCTCCCATGCCGAGATAGGCTTTGGTGCTTGCGTCGATCTCTTTCCAGACCAGCCGACCGGATGGACCATCCAGGGTGAGCGTTCCGTTCTTGAACGAAACGAACTTCCCTCTACCTTGTGTCAGAGTTTTGGCCGGTTGTTCGTCGGTAGATGCAGCTTCCCGTGCGTTCGACACGGGCGCTGCTTCGACGGCAGATGCCGGCGGCGACTCGGCGGCAACGAGCGCCCAGGGGATCATTCCGATTCCCCCAACGGCAAGCGAGAACAGGGCGAGCGCAATCCGCAGGCGACCAGATGACGTAACGACGTGACGCATGGCGGCAAACCTTTCTTTGAGTGATTCGTGGGAGCCCGCGACGGCGATTGATTTCGCGGGATTCGTTTCCTGGGAGCCAATCTTCAACACAATCTGCAAGAGCTGCTGGGCGTAAGCGGCAGGCGTGTCGCCGCGCAGGGACATGGCAAGTTCGTCCGCAGCGACCTCCTGCGCCAGCCGAAGTTTCCGTTCACACAGCCAGGCAGCGGGATGAAAAAAGAACAGCGTCCGAACGCCAGCCGCGAACAGCCCCCAGAATACATCGCTATGACGGAAATGGGCCAGCTCATGCCCGATGACCAGCTCTCGTTCGGACGAGTCAAGTCGCCGCAGCGTCGTCGCGGGTACGATGACGGCAGGGTGCAAGATGCCCAGCAGCAGCGGACTTCCCTGGCCGGCGGCCTCCAGCAAAGCGGGTTGCCTTCGCAGTCCGAGCGTCCGTGCCACACGTCCTGTCGCGTCCCGCAGCAGGGAGTCATCGCAAATGCGGCTTGATTTCCGCAGGCGTGAAGCGGATCGGCAGGCCCGTGCGATGTGCGCAGCGCCCCATCCGACTCCGACGACCCAAGCGATTAGAAGAATCGCCGCGCAGGGAACTGAGTGACTGGGGGTTGTTGCCAGACCCAACGACGGTTCTGTCGGCGCTTCGCTAAGGGTTGAGTCCGCACGGGAGACGAGAACGCTCGCTTCCGCCGCTGCGGGCAGAGACGGCAACACAGGAAGCTCCACGGGCAAATACCAGACCACGGCGACGAGGAATTTCAGCACCGCCAACCGCCACAGCCACGCCTGAAAGCGGGCCGGGATCGACGGTAAAATTCGGCAGACTCCCCACACGACCAGCGCCAGGAGTCCCGCCTGCCAACTGGCTCGCACCATTGCGGCTCCCCAGACCTCTAGGAGATCGTTCAGATGAATCACGGTGTTTCCTCCTCGCGGCGGCTTTCGAGATCGCGAACGAGCTTTTTCAACTGATCCAGGTCTTCATCGGAAACCGGACCATCCTCCGAAAGATAAGCCACAACGGGCGAGACTGAGCCGCCCAGCGTCGTTTCCACGAACGTCTTCACCAACCGCTGGAGTAAGTCGTTCTTGGCGACTTTGGGCGAATAGCGATAAACACCGCCCACCTTCTTCCGCGAAAGGTGCCCCTTCTTTCGCAGGCGTTCCATGATCGTGAGAATCGTCGTACGGGCTTGTCCGGAGGTCTGCGCGAAATAGTCGGCGACTTCGCCCACGGTACACGCAGAATTGTCGCCGAGGTAACGAAGCACTTCGATCTCAGTCGATCCGAGTGGGTTGGAGGAAGCGGTCATGATTCTGCGCCCTGTCCAAAACGTAAGGTTGCCTACCGTCGTAGTCACACGATACACAAAGACTATGTGCGTAGTCAACCAGGCTGTTTTCGAGATTTAGCAGCAAAGACCTGTTTCCCAGAACAGGACAGGAAGAGCATTCCTTGCCTTGGATTCATGGCAGCTGTACATCCCCTTCCAAGTCAATGATGCCGAGCTGCTGAGCGTCTGCCCCATGAGGAAACCTGGACGGTCGCCAAAGCACCAGTGAGCGCTCCTTGCGCCGCCGACAGAAGAAGCATGCCAAGGCAGGGGCATCGACGGTATCCGATCAGACCCGTTGGCAGGCTCCCTCACCGGTCGCTGATACGGTGGTCGTCTCCAGCATCGATGCGCGGTTTTGCTCGCAACCCGAGTAGAATCTCCGATCCGGCCGACACAACGTGAAACGGGCGAGCCTTAGTTCCCTCCGCTGCGATTCTGGTCCCATTCCTGGAACAAGGGGCCCTGAAGACTGGCGTTCAGGGCGTTAGAGAGGCTAAATATTCGCCTCGACGAAGCAGGATCACCAAGCCTGTTCCGATCATTTACATACAGCAACAGACGGTCGGCAGAACGGCGAGATCGTGAAAATCTCTCAACAGCTGCAACTTTGCGCTTGCCAATCGCTCCAGCGCTTGCCACAACCAGCCAATAAATAAAGCCTCGCAAGTCATTGACCTGCAAGGCTTTACAAAGTCGGGGTGATAGGATTCGAACCTACGACCTCTACGTCCCGAACGTAGCGCTCTAGCCAGGCTGAGCTACACCCCGATGTTTGATGATTTGCGTGATCTTAGTCGCTTTGACTCTTTCGTTGAATAGGGGATCGGCCATTTTCTCGCTTCTGTTGGGAATTTGTCTCCTGGCGACATGCGGTTCGTTGGGGACGGGGCTGGGCGGGGATTGCCATTGCTGCATTGGTCGACGCTTTCTAGACTTCTCGACGCTTGTTCTGCAACCGACGTTTTTGGGGAGTGGCGGTCGATGAAATCGATGCCGTGGGGTTTCGCCGTAGTCATGCTGACGGCGGCGGTCGTGCTGTTCACCAATCTGGGCGGGCCGCGGCTGTGGGATCAGGATGAACCACGCAACGCGGGCTGTGCGCGGGAAATGCTGGAACGGGGCGACTGGGTCACGCCCATGTTCAACGCCGAGCTGCGCACCGCCAAGCCGGTGCTGACTTACTGGTTGATGATGTCTGCCTATGCCGTTTTTGGACAGGGAGAGTTCGCCGCCAGGTTCTGGTCGGCCGCGCTTTGCTGGGGGACGGTCGGTTTGACGTACCTGATCGCCCTGCGTCTGTTTAACGCCCAGGCGGCTTTCTGGGCGGGTTTGATTCTGGCGACCACGCTGATGTTGAATGTGGCTGGACATGCGGCGACGCCGGATGCTCCGCTGATCTTTTTTAGCACGCTCGCACTGGCTGCCTTTGTGATGACGGCCTGGAAGCCCCGGGTGCGCGACGCCTTGGGGGATCTGGAGCCGGCGGAAATGCGACATCCGGCGGAAGGCTTTCCGGCGTCGTGGTGGGCCGCTTTGATGATCTATGGGGCGATGGGGCTGGCGGTTCTGGCCAAAGGCCCGGTCGGCCTGGTGCTGCCGACGGCCATCATCGGCATGTTCTTGTTGATCGTCCGTTTACCGCAATCGGCGGCGAAGGAGGAGGAGAAGGCGTCCTCGGCGGCGCCCGTTGCGGGCTGGCGGATTGGACTGGCGGCCTGCCTGTTGATCGGCGTGGCGCTGGGACTGGAAGCGCTGGCCGGCATGAAGGCGGTCGTGGCGGTCGGATCGCTGCTGGTGCTGGGGCTGGCGGTTGCGGGGCAGACGCAGCGGCTGGCCTGGTTGCGGCCGTTTGCTCCGCTGCACTTTCTGAAAACGTGCGCCGCCATGCGGCCGGCGACGGCCTTGCTGACGGTGCTGGTGATCGCGGCGCCCTGGTTTATCTGGGTGGGGTTGCGAACCAACGGCGAGTTTCTGGAGAAGTTTTTCTTCGATGAGAATATCGGCAGGGCGACGTCGGCGATGGAAGGTCACGAGGGGCCGTTCTTGTATTATCCGATCGTGATCCTGGCTGGATTTTTTCCCTGGTCGGTGTTTGCCGCGCCGCTGCTGATCGATCTGGTGCGAAGGCTGCAGGCGAACGAAGATCCGTGGCGGCGGGGCTATCTGCTGGCCGTCTGCTGGGTGGGCGTTTTTGTCGGGGCGTTCTCGCTGGCCGCGACCAAGCTGCCAAGTTATGTCACTCCGTGTTACCCAGGGCTGGCGCTGCTGGCGGGGTGTTATGTGTACCGATTGAGCCAGGGGCTGGCGACCGATCTGGCCTGGCGCCGTGTGGCGCTCGGGTCGTTGACTGCGGTGGGAGCGATCTTTTTGCTGGGCGGGACGGTGGCCTTTGGCCAGTTCATGCCGGGGTCGCAATGGATGGCGCTGTTCGGCCTGGTTCCGCTGCTGGCGGGGATCGGGGCGATCGTCTGTTTTGAACGCGGTTTGCCGCGCCTGGGCGCAGGGGCGTTAGCGCTGGCGGCTCCGCTGCTGGTGCTGCTGGTCTTTAGTCTGGGACTGCCCGAAGTCGACCGGCATCGAAGCCCGCAGCAACTGGTCGACATGGCCAGGTCCCGGCAGGGACAGTTCATGGCTTACGGCACGCTGGAGCCCAGCTGGGTCTATTATACGGGCCATCCGATCCCGCACTTTGACGCCGGGAAACTGGACGAAGCGATTGAACGCATGCGTGCGAGCGAGGATCCGGTCGTCATCATGCATCAGGCCGACTACGAGCGCGTGCGGAAACAGCTGCCGGCCGACGCCGTGGTGATTGCGGAAGCGAACCGGTTTCTGAAGGAGGAGAAACTGGTGCTGGTCGCCCGGGATTTGCCGGCGGTGGAAACGGCCCGGCTGAAGAAGAGGGACGAGCGGTAGGCGGGAATCGCAAAGAGGAAGAAGGATTCACCGCGGAGAAACGCAGAGAATACGGAGTTTCAAGGCGGGAAGTTGAGGCGCAGGGCCGCCGGAGGTGATGCGGCCCTGCGGTTTCTTTTATTACGCCGGTCGGGGTTACTTCCAGGGGAAGGATTCGCCGGTGAGCAGTTCGAACGCTTCGATGTACTTGCCGCGGGTTTTGCTGATGATCTCGGCGGGCAGTTCGGGCGGAGCGCTGTTTTTGTCCCAGCTGGTCGTTTCCAGGTAGTCGCGGACAATCTGCTTGTCGAAGGACGGCTGGTTCTTGCCGGCTTCGTACTGGTCGGCGGGCCAGAAACGGGAACTGTCCGGGGTGAGCACCTCGTCGATCAGAATCCAGGCGTCGTTGTAACGGCCCCATTCAAACTTGGTGTCGGCGATGATGATCCCTTTCTGTCGGGCGTATTCGGCGCCCTGCAGGTAGATCTCCATGCTCTGGTCGCGGAGATGGGCCGCATGGTCGGCTCCGAGGATCTCGGCCATCGTTTCGAAGGGGATGTTCTCGTCGTGGCCCGATTCGACTTTGGTCGCCGGGGTAAAGATGGGCTCTTCCAGCTGGGAGCCGTTCTGCAGTCCGGCTGGCAGTTTCACGCCGCAGACGCTTTGCGTCTTTTGATATTCTTTCCAGCCTGAGCCGACCAGGTAGCCGCGGACGACGCACTCAACGGGCGCCACTTCGCACTTTTTCACCACCATGCTACGGCCGGCGAACCAGGCGGGATCGCCGCCGGCGGGAAGCTGGTCGACGGTCGGTTCTGTCGAAAGCAGGTGATGGGGCGTTTCCAGGCGGTCGAACCAGAAGCGGCTGATCTGCGTGAGGACGCGGCCCTTGTCCGGTATTTCGTTCGGCAGGACGTAGTCGAAAGCGCTGATCCGGTCGCTGGCGGTCAGCAGCAGGGTATCGCCCAGGTCATAAATGTCACGAACTTTGCCCTGTCGCACCATTGTCGCAGTCATCAATACGGCTCCCGTCACAAAATGAAAATGGCCCGGCGGCGCGAATCGCTTTCGCACCCCTGCGGCAGAGATCAACCGGCGCGCTCCGCCCAGGCAGGCTGCGGCCTGTCGCTGATGCTTCGCACCTGGGTCGAAGTATATCAGATGCCTTTTTCTGTCTAAAGAAGGGCGCCCTGCGAAGCAGCTGTGGCGGAGTCCAGTCGGGCGGTCCCTCGGGGCATGCTCCGGGGGGGCGATTATGGCAAGTCTGGCCGCACCATCTTGCCTGGCGCGCCGTCGCGCGCAACAATGGGCGGGTCGAATGGACTCCCCTATCATCCTTTTTATGAATTACTTCCCTGCCTTACCCCTTGAGACATCCCATCATGCGCGCCCTGTTGATTTTCGCGGCGCTGGCCGGTTTCACTTTTACCGGTTTTGTGTTCGCTGATGAGCCTTTCGATTTGAAGATTCCGGCAGGCCTGCGGCCGCTGCGAATCCCTGCCGACAATCCTCTGACGGTGGGCAAAGTCGAGCTGGGAAAACAGCTTTATTTTGACCCACGGCTGTCGAGCGATAACACCGTCAGCTGCGCCTCGTGCCACGATCCCGCCAAAGGCTGGTCCAATGGCGATCGCTTTGCGACGGGCGTGGATGCTCAACAAGGGGGACGCAGCGCTCCGACGATTGTGAATTCGGCCTATTCCTACTTTCAATTCTGGGATGGCCGAGCCAGGCAGCTGGAAGGCCAGGCTCTGGGGCCGATCGAAAATCCGATCGAAATGGCGATGCCGCTGGACAAGCTGATTCCCAAGCTCAACGGCATTCCAGGCTACAAGAAACAGTTCCAGGCAGTGTTCGGGACCGACGCCACTCCGGAAGCAATCGCCCAGGCGATCGCCTCCTTTGAGCGGACCGTGCTTTCGGGCGACGCCCCTTATGATCGCTTCAAAGCGGGCGACAAAACGGCCCTGTCGGAAGCGGCCCAGCGCGGCATGAACGTTTTTTTCAACAAGGGAAATTGCAGCGCTTGCCATTCCGGCCACAATTTCTCGGACCATGCGTTCCACAATATTGGCGTCGGTATCAAGAACGAATCGCCCGACTGGGGCCGATTTGCTCAAACGGAACTCAACGGCGATCGCGGCTCCTTCAAAACTCCGACGCTGCGAGAGATTGCCCGCACAGCGCCCTATATGCACGACGGCAGCCTGGCCACCCTGGAAGAAGTCATCGACTACTACGACCAGGGCGGCGAAGCAAACGATCAACTGGATGAAGAAATCTTCAAACTCAAACTGACGCCCGAGGAAAAGTCCGACCTGATCACCTTTTTGAAGGAAGGTTTGAGCAGCGAGAGCTACCCGGATATCAAGGCGCCCAAGCTTCCCGAATAAGCAGCTTCCCGAATAAGCAGCTTCTGGCCCGATGGGCAGCTGGATTAGATGCAACAAGACGCGATTCCCTTTGTTGGGGGCGTCTTCGATATGAATGGATTACGAAACCCCCTGGAGATTGAACCGATGAAAAGCCTGGCTACGATGCTCACGCTTCTTACCGCGTTTGGCGTCGCGGCGTCCGCTTTCGCGGCCGACGAACCGACCACCACCACGGTCCTTGACAACCTGAACAACCCGACCGCCGTTGCGATTCAGCCGGAGACAGGCCATGTGTTTGTTTCCGACAGCGGCAATGGCAAGATCATCCGCGTTGTCGACGGCAAAGCAGAAGACGTGATTGTCGATTTCCCCAAAGACGTTTACGGCAAGGGTCCGATGTACGACATCGGCCCGCTGGGTCTGCACTTCCTGAACAAAACCACGCTGGTGGTAGGCGGCGGCGGACTGCCCGACGGGGAAGAAATGCTCCGCGTTTACACCGTGCCGGACGCCGGCAAGGATGCGATCAAAGCCGACGCCATGAAAGCCAGTTTCACCCTGGCCGCCGACGGCGATATCAAAGGCGAAGGCAACTTCTACGGTCTGGCCGCCACGGCCGACGCCGTGTTTGTCACCTGCAATGGCGACGACACCAAAGGCTGGGTCTCCAAAGCGAAGATCGAAGGCGACACGATCACCGGTTTTGAACGGAGCATCGCCACCAAAGAAAAGACCGAAGTCGACGCCCCCGTCGCCGCCACGATCAGCCCCGCTGGCGATCTGGTGATTGGTCAGATGGGCGAAATCAGCGTGCCCGGCGACGGCCTGCTGACCTTCTACAACCCGAACGACGGCGAAATGCTGCTCAATCTGGAAACGGGCCTGTCGGATATCACCGCCCTGGCCTACGCCCCGATGCCGAAACCGAAAAAGCGTCAGCTGTACGCCCTGGATTACTCCTGGTCGGCTCCGGAAGAAGGCGGCCTGTTCCAGTTGCTCAAGCGCGTGAAAGATGACAAGCAGTCGGTCGAAGCGCGAAAGATCGCCTCGCTCGACAAGCCGACCGGCATGATCTTCGCCGAAGATGGCACGCTCTACATCACCGTCATCGGCACCGCCGAAGAAGGCGCCGAAACCAAACCGGGCAAACTGCTCAAACTGGAAGGCAAGTTCTAAGCAGGGCAGTCGCCCTGTTTCAGCAAGCGGATTCCGCAGCGCTGGAAATCAGAACTCCAAAAACACGTTCAGGAGCCGGCAGACATGCCGGCTTCTGGCGTTTCTTGACCTTCCGACCAGGGGCCACCCGCCGGCGGATGGGGGCGGCGACACAGGGATGGGCGTGTATCCGGGTGCTGACCGCCTTTTTTGGGGAAATGGATCCCGTCATTTGCCGGGGCTCCAAATGTGACGTAAGTATTAGATAACGCATTTGCCATGCGTCTTGTCTTTGTCGCTCGACACCGTGGCTGCTGGTTTTTCGTTCGCCTGGAAATGGCGGAGCGGGAAGCAGGCCCGGCAAGGTTCGATGAACTGGCCCTGGACATTTCCAGCCGGCCGGCACGGACTGGCGAGCGAGCTTTCCCTTGTCTTGCATCTGGAGTTTGCCGCCCTATGACGACGTTGTTGCTTGACCGCGCGCCATGTTCCCCGGAGGGGAAGAAAACATCGGAACAGGAAATTCGCGATCTCGTTCAGCGAGCTTTGGTCTCGCCCATCGCTCCCCGCAGTTTGCCTGAACGCCGCGGCGTAAAACGACGTCCCTACCCGTATGTGGTCCATCTGTCGCCGGTCGACCAGAACAATGTGGTGGAAAAATCCAAAACAATTGCCGTAATTGGCAAGCATCTCTCAGAATGCGGCCTAGACTTTTATCATTACGAAGCCATTCCGTACCGACGCATGATTGCTTCGCTGCCCGGCGGCGAACACGGCTGGTCCGGATTCCTGATGGAGCTGTCGTGGTGCCGTTTTACCCAGCATGGCTGGTACGAGAACGGCGGGCGGTTCCTGCAGGTGGCTCCGTCGCCGCTAGAAACGGCTGATCCCAAAACCTTCTCGGCGCCTGTTCGCTGAGCCATTTTTTTACTTTGCCCGTCCAAAAATGAGGGGTGGAGTCTGATTGAGCGCCGTCGCCTGACGTCGATCGCATATAAGTCGGGTAGAGTTATTCTCGCCTACAAACCGAGTCGCCTGCCGTGGGCGACTCGGTTTTTTTATGCGCGCGTGTGATCGTGAAAAAAGGTTCTTTTCGCCCATCTGACGGCCCGCTTTGGGCTTGCGCGGAATCGCTCAAAACTTTTTCGATTTTCTTTATTGGGGCGTGACCGGAGGTGTCCGAGGGCAGCCGTATTCTTCTTTTAGTTGAGGACGCACAACCTTCTACACGGGAACAAACACGATGCTCGTTCTTACTCGCAAGCTGAAACAGGAAATCCAGATTGGCGACAACATTCGGATCGTTGTCCAGCAGATCAAAGGAAACACCGTTCGCATTGGCATCGAAGCCCCCAGCGAAGTCGCCATCCGCCGTGGCGAGCTGCAGAAAGCCACGCTGCTGCCGCCGGTGATCGGTTCAACCGTCGTCCTGCTGGACCGGGCCGCCAGTTAAGTAAGGCTCTTTTTTCTCAAAAACGCCCTGTGCCGGAGAGTCGCTATGAAATCGCTTCAAATTGCCCAGCCCGCCTATACCGATATTGACCTGCCCTCGAAGCACCAGCTCAAGCAGTTGTCGCTGCGAGCGATGCTGGCCTTTGGGTCGCGCTGCGTTCGCCGGGTGCAGTCGATGTACGCCTCGCGGCATCCGGGCTGCGAAGAGGCGATCGAAAACGCTCTGCGTTCTGTCGAGGCGTTCGCCCGCGGCGAGCGACCCCAGGTGAACGGAGCGGAGCTGCGATTCATGGCGAAGTACGCCCAGCACCAGGGCGCCCGGTATGTGGCCCAGGCGGTTACCTATCTGGCGCACGCCAGCCTGCATGCGGATCGCAACCGGGACGCCGAAGACGCCAAGACCGCGGTCTACAAAACCTGGATGGCGGTCGCCTCGGCTTACAACGCCGAACCGGACCTGTCGTTTGTGTTCGCCGCCCGGGACGATTTTGACTATCTCAGCGTGGTCTCGGAAGCGGCTTATCCGGAACAGGGCCCGTCGCTTGATCCGGGCGAGCAGGGGCTCCTCGGCCCGTTCTGGGTGGGGGCCGCCTGATTGGTGAAGAAGGTGCAGGAGTCTGCAGGGAATGTGGGCGTTTCGATTGCAGGGGGAAGTGTCCCACATGCCGCAGCCGAACTCGCCAGAGTTTGGACACTGTTCCCAGCCGAGTACCCTCTCCAAAGTCTGGCGACTTCGGCTACATCCGGCCCCGACCTGTTCGGCGGACGCAGAGCAGAAACGGCAAGACGAAGGGGGCGCCGCTCTTTCCCCTGCGACGCCCATTCCTACCGCCTCGAGCCCAAATGCCCAATCTCCAGGAAACGGGTGTCGTCCCATGCGGGGGAGAAGGGCCAGGCAAAGCGAAGAAATGGCGATTTGATACCACACGCCAGCCAGGCAAAGCGAAGAAATCGCGATTTGATACCACACGACGGCCCCCTGATGAGGAGGACTCGTCCTTTCTGTTTCCGATCGTATTTCGTCGCTCGTTCCTTATTTGCGACGGCTGTCGACCTGCTCGCCCCAGGCGTGCATCGCCTGCAGGACGGGTTCTAACGCCCGGCCCAGGTCGGTGAGCGAGTACTCGACTTTGGGCGGGATCACCTGGTGTACGTGCCGGTCGATGATGCCGCTTTCTTCCAGTTCCCGTAGTTGGCGCGTGAGCGTGCGTGCAGAAACTCCCTGCAGCAGGCGGGTCAGCTCGCCAAAGCGATGTGTCGCTTCCAGCAGGTGATAAATAATCAGCACCTTCCACCGCCCGCCAATCGCTTCCAGGGTGGATTCGACGGGGCAGGAAACTTCTTTGGCCGATTCACTGCGGCCCTCTTTTTTGCGCACCGCTGGAGGGCGAGCGTCTGTTTTGGGAAGGGTCGATTTGCCGGTGGGGGTTTTCGCCATGATGGTTTGCGACCTCTTGCGGGGAGTGGTCGTCGGGTTGTTAGTATCTTATGTGTAACTAACTTACATTTTAGCCCATAGTTGACTATTCGTTAATACGTTCATAAAAGTTTATATGCTGTTGGCGGTTTCCGTCAGGCAGCGTTCATTTAACGCCTTGTTTTATTGATTGGTAGCGGCCGGGTTCCGCTACTTTGGAAGGACGTTTCCATGAAGACCATTCGCCAGATCGTTCGCAATGTGGCTCCCCACTGGGTGGGAGACGGTTTTCCCGTACGCAGCTTGTTCTCTTACCACGATGGGGCCGCCTTTGATCCCTTCCTGCTGCTGGACTATGCCGGCCCTTATGAATTTGCCCCGGCCGAGGCGGTCCGCGGCGTGGGCGAGCACCCGCATCGCGGATTTGAAACGGTTACCATCGTGTACCAGGGCGAACTGGAACACCGCGACTCCAGCGGCAGTAGCGGCTCTATCGCAGCCGGCGATGTCCAGTGGATGACGGCCGCTTCCGGCGTGGTGCATGAAGAATTCCACAGCGAGCGTTTCTCCCGTGAAGGCGGCGTGCTGGAGATGGTCCAACTCTGGGTGAATCTTCCCCGGCAAGAGAAAATGTCGCCGCCGCGCTACCAGGAGATCCTCAGCGGCCAGATTCCCCAGGTCGAGCTGCCCCAGCAGGCAGGCGTCGCCCGGGTGATCGCGGGCCGGTTGGGCGAAACGGTCGGACCGGCCACAACGGTCACGCCGATCAACGTCTGGGATCTGCAGCTGCAGGCCGGCGGCCGGGTGGAACTGGATATTCCGGCCAGCCATAACGCCCTGCTGATTGTGCAGCAGGGAGAGGTGCAGGTGCAGGAGTCGCCCGTCAAGTCGGTCGAACTGGTGTCGTTCGAGCAGGAAGCTGGCGCCGTGTTGCTGCAGGCCGAGTCGGCTGCCCGGGTGCTCGTGTTAACGGGCGAACCGCTGCGGGAACCGATTGTGGGGCAAGGGCCGTTTGTGATGAATACGCGCGAAGAGATTCATCAGGCCGTGCAGGATTACCAGGCAGGACGCATGGGACGGCTGGCGTAAGAAAGCGACCAACGGCGGTTCCGTCGGCGCGGGGAGATCAGGGAAGGAGCCCGATGCGCTCCGCCGCGCCGCCGCCAGGTGAAATGGCAGCGGCACAGGGAGAGCTCCTGCAGATATCGCGAATAGCGCAGGGAATGAGCGGAAGCGTCGACCGCAGGACGTGAGACGTTCAAGACGCGGAAGTCGACGGTAAGTCGTCTTTTGCTCCGCAAAAGAACGCGTCCTTTCACGGAGTGAAAGTCGACTGTCCGGCGTCTGCTCTTCCTCAAAACGACGAACCAGAATCTGGCAGTTGTTTTCTTCACGGTTCCAGGACGGAGCGAGACAGCCGGAGCTGGCAGGCGGCAGGAACGCGCGCCGCCACGGCCGTTGAAACGGCCGGACGACGCGTATTCAATGCAGGCTTTCCCTGGCGCGCAATGGCCCTGTTGGGAATGGCCTGTTACCGTACAGCGACCAGCGATCTCACGAGGAAGTCGTTCTTGCGCCCGACAGGCGGGACGGATCGACTCCCGGTGCGAATCCTGGAACGTCGCAGAGGGCGTTATTTGCCCAGGTCGCGAGTCTGGCCCGGTTTGACCTGCATCGCTTTTTTGTTTTCCCGTTGAATCGCCTCGTAGACTTCCTGGCGATGAACGGGGATATCTTGAGGGGCGTTAATTCCCAGACGAACCTTGTCGCCTCGAATGTCGACGATAGTTACTACCACGTCGTCGCCGATCATGATGCTTTCGTCACGGTGCCTCGACAGGACCAGCATTTCTGGCTCCTTCTTGCGGGATCAAGCGCGTGGGCGCGCTCGACAGGTTGGTGGGGGGCGACGTTGAAATCGCGGGGTTCGCCTGGGGATCCAATCACGGGAGTGATGCGGACAGGCGAAGTTTGCGGTGCAGAGACGGGGAGTACTCTGCTCAACGTCGGCGGATCGGCGGGGCCTTATATTCTTGACTGCTTCAGGGAACAACACCGCCCGGCGCGGCGGTGCTCCTGCTACAGAAAAAGGTATCGGCAACCAGCATCGGCATTCATCAAACGCCCTTGCCGGTTTCCGTTTGTGACGACTCCGACTGTTACGCCGATTTCCGCAAAGGAGGAGCGGTATGCGTCAGCTCGAACTGCATCGGCTGGTCATCGCTGGTGATGACCTGGCGTCCCAGGCGACCGTCCAGGTTCACGATGATCGGAGCCTTCAGGTTGACCGCAAAACGATGCTCTTCGCGACTGACAATCGCCAGCACATAAGCCTGGTCAATCGAGCTCAACTGCAAAGGCGACAGCTCGCTCCGCGTGAGACGCACCTGGTAGTCGTGCAGGAAACGACGCGGACTGATCACCGGAGCCGCCACGCCCGGATGCGTAATGCACTGCAGCCAGGCGACTGCTTCGTTCTCGGAGTCGGCCAGAATCACCCAGTGGCGACATTCTTCAAAACCGACCAGGCCCGAGGGGAAAAGCAGGATATCGTCGGCTTCGATCTCCACCGCGCCGAAGCGGGAGGTGCTGATTTCCATGACAAACTCGCCTTTGCTGGATTATAAGGGGGCGATCTGATGGCGACGCCCGCTGCGGTTGATTCAGGGTTGCGGAACAATATGCCCTGATCATTCATCGGTTCGTACCTGGGTGCGCCAATAGAAAAAATCGTCACAACAGGAACGAACGCCTTCCCCGCCCTGCCGCCAGCCAGAATCCAAAAGCGGTCAAACGGTGCAGGGTCTACCCGCGATGCATCCCTGCAAGCTGCTTTACAGAAACGACTTGAGGCGTGCAGAACGCCGCCGCGCTCCCCTGCCCTTTCCGCTGGATCGAGAGTGTTCCTGCAGACGCGGATCCCCCGCAGGAAGGGAGGAAAGTTTAGCCCGCCGTAACGGCTAGGGGAGCGATTTCGACAAGGTCTCGGCGTCCGCCCGATGGGGGAAGCAGGCGTCTTTGGCGAGCAGCGGCTGCAGCAACAGCTGGGCGGTGCGATTGTCCCCCTGGCCGGCCAGCAGGGCCGCGGCGAGGTAAGCGAACTCACCCGTCAGTGGGCCGGAAAGAGCGCCGGGCAACGCGGCGGCTGCTTCATGCGGGCGACCCGCCTGGTGCAGGGCCCAGGCCCAGGCGACGGTCGCTTCACGGGAGGGCGGGCCTTCGCTCACGCTCGCCAGTCGCAGGGCCAGCTGGCCATATTCGAGCGACAGTTTCTGTTCTGTTTTCTGGTCTGCCAGCGCCAGCACCAGCTGGGTCAGCACCGGAAGATCGACAGGGCTGCGAATATGAGCCGCCTGCAGCGAAGCGACCGCCGCGGCCGGGTCGCCCTGGAGCCGGGCCAGCAGGCCGGCCAGTCGCAACGCTTCGAAAGAACCGCTCTCCAGCTGGATCGCCGCGTCGACACACTGCTGCGCCAGGTCAAGCTCGCAGGCATCGATCGCCCAGCGGGCGACAACCAGCCGCACGGTTAAATCGTCGGGCGCCTTGGCAAGGGCGGCTTCCATGGCCCGTCGGGCGCTGTCCCTTTTGGTCGGGTCACCACGCTGGGTCAGTTCTTCGTAGAGCAGGCCCATGCTGACTTCGGGCAGCAGACCGCCGGCTTGCTGTTCGTGCAGCAGCTTGAACGTATCGAATGCGGCCCGCAGATCGCCCTGCAGGAACAGAGCCCGGCCAAGCGAAGTACGCGCCCGGGTCGACTGGGGATCGATCGAGAGCATCGCCCTGGCGAACTTCTCCGCCGTCTTCCAGCGTTCCCGCTGCAGGCTGGTCTGCAGCTGCACGCCGTACGCATTAAGGCGGATTCCGGCCAGGCGCTTCTCGCTGAGGGTTGAGCCTTCGCATAACAACAATGCCCGCTGGGCGAGCGTATCGGCGATGGCCGCCCTTTGTTCGGCCAGGGCCAGCTCGCCAAAAATCAGGTACGCCTCGGGGTCTTCCGGCTCGTCGGTCACAGCCTGTTCCAGCGCCTGTTGCCCGGCCGCAATGCGACCGGCGCCAAAGTGGATCTGGGCCAGCATGACGGCCGCCGGCGGGAGTTCGGGGGCCGCTTTTCGGGCAGCCGCCAGACGGGTCATCGCGCCCTGCAGATCGCCCTGCAGGTAAGCTCCGATCGCCTGCTCGACAGGGGCGTAGCGGGGATCCTGGGGGTTGTCGACCGCCGACTGCAGGATCTGGACGACGTTCAATTGCGCCGACGCGACGCCCGGCCAGGCCAGCATCGCCAGCCACACGATCGCGAGACAAAGGGGGTAAAACGGACGAAGGGCCGCTGCGGGGTGAGGCTTGAATCGCGCGCAGGCCCTGATCGCTGGGGCGGGTCTAGACGTGTCGCTCGGCATGGCTGTTCTTTCTTTCGCGATGTTTGCCCCTGGCTGGATGGGAGAGATGACGCCGCGGTCCGGCCGTCCTTTCGCACGCTGGCGGTGCTAGGGACGCGACGAATCCTTCGGCGCTGCGTCGGTTTTTGATCGGCCTTCGCTTTCCGGTTTTGCACCATCGTCGGGCTTGTCGCCGGCTGTTTTTTTCTCGGGTTGAGAGTCGTCCTTGGCGGGCGGCTCCACAACTTGCTGGACGATTTGCGACTGGCGGTTGTCGCGCTGCTCGACGTATTTCACGGCGGTCGTCTGGGCCGGCTGGTCGCCGTCGGCTGGGGTCAGGATCAAGCGTCCGTCGGCAGTGAACTGCTCACGCTGATCGCCGCGGATTCGCGTCCAGCCCTGCAGCTCGCCGGCCGGCGAATACTGGTACTCGTCGCGCCAGTTGCGATGGGCGTCAAGCACCGGGTCGACGTAGTTGCCGCGAACGTCGTCGGCGTTGTAGTCGACGGAAAGGATCCGCTGCTGGTCGTCGTAGGTGCGTACTTCGGCGTCGGGATAGTGGAAGCTGAGGAACGACGGCGCCGACAGGTGCTGGCCGTTGTCGGCAAAGACGCCAATGTCGACGCGGTTCGATTCCATCTTCGAGCCGGGGCTGATCGGCGCGCGGGGGTGGTAGCCGATTTTCAGTTCGACCTGGGAGCCGGCCTTGTCGAGCAGGCGGATCTGGATTTTCTCGGGATCGCCGCGGAGAACGACCCAGCGAAACGTCAGCGGCTTCCCTTGCGGGTCGATGCTGTCGGCGGCGCTCACCGTCATTTGCTGGTGGTGCTTTGTCGACTTCACCACCCGGGCTATCGCGCAAGGGGTCGTGAACAGTTGCTCCCGCGCGGCCACGTCAAAGTAGTCGACGCCAGGCTGGCCGGCCGTTTCTTCAACGACCTGAAGGAGGGCCAAAGGCGGCAAAGCGTCCGGCTGCAGATCGTGGGCGAGCGTTTCCATTTTAAGGACGTCAAGCTGTTCGCCGTCGAACACCGTCGGATGCGCGGCGCCTGTCAGATACGCTTCCGGCGTGGTCGCCATTTTGTTGCTATGCCGAAAGATCCACTGCACCGTCGGCATCAGCAGGCCTTGTTCAACCAGCTTCTTTTTGACGGCCGGCTGCAGGGCGGCCATGGTTTGCGCGACGGCCAGCATGAAAGCGCGGTCGGAACCGGAAGAGCCTTGCGACAGAATCAGGTACGGCGTGTTGGCGGGAAGCACATCGCCATAGCCGCCGTCCTTGCCGTTATGGCCCGGGTCGTGGTCGCGATGCTCGGGATAAAAGAACAGCTGGTTGCCGCGATACTGGTTGTACAGGAGCTGCGGTCCGCCAGGCGACGTCAAGGCAAAGCGACCCTGGCAACGCCATTGCGGACCAGCGGTGAAAGCGGTCGACGAATTGCCGATGGTCGGCGCGTTGTAGAGAAAGAATCGCTGCAGGCCATGGTGCATGCCGCGGTTCTTGATGTCGTCGGTGAACTCGACGCGGGTCAGTTGCGGCAGCGCCTTGTAGTTCATGTTGGAGTGGTCGGTATCGTGGTTGTCGTACAGGTCGCCATGATTGCCGGCGGCGGTCCCCGCTTCGTACCACTCGCGCAGGCGATCGCCCGACTCGCCCAGGCCGACGGCGATCGGGCCCTGGGGTTCGGCGGGAAAGGCGACCTCCACGCGGAACATGCCCAGTTGTTGCGACCAGGCGACATTCTCGGCGCCGATCAGCACCTGGCTGTCGGCTGCTTCCGCCGGCGTGATGGGATCCGGGGCGGCCGCGGTTTCTTCCTTCAGGACGGCCGCCTGTTTCAGCAGCGTCGCCCAGCGGGGATCGTCGCGCAGGCTGGCGAGATCGGGGTCGGTCGCCAGATGCTGCGCGTCGCGATAGCCGTCGGCGATCGCCTGGGTCAGCTCCGTAAACGCCTGGTCCGTCTTGCCCTGGCGAGCCCAGACGCATGCCAGGTTGTAGCGAGAACTGAATGCAGACGGGGACGTTTTCACCACCTGCTGCAGGATCTGGGCGGCGGCGTCGTAGTCGCCCTGGTTCAGCAACTGGACCGCGCGGGCTTCCAGGCGTGCGGCGAACGCCTGGATGCGGGGAGCGTCCAGACGGTTCGTCTGGGGCGGCTGGGCGTGTAAGTTGTGCGGCAGCGAGCTGAAAGCCAGCGGCATCAGCAAAACGGCCAGCAGGGACGGTAAAGAAAGGATTCGGAACATCGGTCACCTGTCGCCGGAAGATGGGAATCAGTACGCCGAGCGTATTGTAACGCAAGAGCGGCTTCGCTTCCTGCAGCCAGGTTGCAACCGGCGGGCTTTGAAATCGACGGGTGGCGCATGGCCATTCCTGGGGGATGCCGATAAGTTGTTAGGGTACGCAGGCCCCCTTCTATGCAGGAGCAGGTATATGTCGCGGCTGGTTTCCTTTGTGGTGTTGATCGCCGTTATTCTGGTGGTGGGCTTTGTCGTTTACCGTGTGCTGGCGAAGTTCATGCCGCCGTTGTTTCTCGCCTGTTTGTTAGTGGTGATGTTTCGCCCCGTTTACTTGTGGATTCTGCAACGGGTCGGAGGCCGCTCGCGGGTGGCGGCCGCGCTCACGACAATTGGTGTGACGCTGGCGGTGCTCTTGCCGGCGATGGGCGTTTTTACCATCGCGGCGATCGAAGGGTTGGATCTGGTCGCTCGGGTGAAGGTCAGCTCGGTTCGGCCGCAGCTCGCGCGGTTGCGGAAGAATGCAGGACTGGAACTGCCCGGCGCCGAGGAGTTGCGGCGGATTGAAGGATCGCTGGCGGAACTGATGGAAGCAGGCCAGCGCGGCGAGTTGATGGTCGACCAGCGGATGGTGGTCGAAAACGACCTGCAGCGCGTGATGCGGGTGGAGGCCTCCCTGATTGCCTCCGGGCAATTCGACGACGCGACTGCCAGGAAAATGGTCGAACCGCTGGAGAAGGCGCTGGGCGAGGTGGCGAGTGTGAAGCCCGACACGCTGGCGACGGAAACGGCCATTCAAAAGGTGCAGAACCTGATCCGCGATTTGAAAATCGACGTCCTGGGCAGCGGCTTCATGGTGTGGGCCGCGGACCTGGCAAACCCCAGCGACGAACGCCTGGGCGAGGTCAACGCAGCGGTGGTCGGCTGGGCCCAGCGATCGGCCCCGAAGGCAACCAGCGTTACGCTAGGCGTGGTCGCCAGCTATATCATCGGCCTGATTGTGATGGTGGTGTCGATCTTTTTCTTCTTTGCCGATGGGCCAAAAATGATCAACGCCATGATGAACCTGTTCCCGCTCGACAATCGGTACGAACAGGAGTTACTGCTGGAGTTTGATAACGTCAGTCGGGCGGTCGTGCTGTCGCACCTGGTGTCGGCTTTGGCCCAGGCCTTGCTTGCGGGGATTGCCTTTTACTTTGCAGGACTGAACGCTGTTTTCCTGTTGATGCTGTTGACCTTTACGCTGGCGATGGTGCCCTTTGTGGGGGCGGCTTCGGTCTGGGCTCCGTGCGCGCTTTATCTGTTCTTCATCGAAGAGCGGTTCTGGCCGGCGGTCCTGCTGGCGATCTGGGGGGCGGTAGTCGTGTCATGCATCGATAATGTGATCAAGCCGTACATCCTGCACGGACGTTCCAAGCTGCACCCGTTGCTGGCCCTGCTCAGCGTGCTGGGCGGGGTGCAGGCGCTGGGACCGATCGGCATTTTGATCGGCCCGATGGTGGTCGTCTTTCTGTCGACGCTGCTGAAAATTCTGCACCGCGAAATGCTGCATCTGGAAGGCGAGCCGATCGCCAGCCTGTTCCGCTCCGCCCAGGATCCGGCCGCCCCGGGAACGACGGAAGTGTGATCCGGCGTGGGTCGCGCCTGCTGCGGGAGCGTAGCCAAAGGCGTTTTTTGCCAGCATTCAGGGACCTATCGCCTGAATGCGTAATTACCAAAGAAAAGGCGCCAGATCGGGGGCGGGCGGGTCAAGGCGGCAACTTCGTCTCAACGCGCATCGCCTGCTGAATTTTGCGACAGACAGTTCGTGCAGTTTTGTGGCCGTCCTGGCAGAAGCAAGGTAAGTTGAAGTGTCGGCCGCTGCCGCCGGGATCGCTTTGCGCCGGTTGCTTGCGGCTGACAATCGTTTACCTGCGCCTCCCATCCGGGGGCGTCGACCGCGGGCGAAGGGAAGCTTACTGGGCCGAAATCCGGTCGAAAACGTCCCACAGCCGGCAGCTGCTTGCATCCTTGTTTCTTCGGAACCCATCATGAGCCACCATTTTTCTCGCCGGGTCAGCAGGACGCTGCTGCCTGGAATCCTTGGCGTTTTTCTGTCGGGCGTTTGGGGTTGTTCTCTTAGCCTCGCCAGCACTCCCGCAACCAAAACTCCGGCCGCCAAATCCGAGCCGGCGCAAAAGCAGCCGACCAAAGCCTCGGCAGTAAAAGCTCAGCCGACGGAAGCCGCTTCGGAAGAAGGGGAGATTCGCGCGGCGTCGGCAGCTTTTGTCGTCGCCTTTAACAAGCACGATGCCAAAGCAATTGGCGCCATGTTCGCGGAAGAAGGCGAATACCAGAGCGACACGGGCCTGAGCTTTGAGGGCAGGGCCGCGATTGAGAAAGGCTACGCCAGCTACTTCTCCACCCATCCGCAGGGAAAGATTCGCCTGATGATCGACTCGATTCGTCTGCTGAGCGACAGCGCCGCCATTGAGGATGGGCACTCGGTCGTCGAACCGCCGCCGGCAGGCGCTCCGGCCATCAGCCGCTACTCGGTCGTGCATGTGAAGATCGCCGGCAAATGGCTGGCCGCTTCGGTGCGTGAGACGCGGATCGAAACGCCGTCGACCTGGCCTCATCTGTCGGACCTGGAATGGTTGATTGGCGACTGGACCGCGGAAGAGCACGGCGTGCGGATCGACTCGACCTGCCAATGGATCGCCAACAAGAGCTTTGTCGAACGGAGTTACACGGTCACGCATCCCCATGGCGTGAAGACCACGGGCAAGCAGATCATTGGCTGGAACCCGCAGCAAGGACATCTCCAGTCTTGGGATTTTAGCTCCGACGGCGGGCATGCCATCGGTGTCTGGACGCAGGGGGAAAATGGCTGGACGGCCCAGATGAACGGCATGACGGGCGACGGCGTGGCCACCGGTGCGATCCATACGCTGACCCGCCTTGATGACGACGCGTATGTCTGGCAGTCAGTGCAGCGCACGCTGGGCGGCATCGTCCTGTCCGATACGGAAGAAGTGGTGATCAAGCGCCAGCCGGCCTCGCGTTGAGCCCCCGTTCCCTGAAACTTTGATGCGGAGTACATGAGATATGATTCGAAAACACCTGTTTACAGCGTTGACTCTTAGTTTGATGTTCAGCCTTCCGCTGGCCGATTGCTCGGCCCGCGGCTTTGGCGGCGGCGGCGGTCGCGGCGGCTTCGGCGGCGGTGGAGGCGGCTTCGGCGGAGGTGGAGGCGGCTTCGGCGGAGGTGGTGCTCGCGGCGGCTTCGGCGGCGGCGGTGGCGGCTTCGGCGGCGGCGGTGGCGGCTTCGGCGGCGGCGGTGGCGGCTTTGGCGGCGGCGGTGGCGGCTTTGGCGGTGGCGGCGCTGCACGTGGCGGCTTAGGCGGCGGCGGTCTTGGCGGCGGTGGTCTTGGCGGCGCCGGTCTTGGCGGCGGCGGTGGTCTTGGCGGCGGAGACCGTGGTGGTTTCGGCGGCGGTGGTTTCGGCGGCGGTGGCGGACGCGGCGGTCTTGGCGGCGGTGGTCTTGGCGGCGGTGGTCTCGGCGGCGGTGGTTTCGGCGGCGGTGGTTTCGGCGGCGGTGGTCTTGGCGGCGGTGGTCTTGGCGGCGGAGACCGTGGCGGACTTGGCGGCGGCGGACTTGGCGGCGGCGGACTTGGCGATCGTGGCGGTCTGGGCGGTGGTGGTCTGGGCGGCGGTGGTCTGGGCGGCGGTGGTCTGTCGCGGGATAGTTTTGGCGACCGGTTCTCGGGAGCTTCGCCGAGTGCGAGTCGACTGGGGAGCTTCCTCGGGCTGCCGTCCGAAGGCGGCATGCATAACCTGGGCGGAGGCGGCGCCAACAGCAGCAGCGTTCGTTCCAATGCCGGCGGAAATGGTTTTGACGTCAACCATGGCGCCACGCAAGGCCCCCGCGGCGGCTATGCTGCGGGCGGCAGTGTGACCGGGCCGCAAGGAAACACGGCCTATCGCGGTGGAGCCGTCGGCGCCAACGGTGGTGCAGTGGCTGGTCGCGGCTTTGATGGAGCCGGCGGCGCCTCGGGCGGCCAGGCGGTCGGCCGCGGTCCCAACGGCGGCGTGGCGGCAGGCGGCCAGGTGACAGGACCCGGCGGCAACTCGGCCTATCGCGGCGGAGCGGTCGGGCCCAACGGCGGCGCGGTTGCCGGTCGCGGATTCGACGGAGCCGGCGGCGCCTCGGGCGGCCAGGCGATTGGTCGCGGTCCCGACGGCGGCGTGGCTGCCGGCGGTCGAGTCACGGGCCCAGACGGCAACTCGGCTTATCGCGGTGCGGCAGTCGGTCCCAACGGCGGCGCTGTGGCTGGTCGTGGTTTTGATGGAGCCGGCGGAGTTTCCGGCGGCCAGGCGATTGGACGTGGTCCCGGAGGCACGGTCGCAGGCGGCGGAGCCATTCGCGGGCCCAACGGCGGCGCTGCGGGTCGTGGCTTTGTCGCCAGGCCGGCAACGGCCGGCTTTGTGCATGTGGCTCCCTCGGGCCGGTACAACTGCGCGGTTGCCGTCCGCGGCGGCTTTAATCACTGGGGCGTTTATGGGGCTGGCTGGTATACGGCCCATCCCGGAGCCTGGTACGCTGCGGGCTGGGGAGCGGGAGCCATCTGGCGGACTGCCACCTGGGCTTCGGTCGGCTCCTGGATGAGCTACTATCCGGCCGCGCCGCTGTATTACGATTACGGTTCCAATGTGGTCATTGAGAACAACAACGTCTATGTCAACAACCAGGATGTCGGCAACACGACCGAGTACTACAACCAGGCCCTTTCGCTGGCCACCGACGGAGCCAATGCGACGGCCCCGGCCGATGGCGACTGGTTGCCGCTGGGCGTGTTCGCCCTGACCAAACCGGACCAGCCCAAGTCGGATGTCACCATCCAGCTGGCCGTCAGCAAGCAGGGTGTGGTTCGCGGCAACTACACCGACAACGTGACCGGCGTGACCCAGGTGGTGCAAGGTTCGGTCGACAAGTCGACGCAGCGGCTGGCCTTTACGGTTGGCGACAACACCACGAATGTCGTGGAGACGGGCATCTACAACCTGACCAAGGACGAAGCCCCCGTGCTGATCCACCTAGGCCAGGACAAAACCGAGCAGTGGCTGCTCGTCCGTCTGAAGAACCCGAAAGAGTCCGGCAACTAGCCAACGCTACTTCTTTCCCGCAACCCCCTCGCCGATCGGCGGCGAGGGGCCTTCTGTCTGCGGCGCTCGCCGCTACTTTCGCCAGCCGCATCCTTCCCTCTGGCATTTAGCGGCAGTCGCCAGACTTTAGTCTGCGTGTTCTAAGGCAGGGAGTCAGCGTCCAAACTCTGGCGAGCTCGGCTACGGGGACAGTGTCCGCGCCGGCGATGCGCCGGCTTTGTATACTGGTCGCGGTGATCGTCTTTTTGAACCCGCCTGCGCCGGTTCTGCAGTTGATGCTTTTGCGATCTGTCTCCTGGCCGCATCGGGCGGCGGGCGCGTTCCCGCATGCATCGTCGTGCGGGCTGGGTCCGCCTTCCCTCTGCGTGTAGAGCTGCTCCATGTTCTTTCTCTCTTCGTCCTGCCGTTTACGTTTGCTGCTTTTCCCGCTGCTTTTCCCGCTGCTTGTCATCGCTCTGTCGGACCAGACGCGCAGTCAAGAAGGACCGCCGCGGTTTGATGCGACCGACGCCGCCCTGGCCGGCAAGCTGATCAGCGATTTGACTTGCGCGTTGCCGCGGACGGCCTGGACCGACGCCGATAGCAACGTGCACAAGCCGATCGCGGCGCCGCCGGCCGGCCGCTGGCGGATTATTGATTACACCAGCCAGCTGTATCCGGGCCGCGCGCTGATGACGACCACGCCCGACTCGGCGACGGTGACGATCCCGCTGAACCGCACCGGCTGGCACGCAGTTTCAATCGGCATGTCAGAACGCCAGTGGGAGCAGGCCGCCGTCGAGGTGCGTCTGACGGGAGACAAGCACTGGCAGTTGCTGCGTCATTCGGCCGGAAAAGGCTGGGGCGGGCCGCTGTTCGAGGAGCCCTGGCGTTTCGCCGATCTGACCGGCAAGCAGCTGGAGGTCCGCTATCCCCGCGACCTGAATGCAATGGTCGCTTCCTTTCGCGACAAGCCGATCGTCGCCAGCATTTATTCCGTTCGCACCACCCCGGTTACGCCCGAGCACGTCAAGCTGCTGCAGGAGCCGCGCCATCGGCCGCTGGTGTACATCAACGACGGCTTTGGCATTTTCTATAACGCGCCGGAACCGGGACCCCAAATTGTCAAACAGGCTCTCGCGGGTTTCGCCGACAGCGACTGGGATGTTGCCGCCTTTGGAAACATTGGCGGCGACCTGGTGAACTTTCCTGCCGCAGCGGGGACGCTGGCCGGGAAAGACGGTTGGGACTTTCGCCGGCCGGGCGATCGTCGCTGCGCCGAGAACCTGGCGGCCATGATTGCCGCGGGGGAAGATCCGCTGCAGCAAGCCATTGACCAGGCTCATGCCCAGCAGCAGAAACTGTGGATGTACCTGCGTCCGCAGGCTTATACGGCCGAACCGCCGTACGACCATATTCTGCGGTCGGAGTTTTTTGCCGCGCATCCGGAACTGCGCTGCGAAGAATCCGATGGCTCCGCCGTCAGCAAACTTAGCCTGGCGTATCCGGCCGTGCGCAAGAACCTCAACGCGGTGCTGGCCGAGGCGCTCAAACGCGACGCCGACGGACTGACGATCGCCTTTGTGCGGGGCTATCCGTGCGTCCGTTATGAAGAGCCCGTACGGGCGTTATTTCGCGAGCGGTACGGCGTGGATCCGCGACGTCTGCCCGATTCTGACCCGCGGCTGCGTCTGCTCTGGGCGGAACTGGTGACGGGCTGGCTCAAAGAGGTGCGGCAGATGCTCGACGAAGCGGGCCCCACGGAACGCTCGGCCCGCCGGGAACTGGCGGTGATTGTCGGCCCTGACCTGGACTGGAACATGCGGTTCGGCTTTGACGTGTTCGCCTGGGCGCAAGCTGGCCTGGTCGATGTGGTGATGCCTTACGCGTACGTGGAAGACGGCGAGATCAACGTCCGCGAGTTCGCCCAGGCGATCGAAGGGACGAAGGTGCGGCTGCTGCCCAGCCTGGGAACGTACCAGCAGAATGTCACGATTGCGGAGACGCGACGTCGGGCCCATCGATATTACGCGGCCGGAGCGGACGGCCTGTCGCGGTGGGATTGTTACTCGCAATGGGCCCGTTTGCGGCTGGACGATCCCGTGCGGCAGCAGTTATGGCTGGAGCATTACTTTCCGCCGCAGCATATCAAACTGACCGAATTCGCCGGGCAGAATCTGAAGGCGTTTGGCCCGATGCTGGGGTTCTAACGGGGCAAACCTGGAGGACTTTTTCTCGCCCATCAGCCGGCCCGGCGGAGCTCCGGGGCGTCGATCCTGTCGCTGCCGTAACAGGCGGCCAGCTTGTTGAGTCCGCCCCGCTCCTGCAGCCAGGCGCGTCGCGGGCCGAGCAGGTCGGAAAACTCACGATCGATATAGGCGATCATTTTTTGCTCAAAGGGGATGCCGTCGTGGGCGTACATCGGATCAAATTCGGGAGTCGGAATGATCATTTGGCGCCTTGCTGGTCGGTTATCGGGGCGGCTATGATGACCTGGGTGCCTGCCAGGTTTCTTTTTCAGGATCAGGTCCTGGTCCGTTTCATCGAAAGCCGCGTCGCCCTGCAATGAGCAAAAGCACTGACAGTTTGTCGAAGGCTGTGGGATTGGCGCTCGCCGTGCGCTTGGGCGAATCTTTGCACGCGATTCCCATTGCCGCGATTGAAGAGGTGCTGCCAGCCCTGCCGATCGAACCCGTTCCGCATGCGCCTCCGTTTATCCTGGGAGTCGTGTTTGTAAGGGGCCATCTGATTCCGGTTGTCGACGCGGGCGAGCGACTGGGCGTACCACGCAAACGGCCGCTGGAACCGCCGATTGTCTGCGTCTATTGCAATCAACGCCTGTTTGGCATCGAAGTCGACGAGGCGCTCGACCTGATCGATCTTGACGGCGCGGCCGTTCTTTCCGCTGAACAGGCCGGCGCGGCCGCCGGATTTTTCGCCGGCGTGATCGACTACCAGGGCGAGGTGATTCGTTTGTTGGACCCGGAACAGTTACTGGGGGCCGAAGAAAAAACGCAATTACAAGCCATCGAGTCCCATGCCTGAGCGGTCCGCCGACCGAAGGACGCGAGGTTTCGATGAAGCACCAACCCCCTCCGGGCGACGGCACCCTGGAACAGGCCGAGCAGCTTCGTCCTTGGATTGAAGGGGAAACAGGGATGGATTTCAGCGGGTCGCGCTTGACCCGTCTGCAGGATGGATTACGCAAGGTCTCCCTGCTGGAGGCGCTCAAGCTGGATCCCAAGGCGCTAGAGTCGGCCCCGTTCCTGGAGCGTCTGACCGCCCAGCTGACCGTCGGCGAGTCGTTCTTCTTCCGCAACGCGAGCCATTTTGCCGCCCTGCGGGATCATGTGGGGCCTGACATTTTCGCCCATAACCAGCATCGCCGCGAGGTGCGTCTGTGGTCGGCTGGCTGCGCTGGAGGGGAAGAGCCGTACTCCCTGGCGATCCTGATGGACCAGTTGCTGGGGCCCGACAGCGGCTGGAATGTTTCCGTCCTGGCGACCGATCTGAACCCGGCGTTTCTCGACAAGGCCCGCCGCGGCGTGTATCGACCGTGGTCCTTTCGCCTGACCGATATCCAGCAGGACACCCGTTATTTTGAACGCCAGGGGAACGACTATATTTTGAATCCGCGTGTCCGCGATTGCGTGCGGTTTGCTTACTTGAATCTGGTAAAAGACGTTTACCCCTCTGCCAGCACGGGCACTCTGGGGCTGGATCTGATTCTGTTCCGCAATGTTTCGATCTATCTGAAACCGGCCGTGACGCAGGTGATTCTGCAGCGGATGTGCGGCGCCTTGCGTCCCGGCGGCTGGTTGCTGCTGGGCGAAACGGAAGTGAACCTGGCGCCCAGCGAAGGCTTTGTCGTTCGTCGCATGGAGCAGGCGACCCTGTACCAGAAAATATCGGAAGGCGCCCCGCATTTCGACGCCTTGCCGGCCCTGCCCGCTCCTGTCCTGGCGGAAGTGCGCTACCAGCAGTCGCCTGGCGCCTTTGCGACCGACCTGCCCAACTGGGTTCCGTTGCCCGAGACGCGGGCCGCTGGATCCGGGCCGTCGCCAGTGCATGCCGGAGCTGCGGGGAAACCAGGCCCACCGGACCTGTGGGGCCAGATCGAAGAGCCGGCAGCTCGGCAGCATTTCGCCAAAGCTGAAGTGCTCATCGACGGGATCGCCAGCGAGCAGCAACGCGGCGAACTGCGCCTGCGTTACGCCAAACTGCTACTGGAAATGGGGGAGAGCGCCCGTGCCCGCGGTATGGTGGAGCAGTCACTGCGGGAAGCGCCCATGACGGTGGAGGCCCAACTGCTGCACGCCAGCTTCTGCGAAGAGTCGGGGGATTTCGCCGAGGCCGAAAAAGCCTGGCGCCGGGCGCTGTACCTGGACCGCAGCTGTGCGATCGCGCACTTCCACCTGGCGCTACTGCAACGGAACAAGGATTTGCGGCTGGCCCAGCGCAGCCTGCGGATTGTGTTTCAGCTGTGCGACAAACAGGATCCGCATGCACTGGTGGAACACGCCGACGGCGTTTGCTACGGCCGGTTGCGGGAAATGGCGATCGCTGTGTTTGAAGCCGAGCAGGAAAGCGAATCCGCGTAAGCGGGCGACGCGGTCAGCTATGCTTCCGGGGATCGCACCGGGGCCGGCGGTTCGTCCTGCGCCGGGTCTTCTTCAGTCGGCTCTTCTTCAGTCGGCTCTTCTTCAGTCGGCTCTTCTTCAGTCGGCTCTTCTTCAGTCGGCTCTTCTTCAGTCGGCTCTTCTTCAGTCGGCTCTTCGGGATGAAGCGCGCCGGGGGCGGGAGCCGGTTCGTCGTCTTCTCCTTCGGGCAGACCCGTTTTGGCGCGCAGCGGAGGTCTGGCTTTGATGAGCGGTTCTACGTCGGGCTCTTCAGTTTCGGCCAGCATCTGGGTCAGCAGTGCTTTGATCTGGGGCATCTCTGTTTTGAAATCCAGAGCGCCGCGGATGTTGCCCCATTTGTCGATCAGCATCAACCGCTCTGAGTGCTTTTGCGACTCGACCGGCAGCCGGTATATGTCGGCGCCGATTCGGCGAATGTAAATCAGGTCGCCCGTCAGGAACGACCAGTGCGCCGGGTTGGCCGACAGATGATCCGCATACCGCTGCAGCACCATAGGCGAATCGTACTCGGGATCGCAGGTGAGGCTCAAGAAACTGACGCCTTGCGGGCCGTACTCTTTGGCCAGTTTGGCCACGGCCTGGTTCTGCACGTAGCAGATGCTGGGGCAACGGGAGAAGAAAAAGCTGACGACCTGCACGTGGCCGTCGAGGCTCTTGGAAAGGAATTTGGCGCCCGACTGGTCCAGCAATTCGTACTCGGTCAGGTGGTCGACATTGGCGCTGGCCGGCACTTCGTAGTGCATCACGGCGCCATGGATCTGCGAAGCCATCGGCGCGTCGGTGCGGCCCAGCATGACGCCAAAGGTCGTCAGCGCCAGCACGCCCGCCGCCAGGAACAAACAGGCCGCACTGATGGCGAGTATCTTGGTCATAACAGGTCTCCAGATGTACGCTGGGCGGATATCCAGCAGGCGGCCGCAAACATCGTTACGGCGAACAGGCAGGCGACTGTCCAGCAAACCCACTGGTCGGGCGTTTGCCAGGCGTCGAGCGCTGCTCCGTCAAACAGCAGCCGCCGGGCCGCCGCCACACAGTAAGTCAGCGGGTTGCACCGCATCAGCCAATGCATACCCTGCTGCACCAGGCTGGCTCCATCACCGGCCGGAGGAATCGGGAAAAAGGCGCCCGACAACAGCCACATTGGCATCAATAGCACGCTCATGATCGCATGGAAGCCTTGCGTCGACTCCATCCGCCAGGCGATCACAAATCCCAGCGAGGTCAACGCCACGGCCGAAACCAGCATCAGCAAAGTCAGCAACAGCACACGGGTCAGGCTCCACTCAATATCTAGTGTTAGCGCTAACAGCAAAAAGATCAAGCCTTGAAAAACGGCCAGCAGCGATCCCCCCGCCACCTTGCCCAGCACCATCGACCACCGCGGCAACGGCGCCGTGAGGACCGCCTGGAGGAATCCCTCCCGCCGGTCTTCAATGATGGAGATGGTCGCAAAGATGGCAGTGAACAGCAGGATCAGCATCAGCGATCCCGGGAAATAATACGCCTGGAACGACTGCCCCGAAGCTCCGCCCTGGGCCGAAGCGGCGAACGAGCGGTCAAACCCGGCCCCGAACAGCACCCAGAACAACGCCGGCTGCACGATCGCTCCGATCACCCGGTTCCTCTGCCGCACAAAGCGGATGATCTCCCGCCAGGCCAGGCTCCAGGCGGCCAGGAACGGCCGCGGTTTGACGGGGCTGTCGTCCGCCGGTCGGGTTGCGGGACGCGGCATGCCGCTGGGTGCAGTCTCGGCTGTCTGGGTCATGCGGAATCCTCCAGGCGACTGCGCCAAAAGCGATGGCCGGTGCGATCGATGAATACATCTTCCAGCGTTGGTTTCCCCAGTCGCACGGACTGGATCCGGCCGGGGAACGCCTCGACCAGGCGAGCCACCCATTGATGTCCGCTGGCCTGTTCGATCCGCACGGCGTTTTCCATCACGGCGGCGCCCAGGTCGAACTGCTCATTGATCGCCTGGGCCAGTTCGGCCGGCTGCTCTGTTTCGATGGTGAGCGAATCGCCGCCCACGGTGGCGCGGAGCGCGTCGGGACGATCCAGGGCGACCAGTTGTCCTTCGTTCAGAATGGCGATGCGATCGGCCTTGTCGGCCTCTTCCAGCAGATGCGTCGTCAGCACAATCGTGACGCCCTGTTCCCGACGGACGCGCTGGAGATACTCCCACATATCGCTCCTCGCTCCGGGATCCAGACCGGTGCTGGGCTCATCAAGCAGTAGCAGCGGCGGGCGATGGATCATCCCTTTGGCCAGCTCCACCCGGCGCCGGAGACCGCCTGAGAGTTTCTCGGCCAGCTCGCCAGCCCGGTCGGCCAGTCCCAACTGATCCAGCATCTCTTCGCGGCGGCGTTTCAGTTCGGCGCCTGACAGGCCGTAGAGGGCCGCCTGCTGATTGATGTTTTCGGCGACGGTCAGCTTTTTGTCCAGGCTGGGAGCCTGGAACACAATGCCCTGCCGCTGGCGGATCGCCATGGTTTCCCTGGCCAGATCAAAGCCGAGCACGGTCGCCTTGCCTTGTTGCGGCCGGATGAGCGTTGACAGCACGCGAAACAGGGTTGTTTTCCCACCGCCATTGGGGCCGAGGAAAACGAAGATTTCGCCCCGTTCAATCGTGAGCGAAAGATCGGACAGGGCCGCCCTTTTGCCGTAATGATGCGACAGTTGCGAGATCTCAATCGCCGGCGTGGCGGTCATGGCGAATTACCATTTCAGGAGCGCCGCGCCAGGCGGTAAGTCCTGCGACTGCCCCGGGAGGAAGCCTGGTGTCCTGTCGCGGGTCGTGCGGGACCCGCTCGACGCCAGTCAAGTCAAAGTCCTAGTGGCCGCCTGCGTCGTCGTGCGTTTTATCGTCGGCATGTTCATCAGCGTGTTCAGCAGCATGCTCGCCGGGCAATTGGACCACGCCGGTCAGTTCATCGCGGTAACGCGCGTCCTCTTCAGAGGCGTGCAACAGGCGGGCGTCGGTGTAGTGGTAGTAACGCATGCCGATATCGGGCACAAGCGCCACTACCAGGAACAGGCTCATCATGCTGGCGGGAATGGTCAGCACGTATTTCCAGTTGGCTTCCCATTTCAAGTGCATGAAGTACAGCATCACCAGCAAGGCTTTGCAGATGGAGACCGCCATCATGCTGGTCCAGGCGATGGTTTCGTAATTCATCAGCGGCGAGTTGCCAATGATCACTGAACACGCCGTCAGCATGAGCAGGCCCAGGAACACCCACCAGTACTGGGCCGAGCCGCCGTGCGAATCATCGTGATGGGTAGCGTAGTGGGAAGGATCGACCATGGGACTCTCTTGATTACGCAACAACAGTCTAGCGAAAATTTCGAACGATCAATAAACGCCAGATTTTTAAAACAGGTACAGCAGCGGAAACAGGAAGATCCACACCAGGTCAACAAAGTGCCAGTATAGACCCGTGTTTTCCAGGATGTGCGCCTTGCTGGCGTCCAGCCGATAGCAGAACAATGCAATCGCAAAGGCAATCAGCCCCACCACCACGTGGATGGCGTGGAAGCCCGTCAGCAAAAAGTAGGTGCTGGCCCAGGTATTGCCGCTGGGGATGTGCATCGGCAGCTTCATCCAGGCGTATTCATGGTTGAGGCCATGTCCGTAGTCTTCGTACTTCGGCAAAAAGGCAATGCGATCACGCGTGCGTTCGATGGCGTCGGCCAGCCGCGCCGGGCCGGGAGCGTCGCCGGCGATCGTATCGCTGGGCTGGGTCTCGGCGGCGGTCAGGGTCGCCAGTTCCGCGTTGACGGCTTCCAGTTTCTGATTCAAGGCCGCCAGGTCAGGCGCCGCTTCGTTCGCTTCGTTGCCCGACTCCGTCTCGGCGGGCGCTGCGGCGTTCTCTTTCAGCGGAGCAATCTCGGCTTCCAGTTTTTCACGCTGCTCTTCCAGCTCGATCGTACGCGCGGCCCGTTTTTCCTGTTCGGCGTTGTCGGATTGCATGGCGGCGAGTTTGGTGAGCCGACCCTGCAGACGCTTCTGCTCCGCATTGATGAACTCCTTGAGCGCCGGACCCGAGTCATGTCCGGGGGCGTGCAGCGGATACACCAGGTAGGCCAGTTGCGAAATGGCCAGCTGCTTCTGGGTGTCGCTGTCATCAAAGACGACTTCCAGCTCGGCCCACTGCACCGCGTTCCGCTGGATGTCGTTGGCGATCTTCAGTTGTTCGTTACGCAGTTCCGCCCCGGCGGCCAGGCGGTCAAACTGGGCCTGCAGGCCCGTTTCGCCGGCATCGATCCGCTTCTTCAGGGCGGCCTGGTCGTTGTTCGCTTTGTCGTGGGTCGCAATCAACTCGCCCAGACGGGAGCGGACAGCCGACAGGTACTGGATATCAGCCCGATCATAAAGGTAGCTGTGTGGCTTCATCGGATAGATGCCGTGAGCAAACTTTTGCGAGTATTCGTAACCTTTGACGCCAAGGAACACCGAACCCAGCACGAACGTGGCCGCCAGCCACATTTTGGCCGCTTCGGGCGAGTTGCGGCGGGCGTACTCAAACGCCATGACGATCGTCACGCTGGAAACAATCAGCACGAACGTGTTCACGGCGCCAATCCATTCCGCCAGATGCACGGTATGCGGCCGCGGCCAGGTGCCCGGAGGGGCGCCAAAGCGCAACACAATGTAGGCGCCGATCAGTCCCGCAAAGAACATAATTTCGGTCGACAGGAACAGCCACAGACAGACCTTCCCATTGGGGATCGGCAAGGCAGGCTGATAAACCAGCTTGATATGGCCATGATCGTCGTGACCGTGGTCGCCCTCGTGATGGGAATCAGCGGGCGCCGCGTGTGTCGACGGGGTGGATTGCGTATCGTGTTCCATGGTTCTTGCTTGCAATTTATTTAGTTACAAGAGCGGCAGCAGCATTAACAGCACGAGCATCAGCGGCAAATAGATCAGCGACGCCTTCAGCAGCCAGCGGGCCGACGTGCGGTCAAGCCGCATCATAAACGCCGCCGCGCAAAACAGTTGACCAACCCCCAGCAGGAAAGCGGCGACCAGATAAACGCCCGAGGTCGGGGTGCTGAGCGCCGGCACAAAACTGATCGGCAGCAGCGCCATGGCGCATAACACCGCCTGGACGCCGGCGCGGCGTCCACTGGGATCCACCACCGTCAGCATCTGCAGACCGGCGCGGGAATAATCTTCTCGGTAAAGCCAGGCAATCGCCATAAAGTGCGGGAACTGCCACACAAACACCAGCAGGAAAATCGCCAGACCGCGGGGATCCACCCACGGATTCAGCTCACCGCCAACCGCGGCCCAGCCGATCAGCACCGGCATGGCGCCTGGGATCGCTCCGGCCAAGGTGTTTAACGAAGTCAACGGTTTCAGCGGCGTATACACCAGGACGTACAGCACCCAGGTAACCAGCCCCAGGCCGGCTGCCGTCAGGTTGGTGCTCCAGGCCAGGTAGCCCACGCCCGCCAAAAGTAACGTCAGCGAAAAAACCATCACCTCGGAGGCGCTCAGACGACCCGCGGGCAACGGGCGATCGGCCGTACGCTTCATCAACGCGTCGCTACGACGTTCGATCCACTGGTTCAAGCCGCTCGCGCTCGAAGCCACCAGCAGCACGCCCAGCATCGCATGCAACAGCAGCCAGGGATCAGGCTGACCCCAGCGGGCCACATAACCCGAGGCGGCCACCGTCGCCAGCACCAGCACCGCGATCCGCGGCTTGGCAAGTTCCAGATAGTCCAGTGCACGCACTCGCCAGGCCGGTCGGGCGACCGGCAGCGAAGCAGAAGAAGTGGCGCTCATGAAGCGACTCCCGGGGCGAGAGTAGAGGCATTCTCAGCTCGAAACAACCGCCACGCACGGAGTGCAATGACCGCCGACCAGGCGACGATCAGGGAACCGGTCGCCACGTGCAACGTGACGACGCTCATTTGCATATCTCCGTTGGCTTCGATCGTATAACCGGCGGCCGCAGGAATCGACTGCTCAAGCGAGGGCAAGGAATAATTCAGGAAAAAGGCGCCCGCTCCCAGGCCGATCTGCACCGTGATCAGACCCACCAGAAGCAGCGACGACCAGACCGCCCAGGGGCGATCGGCATGTTGCATCCCTGCAGTCATCGCCAGAATAAAAGCATGCACCAGCAGCACCAGCGCCATGAGGACGTGAAAAAAGACCAGCGCCCGGAAGGGGCTATCCTGTCCCAGATGGCGAAGATTTGCCCCCAGCACCAGCTGAAAATAGCCCAGCACCAGCGTCAGCAAGGAAAATCGCTTGAAACCATTACCACCCGCGGCCGGAGTTGCCTGCGCCCACCACTTCGAGGTGAGTACGGCCAGACAGGCGCAGTAGGCGAAAAAGACCGGCGCGGTGCTGGCGTGCAGAATGGCCAGCAGCCGAGCATCCAGCAGCACCCGGGCCCCGCCCAGCGCTCCCTGGAACAGCACCAGCAGCAGCGCCCCGGCGGCGGCGGTTTTCACCGTGGAGTTGCATTGGCAAACCCAGGTCGAAACCAGCAAAGCGATCGTAATCAGCCCGACCAGCGAAGCGAACAGGCGATGGCCATGCTCGACAAAAATGTCCCAGGGACCATTGAACCAGGTCGCCAGCGGATACAAAAACAGGTTGTAGCCGTACGTCCCGGGCCAGTCCGGAACCGCCATGCCCGACTCGGTGGTGGTCACCAAAGAGCCGATACAGATCAGCGGGAACACCGCGCACGTCAACACCACGGCAATCCGGCAGGGCCAGCGGTTTTCAAGTTGAGGGGCGGAGTTGGTCACAGGGAACTGGGGAGCTCAAGGATTCTCAAAAGGAGATCGGGCGGCGACCGTTCCTGGTCAAAAGGAGCTTCTCAGGGAACGGTTGTTAAAAGGTCAACAAAACGGCACGTACGCCGGGAGCAAGGCTCCCGCGACACGCCCGGCACACTAGTGCGTTTCCGCCGGGTGCGGCGCCGGAGCGTCAGTTTCGACGCCTTTGGGCGGCGGCTGGATTTGCGGGTAAAAGTCGGTGTCGACTTCGGGCGAACCGTACTCGTACGGGCCCCGGTAGACGACCGGCTGGAAGTCAAAGTTGCCGTGGCCGGGCGGACTGGGAGCCGACCATTCCAGGCTGTTGGCGCCCCACGGATTCCGGCCGACGCGACGTCCCCAGAAAATGCTCATCACAAAATTCACCGCGAACACAATCTGGACAGCGACCATCAAAATGGCGCAGACCGACATGAACTGGTTCAACGGCAACAGGTGGCGGAACGTTTCATAATCGTAAGGATCGGCCAGACGACGGGGGAAACCGACGGCGCCCAGGATATGCATCGTGTAAAAGGTGCCGTTGAGGAAGATAAAGGTCAGCAGGAAGTGCACCTTGCCGGCCGTTTCGTTCATCATCCGGCCGAACATTTTCGGGAACCAGAAATAGATCGCACCGAACACCGCCATCGCCGTGCCGGCAAACAGCACGTAGTGGAAGTGGGCCACAATGAAGTACGTGTCGTGGATGAAAATATCCACCGGCGTGGCGGCCATGAAAATGCCGGACAGACCGCCGATGATAAACATCGACACAAACGACAGGGAGAAAAGCATCGGCGTGGTGAACTGCACCTTGCCGCCCCAGACCGTACCGATCCAGTTAAACACCTTCACCGCACTGGGCAAGGCGATCATCATCGTCGAGACCATAAAGGTCATACCGAGGATCGGATTCATGCCCGAGACGAACATGTGGTGGCCCCACACGATAAAGCCGAGTCCCGCGATCCCCGAAATCGAATACACCATCGGCTTGTAGCCGAACAGCGGCTTCCGCGAGAAGCAGGAGATCATATCGGAAACCATCCCCATCGCCGGCAAAATCATGATGTACACCGCCGGGTGCGAATAGAACCAGAACAGGTGCTGCCACAGTAGCGGCTGGCCGCCGCCCGTCGCCGGCGGACCATTATTGACCACCAGACCTTCGGGCAGGAAGAAACCCGTACCAAAGGTGCGATCCGTGAGCTGCATGAAGCCCGCGGCCGTAAGCACCGGCAAGGCAAACGCCTGCAGGATGGCCGTAATGAACATCCCCCAGATCGTCATCGGCAGGCGGAACATGGTCATGCCAGGCGCCCGCATCTGCACGATGGTGGTCATGTAGTTGACGGACCCGAGCATGGAGGAAATACCGACGCACGTCACGCCCAGCAGCCAGAGCGTCTGGGCAAAATCACTACCGGGAGCCGCCGTGGTAACGGCCGAAAGCGGCGGATACGAGGTCCAGCCGGCGCCGGCGCCGTAGGGCGGCGTGAAAAAGCTCAAACCAATCAGGATAAAAGCCGGCCACATGAACCAGTAGCTCAGCATATTGAGAGTCGGAAACGCCATATCGTCGGCGCCGATCATCAACGGAATCAGGTAGTTCCCGAATGCCCCGGCCAGAATCGGAATGATCACAAAAAAGATCATCACCGTGGCGTGCATGGTGAACAGCGTGGTGTAGAACTCAGGCGAAATCTGGCCGCCTTCATCGCTGAACAGCCACGGGCCCAGCACGGGCATGTTGGACCAGGGAAAGGCCAACTGCCAGCGAATGCCAAGCGCCAGGAGACCGCCGACCAGGAACCACAGCAAGGTGGAAAACAGGAACTGCAGGCCAATGATTTTATGGTCGCGGGAGAATACGTAGTGATCGCAAAAAGCGTACGCAGACTGCCAGACGTTTTGATTGCCATGCTGGGCGTGGTCGCTCATGGCTGGCTCCTTTGTTTTATTCTTCTTCAGGCTTGACGAACGAGGAGCGATTCTGCTCCTGCAGGGCATCCGCCATCCAGATATCAAATTTCTCGCGAGGCTCAACCGTCAGTCGGCCACGCATTTTGTAATGACCCCAGCCGCAGAGTTCCGCACAGACAATGTCGTACACGCCCGACCGATTCGCTTTGAACCAGGTGAACTGACGCATGCCGGGAACAACGTCCTGTTTGGTCCGCATGTTGGGCAGGAAGAAGCTGTGCAGCACATCTTCGCTTTCGATCTGGAGCACCACTTCTTCGTCGAGCGGCACATGCAGATCGTTCACGGTGAACAGATCGTCTTCGGTGCCAATTTCGCCGTCGGCTCCAGCGTAGGTGATCCGCCACTCAAACTGGCGACCGGTCACCAGCGCCAACGGCCGCTGGGGGGCTTCTTCCCCGTTGAGCATTTCCGTTGGGCGACGCAGTTTCGCGTCGGCCCAGGCGTTCATCTGGTAAATGGCGATAAACAGCAGCACCGCCGCCGGCAGAATTGACCACACCACTTCCAGCGTGTGGCTGCCATGGGTGAACTGCACCGGATCCGCATTCCTGGCGGCGTCGTAACGCCACAGCACCCAGAACAACGCCATGCTGGTGCCGATGAAAATGATGCCAGTCAGCACCAGGATAAACATGAACAGGCTGTCAATGACCCGGCCGTTCTCGTTGATATTCAGCGGCAGCCAGTGCCGTTCAAAGGGCCAAATATCGGCAATCGCCATAACGAAAACGGCGACCCCCAGAATGGGAACCAGCAAAAACGGGATTGTCCACCATCTCGTACCACTCACAATTTCTCTCCGCTAAGGCTCGCGCGACAGCCGGCAGAATCGCCTGGCTGTTGGGCGTCTTTGATTACGACGCGCGGGCTCGCTTGTTCTCTTCTTGTTGCGGCGGCTGGCTCATCGATTCGTAGGGCAGCGACCGGACATAGTCGATAATACTCCACAGGTCTTCTTCGCTTAGCCCCTTGGCGTCGGCGGCAGCTCCCGGCGGCTTCATCGAGGCCGCCGGCATGCCCGATCCTTCAATGCCGTTGTGGATCCGCCAGTAAAGATCGATCGGACGGCGACCGCCGCGGTAGACGCCGGATCGCAGGTTACGCGGTTTGATCACCCGCGGCGGCAAGGCCCCCAGGGCTTCATACTCGGCGACTGCGTCGGGGTTGGCTGGCTCCAGTTCTTCCGTCCATTTGTCGTACAGATCGGCCCTGCCGTCGCCCACCGCCAGTACGCCGTGGCACGTCGAACAGGCGGCTGTCGTACCATTGAACAGCTCGCGGCCGCGGGCAATCGATTCTTCCAGGGCGGGGCCTGTCAGCTCGCCGGTCGCACGCGGCGGAATCTCCACCACCTGCTCGCCCGCAATCTGCCAGCCTTCGGCGATACCGGTTACCATCTTCCGAATGGTGGAAAGCTGTTTGGCGTACTCGGCCTGTTTGGCAGGGTCGGTGCTGTCGGCCAGCGACGGATCCAGCAGTCGCTGATCTTCGTCAAGGGCGCCAATTTCTTCCCACAAGGCCCGCTCCGTCTGGCCGCGAATGCTCAGGTAACGGACGTAGTCGGCCAGGGCGTCGAGTTCGTCCCTTTTTAGTAGCTTGAACGAGGGCATGGCCGTTCCTGCGATGCCATCATACAGTGTTTTATGTAAGTCTTCGCGGGACGGGCGATCCCCTTCTTTGGTCGACTTGAACTTGAACGTTCCCCGGCGGAAGTCCCGCGGGTAGGGATTCAAGAAGGACGCGGTCGGGCCGAGCCCGTTCCCGGTGACGCCGTGACAGTGGGCGCAATGCTCACGGTACAGGCCGCGCGGACGCTGCGTTTCTGGATCGCGGCCAACAGGGCCCGCAGCCATCTGGAGCTTCCCCAGCTCCACAATGCCAGCGAACGGGTTGCCTGCCAGTTCCGGCAAGTTGGGAGCGTCGGGCGTGCCGAACAACCCGCTCAACACATTGGCGACTTCTTGTTCGCGCTGTTCATCCAGGTCGGCGTTAATCTTCCGTTCCTGGGCGTGCATGTACACGGTGTTCAGGCGGAAGCGCGCCTCGGTGGGGCCGCAACCGGCCATCCCGCCGACGAAGGTCGCGACCGCCAGCGCCAGCAGCAATCGCCGGGCGTTCAAGCGGGTCGCGAAATTGTATCGTGATTCGACCATTCTGGGGGCCATCATCCGTTCACCAACTCAGTTAGCCTTGATCAGTCTGTTTTGATCAGTTTTGTGAGACGCTCGTATGAGCGGTTACCTATTGAAAGAGCGAATTATTCAGCACAACATTCATCTCAAGTTCCTCGCCATCGGTGAAGGTCCGGGAGAATTTCCCCTTGGACCAGGATTCGGCCTGGCCGTTGACGGTTGCATCCGGCACATAGCCGGTGCGTTCGTGCCAGACGCGGAACTCAAGTTCCACATCGGAAGGAACGTTTTTGATTTCAAATCGCCCGTTCGCATCGGTGACCGCAAAGTACGGATTGTCGCGGATCAGCAGGTGCGAGCTCATCCAGGGATGGATCGCGCAGGATACCGGCACGGGGTCGCGTGACTCGCCGTTGGGTCCCCAGTTGAATTCCGAGTTCGCCGGCATCGTACGATTAAAGCGGTCTTTAATCGAAGTGTTGTGGGCAAAGCCATCGCTGTTCAGGATCCGTAACTCCTGGTCGCTTCGCACGGCGGCGGCGCGATCCAGGAAGATGCAGTTCTTCTGGTCAAAATTATGGAAACGTGTTTCTTCTGTCAGCCGATAGCTGGGATGCACCCACTTCGGCGCGGCCGCTTCCAGGTCGTTCTCCATCAGGCCGTCGTTAAGAAACACGACCACATAGGCCAGCCCGTTATTCTCCGGATTCACCAGCAGGCTGGTGTCCAGCACCACGCCGCAGGGGTCCGAGGTTTTGGTTTCCAAAGGAGCCGGGCTGGGGGTGGCGCCATTGACGGTGATCACGCCGCGGATCGTCGCCCAGCCTTGGGGTTGGGGGCCCGCCGCGGCTCCACCGCCGCTGCCGGCCTGGTCGATCGACTTGCGGATGGTTTCCGCGACCTTGGCATTGGGCAAGGGATCGTTGTAGCTCAGCGTGCGCGGGCAACCGCTCCACAACAGCACCGCCGCACCGGCCAGGGCCGTGAGGTAAAGCGTGGAGAGCGACAAGTGAAGGCTGATTCGACGGGACATGGGATTCTTCATGGCTGGGTCCTCGACCCGCAGCGGGTCGCAGTCTTCCTGCTCGGGCCGGAAAACTTCAGGGCAGGCGTCGCTGGATACGATCCAGGCGAACGCCTTTGTTTTAACGTCAAACTCTCTTTAGCACCGAACTCTAATTAGCGAACAATGTCGCAGGCACAGCAATCGTGCCCAGGTCGTTGTCGCCGGCGTCGATTTTGATCTGCACGACGCCTTTGGACCATTCCGTCTCTTTCCCGTCGATGATGACTTCGCGGACGTAGCCACAGCGTTCCTGCCAGACACGGAAATTCCAGGTGCCGACGGGCAGGTTCTTGATTTCAAATTCGCCATTCTTGGCCGACACGGTGGCGTAGGGGTGATCCAGCACAAACACCCAGCCCACCATCCAAGGGTGGATTGAACAGCTGGCGCCGGCGGGAAGCCGCTCCGGCTGATCAAACTTCTGGGTGGTTTTGCTGCTGGCGGGCAGCAGCGGGTTGATCGGGTTGTTGGCGAAGAAGTTGATCTTGGTGTTGTGCTGCACCGGATCGCTGTTCTTCAGTTCAACCGGCTGCCCCGTATGGGCGACCACGATATGCGGTTCGAAACGGCAATTCAGGTTGTCGAACACCACCGGCTTGCGGGTCGAAATACGATACGAAATGTGCGACTTCGGCGGTTCAGCCCCGGCGCCTGGATACAGCCAGATAACCACATTCGCCAGTTCGCCATCGGACGAAACGACAAGATCTTCGTTCACCAGCGGAGTTTTGGCGCAAACGGCGACGTCTTTGTTGACGTCAACCGCAGCCGGGGCGGGGACGGCGCCTTGGACGACAAACTTGCCTTTGAGATTTCCCCATTGGGCGTCGGCCGAAGCAGCGGGCAGCAGCAGGCCGCCGGCGAGTGCTAAAACAGTGAGCGTTAAACGCATTTTCTATTCTCCTCATCTAGACGCCGTTTGCCAGGCAGGCGGCGCCATCGATTAGTTAGTTTGCCCGACGGGGGCAAATCGGGGTGGGACTCGGCGGCCAGCGTGAGCTGACTGCCGCAATAAAGTGAAGGGTCCCTATTTTATACGCACTTCCCCGATTTTACACCACTTGAAGCCGATAACCTTTGACTCAATCAGGGAGTTTCTGTCTCCCCCGCCCCCGCAGTGGCCGGTTCGGCTGGCGGCTCTGCAGCCGGCTTTTCCCCAGCCGGCGTTGCCGGACTGGCCGGTTTGGGCGAATCCTCATCGGTTGTCGCTGCCGGTTTGTCATCAGCCGGCTTTTCAGCTGCCGGTTTGGCGTCAGCTGGTTTGTCATCAGCCGGTTTGTCATCAGCCGGTTTGTCGTCAGCCGGTTTGTCGTCAGCCGGTTTGTCTTCAGCCGGTTTGGCGTCATCATCCGCCGGGGCTGCCGGTTTCTCCGGATCGGCCGGTGCGGGAGTTTCCGCAGCCGGTTCTGGCGTTTCCGTCCCCGCGGCTGGACTGTCGCCGCTGGCGGGAGCCGGGCTGTCGGGCAGCTTCTTCGGTACGAGCGGTGTGATCTCGACCTGATTCTGCGTGTAAGCGTCGAAGTTCATCAGCAGATCGACGAGGCCTTCCAGCTGCTCGGTCGAAGTGCCGTGATAGAACTCCTGTTTGACGCCGCCGTTGAACTCCTTGGCCGGGTCGTAAGGAATGTTGACCGGCATGCTGGTGTACGGCAGGATCCGGGCCGGATTGGCGACCCAGTCGAGAACGTATTTCGGCCGCATGCGTTTGTAAACGTCTGCCAGATTCGGGCCCTTGGCGTCGGGCGGAACAAAGTCAGCGACAATGTGGCACTGTACGCAGACGTTTGTCACAATCTTCAGCCCATCCGCCAGACGCGTGTTGGCGGCGGCGTCCGGCACCTCGAGTTCGGCCAGTCGTTTCTGGTAAATCTCTTCCGCGGTCGCCAGGTGGTTGGCCGATTGTCGCGGCGAGTACTCGTAGGGGTAATCGACGTTGTCCTTGGCGGCGAAATAATTCACCAGGATGGAGGCTTCGTCGGAGCTCATGTTGAATTTGGGCATCCGCAGCACCACCAGGGGGCGGATCGGATACGGAGCCAGCAGGAAGTCGTGCAGCCATTCCGTCTGCACTTTCTTCCCTTCGCCCATCAGCGGCGGCGGGACGCGTTCCCAGGCCTGCGAACCTTTGACATTCGCCACATGATCGCGAACATGGGCCGACAGGTAACGGGCCAGCATGCCGCCATGGGCCGCATAGCGGGCGTCAACCATCTGCTCGGGAATCGTGAGCGCCGTGGCGGCCGGACGAACCGAGCCGTCGATGGCCGCCGGTTCAAACAGGGACAGACGGTACTGGAGTGAATACGGAACGTAGCGTTCTTCGCTGCCGGGCCGTGTGCTGACCGCATCAAGAGCACTGTCGTACACGTCGGGCAGGCCCGTATTGTCGTTGAGGGACAGGAGCCCTTTAAGCACGGAGGTCACGCGGCCCCGCCGGTTCTCCTTTTCCGAGGCGGCCAGTTCCCCATCGGGAACCGTAGGCGTCAGGAAGGGGTAAGTCGGCTCGCTGCCGGTGTCCGCAAAGGAACCGGGCGGATAGCTGATCTTCCATTGTTCCAGGTCCATGACATGGCAGCCGGTGCAGTTGAATTTTTCAATGACCCGCTCCCCTTCCTGGATCGCTTTCTCGCGAGGTTGCGGAGTGTACACAAAGGTCGAGGTCGGCGGATCGGCCACCAGACCGGCGACAAAGGTGATCACCGCTTCCCGTTCTTCCTGGTTAAAGGGGAACTGCGGCATGCGGAGGCGTTCGTTGTACTTTTTGTTGCCAACCTTGTGATAGTCATAGCTGCGCGGCTCCCGCAGCTTCTGGTACAGGAAGCCGATGCGGTGCCCGCCCAGGAGCGACTCTTCATAGAAGCCGGGCAGCGGGTCGTCTTCTTCGGCGGCATGGCCGGATCGCTTTTCTACATGATTCGCCATCTTGGGCGCGGTGGCGGCTTCTTCTTTCTCGTCGCCCTGGTGGGACGTTTCTCCGTGCGCCGCGGCGCCATGTCCTGCGCCGTGGCCGTGGCCATGTTCCAGGTACTGGGCGATATGTTCAAACGCAATCTGCGAGGTGTTCTTGCGGCCCCAGTCGGCCAGGCCGGTGCCGATCGGCTTGGCGCCTTCGAAACCGGGGATATCGTGGCACGCATAGCAGCCGTACTTGCCGATCGTTTTGCGGCCGATGTACAGCAGTTTCCGTTCCCGCATCTGGGCGGGGGTCAATTCTTCCCCTTCGGCCACGATCAATTCGACTTCGGCGCCCTTCATGCCGACTGCTTTCGCGGCGGGGATGCCGTGGCTGGCGTAGTCTTTGGCCTGGGTCTCAAAATAAGCGTCCAGCAGGTTTACCAGGGTCAGCTCTTCGAGCGTTTTGGCCGTGGCGGGCTGGATCGAGGTCAGGTTGCCCGCGGCGTCGAACTCGGCCGGCGGAGCAACGGGGTGATAGTGCGAGCTGTCCCCATCCGCGTGCAGCAGGAAGTCGACGATGTCCGAGGTCGGGTCGATGGTAACGCCTTCGGCATCCTTGTACGGATCCAGGAACAGGTCAGGCATGACCGTCCGTACGTGGTAGTGGGTGGGGCGTTTGATCCAGCTGTAGAGCCAGCTTTTGCCTTTGGCGGTGACATCGTCCTTGCCGCGTGCGGCGAATTTTTCCGCCAGGTGCGACAGGTCGGGACCTTGCTGGATTTGATCGGCCGGACGGAAAATGTTCGCATCCGGAAATTCTTCGTGCGAATGGCAGGCGAGGCAGCCGCGGGACTGGAACAGCCATTTGCCGTTCTCCAGCCGAACGGTTTCGTCCCGGTTATCGCCTTCGATCGCCGGCGGCTGCAGTGGTTCGAACTTCTGGCTCGAGTGCAGCAGGTACGCCACGGCGCCGAGGATCTCGACCTGTTCGTAATTCTCGGTGGTCTCGATCTCTTCCTCGCCGTGCAGGTGCTTTGTCAGTCCAAAGAACTGCGGCATGCGGGTAGTGGGCCGGAAGTTCGAAGGCTGGCGAATCCAGTCAAACAGGAAGGAGGCGCCCAGTTTCTCGCGGACGAAGCGCAAGCTGGGTCCCACGCGGCGAAGCGTGCCGGGCGTATCCGAATCCTTGAAGATCGAAGCCAGGTCGATCGTATTGGGAGTCAAACGCGGTTCGGTGGCCGGGTCGTCGTCGACGGCCGCCTTCCCTTCCTGGGTCAACAACTTGAAGACCTGGCGGCGGGCGCTGTCGTCTTCGGGGTGGTGAATCAGCGTTTCCACATTCAGCTGCTCTTCTTCGCTGAGCAGATTGAAGTTTGGCGCCGCGACAAATTCCTGGGCGGCGGCGAACACATTCGGCTCCAGCCGCATGTCGGGACCGATCCGTTTGTTGCCGTCGTAACCATTGATTTCATGGCAGCCAAAGCAGCCGAATTTCTGGATCACGTCGTGACCGTGCACGACTTTCGGCGCCGGGGGATCGGGGAAGCGTTCGCTGGCCTGGAGCTCGGTCACATCGTGATGGCACTTCAGGCAGGAGGACTGCTGGAACCGCTCCGGATACATCGGATAGATCCAGTGATGATTGTCAAACCAGCCCAGTTCGCGGGACCATTCGGCCGCCTGCTTGGGGCTGTTCGGCGTGTGCGAGGCCCATTCGAAAGAGGTCGCACTGCCCTGCCCTTCATGGCACGAGGTACATCCGTAGACCGACATGGGGTGCGGGCTGAGCGAACCCAGGAACAGGTCAAGTCGCGGGTGCGAAGCGAACGGTTCCGGCAGGCCGCGGCGAACGGTGACGCGCAACTGTTTGCCGCGTTCATCGGCCATGTCGACCGGGTTCATCATGAACCGCATTGCTTCTTCGCGGGACTGGACGTAGTCACCGTTAATTTCATAGATGACATCGCCCGGCAGCAGGCCATTGGCGACGCCGTCGTTCGGCTGGCTCATCCAGTCCGTGGCGGCCAGGGCGACGACTTCCGTACCGGGCAGACCTTCCAGTTCCTTGCCGGTGGGCGCCTTGAAGGCGCGGGCCGCGCGGGAATTGGACGACACAAAGCTGAGCGTCACCGCATCGGATTCAATGAGACCCTCGCCGGGAGCGGCCAGTTTCAGACCGTAAACTTCCAGCACGCGCTGTTCCATCTGCTCGCTGGCGGCGTCGGGCACCTCGCCCATTTCTTCCGGCGTTTGCGGCGTCGGGACAATGAACGTAATGAGTTTCTGCTCAGGGTAGGCGGCGTCAACGGCCGAGCCCGGCATGGTTTTGTCCATCATTTGATGGCAAGTCGTGCAGCGATCAAAGCGGCGGACGCGACTGAAGTTGTAGTCGATCGTCAGCTCTTCGTTCCACAGATTCTCGATTTTGAGCGGCGAGTTGAACGCATCGAGAATCGGCAGTTCCAGAATCTTCTTGCCCAGCAGCGGGTAGCCGCTGGAGAAGTAGGTCGACTGCTGCTGTGCGTACGCCTTCTGCAGCTGATCCAGGTCGGACTGGCTTTTGGCCAGACGCATTTCCACTTCGACGGCGTCTTTTCGCAGCGTCGCCACATAGTCGGCCAGCTGGTTCCGGTGGACCGACGCCCTTTGGTATTTCTCGGTGAGGGCGGCGAAGCCGGTTTCCTCTTCGTTGATCATGCCGTCGATCACGCCCTGCAGGCGGTCGAGTTCTTCCTGGTCTTTTTCATCGCGGACAGCTAGACCGAGTTCGGCTTTTTTGGCGTCGAGCTGGGCTGATTTGAACTTGCGCTCGGTGAGCAGCAGGTCTTCGCGATAGCGGGCAGCGGCGATCAGCTGGTCGAATTCCTCCAGCACTTCCAGTCGGCGGGCGGCGGCCTTTTTCTCGGCGGCGAGAGCTTCCTGGTCCGCGGCTACCAGCTGTTCTTTTAGCTTGGGCAGACCTTCGGCAATCGCTTTGATTTTCGCTTCGGCCGGGGCGGCGGCTGCTTTCGCGTCGGCGACTTTTTTCTCTTCTTCGGCGATGATTTCGCCATAAATTTCGATGTTGACTTCGGAGTCGGCGATCTCCGTTTCGGCAGCTTCGATCGCGTCGGCGTCGCTGTTCTTCTTGGCTTCTTCCAGCTTTTTCTCCGCTGCTTCCTTCTTGGCCTGTTCGTTGACGACCTCCGCTTTGGCGCCATCGACTTCGACTTGCGAGGCGGCGGCTGTCTTCTCGTGTTCGGCGATTTCGTTCCGCAGTTCTTGGGTGCGGGTTTCCGAGCTGTTGATTTCGTTTTCGATCGCGTTATAAGCGGCGCGTTTGGCCTGTGCTTCTTCGCCGAGCGTTTTCACCGATTCGACGGAGCGGTCCAGGTTGGCGAGATTCGGCGTGCTGGCCTTGCGGGCCGCAGCATCGGCGATCACCGACTCCTTGATGCTCTTGTAAATTTCTGGATCAATCGGCTTGCTGCGAGCGCGGACCACTTCCTCCTGCAGGTCGGCGTGCTCCTTCATCAGGCTGTCCGTTTTGAACTGCAGCTGTCGCCACTGGTTCATCTGGAGCTCGATGTTTCGCGCTTTACTTTGGTACGCTTTCCAGGGCCGCGCATGGTCGGCCCAGAACATCCAAAGGGTCACGAGCAGCAGCAGGACGCCCGAGACTGCGAAAATCTGATGAAGACGCGATTGATTGCGCCAAGTTTGTTCTGTTGCCGGCATAAGATTAACCTCCGCCAAAATCCGCTGGCGCAAGGTGGAAGATCTCGGGACTCGAAACGATCGCCTGGTATCTCACAGCTCGTCCTGCGATAACGAAGAACGAGTGCTTAGTCACTCCTAGAAGTTCAGGAAGAACTCCGGAATGGCAATAAAGTATTTCAAGTTAGCTGACCAGCGAAACGCCATTTTGATCGGCAGCAACGCCATCATCAGCAGTAGATTCGTCAACACCATAAACCGCAGAAAGCCCATCCGAACAAACATTCGCTGGAAGAATGGGACAAACATCGCCAGCAGGGGCGGCACCACGGCCAGATAACCCACCAGCAACAAAATGCCGGGGAACTCTCGCAAAAGAATATACCCGATCTGCGTTCCCAGCCCGGCTCCTTCGGGAACCTTGGGGGCTCCCGACAGCAAGTCGTTCCAGAAGTATTCGGACAGATTCACGTTGTTCAGCGCTTCGACTTTATGGGCGTCCCACGTTTCGTAGAACCCAAAGAAGTTCCAGTTTGGACCGCGCAAGAATGTCCCCATGACAATCAACGTCACCCACATCACCAGGAAGCCGAACTGGAACACCAGGTAGGCGAACATGCGCTGATCGATGGTGTAGTAACCGTTGCCGCGTTTGTTGAAGTCGATGTACGGAATGGCCATCAGTCCGGCGACCACCATGCTGGGCAGCACCACGCCCGCCATCCACGGATCGTAGTAGACCAGCATTTCCTGCAGACCCAGGAAGTACCAGGGCGCCTTGGAAGGGTTCGGCGTTTTCACGCTACTGGCTGGTTCTTCCAGCGGAGCCTGCAGCAGGATCGCCCAGAGCAGCAGGACCGAGGTCAGCACGACCATGCAGATCAGTTCGGTGTAGACCAGATCGGGCCAGACGAGGACTTTTTCCTGCTCGAGCATTTCCGTCGGCTCTTCGCCGTTCTTCATCCGCTCGTCGTTCTCTACTGCTTTATAGGCGCTAAGCCAGGTAAAGAAACCCAGCAAAAGCACCATACCGACAATCGGCACATTGTCAGGCTTGGTGACAATCGCCGCAAAGTCAGGATCCGTCATTGAGAAGCCCATCCAGAGCAGGCTCAGGTTGAGCATCGCCCAGGCGACTACCGGCTTGACGAAGAATTTGCGGCCAATAAACAGGATGGCGAAAACGACCACCGAGCCCACACTGTAGACCACCGGCCCCATCGCCGCGTCGGCCGCATCACGCAGGAATTGCGGAATCGAAACCCAGCCCATGGTGCTGGGATGCCCGCTCATCGCGATGGCGGCCACCAGGCAACAGAACAAGGAGACAGCCAGCCACAAAGCAGCCACGGTAAAGGACAGCCCGCCCGGCAGACGAATCAGCGCACGATCGCGTTTGGTCGACCACAGGTACAAGGCGGCCGACGCATTCATCAGGGCGATGAACACATAGTATGCGCCCAGGAAGCCGGCAATACCCGCCAGGAACTGTTCTGTATTGACATGATGCATAACGCTAACGCCGTTTCTATTTTTTCCGGCAATCTAAAACAGCCGACAATCCAACAACTCAACGACTCGTCCGTGGTCGGACCTGGCACTGCAGTCTCAACCGCCGCTGCAAAGCGACGGCGGCCAAAACCGCAGTGATCGCAACTACAGGGGGCGGACCGGAGCGCTGATGCCGCCGTCTTTACGCACTCGCCAGAAGTGAATCGCCAGCAGCAGGGCAACCCCTAGCGGAATGGCGATACAGTGCAGCACGTAAAAGCGGTTCAGCGTTTCCTCACCCACAAATCGGGCTCCCAGCAACCCAAAGCGGGCGTCGGAAGCGGCCGTAATCATATCGATGCCGTCGACCGTTAATAGCTGGGCGCCGGGACCTTCGTTCCCTAAAAAGGGTGTCGCGCGGGCCATATTCGATCCCACCGTGATCGCCCAGATTGCCAATTGATCCCAGGGCAACAGGTAGCCTGTAAATGACAAGAGCAGTGTTAGCAGCAGCAGGATGACCCCCACCACCCAGTTAAATTCTCGTGGAGGTTTATAACTACCGGTCAAAAACACCCGGTACATGTGCAGCCAGACCGTGATCACCATCGCATGGGCGCCCCAGCGATGGAGCTCGCGCAGGATACCCATCGAAGTGACGTCGCGGAGCGCGGTAATGTCGTTAAAAGCCCACTCCAGCGTCGGCCGGTAGTAGAACATTAACAGCACGCCGGTAACCGTTTCGACCAGAAACAGGAAGAAGGTCACCCCGCCCATACACCAGGTATAGCTGAGTGCGATGCCCTGCTTTTTGATCGAAACCGGATGCAAGTGCAAGAAGAAGTTGGTAAGCATGACGACCACGCGATTACGGCGGTCGACCGGCATGGGATGCCGAAAGATACTTTTCCAAATCTGGGAGTTGCGAATAATATCGCTCAGAGGTGGGCTCTGCGCCATGTGTCAACTCAAAGGGATAAACGTTTGCCTGCGGGCGAATTCAAAAACTATAACGGCTGGCCGCCCCTCAAGGAGCAGACCGCAAACCAGACAGCCTTTGCAACGAAAATTTGCAACGAAACTAAGCGACGAAGGAAGCAGGGTCTTTCCAGTCGCCTTTTTCTTCATTAAAGGTCTGACTCTTGTCGACCTCTAACTGGCCGTCGTCGGAGACCCGAATGGCGTACCGCTCCAGCGGACGCGGGGCAGGGCCTTCGAAGTTGATGCCGTCTTTATAAAAACCACTACCATGGCAGGGGCATTTGAACTTTTGTTCGCCTTCCAGCCAGTTGGGAGTGCAGCCAAGGTGCGTGCAAACAGACTTCAGGGCGTAGATCATGTCGCGGCCTTCATAGTCGCCGCGCACAATCCAGACGCCGAACTGAGCTTTGTATTTTGTCTCCACCTGACCCGGAGCCAGATCGCCCGGGAAACCGACTTTGAACTTCGTCGGCGGTTCGGTGAGGATATTCGGAAACATGAACCGGGCCAGCCCCAGCACCCACAGCACATTCGTGAGCGACAAGGCGGTAAAGCCGATGGCCAGCGAGGAACCAAACAGGGTGCCCGTAATGGCGGCCATGAAACCGCGACGGGTTGAACCATCGGCAACGGGCTGCGGAGCCCGAGGCTGGGCGTAAGCTGGTTTTTGCGGCATCGGCGGGGCGACGACGGCGGGCTTGCCAGCCGGAACGGGCACGCCTTTGGCGGCGGCTTCGGCCTTGCTCATCGGGCCGCGTTTGCTATCGGTCCGGGCGGCGGCCAGAATGCTGGCGGTGTCGAGCGGTCCACCTTTAACAGGCGCGGCTTCTTTTTTGGCGACGGCTGCGGCCGGTTTGGCGGCGGGAGCTTTCTTGGCCGCGGGAGCAGCCGCTTTTTTGTCTTTTTCGCCACGTGCGGCGGCCATCATTTCGGCCACGCTCATTTTGCGGGCGGCAGCCGAATCGATCTTACCGCCGTCGGCAGGAGCGGACGCAGCTGGGGCCGCCGGAGCGGCGGTCTCGGCAGCCGCTTTCTTTGCCTTTTCGGCGCGGGCCGCGGCCAGCATCTCTTCGACGCTGAGCTTGCGGGCCTCTCCGGAGGGCAAGGCCTTGGCGGCCGGCTTGTCCGCTGCGGGGGACGGGGTCTTGGCGGCTGGCGGGGTCGCGGCAGATTCCGCCGGGGGCGTCGCTTCCGACGCGGGCGGTTCTGCCTGTGAAGCCGCATCGCCGTCGACCTTGCGACAGGCAGCGAGAATTTCTTCTACCGATAGTTTTTTTGGATCAGCCATGCGAATGTCGCAAAAAGGAAGCGTTGTCCATGGGATCTGCCGCTGTCAGCGAATGAAGGAGCAGTACGGACTCACCAGGCTGGGTGATATTCGATAAACCCGTGAGTTCACGGAGCTTGTGATGGATTTCACGAAGCGCCGTCCATTTGTATCCCCGACAGTTGCGGTGTCAACCACCCAGCTTTGAAGAATCGACCCAACAGACGGTACACGGGAGAGAATCGACGGTTTTCGGTTCCTGCGGCAAATTGTCGCAGCAGCGCCTTCCCTGGCAACGGGACGACTTCCCGCCTGGGGCAGGAAACCTTAAAATCAATGCGTCCGCTGCACGGCAGGAGTCTGACGCGCAGGACTTGAGAATCGCAGTATACTGCATCCCACGTTCGCGAGTATCGCGGTTGTGTCAGGTTGCTCCAGGAATTATCAGGTTCGATAGCGGCCCACCGCGTTGTTCCTGCAGAGGAATCCTCCCGAAGCGAATGAGAACCCAACGAAGGAACTGCCAGGACGGCGCCAGGACGAGGTTTTTCCCGTCTCATCCGCGCCTCCGGTGGCTCACGCACGAGATCTCTCCGCCTTAAATTCCGCCTTGTATTTCGCACGCGAGAGCCGCCGACAGGATCGGGAACGAATCGGCCTGGAAATGGCTGGCTCAGGTTCCCTTCAACCGCCTTCCACTGGCGGCCTGTTCGTTTCGCGTTGCCCGCTCCCCCCCCCTTTGATTGGTCGATGTAAAGGTAGATTTGAATGAATGTTTTAGTCGTTGGCAGTGGGGGTCGCGAGCATGCTCTGGTCTGGAAGCTGGCCCAAAGTAGCCGCGCCGACCGGATCTTCGCGGCGCCCGGCAATGCCGGAACGGCGAACGTGGCGGAGAATATCCCGATCGCCAGCGATGACTTCGCCGGCCTGCTGAATTTTGCCAAAACCAACAAGATTGGTCTGGTCGTCATCGGCCCCGAGGCTCCGCTGGCCGCGGGGTTGTCCGACGTGTTTCGCGCCGAAGGCTTTAAGGTCTTTGGGCCCAGCAAGGCGGCCGCCCAGCTGGAAGGCAGCAAGGTCTTTTGCAAGAACATGCTTCGCCAGGCCGACGTCCCCACCGCCGAGTATCGCGTGTTTCGCGATCCAGCCAGCGCGGAACGGTATATTTTTGACCGCTACCAGGGCGACGATGAAGATGTGCCGGTCGTGGTCAAAGCCGACGGACTGGCGTCTGGCAAAGGAGCCATCGTTTGTCGCCGCCGCCGCGATGCGCTGGCCGCGATTGACCTGATCGGACGCCAACGGGCGTTTGGTTCTGCGGGCGATCAGATCGTGATCGAGGAACGGCTCGACGGCCAGGAAGCGAGCGTGCTGGCGATTACCGACGGCCGCACGATCCTTGCCTTGCCGGCCGCCCAGGATCACAAGCCGGCCTTCGACGGCGACAAAGGCCCCAACACAGGCGGCATGGGCGCGTATTGCCCGGCGCCGGTGGTCAACGATCACATGTTCAGCTGGATCGAAGAGCATGTGCTGGTGCCGACCGTACACGCCATGAAACGGGCGCGGTGCCCTTTCAGCGGCGTGCTGTACGCCGGCCTGATGATGACCAACCAGGGACCGAAGGTGCTGGAATACAACGTGCGGTTCGGCGATCCCGAATGCCAGCCGTTGTTAATGCGGCTGAAGACCGACCTGATCGATCTGCTCGAGGCGACTGCCGACGGCTGCCTGCATGAGATCGATAGTGTCGAATGGGATCCGCGACCGAGCGTCTGCGTGGTGATGGCCAGCGAAGGGTATCCAGGTCCGTACAAAACGGGGCGTCGGATTCGCGGACTGGAAGACGCAGCGAAACTGCCGGACGTCGAAGTCTTTCATGCGGGCACGCTGCTGGAGGACGGCCATGTGGTCACCAACGGCGGCCGCGTGCTGGGCGTTACGGCGATTGGCGACACCATCTCCAAGGCCAAAAGCCAGGCCTACGCCGCCATCCGCTGCATCCGCTGGGACGGAGCCTGGTGCCGCAAGGATATTTCCGACAAGGCGCTAGAACGCCGGTAAGCCATCGCCCAATTCCAGGGTAGTGGTTCGTCAAGTTTCCATTTCAGGTTTGGCCATTTTCGCGCGAGCCGCTGTTCCTTTTCGTTAACCGTGGCTATCGCCAAAACGGCTAATTGGAAGAACCCGAGCTCTTTGCCTTGACGCAGCACTAGTGCTGCGTCAATCTTCAATCTTCAATCTTCGAGTGAGCGATTTCGGCCTTGCTGCTGTGCTGCCAAGAAAACCGGGGCTAGCGCCCGGCGGCTGATTGAGAGAAACCTGATTTTATGGTTTGACGCACCACTACGTTGTTCAGGGGCGGGAAACAGGAGTTCCGGTCTGGCATTTTTGGGTTTGCGATGTTGTCGGGCGGAGACGCGCGGGCGGGTCTGCCAAGGCGTTGTGGGCTGGGAGTCGATGCTTTTGGCCGGCGGCTGGCGGGATGTCGGGGGGGCGTCGGTTTCTTTCTGCGCGGGACCCCTTTACCATATGGAGAGGGAACCCGTCCCCAGGGTTGGTCGGAGCGATTGATTTTGCGGCGGCGCTGGGTGTTCATCTTGTCCTATCAGAAGGAATGATCGCCATGACAGCTTCTCTCATCTCGATGCCGGGTAACCCGGCGGGTTCAAGCGGACAATATCCAGCCTCCCTGGCGCCAGGAGGTCGTCGCCTGCCGGCGGTCGTCGCCCTGGTCCTGCTGGGGGCTATGCTGGGACCGGCGACGTTCCTGCAGACGTCGGTGCTGCAGGCGGATGATACGCTGGTCCCGTTGACCTCGGACGAAGTGCCCGACAATGTGGCCGATTTGTGGAAGTCGTTCGATCCACGGAAAGACGCGCTAGAGACCGAGGTCGTCCAGGAGTGGCAGGAAGAGGGCGTCGTCTGTCGGTATGTGGTGTTCAAGGTCGGCGTGTTTCGTGGCGTCGAGTCCCGCATCGCCGGTTTGTATACGTTTCCCGCTGGCATGAAGCAGGGGCCCGCGTTTGTCTGGAGCCATGGCGGCGGCCAGCGGGCTGAACGGGAACGGGGCCTTTATTTTGCAAAGCAGGGTTACGCGACCCTGGATCTGAACTGGGGCGGACGGGAGATCGTCGCCGGCATCCAGTCGAATACCGACTGGGGGAAGGTTGATCCCAGCCAGGGCCCGCGGTTTTATCCCAAGGCGCTGCGGAAAGGGACGAAGCTCGATCTGTCGCCCGACGACCATACGCTGGATCCGGTGGTAAGCCCGCGGAACGGGAACTGGTTCCTGCTGGCCCTGGCGGGGCGACGCGGCATTACATTTCTGGAACGGCAGCCCGAGGTGGATCCGGAGAAGATCGGCTTCACCGGCTATTCGATGGGCGGCGTGATCACCTCGATGGCGGCGATTGACGAACGGCTGAAAGCGGTGGCGCCGATGGTCGGCGGCTCTGGGTTTATCCTGTCGGACTTCGCCGGTCTGCCTGGCAGCGGCAAGGCCCGGTCGTTTCCCAGCGGCGAGTTGTACTCTCGGACGATCGATTCGCACGCCTACTGGCCGCTGGTGAAATGTCCCGTGCTGTTCCTCAGCGCGTCGAACGATTTCCATGCGGTGTTTGAGAATGTCTACCGTTCGGCGGTGCTGCTGCCCCATAACGAATGGCGCGTCAGTCAGAAAATGCACACCAGCCACTCGCTGGGCGCCGAGCAGTGGATCCTGCTCAACCGCTGGTTTGATCGCTATCTGAAAGGGGAAACGGTCGACATCCCGCTCACGCCGACCTCGGTCCTGGAGGTCGACGCCGAGCACGGCACGGCCATTTTCAGCGTGACGCCCGACCAGCGAGACAAAGTTACGGCGATCGATGTGTACTACAGCCACGACCCCAACCCGCGGGCCCGTTTCTGGAAACATGCGCCGATCGTGGAAGCGAACGGCGTGTGGACGGCCCCGCTCACCGCGCGGCCCTACTTGCCGCTGTATGTGTTCGCCAATTGCACCTACGCTTTGCCGGGCCAGCAGCAGTCGTTCCAGGGGATGGCCAGGGCGATCACCATCACGTCGGTCGAGCGGGCCTGGCTGCCGGAAGAAATTCGACCCGAACTGCTGGCGGCCCATACGGGAGAAGTGGCGCCGGTGTTTGAGGACTTTCTAACGAACGGGCTGCGCGACTGGGGGACCCGGCCGCAGGGCGGAATCGCCACCTACAAGTTCCAGGATCCCGACCTGGCGTTGCCGCCAGCCAGCCGCAAGCTGTCCATCGGGCTGAATGCCCCGACGCCCGGGCTGAGCGTGCGGCTGCGGATCACCAAAAACCAGTGGCTCACCGGAGCGAAAGGGCCGAAAGAAGAGTTCTCGGCCTCCAAAAGACTGGCGGCCGCCGGCCCGCAGCAAGTCCTGCTCGGCGTTTCGGATTTTATCAACGCCGAAGGAGAGCCGATGACCGACTGGGAGGATGTCAGCGTCTTCACGCTTTCGATCTATAACCCGGTGGATAAGGCCAGCCTGGATTTCACGGAGCCGGAGAACGGCACGATCTTCGGTCGCCTGGAGTGGCGGGACGAGCGGGAAGACCGGGAAGAGTAACGGCCGAAGGTCAGAAAAAAGCCAGCGTCGTTCGGGAACGACGCTGGCTGCCGGGTGTGCGGTTCAATCTGCAGATCGGGTAATGGACTCGGCGGCCAGTACTTCCGGCCTCGTCGAGGAAAGGGACCTGGGCCAGGTCCACTACGGTGCGGCGCTAGTCGGCGATTTTGGCGGTTAACGTCGAGGTGCGACGGGTGTGGGGGTTCCAGACTTCCATCGTCAGTTCGCCGCCCGGTTGCTGTTCGGTCTGTTCGAACAGGTTGGTTACCTGCTTGTAATTATCGACGGCCGTGCCGTTGATGGAGCGGATGAAGTCGCCCGGCACCAGACCCAGCTGCGTCGCCGGGCTATCAGGCGTCACCGTGTCGACGACCAGGCCGGTAAAGACATCGAGCGAGGCGACATCCAGATCCACGCCGCCGCCGTGCTGTCCCAGATAACCGGTGAAGCCCAGATGGCCCCAGTTCTGTTTCCAGGGCGTCACGATGGTGCCGGTTCCAGGCTGCCAGCCGTAGTTCCAGGCGGTCGAGGCCTGGTTGCCGGAGATCAGATTTGCCGAAGGGGCCGCCGGACCGTAGTGATGGTGAATATGAATCACCGTCGGCGCCGCAGCCGGAGCAGCTCCCGGCGCTGCGGCGGGAGTCTGTCCCTGGCCGTAGGGATTTTGACCCTGGCCGTAAGGTGCTTGTCCCTGGCCGTAGGGACCATAAGGCGACTGCGCGGTGCTGGGGGCGGCCAGCAGGAAACAGCCGGCCATTGCCAGGCAAGCCGCCGCCAGACGCTTCAATGTGATCTTCATGGACTTTGTCTCCGAGGAAATTCGAGAAAGCGGGACCCAGCCGCAATGACAAAAGCAGCCGCCCGCTATCAGGCGGCGACTGGCGGACGCGGCCCCGCATCCGGCGCCAGTTCTCGGACCGGAGGCCCGGCCGGTCTCGTTCCTAATTGTATTTCGAAGAAAATTCAAAACACACTATTTAGCACGATCTGAACAAACTTTTTTCACGTCGGGCGGCCGATCAGAACGATCCGTCGCGTTAGTTCGCTTCGGCCAGCCAGGCGACCGCTTTGTCGTAGTCGGTGACGTCGAAATACTGCACCTTGGCCATGGTGAATGGCTTGCAGACCGACGCCATCCATTGCTCCCAGTCTTTCTCGCCGACCAGGGCGATGCGATGGATGGTCGTGCAGTGGGTCGTGGAGAATTGAATGTCGCTCCACAGCGCTTTCATGTCCCAGCCTTCAAAATCCTGGAACTGGGCCAGCAAGTTGACTTTCCCTTCCTCGGCAATCTCGGCATCGATGAGCGGCACAAAGGTCTGGTAGTCCTTGTCGTGGAGTTTTCCGCTCAACCTGATTCCGATGGTGTGGGCGGGCATGTCGGAAAGAATTTCAACCACGGTTGCATCTCCAGAAACGGGACGGCGGCGTCGCCCAGGTCAGGCGATCTGCGCCAGAGTTTGCCGGCCCCTCAGCCGGCTCTTGATTCAGCGTACCACTCTTCGCCACGGAGCCAAGCGGGGGAACCGATTGTCCCGGGAAATTCCCGCCGGGGTGCGTGGCTGCCCGCGGATTTCAGATGTAACCTTACTGCAAGACTTCTTGGGTTCCTGACGCACCCTTTGGTAATGACGATGGCAAAAACAGGACGAGCCTATAAAGAGATTACGTTCCAGCAACTGCGCAGTTTTTGCGAAACGGCTCGACTGGGCAGCTTTACCGCCGCGGCCGAATTCCTCGATGTTTCCCACCCGACCGTCTGGAAACAGGTGCACGCCCTGGAACGGGAACTGGGGACGCAATTGCTGGAGCCGCATGGCCGCGGCAGCCGTTTGACGGCGGCCGGCCAGGTGCTGCTGGAGATGGCCCAGCCTGCGGTGACTTCGATCGGTACGCTCACCCGGCGTTTCCATGAGCGGCTCAGCATTTCCGTCACTCGGCTGAAGGTCGTGAGCACCCCACGAATCATTGTCGAGGACCTGCCGGAGTGTGTGCTCCAGTACGAGAAGCGGAATCCCCGCGTGCAGTTCTCGCTGGCGGAAGAGACGAACCAGGAGATCACTTCTGCGATTGAAACAGGCCGCGCCGACCTGGGCCTGACCGCCAGTCCCGGCGACCAGGACAATCCCCGCATTGAATACGGCCCTGGCTATCAGCTGAACATTTACCTGATCACGCGGGACGACCATCCTTTGGCCAAAAAACGGAGTGTGCGTCCTGAGGATCTGGTGGACTATCCGATTGTAAATACGCCCGATTCGTTTCCCAACCCGGCCGTCAACCTGCAGCTGGCGGATCTGGGATTGTTCCGCACGCAGCCGCGCCGGGTCGAGGCCCATTATGCGGCCGCCATCAGGCGTTATGTGGGGCTGGGGTTCGGCTTTGGTCTGCTGGGCCGGCTGCCGAACGCGATCCCGGAGCCCGGCTTTCATGAACGGGATATGTCCCGCTATTTCCGCGGCTCTCCGATCCGCTTTCTGTGGCGGCGAGGCATCGTTTTGGCCCCTGCCGCGCGGGAGTTCATGGAGACCGTGCAGCAGATGCTGGGTGCGTCCCAGCGCCGTCGCGGGCCGGGCGGGTAGCGGCCTGGCTGCGCCTGCCAGATGTGAGCACGTCGATCGGAAATTCGGCGCCCAATCGGTTCACGTCCCCCGCGCCGCACCCCTCCTCCGCCGCCGCCGCGTGCTGTAGCTTGACTGAACACCGTCATAACAAAGAAACAACCAGAGTGTACATTTGGAGTTCGTTCCGCAGGCCAGTAGAATAAGTCCGACAGGCGACTACCAGGCAGGTTGTCGTTCCCTCCCTTTGCCGCTTCGCCCCCTGAGGCGCCGCCATGCTGCTTTGCCAGGTTTTATGCACGCCGGGCATGCAAACGCCGCTTGCTGTTGACGCCCAGGCCGACGCCTTGCAAATGTGGATCGACGAACTCCTGGAGTCCACGGAGTGGTTTTCGCAGTCCGCGGCGAAAGTCGGCGCAAAGGAAGAGTACGTGCGGCGCGTCGACCGGGATCTGACCGGCGTCATTCCGGCCGACGAATCGTCCGGCAAGGCGTCTGTGGGTTAAGACCGCCTGCGGATGGCGGATCCGCCTGTCGTCATGCCGGGCGATCGGAGCCCAGGGATGGCGAAACGCTTGCCGCCGACCTTCTGTCCGACACCTGTTTGTTACTTGCAATTCCTCGCGGGAATACGGCGATCTACTTCAACGAAAGCAACCTATGTCCCATAGATTGAGCCTGCTGCCGCTGCCGGCGGGGCTGATGTCCTTGCTGCTGGCCGCCGGGCTGGCGACTGCGGCCGATACGCCTTGGAGCCAGGGGCCGGTCGTCTGTTACGACGTGCCCGCGATCAGTTCCATTCCGCGCTTGCCCGATGAACTGCCGGAAGACGGCCGGCCCAGCACGCGGCTGCGTGTGGTGGCGGCCCAGGGGGAGTATGAACCGGCTTCGTTTGTTATCGCGCCGCGGGCCGATGTGACGTCGCTCGTGCTCAAGGCGTCTGCTTTGCAGGGACCGGGCGGAACCATCCCGGCGGCGAACGTCGATTTGAAAGTGGTCAAAGTCTGGTACCAGGGCGGCACCGCCTGGTACAGCTACTTCGGCGATTCCAACCGTCGGGAGTTGACGCCGGAACTGCTGCTCAACGACGAGAATCTGCTCCGCGTCGACCAGAAAACGGAGCAGAACGAACTTCGCGTCGGCGGTAAGTACCAGTCGGTCAGCTATCCGCGATCGGACGAGAACGAGGCGTTCAACTTTTACACCGAGCCGGTCGCTGACAGCCCGACGCTGCAGCCGATCCGTCTGGAAAAAGGTCATAACAAACAGATCTGGATCACCGTCCACGTGCCCGAATCGGCCGCCGGGGGCGTCTATCAGGGGAAGATTGAGCTGCTCGCTGACGGGAAGAACATTGGCGCCATGGAACTGGCGGTGCGGGTCCTGCCGTTCGCCCTGCCGATGCCCAAAACCTACTACGACCTGGACCTGGATTACCTCGTCACGCTGTACGGCACCGGCGTGCTGGATATGTGCGAGCGGCTGAACATTCCGCAAGCAGAAGCCGACCAGCTGCAGAACGCCATCTATGCGAACCTGCTCAAGCACAATGTCTTCAACTGCCGGTCCGACCTGACGCTGAGCTATCAGAAAGATCGGGCCAAGGCGATCGAGAAACTGAAACACGAGCTGCAGCTGATGAAACAGGCTGGCTTTGTGATGAAGCCGCTGCTCTCCCGCGGCTGGGCGTATCCGGCCGGCGAGAAGGATCTGGACGAGTACAAAGACCGCATCGACGACCTGGTGGATACGCTGGTCGGCGAAGTGGGCCACAAGGATATCTATATCACCAGCTGGGACGAAGCGGGTGTCGACCGTATCAAAATCATGCGGGAACGGGCCAGGTATACGACCAGCAAAGGGATCAAGCTGTGGGTCTCGACCCATGCCGGCCGCCACTTTGATCTGGCCGGGTACGCCATCAGCTACGCCAACCACGGCGGCTGGCCCGCCCGGGAAAATGTCGCCACCTGGCACGCCCTGGGCGCCAAGGTCGGCAGCTATGCGGGCCCGCACACGGGACCCGAGAACCCCGATATTTTCCGCCGCATGGAAGGACTCGCCCGGTACAAGGCGTACTACGACGGTTCGTTCAACTACAAGTATTTCATGGGCCTGCATCCGACGCTGTATCAGCGGCAGAAGGCCAACCTGTGGAACGACTTTATGGGCGGCGCCTTTCGTCCGATGAACCTGGTCTATCCGACGAAAACCGGCGTGATTGATACGCTGGCCTTTGAAGGTTTCCGCGAAGGGATCGACGACGTCCGCTACGCCACCAAACTCAAACAGGAAGCCGCCAGGGCGATCGCCAGCGGCAATGTCGACGCCATTTACACCGGCAAGAAGGCGTTGATCTGGCTGGAACTGCTCGACGACAAAACGGTCGATCTCAATGCGGCTCGCATGGAAATGATCGAATACATCCTGAAAATTCAAGCCGCGATGGAGCACTAAGAAGATGAGAATCCTGCTTGCTATCGCCCTGACGGCGACTGCCTGGAGCGGCCTGGGCGCCGACGAAATCGAAGGCAGAAAAGTTTACGAAGTCCGCTACCAGGAAGAGATTCCCTACGGCGTGGCCAGCTGGTCCGCCTCGGCAGCGGTTAAAACGGGAACCGGCAAAGAGAGCCGCTTTCTGCCCTACAACAGCGAGGCCGCCAAAGGCCTGATTCTGGACGCCACGACCGACCGCGATGTCGAAACCGACCCGGCCCTGCAGGGACGGGAAACGTCGTTCTACATGGCGTACAATTCCCAGGGCTGGTACATCTACATCCATTGCCAGGAGCCCGATATCCAGGCTTACCTGGATCAAAGCAGGGACGTCTCGCTGGAGCTGTTCTTCGCGCCGGGACTCAAGCGAACGCCGTACTATCAAATGATCGTCCGACAGTTCGCCGGCACGGTGTCCCACTATGACTGGGGCATGCCGCATCGCCATTACCGCTCGATCAAAGATGCGGCCAAGGTCGAATCGCTGCCGCTGAAAACGGGATACGCGACCTTCATCTTTATCCCCTGGGAGATCCTCTACGATCGCATTCCGACCGACGGCGAGTACTGGCGTTTTGGCCTGATGCGCTGGGGACCGTCGATGACCTGGGGCGGCAAGGTGCACGATACGGGCAACTTTGGCCTGATCCACTTTGAGAAGCCGCCGGCCGACCAGCGCGAGAAGTTCGACCGCCGCATTTTGCGTTCGGCCTGGTTCAAGTACCAGGCCGCCGCCAAAGCGGCGACCACTTTCTGGTCCGATGAAGAACTGGGCGATCTGGACTTTTACCACGAGACGCTCAAGCCGGAAATCGATCGTCAGACGGCGCTCGGCGAAGCGCTGGGCGACCCGAACGAATGGGACGCCTTCGACCTGAAACGGGGAGCCCCCGCCATCGCCGACTGGATGGAGTTCAAGTACAAGGTCGGCGAACTGCGGACCGAGTTTCTCCTGCAGAAACGCTTCGCCGATAACCCGTAACCCTGATGTCAGTCCAGCGGCGTTTACGATGCCGGATCGTCGCCGTGATTGCCGCCCGACTGCGGCCGACTGGCCGTTGACCTGAAATTTCCCGCTTTTGAAAGCTACCGACATGAAGAGTCCGCTGCTTGTTTTGGCGCTCTGTTGCCTGGGCGCGTCGCCTGTGGCGGCGGCCACGCTGGTCCGCGACGGAAAGCCGCAGGGCGAGTTCGTCCTGGCCGATCCGCCGGCCCCGGCGGAACAGTACGCCGTCGACGATGTGTGTCACTGGATTGAACAGATCACCGGCGCCCAGGTTCCCGTGCTGACGACCGCCAGCGAACAGAAGAATGTGAAGGTGTTTGTCGGTGCTTCTTTCGCGGGTGAATTTGTTGACGATCTGAAGAAGCTGGCCGGGAACGACGGTTTTGCCGTCCGCCGTCGCGGCGAGAACGTGTATGTGTTTGGCAGTCGTCCCCGCGGCACGCTGTATGGACTGTATTCACTGCTGGAGAAGAACACCGACCTGATCTTCGCCCGGCCGCATGAAGAGTTCGGCACGGTGTTCGGCAAAACGCCGAACCTGGAACTGACCGAGACCGACTTCATCGACATCCCGGTGTTCTTGAACCGCCGCTTCGGTCCCAACTGGCCCCGCCATCGTCCCACTGGCGAATGGCTTCTGCGAAATCGCGACAACACCCGCGACGTGCGGGCCAATTACGAAGGCTTCCTTGAGCTTGACCTGATCGAACCGTACGGTACGAACTTCGCCCATCCGATCGCCGGGCACGAGGAAGATCACCCGGAGTACTTTGGCTACAACCCGATCACCCGGTCCCGTCGTTTTGTCAAACACGGCGAAGGCACCATGTGCCTGAGCGTGCCCGGCCTGCCCGCCATCTGGGCCAAGGGACTGGCCGACGATGTCGCAAAGCATGAGGCCCGCTGGGGACGAAAGGTCGACCAGGTTCGCCTGGGACCTGGCGATAACTGGTTCTGTTGCCAGTGCGAGAAGTGCCTGGCGCCCATCACCCTGCCCGACGGCACGCGGCGGGAGTGCCAGGATCCGGACTCGATCAAAGATCCGCAGTTCCGATCCACGCAGGTGTTCCAGTTCATCAACGAGGCGATGCCGACCTGGCAGAAACTGCGGCCCGATACGCCGCTGCATGTGCTGGCTTACATCCACTTTGCGGAGCCGCCGCTGGTCCCCGTCCATCCGGATCTGGGCGTCTGGTTTGCGCCGTATCCGACCAGCAACCTCCACTTCCCGCTGCTGGATCCACGGCAGCCGGAACCCTGGCGCCGGCGTTTCGCCCAGTGGCTGAAAATGAACGACCGGCTGGGTTTTTACGAATACTTTGAATCCAAGCCGTCGCCCGACGGATTCTATCTGGCGGCCAACCTGCGGGAAGTGATGGCCCTGCCCGACCATCGCAACGCGATGATCTACGCCGAAATGAGCAACGACCGCGACCGCGACGGCATCGGCGAAGGCGAGTACGGCTGGGACATTGGTCTCATGAATCACTGGGTGGAGGCCCGCCTTTTCTGGGATCCCACGCAGGATGTCGATGCGCTATACCACTACTATATCCGGCGGACCTATCGGGAAGCGGCCCCGCAAATGCTGCAGTACTACGCCATGATCAGGGACAGCTGGCAGGACCCGGAGAACAAAACGTTCAGCGCCTGCCATGCCAGCATCTCGGGTGTTTATAAAGGGCTGATCATTGACCAGGGGCTCGAGAAAAAATGCCTGTCGATCCTGACCGAGGCCGAAGCGGCCGCGAAACATCCGCACTCCAAGGTGATGATTCGCCGGATGCGGGCGCAGTACGAAGAGTTTGGCCAGGACCTGGCCCGGCTGATCGTGGCGGATGTTCCCGAACTGCGCGGCGAGTCGAGCGACTTTGATTCGCTACAGTGGGAAAAGCCGTCCGTGTCGGGTGACTTCCGCCTGACGTCGCGCGCCGGAAAGTCCGAAGAAGCCGGACCGGCGACTTCGATCCAGGCCGCCCGGGACGGCGAGACGCTGGTGCTGCGGTTCCGTCTGGACGACCCCCATCCGGCAGAACGGGAGGCCCTGGCGCCGGTCGCCGGCAAGGAAATCTGGCCGCAAGGGGACCATGTCGAGTTCTGGGTCTACAGCGGCGGGCAGGAGTATCTGTTTGCCTTCAATGCGAACGGCGCCCAGTACGACGCCAAAGAGCTGGACCGCTCCTGGGACTCCGGCTGGAAACTGAAAGTCCGCCCGACCGCCGCTGGCTGGGAAGCAATCGCCACGCTGCCGCTGTCGACGTTCCGGCTGGAGCCTGGCGCCAAAACCAGCGTCGAGTGGTTCGCCGCGCGCGAGATCCGCCACGCTGGCGGAGAGGCTGTGCAGGTTTCCTATCAGGGGCTGCCGCTCCACTATCGCAAGTTCCCGATCATCGTTGAGTAACTCCCGGAGCCTATTGATGAAACTGATTTATCGTTTAATGCTGGCGGGAGTGCTTGCCTGTGCGGCCCGTCCCGCCCTGGCGGCTCCCCCGCTGGATCTGGATTTTGCCAAACCGCATGCGATCGACGGCCTGCTCAAAGACCCGGCCGGCCGCTTGCAGATCGAATCGGTCGACGGCGCTGCGGTGCTGGTCGCCGACGATACGACCGTCCGTTTCCAGGACATCGCCGTCAAGCCGAACGGCCGGTACGTGCTGTCGCTGACGGCCGGCTTCCAGGGGAATGGCGAGTCGATCGAAGAGAACCCGCACTTCGAGGTTTTCAATCGCCTGGGACAAACCGGGGCGAACCTGCCGTCGCGGGAGATTCGTTTCCTGGATGCGTCCGGCAAGTCGGCCGGCCAGACGCTCCGCTACGGCCTGCCGTTCAAGAGCATGCACGATTACGTCGACGAGTTCTACGCGCCGGCCGGCGCCGTGACCGCCCGGATTGCGATCTCTACCGGCAAGGCGAATCGCCTGTTGCTGGCGAAGGCCGTGCTGGCGGAATCGCGGGAAACAGAGACGCTGAACATCAATCCAACCTTTGCCCTGGGACCCGTCAACTACGCCGGCTGGACGAACATTTCGGCTGGCGGACAGTTGATCCAGCAGGACGGCAAGACGATCTTCGACACCAAATACGGCTCGTCGGGACAGCCGATCCCGCTGACGCAGTCGGGCACTTACGCCATTTCCGCCAAGGCGACCGGCAACGGTTACAACTCGATCGTGATCATTCGCGTGTACGACGCCGACGGCAAAGAGCTGATGCGCGCCTCCACCCGGCAGTACGGCCCGCCGACTTACTTTGTGCCGCCGGCGGACGCTGTTTACGCTTCCTTCCTGGTGTACAGCTGCCTGCTGGAAGAGGTCCGGCTGCAGCGGGTCGGCGATGTGAGTGCGATCGAAGCCTTGCGGAAAAAGTAAGCCGCTGTTGTGGCGCGGCCGACCGTCCTGCGAGAATCTTCCTCCTTTGAAAAGTCGATAACCATGATGACCCTGCGCAACTCGCATCGTCTGGCGAATGTCGCCCTGGCCTGCCTGCTGGGCGTCTGCCTGGCGAATGCTGCCTTGGCGGCCGATGAGGTCCCGCCTGGCGCCGTAACGATCCGCTCGGACTTCCCCGGCGGCAATATCGAGATCCTGAAGAACGAAGGCGACCAGGTCCAGGCGGCTCCCGACCTGCGCGGCGACAAGCCGTGGTTCTACTGGTACTTGGAAGCGACCGCGATCAAGCCTGGCAGGGTGAACTTTACCTTTCCCGACAAGGTCGTCGGCTTCAAGAACGGCGCCATCGGCCTGCAGGGGCCCGCCATCAGCACCGACGGCGGCCAGAGCTGGAAATGGATGGGAACCGAAACAGTCGAGGGTCCCGCCTTCTACTATGATTTTTCCAAGGCGGACGAAACGGTACGCTTTGCCGTGACGATCCCGTACCTGCAGACCGACCTTGCCGCTTTCGTGAAACGGAATGCGGCGAACCCTCACCTGCAGACGACCACCCTCACCCGTAGCCAGGGCGATCGCCCGGTCGAGCAGCTGCGGATCGGCAAACCCGGGCCGGGCGTGCAGCCGATGCTGGTCACAGGGCGCCACCATGCGGCCGAGTCGATGGCCAGCTTTGTGCTGGAAGGCTTCCTGCAGGAGGCCATGTCCGATAGCCCGGCCGGCGCCGCGTTCCGCAAAAAGTATCTGCTGTACGCCGTCCCTTTAGTGGATAAAGATGGCGTCGAAGAAGGGGATCAGGGAAAGAACCGCGTCCCCCATGATCACAATCGCGACTATGGCGACGACAGCATCTACCCGGAAATCAGGGCGATCAAACAGCTCGATAAAGAAGTCCACTTTGCCTTTTCGCTGGACTTCCATTGCCCGACGCTCGTCATGCCCGACCACCAGGTGATGTACTTTGTCGGCGCCAGGAATCATCCGGAGAACAACTACCAGAACGTGGCCGAGTTTGCCGGCTGGATCAAAAAGGGCTTGCCGCCGGGCGCTCCGTCCGGCCCGCATGTCTGGCTGCGGGACGCCGAAACGCCGACGCCGATGAACTCGCATTACTTTGGCTTCAAGCCGGGCGTGGTGATGGCGGCCACCCTGGAATTTCCTTTCGCCCCACCGGGCAAGGTCACCGATCCCGACAGCTGCCGCGAGTACGGCAGGGTCGTCCTCCGCGCCTGGGTCGAAACGCATTTCCAGAAAAGCGACACGTCTGAGTAAGGAACTTGCGACGCATTACTGAGGGAAACCACCGGACAGTCGCCTTTCACTCCGTGAAAGGACGCGTACTTTCGCGGAGCGAAAGTCGACTTTCTGCGCCGGCTGGTTCGCAAAACGAACAAACCAGAATTAACCGTAATGACTCTCGCGTTCCAAACCGACCGCAGGGCAGGTTCCGCCCGTCCTTTTCCGTCTCTTCTTCTTCCCCTGTGCGAGCACCGCCATGACGACCTGGAATCATCCCCCGCAGCCGCAGCAAGCCGGCGCCCTCGTCCGCTTCGTCTGTCTCGCGACATTCGCCGCCTTGGGCGTAGCGCCCGTTGATCATCTGGCGGCCGCCGACAGCTTTGACTGGATCCCCAGCGAAGCGCTTGCCGACGGCTCGCGGACCGCCGACACCGGCGAGCAGATCCTGCCGACCCTGACCGAAACGGCCACCCCCAAGGCGACCGCCGACCTGGCGAAGTTCACCCGGGAGTACACCCTGGAACTGGGCAAGTTCGGGATCAGCAACCAGGGGCGGAACCCGGTCGAAACCTCCAAAGGGATCAACGCGGCCCTGCAGCACGCCAAAACGCTCAAGGCGAATCGCATCCTGTTCCCGCCCGGCGAGTACCTGCTGAGTGCGGCCGATCCGATCGTGATCGACCACCAGGACACGGTCATCAATCTGAACGGAGCCGTGCTGCAGCTCAGCCCTAACGACCAGAAGAACTACAGCATCATCGACATCATTGTCGGCGCCGAGAATCTGCGTTTGACCAACGGCAAGCTGCGCGGCGACAAGGACAAGCATGATTTTTCCCAGGGCGGATCGCACGAGTGGGGCCATGGCCTGATCGTCCACGGCGGGAAGAACCTGGAGATCGACCATCTGGAAATCAGCAACTGCACCGGCGACGGCGCCAACACCCGTTTCACCGGCGCCCGGGATCGGCCCGAACTGCTGGCGGCGATCAAGCACTCGGTCTATATCAAGCATCTGGAGCAGGGAGCCTTCACGGCGGAAGGCGTCAAAGTCGACAGCAAAGAGAAGACCCGCAGCATCGAGCCGTTCGACCTGACATCCTGCAACGGCGAGTTTGAATTCGGCTACTCCACCGGATACCTGGGCTATCCGTTCGTCAAAGGCCGCGTCTACCAGACTTACTTTTACGACGACCAGAAGAACTTCCTGGAAAGGAAAAAGTGCCTGCAGTTCCGCAAAGTGAAGATTCCAGCCGGCGGCAAATACCTGCACCTGGAATTCAACCAGCCGGAAGTGACGGACGTCCCTCTGCACGCCGGCGCCGGGAAAGGCAGCTTCATCGGCCGGATCACCAACTTCCAGGGATCGGTAGATGTGCACTTCCACCATAACCAGCTGAACAAAAATCGTCGGCTGGGGCTGGCGTTCTGCGGCGGCCGGCAGTGGCTGATCGAAGACTGCCTGTTCGCCGGCAACGGCGGCACGGCTCCTGCCTTTGGGATCGACTTTGAAGACGGCTGGGAGTTCATGCAGGACGTGGTCGTCCGCAACAACCGCTTCCGCGACAACGTGGCCGGCGATCTGGTGATTTGCGCCGGCAGCGAGTTGCTGATCGAAGGGAACGTCTTTGAGAAAACGGTCGCCGTGCATGGCCGGCCGCACAACTATACCTTTCGCAACAACAAGTACACGGGCGGAACGGTCCGCTACATGACCCGCACCGGTGTGGCGAAAATTCACAACAACACCTACGAGAACTGCTCGCTGGCGATTGTGTTTGACAACAAGGCCGTCGCCGACGGTCTGAACCGCGAAGCCGGCCAGGCAGTCGCCACGCCCGCCTTGACGCTGGAGAACGAAACGCTGTCCGATGTAAAAAAGGTGAGCGGGACGTACCTGCAGTTTGTGAATTCCACGATGAACAACGTGCAGTTTGTCGCCGGCGACGACACCCGACTGGTCCGGTTCCAGGGCTGCAAGGTGCGTGATAGCAGCATCCTGTACGAAGCCGCCGGCCCGCCGGTCCTGGTCGAAGTCGACGACGAAAATTCCGCTCCCGCCCCGACCGGCCCCGGCCTGGACCGCCGGCAGTCAAAGTAAGGCAGTCGTCAAGCCCGGTAATCCTGAGGGAAGGCTGGCCGGGCAGGAACAAGGCGGCGCACGGAGCGTCGTCTTTTGGTCCGCTGCGGACGCCCGACTATTCGGGCGCCCGTTCCTTGCTATCGCCTTGCGGTTCGTCGCTATCGGATCGCGGCTCGCGTCCGTGCAGATGGCGCACCAGGAAGTCGCTACGGCGACGGGAGCCGTAGCGCGTTTCGGCCGCCCCGTGTCCGGCTCCGGCGACGATGACCAGGTCAAAGTCCTTGTCGGCTTGCTGTAACGCCTTTACGACCTGCATGGTGGAGGACGGGTCGACGTTCTTGTCCAGCTCGCCGACGATCAGCATCAGTTTTCCCGCCAGGCGATCGGCGTGGACCGCATTGGAACTGGCCGCATACTGCGGTCCGACCGGGTGGCCCATCCAGAGTTCATTCCACCAGATTTTGTCCATCCGGTTATCGTGGCAGCCGCAGTCGGCGACGGCCGCGTGGTAAAAGTCATGATGGTCAAGCAGCGCCCGCATGGCGTTCTGACCACCGGCGCTGCCGCCGTAAATGCCGACATGCTCCAGGTCCATCCAGGGTCGGGTGGCGGCGGCCGCCTTGATCCAGGCGATCCGATCGGGAAAGCCAGCGTCGGCCAGGTTCTGCCAGCAGACATCGTGAAACTTCTTGCTGCGGCCATTCGTCCCCATGCCGTCGATCTGCACCACGATGAAACCCAGTTCGGCCATCGCGTGCTGGCCGATCAGCAGGCCGTAGGCTTTGGGGGTATGGAAGCCATGCGGCCCGGCGTAAACCTGCTCCACGACGGGGTAGCGTTTCTTCGGGTCAAAATTCGACGGCCGGATGAGGATTCCATAAATGGGCGTCTGCCCGTCGCGACCCGGAGCGACGAACCGCTCCGGCGGAGTCCAGCCGGCCGCCAGTAACGCCTGGTCGTCGGCCTGTTCCAGCAGGGCGACCCGCCGGCCATCTTCAGACTGCCGCATCTCGAAAGTGGGCGGCAGGTCGACGCGGGACCACTTGTCGAGGAACCAGGTCCGGTCAGGCGAAAAGGTAATCTCGTGCGTGCCGTTCCCTTCCGTCAAAATGGTGAAGTCGCCGCCGTCCAGGCCGACGCGGCACAGGTGCTGGTAATACGGATCCTGTTCCGGCCGTACGCCGCCGGCCATGAACCAGATCTCTCTCCGCTCTTCGTCGATGGACTCCACGCTGCTGACGGCCCAGTCGCCCTGGGTGAGCTGCTGCTTGACCTTGCCGGTGGTCGCATCGTACAGCCACAGGTGGTTCCAGCCGTCCCGCTCCGACATCCAGAGGATTTCGTTGGTCGCTTCCAGCCGCCGGCAGTACAGCTTGGAGTGGTAGTCGATAAAGGTCGGCGACGTCTCTTCGATCAACGCCGTCGCCTGTCCCTGGTTGTCGACCGCCACCAGCCGCAGCACCTGGTGGCCGCGCTGGTTGTATAAAAAGGTGAACCGCTGCGAGTCCTGGTCCCAGCGCAGATCCTGGATGCTCCAGGGCTGGGCGAACAGGTCGTCGGCCACCGGCACGGCCTGCCGGGACTGCGCATCAAACAGCCGCGGCCGTGGGTGTCGAATCCTGTCACCCGGTTTGAGATAGTCCCGCGTATGCAGCTTCGGCTGCAGCTGGTCCGCCGGCGTCGATTCGATCAGATGCACCGGATGCTGCTGCGGCGCCTTTGTCTGCAGCACGACAAACTGCCGCGAATCGGGCGACCAGTACACTTTGCCCCCATAGGCGTCGTCGGCTTCGCCGTCGCGGGTGAGCCGAAACTCCTCCGGCTGCTCGCTGTCCGGTTCCTCGCCAGCGGACTCTTTCTCTTCCGGCGGCAGGGACTGCAGGAAGACGTTGTGATCCTGGAACCGCACTCGCCAGCGTCCGTCGGGAGAGACGGACCCGTCGCGGCCGCCGGATGCGGGACGTTCGTCTTCCAACGGCCGTACATCCTTGGCGATCACGGCCCGGCCGGGCGCTTCCCGGGCCATAAAGCCGACCAGGGAACGGTCCTGCTGATCGGTCGCCTCCCAGACATGGCCGGCGAAGGTTGGCTGCAGGCGTTCGCCGCCGGCGGGGATGGTCCCGTACTTTTGGCGTTCTCCTTCGCGATTCCGCCAGAACAACTGCACCGGCTGCGGCGACAGATTGCGGAACAGGATCTCCGTCGGAAAGCCGTCCTGCCGCGTGGCCGCAGGGATCACCCGCAGCGGCGGCAATTTTCTGGGTGGGACGACCGTCGCGGAGAGATCCTCGAGTTTCTTCCGGTTAACGTCGTAATGAAAGCGGCGGCGAGCGACGACAAATTCGACCTGGGGGGAAAGGTGTCGCGGATCCCCCTCTTCCACCGTCAGGCTTTCCAGCGGCAACGCTTTGGCGTCGATCGGGCGGCCCAGCAGCGCCGACAACTGCTCCGCCAGTTTGCCGTGATCGAAGAGCGGCTCCCGTTTGCAGGAACCCAGTTCGCACAGGATAAACTCATGCTGCTGCGGGCCCGTTTGGACCTTGTACCAGAAGGAGTTCGCGTCCAGCCAGTGCGGTTCCACCTTGTCGCGAAACAGCGTGTGCTCATAGCGTTTCCGCAGACCGGCCGCCCGCTCATAGTCGGCGCGAGTCCCCTGGCCCAGCAGCGGCGAAGCGAACAGCAGCGAAAGCGAACCGGCCAGCAGGAGCAGGCCGATCAGCCGCCTGGGGTGCGGCCTGGAGGCTGACAGAATTCGGATTTCGCCGGGCATCGGTTGCATGGGGTTCCCTTTCTGCAGGCTCTTCGGTCAACGACTTCCTCCGCTCAAGACGCCAGGCAAGGTCTGCGCTAGAATCGACGGCCCCGCCTTGAGTGCGATCCAGTATAGCCGCCTGCTGCCGGCAGGTTAGACGCACGCAGACGCCATGCGTTGGCTTTCAGGTTTCCCATCGATCTTAAAACAGCTTCAACTGTTGCGGGTCGGTTTCCGGCGGGCGGAAGCGGGTGCAGTCCAGCGGGGGCAGGCGGCGGGCCAGGTTGTTCTTCTGGGCGAAGATGCGGAACATCTTTTGAATCTGTTCCGCGATCTGGCCTGTGCCGCGCATTCGCTCGGACCAGGTCGAACTGCTCAGTTCGCCGTCGCGGGAGGATCGGATGCGGCCTTCGATCAGCTCGCGCTTCTCCGGGTAGTTCCGCTGGAGCCATTCTAAAAAGACGGGCTCCACCGTGATTGGCAAACGCAGGAAGTTGTAGCCGGCCGCCTGTGCTCCTGCCTGGCGGGCGGCCTGCAGCAGGGCAGGGATTTCGGAATCGTTCAGGCCGGGAATGATGGGGGCCGTCATCACACCGACCGGCACGCCGGCTGCGGCGAGCGTTTGCACGGCTCGCAGGCGGGCCGCCGGGATGCTGGTGCGCGGCTCCATCCGCCGGGCCAGTTCGGGGTCAAGGCTGTTGATCGATAGAAACACGTTCACCAGATTCTCGCCGGCCAGCTGCTGCAGCAGATCCAGATCCCGCAGGACCAACGCGTTCTTGGTGATAATGCCGATCGGCTGGCGGCACTCCCAGGCGACTTCCAGGCATTGCCGCGTGATGCGGAACTGGCGCTCGGCCGGTTGATAACAGTCCGTCACGCCGGAGAACATGATCATTTCCGGCTGCCAGGCTTTGCGGCCCAGAAACTTGCGGAGCAGGCTGGCCGCCTCCTGCTTGACGAGGATTTTCGTCTCAAAGTCGAGCCCCGCGTTATAGCCCAGGTACTCGTGCGTGTTCCGCGCATAGCAGTACGAGCAGGCATGTACGCAGCCGCGGTACGGGTTGAGACTGTAGCGGAAGGGGATGTCGGGCGACGTATTTTCGGACACGACGGACTGGGCCTGGTCGTCCAGATAGTCGATCTTCCGGTTCAGCCGCTCCTGGAGATACTCGGTATCCCATTCCATCTGTTCCAGGTCGACTTCACGGGCCGTCGTCTCAAACCGGTTCGGCGGATCCAGCCGGGAGCCATGTCGCATTTCCGCACGCCTTGAAGAAAAAGAGAGAGCCATCCGCGGAGGCAAGAACCGCGCCGAGCGTCGCCGGCTGGTCCCGTTATTCTTTACTGGACTAAAGTATACCTGACGAGGTTCCCGGATTGAAATCCCATGCCGCGGGCGCGACAGGAAAACTAGGAACCGGAACGGCCAGAAAAACGGCTCGGAATTTCACGGTTTCTTCACGCCCGTTTTATCAGCGAATGGGACGATTTGCCTTTAGGTTTGCCTGCGCCGGGTCGTTGAGCAGGCGGTGAAAGAACCAACAGGAAGCGGGAATGAACGACGCACCTTCAGGGCCGGAGCATCCAGCGGAGATCCTTGGTCGCCGGGTGCTGGGCGTTTGCCCGGTTTGTGAGGGGGAAGGTCTGCTCTGGGACTGCGACGACGAAACCCACTGGGCCGATCGCTGCGAGCATTGCAACTGCCTGGGCTATCTGCTCGACCTCCGCCTGCCAAAAGAACCGCCGTCGGATCAGGAAGAAATCCCCTTTTAGGGCGACGCCATGACATTCCTGCACCGTGCGATCACGCCGACTGCGGAGATTGCCAGCGCTATGGCTGCCGCCAGGCAGAACCATCCAGGCGACAGCCTTGATCGTCTGGAGAAGCTGATGCGTACGTCCGCTCCCAACGCGGATTATCTGTGGCTGCAGGGGAAATTACGCGCGACGCTGGCGGAGGAGCATTTCTCGGCGGACCTCTTCCGGCGCAGCCTGGAGAGTTTTGGCGACTCGCTGGCGATCGATCCAGCTCCCCTGGAAAACCAGGCTGGCCAGTTTGTGCTGCCGGAACATCCGTGGGTGTTTCCCGCGTATCGCCGTTTGCTGGACGCCTGCCTGGCCAGGCATCAGCACTGGGTCAAGCGGAAATCTTTTTTCTGGGAGCAGGCGTGGTATTCCACTCCGCCGATGCTTCTGGCGGGAAGAATCGCCAGGGCGATCATGAATGCCGAGACCCAGGAGGATACCCTGATTGATGGCTTGTTGCCCTGTGCGATGCTGGAACCGGTGGTCCCCGGCTGTCCGTTCCGGCAAGCGCTTGCCGCCTTGGGTTGGCAGCCAGCCAAAGACGGTTTTGCGATGGTCACCCAGTTTGACCTGGACAACCCCCACCACCACGCACCGCCCGACACCCAAGGCAAAGACCAACAGTCGTGGTACAACCTGATTCACGACTGCGGGCTGACTGAAGAGGAAGGCGCCACTCTGCATACGGTCTGGTGCGATCTTGATGCGTTGGATTTCGAAGACCTTCTCAAGGAGCTGGATTCGACCGACCGTTTTCGTCGTGCAGCGAGTCGTTTTCGGACGCGAGTTTTTGGCCGGCGTTTGGAGCGGGAGCGATATGTGTCGGATCTGGACAACTCCCATCGGTTGGTGCGGCTGACGGCGATTACCCTGATCGCCGAAAGGCTGGCCCAAATGGCGTTGGAATACGACGAGGCGAAGTTCCTGGTCGGCCTGGAAGATCTTTTGCGGGTCGCTGCGAACGATCGGGCGGACGTGTGTCGATGCGCGGCAGCGAAACACCTGGTCGAGTTGACGTCTAAGTGGGGGCCGGAAACGGGACGAAAGCTGAACGCCAGCGCCCGTCGTTTGCTAAACGACGGCATGCGTTCGAAACATGGGATTGTGCTTTTTGCCGCCAGTCGCGTGGCGCAACGGTTCAACCTGCCCGTCCCCGCTTCCGTGGAACAGGCTCTGGGCGTAGCGTGCAGCCGGAAGAGTCGGTTTGGCGAAGCATTTACGGTCTGGTCTCTGGTGAACGAGAAAGCGCGGTTCGTTCTGTCGCGCGTCCCGGCGGCGGACGCCGGCGAAGCGTGGGCCGACTTTCAGCGTTTATTCCGAAATGCGGACCACCACCACCGGTTGGACGGGGTGGGAGTCGCCAGGAACGTTCTGGTCAAGAATCCGTCGCAAGGGGACGTCCTTCGCCCGATCCTTTTTCGCTGCTCGCAAATCGATGACAGCAAGGCCGTTCGCACGGCGGCGCACGAAGTGCTTTCCCTCCTGGCGGACCCGTTACGCCAGGAAGGAAGTTAAGACGCAGCCGTTGGAAGCGAAGCGGCCGTGTGGCCGACTGCAGGTTTGTCCCAAGGGAGGTTAACCTTTGGCGGGGCTGAACTTGAAGGTCGCCTTGACAATGCCGTGATCGGTGGAGCCAGTTTCTTTGTGGTCGTCGCGATTGAGGTGGTCGTTCATGATTTCGGTCCCTTCAAAGGCCCATAACCGTTTCCGGGAGTTGTCGTAGAACTCTTGCGAAACCAGGATGTGGTCGAGCGATTCGCGGCTGTTCTGATGGACGTGGGTGTAATAGACATCCCGCTCGCTGCGGTACTCCTGCAGCGTGCCGGCCGAGTACAGATCCACGTCGCTGCCGCCGGTGGAAAAGCCCATCAAATAGTTGGGCTGCCCCGAAATGATGTTGAGCGTATTGCTGCGTTTGTCGTCGTTGAGGTCGCCCAGCACGACCACAGGGTTATCGTTCCCTTTCATCGCTTCTGTCAGCAGCATGCGCAGCGCGGCAGCTTCGGCCGTCCGGCGAATGGTCGACAGGGCCGCGCCCAGCCCTTCACGATGCCGGCCATAGAAAGGCTTGTCGCTTTTGAACCATTGTTCGGTATCCACGCGGGCGGGCATCTTCGACTTCAGGTGAGCGACAAAGACCGAGATTTCCGGGCTGTCGTCGAGCGGTCGGATTTTGAAGTGCAGCACGGGCCGGGAAAAGCTTTTGAGGGAGACCGAGATCTCCGGCGTCTGCGGGTCGTCGCCGCTGCCGAACAGGACGAACTGGTCAGGGAAATTGACGATCCATTCCGGTTCACCAACCAGCATCTCTTTCCGCACGGCCCCGGCGCAAATGATCTTGCCGCCTTGGTGCGAGGGCGGAGCCAGCAGCTTGTATTTCGACGTCAGCTTCGCCTTTTTAAACAGATTGGCCAGCGACTTGTGGTGCCACAATTCCTGGAACCCCCACACGTCGGCATCGACCATCGCCAGGGCGCGGCCCAGCCAGTCGATCTTTTTCTCGTACTGCTCGGGGGTCCAGCCGGTTGTATCCCGGTACATCGCCAGACCGGGTTCGTTCGTGTTGAACAGATTGCAGGTGGCGAAGGACAGTCGTTTGGAAGCCGCCATGATCGTTGCCCTCGGAAGAGAAAACGGAAGCCATTACAATGGGTGGTATTGTAGAGGGGCGCCTCCGGTTTGACGATGTTTAAAAAACCGACCACGGCCGGAAATCAGAAAACTTCATAATGGGTCCCTCGCCAGAACAGGCCGATTCCGGGCGAGCGTGCTTAAGTGCTTAGGAAAACTTGACTTTCGCCCTTTATTTCCCCATACTGGCGTTTTCTGAACCGATCAATATCCGCCGACGTGAGTACGGTCTCTCCGGCGGTTCGATACTTTGCCAGCCATCTTCACCAGCCATTGCTGGTTGCTTCCTTGTGCAAGGCGTGCAGGGAAGGGATTGCTGGAACCACCGACTTTTCCCGGGGAGTTTTCCATGCTCGTGATTCCTGGCCAGCGCGGTAAAGACCTTTGCGACCAACATCTGGGACTGACTCGCCGCGACCTGTTGCGCGTGGGCGGATCGGCCATGATGGGTTTGACTCTGGGACAAATGATGACGCTCCGTAGCGGTCAGGCGGCCGAACAGGCCGGCGCCGGAGCGCCCGGTTGGAACAAAGCCAAGAGCGTGATCCTGCTGTACATGCAGGGCGGTCCCAGCCAGCTGGATTTGTGGGATCCCAAGGACGACGTGCCGGATAATGTGCGGAGCGTATTCAAACGCATCCCCAGCAAAGTGCCCGGCATGGACCTGACCGAACTGATGCCCAAGTTCGCCCAGGTGACCGACAAGGTGACCCTGCTGCGATCCATGAGCTACACGCCGGTCGGGCTGTTCAATCATACGGCCGCCATCTATCAGATGCACACTGGCTACACGGCCGACAAGGTGAGTCCCTCCGGGCAACTGGAGCCGCCGTCGCCGAAGGATTTTCCGAACTTTGGTTCGCAGATCATCCGGCTCAAGCCGCCGACCGAACCGATGCTCCCCTTTGTGATGATGCCGCGTCCTCTGCAGGAGAGCAACGTGGTCAACAAGTCGGGCACGGCCGGTTTCCTGGGCAGAGCGTACGACCCGTACTATCTGTTCCCTGCCGGCGACGACATGAACATGGCCAAGATGGACTCCATCAAGGTCGACGACCTGCAGTTGCGGCCCGAGGTTTCCTCCTCCCGTCTGCAGCGCCGGGCCCGCCTGCGGGACCTGATCAACCAGGGGATGCCGGTCATCGACAAGGCCGTCAAAAGTTACGACCTGGACGAATACTACGCGTCGGCCCTGAATCTGATCAGCTCCGGCCGCGCTCGGGAAGCGTTTGACCTGTCGCGGGAAACCGACGCCCTGCGCGAGCAGTACGGCCGCAACACATTTGGCCAGAGCTGCCTGCTGGCCCGTCGCCTGGTGGAAGCCGGCACCCGCGTGGTCGAGGTGGTCTGGCCCAAAGTGGCCAACAGCAACGCCCACTCCTGGGATGTGCACACGGGCCTGACCAATCGGATGAAGAACGAATCCGGACCGATGCTTGATGCGGGCTTGTCGGCGCTGCTGACCGATCTGGACGACCGCGGCATGCTCGACGAAACGCTGGTCGTTTGCGTAGGCGAGTTCGGCCGCAGTCCGCAACGTGGCGTGAGCACCTCGGGCAATAACAACAACGACGACGGCCGCGATCACTGGCCTTATTGCTACACGGCGATGGTCGCCGGCGCCGGGATTCGGCGCGGCTATGTGCATGGCGAATCGGACCAGACCGCCTCCGCGCCCGTTTCCGACCCGATGCATCCGACCGAACTTCTGGCCACCTTGTATCATTCGGTCGGTATCGATCCGCAGACGATCGTTTACAATCACCTCAACCAGCCGCGGGAGCTGGTCAAAGCCAAAGCGGTGACTTCGCTCTTTGGGTAAGCGGATCAGCGGCGGGAAGCGAACATCGTCACTCCAGAACAGCTGGCGGCAGCGCTCGCCGAGGATGCCCGGCGCAGAGCGGCCGCCGGCGATATCCGGCCAGGCGGTCTCCAGCCAGCGGCCCAGACGATGCTGGCCTTTCTTAAGCAGCCGGAGCGGTTCCTCGCGGCGGCTCAGATGGCCGCGATTGAGGCCGAGCTGGCCGATGATTTTATCGATCCCCGGGTCAGGCTGTTCGAGCTGTTCCAGGCCGCCCTGGACAGCGACCAGCGTCGCAGCCGCGGTGTGTTCTATACGCCTGCTGCGGTCGTCCGTTTCCTGGTCGATGCGGTCCAGCAGATTGACCGCTGTCATTTCCACGGCGATGGCAGTTCGCACCGCAATCCGCTGACGATCGTTGATCCGGCATGTGGCGCCGGGGCGTTCCTGTTCGGCGTGCTGGATCGTCTTTCCTGGTCCGCTGCTTTCTCGTATGAAGATCGTCCGGCGCCTGTGCTGCTGGGCCTGGAGGTCGATCCGGTGGCGGCCTGCGTCGCCGAGTACCTGCTGGTGGAGCGTTCATCCGGTCTGGCAAGGCGAGCATCATTGGAGGCGCCGCAGATCCTGACGCTGAATCCGCTGGAAGGCCCGACCGAAGACCTGGCGACACTGCTCCAGTTGGCTCCGCTGGCGGTGATCGGTAATCCACCTTACGCCAACTTTGGTCGCCGCAATCGGACGCCCTGGATTCGAGAGCGTCTGGCCGACTACAAGCGAGGTCTGGTCGAGAAAAAGCACAACCTGGACGACGACTTCATCAAGTTTATCTGCTGGGGACAGTGCGTCATCGACCGGGCCGGCCAGGGCGTGCTGGCCTTTGTCACCAGCAACACCTATCTCGACGGGCTGACTCATCGCCGGATGCGGGCGTCGCTGGGCGAGTCGTTCGACGAGATCTTTCTGCTGGATCTGCATGGCGGCGGACCTGCCCGGGAAAGGGCGCCGGCGGGGGTCGTCGATGAGAACATCTTCCCGATCCGTCAGGGCGTGGCGCTGGGGGTGTTCGTCAAACGGGGAACGAATGCGGACGATCCGCCGGAGGAATGCGGCGAGCCGGTCGTTTGGCGGAGCGATCTGTGGGGCTCGCGGCAGGAGAAGCTAACGACGCTTGCCCGGACTCCGTTTGACCAGATCGCCTGGGAGCGAATCGAGCCCAGGGCGCCGGCGTTTGCCTTTTCGCGGCCGCGATCTGCAGCGAGTCAGGCGTATGAGGACTGGCCGGCGCTCGATCACGTTTTCCTGCAGTATGTGTCGGGCGTGCAGACGAAAAACGACGCGCTCTGGACCAGCTTTCATCGCGACTCCCTGGCCGACCAGGTGCGGGAACGGGTCGAGCAGGCAGGCGAACAGGTGGACCTGGAGCGGATCCGTCCCTTCTATACGGCGCCGTTCGATCGTCGCTGGATCTACTATGCGCCGCACCTGCTGGGCCGGGCTCGGCTGTCGGTGATGCGGCACGTGCTGGCCGGGTCCTGGGGACTGGCCTTTATGCGCCAGGCGACGGGCGAAGGGGAGTATGACCACTTTCTGGCGGTGGGCGAGCTGATCTCTGATCGCCTGTTCCACAGCGCACGGGGCGCCCCGTTTCTGGCGCCGGCCATGTTGCATGAGCCGGGGGAAACGCCGACCAGCAACCTGTCGCCTGACTTCCTGCAGGAGGCGTCCGACCGGCAGGGTCGCCGTCGTCCACTGGCGCCAGAAGCGCTGCTGGATTATCTGTACGCCGTGTTTTACTCCCGGTGGTACCGGACGACCTTTGCCGAACAGCTGCCAGGCGGTTTTCCCCGCGTCCCTTTAACAAGCGACTCGCAGCTTTTTACCAGGACCTCCGCCGCCGGCCGGAAGTTACGACGGTTGCATCTGCAGGGTGCGCCCTCGACTTCTAACGACGTCTTGCCTGAGTCGGACGAACGGCTGGCGGTCAAGGTGCGCACGGATGCGGCGGGCGGATGCATCTGGCTGAACCAGGAGACATGCGTGCCTGCCAGCGGGGCCGTGCAGCAATACCGGATTGGCGGCTTGCCGGTTCTGGAACGCTGGCTCAAACAGCGAAAAAAGATCGGCCTGCGCCAGGCGGATCTGCAGCAATGCCGGGCGATCATCGCCATGCTGGAGGAAACGGTGCGCCTGCAGAAAACGATCAACACGCTACTGGCGAACGGGGTGTAACCAGGCCAGGCAAATCGTTTTTGGGGCGTTCGTTGGGGTCTGCGTGTCAGGCAAGATGTGCCGGCCAGCGAAGGGGCGCCGGCGTGGCGTGTCGTAGGGGCCGGGAAAGAAAGGATCGCTTGCAGCGAGTTGGGCGGACGATAACTTTACCTATCAAGGACGGCAGGCCATCTATGGAGGGAGAATCCCCTTTTATTAAGGACTCCCATGCCCGTCGATTTCATGCACGCGGCGATTGGGTTCGGATCCCTCGCCGTTTGGGCGATCATTAGCCAGCTGGTATTAACGGGTCGTTAGAATAGCCCTTTACCGCCGCCTGCTGGTACGAGATCCGCCACCGGCGGCGCTTTCGCGCTGACTCTCCGCATGCCCGGGACAAGACAAACTGTCTTGTCCCCTGCGCGGCTATCTGTTTGGGGCGATTGCTTTCGTCATCGCCCGGTTTCCCCGCGGGAACGGGGGAAGCACTCGCGGCCAGGTCCACTACGGGGACGGGGGTTCAGCGGATGAACTGCTCGACAAAGCCGGCGCCCAGGCCGACTTTTTCGAAGTGACGTTCACAGAGTTCAATCTTGGTGTGGACATCGTCGTGGGCGACCAGCTGATCCTGCTCGTTATAATAGAGCAGCGCGCCGAACACGTGGAACAGCGTGATCATCTCTTCGACCCCTTCGTCGACGACCAGCGTGTGGACTTCGCCCGGCGGTTCAAAGACATACATGCCGGCCTGGGCGATCCAGTCGTGTTCCAGGTAGCGCCAGGAACCGCTGATCACATAGCCATGTACGGGTGCCGGGTGGCGATGACGGCTGAGCACTCCGGCGGTGCGGACCCGCAGCAGGTTGACCCAGTTGCCGGTGGTGCGGTCCAGCAGCAAAGGACGGAACCAGACCTGCGGCGCTTGCGGCACCCACAGGCGTTCATCTTCGGGGATGGCGACCGTCACCAGATCGGCGACGGCGCGGGCAGGAACATCCATGGCGGAGTTTGCGATCTGCAGCAGGAAGAAAGTGACGGCGGCCGCGCTACAGCAGTCGCCGCAGAAGCACCTCGTTGACGCGCCCTCGAAATCGCTCTTTTCCGTCGATCACTACAACGGGTACGCAGGTCGTGTAGCGTTCCTGGAGCTCGGGCGAGGAGTCAATGTCGACCATTTCCGGCGCCAGGCCGTACTGCTCCAACAGACGCCGGGCGTCGTCGCACAGGCAGCAGCCCTGCCGGGTGTAAATAATTACGTGGGAAGCGGCCAAGGAAGCCTCCGCCAGAATCGCGGGTGACAAGCGACAGCCGAGCGTTTACCGTCCATCGGCCGTTCGGGCCAGGGCGTGCTGGGCGTTCGCCAGAACCAGGCACGTATCAAAGCGTCGGCTAAGGCGATCAATATCTTCCGGGGAAGCGATTGGCGCCAGACCCATTTCTTCGACCAGGTCGTCGTCGAGCTTGCTCAGCAGATACACATGCTGGCGCTGCAAGACGTCGGCCAGGAGCGACGCCGACAGGGCGTCGGTAGAACGATCCCGGCGGATATCGGCGTGCGAGTGATCGCTTTCACCAGGACCCATCAGGCGCTGCAGGGCGGGGCCGGGCGGGGTTTCCAGATCGGTGCAGATCACGATCGCCCCGTCGTCCTGCACCGCCTGCGATGCGGCGAACAGGGCGCGGCCAAAGTTTTCCCAGGTTTGCTGGTCGGAACCGCCTTCGATCGCGGCAATCACCAGGTCGGCCCGTTGCGGCACTTCGCGCAGCCATGCGGCCTCGCACAGCCGGGCGCCTTCCTGGAGCACGCGATTTGCTTCGCCGGCCAGCACATGGAACAGGGAATCGCCAGGGCCAGGTACGACCTGGATGGTGAACTGCACGCCCATCAGCCAGGCCGCTTCGTCGGCTTCGGCGCGTCGCCGGCGCTGGTGGACAGCGATTTCACTGGAAGAAGGCGCCCGAAACCGGGCCTGCGTCGCCTCGTCGGAAAAATTGGGGAACAGGTCGCCATGCACGCCCAGATAGCCCAGCGAGTCGTCCAGGCGCAGCATGCCGATGGGCAGGACCACGTCGGCGTCGAACAGGGACCGGTTCACCTGGATCGGTTTGCCGTCTTTGGAAACGCACAGGTAGGAATGGGCTTCTTTTACGGACGGTTCGTGGACTTCAAATTCCAGGCTGCTGGCCAGATCGGCGGGCAATTGCGATTTCAAGAGTTCGAGTCCGGCCGCATCGCAGTTGGCGACGACCACGCGGATCTCGTCCGGTTCGGCTCCGCTTTGGCGGAGCGACAGCACCACGCCTGCGACAATCGCCGCCGCGCACGGGGTGCGGCCGTCGATCGCAATCGCCACGCGATCGCCAGGGGCGGTCGCCTGGGAAAGCGGCGGGAATTCCAGCGGATGATCCAGGGCGGCCGCGACCGCAGCGGCCGGGTCGTCGATCGGCAACGGGAGATCGATGTCCCCAAAAATCAAATCCAGCGGCGAGGTCAGCGTTACGACGCCTTGGAGTCCGTATCGAATGGTTTGCGACATGCCGTGGGGTCGGGCCAAAGGCGCCGAGAAAAAAAGGTCGAAATGAAGGAGTCCGCCGAGGGCGTCCTCACTTCGCATGATAGTGCGTTGCGTCGACAGGGGTCAAGCAGCCGAGCTTTACGCGGCGACGCAGAAACCGAATAATAGGTACGAATATGCTAGTTGCGCCTTCTAGGCGGTGCGGCTCAACCTCAGTCAAGGATGCTCATGGTTACTTCTTACGAAAACAGACCGCGAATGGCTCGCGCGATTTCCCGCCAGAACATGTCGAGTTGGGCGAACCTTGTCGGACGACGCTCACTCCTGGCGCCGGTCGCGTTGGCGTTGCTGCTGCTTCCGGGGGGGTGCAACTGGTCCTCCGGAACCCCGGGCGGGGAGACCGCGGAGCAAATTTTGACGCGAATGACGGCCGCCTATCAGCAGGCCAGGGAGTACAGCGACGACGCGCAAGTCCAGGTGAAGTACCAGACTCCGTCGGGACCGCAGGCCAGCCTGGGTCCGTTGAGTGTGCAGTTTGAGCGTCCGCACAAGATCTGGATGGAAGCATATACGGCGGAAGTCGTATCCGATGGCGACAAGCTGCGGGCTCGGCTGCTCGATCCGGCGACGAAGAACCTCGATGGGCAAGTCGCCACCACTAACGCCCCGCAAGAATTCCATTGGCCGCGGCTGGATCTGGACCCGCTGGTGCACGAGACGATCGTCGCCGGCGCGGCCCGTTACCCGGTCCAACTGGAGTTACTTCTGGCCGATAAGCCCTTGCCTGAAGTTTTTAATCCGGCGGCCCGAAAACAGCGGCTCGACGACGAAACGATCGAGCAGCACAAGTGTTACCAGATTGCTGTCGAAGTGCAGAAAACAGAGGCCGACCCGGCCGGCGAGTTCCGTTTCTGGATTGACCAGGACACCCTGGTGCTGCGGCGGATGCAATTTCCGGCCGCCCGCATGCTGCCGGATCTGGTCGCGACCGAAGGGGTGAAGCAGGTCGAAATGGTGATCGACTTCCATGCGGCCCGGTTCCAGGTCGCCCGAGAATTTGTGATGCCGCAGGAGCAGATCGTCCACGAAGTGAAGTCCCTGATGCTGCCGCCGGCGACCGTTTCTCGCCAGTTGGGAAAAAGAGTCGACGACTTTGCATTCACCACGCTCGACGACGGCGAGCTCCGCGCAGCCGATCTGCAGGGCGGCCTGACCGTGCTGATGTGGTTTAACCAGCACCCGGTCAGCCGTGAGAATCTGCTGCGGTTGATGGCGGCCCGGGACAAGCTGCCGGCTGGAAGCGAAGTCAAATTTTTCGCGGTGTGTGCAGAGCCGTCGACGTCGGGGCACGAGCAGATCGCCTTGTGGGCCGAGAAGGCCGGGATTGACCTGCCGATCGTCCGCGACCTGGGAGGGCCGCAGCGGGAGCCGGCCGGCGCCAAAGACTTTGCCATCGAACAGCTGCCGGCGCTGGTCGTGCTGGACCGCCGCCACAAGATCCAGCTTTTGCATCAGGGCGACGCTCCCACGCTGGAAGAAACGTTGCCGGCGGTGATCGACAAGCTGACTGCCGGCTTTGATCTGGCGACGCTGGAACGGAACGCCTCCGACAAGCGGGCGGAGGCTTACCAGGAGCATCTGGAGAATGGCCCCGAGGAGCCCCTGACCCAGCTGGTGGCCGCGCCTGAGCTGCAGGTCGGCGTGCGGACGCAGCCGAGCGAGGTGCAGCTGACGGCCGTCTGGGAGAATCGCACCCTCGAAGCTCCGCGAGCCGTCTGCGCGACGACTCCCGCCCAGGGCGCCGCCTCGTTGCTGGTGCTGGACGGCGTGCGCAGCGTGGTTGAAATCGACGCTTCCGGCGTGATCATTGAACGGCGGGAACTACCGCTCCCGGAAAACGCTGCAGTCGATTCCCTGCGGGTGTTCAGCACGCCGCAGGGAAAACGGTACCTCGTCGTCTTCCAGGCCCTGGGAAACCAGGCGTACCTGTTCGACGAAGAGCAGCTGCTGTTCGCCTATCCCAACGAAGAGCAGCCCCACGAAGGCATCACGGACGCTCTGCTGGCTGACCTGAACGACGACGGCGCGCCGGAATTGTACATTGGTTTCTGGGGGCTGGCCGGACTGCACCAGGTGAGTCTGACGGGCCAGCAATTGGCCGTAAGCCGGAAAGTCTCTTCGGTGTTGTCGCTGGAAACGACCGCCCCCAACGAAGTCGGTTGGCGGAAGCTGCTGGTCTCCGGCCTGTCGGGACAGATCATTCGTTTCAATCAATTTTTGAACGAAGACCCGGCGATCACCGTTCCTGACCGTCCCATCCAGCATGTGTATGCGGCCCACCAGAACGATTCGGCGGGCGAGGATTATCTGGCCGTATCATTTCCCGGCGGCGACAAACTGACGGTCGTATCGCTTACGGACGCCTTTGAACCAGGCTGGGCCATCCCACTGCCGATCTCCATCCGATTGCCGTCGATCACGGCGGGCAAACTGCTGCGCGGCGGCAGTTACCAGTGGATCATCGCCACCGCCGACGGGGGCGTCAGCATCCTCTCGCGCGATGCGCAGCTGTTCGACTTTTTTACGTACGGAGAAGAAGTCTCCGGCGTGACGGTCTTGCCGGCTCGCTCTGCCGACGAGCATTCCTTGTTAATCGTGGCGACGCCGACCGGCATTGAGGCCTGGCGTCTGGATCTACCGGAAACGCCATAAACGGCGGATGATTTTACCTGCGAGCCGGCCGTTTCCGGGCAGGGGAACGGCCGTGCGAGAGAACTGCAGATTGCGTCGCTACGTTACAGTTTGGGTTCGTTGGGCGATTCGAACAGGTGTTCCACGCCGTCGGCTTTGGCGATCACGACCACGCCGCCGGGGCTGATCGTGAACCCGCGCCGGCGATCCAGTTCCAGGTCGTAACCGATCTGGGCCCCAGGAGGAATGTGCACGCCCTTGTCGATAATGGCGCGGCGCACCTTGGCGTGGCGGCCGATATCGACCCCTTCGAACAGGATGGAATCTTTGACGTGGGCATAGCTGTTCACCCGAACGCTGGGACCGAGGATGCTACGTTCGACCAGGCCGCCCGAGACGATACTGCCCTGGCAGGCGATGCTGTCCATAGCCCGGCCGGCGCGATCGCCTTCGCCGTCGCTGCCAAAGACAAACTTCGGCGGCGGGTAGTTGGGCAGATAGGTGCGTATGGGCCAGACTTCGTCGTACATGTTGAGCAGGGGATCGATCGTGATCAGATCCATGTTCGCTTCAAAGTACGCGTCGAGGGTGCCGACATCTCGCCAGTAGGCGTCCTGCTTGCGGTTCTCATCCCGGAAACGATAGGCGAAGACCTGGTGGCTATCGATAATCGAAGGGATGATGTTTTTACCGAAGTCGTGCGCGCTGTTCGGGTCGGTGGCGTCTTTGCAGAGCTGTTCGAACAGGAAGCGTGCGGTGAACACATAGATGCCCATCGACGCCAGGCAATGTTTGGGATCGCCGGGGATCGACTTGGGTTCGGGCGGTTTTTCGTCAAAGCCGCAGACCCGATCGGCCTCGTCGACCTGCATCACGCCAAACTCTTTGGCCAGTTCGCGATCGACGCGCAAGGCGCCAATGGTCAGGTCGGCGCCTTGTTCGCGATGGAATTGAACCATCTTGCGATAGTTCATTTTGTAAATGTGGTCGCCGGCCAGAATCACCACGTACTGGGGGCGTTCTTTTTCGAGCGTGTAGATGTTCTGATAAACGGCGTCAGCCGTTCCCTGATACCAGTGCTCGTCGATCCGCTGTTGCGGGGGTACGACATCGATGAATTCATCGAGTTCGCGACAAAAGAATCGGCGCCAGCCCAGATTAATGTGCCGGTCCAGACTCATTGCCTTGTACTGCGTCAGCACCAGCATTTTGCGGATGCCGCTGTTCAAGCAGTTCGAAAGCGAAAAATCAATAATGCGATAGCCGCCGCCAAAAGGCACCGCCGGTTTGGCCCGGTCGCGTGTGAGCGGCTCCAGACGTGAGCCTTTTCCACCGGCGAGAACCACAGCCAAGGTATCTATCATAAACTCACTCCATGAAAACGAGTTGGCGACATTTTACCAGATTGCCCAATTTCTGCACGGGGAGATACCGCACCGCGGCACGTTCCGCGGAAAAGCAAGCCGGTTTCTCGTCGATCGTGGCGACCAGTCAAACTTTGCCGTCCACGGGACCCTCGCCGACGGGCGGCAAGGCAAGCGGTTGCCTCCGCCTGCTTTGACCGCAGGCTGCAAGCGAACGACGGCGATTTTTATTTCTTCCAGGGAATGAATCATGAATTCTGCATGCCGAATTACGTTGTTTTTCCTGGCGATCCTGGCCGGATCGCATCTGTTTCTGGCGGGATCGCCTGCGACTGCCCAAAGCGGAACGCGGGTGATCAGACGACCCCATTATGAGCTGCTGTGGGGCTGGCTGGCCCAGTCGCAGTATCGGAACTGGAAGGGGCCGAACGGCCAGCCGGCTGAGTTTCAGCCAGGCGAAGGGCCGCATGCCGCTTTGGTGAAAACATACGTGAACGACCATGCGGCCGGCGACGCCAAAAATCTCTCTCGTGGATCGGTTCTGGTCACGGAGAATTATTCGGCGGAAAAACGCCTGCTGTCTGTCACCGTGATGCAGCGCGCGCCGGGTTTTGATCCCCCGCAAGGCGACTGGTACTACGCCCAGTATCTTCCGCAAGGTCGGATCGCAGCCGACGTGGTGGGACGGAATACGGAACCGGCCGCCGGCAAGGTTTCCAGCTGCATCGACTGCCATCGCAAAGCGGGCGGTGGGGACTATGCCTACTTTAATGATCCGCCCGTTCTGAATACCTCGCCATGAATTTGTCAGCGAACGGAAAACCAGGCTGCAGAACGGGCCAGGCTGCGGAAAATTGGCCTCGCCAACCCGCCGCTGCTGCGTCGAGAGCGATTCGCGTGATAAGATAAAAGGAGACGTCGTCCGAGCAGCGAAATCCGTCCGCCTTACCTGCGGAGGCCGGCAGGAGCAACCGGAATATACGGAGGTCCGTGTCCAGCATGGCAGACAGCTCTACTCCCGATACACGACTGAAAAACCCGCCCTTGATCTGGTCCCTGCTGGGAACCGGCACGCTGCTGTACGGCCATCGCGAAGAAAACGCGGTGAGTTCTTCGGTGGTGAAAACACAGGTGCTCTGTTTGCTGTTTCTGCCGCTGTTCGCCCTGGGCGCCTGGCGGGTCACACGGTCATCGCGGGAATGGCGGTTCTTGTCGCGCGCCCGTCTGTCGCTGGCTGCCAAAGCCTGGAATGCCGTGATGGCGGTGGTTGTGCCGGCTTTTCTCGTCCTGCTGGGCTGGGTTGTGTTGAGCAATTCGGCCGAAGCAACCGCCCAGCGACATCTGGAGCAGGCGCAGCATCAGGTGGAACGAGGGAACCTGATCGAAGCGGCCGAAATGTACCGCGACCTGTCGTTTCGTCCGACTCGCTTGAAAACCAAGGCACGGGCCGAGCTGATCCAGTTGATGCGTTCGATGCATCTTTCGATCCCGCGCGAGCAGCTGGCTGGCGTTTACGGCATGGCGGCCCAGTACTCGAACCGCGGGATCTGGGTGGAGTCGCCCGAGTCTGTCTATGCGGCGGCCATGGCGCTGATCGAGTCGGAGAGTCAGCAGCAGCCGTATGGAGCGCTGACCCTGCTGGATCAGCTGGATCCGGTGGTGCCGGCAGAGGACCAGGTCCGTTTGCGGGCGATGCGGGAGAATTTCCTGAAAATCGCCGTCGAGAATAACCCCCAGGACCCCGATCTGGCTTCCCGTCTGGGGCAGCTCTACGAGCGTCAAGGGCGACTGGCCGAAGCCAAACAGGTGCTGAGCCCTCTGCAGGATTTTCTGGGGGATCGCGAAGGCGCCCGGGTGCTGGCGCAGATATTCGCCAGCGAAGGAGACTTTGCTCGTGCGAGTCGCATGATGGCTCCTTACTGCAGGTCGCGGCTGGTGCTGCTGGAGCAGCTGAAGCAGGAATACCACGAGTCGTACATGACGGCGGAGGATTCGGAACTGAGCGCCCTTGGCCAGAACGATGCGCCGGAAGCTTTTTATCAGGAGTATCAACTGGCCTCTCCCGAAGAACGCGATCGGCTGGTCAATGAATACGTCGATCGCCAGCTGGAAAGCGAGCCGAACCTGGAGCAGGTGCGCGAGGATATCGTCGAGGCGATGAAGGTGGTGCCATTGGTGCTGGACCTGGGGATCTGGCAATTGCATATGAGTCAGCAATCTCGCAGCCGCGCCGGCAGGCGGACCGCGCTTCGCAATGCCGAAAGAACGTTTCTTTCGATCGCCGGTTTCGCCGAAGAAACCGACGAGTATCGCCTGTCCCTGGGCAAGGTTTACTACTGGCTCGGGAATCCCGAAAAAGGGGCCAGGCAGTTCGAAAGACTGCTGACCGCCCACCAGCGCGATGGGAACTGGTTGATTACCGTCTCGCAATTGCAACGCCAGCTGGGCCAACTGGTCGAAGCCCGGCGGCTGATGGAAGAAGCCTTCCATCAGGAAACCGACCTCGTTCGCAAGCAGGCCATCGCGAATCTGCGGGCGATGACTCCTTTGGATCTGGAAGACCAGATCTACTGGCTGGAGCAGAGCGATCTAGCCATGCCGCAGGTGCAGGCCTCGCTGTTTCGCGCTCAGGGCGGCCTGGCCGAAACTCGCGGCAATAGGCAACTGGCGTCGGAACGGTATCGCCAGGCGTTAGAGAAATTCGAGGAGCTGCCCGAGAACGCCTCCACGCTGAACGATTGCGGACTGGCGTACTTGTCGCTGTACCGGTTGACGGGCGATCCGGAAGATCTGCAGGGCGGCATCGATCGTCTGCAGAAGGCCATGTCGCACGCTCCTGACGACGCTATTATTTTAACGAACGCCGCCATGGCGCTCTGGCGGGCCGCCCTGCGGGAGATGCTCCTGGCCCAGTCCACCGTCCCGCCCCGCGGCCCGATTGAACTTTCGCTGCTTTCGTACTGGTTTGAAGACGACGCTGGCCGCCAGGCATGGGCTGAGCGTCTGGCGGGCCATCAGGATATTCAGGCCGCCCTGCAGGTTTATCAGCGGGTTCTGGTGTTGGCTCCCAGCCAGGAACTCACGTACGAAGTCCTGCGGGAGTACGCTGCGATGGAACGCGATACCGGGATGATGGAAGCACTGGTGGAACGGGCTGAAAGCAACGTGTTTGATCTGGCGGCGCAGCGCCAGGCCGTGTCGGAGTACCTGCCGGGCACGAACGACGAGCAGTACGCAAAACTCTCGCGGGACCAACTGAAGATCCTGCGTCGTAATCTGGCTGAAACGGATCAGGATCCGCCCGGCGTGTTGTTTGCGATTGCCGCCAACCGGCTGGCCTATGCGCTGATGTCGTCGTCCGATGTGCTGCCTGGCAACTCGCCCGACGAAGTGGTCGAACTGGCGGAACAGTCGCACGCGGCGGCGCCTTCGTTCGGAACGCGTTTGACGCTGATCGCGGCGCTGCTCTTTCGCGCGAACCAGAGCGTCGCCCAGCAGGATGCCGACTGGAATGAAAGAGTTCAAGAGAAACGCCGCCGTTTTGATGACTTCGGCCTGATTGGCCTGTTACTGGAAGGAGATGCGCCCGCCCGGAAACGGATGCTGGAAAACGCGGACTTCCTCAAGGCGTGTGCACAATTGAAGATCCACGAAGAACGTACGCCCGGTTCTCTGGGACCGATTGAATGGTCCTTGCTGCGGCATGTCGACCAGCCTTTTGCCGATCAACTGCGCCAGGCTGTGCTTGCCAACCAACGCCAACAATACAGTCGGCGGCTGGATTTGCGCATCCGTGCCTTTGCGGTCGCCGTGTACCTGCAGGAACACTGGATTGCCCAGATGGAAAACAAGGCGGCCGACGCCGCCCAATGGCTGCAGCGGGCCGAACATGTGGGGCAACCGCTGACCGAAGAGAGCGACCCGTTTGCCGAAGGCGACGCCGAAAGCCCCAGCGTCCAGGAGGCCGATAGCGGCAGCCAGACAGGCAAAGGAAGCGCGCGAAGCGATGCCGCCAAGGAGGATGACGGCGCGGCTAGGACGGAGCTTCGCTCGTCGACTGGCGCAGGCCGGGCGGAACCCGTTTCGCCGCCGGCGGAGTCGGCGCCGTGATCGGTTTGCAAAGCTGGAAGGCCCGCTACCTGTTTCCGCCGGACGGGCCGCCAGTAAAAGACGGCGTGCTGCACGCGGTCGACGGCAAAGTTTGCGGCTGGGACGCGTCCGCCCCGGGAGGGGACGTCATCGACCTGGGAAACGCCGCGATCGTCGCCCCCCTGGTGAACGCCCACACGCATCTGGAATTCAGCGATCTGGACGTCCCGATCGGAACGCCCGGAGAACCCTTGCCTGCCTGGATTCGAAAAGTCGTGGCGCAGCGGCGGGCGGCGGCGGATCGGCAGGATCTGCCTGTCTTGCGCGAACAGGCCCTGGCTCGCGGGCTGGCGGAATCCTCCGCCGCAGGCGTGCGCCTGCTGGGAGAGATCGCTACGGCGCCCTGGTCGTACTCGCCCTGGCAGGCAGCGGATGCGGCCGGCGTAATCTTTTACGAGCTGCTGGGCATGGCTCCCCAGCGGCAGGAAGTATTGCTCCAGGCGGCCCGCGAACATCTACAGGCGGGCCTTGCCTGGGGGCCGTCGCGACGCGCGGGATTGAGTCCCCATGCGCCCTATACGGTCACGCCGGAGCTGACGGCGGCCGTTTGCCAGTTGTCGGCGGAAAGCGGCTGCCCGGTGGCCATGCATCTGGCGGAGTCGCCGGAAGAACTGCGTTTGCTGAGCCATGGCGATGGGCCGTTTCGCGACATGCTGGTCGAACTGGGCGCCTGGCGGCCTGACGTATTCTCCTCCGCTCTGCGTCCCCTGGACTATCTGCGCTGGTTGTCCCGGGCGGAACGGGCGCTGGTGATACATGGCAACTTTCTTGACGCAGAAGAGATCGCCTGGATCGGGCGTCATCGGTCCCGGATGACGGTTGTGTTTTGTCCGCGGACGCACACGTTTTTTCAGCATCGACGGTATCCGCTGCCCGAGATGCTGGCGGCCGGGATTCCGGTTGCACTGGGGACCGACTCACGGGCGTCGAATCCCGACCTGCAGTTATGGAGCGAAGTGCAGCAGGTGCGAAGGCTTTACCCGGAAGTTCCCGCCGCGATGATTCTGCAGATGGCGACGGTCAATGGCGCCGCGGCATGCGGTCTTTTCGGATATCGGTTAAACGTCGGAGATGCGGCGGATTTTACGATCCTCGACCTGCCCAACGACGATGCGCAAGACCCGTTTGCGTTGCTGTTTGACCCGCGTACGTCGGTGCGCGGCTGAATCGGTCCGGTCGTGGCGGATATCGCGGATGCATTCGATGTTCCCGGTTTGGGTCCTGTAAGAATTGACCGCGCCATGCGGATTCGAGAGGGTTTATCGACCATGTGGCGCCAGGGGGAAATGCTCTTTCCACTGCCAGGTTGACGCCGAACTAACCAGCACGGACTTTGAAGCATTCTCACCCATGATCGGTCAAGAAAATGAAACACGGAAGTTACCTGGCAAGGACATGCAGCTGGCTAGCGGCGATTCTCTCTGCGACCGTGTTCGCAAGCCCTGCAACCGCAGCCGACACATTCCATTACGGGCAACCTTTCCAGTCGGAATCTTCGCCGATTGTGGTGTCCCCTTCGCACGACCGCACCGTCCCGGCAAGGCAATCGGCCAGGCCGCTGGCCGCCAGCGAGTATCTGGCCGGCTTTGCCCTGGCCTATGGGTTGCGGCCGCGTCCCGTGACTGCTTCGCCGCACAAGATCGCGGCTCCGGCGCCCAGGACGCAGGCTCCGGTGCAGGTGATCCCCGCGCCCGTTCGCCAGGCGGTTGTGGACGCCCGTACCGACGTGGTCGTGCGGATCGAAGCGGACCGCACGGTGGCCCCTGGGAAACCTCACCTGTTTGAGATCCACGTTGAGAACAAAAGCGACGTAGCGATGCGTGAGCCGATCGAGGTGGCGTTTGAAATTTCGGAGCGTCTGCGCGCTAAATTTACGGATCATCCGCATCGGCAGGAAAACGACGGGGCGCGTCTGGTTTTTCCGGTTTCGCCGCTGGCCCCGCGGAGCAGCATCGCCATTCGCTGTTATGCCGTGGCGGTACCTTCGAACCAGGCCCGGATGGCCGTCGTCAATCGGGTCGAAGTCCTGTCCGGCGGTCAGCTGCTGACCCGATCGGCCCATGTTTCCGCCATTCATAACAGCCAGACGCTGGCCAACGCCCGCTAAGGCGGCCGGGGCTTCCTTGCCTGGTGACCAGGTAACCGTATTGTGCGATCGAAACCGCCGGACTGCGTGGGCTGCAGTCGGCGGTTTTTTTAATGGCGTCACGACGCCGGTCTTCTGTCGACGCTGTTCCGTGCGGGTTGTACGCCGCGACGGAGATTCCCATAATAGATTTCGGCGGCAAACCTTTTCCGATCTGGCGTGAACCCCCATTCCTATGGCGAACTCCATCCACTGCGCCCAATGCGGCGAGGAATTGATGGGCGCGGTGAACGCCTGCTGGCGTTGCGGAAGAAAAGTCAGCACGCCGGCTCCCAGCCTCGCGGCGGCTCCCAGCTTTCCCGCGACGGCGGCTCCTGCATCAGGCGGTGCTGCCGAACCGCCGACAAAAGGGGCTCTCAGTGCGGCCGACCGGGCTGCGCTCGAGAAGCACATGAACGACAACTCGGTGGACGGCACGGTTTGGGAAGTGAAGGGGCTGCGCCATGGCTCTCCGTTTTATGGGCGGCCGTATGGGGCCGCGGCTCCGGCGCCTGTCTACCCGACCGGAACGGCTGCCGCCAGTTGTGCGCTCGGTTCGCTGGTGATGGCGGGCATTGCGGCCGTTGCAGGCTGTCTGCTGCCGCTTTTCTGGTGGAATTCGCCCGGTCCGTTGGTTGCGGTGGCGGCAGCGGCGGTGGGCGCCGGTCTGGGACTTTGCGGCCTGCAGTCGCACCGGCAGCGGATGGCGCTGCTGGGGATTGGGCTGTGCCTGGTGCTGTTGATCGTAGCGCTGTTGCTGGGATATGTGCAGCTGTACTGGATGCAGACGGGCTATCCGCCCTGGCAGGCGCCGCCGGCGCCGCCGATCTTTTAGGCTTAGGCGCAGTTTGGCGCTTGAACGGCGACGCTCTTCCCGGCAAGCGTGAGCTCTGCGCGGACTTAGCTTTCTTCCCCTTCGGGGCCAGCCGAGTCTTCCATTCCCTGGATGTATCGTCGCAGACGCTCGTTCTCGTCGGCGATATCTTTGAGACGCAGCATCAGCTCGACACGTTTGAGCAGGCCGTGCTTGTTGACCGGCTTGGACAGAAAGTCGTCGGTGCCGGCGTGGACGCCGCGTTCGATGTCGCCGGGTTCGTTGAGGGCGGTGACCATCAGCACGAGCACCTGGCGGGTTTTGGGGTCGTCCTTGAGTTTGCGGCAGACTTCAAAGCCGCTGAGCTTGGGCATCATGACATCGAGCAGGATCAGGTCCGGCTTGAACGAGGCGACCTTGTCGAGCGTATCCTGCCCATCGACGGCGATTTCCGTCTCGCAGGAGATTTCGCTCAGGTAGGCTTCCAGAAGCTCACAGTTTGCACTGTTGTCGTCGGCGATCAGAATTCGACTAGCCATGTTTTCTTCGCCTTGGGAACGACCAGAAACGGTCAGTGGGTCAAATTGCTTGCCGCGCCGACGTGGTCGGCGCGGCTGCCTGGTTGTGGGACAGCAGAACGGCCGACCGGGTTATACCAAACGGCCGGCCTGGCTCGTGTGCGAGCGGACTAGTCCTGCGCGACGCGGGCCGCAGGCGTGGGAAAGTCCTGGCACATTTCTTCGACCTGGCGACGGATGCCGGCGTGGGCAGTTTTATCGTCGGGCTTCTGCAGGGCCTGCAGCATCCACTGGCCGATCTGCTTCATCTGCGCGACGCCCATACCGCGGGTGGTGAGCGCCGGCGTGCCGATGCGAATCCCCGATGGGTCGAGCGGTTTTCTCTCGTCGTAAGGGATCATGTTCATGTTGACGGTAATGCCGCAGGCGCCCAGCGCGTTCTCGGCCGCCTTGCCGGCGATGCCCAGCGGGGTGACGTCGACCAGCAGCAGGTGGTTATCGGTGCCGTCGCTGATCAGCCGCAGGCCGCCGGCGCGGACTTCTTCGGCCAGGGCTTTGGCGTTGTCGATCACGGACTGTGCGTAGACTTTGAACGCGGGCTGCATTGCTTCCTGGAAGCAGACGGCCTTGCCGGCGATGACGTGCATTAACGGTCCGCCCTGCAGTCCAGGGAAGACGCTGCGATTCAGGTCCTTGCCGTATTCTTCCTTGCACATGACCAGCCCGGCCCGCGGTCCGCGGAGCGTTTTGTGCGTGGTCGTGGTGACAAAATCGGCGATCGGCGTGGGGTTGTCGTGCAAACCGGCGGCGACCAGCCCGGCGTAATGGGCGATATCGACGAACAGTTTGGCGCCGACTTCATCGGCAATCGTTTTGAACTCGCCGTGCTTGATCTCCCGCGGGTAGGCGCTCGCCCCGGCGACGATCAGTTTGGGTTTGTGTTCCCGGGCCAGCTTCGCCACCTGGTCAAAGTCGATCCGATGGGTGTCGCGGGTCACGCCGTAATGCACAAAGTTGTACAACTTGCCGGAAATGTTCAGCCGCATGCCGTGGGTCAGATGGCCGCCATGGGCCAGATCCAGGCCCAGGACCGTATCGCCCGCTTCCAGCAGCGTCAGATAGACCGCCTGGTTGGCCTGCGATCCCGAGTGGGGTTGCACGTTGGCGAACTCGGCGCCAAAGAGCTTTTTGGCCCGATCACGGGCCAGATCCTCGATGACGTCGACATACTCGCACCCGCCATAATAGCGGCGGCCTGGGTAACCTTCGGCGTATTTATTGGTGAGGATGCTGCCCACCGCCTCCATTACCGCAGGACTGGTGTAATTCTCACTGGCGATCATTTCCAGACCGTCCTGTTGACGCTCGGTTTCACCAGCAATGGCGGCCCACAATTCGGGGTCCTGTGATTCAAGGAGACGCATTATTTCCTCGCTCAGGGTACACGGATAACAACCCCGATTGTTGAACCGCCGCCCCAAGGCGTCAATCGGGGGCGAGCCCTTTTAGGTCTTTTCTCGACCCTTCCCCCCGGCAGCCAGCACCGCCGGGCAGTCGTCCTGGCGGAGCACCCGCTGCGGGCCGCCAGGGAGGGAAGAATTTGTGGGATGGGGGGTGATTGCGGCCTTGGCCACTCTGTTATTCTGACGGCGTGGTCAACAGCGAAACGCCCATTTCAGGGAGCGGACATATGATTGTTGGGGCGCCGAGGGAAATCAAACGGGACGAGTATCGCGTGGCGTTGCTGCCGGTAGGCGTGGAGGAGCTGGCCCGAGCCGGCCATACCGTGCTGATCGAAGTGGGCGCCGGTCTGGGCTCCGGCATCTACGATCATGATTACCTGGCCGCCGGGGCTGAAATGGTCCCTGGCCCCGAGGAGATCTTTGCCAGGGCGGATCTGGTCGTCAAAGTCAAAGAGCCGCTGGAACCCGAATGGGCCCTGCTGCGTCCCGGCCAGACGCTGTTTACCTATTTCCACTTTGCCGCTGATCGCGCCCTGACCGAAGCGATGATTCTGTCCGGGGCCAGCTGCGTCGCCTATGAAACGCTCCGCGACGACCAGGGACAACTGCCGCTGCTGACTCCCATGAGCGAAGTGGCCGGACGCATGAGCATCCAGGAAGGCGCCCGCTTTCTGGAGCGGCCGCAGTTGGGACGCGGCATCCTGCTGGGCGGCGTGCCCGGCGTGGCGCCCGCCCACATTACGATCCTGGGCGGCGGCGTGGTGGGAGCAAATGCGGCCAAGATCGCCGCCGGTTTCCAGGCGGACGTCACCATCCTGGATATCAACATGGATCGTCTCCGCCGGCTGGACGACATCATGCCGGCCAACGTCAATGTGCTGTTCAGCGATCGCCATACCATTCGCGAAGAACTGCGGCTGGCCGATCTGGTGATTGGCGCCGTGCTGATCCCGGGAGCCAAAGCCCCCCGGCTGATCACGCGGGAGGATCTCAAAATCATGAAGCCCGGCAGCGTGATCGTCGATGTGGCGATCGACCAGGGCGGCTGCGTGGAAACGGCCCGTCCGACCACCCATAGCGATCCGGTGTTTGTGGAGGAGGAAGTCGTCCACTACTGCGTGACCAACATGCCCGGCGCGGTGGGCCGGACCAGCACGTTCGCCCTGTGCAACGTGACGCTGCCCTGGGTGCTGCAGATCGCCCGGAACGGAATCATCGATGCGGCCCAGCGCTTGCGGCCGCTCGCCGCCGCCGTCAACATCCACAACGGCCAGGTCGTCAATCAGGCCGTCGCCGAATCGTTCGACCTGCCGTTGGCCAGGCTCTTTAACGACTAGTGGTGCGTCAAGTTTCCATTTCAGGTTTGGCCATTTTCGCGCGAGCCGCTGTTCCTTTTCGTTAACCGTGGCTATCGCCAAAACGGCTAATTGGAAGCAGCACTAGGGGGGCGTCAAACCATAAAATCAGGTTTCTCTCAATCAGCCGCCGGGCGATAGCCCCCGGTTTTTTTGGCAGCACAGCAGCACGGCCGAAATCGCTCACTCGAAGATTGAAGTTTGAAGCACCACTAGTTGGATGGTAGTGGCCAAATCCACTACCTTCAGATTTGGCCACAACGCTCTGACTACGAGCCAGCCAAAGGGCGACATCGCCTATACGGTCGTCAGATCATAAATATGAATGGGCGAAGAGTTGCCGGGGTAGATTCCTTCTCGGGCCATCGACTTTGCCTGGCCGTAGATCCCGGCGTTGGCGACCACGGCGATCCGATTGGCGTCGGGATGGAGTGCGATCGAATGGCAGTTCGGCAGCACCTGGGTGTAGAAAGGCTCTTTCTCGCCCGGCTTTAACAGGAAGAACTTCCCTTTGCCTGGCTGGCCGCTGGCGGCGCCAATCCAGTAGCCGTCAGGATGAAAGTGGAAGTCGTGAATGTAGCCGTCCGTGTTCGGCCCCAGTTCCAGCGTTTCCGTTTCTTTCCCTGTCGACCAGTCAAAGAACCGCACAACGGGCGAGCCCTGGACAAAACCGCCGCCGGTCGGTTTGGTGCCGGTCGCGGCCAGGACTTTGCCGTCTTTATCAAAGGTCAACGTCCGCACGCCGCCGACATCCTGGATGCGGGAGAGCAGATAAAAGACGGACGCGTCGAGCTCGCGTTTGACTTCTTTCGTCGCCAGATCCCACTGTTTGACGACACCGAACAGATCGCCCGAGACGAGCACCGGTTCAGTCGGATGGTATACGAGCGAGTGGACCTCTTCGCCCGCTTTCCATTCCGCCTGCAGCTTGCCGTCGGTCGCCGACCACAGGCGAATCCAGTGGTCCATGCCGCAGGTGGCGATCTGCTTGCCGTCGGGGCTGAAAGCGAACTGCCGCAGCCAGCCATCGTGGGCCGCTTCCACTTCCCAGACCGCTTTCGCCTGGTCGTCTTCGTAGGTCCAGGCGGCCAGTTTCCCCCAGGAGTCGGCGGCAATCAGCGTCTTCTGGGTCGGATGGTACTCCACCCGGCTGACCCAGCCGTTATGTCCCTGGATGGCCGGCATGTCGGCGTAATACTGGGGCAGCTCTTTGGCTGCTTTCTTCGCTTTGACCGGATCGGTTTCCGGTTCCTGGGGAAGCGGTTCTTCCGAATAACGCCAGCGGCGGATGGAACCGTCGCGTCCGGCGGCCGCCAGGAACTGGCCGCAAGGGCTGAAGCGGACGAGCGCCATCTGGCGATCGGTGGTAACGACCGAAACCGGCTGCGGCGTGGGTTGAGCGTCTTGAGCCATAGGGAGAAGACTCGTCGTTTAGAGAATTTGAAAGGGAGTTCGTCGACCAGGGTTGCGGCGGGAAGCGGCGGGCTACGCCAGCAGTTCCTTCACCGGATAGCACTCTTCGTTGGCGATCGGCAGCGGCTGCCCCTCGTTGTCGTACTCGTGTTTTTGCGAATCGATGCCCAGGGCGTTGAACCAGGTGTGGAACATGTGGCCAATGTCGTACGGTTCACTGTCGACAAAGGTGCCCGTGGGATCGGTGTGGCCGACGACCAGACCGCGATTGATGCCGCAGCCGGCCATGGCGACCGACCAGGCTTCGGGCCAGTGGTCCCGGCCCAGGTGGCCGTTGATCCGCGGCGTGCGGCCAAACTCGCTCATGGCGATCACCAGCACGTTATCAAGCATCCCCGATGCGGCCAGGTCTTCGACAATGGCGGCGAACGGCTGGTCGAACTTGCGGACCAGACTGAGGCTGCCGTTGAAGTTGTCGCCGTGCGTATCCCAGCCGTACGAGTTGACCTTCACAAAGGTCACGCCTGCTTCCAGCATTCTTCTGGCCAGCAGCATGTGGCGGCCCAGGTCGTGTGTGCCGTATCGCTCCACATCGCGCGGGGCGACCTTGGAGGAATCGAACAGCTCCTGGCGGTTCATTAGTTCCAGGCCCATGTCGTACACAAAGCAGTTCGCTTCGGCCGCGCTCTCGCCATGCTGGGCCGCGTACCGGCGTTCGGCCGCCAGACGGAAGGCATTCCGCGAGGCCATACTGGCTTCGCTGACGGATTCATGCCGCAACAGGTTCTCCGGCGGCTGACCGTCGCCAAAGGCCAGCGCCCCGTATTTGGCGCCAAGGAAACCGGCGTCCTGGTATTTGAAACCGCCGCTCATCGGCTTGATCCACACATACGGCGGCATCCCGCTGGGGTTGCGCGGCAGCAGGTTGGCCACGGCCGAGCCGAAGTACGGATAGACCACGCCCCGGTTCTTGGGGTCGCCCCGCTGGATTCTCTCCACGCCGGACGAATGCGCGTTGTCCTGGGTGCACAGGCTCCGGACGACGGCCAGGTGGTGCATCTGCTTTGCTGTATTTGGCAGCAGTTCCGACAAATGCACGCCCGGCACGCTGGTGGGAATGGTGCGGAACGGCCCGCCAAATTCCGTGTTCGGTTTGGGGTCCCAGCTTTCCAGCTGGCTCATGCCGCCGTCGAGCCAGACAAACAGCACCTGCTTGTTCTGCTTCTTCACCTCGGCGGCGATCGCCGGCGGAATCTGGCCGCCGAGCGCCAGCGCTCCCATCGCGGAACCGGCCGCCCCGGCCAGCCAGCGACGCCGGGTGAGTTGATGCTCCCAGGGTTTGCAAAGCGAACTGCGTTTCATAGATCAATCTTTCCACACGCAAGGCAGGCAGGAGACGCATCGAGGACAGCAGGCAGGCAATCGCCGCCGCAGAAACAGCCGGAAAAGGCCGTCGCCAACAGATCAGCAATTACTTGTAAGAATAGCAACCCGCTCCCCAAAAAGCACCCCCTCGATATGACGGGGTCCGGCAGTCTCGATTATTCCCTTGGCGCCGGCTGTTCCTGTCTGGCTGGTGCGACGTCCGCCGACTTTTTGCGCCGGCGAATTCGCCAAACGACCAGGTCGAAATCGCAAGAGGAATTCCCTTGCGTTCCTTACTGGAAATCCCGCGAGCGGAAGCGGACGTCGCGCAGGCGATGTGTCAGGTCCTGGATCTTGCTCACGACGATATTCACCACGTCGTGCTTGCACTCCAGTTTCCCCTCGACGATCCAGGCCTGGGAGCGGCGGGCAATCGTATAGAACTGCTCCCAGACGGCCTGTTTAATGATCAGGTTCGACACGCCCGTTTCGTCTTCAAGCGTCACAAAGGTTATTCCTTTGGCGGTGCTCGGACGTTGCCGCAACAGCACCAGCCCGGCGGTGCGGATGAACCGACCGTTGGCGACAAACGCCAACTGCTCCGCGGGGGCGACCGACAGCCGATCCAGTTCGCGGCGGCAGAAAGAAATGGGATGCGCCTTGAGCGACAGCCCCGTGGTGACATAGTCGGTCAGCGTTTCCTCCTGCAGGCCGGCCCGGGGGAGCGCGGCTGGCGGTTCGTTGTCGGCCAGCAGGGCAAACAGCGGACGCTCTTCGTCGTCCAGGGCGAGCGCTTCCCAGAGAGCCGTCCGGCGGTTTCCGCATAACGAAGCCAGCGCATCGGCGGCCGCCAGCGTGGAGACGGCCGTGCGGCTCAAGCGGGTGCGTCTTTTCAGGTCGCAGACAGAAGCAAATGGTCCCGCCTGGCGAGCCGTTTCGATCGCGGCGCCGGCCGCCTTGCGCAGGCCGGAAATCATCCGCAGCCCCAGCCGTAACGCATACCGATCGGCTTCCCCCTGACGTCGACCGCCGGGCGAGCTGCGCTCCTCAAGCGTGCAATCCCAGTCGCTGAAGTTGACGTCGACCGGCCGCACTTCGACGCCCGCCTTGCGGACGTCCCGCACCAGTTGCGCCGGTCCATAAAAGCCCATCGGCAGGCTGTTCAGAATCGACGCGGTCAGCACGGCCGGGTAGTACCGTTTCAGCCAGGCCGAAACATACGTCAGCAGGGCGAAGCTGGCCGCGTGCGACTCCGGGAAACCGTACTCGCCGAACCCGCGAATCTGGTCAAACACCAGCATCGCGAACTTCTCGGTTAGCCCCCGTTCCTGCATGCCGGCCAGCAGTTTGTGGCGGAACTGGTCGATCACGCCCGGCCGGCGCCAGGCTCCCATGGCCCGACGCAGCTGGTCCGCTTCTCCCGGCGTGAACCCGGCGGCGACGACTGCCAGCCGCATCGCCTGTTCCTGGAACAGCGGCACGCCCAGCGTTTTATGCAGCACCTCGCGGATCGCTTCGTTGGGATAGATGGGAGTCTCTTCACCCGCCCGGCGTCGCAGGTAAGGGTGCACCATGTCGCCCTGGATCGGGCCCGGCCGCACAATAGCGACCTCGATCACCAGATCGTAAAAGCATCGCGGCCGCAGACGGGGCAGCATATTCATTTGCGCCCTGCTCTCAATCTGAAAGACGCCAATCGTGTCGGCCTTGCAGATCATGTCGTACACCTTGGGGTCGCCTTCGGGGATTGAAGCCAGGCTTAAGCTACGGCCGTAGTGCTGCTGGATCTTGGTGAAACTCTTGCGAATGGCGGCCAGCATCCCCAGCGACAGGCAATCGACTTTGAGAATGCCCAGCTCGTCGAGGTCGTCTTTATCCCATTCAATGACGGTCCGCCCGTCCATGGCGGCGTTCTCGATCGGCGCCAGTTCGCACAGCGGCCCCTGGGTAATCACCATCCCGCCCACATGCTGCGACAAGTGCCGGGGGAAGCCCAGCAGTTCGGTCGCCAGATAGATCAGCCGCTGGCCCAGGTCGGTCGTCGGATCAAAGCCGGCCGCGGCAAACCGCTGGGCCAGGTTTTCTTCCCCCCGGCCCTCGACGCTTTTGGCCAGGGAGTCGATCCGGTCCAGCGACAGGCCGAGCGCCTTGCCCACATCGCGCACGGCGGAACGGATGCGATAAGTGATGACGACCGCCGTCATGCCGGCCCGTTCCCGGCCGTACTTTTCATACAGGTACTGCAGGACCTCTTCCCGGCGTTCATGCTCAAAGTCGATATCAATGTCGGGCGCCTCATCCCGCTCGCGACTGACGAAACGCTCAAACAGCAGGTCGCACCGCACCGGGTCGACGCTGGTCACGCCCAGGCAAAAGCAGACCGCTGAGTTGGCCGCCGAGCCCCGGCCCTGGCATAAAATGCCCCGGCTGCGGGCGAACCGCACCAGATCCCACACCGTCAGAAAGTACGCCTCATACCGCAACTCCTGGATCAACTGCAGCTCATGCTCAATCATCGCGTGCACTTTGCGGGGCACGCCCTGGGGGTAGCGTTTTTTGGCGCCGCGCCAGGCGAGGTCGCTCAAATGCTGATACGGCGTGAGGCCCGGCGGGGCGAGCTCTTCTGGATATTCGTACCGCAGTTCATCGAGCGAGAAGTTGCAGCGGTCGGCGATCTCCAGGGTGCGGGCGACGGCCTCGGGATAATCGGCGAACGCCCTTTCGATCTCGGGCAGTGGTTTGAGATGACGCTGGGCGTTGGGGAATAACTGCTCGCCCGCCTCGGTGATCGGCACGCCGTGACGGATCGCGGTCAGCACATCGTGCAAAGGCAAGCGGGACGGGCTGTGGTAATGGACGTCGCCCGCGGCGACCAGCGGCACGCCGGCCTGCCGGGCAATGGCGGCCGCCTCGGCCAGTCGTCGGCGGTCGTTGGGGCCGCAGGAGATTTCGCCCAGTTGATACGTTCGCCCAGGAAAAATCTCGCGGACCTGGGCCGCATGGTCGACGGCCTGCTGCAACGCTTCCGGTCCGTCCAGCAGCTGGGGCGGCGGAACCAGCCCGGCGATCAGCCCCTGCGCATGCTGGGCGACGTCGTCGATCGTCAGCAGGCACTGCCCTTTGGGCGCTCGCCGGCGGCCGACCGTAATCAGCCGGGCCAGCCGGGCGTATGCGGCCCGGTTGGTGGCCCAGAGCAGCAGTCGCGGCCCCTCTTGCGGGACGATCTCGGCCCCGATCAGCAGCTTCAGCCCCAGGTCCTTGGCGGCCATGTGGGCCCGCACCACGCCGGCCAGGCTGTTGACGTCGGTCACCGCCAGCGCCTGGTAGCCCAGGGCATGGGCCTTCTCGGCCAGTTCGGCCGCATGCGAGGCGCCTTCCAGGAAGGAGAAGTTCGTTTTGCAGTGGAGCTCTGCGTAGTGCATCAAAAGAACATCCCGTTTCTTCGCTCTGGTAACCCCGGACTTCCTCGTCCGCCTGTGAGCGTCAGATTTGAGGCCAACAGCGGCGAATCCACTCGCAATCAGCCGCAGAGCGCTAGCCCACGGTTCGCCAGCATTCACCGCCACTCATCCCTGACGTTCTCTACGCACGAAATAGCAATGAATCTCGACGATCCCTGGGCATGCTTTATCACCTGGAACCTTTGAAGGGTCCCCTCGTTAGAGGGTGCAGGGGGCTAGGGCCCGGCGGCTGATTTTAGGAAAAGTCGCTCTTGTCGCCCGGCCTGGCCATTCGTCGGCTTTCGCTTTGCGTGTGCGTTGTGGGAACGACGTTAAACGATTTGTACAGATAACTGAACTAAAGTTCAATATGTAGATTCGACGACGGGCTCACGGCAGGCGGAGTGCGGCGTGGCAAACAGTCCGCCAGGCGGGCCGCCCATATCGAAGGGAATGAATTCTGTTACAATCCGGAAAAATGGCCGACAAGTGCGAAAACGTTCGCCCTGGAGAGCCAGGCCGGGAAATGCGGGGCGCGTGCGTCTGGCGGGGTTCGTGCCTGTTTTCCCTCGAAAAAACTTGCCTGGCGGCCTGCCTGGTTATTGTTCATTTTGTTACTCCGGCAGACTGAAGGGACCTCGCCTCGCCGGCTGCGAGAGAGTGTGCGGCATGACGAAGTGGAACACGGTGGCGATCGTGGGGGTGGGGCTGATCGGCGGCTCGATCGGTTTGACCTTGCGCCGCCGGGGTCTCGTACAAAAAGTGATCGGCGTGGGCCGGAATCCGGCAACGCTTGCTTTGGCCCAGAAACTGGGGGCGATCGACGAAGCCCTGCCCCTGCCGGAAGCGGCGGCCGCGGCCGAGATGGTGATCATTTGCACGCCGGTCGATACGATCGCGTCGATTGCCTGTGAGGCGCTACGGCATTGCGGTCGCGGAGCGATCGTGACCGACGCCGGCAGCACCAAGGCGGAGATACTCGCCGCGATCGACCTGCAGCTGGCGTCGCAGCCCAGCCAGGGCGCCTTTATCGGCAGCCATCCGATGGCGGGGAAAGAACAAGGCGGCGTCGAATCGGCCGACGATAAGCTGTTTGAGGGACGGACCGTCATCCTCACGCCCAACGCCCTGACCGATGCCGCGGCGCTGGAACAAACGCGGCAGTTCTGGGAATCGCTCGGCTGCCGCACGGCTGATCTTTCGCCGGGCGATCACGATGCGATCGTCTCTTCGATCAGTCATTTGCCGCACCTGGCTGCTTCGGCGGCGGCTGCGTTGCCGGCCGCCGAGGCGTTGCCGTTTGCAGCGGGCGGGTTCGACGACACCACCCGCATCGCCGAGATTAACTTGCAAGTCTGGCCGGCCATTTTCGCACAGAATCGCGCGTGCGTGCTGGCCGATCTGGATCGCTACCTGGCTCGCCTGGGCGAGTTTCGCACCGCTTTAACTCAAGCCGACGACGACCTGCTGCGGCGACTGCTGCAGGCCGGAATCGACAACCTGAATCGACGGAAAGAATATCGTGACGCTGTGGGAAGTTGATATTTATCCTGGCGAAGGACGACCCGACCGGGCCGCCGACGCTTTACGCGCCGAAGCACGCGACCTGGGGGTTACGGCCGACTTTCAAGTGACGGCCGGCCATGGCTATCTGGTCCAGGGAACGCTGGATCGGGCCGGCGTCGAACGCCTGTCGCGCGAGCTGCTGGGCGATGTCGTGGTAGAACAGCCGCTGGCCGGAGCCGTGGGGGACGAGGTCTTCTCGCAGCCGCCCGCCCGGTTTGGTTCGACCAACGGAGCTGTGGTAGTGCACGTCCTGCCCAAGCCGGGCGTGACCGACGCCGTGGCCGAAAGCGTCGTCCGAGCGATCGCCGATATGGCGGCGGACGACCCATCGCTGCAGACCGATTCCGTGCGGACGTTCCGCAAGTACTGGTTCGCCGGCCTGCCGCACGAGCAGGTGCGTCTGCTCACGACGAAACTGCTGGCGAATGATTCGATCGAAGTCGTCATCGAGGGGCCGCTGGCCCTGACGGAGCTGCATGTCGGTTCGCCTTATGACTTCCAGCCGGTGCAGGTTCCGCTGCGTGAAGCGTCCGACGACGAACTGCAGTCGATCAGCCGCCAGGGACTGCTGAGCCTGACACTGATTGAGATGCAAACAGTGCAGCAGCACTTCGAACAGCTGGGCCGCGATCCGACCGATATTGAACTGGAAACGATCGCGCAGACCTGGAGCGAACACTGCAGCCATAAAACGCTGGCCGGGCGCATTACTTATGTCGACGCCCAGGGGGAACGCCAGTTTGAGAACATGCTGAAAGAGACGATTTTCGCCGCCACCCAGACGGTGCGCAAGCAGCTGGGCGACGACGACTGGTGCGTCAGCGTGTTCCAGGACAACGCCGGGATCGTCCGGTTTGATGAAGAACATAACGTCGCCTTTAAGGTGGAAACGCACAATCGTCCGTCGGCGCTGGAACCGTACGGCGGCGCCAACACGGGCATCGGCGGCGTGATCCGCGACACGCTCGGCACGGGGCTGGGCGCAAAGCCGGTCTGCAACACCGATGTGTTCTGCTTTGCTCCGCCCGCCACGCCGCATGGCGAATTGCCGCCCGGCGTGCTGCATCCCCGTCGGGTAATGCAGGGAGTGGTCGGCGGCGTGCGCGATTACGGCAACCGGATGGGCATCCCGACGGTGAACGGGGCCGTCTATTTTGATCGCCGTTACCTGGGGAACCCGCTGGTGTTCTGCGGCGATGTCGGCGTGCTGCCGCGGGACAAGTCGTTCAAGGAAGTGCAGCCGAACGACCTGATCGTGACGCTCGGCGGCCGCACCGGCCGCGACGGCATCCACGGCGCCACGTTCAGTTCGATCGAGCTAACCAGCGAAAGCGAAACGACCTCGGGCGGGGCGGTGCAGATCGGCAACGCTATCACCGAAAAGATGGTGCTCGACGTACTGCTGGAAGCCCGGGACCGCGGTCTGTATACGGCCGTCACCGATTGCGGGGCCGGCGGCTTCTCCAGCGCCGTCGGAGAAATGGGAGAGAAGATCGGCGCCGAAGTCTGGCTCGACAAGGCTCCGCTCAAATACGCCGGTCTGTCGTATACGGAAATCTGGATCTCCGAAGCGCAAGAGCGGATGGTCTGCTCCGTACCCGACGAACACTGGGAAGAACTGCGCAGCCTGTGCGAAGCAGAAGGCGTCGAGGCGACCGCCATCGGCCGCTTCACCCCGACCGGCCAGCTGACGCTGCTCTACCAGGATCAAAAGGTCGGCGAGGTCAGCATGGAGTTCCTGCACGACGGACGTCCTCCGGTCGTGCGGCAAGCAACCTGGCAAGCGCCAGCGCCGGTTCCGTTTGCCTGGCCTGCGGAACTGGATGCGGGAGCGGCCTTGCTGAAGATTCTGGGCTCGCTCAATGTCTGCAGCAAAGAGTGGATCATTCGCCAGTACGATCACGAGGTGCAGGGCGGCAGCGTGCTCAAGCCGCTGGTCGGCGTGGCCAACGACGGACCGGGCGACGCGGCCGTGATCCGGCCCGTGCTTTCTTCGCAGCGCGGCCTGGCCGTCTCCTGCGGCATGAATCCGCACTATGGCGATTTGGATCCGGGCGCGATGGCGGCCAGCGGGATCGACGAAGCGATCCGCAACTGCGTCGCGGTCGGGGCCGATCCGGCGCGGATCGCCCTGCTCGATAACTTCTGCTGGGGCTATACCGACCGGCCGGAAACGCTCGGCTCGCTGGTTCGCGCCGCCCTCGCCTGCCAGGAAGCGGCCATCGCCCTGCAGGCGCCGTTTATCAGCGGCAAGGACAGCCTCAACAACGAGTTCAGTTACGAGGTCGCAGGCCAGCGCCGCACGATCTCGATCCCGGCCACCTTGTTGATCAGCGCCCTGGGCCAGGTGAACGATGTCAAACGCTGTGTGAGCATGGATTTCAAACAGGCGGGCAACCTGTTGTACCTGGTGGGGCTGACTCGCGACGAACTGGGCGGCTCGCATCTGGGGCTGGTCGAGAACGCCACTGGCGGCACGGCGCCGTCGGTCGATTACGGGGTTTCGCCGCGCGTGTTTGCGGCGATCCATCAGGCGATCGAAGCCGGGCTGATCGCGGCCTGTCATGATCTGAGCGAAGGCGGCCTGGCCGCTGCCGCCGCGGAGATGGCGCTGGCCGGCGGACTGGGCGCACAGATCACGCAGTTGGAGAACGCACCGTGGAGCGGCTCGCCGCACGATTCGCCGTTGCGGCAATCGCAAGCGTTGTTGTTCTCGGAGTCCAACACCCGCTTCCTGTGCGAAGTGCGGCCCGAGCACCAGTCGGCCTGGGAATCGCTGCTGGCCGACGTCGCCTGGGGTCGCATCGGCACGGTCGTCGAAACGGATCGCGTGCAGGCGCACGGTCTGGACGGCTCGCTGCTGCTCGACGTGCCCCTGGCGGAACTGAAAGACGCCTGGCAAAAACCGCTGCAGTGGTAGCGGCGGAGCGTCCGCAGAAGGATGTCGTCTTAAGTCCCGGCGGATCGACGCATCGTTAACGTCGGTCCGCTTTGGCCAGCGGGCGGGGGCGGCGGGGTGCGGGAACCGGCTTGGCTTCGGCCTCGACTGGGATGACCAGCACGGGCAGGCGCAGCAGCCGCAAGGGGGTGGCTCCGATCAGCTGGGTCACCACGTGCAGCGTGTTTTTGGATGCCGGTTCGTGGATGCGGACCGCCACGAGCACGCTGGCCCAGCGCAGCACCAGACTGGCGGCGAACAGCACGTGGAAGTTGGTGAACGTCCAGTCGCCGCTGCGCCATTCCCAGTCGGCCGCCAGGGCGAGGAACGCGCCGGCGCCGATCGAGGTCAAACCGCCCACCATGCCGGCCAGCGCGGCCCCGGCCGCGATGTACATCGAGCGATTTTCCGAAGGCGAATTCTTCAGCATGAAGCCGTTATTGGCGATCACGATTCCCGCGTTCAGTACGGCGTCGAGCATGAAAATCGGCACCAGCACCAGGAAGGCGACGTTCGGATCCCGCGGGATGAGCAGCAGCGCAATCATGTTGGCCGATTTGAAAAACGTACACATGATCAGCATCGGCCGGTTGCCGTAGCGTTCTGTCCAGCGGCCCAGTCGGTCGGCGAACAGGGCCCCGCCGATCCAGGAGAACGTCCAGATCACCATGATCTGGTACAGGCTCATGCCGATCCAGGAGAGCAGAAACCAGCTGATGAACGGCGCCCCGATCATCGCGGCGAAGTTCCAGAAACAGGCGTACGAAATGAACGAGCGATAACCGGGCTGGCGGAACGGAGCGGTCAGCACGGCGCCCAGTCGCAGTTCTTTCGCCTGGGTGACGGGCGGTTCTTCCACTTTGAGAAACAGAAGCAGGTCCAGCACCCCCAGCACGGAGCCGACGCCGATCAGGCCGGCGTAAGCCACTCGGATCGGCAGTCCGCTTTGCCACAGGTAAAAGGCGCTCCCCAGCAGGCTGATGGCGGCCGCCCATTGCATCCAGCGATGCCGCGCGCCCCAGAACTCGCTCAGGCCCTGCCGCGGCAGGTAATCGCCCATCCAGGACAGCCACAAGGGCATGCAGAAATTGGCCATGGCGTGGTTGGCCGCGGTCGCCAGGATCAGCAGCCACAGATACAGCATCTCATAGCCGGGCGGAGCGAAAGCGGCGCCAATCGCCAGCGGCAACAGCACCAGTCGTTGCATGATGCCGATCGTCAGGAAAACACGCCGGCGATACTTCAGATGGTTGGCCAGCACGGCCGCCACAAACTGCATGAACAGCGTGCAGTACGGCATGGCTCCGAGGATGCCCATGTGTAAACCGGTGGCGCCCAGCGATTCGGCAAACCTGATCGTTGCCGGCGACTGTGTCAGTTGCGTGTACGCCATCGCCAGGCAACCGGCGACAATAATGGCCCTTTGGGCAGCGGCGGGAGACCACACGTGGGCGGGCTTTCAAATGGCGGCAAAACCAAAGTCGGAAATTGGAGAATAGTTGTTCCCGCCGTCGGAAGCAATCGAGAACTTTCCCGCACGGCAGGCTGACGCGGCGTCTGGGCGGACGATCGACTGCAGCCTGATCCGGCTCGCATCCCGTCCTGCAGGCAAGAGCGGTTGGAGGCGGCGCTTTGGCGATTCGCCATTCCCACAGACAGCCGCTACGCTCCCGGGTTCACGTTGTCTGGCGAACGTGAAACTCTATTACCGTCGTAGATTGAAGGTCGGTCGTCTGATTTCGCGCGATGCGGCGAAGCAGAATCTCGTGTTGATTCTCTTCGCATTCCGACCAAAAGCTAGGCCGCCCGGTGGACGTTCAGCTGGGGGTGATCGCTGAAATTGATCAGTTCGCCAATGGCGTAGTGGTGCTTGTTCTGGCTGCCGTAATAGATCCGGGCGCTGACTTCGCCCAGCAGGCCCAGGCTGAGGAACTGCACCGCCACCATCAGGGAGAAGAACGTCATCAGCAGGAGCGGGTTGCCTGTCATGTCGACGCCGCCGAATGCTTTCATGGCGATGACGCCGGCTCCGCAGGCCGCGCCCAGCAGGCCGGTCCACAGTCCGGCCATGCCGAACAGTTTCATCGGGCTGGCGAAGTATTTGATCATGTATTTGACGGTGATCAGGTCCAGCACCACGCGGAAGGTGCGGCCGATACCGTATTTGGTCGTGCCGAACTGCCGGGGGTGATGGTTGGTCACCACTTCGACGCAGCGGGCGCCCCGTTCGTGGGCCAGGATCGGAATGAACCGGTGCATCTCGCCGTACAGTTCCAGCTCCTGGGCAATCTCGCGGCGGATCGCTTTGAGGGTGCAGCCCAGGTCGTGGATGGGGAAGCCGGTGGTGCGGCTGATGATCCAGTTGGCGATCTGTGACGGCAACTTCCGGTTGATCCAGGCGTCCTGGCGTTTTTTCCGCCAGCCATGGACCAGGTCGTAGCCTTCGTCGATCTTGTCGAGCATCATCGGGATGTCGTTGGGATCGTTCTGCAGGTCGCCATCGATCGTGACGATGACATCGCCTGAGGCCCACTGCAGGCCGGCCTGCATGGCGGCCGTTTGTCCGTAGTTCCGGCGAAAGCGAACGATTTTGACGCGTTCGTCTTTCTCGGCCAGCTGGCGGAGTTCTTCCAGACTGCCGTCTTTGGAGCCGTCGTCGACAAACACGATCTCGTACGAGCGGCCGCAGTCGCGCATTGCTTCCTCCACCTGCGCATACAGGCGGGGGATATTTTCCACTTCGTTATAAACCGGCGTAACAATCGAAACGTCCATACGGCGTCGTCCTTCCATGGCGGTTCTCAACCAGACGCGCGGAGTTTAGAGAAAGGGTCCCAGGCCAGCAACGGCAGTTTTTCCCGAGGTTTGCATGCGAAAGGAAAGGAGGGAAGAAGCCGCCGGGCGGGACCGATTTCCGTAGAGGGCCTGGCCGCAAGTCTGTTCGGGATTGGAAAGGAAGACGGACTTCTGGTGGTGCGTCAAACCATAAAATCAGGTTTCTCTCAATCAGCCGCCGGGCGATAGCCCCCGGTTTTCTTGGCAGCACAGCAGCACGGCCGAAATCGCTCACTCTAAGATTGAAGATTGACGCAGCACTAGCGAAGTCCACTTCCTTAAAATCAGGCTGGAACGGAGCACCCGAACCGCGAGGGGAAAATACGGTCGATTTTGGTTTGATCGGTTTGCGAAATCGCAGGCGCAGAAAGTCGACTTTCGCTCCGAGGCTGTGAATTTATTAACCAGAGGAGGGGTTCTTCTAGCAAATGGCACTCAAAAACGACCCTGTTTTGATCTCAAACCTCGCCTCTGAGATGAAAATGGCTCGTTTTTGAAGCATCCTAAGTTAACATCCCTTGAATTTCGGAATAAATTCACAGCCTCTCCGCGAAAGTACGCGTTCTTTCACGTAGTGAAAGACGACTGACCGGCGTCTGTTCTTTCTCGAAAAGACGAATCAATATCTGCCAGTCATTCCTTGCGAGTTCCGACCGTAAGTCGTCGCACGTTCCTACCGGTCGGAGACGGTCTGACGTTCGCCAGTCTCGTCGGCCGACATGTGGGCCAGGGACTGCAGGTGTCGCAGCAATTCCTGGGCGGCTTGTGGTTCGGCTTTGACGACCCGCGGCCACAGGGGGCCGGCCGTACCCTCGCGGCGGAGATCGCTCAGGTAATCACGCACCAGCTGCTTGCGGGCGGGCGTAGTCTCCAGCATCATGTGCAGCCACAGCCAGGATTCGGCGTAGTCGATCGCCCTCATCTGGCCGGGGGCCGTCATTTGTTCCAGGCGTTCCATATCGGGGCGCCAGCGGCCGGTGTTCAATTCGACATACAGTCGCTGCACGTGCGATATGTTGTAGCCGTTCAGGCCGCGGGGCGTTTCAAAGTTCTCGGCCAGACCTTCATCCAGCCAGAGCGGCAACCGCGACAACACGCTGTGCAGGTAGCCATGCGCCGCTTCATGGCGGAGATCCTCGCCGACCCGATCGCCCCAGAACGCGAGCACGGACAGCCGAGTGTCTTCTTCGAGAAAAAAGGCCCGTCGCTCCGGCAGCCCGGGATGACGGGCATACAGATAACGCCGAAAACGCTCTTCGTTATCAAACAGATAAACGTAGATCGGTTCGTCGGGCAGCGGCAGCGCGAGCTTGTCGCCGATGTCGTCCCGTTCGGCCGCCAGTTCTTCGATCAGGCGATGCCTTTCCGGCAGCACGAAATCACTATGGATGACCAGCTGGCCGCGTCGCATCACCTGGGTCCGCGGCAGCATCGGCTCCGGCGGAGAATCTTCGGCTGCGGCAGTCACCGGATAGTCTGCAACCGGGTGGCCTGCCACCGACTGACTGGCGTAGTGCGAGTCGGCGGAAGTGTTGGCGCCAGAGAAATCGGCGGCACCGGGCGAAGGAGAGGACAGGCTGGCCAGGGAGGTGGGCGTGCGTTCTTCCCGATGAATGGCGGGCGAACGCGAGTCGACGGCCGGTTTGACCAGGGCGATTTCCGGCGGCATCGCAGGCGAATGAGCGATGCGCCGACCGGAGAACGCGCAGCCGCACATCCCGATCAATACAGCAACGAAGATAGGGCCAAGATATTTCACGGCGGTTCGGCGAGAGCAGGATTCAGGCTGGCTTCGTGACTACCGACGCACGAATGTAGCAAATTGGCCGTCTCGTGGAATGCCGATTTCTCCCCGCCGCTGGCACTGCCAGCACTGCTCGCCCGAGGGACGCAGGCCGTCGTGGACGAAAGGCTTAGCCGATCTTGTCTTTGCCAACATACGGACGGAGGACTTCGGGCACGGTGATCGTGCCGTCGGCGTTCTGGTGGTTTTCCAGGACGGCGATCATGCCGCGGCTGATGGCGATGGCGGTGCCGTTGAGGGTGTGCACGAAATGGCTGCCCTTCTCCCCTTTGTTCTTGTAGCGGATGTTCAGGCGGCGGGACTGGTAGTCGGTGCAGTTGCTGGTGCTGGTGACTTCGCCGTACTCGCCGCCGTCGCCGCGGCCGGGCATCCAGGCTTCCAGGTCGAACTTGCGATAGGCCGGGCCGCCCAGGTCGCCGGTGGCTGTGTCGACCACGCGGTACGGGATTTCCAGGGCGTCGAAGATGCGGCCTTCCAGCTCGCAGAATTTGTCGAGGATGCCCTCGCTTTGTTCCGGCAAGCTGAAGGCGAACATCTCAATCTTGGTGAACTGATGCACCCGGTACAGGCCGCGGGAAGCACGCCCGGCGGCGCCGGCTTCGGTGCGATAGCAGTGGCTGATGCCGCACAGCTTCAGCGGTAGCTCTTCCGCGTTAAACGTATGGCCCGAGTACAAACCGCCGAGCGTGATCTCGGCCGTGCCGACCAGGCTGAGGTCGGTCTGCTCGATGCTGTAAATTTGGGTTTCCGGGCCGCGGGGGCTGAAACCGATCCCTTCCAGGATAGAGTCCCGCGCCAGGTCGGGGGTGATCGTCGGCGTGAAGCCTTCTTCGACCAGCATCCGCACGGCGAACTGCTGCAGGGCCAGTTCCAACAGCACGGCGTCGTTTTTGAGAAAGTAGAAGCCGGCGCCGGTCGTCCGGGCGCCGCCTTCGAAGTCGATCAGGTCGTGCTTTTCGCCCAGCTCCACATGGTCGAGCGGTTTGAAATCGAACTTCCGCGGCTGGTGTTTGCCGTGCCGCAGTTCCAGGTTCGCCTGGTCGTCGCCGCCGATCGGGGCGTCGGGATGGGCCATGTTGGGAATGGCCGACTGCAGCTCGTGGACCTCGCGATCCAGCCGATCATGTTCCGTCTGGGCGGCGTCTTTTTGTTCCCGCAACAGGCGGGCCGCTTCTTTGAGCGAGTCCCTTTCGCCGGAGTCTTTCGCCTGGCCGATCAGCTTCGACTTGGCGTTCGATTGCCGGTTCAGATCCTCGGATTCGATCAACTTGACCCGGCGCTGGGCTTCCAGTTCCACCAGCCGGGCGACGTCGACGGTCACTCCTCGGTTGCGGCAGTTTTCCAGAACGGCTGCGGCGTTCTCCACGATGAATTTGCGGTCGAGCATGGTCTTTTGGAATCCGTTAATTCGGGCGATTGCGTCCGGGCAAGGGGGAGCGAAGCTGCGGAACAATACTTCGGTAAAATTACTGCGTGGTACTGATTTCTGCAGGTTGGGCACTCGTGCCCGACCTGTTCGACGGAAGCAGCCAGGAAACAGTATGACGATGGGGGCGCCGCCGATGTGCTGGCCACGCGAACCCCGCTTCGATCCGTTAATCGTGAACGGGCCAGAGCGCCCATTCTACAGGAAGAAGGGGGGCGTCCGTTCGCGTTCCGTCTGTCATAGGGTTTTCTCGTTTCAGGCGTCTACCGTGCGGGAAGCTGGCTCAGGCGATCCCACAGGTAAACGCTGGCTTTCGTTCCGCGATGGTAGTCGGCCAGGCAGAATTTTTCATTGGGGCTATGGGTATTATCGTCGTTCAGGCCCCACCCTAGCAGCAGGGTATCAACCCCCAGCTTTTTGGAAAAGGCCGTGACGACTGGGATGGAACCGCCTTCGCGGATGAAAACGGGCCGCGTGCCGAAGCCGGATTCGATCGCATCGGCGGCCGCTTGCATGTAGGGGCTGTCGAGCGGCGTGACGATGCCGGGGGCACCGTGCATGTCGACCAGTTCCATGGTGATGCCGGGAGGACACATTTTCTGCAGCATCGGTTCCAGTGCGGCGGCGACTTTCTTGGGGCACTGGTTCGGCACCAGGCGAAAGCTGAACTTGGCCGAGGCCCGGGCGGGCAAGACCGTTTTGGCGCCTTCGCCCTGGTAGCCACTGCTGAGGCCGTTGATATCAAAGGTCGGCCGGACCCAGCGCCGTTCGAGCGTGGTGTAGCCGGCTTCGCCGCTGACGCCCGTCACGCCCAGCTGCTGCTGGAACTGTTCGTCGGTAAAGGGCAGTTTGGCGAACTGCTCCCGTTCGCTGGCAGTTGCATCGATCACGTCGTCGTAGAATCCGGGAATCTGAACCTTGCGGTCGTCATCGATCAGGGCGGCCAGCATTTTCGCCAGGGTATTGGCCGGGTTGGTCACGGCCCCGCCGAACACGCCCGAGTGCAGGTCCTGGCTGGGGCCCTGCAGTTTCAGCTCAAAATAAGCGATCCCTTTGAGTCCGTACGTGATGGCCGGCTGGCCGGGGGCGAATTGCGAGGTGTCGCTGATCACGACGATATCGCAGGCCAGCTTCTCCAGCGTGGCCGGGTCTTCGAGCCAGTCGTTGAGGCTTTCGCTGCCGACTTCTTCTTCCCCTTCGATCAGGAATTTCACCTGCATGGGCAGCTCGCCGCGGGTTTCGATCCAGGCTTGCACTGCTTTGACATGGGTCAGCATTTGCCCTTTGTCGTCGGTCGCTCCGCGGGCGTACAGGTTGCCGTTGCGGATGGACGGTTCGAACGGCGGGGTCGTCCATTCGTTAAGCGGATCCGGCGGCTGGACATCGTAGTGGCCATAAACGAGTGCGACGGGCTTGCCCGGAACCGGGGCCGATTCGGCATAGACGATCGGGTGGCGGTCGGTGCTGATCACTTCAGTTTTGAAGTTCAGCCGGCGGAATTGTTCGGCGACCCAATCGCCGGCCCGGCGGACATCTTTCCGATAGCTGCTGTCAGTGCTTACACTGGGAATCCGCAGCAGATCGCAAAGATCGTTTTCAAACGCTTCGCGATGCTGCTCAAGGAACTGGTCGAGATCTTTCATGGCGGCACTACAGTTTTACGGAATGATGGAGTTAGATTACGTTTCCCCTCTGTGGGGAACGGCTTCTTCCTGTCGGGCGAAAAAACACCCCGTCGTACGGCCGGCAAGGAAAACGGCCTGGAACGATCGCAGCGCTGGCGCGAAATTTGCGGCGCTGGGAATCGTTATAAACGCGCCCTCCACCGGCGAGTCGGGCGGAAATCGGCCCCCAGGGCTCAGGCTTGCGACTCGCCTTTCCCGGGGCGGTTTAATATAATGCTGGGAACGGTTCAGGGCCATCACTGCTCTGGGAAACCTTCCCAGTCGGTGTTTTTTCCCCGGCGTAGCTCCCCCCTTCCGATTTGAATCGCCATGTCCGACGAAAGCGTTGCCGCCCCGGTTGAAGAGACAATTGTCAAAACGAAGAAGCGCAAGAAGCATGCCCGGCCGAAGCAGCAGCCGCGTTACCACGTGATTCTGTGGGACGACGACGATCACTCTTATGATTACGTCATGCGGATGATGCTGGAGGTGTTTGCCCACCCTTTAGAAAAAGGGTTCGCCATTGCCCGCGAAGTCGACGCCAGTGGTCGGGCGATCTGCCTGACCACCACCATGGAACACGCCGAGCTGAAGCGGGACCAGATCCACGCCTACGGCAAGGACGATCTCATTGCCCGCTGCCAGGGCTCCATGTCGGCTTCGATTGAAGCGGAAAGCTGATCGCCCGGCCCGACTGTCCGGCGGAACGCTTTGCCTGGTTGGCCTCCGACCTTGGCCGCTTTGCGTCGTGCGAAAAAAGTTTTCCCCCCGGCTGTAACAAACGCGGAAGACTTTCGCTTGACCAGATAACGCAGCATGACGGGACACGGCGTCCCGCTGGCGACTGCGGCGACTCCGGTGGGCGACGCGCCCTGGGGTTGCTGGCACTATCTGGAGTTCCTCGCATGCGACTTTCTTCTCGGTTTCAAGAGTGGTCGAAGAGTTGTTTTGCCAGCAAGCAGAAGTATGTCTGGCAGATTGGCGTGCTCGGTTTTGGTTTGCCGATGGGGCTGTGGTTTGTCTTTGCGATCGTGCGGCCGGAGCTGTCGGATCTTTCGCTGGGAGCGCAGTTGTTGTTGGAAATTCCGGCGACGCTGCTGTTCGGCCTGGCGTGCGGCTGGTGCTGGGGGCAAGCGATGTGGGCGCTGCGGCCCTTCTGGTATCGTCCGACCGATGCGTCGAAATCGCCGCCGCAAGGTTGAGCAACCCGGCCGCTGGCAGCGCGCGAACTGGGCGGGGCCGCACACTTCGCATGCATCTTCGGCTGGCGACCTTCCTCCCCGGAAAAAAACTTTCGTGCGCTCGCTGCGGGGAACAGGCAGCGGGGCGCGGCGACCGTCGGGTGCAGTCGCGAGGCGGCGCCGGGTTGCCGCCGCTGGCGATCGACGCGGGACCAGGCAGGCGGCGGTAAGTTTGAGCAAATGCTATTTGTTCTGGTAAGTAATAAGGTTAGGCTGTGTTTTTGCGTGGAACCTGATCGGGTGGAGCCCGATCAAACCCCCGACGGCCTGGTTCGCATGACCACCATCTGCCGCACCATTCCCGCGCGGTTAGTTTTTCTAACCACCCGGCGCAAGAGTTGCATCTCTTTCGATACCGGCCCTTCCCCTCCGGAACCAGGGCGGTCTGTCAGCAGGTTTCTTCGTTCGCTGGCTGCTGCTTGTATCGGTGTCAGGTTCTGGCGCCTCTTTTTTTCTTCGCATTCGGAACGGCGATCTGCTTCGCCGGCCAATAAAAGACCACGGTGAAATGATGAAAGGTTGCGATCTCAACCGTTACGGGATGAACGTTTCCGAGACCTACCGGAACCTGTCGCCCGCTCGATTGTACGAACACGCGCTGCAGAACGATCACGCCATGATCACTTCGGCCGGAGCGCTCGCTACGATCTCGTACCAGAAGACGGGACGCAGTCCGGGCGACAAGCGGCTGGTGGACAGTCCGGAAATCCACGACGACGTCTGGTGGGGACCCGTCAACATTCCGCTGGAAAAAGAAGCGTTCCAGGCCAACCGCCAAAGGGCGATCGACTATCTCCGCGTGCAGCCCCGGCTGTATGTGGTGGACGGTTACGCCGGCTGGGATCCCGCCCAGCAGCTGAAGATCCGCGTGCTCTGCGCCCGGCCGTATCATGCCTTGTTCATGCACAATATGCTGATCCGACCGACCGCAGAGCAGCTGGCCGACTTTGGCGAACCCGACTATGTGATCTTTAATGCGGGCGAGTTCACCGCCGATCCGGCCACGCCGGGAATGACCTCGTCCACCAGCGTTTGCCTGGATCTGGTCGGCGGTGAGTTTGTAATCCTGGGCACGCAGTACGCCGGAGAGATGAAAAAAGGCGTGTTCACCATCATGCATTATTTAATGCCCAAACGCGAAGTTCTGTCGATGCACTGCTCGGCGAATGAAGGCCCGGACGGCGACGTGTCCCTGTTTTTTGGTCTGTCGGGCACCGGCAAAACGACGCTCTCGGCCGACTCCCGGCGGGCCCTGATCGGCGATGATGAACATTGCTGGACCGACGACGGCGTGTTCAATATCGAAGGCGGCTGCTACGCCAAATGCATCGACCTTTCGGCCGAGAAAGAGCCCGAAATTTTCAGCGCCGTGCGATTCGGTTCAGTGCTGGAAAACACGGTGCAGGATCCGGTCACCCGCGAGGTCGATTACCACGACAGCTCGCTCACGGAGAATACCCGGGCTGCATATCCGATTGAATTCATTCCCCACGCCAAAACGCCTTGCCTGGGCGGGCATCCGCAGAACATCATCCTCCTTACCTGCGACGCGTTTGGCGTGTTGCCGCCTGTCAGCAAGTTGACTTCGGAACAGGCCATGTATCACTTCATCAGCGGGTATACGGCCAAAGTCGCCGGGACGGAAGTCGGCGTGACGGAACCGGAAGCGACTTTTTCGGCCTGCTATGGGGCTGCATTTCTGGTCTGGCATCCGACCCGCTACGCGGAGCTGCTGGCGGAGAAAATCAACCGGCACGGCACGCACGCCTGGCTGATCAATACGGGCTGGTCGGGCGGAGCGTATGGCGCCGGCTCCCGCATCAGGCTGGCGTACACCCGAGCGATCATCGATGCGATCCACTCGGGCGAGCTAGCCGAAACGCCGACCGTGGAAGATCCGATCTTCGGCCTCGCCATTCCGCAGAGTTGCCCGCAGATTCCCAAGGAACTGCTAACGCCGCGGAACACGTGGGAAAAGGAAGCCGATTACGACGAAGCGGCCCGCGCCCTGGCGAAAGCCTTCCACGACAACTTTGCCCGCTTCGCCGACGTCGCCAGCGAAGCGATCGCCGCCGCGGGTCCGATCGACGTCGCCCTGGCAAAGTAGGACCTTCGTCGCCAAGGCTTGATTCACAAAAAAAGGCGGTGCATGAAAACTCTCATGCACCGCCAATAGGTATCCTTCCGGGTTGCTTGCCGCAGGCTAGCGAACGGATCGCAGCCGGCGGCTGGCTGTCACGACTGGATCAATGGGAGAGGCCGCCGCCCAGTCCGCCGAGCGTACCCCCAAGAGCGCCGCCCAGTCCGCCAGCGACTCCGCCCAGGGTGCCGCCGAGACCTCCAGTCGACCCGCCAGTGACTCCGCCGAGCGCACCCGTCAATCCGCCGGTTGACCCGCCGGTGAGCCCGCCGGTGACTCCACCGAGCGTACCCGTCAATCCGCCGGTTGACCCGCCGGTGAGCCCGCCGGCGACACCGCCAAGCGTACCCGTCAGTCCGCCAGTTGACCCGCCGGTGAGACCGCCAGTGACGCCACCGAGCGTACCTGTCAGTCCGCCGGTCGTCCCGCCGCCGAGTCCGCCCGTTACGCTGGTCAGCGTATTGCCGATCCCGCCGGTGAGTCCGCCCAGGCCGCCGGTTCCCGTCGATCCCGTCCAGGAGCTGGTTACGGTATTAAGCGAACCGGACAGGCCATGGGTCAAACCGGGCACGAGGTTCTGTCCCTGGTTGATGCGTACATCCAGTAGTTGATCGACGTCGACCAGCTCTCCTTGTCGCAGGGAGCCTCCCAGCGTCTGGAGGTCGACTGTCGCCGCCAGGCCGGTTCGGTTGGAACCCAGCAGCGACAGGCCGGCTCCGATATCCAGCTGTGAATCGAGTGCGTCGTGCAGCAACCGCCCGGGCCGGAGTTCGGCGTTTTGGGTGAGGAGCGACTGCCACCCCTGGAGTCGGGCGCCAAGATCAATTCCCGCCAGACGGTATTGGCTGTTATAGAAATTGAACAGCGGATCAATCGTCGTCCCGGGGTCGCCTGCGTTCCAGCACAAGAAGCCGTGCGAGCCAGCATCGTACAGATCGCCGAACCACAGGCCGCCTTCGTTCGGCGCGACAAACAGATGGCGGAACACTGCCTGTGTGTCCAGCGCCGCCAGCGTGTACTCGCCTGGATTCGAGGTTAACGCTTCCAGCTGCAGGGGGACAAACAGACGACCGCGTCGGCTGAGCGGGAAATCCCAGTATCCGGGAACCTGTCGGGCGCCGCCCAGAGTTTTGATCCAGTGCGTGGGCACCCACAAACGATCATCGGTGGCTTTGGTCCAGAAGCCGGGCTTCCATTGCCAGTGGTTGTTGACCACGTCCCACACGCCCGCAGTCCAGAGTGCGTCCGGGCCCGGAGCCGAGCCGTCCGGTCCTTTCTCAAGGCTGAGCGGCAACTGGCGAACTAGCAAACTTTTGACGGTCTTCGGCAGCCAGGCGCCAGGCAGTCGGCGATAGCCATCGCCGTCGGAGACCCAGCCGCCAGGTTCCCACACGCGGTCGACAGGCGGTCGACGCAGCACGCCGGCGACCCATTGAAAGTCATTCTCCAGCGGACTCCATGTCCAGTAACCGGGCGTCCATACGTGGCCGTCCTGCTGGATCGCTTGCAGCAGCTTCGGCGCCAGCGTCAATGGGGCCGGGGGCTGGCGCGGAGCCTGCTCGCCGGGAGCCAGCTTGTGCAGGATGCGATGCCCAAAGGCTTCGTGCAGCGGGCCTCGCAGCAAGTGCGGATTTCCCAGATCGACTTCGGCCTTGAGCAGTTCGACCAGTTTGGCGCGGACGCTCGACGACAACGGATTGCCGCGGGCCAGGTCGATATTCACCTCGGCCAGGCGTCCTGCCGACAACAAGCCGCCTGGACCGTTAAGCAGAGGGAGCGAATCGCCCCCGGGGGCTTCGAGTCCGAGCAGGCCATCGCCCAGACGCGCGACGGTCGGCTGCAGGATTCCCTGCAGTTTCCCTGCGAGGTCCGTCTGTCCGCCTGATCCCGGGCTGCCGGTCTGTCCAAGGTCGAGCAGTCGATCGAGCTTGACCTGGACCGTGTCGAGGGTCGCATGGAAGTCACACAGCGGGGCGAGCAGCGGTTGCCCTTCGCCAATTTCCGGCTGCAACAGGGACAGCGAATGAAGCAGACCATGTACCTGGACCGACAATTCACGGACCGTGTTGACGGAGATGTCGCGTTGATCAGTAGCGATCAGGTGCAGCAGCCAGGCGACGCCGTCGGCCTCGTGGGCGACCTGTTTGCCCAGCAAGGCGACATGGCGGGCCAGCGATCCTGTTTTGTCGCGTACTTCCGCAGCCGCCCGGTGCAGGCGAAGTTCCAGCAGACCCACGGTCCGTTCCAGCAGCCACGCTTTGCGGCTGGGGAGGGTGTCGATGCCGCCAGCCAGAGCGACCAGCAGGCCGCGGGTTTTCTGCGTCACGGGCTGAAGCAGGCCGTCCGTGATGTCGCCCTTTTCATGCAGCAGATGGCCCGTCAGTCGCACGACTTTCGCCACCAGGCCGCGTTCGACCTCGCTGCCGTCTCCATAGACGCCTTCGAGCTTGCGTGAGATGTTGAGCAACGGGGTAAGCTCCCCGACGAGCCATTCGTGCGAAGGTGCTTCGTCAGGCGGGTGCAGCAACGACGTTCGCAGGTCGATGGCAGAGGACCGCAACTGCTGCAGCAGGCCGTGGTTCGGTTCGCCATCGGCTGCCAGCAACGTGTCGCACAGTTCTTCGGTCAGCATCGACAGCAATAGGGCTGGCTGCACTCCGGTATCCAGTACGCAATCGACATTCTGCAGCAGCGGTTCGACGATCAGGCCGCCCGTTTCACTCACCGGCTCCAGGAGGCTCAACGATCGCAGTCCCAGGCCCGCCGTGTTGCCCACCGTGTTCACTACAGCCGGCACGAGACCGGTTTCCAGCGACACCAGGCCGTCTGGCGAAACACCGCCGCTCAGAACCGTAGACGCATCAATGACGGTTCCTGTCCTGGCGGAGTTGCCCTGGCTGGAGGTTGAACTCAACGCATTACTGTTGGTCTGCAACGCGCCTGCCTGCCTGAGCGAAGACTGGGGCGAAGCCAGGGCGCCAAAACTGCGAAGCCCAGATTCATTCGAACCGCCGAGCAGTCGCGCGGTGCGGACGCCGGAGGGAGCCCGTCGACGTTCTGCTTCGGACCCGTCTCCGACATTTTCGTTTTCGACGACTTCGTCCTGGGGTTGGACGTTCGGATTGGGTTCGGGGTAGGGGGCTGGTTCACACGCGGAGGTCGGCGTTTCTGCTTCCGCCACAGGCTCCTCGCAACTTCCCGTCGAACACCCCCAGACATAAGCCACAATCTGCCTGCCCGTTTGCGTTGCGCCTACTCCAACCGATGTCGCCAGGAACAAGGCGACTGCAGAAGCGGCTACGATTCGCGTCTTCATTTCACGGTCTCCCAAAACATTTTTCGTCCAAAAATTCTCTCCCACGTCGAAACGGCGTGCCATTAGAACTCTATGTTTTGGCCATCCTGGAATTGAGAATTTTTCACTCCCTGCGAGGGGTTTTTGCGGCTGTCGGAGCAGGACGATCGGTCGTACCGGCCAGGAATGAGGCAAAGACCTTGGCCGCTCGCGGATTTAGTTTTTCACTCTAATGCGATCCCCGGGGGCGAATTCCTCATGCAGGCGCGTAAGCAGTTGCTTGTGTCGACTTCATGCGTTGCGCCTGCTGTGGGGCGTTCCCCGGCGTTGCTCAAGCGAGGCGCAGGAGCCGGCGATATTCTCAGAGCGGCAGAATTTTGCGGAGGCGTTTCTTAATCAATGCGATGATGGATCATCCATGACCAGTTTCCCCCAACAATTGCTAACGACCCGGTGCAGCGCGGTGCTTTTGATCGGACTGGGTCTGGGATTCGCGCTGTGTGCGTCGGTTGCACAGGCCCAGCGCACCGATCTCTTCTTTCCGCCATTGCCAGGCGGCGTCGACGTTCCGGAATCGCCCGGACCGCGACCGGAGTTGCTGCGGTTGCCCGATCCCGAACCGGACTTTGAAAACCGTGCGCTCGCTCCGGTCCCACAGAACCAGGCCGCCGCGGCTGATCCGCTGGCCGACTATGAGCAGCGCGCCCGGCAGGTGCTGGCGTCGGACCCGCAGAACGAAGAAGCATTGCTGCTGCTGGCGAACATCTTCAAGAAGCGGAAGCAGGCCGACCAGGCGCTGTCGCTGCTGCTGGAAGCGCATCGCCGGGATCCGGGCCAGCTGACGATCGCCATTGCGGTCGGTCGCTGCTATCTGGAAAAGCAGGCCTGGGAAGAGGCTGAGTGCATGTTCGCCCATGTCGCTTCGATCGATCCGCAATATCCGGATCTGCAGTTCTGGCTGGCCAATGTGCAGTTGCGGGAAGGGAACCCGCTGACCGCTTATCGGCTGCTGCAGACGCCAGGAAACGTTTCGCATGAAAGCGTCCTGCAGCATCAGTTGCTGCTGCGCGGCCAGGCCTGCCATCAGCTGGGACTGGCCAACGAGGCCGCCTGCTGTTTCCGCCAGGCCGCCAGCGGAACCGACAAGGAAGCCGTCCAGGAGGCCGAAGCCCTGCAGGAACAACTCGACGAGATCCTGCAGTGGGAAGGCCGCTGGACAGTCGATGTGCAGGGCTTTCTGCGCTACGATACCAATCCCGGCATTGTGCCTACCGCCAACGTGCTGGGGATTCCGACGCGGCCGGAGCCGTCGCTTGTCGACCAGCTCGACGGGTCGGTCAGCTACGATCTGCTCCGCGGCAATAACCGCGCGCTGTCGATCAACTATGCGTTCTTGCGGACCGATGTGTTCTCCGCCGAGCGATTCAACATTTCCGACAACGCGGCCCAGCTGGGCTATCGTCACCAGACGATGGTCGGCGATTCGACGCCTTTGCAGTTCTTCGCCGGGCTGGATGTCGATCATCTGGAGGTCGGACTCAACCCGTTCCTGCGACGTTATGGAGCCAACCTGGCGACCACTGCCGTGTTGTCGGACTGGTTTGCGGTCACCACGACCGTCAGCTATTCCCGCATCGACTATCTCAACCAGGATTTTCTGGAAGGCACCCCGCTCGACGCCGACTCTGATTTTGGCAATGCGGGCGTGCTGCTCGTCAAGCGGATGGACGAGATCCCCCTGACGTTCCAGGCGGGGCTGTTCCTGAGCCGGAACCTGTCGCAAGGCGGCAACCTGGATTTCTTTGGCCAGCAGATGCAGCTGGGAGCTGCCTGGGCGCCGGAGTGCACGGACTGGGAATTCAACCTGCTGGCTTCGGTGGAGCATCGCCAGTTTGACAATCGCGACTTTTTCTTTGGCGTGAAACGCCACGACTGGGAGCCGCGGATCCAGTTCCTGGCCGTGTATCCGCTGTCGGACGACTGGTCGATTACGGCTGGCTGCAGCTGGGACCGGAACTACTCGAACCTGATCACCTCGGACTTTGACCGCCAGACCTACCAGATCGGTCTGCACTACGGCGCCCGCTGCCAGGTCCCCCTCAGCCCCGTTTCTCATTAGCCCCGTTTCTCATTAGCCCGGTTTCTCACCAGGCGGAACACCGTCCTGGACCTGGCCACAAGTCCTTCCTCTCCCTTTCTCCGCTGGCAGGCCAGGCGGGCCGTTTCCTTTAGTAGAATAGACGCTTCGCCTGCCTGGCGCCGAATGTCCCTCGGCAGAAGCAGCCGATCTCCAGCGACCGACGACAGCCTCACACGACGTCCGCCCCCGCGAAGCACCGCCGCCATGAGCCCCATGCTTTCTCGATCCGCCCGGACGCCGTCGGGAACGCCAATCACCGAAGGTATCAAGTACGCCGGCTCCAAGCGGAAGCTGGTGCCCCAGATTCTCGCGCTGGCGGACCAGGTGGGGGCGAAGTCGGTGCTGGACGGTTTCGCCGGTTCGACCCGCGTGTCCCAGGCCTTTGCCCGCGCTGGTTATCACGTAACGGCCAACGATGTGAACGTCTGGTCCCAGGTGTTCGCCACCTGTTATTTGAGATGCGAGCGACCTGCGTCGGCGTTTGCGGATTTGCTCGAGCATCTCAATGGGCTGCCGCCGGTCGACGGATGGTTTACCGAAAACTACGGCGGCGACCCCGGCGCAGGCGTGGGGCCGAAACGACCCTGGCAGCTGCACAACACCCGAAGGATCGACGCCATTCGGGAAGAGATTGATCGGCTGGCCTTGTCAGGGACGGAACGGGCCGTGGCGCTGACCAGCCTGATCCTGGCGATGGACAAAGTCGACAGCACGCTGGGACATTATGTGTCGTACCTGCGTCACTGGTCGCGGCGTTCTTACGGCCGGCTGGAGCTGCAGGTTCCCGCCCTGGTGAGCCAGAATGAAGAGCAGGCCGCCCGACATACAATCCGCCAGGCGGACGTTTTTGACGTCGCCGGCGCGGCCGTCGATCTGGCGTACTACGATCCGCCGTATGGTTCCAGCAACGAGAAAATGCCGCCGTCGCGGGTGCGGTATGCGGCCTACTATCATGTGTGGACGACCGTCTGCCAAAACGACAAGCCCGACCTGTTTGGCAAGGCGCAGCGGCGGGCCGACTCGTCCGATGGGATCGCCGCCTCGGTGTTTGAAGAGTTTCGCCGGAACCCGCAGACGGGCCGCTTCCTGGCCGTGGAGGCGATCGAACGCCTGCTGCAGTCCACCGCCGCTCCATGGGTGCTGCTCTCGTACAGTTCGGGCGGCCGGGCCACGGCCGAAGAGCTGCACGCCGCCATTGCCCGGTCGGGCCGGATTGTCGAGCTGGTGGAGCGGGATCACCAGCGGAACGTAATGGCCGGCATGAAATGGACGAACGACTGGATACGCGAGATCGACCAGCCGCATCGCGAGTTTCTCTTTCTGATCGAGCGATCCGCGGCGGCGTCCGACGAAACGGGACGCTGATTCGCCGCGTTTTCCTATTGGTCGAGAGTCGCTGCAATCGACTTCGCGACCTGTTCCGCCAGCACGCGCGATCCTTCGGGCGTAAAGTGGACGTTGCCGACGCTCTTGAACATCTCGGGCTTCCCTTCCGGCGTTTCGCCATACCGCGGGAACTTTGCCGACAGAGCGTGCAGGTCGTTGATCTGCACATTGTGCTTCTCCATGATCTCGGCGGCGATCGCGTTGTAGCGGACCTCGTCGCCCGGACGACGGCCGAAGCCGCCTTGGACGAACGTGGTGGGGGCCCAGATCAGTGTGGCGCCGGTCTTTTTGAGCCGCACGACCAGTTGCTCCAGCCGCTCAGCGTATTCCTCTTCGGTCGCGCTGATCTGGCCATCCAGATTTCGTTTGCCGTTCACGCGGCGATTGATGTCCCACAACCCCCAGTTGAAATGGATGACGTCCCAGTCGCCGTCGCCCAGCCAGGCGTCCAGGTTCTCGACGCCTATCGCCGTACTGCCGCAGTTGGCGGGCGGGCGATGCACGTTCGCCTTCTCTTTGAGCAGTTCGCGAACGTCGAGCGTATAGCCAAGCGAGATCGAATCGCCGATCAGCAACACCCGCGGCAAGCCGGGCACATCCACGATGGGGGCTGTCACCGGATTGACCGGCTGCGTTTCCTTTCCCGCCGCCGGCTTCGCTTCCTGCTCCGCGCGCAGGCTGGAAGTCAGGCCGCAAAGAAGGGCAGTAGCGGCCAGCATTAAGGACAGCGAACGGAATCGATTAACAGCCAAACGTTGCATAACGGACGCCAAGGGTTGAGAGTTCCTAGAAGATGAGAGTCGGAGCCAGAAGAGAGTCCATGCTCAACACGCGCTTTGCCAGTATGGCATTTCAGCAGGCCCTTTTAAAGCGGTAACGGCTTGATCCGCAGACGCATCTCTGGTGAACTGGGGGCGGCAAATTGACCTGATGGGAAGCTCGGCCAGTCGCCAGCTGTCTGGCAGGTTTACCTCTCTCTCGTTACCGTACCTGTCGCGGGCCGCGCGGCTTCGGAAGTCATTGTCGTTCGCCGCGGCCCGGCCAGCAGTGACCTGGCGTGCTCTGATCTCTGCGATTTCTTTTGACCCTTGATCAGGAAACGACGATGTCCAACGAAGCCCCGTTGCGCAAATCGCGTTCGCTCGCCATTCTCAAGGCGGAGCAAGTTCCCTTTGTTAAACATCTGCCGCTGATCGAAACCGAGGCCGAATCGACACGCAGGACGACCGAACAGGTGGCGACGCGCGCCATGGCGTTGTGTATCGTGGCCGTTAAAGGGGAAGGTCTCGGGCAAGCGATCCTCGAGAAGCTGATCAGCGAATATGAACTGGCGTCCGCGTTCACCCCAAAGGAAAAAGCGTTCATCAACAATCCCACGCCCACGGAGCACGATCGTCTGCAGTTTGCATGGCGTTACGAATGCTACTGGGTCATGTTGTGGGCGCTAGGCTATATCGACACGCTGGAACGTCCTGGCCAGGTATGCGACGTCGGCAAGGCGGTTTTGATTCTTCGCGACAACGGTCGAATGGGTTTTCTGGCAAACGCCCGTTTGCGGTCCCAGGCTGAAATTCTGGATGCGGCCGATTTGATCTACCGATACCATTGGGCCGTTGTGGATGCGCGTATCAACAATCGTCAGCCGCCTGCCGGGCTGGACGGCGGCGTGGTGATGGAACGCCACCATGCGCTGAACTGGTTGATCGGCTACCTGGATCAGGAATGGGATGATGTATCTACAGACACTTGACCAGGGCGGGAGTCGAATGTCGTCCCGCCGGGCGTGTTGGACTTTTTTCTGCCAGGCCATGCGCCATCTGGGAGTTTGATGATGGAACTTGTCACCGCAGCCGAGCTGACCGACGCCATGGTGTCCGCGGCCAGGCCTTCGATCAAGGCGTTCGCGGCGGCCCATGCGGCAGAGCAGATCGTGGGCCTGGCGGTCGAAACGCTGGCGGAGATGCGGTATTTCCACCTTGCCGCAGAAACCGCATCCCACTGCCGCATGTCGCAGGAGTTACGTCCTTATCTGGAAACCAGCTACCTGCTGCCCGAGGACATTTCGTCCAACTGCCAGGAATGGCGATATTTCGATTTCAACAGCAATTGCGAAGTCTGGACGGAGCAATGGGCTCCCATGGAAGAGCGGATCAGCGAGTACGATCGCAGCCTGAAAACGCTTGGCCCCGACGAACGAGTTGTTGCCTGGGAGGAACTGACGCACACCTTCTGGCGGGCGTCGGTTGCCGCCCTGGCCAGACTGCTTGATTCCGAGGAAGTGCGGTCGCTGCCCAAAGGCAGCTGTTTTGTCACCTTTATTTATGAGCACCACGATGTCTTTTGAGACGCCAAAAGTCGTCGGGCGTTATTCGCCCAGGAAGAAGCTCATCAGCTGGCAGCCTTCCAGGAATTCATGCGGCGAGGCGCCGGCGGTGACTTCGTCGTACGTTTGCGCTGCATCGACTTCGACCCCGGAGCCGGCCATGGCGAACGGCACATAGCCGTGGCTGTGGGTCTTGGTCCGCAGCGGAGTCGGATGGTCGGGCGTGACCAGAATGCGGTAGTCGCCCCGGGCTTTCAAGGCGGCGTGAAGCGGCGCCACAATGTGCTGGTCGATCTGTTCCAGCCCGGCGATCTTGCCGGCGACGTCGCCTTCGTGCGAGGCTTCGTCGGTAGCTTCCACATGCACGCAAATGATGTCGGTCGTATCCAGGGCGTCAATCGCGTAACGTCCCTTGGCGGCGTAATCGGTATCCGTGTAGCCGGTGGCGCCGGGCACTTCGATCCGTTCCCAGCCGATCAGGGCGGCCAGCCCGCGGAGCAGGTCGACGGCCGTGATCATCTTCCCGTGCTTGCCATGCAGGTCAAAGAAGGGCGTCAAGCTGGGCGTTTTTCCCAGCCCCCATAACCAGATGTTGGTGGCCGGCAGTTTCCCCTGGGCCAGGCGGGCCTGGTTGATGGGATGCTCGGCAAAGAGGGCCATGCTTTCCGCCATCAGTTCGTTCAGCATGGCGCTGCCGGCGCCCCGGGGGAAGTCGTCGGAGACGGACTTGTCGGTCAGATCGTGCGGCGGCGTGGTGCGGGTTTCCATCGTAAACGGGGCCGGCTGTCCCGCCCCGCGGTACAGCAGCAGGTTGCGGTAGCTGACACCAGGGACAAACTCCAGTCGCGGATCGGAGAGAGCTTCTTGCGCGGCCGCCAGCAGCACGGTCGCTTCTTCGGTGGAGATATGGCCGGCGGTGAAATCTTTCATCACCTGGTCCTGGACCGTCACCAGGTTGCAGCGGATGGCCCAGTCCTCGGGACCCAGGTCGATCCCCTGGGCGGCCGCTTCCAGCGGGGCGCGCCCCGTGAAATAGGTGTTGGGGTCGTAGCCCAGCAGGCTGAGATTGGCCACATCGGAACCGGGGGGCAGGTGGGCCGGCACATTGTTGGCGCGGCCGACCAGGCCGGCCTGAACGACGGCGTCCATGGCGGGAATCTGAGCCGCCTGGAGGGGCGTTTTCCCCTGCAGCGACTCTTGCGGTTCGTCGGCGCAGCCGTCGGGAATAATGATGGCGTATTTCATCAGGAATCCTGACTCTCGAAACGGAAAATGGGGGACCGATTTCCTCCATTGCCGACATCGTAGCACAGAACGATTTTTTCGGCGCGGGGTGACGCCCGGCTGTTGCTCCCCGCCTGGCCGGTCGCGCCAGGACGGATCGCGCCACGCCTTGGCTACCTCTGCAGCCTGAGAAACAGTCGCAGCACCCAGGAGGGCGGCAGGCAGAGCAGGCCGCGTTCTGCCGTCGCCCGCAGCAGCGACAGCGGGGAATAGTCGCGGGGGTAGTGCATGCGTTTGATCGCCAGCGTGCCTTTGATCGTATCGCGCAAGGATTGCGACTTGAATTGCCCGGGGTGAATGCGGTAGCGGATCAGGCGTTCCGGCAGGTTGGCAAAGCCGCGGCCCTGGGTCGCCATGCGGCACCAAAGTTCGTAATCTTCGCAGCCGCGATACGCATCAAACGCATAGCCGCCGGCGTCGAGCATGGTCTGGCGGCGGGCCATGACGCAGGAATGGGCGAGCGGATTCAACCGCGGCATCTGGCGGACGATCGCGGAGTGCGACAGCGGATAATCGCGGCGGCCGAGCGTCTTCCCGGTCTCGTCGATGTAGGTCAGTTGCGATCCGACCAGGTCAACTTCGGGATGCTCACGCAGGAATTTCACCTGGGCGGCCAGTCGCTGCGGGGCGCACTCGTCGTCGCCATCAATCCAGGCGATGAATTCGCCGCGGGCCATTTCGAGCGCTTTATTCCGCTGCGCCAACAGCGAAGTACGCTCCGCATTCCGGAAATGGCGGATCCGCGGGTCGGGGTAATCGGCCAGGATCGCCCCGGCCGACGCTGGTGACGGATCTTCGACCACCACGTACTCAAAATCCGTATAGGTTTGGCCCAGCACGCTCTCGACCGTACTGCGAAAGTGCACCGGATCGGGGGCCAGGATCGCCGTGAGCACCGACACGGCCGGGGCGGCGACGTTCAAGCCGGGGGCTGGGGTCGACATCGGTTTGCCGGAAAGAGGAGGCGCCAGGAAGTTTCCGGCCAGTATCCCTTGCCAGGGGCGACCTGGTCAATCCGTCGGCGGCTCGATCAGGCGATCGGCGGATCAGTCCGTCGGCGGCGAGTCGGGAGGAAGATCGTCGAGCCCGGGCAGGACGCGACCGGCCGCGGGATCGGCGAGTTCGGCCGGCTCGCTGGCGCCATGGTAACGCTGGTTGAATTCGTCGGGATCAAAAGGGTCGTCCATCGCCTGGAGTTCGCCGTGGCGGGACAGGACGGGTTCTCCAAAACTGGCCTGCCGCAGCACCGTTTCCGGCTCCTGGATCGCCGCCAGTCGCACGAGCGATGATCCGCTGGCCAGCGCCATGACCCATTCCTGGATACGCTGGAACAAGGGATCTTCGTCGGTGCGGAAGCAGGCTCCCATCCCGCCGTGGGCTTTCTGTGCCGCCAGCAGCAAGGGACTTTGCGTCGGATCCCGGCGGTGAACCTGCGTTAACGTCGCCGCCAGATTGCGCTGGGTATGGCGATGCGAAAGAAACTCATTGGCCGCCGGACGCAGCAGCTGGAACTCGTTTTTGGCGCCCAGGCCATGGCAACCGGCCAGTCCGCAGCGGCTGAGCAGCAACGGCTGCACGGCATGGGTGTACTCTTCCACTATGGCCGCGGGCAGCGAGTTGATCAGGTCAGGGGCGCCCTGGTCCAGGGTGCGTGTTTCGGCCAGCGTTAACGGATCGACTTCGACGACGGCGAAGTGCAGGCGTCTTTCCAGATGGGTCAGCCGGGCCGACTCGCCCTGGAATTGCCGGGCGGCCAGCAACTGGTCGGCAGCGCGGGCATAGAGTTTCCACCGCAAGCACCAGCTGGCCAGATCCAGGCGAGCCGCCGGATCACGCGGCGAGAGTTGATCGCGAAGTTGTCGATAAGCTGCTTCCAGATCGGTCGCAACCAGCTGCACGCGATCGACCGGCAGGCGGATTTCGTCGTTATTCGCCAGTCGAACCTGGTAACCGTCGCCCAGCCGATGGATGTCGCCCCGAATGACCTGCCCGCCATGCATGACCAGCACGCTCTGCGCAGCATGCTGCGCCAGCAAGGGAGAGGCAGCCAGCACGCCGGCCGCCATCAGCAGGTAAAAGTGGGGACGTATCATTGACGCGCATCGTCGTGGATTCCCCGAATCGGGTCAAGTGAAACTGGGTAATCCCCAGCATGCCGTAGCCGAACTCGCCAGAGTTGGGCCACGGTTCCCACTCGCCCAGAATCCTTCCTCAACCGTCTGGCGACTTCGGCGACATGCGGGCGCGCTGTGCGAACTGCTTTATTGCCGATTACTTCGTCTGCAGCAGCCACGCGGCCGGGGAGGCGTTGTTGTCGATCTTCAGCAGGGCGCCGTTGCCGGCGGCGGCGTAGCGTTTGGCGACAGGAGCAAATGCGGTCTGGACGGCCTCCTGGTCGAGCGGCTGATTGTTGCCGTTGACCAGTTCCTGCAGAAGCAGCGAAGACGACGTCTGGGCGGCCGCCAGATCGACGACGTCGGCCTGGGTGAGCAGGCCGGGAATCACCACATCATGCGGAATGAGCACCTGGTAACGCGTCAGCACGTCGGCAAAACTGGCGAGGCCGCCATGCACATAGAGGGCGTCGATATCGTCCAGATACAAACCGCCCAGCAGTGCGAGCAGGCCGCCCAGGGGCTCGCTTTGTCGGGGGCGTCCGTCGATGCGGCGGGGAACGTCCAGGTTAGCGTCGGCGGAATTGGTTTTTGCCAGCGAATCGCCCCACAGCGACAGGCGAAGCGCATCGCCGCCCGAGCGAGTCTGCAGAAAACGGGCAACGCTGCGCAGATCCCGCAGTTGCTGGGCGGGCAAGGGATCGCCCAGCATCAGGCCCGTGGAAGAAACAGCCGTCGCACTGCCGGTCTGGTCCCGATCGGAACCGGAATCTGTTTCCCCCGTACCCCGCAGGTCGGGCAGGCAGATGGCGACGCCGGCCTGGAGCAGTTTGGCGAACTCGGCCGCACGGGCGCGGAGCAGCTGTTCTTTCCCTTCCTGGCAAAAGGCCAGCACGCATCGCCTGGGACTTTTCGGCGGCGACAACAAGAGCAACGGTACGACGATGCCATTTTCCGTCTGCAGGACGATCTGCGTCGCTTCAATTTCCGGCGCGCCTGCCAGGGGAGAATCGAGCGCCTGCGAAGAGACAACCTTGACCGGCTGCAACGGCGCTGTCTGTCCCAGCACGGCGTCAAGATCTCGCCGCAGGGCGGTGCGGAATGCATCGTCCTGCAGGGAGGCTCGCTTTGTTCGCGCCGCCTTGAGTTGCTCCTCGACCAGGCTCGGCAGCAGTTGCGTGAGCGATTGCGGGGCGAGCTTTTTGCGCAGCTCGGGCGTCCAGCACAACAGCTCGGAGCTTTCACGGCGGGCCGAATATTCCTGCTCGGGGCTGATCGGCACGCCGAACCATTCCTTCAGGTGCTGGTGAATCCGAACACGATGCACGGGGCCGATATGGGTGCAGTGCGACGCCGGCTTCTCCCGAATACGAATCGAACCAAAACCGTGCGAGTAGCCCAGCTTGTCGTCGGCCTTATACATGCCGTAAAGGGGGACAAACCGTTTCCACACGGGATCGTGTTCCTGGTCCCAGCCGAACTCGTAACCGTAAATCAAGCGTCGCGGCGCGATGCCGCCGACGATGACCCAGTGCAGAAAACCATCGCGGGCCGAATCGCTTATATTGCGCGTCGACTCCCAGCTGCCGCCGCCGGCGTAGTTGAACGTTTTCTCTACGTTTTCCGGCAAGGGGAATCCGGCCTCGGGCTGCGGTCCGCCAAAATTAAACGGCGCTGCACAGGTAATGCGTTTGTCGAGCGCGGCCGTGACCGCTGCGGGATCGCCGCCGCCGGCGACTGCTCCCATTAAGATGATCGCCTGGGGGTCGATGTTGGGCTGCTGCAGCAGCAGGTCGACGCCGCGCTGCAGATCCCACTGGAGCCAGCCGATCAGGCTGGAGCCGGCCAGGTGTAGCTGGATCCCGCTGTCGTACCGATGATAGTAGTCCTGGCGACTGACGCGGAATTCGCCCGGATAGTCGGCTTCGGTCTGGAACGGATGCTCCCGTCGCTCGCCATGTCCCAGATGGTCGGGGGTCAGCACATAGCAGCCGGCTCGCGCCCAGGTGGCGCCCATGTCCTGCAGTTCTCCGTGCGACTTGGGCGTATGATGGGCGTGCGAAACAATAATGCCGGGAGCCGGGCGGTCGATGCGTGCGGGGCGGTACAGCAAGGCGCTCACCCAGAGTCCCGGTCGCGACTGGAAAACGAGTTTGTCGACAACGTAGCCTTCGCCAGGCAGTGACGCCGTAATGTGCACCGGCAGCGACGCGGGCGGCTGGGGAAAAGGGCCGAAAGAGCGTCGCATGGCTTCGAGCCTTTGATCGCGGAACGCTTCCCAGGCGGCGGTGGAATCGATGCCGGCCCAGGCCTTGCTGCTGGCGTCGTTTGCCTGCTGGACGCGGGCTCGCTGCTGGTCGTAGAGCATTCGATCCGCCTGCTCGTGCAGTTCGTCCTGCAGCACGGTCGTGGGAAGTTTTCGCAGTTGCTCCGCCAGCGGTTCCGCGGCGCCGACGGGCCCACAATGCAGGTAAAGAGCGGCTCCCAGCAAGAAGAGGCGGCCGGGGCAAGAGAGCGACAGATACGACATGACGAACCTCATGGCATTCGAGCGGAAGATCTCGCAGGGCAACGGATATTTTCCTCTGCAGGTCCCGGTGCACCGGAACGACTGCGAGGCCCAATCGTAGCAAATGCGTACCGTGAATGCCGAAAGACCATGTTATTGTCTTTCCACCATTATTGGCTGAGGGCGCGTTGCCATGTCAATCGGTAGAGGACGATCGTGAAGGCCCAGCGTACGCAGTGACCGCCGGGATTCTGACTTTTCCAGGTGGGGTTGCGGACCGATTCTGTACTCGAGCAGGGCGACGCAACAAGAAAACGAGGCCGAAGATCGGCCTCGTTCGCGAGTTTTTCAAGTTAGCAAAAATGCTCTGGTCGACAGCTGGCTATCCAGCGATCGGCATTAAGGCACCTGGGTCGGGTAGCCATCGTTACGACGGGAGAGTCGGCGGTAGACGTTGATGTCGACCGTGTCCGAGATGAAGTGAACGCTGTCATCGCACATGACAAACTGCGAACCGCCCGGGTGCTGGCTGCTGAAACCGCGGCTGTAATCGCGGTTCGGGCCACGGTAGCAGAATGACAAGTTGTGCGGCGCCCAGGTGTCGGCGGGCGTGCTGGCCGTGGTGCCGTCGATGGTGTAGTCGCCGCTACCGGAGCCAACCCAGGCCGTATCGCCACCGGAGAACGGTGCTTCGTTGCCCGAGGCATCCAGCTGATACTTGTTATGGCGTTCGCCGACCAGGAAGGTGGTCGAGGTGCCGTCGGTGATCCGCTGCACGGAAATCGAACTGTTGGCGAAGAGCACGCCCTGAGGGTCGGGCAGGTTCAGGTGGTTACCGATGAACGGATTCGCCAGGCCGACGCCCGAGGCGGTGCCGGTCGGGCTGCCGCTGGAGTTGATGGCTCCAAGGCCCCAGTTGCCGATGTAATTGGCGCGGCCGGCGTAGTAACCCGTGTTGCTGGAGACCCAGCGGATTTCGCCTTTGGCTTTGGGATCGGAAGGACAGATAAACGCTTGCAGGTTACCGCGCCCGGTCTTCTGCTGATTGTAGGCGGGGCCGCTGCCGGAGCCGTTCCAGTTTTGCGGGGCGTTCGCATTCATGATTTGCGGCTGCAGCAAGTTATACAGGGCACGTTCCTCCACAAAGGGAAGGATTTGCACAGCCCAGCCAACCGTCGTCGTGCTGCTGCTTAAGACGTTGGAGGAGTTTGTAATGGCGATAAAGCCGGGAGGAAAGGCTTTACTACTATCCAGATAGCCCTGCAGGCCAAGACCAATCTGTTTGAGCTTATTGGTGCAATCGGACCGGCGCGCGGCTTCACGCGCCATCTGAACGGCAGGTAACAGCAGCGCGACCAATACGCCAATGATTGCTATCACGACTAGCAATTCAACAAGAGTAAAGCCGTAACGACGCCCTCGAGACATATGTTGCTCCAGAAAAGGACTTGAACAGAAAAAGAGACTAATAAGAAATAAGATTGCTGCGAAAAGTTGGCCTGACGAAAAACGGTCAGGGCAAAATGCAGAGACTAGATGGAGAGTATTCGAGCACGCTCGAACGGTAATTTCAAGTTTAAAAGGGGAATCCCCGGATCCCAACCCTAACTTTAACAAGATTTTACTGGACGTGCCAGGATCTGGCAAAATTTAACAAACAAAAAAAGCAAGAAAGGGGGAGAATGCAAGGGAAACATCCTTTGATTCTTAAATGCCCTGAAGCTCCGAGTTTTCCTGTTTTCGCTGTTTATCCCCGTTTTTCGTGCTCAGGAGTCCAGCGATACCAGCGGTATTCACCCCTGAGAAGGTCGTTCAACCTTTTCGCCATCCGTGCCGGTTTGCAACGTCGGCGACGCAAAAAAAACAAACGAGGCCGAAGAATCGACCTCGTTTGAGCGTTTTTCAAGTTAGCAACAATGCCCTGGCAGACAGCTGGCTATCCCGCGATCGGCATTAAGGCACCTGGGTCGGATAGCCGTCGTTGCGACGGGCCAGACGACGATAGACGTTACGGTCGACCGTGTCCGAGATAAAGTGAACGCTATCATCGCACATGACGAACTGCGAACCGCCCGGGTGCTGGCTGCTGAAACCGCGGCTGTAATCGCGGTTCGGGCCATAGTAAGCAAACGACAGGTTGTGCGGGGCCCAGACGTCAACCGGCGTGCTGGCCGTGGTGCCGTCGATGGTGTAGTCGCCGCTACCGGCGCCAACCCAGGTCGTATCGCCGCCGGAGAACGGCGCTTCGGTTCCGTTGGAAGCCAGCTGGTACTTGTTATGGCGTTCGCCGACCAGGAAGGTGGTCGAGGTGCCGTCGGTGATCCGTTGCACGGAGATCGAACTATTGGCGAAGAGCACGCCCTGCGGATCGGGCAGGGTCAGGTGGTTGCCGACGAACGGATTCGCCAGGCCCGCGGCCGGCGCGGTGCCGGTCGGGGTGCCGCTGGAGTTCATCGCGCCGATCCCCCAGTTACCAATGTAGTTGGCGCGACCCGCGTAGTATCCACTGTTAGAGGAGTGCCAGCGGATATCGCCTTTGGCTTTGGGATCGGAAGGGCAGACAAACGCTTGCAGGTTATTGCGGCCTGTTCGTTGCTGGCTGGAGGAAGAGCCGTTTCCGCTGCCGTTCCAGCTGGTGGGGCCGTTGTTGACGTTAAGCCGCGACACCATCAGGTTGTACAAGGCGCGTTCTTCGACAAACGGAAGGATTTGCACGGCCCAGCCCGGAGCCAGTTGCGTGCTGGTCAACGTATTCGACGAATTGGTCAAGGCGATAATCCCCGGGGGAAAAGCCTTGTTCCCATCAAGATAGCCCTGCAGGCCGAGGCCAATCTGTTTGAGCTTGTTGGTGCAATCGGATCGACGCGCCGCTTCACGCGCCATCTGAACCGCTGGTAACAGCAGTGCGACCAGCACGCCAATGATTGCTATGACGACGAGTAGTTCAACCAGAGTAAAGCCGTAGCGAGGCCTTCGAGACATGGGTTGCTCCAGAAAAGGTCTTGAACAGATGAAGAGACGAGTAAGATAAGGTTGCTGCGAAAAGAGGCCTTGCTAGAGAACCGGCGAAGCCAAGTGCAGACATCATTCAATGAGGTTTTAGCGAAGTTCCCACGATTCTAGAAAATTTGAACGGAAACTCATTAAAACTTCTTGGGGATTCTAGCAGTTTTTTGTTGAACATGCCAGAAAATGGCGGCGGTTTCTCCTGCAAATCTCCTGGGGAATTTCTTGCAAAGTGGCAAAAACCTATGTTTTTCCCGCGATTCCTGGCGCAGACAAAAACTTTCCCAGCCAGAGCGGAATGGGGAAAAAGCGGCGGATCCCCGTCACCCGCTGATTTAAAGATTCTCCTTTATGCCTGTGATTGGTCTTCCCGTGAGACCTGGTCGTGCGTATTTCCACCCGCTATTCATGGGGGTATCCTCGATAGGAGCTCGTTCCACCACGCGGCAAACAGGATCGGCGCATAAAAAAATGCGGCCGCAATAATTCTCGCGGCCGCATTTACAATTTTTCAACTCAGGCAAAGCTCGAAGTCATGCTGGCTAACCAGCAGCACTCACTAAGGCACCTGGGTCGGATAGCCGTCGTTACGACGGGAAAGCCGACGATAAACGTTGATGTCGACCGTGTCCGAGATGAAGTTGACGCTGTCGTCGCACATGACGAACTGGGAACCGCCCGGGTGCTGGCTGCTGAAACCGCGGCTGAAGTCGCGGTTGGGGCCGCGAAAACAGAACGACATGTTGTGGGGAGCCCAGTTGCCCGCGGGCGTCGTGGCAGTGCCCGTGGTGTAGTCGGAGTTACCGGCGCCTACCCAGGTTGTGTCACCGCCAGAAAACGGCGCTTCGAGGCCCGCGGAATCCAGCTGGTATTTGTTGTGACGCTCGCCAGCCAGGAAGGTGGTCGAGGTGCCGTCAGTGATCTGCTGAACGCTGATCGCGCTGTTCGTATACATCACACCGAACGGATCATTGAGCACGAAGCGGTCGGCATTAAAGGGATTGATCAGGCCAGCGGCAGAAGTGGGGGCGAGTGTGCCAATGCCCCAGTTAGCGATGTAGTTTGAACGTCCGGCACGAATACCGGTGTTCGTGGACCAGGAAAATTCGCCTTTGGCTTTCGGATCCGAAGGGCAAATGAACACCTGCAGGTTAGCGCGCCCCGTCAACTGGGCGCCAACCGTAGGACCGGTGCCAGTGCCGTTCCAGCCGTTCGGAGCCTGGTGGTTCGTGATCGACGGCTGCAGCAGATTGTAGAGTGCGCGTTCTTCGACAAACGGCAGAATCTGAACGGCCCATCCGGTAGACGATTGGTTGCTTGTCGAGCTCGTATTGACGAAACCCGTCGCATTGGTGAGCGCGATATTGCCCGGCGGGAAGGCCTTATTGCTGTCGAGATAACCCTGCAGACCAAGTCCGACCTGCTTCAGTTTATTAGTACAGTCCGAGCGGCGGGCAGCTTCGCGGGCCATTTGAACGGCCGGCAGCAGCAGAGCGACCAGCACGCCGATGATGGCAATGACAACCAGCAGCTCGACCAGGGTGAAGCCACGATGGCGGAATCGATTCATGCACTGCTCCAAGAATAGGGGGGAACGAGGAAAATGGGGGTAGGAATGAGGATCTTGCGTCAAGGAATTCGCACGCAAAGCAAACGATAGAATCGAAACTTTTCGCGCAAACAGCCCCACCTTGGAAGTGCTTTGCTCAAACCGTTTCAACAGACTGGAAAATCAACCAACCAGGAAAAAACGATCCCACTTCTTCAGACTTGGCCAACGCTTGAAGAGAAACGCCGGGTGCTTGTCGGAATGAAATGCAGAAAAATCGGGAGGGAGGGAAGGTGGGGCATCAATGAGGGCTATTTTCAAACCCGTGTAAATTCTAGTCATCGCCGAATGGGACTGCAAGGCTTTCTGGGGAAATTCGTAAGGATTTTTGTCGGTCCCAAGTTCCAGTGAAAACTGACCTTGCTGCAATTTTTCGGTTTTGGCACGCTAGGCCAATATCTCTCTAGTTTATCCGCCAAATCGCCGGTGTTTTGATGTCGAAATTCTATCTTTTGGACCATTCATTGCGAGGCGTGGGCGGCCATCACTATGAATACGCGCTGCACACCTGTCGTCAGGCCCAGGATCGCTATGACCAGGTGATTCTGGCCGTACACCGGGACTTTTCGGCTGCGGAGGAGTTTGATCCAAGCTGGCAGGTGTTGCCCGTTTTTTCTGACGACACCTATTCCCCTTATTGTGCTTTTTTCAGTCGTCCGTACGTGGAGCCCGGCCGAGCCCAGCGCTGGTCGCATCGGCTTCGTCAGGCGGTCATCCGTCCCTGGCGAAAGTGGCGACATACGCAAGGACGGACTCGCCATCTGCAGAACTTTCTGGCCTCCTGCAGCGAGGTCTTCTCCCAGTATCCGCTGGCGCCGGGCGACCAGGTGTTTGTGCCGACTTTGTCGGAGCTGGATCTTGAGGGCCTGGTGATGTACTTCCAGGTGGACCCCGCATCGCGGAATGTGGATTGGCGCCTGCAGTTCCATTTTGATGTTTTCGAAGGCCGACCCGGTGAATATCCGGTCCAGACCGATCGTTCCGACGAAATGCGGCGAAGTTTTTCCCGCTCGTTGGCGCAGGCCGCCGGGCAGCGACTGTCCCTGTATAACACCACCCCGGAACTGGCCGCGCAGTACCAGCAACTGGGCGTAGCCCATTTTGAAGCGATGCCGTATCCCGTGAATCCGGCCATCCAGCCGGCTGACTCGGTCGTCGACGATTCCGGTTCTTCGGCGCTGACAGGGGAACGTCGGCGGGTGACCTGTGGCGGGTATTTCCGCCGGGAAAAAGGACGTCGTCATCTGCGGGAACTGGTCACGCGACTGGCGCCGGAACTGGGATCCCAGGGACGCGTTCAACTGGTGGTGCAAGGCAGCGCCCGGCAGATCCACAAAACGGTCGGAGCAATCCGGTCCACGGGCCAGTTACGCGACGACGCCATTGTGACGCCGCCGCATCCGCTCTCGATGGAGCAGTACGCGGAACTGATTCAACGCGCGGATATCGGCCTCTTTCTGTATGACGGACGACGATATTACGCCCGCTGCAGCGGCGTACTGGTGGAAATGCTGGCCGCAGGCGTTCCCGTAATCACCCCGGCCGGTTGCTGGCTGGCGGAGCAGTTTGCCGAGGCCAGTCGCGACCACTATCAACAACTGGCGACCCATCCCGAGCGACAGGAGTCGGTCCTGGCGCGGCGGTCCCTGCTGCAAGCCGATGCGGGGCCGGCGGCGTTCCCGCTGAATCTCGAAACGCCTGCCGCCGACCTGCTGCTCCGCTTTCGCTGGCGCGCTCCGGCGGAACCTGGCGCCCTGGTGCGCCTGCGGTGCCAGCAGTTCGATCGAAAAAACAGCCTGGTTGCCAGCTCGACCGCGATTGCCGGCTTTCACCAGGGAGACGCCGTCGCCGGTCTGTTCCATCTGGAGCCCCAGACGGTTCGCATCCAGGCGGAGTTGGAAAACGCCTACGACCAGCGTGATCTAGAGCTGGAAAACCTGACCGCCATCACCCTTCCGGCGGAGGAAGACGGGCGACTTCGTCCGCTGGGCAGTGTCGGACTGGCTTTTGATGCGCAAGAGGACATCCCGCGATTGTTGAACGACATGCTGGATCACTACGACCACTACCGAGCTTCCAGCCTGGCGTTCTCAGAAACCTGGCGGAACGATCATCATCCGGGCCAGATCCTTGATCGCTTCCAGTCGCCGGCGGCCGCCAGCCCCCAGCGAGTCGCCTGAGGGCGAGGGTGAAAGGGATCCGAATGATCAACAGGCATTGATCAACAGGGTTCTCGCATGTTCCTGCGGGATCTGCAGGGCCAGCCTAGGGGCGGGGCCTTGGCAAATGAGGGTATTCGGGCAGGTGGGGGCCTGCGGGCAGGAATTTGCGGGTTTTCCCGTTTCGCATTTGCAGAACGCTTGGCGAAACTGGGGACGTTTGCCATTCCGCGTGGGGCGAAGGCAACGTAAAATTCAGTTCAAGGCGCGGCCGCGTCAGACAAATATCAACCACAACCCTGGTGCTTCTTGCATGGCGACGGGAAATCAACTAGCTTCGAGGTGAAGAAACGTGATGCCGCGGGGAACGTTTCGGACCCGGGCGGCGTCCATTTCGAGGGCGAAAAATTCGTGAGCCGGAGCGCCGCTGCGCGCCATGCCAACTGCTGGCCTCGACTGCCAGTTCGTCGTCCCCCGCCGGATTCTTGTCACGAGAAAGATTCATGGAATCGCAATTTGACCCTTATTATCAGTGGCTGGGGATTCCGCCGCACGAACAGCCGGCCGATCACTACCGGCTGTTGGGTGTAGCGCGTTTTGAAGCGAATCTCGATGTGATCGAGAACGCGGCCGATCAGCGCATGGCGCATGTTCGCAATTACCAGGCCGGTAAATACGCCGTCGATTCCCAGCGGGTGCTGAACCATATTTCCACCGCCCGGGTCAGCCTGCTCGATCCGCAAAAAAAATCCGCTTACGACGCCCAGTTGCACCAGCAGCAGTTGGCCGCGGCGCCGGTCGCCATGCCGGTATCTGCAGGGGGCGCTTCCCCGGCGATGGTTGCTCCGCCAGTGGCCGGTAAACAGCCGCGAGCGGGAATCAGCGTGAACCCCGCCAGGGCGGTCGGGAAACGTCGTAAAAAGTTCAAGGTAGAGGTTCTCATTTCGCTGGTTGCGCTGGTTTTGCTGGTGATCGGCCTGGTGGGCGCCGGCTTCTGGTACCTGTCCCAGCCGCCGGCCGCGGAGTCGTTCCACGATGTTGCTCCGGCCACGGGTGCAAACGCGTCGACCAGCGCCATCGCCGCTTCGCCAGGGGAACAGGCCGGCCAGGAGGTCGCCTCCTCAGGGACGGCCGCCGATCCTGCCAGCGTCGTCGAAAGCAGCAGCCCCCCGGTCGCGGACGAACCGGCTGTCGAGCCCGCACTCAGCAATCCGACGGATCCCGTCGCCGTCGTGAAGCCGCCGCTGGTTGATCCGTTTGCTCCAGCGATTGATACGCGTCCACCCGCTGATGGCGCTCCTGTCACGCCGGGGGGCGAAGGCGTTCCCCTCACAGGAGCCGGCGATCCTCCTGCGGGAATCTCTGCCGGCGAGGACCTGCTGAAAGACCTGGATCTGACGAAGGCCATTTTGATGGGGGCGGCGGGACGACTGGGCCCAAACCTGATCGTGGGCGGCGACGCGGGCGATAACCTCGTTCTGCTTCCGACGCCGGATCCGGTTCCCGGGAGCTTTCGCCTTTCCATTGTCGCCCGGCGGCGCTCCAAAACAGGATCGCTACGGATCGGGTTAATGGTTCAGGGAAAGGCCAGCGTCATTCTTGAGCTGGATGCGTTGGTGGACACCACCGATCACAGCGGTTTGTCGCTGGTCAACGGGCGCGATCTGCGCGACCCCGAATATGGCGAGCCGACCCACAAGGGCCGGCTGCTGGAGGAGGGGCAGACCCATCTGCTCTGCTGCATTCTCAGCGGTCCCACGCTGGAGCTGGAAGTCGATAAAACGTCCGTTTATCGCTGGGCGGGCGATGTGCGCACTCTGCGTTTGCCGAGCCATATCAATCATGCCGAAGGGTTGTTTCTGGACGCCCAGGACGGCGAGTTTGAGATCGCGTCCGTTCGCCTTGAGCCCGAAGTCTTTGAACTGCCCGGCGGCGGCGACGGCGGCTTCGCCACCACCAAAGAGAACGGCGCCGGCGTGCTTTCCGGCCGCTGGGAACGTCCTGCCGACAGCGATCTGGCGACAGCCGTCAGCAAGGTCCGCAAAGTTTTCCAGGACGACTACCGCTTCAATGCGCCTGCCGCCAAAGGGCTGCTGGCGGTCAAACTGTTCAAAACGGGGCGCGACGAGTTTGATCCGTTGACCAGGTACGCGCTGCTGTCCGAAGCCAGCGAGGCGGCCATTGCCGGCGGCGACCTGACCCTCGCCTGGCAGGCGGCCGAGGCGATCGGCTCTAGTTACAACATGGAACCCTTTGCCCAGCAGGCCGTCTTGCTGGAGAAGTACCTGGCCGGTCGCACGACTGCCGATCAACGCATGCTGGCGGTGCAACTGGCAATGCCTTTGCTCGACCAGATGGAAACGGCCCATCGCTTTGATGACGCCGCGGGTCTGCTAGACCAGCTGAACAAAGCGGTCGCCCGCCTTTCGGATCCGCCGCTCAAAGTGGCGCTGCGGGACCGCACCGAATCGCTTGAGAAGCTCAAAGTCCAGGGCGCCTATGCCGACGCAGCGCGGGAGCGTCTGCAGGCTTCGCCGGGCGATCCCCAGGCGAACCAGAATCTGGGTATGTATCTGTGTTTTGTCGAGCACGACTGGGCAAGCGGTTTGCCTCACCTGGCGGCTGGGGGCGATGCGGCCATCGCCGCTGCGGCCCGGCAGGATCTGGACTCGCCCGAAGATCCCCAGCAGCTGATAAAAATCGGACAGGAATGGGTTGATCTAGCGAAAGGACGGCAAGACCCGGCGAAGTCCGCCATGTTGCGGCGCGGCAAGGTCCGCCTGGAGTCCGCCCTGCTCGGCGTCCCTGCCCTCGACCGACAGGATCTGCAGCAGAAGATCGCTCAGATCAACGAGCAACTGGGGGACGCAGTCGCGCCGGACGCGGCCTTTGGTCCCGCATCCGGTTACCAGGGTTTGATCGGCCGGGTCGCCTTGAATCAGGCCGACACAGGCGTCCTGCTGCAGTACGTGCCGGGCAAGGCGATCGCTCATGACGAAGTGGAGTCGCTTTTGCTACAGCCCGCCAATGGCGGCCGGCTGCTGGTGCATCTCAAAGGGAACCTGCAGCTTGCGCGACAGCAGCAGGTGAGTGTGATTCATCGGGGCGGATCGACCGCTGGCGGCCTGCTGACCCTGAAAATCGACGGCAAGGTCGTCGGCACAGTCGGCGACGATCGCAGCAAGAACGATACTTATAATTTGTCCCTGCCCGCAGGATCGCATTCCGTCGAATGGATGCTCGCTGGCGGTCTGATCGGGGACAATTGCGAGCTGCAGTTTGTCGACGCGGAGACCGGCGCCCTCTTGCCGTTACTGCACGACAGTCAGCTGTTCAAAGAGGCCAGCACCGCATCAAGCCGAGTCTCCAAACGGCTTGGCCAGCTCTAAACTCTTCTCCGACCGGCAATTTTCAGCACGCGGCCCTGGTCAATCGCCGGGCCGCCAGGAGCCTCGATGAACCGCTTCCCCACGGTATCAGGGCAGCCGCGCGTCTCGACCACGGGCGACTCGCCGCTTCCTCCTCGCCGAGCGCTGTGCTTTCTTGGTTTGTGTCGAGCTGTCGGCAGGTTCGCTTGCTGGCCAGCGGTTCTGGTTTTTGCCAGCGCGTACGCCCATGCCGCCAAAGACGACTGGGTGGAAGGTTCCGGCGACGATGGCGCTTCGCGCGATTACTACAACGCTCCCGCCAAACTGCCCTGGCGAAATTTTCTGGGCGACTGGGCCGATGCAGTCAATCGTCCGCAGGGCGAGCAACCCTTTGGGAAAGTCGACGCCGCCGCAGTCATGGCTGGCGACGTGCTGGAGATTGATGTGACGCCCCTGGTGCAGGAGTGGCTGTCGGGCCGGCAGCCCAATCAGGGCATGCTGCTGCGGCTTCTGTCAGGCGGCCGCAAGTTCGTGATCGCCAGCCGCGAAAGCGAAGTCGCCGCCAACCGTCCCGCACTGCTTCTGGAAGGGGACAAATCGATTCGTCTGCCGGCCGTCGCTGATATTTATCTGGAGTCTTCGACGTATCGCAGCGTGGGCGGCGTCGCTCCGCAGTTACGCCTTGGTTCCCAGAATCCGGTGCTGATCCGTTTCGATCTGGACGAAGCGGCGACCGGCAAGGGTTTCAAGAAAGCGGTGCTGCGGCTGGTGGTGGAAAAAGTCTATGGCAGCGGCGAGTGCCAGGTCGGCGTCTTTCGCTGCTCGCAAGGGCATGCCGAACCGCCGTCGGAACCGCTCCTGGGGCTGGCGCGGAAGTTCCCCGGCGACCGCGGCCTGGGCGACGATCCGCAGGTCCTGCTGCAGGCCGATTTTGAAACGCCGTTCTGGGACAAGAAATGGTCGCAAGTCGCCGTCAAAGAGAAGCTGTCGATCGTGGGGGACGACCAGGACCTCATGTTCCAGCCGCTGCGGGGAAAGGCCCTGAAAGTCAAAATGGCCCAGGGAGAAAACACGGCGCTCAACACGCTCTTCAAATTCGGCAAGAAGACAGGCGAAGAACCCGAAGAGATCTTTTTTCGCTACTACCTGCGACTGGCCGACGACTGGAACCAGACGGTCAGCGGCGGCAAAATGCCTGGCGTCAGCGGCACGTACGGCGTGGCCGGCTGGGGCGGCCGCAAAAGCAACGGCGAAAATGGCTGGTCCGCGCGCGGGGCGTTCTCAAAAACGGTTCCCGCCGATAATCCGCTGGGCGGACTGCACCCGATCGGTACGTACTGTTACCACGCCGATATGGAAGGTTTCTACGGCGATGTCTGGCTCTGGCAGCGGGATTACCGCGGGTATCTGGAAAGCAATCGCTGGTACTGTGTGGAGCAGCAGGTGAAGCTCAATACGCCGGGGGAAAAAGACGGCGAGCTGCGGACCTGGATCGACGGCCGCCTGGCGTTTGAAAAGACCGATATCCGCTTCCGCCATGTCGACCGCCTGAAGGTGGAGCAAGTCTGGCTGAACGTTTATCACGGGGGAAAGGATCCTTCGCCGCGGGATCAGCATTTGTATCTCGATCATGTGGTAATCGCCCGGCAATACATCGGGCCGCTGGCCGAATAACCCGTTGCGGCAGGCGAAATTGCCAGGCGCCGACACTGCCCTGGTTTTCGACCCCAAGTCGGGTAGAATCTACGGCTTGACTCGAAATTTCCGGCGCAAAAAACGAAAATGCGACTATGGACGCGGAACCTTCCCCCACACCTTTCGACGTTGATCTGCGCGATCAAAACGTCGCCGCGTTTTTTGCATGGCTTTGGCCAGGCGCGGGCCACCTTTACCAGCGCCGTTACGCCAAGGGCGCGCTGTTCATGATCTGCATCCTGTCGACCTGGTTTTTCGGCCTGGCGCTGGGGGGCGGTCATGTGGTGTATGCCTCGTGGAACAAAATGGATCGCCGCTGGCAATACATTTGCCAGCTGGGCGTCGGGGCGCCTGCCTTCCCGGCCATGGTGCAGAATGTGCTGGTCGGCAAGGGTTTCGAACCGATCACGGAGATCATGGCCCCGCCGATGCGGCCGAACGAACCGAACGGCTCCGATCGACTGGCCGACTGGAACTATACGTTCCACAACTTTTTTGAGCTGGGAACGCTCTATACGGTGGTCGCCGGCCTGCTCAATATCCTGGCCATTTACGACGCGTATGCAGGCCCGGTTGCTCCGCTGGAGCCTGGCAAGCCGCCCGATGATGAGAACGACGACGAACCCGCCGCGAGCGACGAAGTCCCTTCCTGACCCCTGGGGTAACGGAAAGCTCGCACCGCGCGCGTTTACCTTGCACCCGACGTTTTTTGACCGCAGGCCCAGCCGCCATGTTGCTATTCGCTGTGACTTTGTTCGGTAATCATTTGTGGTTTGCGTTGCCTTTGGTCATTTCGATCAGCCTGGTGTATGGGGCGACGCGTCACGAAGAAATGCAGCCCATTTTGCACCATGCCGCCAAGGCCGGGCTATGGATCCTGAGCTTTATGGCCCTGGTCTTTGTGGTGCTGTTCTTTCTTTCCTGGCGACTCTAGATCGAAAATTCGTTCGATTCCTTCCCTGACCGTTGATTCCCCCGATCGACGAACAGGCATATATCCGCGGACAGTTGGGAGCTACAGCAATGCGCATGATGGTGGCGTTCCGCGCCTTTTTCGCCGCACTTTTCAATGGGGAAACGGCCGCCCGGATTGATTCGGCCCTGGGCGCCGAGCCCGCTGCCGGTCTGCCTCCGGTCGAAGAGAAGCCCAAAACGCCGCCCCCTGCTCCGCAACCCAAACGGCCCGCCCGCAGCGAAGCGTTGACCCTGCTGGCTGCTTTGCAGCGGGAAGCCCGCTTTCTGGATATTGTGAAAGAACCGCTGGGCGATTACTCCGACGCACAAATTGGAGCCGCCGCCCGGGACGTCCTGCGCGACTGCGGCAAGGTGCTCGATCGGCTGTTCGCCCTGGAGCCGATCCTCGACCAGGAGGAAGGCGACACCTGTGAAACGCCGGCCAAATTCGACGCCGGTCGTTACCGCGTCACCGGCGCCGTGGCGGGCGATCCGCCCTACCGCGGGCAACTGGTGCATCACGGCTGGCAGGCCGCCAAATGTGAACTGCCCGAGTGGTCCGGCGGCCAGGATTCCGCCAATGTTGTCGCCCCGGTGGAACTGGAAATCAAGTAACTGAAACCGTGGTCTGTTCGCCATCGTCCTCTGGCGCGATTCCTGCCCCCAGCCCAGGGCGCGACGGACCTCATCGCTGAAGGAGCCGCTGTTGGCATCGCAATACGTTATCGGCATTGATCTGGGCACCACCAACAGCGTGCTCGCCTATGCAGCCCTGGCCGACGAAAAACCGCAGGTTCAGTTGCTCTCCATCCCACAGTTGACCGCCGCGGCCACCGTGGAAAACCGTGATTCGCTGGCCTCGTTTGTTTACCAGGCCGGCAAGCATGAAAAAGGGGCCTTTGATCTGTCCTGGGCCAAAGGCCGCCAGTACGCCGTGGGCGAATACGCCCGGCGCCAGTCGGCCGAGTTTCCCGATCGCACGATCGGAGCCGCCAAGAGCTGGCTGTGCCATAGCAAAGTGGATCGTCATCAGCCCATTCTGCCCTGGAACGCGCCCGAAGATACGCCCAAAATCTCTCCCATTACCGCCTCTCGGTATTACCTGCAGCACTTGATTGCCGCCTGGGAAGAGCAGTTCCCCGACGCCCCCGTTAAAGACCAGCAGGTTGTGCTGACGGTGCCGGCGTCTTTTGATGTGAGCGCGCGGGAACTGACGCGCGAAGCAGCTCGTGAAGCGGGCCTGCCCGATACGCTGATCCTGCTGGAAGAGCCCCAGGCGGCCGTTTACTCCTGGCTGGCCGTGATGGGCGACAAGTGGCGGAAGATGCTACGGGTGAACGAGAAACTGCTCGTTTGCGATGTAGGCGGCGGCACCACCGATCTCACGCTGGTCGGCGTCGCCGAAGAAAACGGCGAGCTCACCCTGGAGCGGATCGCCGTCGGCAATCATCTGCTCGTCGGCGGCGACAACATGGATCTGGCCCTGGCCCACTACGCGGCCGGTCTGTTCGAAAAACAGAAGGTGAAACTCAACCCCTGGCAATCGGTTTCCCTGTGGCATTCCTGCAGGGCGGCCAAAGAAATCCTGCTGGCGGAAGATGGCCCGGAAAGCACGACCGTTTCCGTGCTGGGCCGCGGCAGCAAGCTGATCGGCGGCACCGTCTCGGTCGAGCTGGAAGCCGCCGCCGTGAAGAAGCTGCTGGTCGACGGCTTCCTGCCGGAGTGTTCCCTGACGGACCGCCCCAGCCGGCAAAGGGCTTCGGGCTTTCTGGAAATCGGCCTGCCGTTTGAGTCGGATACCGCCATCACCCGGCATCTGTCGGCGTTCCTGCAGTCGCACGGAGCGGACGAAGCGGTCGAACCGACGCATGTGCTGTTCAATGGCGGCGTCTTCCGGAGCGACGCGCTGCGGTCGCAGTTGCTGTCGGTCATTCGCGGCTGGTTCACCGACGATGCGGCCCAGCTGCTGGCCGGCGACCACGATCTCGACCATGCCGTCGCCCGCGGCGCCGCTTATTATGGGCACGTCAAACAGCAAGGCGGCATGCGGATCCGCGGCGGTGCGGCCCGCAGCTACTACATCGGCATTGAAACGGCCGGCCTGGCGATCCCCGGGGCTCCGCGTCCGCTTCGGGCGCTGTGCGTGGTTCCGCAAGGGATGGAAGAAGGCGCCGAGACCGACGTCCCCTCGGGTGAAGTCGGCCTGGTGCTGGGCGAGCCGGCCCAGTTCCGCTTTTTCAGCTCCAACGTCCGCCGCCAGGATCGTCCCGGCGACCTGCTTTCCTCCTGGGACGAGGAGGAGCTGGTCGAAACGGATTCCCTGGAAACGATCCTGCCGCCCGACGAACACGCCGACGATGCTTATGTGCCGGTCCGCTTCCGCTCCCACATTACAGAGCTGGGCGTCTTTGAATTATGGTGCGTCTCGGCCAATTCCGACGCACGCTGGAAGCTGGAATTCAGCGTTCGGGAAGAGTAATCGTCAGGATCGGACGACCCTGACGGGAGTTTTTTACCGGTAATCCCGGCCCAAACGTTCCACGCGGCTTGATTGACAGGGAAAGCGGCGAGAGTTTGAAAAACTCGCCTGGTGGGGGCTTGGACAGGAAGGCATTCGTTCCTAAAATACACGTCCCAACCAACCATTCAGGTTAGTCGGGCGCATAGCTCAGTTGGTTAGAGCGCGTCGCTGATAACGACGAGGTCCGAGGTTCGAATCCTCGTGCGCCCATTCCTTCCTCTCGACGCCGGGCCGCCTGGCCCAATCACACGGGGCCGTAGCTCAGTTGGGAGAGCGCCAGCTTTGCAAGCTGGATGTCAGGGGTTCGAGTCCCCTCGGCTCCACTCAATCGCCTGCACTCGCAGGCTTTTTTTGTGCGCCGATCGCACCCAAGCTCTGCTCTTATAAGATTTGCGGCAATTCTTCGGCGCCAAGATTACCTTCACTGGCTGGTTTGTGTCGTATTTCACGGTAGGACCCCCTCAACTGAACCGAAATTGAGGAGGCTGAAATGCCAGCTTCATCCTACAATCGTTTGCACCGTTGACGCGCCATCGATCGTCAACGGAGCGATGAAACCTGTCGCTTGCAGGGCGCCCAGAAAGGTCGTTGTTTGCCAACGGCCGCAAGGTGTTTTCTCCCTCGCACGCGTACCAACTTGCGACTGCGCATCGGTGTGTGTCATGCTGATTTTGACTCAGGTTTCGTCGATAAGACTGATGCGATTGGGGTCGATGCACTCTTGCGAAGCACGCCACTGGGTTCGCCTTTCGACTACGTCGGGACGATGCTGTTCACTGGCGATCAGCGTCTTTTTCTCGCGATTGTTCGTGGGCTCGACAAGCGGTGCAGATCGTCATCAGGCATTCGTCATGACCGAGTTCCTCGCGCAACTCGGCCTGCAGTTCCCGAAGATACCTGTCCGGCCGGACGGAGAGTTTTGCGAGCAACCCGTCAGGCGAGCCACTCCAGTTGACGTTTGCCGGCGGTTTTCGGAGCGAGTTGACCGCCCTCACGCCGCGTCTGTTGGATGCGGCGGATCCAGGATTCTGAGATCGCCAATTGGACCGCGATGGCGCGTATGCCCTCGCCCGCATCACAAGCGGCAAGCACCTTGCCGCGAAAATTCTCACGGTATAGCTGCCCGGCAATCACCTCCATGAAGGGACCGCCAATCCTGCCGGTATCGCCCCCGCAGCGCCTTACCGCAAATGGAAACGCTCTAGTGCGTCACTTTAATCTGCGCCTGGGTAATTCGGCAGTAGCGTTCTCCGTTGCCGCCGGATAGCGCGGGATAGAAATGCATAAATACGGGGCCGTTGTGCGTTGGAGGGATTGTGCATTTGAAATTCAGGTCTTTGTATTCATTTCTGTCCAAAGCCTTTTTGCCATGTCCCATGACATCCAGGCCTTCTTCGTCCGACGTCACTCTGACGAGCAGTACTGCGTGACAGAGAACGCTGTAATTTCCCTCGTCTTCCTCTCCTTCGGCCACACTGGTTGCGACGGTTGGGTTGGTAGGTCCTTTGGCCCAGACGGTCGCAATCGCCTCGGTGACATAGTGGGGGCCAAAGTTATCCAGTCTGCAGGTATAGGTTGGTCTGGAAGTGCTGGTTACCGGATCGATAGTATGGATATAGGACTCATCCTTATCCTGGTCGGCTTCGTTAATGAATGTGTGAGTGTCGGATACTGTTCGTGCGGTGATTTTATAGTTGGAATGCCAACCGCCGGTTTGCACATCGCCGTTGGGTCGGAGAATCGTAGTCGCCATCGTTCATGCGTTCCTGAGAAAAAGGAAATGAAACTGCTATGGATTGGGATCCTATTTAGAAAGAGGATGGTCAAAGAGGCAGGTCGCCCGACAAAGGCTGGCTTGCAATGCCCGGATGCAGCAAGGGTTGCGATTTATAAACCGACCGACGGCTGGGATTGATCCAGCGGGATGTCGGCGACCACGCGGAACCCGATGTAACTTCGAAAGCCGTCCTGGTCGTGGTGACTGCGAGACGCGGAACGGTGCCCGCCGTTTTTGATCTCATAATTAAAACTGCTGCCGCGCATAACGCGCCGTGGTTGAAGCGGGGCGACCGGCGGGCCGCTGGGGTCGACGACGCTTTCCCCCGGATACGGGGCGAACCAGTCCTGGCACCACTCGGCCATGTTTCCGGTCATGTCGTAGAGGCCCCACGGATTCGGTGCGAGTTTTCCGGTGTCCTGCGCTTTGTTTTGCGAATTCTCAGCCACCCAGGCATATGCCTCAAAGCCGTCCAGGCTATCGCCCCAACTGTAATCGGTCGATTGCCCTGCACGACAGGCGTATTCCCACTCGGCTTCGGTCGGGAGCCGATAGACAAAGCCCTTCTTCTTCTCCTCGCTCCGATTCGACAGTTGTCGACAGAACTCGACCGCATCGCTCCACGAGAGCACCGAGGCGGGTCTCTGGCCGTCGGTTTTGTCTTCGCCCCAGAGATGATGGCGGACTCCCATCACTTCCTCAAATTCCGCCCGGGTGACTTCGCACGTTGCCATATAGAACCCCCGCGTGAGTTCCACCTCGTGCTCGGGCGTCGCCCAGTCGTCGTGTTTAAAACGGCCTGGATTCGTCATTCCCATGGTGAACTTGCCTGGCGGAATCCAGACCAGGTTGGAGCCGATCGAATTGGTCACCCTGGGAGCCGGCTCGCGACTGAGCGGAACGATAGAAACTTTTTGCGGGGCTGCTTCCGGCGCCCTGGGCTGCGGAGGAACCGGCGCGGGCAAGACCAGCAACGGCTGCGGATCGCGGTCCCGCGCCGCCGCAGGCGCCGGGTTACGCTGGTTGTAAAAACCGGCCGAGAAAAACGAGGCCAGCAGGACCGCCAGCACGGCGAAGCTTCCGCCGACAGCCCATGCGGTCCGTCGCCTGGTCGGCGCAGCAGGTTTCTGGGAAACGTCGGTCAGCGACTGCAGAGCTTGCAGCGCTGCGGAGGCGGTTTGAAACCGCTGGGACGGATCCCGCGCCATCAACTTCTGAACGCAGGGAGTCAAACCCGGCGCCGCGCGGTCGAGCAAATCCCAGCGGGGATTTTCATGAAGCGTCTGATAGGCAAGCGCTGCCGGATTGGTGGCGGCAAAGGGCAAACTGCCGGTTGCCATTTCGAACAGCACCACGCCCAGCGAATACAGATCGGAGCGATGATCGACCGGTCGTCCGGCGCACTGCTCTGGCGACATATAGGCCAGCGTTCCGACCAGGCCGCCTGAAATCGATTGGGTAACGTCGGATTCCTGCTCCAGAGCCAGTCCAAAATCTGAAAGAACGACCCGCCCCGAGCGTTCCAGGAGAATGTTGGCCGGCTTGATATCGCGATGTACGATCTTTGTATCGTGAACGCAGACCAGGCCTTCCAGGCAGCCGCAGCAGACGGTGACGGCTTCGGCGTGCGACAAGAGTGCGGGCTCGCGCATGCGTTCATCTAGCGACTTCCCGTCGACGTACTCCAGCAGGATATACGGTTCGGTCTCGCTCTCGTTGACTTTGATCACGCGAACCACATTCGGGTGATTGATTTGCTGCAGCGATTTCGCCTCCTGCGCGAATCGACGCAGCAAACGCTCATCGCTGCGGAAGAGAGGACGCAGGACCTTCACCGCCAGCTGCTCGCCGGAGTCGGCTTGCGCCAGAAAGACCTCGCAAGCCCCGCCGCCGCCCAGCCGCTGGGTGATCTGGTACTCGCTCCCCATTGCTGTCAGGCGAAGAGGTTCGGACGCAGGATCCATAAGATCACTCGCTGCTGAATTCGACCACGACCCGGAACCCAATTGCTCGGTTGGAAAGGTCAGGCGAATAGTGGTCGCGTGATGTAATTCGACAATCCCCCAGGGGAGAGACCCAGGCGCCGCCACGCGCGATGCGATGCAGGCCCTTGCCGCCCGGCGGATCAACCGGGGGAGAAATGGCATAGTAACCGTTTTCAAAGGCGTCCGCGCACCATTCGCACACATTCCCGTGCATGTCGTGCAACCCCGACGGCAACTTCTGCTTCGACCCGACAGGATGCGGCGTGAAATCCGAATTCTTTGAGTACCACGCAAAACGATCAATGACTTCTTCCGGTTGTCCAAAGAACTCGTCGCGGGCCCGCAACTGGCAGGCGTATTCCCACTCCGCTTCGGTGGGTAAACGGTAGTTCCGCGGCACGGCGGTCCGCGCGGATCGCACGGTTAGCCGCTCACAAAACTCTTGTGCGTCTTTCCAGGTCACCTGTTCGACGGGAAAGTTATCGGCGTCGGGTGCTGCGGTGAAATCCGAAGGATTCTCTCCCATGACCTCCCGATACTGACGCTGCGTCACTTCAAATTTCCCCATGTAAAAAGGGGCGGAGATGACCACGCGATGGCGTGGATACTCGTTCTTGAGAGAGCGCAGGGCAAGGTTGAAATGCGCTGCCACGGCGCCTTCGTTGGCCTCGCTGCCCATGTTGAATTCGCCGCTTTCGATCCGCACAAATGCCAGTCCCCATTCGTCGTCCCACTCCTCCTGACCAGAAGGACGCGCAAGCAGAGGGCTTCTATCGCCGATCGCCGACGGCTCAACCGGCCGCTCTGGCTCGGGCGGCTCCGGTTGGGGCGGCACTGCTTTTGCCCGCTCTGGCTCGGGCGGCTCCATCCAGGCCGATTTTTGCAAGGCAGGTGGTTGCTGCAAGGCAAGCGGTTGCTGTGAGGCAGGCGGTTGCTGTGAGGCAGGCGGTTGTTGTGAGGCAAGCGGTTGTTGTGAGGCAGGCGGTTGTTGTGAGGCAGGCGGTTGTTGCGGCGCCGGTGCGTCGGTAACCCAAGGCCAGCGAACGGGCGAGAGCAGTAACAGCACCGGTAACAGCGCGATCACTGCGACGCCGTACGCCCAACCGAATCGTCGCGGCGGACGCAGCGCGGCTGCAGGTTCGGGTAAGCGTACTGCTGCGCCGATCTGGTCGAGGGCAAGCAGCATTGCAGCGGCATCGGGGAACCGGTTGTCGGGGTCCTTCTCGAGGCAACGCATGATAACGGCCGCAACATCGGCGGGCGTCTGGGCGGCCTCGGGCAAAGACGGCGGCTGTTGATGCAGGTGCTGGCGGACAACATCGGCGGCGTTCTTGCCTGGGAAAGGAAGCGAGCCCGCGAGCATCTGATACAAAGAAACGCCCAGTGAATACAGGTCCGCGCGCCCGTCGATTTCGGCGCCACGGCATTGCTCGGGCGACATATACGAAGCCGTGCCCAGCACCTCGCCGTCCTGGGTCAGTCGATGCAAGGCCGATTGCAGTCGGGCCAGACCAAAATCGCTGAGCAGAACGCGGCCGGTCTCTTCTTCCCGCAACATGTTGGCGGGTTTAATGTCGCGATGGACGATGTCGCATTTATGGGCGGCCGCCAGCGCCAGCAGGCACTGCCGGGCGACATCGAGCGTCTCCTCCACCGAAAATCGCCGGACGCGATGCAGCCGTTTATCGAGTGACTCGCCCACGACAAATTGCATCGCCAGATATAGTTGGCCGTGGTCCTCGCCGGCCGCATAGACGGCGACGACGTTCGGGTGATTCAGTTTGGCGGCGAGCTTCGCCTCCTGATGGAAGCGGGCGATCGCCAGGGGGCTGAGCGTCAAGGCGCCGCGAATGAGCTTGATCGCAACAAAGCGGTCGAGCCGAGCCTCGTATCCTTTGAGGACCACGCCCATACCGCCGGCGCCGATGGTCGACTGGATTTCGTAGTCGGCCAGAGAGACCGGCAAGGGGGCGGCGGCGGTCAGATCGGGCCCGCCGGCCTGGGTGGCGATATCGCTCTCTGTCCCCGAGAAATAGCTGTTCCAAACGCGATCGATCAGCGAAACGTGTTCGGGAAATCGAGCCCGATACAACTCGGCCGACAGAAAACCGCCAAACTTTGAATCGCTCGAATTCTCAAGTTCGATTTCGAGATGGAGCAACTCACAGAGCAGGTATTCGCGTTCGGTCGGGGCTGCCTGGTGGAGAAAATCCTCAATGGTTGGATTCTTGCCGGCGAAGTATTCGCCTTCAAACTGATCGCAAAGTTCGTCGATCCGAGCTGCCTGGGAAGGCGTCCAGTCTACAAAACGGGATGCTGGCAGGGGAGATCGAGGGTTCTTTTGCGAGTCATTCATTCTGTTCCGACCCGATCAGACGTATGCGATTGAGTTTGCGTTCGATCGTCCGCTCTGTAGTGTTGCAAATTTCGGCGCATTCGCGATTAGTGTGCCCATTTAATTTCAACTCCGCAATTTTTCTTAACAGAGGGGCTGCCTTTTCCAGTTTATTCAGGAGCAGTTCGCACTCCTCTGCCAGTTCCGCCGCAAATTCGGGGGTGGGTTCCGAAGTGATGAGCGTTTCGACATCGAAGACTTCAATAGTTCCATCGCCATCGGCAGCTTGAGGCCGACGCTTTTTCGCAAAAACTTTCCGTTGGGCGGCGATCGCCTTGCGACCCGTGATGGTCGCTAACAGTCGCCATAATTCGTCGCGTCCCTCGATCGTTTCTTCCCGGTCTCGCAGGTATTGAAAGAAACTATTCATCGTACTTTGCACGATGTCGTTTTCGTCAAATTGCGATTTGGGAAGATTCGAAATTTTTCGCCGCGCCAAGTGCAGCAATCGCCCCACGTAATGCTCCCAGAGTTTTCGGCAAGCGTCCTCGCCTCCCTGCTGCGCATTTAAGATCCACAGCGTCACTTCGTCATCGGGCATATTCTGGCCGCATTTTGAGATATTGATGCGAAACGTGTCGGGATTCGGGGTTTGTGCACCATTCCCCTTGAGTTAACCCATGAAACCCTGGTGATACCAGTTCTCGACGGCCTGGCGGGCAGGGGCCGTCGAGACTGGTTGATCCAGGGCCGAGGGATGAACCGCACATCGTTGCGAGTTAAGTCGTTTAATGAAACGTCTTTGAGGGCTTGCTTGCCCTGCGCAGCGATGTGGTTTTCTTTCCCTTTCGCGCGTACCGTTCCTGCTTTGCTGTGATTCGATTTGCCTTGCAGACCTCTGCCAATCCTGTAAAGTCTGGGTAGTCTCTGGCCCCGCTTTGCCGGCGTGGGGAGGGATCACGACCCCCATCAATTCGGGCGTCTGGTGCGTTGGCTTCCTCGATACGGAGCACGATGTAGTCGGTAGCCGTCGCTCGAACTTCGTCAGGGCTGCCAGGCTATCTCGATACTCGTCCGCATGGTCTGGGTCGTGCTCGATATTCTCTTCCAGGCTTTCCTTGGCCCCGTCGCTCCAGCTTGCGACCGCCTCAAACAGCGTACTTCCCGGCGACCAGAGCTCGAAGGCATCGGATGCCCAAAAAGCGGAAACCACAGGCGGGAGCCTGGCTGGATCGTCAAACCAATAACCCCAATGCAGCCCATCCGTGTTACCGGAAAATACCGTGAAGAACTCCGGAGGATCGTACAGGTATCGCCAGTGAAGGACAGCCGGATACCGTAGTTTCACGTCGTCAAACTTGCCGGCCAGCACGTCAAACGGTCCGACAAGTCGGATGCCAAGTTCTTCCTCGAAGGTATTCACAAACTCGGGCGGCAACTCGTTATACCACTCCCAGAAATCGAAGAAGTCCCTGGGAAACCGGATGCCGTAGAGGGCGTGCAACTGTTCGTCTCGCTCATGTTTCATGGCTGCCGCTTTCTCGACGTTCTGCTGGTTCGACTTCCCAGCGGGCCCACAGCCGGTAAGAAGCGTTAATCCAACGGCAGACGTTGTCATTCGCAGAAAATTGCGCCGATCCAGAATGCTCATTTCGCCTCTTTTCCAGATGCGGCGCGAAGAACAAGCTACCGCCTTGGTTGCCCAGACAGCAGGGCCCGAAGTCTACCGGTTGCCGAGAAATTGTCCCCCGTTTTTCGAGCGGAAACAAGCTGCCAGCCTGGCAGTCCTTGCACCCTGGAAATGCTTGCACCCTGGAAATGCTTGCACCCTGGCAATGCTTGGGCCAGCATGTTGCCGCCCCGACTTTGGTGCGAACCGGGGCCGGTCGTTTTCGTGCAAGCGACTACCAGTAATTCCCAGGCGGAATGCAGGGGCTAAACGCGTGTTCCGGCGTCGCGCAGGCGGCGTTGATGGGAAGGGCGGATGACGTCGCTGGCCAGGCCCAGTTTTTCCATGCCGAGGATCAACAGATACACCAGGTCCACCTCCCACCAGCGAATCCAGTTCGAAGCGCTCGCGGGGTCGGCGTGGTGATTGTTGTGCCAGCCTTCCCCGCTGGACAGGGCGGCGACAAGCCAATTGTTTCGGCTGTTCTCGGCCGTCTCGAAGGGGCGGTATCCGAACAGGTGGGAAAGGGAATTCACCGACCAGCTGACATGCCAGACGATGACCGTACGCAACAGGACTCCCCAGACCAGGACGCTGAGTCCTGACTGGATCGCCGTGCCGAGATCGCGCGACAGCAGCCAGCCGCCGGCGGCCCCGGCGAGCAGATACAGCAAGGCATGCAGCAGATACACGATCAGGCCGTTCGAACCGCGCTGCAGCCATAAATAAAACGGCGTGCGCAAAACGTCCCTGGCGTAACGATCATACACATTAACATTCCGCACGTCGTCGTTCTTTGTCAGTAGCCAGCCCACATGGCTCCAGAGAAAACCGGCCAGCGGAGTGTGCGGGTCCGGCTGATCGTCGGCGTCTTTATGATGCAACCGATGCGCGGCCACCCAGCTTGCCGGAGCGTCTTCAAGGCAACAGACAGCAATCACCACGAGGATCTTTTCCAGCCACGCCGGGCAACGAAAACTGCGATGCGTCAGCAACCGGTGGTAGCAGATATTGATGCCGAACAGGCCATAAAAGTAGACGCCTGTCAGGCAAAGCACCAGGCCTGTCCAACTGAAGAAATAGGGGAAAAACGCCAGGCAGGCCAGCAGATGCACGGCGGCGATGGGGAGTGCATACCGCCAATCGAGCTGAAAGTGAACGCCGGCAGGTTTATCGAGGCGATCCGCAGAAGAATCGCCGTACAAAAGGTCCCCTTGTGGGAGGGGGCGCGAGGGATGCATAGAGTGCGGTCCATTCCGTAATACACCATTAACGTCCATAAATACTATCTCACAACTGTGAGATGCTTGTTGCATCGTATGCCTGGATCAGCAAGCGGGCAAGGCTCGTGGTGCGGGACCGATTCCTCGGGTTGCTTTGGCGCGCCGCAGGAGCTGCCCGTCCTGGGGCCTCTTCGCCAGAAACTGGGGGAACTGGGCTGACGAACAGGGCGTGTTCCGTACTTTTGTCGTTTGCTTTGCCGATTCGGCCCTTCCTGATAGAGTCGAGAAGCTGCCTGCCTTTCCCCCGTTTATTTTTCCGGAGCGTCCGACCATGCGAGACATCCTCAAACTTTCGACCGGCCTTCTGCTTTTTTTACTGCCGGCCGCGGTCAGCGCCGGAGAGCCAGCGGCAACTTTCGAAAGCGAGCCGGTGGGTTGGGCCAGCGTTGAAGGGGCAACAACCGGCGGCAAGGGCGGTCCTGTATTCCGCGTCAGCGATGAAGCGACACTTGCGGCAAAGCTGAAAGGAAACGAACCGGCGACGATCGTCATTACTGGGCCGATTGCCCTGGAGTCGAAGGTCCGGGTTGGTTCCAACAAAACCCTTCTCGGGGAGGGAGCCCAAGGGCGGCTAACCGGGGCCGGTTTGACCCTGGCCAAGGTGAACAACGTCATCCTTCGCAATCTGACGATTCACGATTCGGACGACGATGCCATCAACATTGAGGGCGAGTCGCATCATGTCTGGGTTGATCACTGCGATCTGGCGCGTTCCCATGACGGCTTGCTCGACATCAAGCATGGCAGCGATTTGATCACCGTTTCCTGGTGTCATTTTCACGATCACCACAAGACTTGTCTGCTGGGACACAGCGACAAGCCGAGCGCCCTGGCCGAGGATCGAGGACCGAGGATAAAGGAAAGCTCCGGGTGACTTATCACCACAACTTTTTCGACGGCAGCCAGACTCGGCATCCCCGCGTGAGAATTGCCGAGACGGTCCACATTTTCAACAACTATTATCGAGGCAATGAATACGGCGCCGCTTCGACCAACGACGCCGGGTTGCTGGTTGAGGGGAATTCCTTTGAAGGCGTGAAAATGCCCACCTACACGCGATACGGCGACTCGAAAGAACCGGGCCGCCTGGTCGAGCGTCTCAATCTGTTCGTCAGAAGCGGCAAGGCCCAGACAGCCGGCGCCGTCAAGGAAGTTCCCTACAGGTATCAACTGGATAAGGCCGAGCAAATTGCCGATCTCGTTCGGGCCGGGGCCGGCGTGGGCAAGGTATTGCTCTCGCTACCGGACTAGCTCGATCACGGAAGGCGCAGCCGATTCGGCTACGAACATTCTCTACCAGGGAGACGGCCACGAATGCGTCCGCTGCCAAACGGAACGGTCTCGCGAGAGTCCCGGATGGGCCGATGAAGATAGTCGCCCCGGGCGCCCCATGACCCTGCCGCCAGCGCGGCAGAGCTCCCTTTGTTGACCCGCGCCGGTTACGACCGGACGGACGGTTCGCGATCCCAGATCCGATGGCGTTTCGCCTGTTTGATCCAGGCGGACAGGTCCTTGCTGTCCAGGTCGACGATTCCGTCGTCTGCCTGGGGATCGACGTGCGCTTTTTCAAAAAGCTTCGCGGCGGCCGCAGTAAAGCCAATCACCTTGAGATGAGCAAAGGCGTCTCGCAGCCAGTCGATCGCTGCCGCTTCGCTCGCCAGTGCGTCCACTTTGTTGGCAGCCGGCGCCAGAATCACGCAGTCGAAAAGCGCCGACGGGGCGCCGGCGAGAAAGTCGTCCGGCTGGACTTCTTTTCCTCCGCTGGTCTGGATCGGTCCCTTGTGCGGGGCAATGACGGCCACCGTTGCGCCCTCTTTGCCGGCCGCATCCAGGAGCGAGTTGTACAGCTCGGAATCCAAGCCGGTGGTGGTCAACAGGCCGATCTTTTTCCCCTGGAGCGACGGCGGGGCGACCGAGTATTGCGACAAAGGTTTCGACGGCTCGGGATCGCCAACTGCAACCGCAGGCTTGATCTTGTCGCCCTGTCCCGCCATGCCCAGCTTTTCCGCCACCTGTTTGCAGAGTTTCTCATCAATGTTCTGCAGATGCCCCAGCATCCGGGTGCGAATTTTCGCTTCCTGGCACTTGCCCAATTCAAAGGCGAACCCGCCGACAATGTGCCGCTGTTCGACTTCCATCATCGACTTCCAGAACAGCCGAGCCTGGGTGTAATGATCCGCAAAGCTTTCGGGCCGGATGCGGAGTTTGTCGCCCGACTCGGCCGCCGCATAGGACTGGAAGCCGGCAGTCGGGTTCTCCCGCGGACTGCCGTCGTCCAGCGTATTCGGTTCGTTGGCGACGCGGCCGGTGGGGACAATGGTCTGCATGTGTCCGTCGCGCTGGAAGTTGGCAACGGGGCATTTGGCCTGGTTGATGGGAATCTGGTGGAAGTTGGGGCTTCCCAGCCGCGACAGTTGCGTGTCCAGATAGGAGAACAGCCGGCCCTGCAGGAGCGGATCATTCGAGAAATCGATGCCCGGCACCAGGTGCGAAGGGCAGAACGCCACCTGCTCGGTCTCGGCGAAGAAGTTATCCACATTGCGATCCAGCACCATTTTTCCCAGCGGGATCAGCGGCGCCAGTTCTTCGGGAATCAACTTGGTTGGGTCGAGGACATCGAAGTCGAATTTGGCCGCGTCCTCTTCGCTGAACGCCTGCACGGACAATTCCCACTCGGGGAAGTCGCCCATTTGAATCGCATTCCACAGATCGCGGCGATGAAAGTCAGGGTCGGCGCCAGAGATCTTCACCGCTTCGTCCCAGATGAGAGAGAAGGTTCCCAGTTTCGGTCGCCAGTGAAACTTGACGAACTTCGCCTCCCCTTTGGAGTTGACCATGCGGAAGGTATGAACGCCAAATCCCTCCATCATGCGGAACGATCGCGGAATCCCCCGGTCCGACATCACCCACATCAGCATATGCATGCTCTCGGGGTTGAGCGAAACGAAATCCCAGAACGTATCGTGGGCTGATTGCGCCTGGGGAAAATCTCGATCGGGGGCCGGCTTCACACTGTGAATCAGATCGGGAAATTTGATCGCATCCTGAATGAAGAAGACCGGCATATTATTGCCGACCAGGTCGTAGTTTCCCTCCGTTGTATAAAACTTCACGGCGAAACCGCGCACGTCGCGCGCGGTATCGAACGAACCCGCGCGACCGGCCACGGTGGAGAACCGGCAGAAGACGGGAGTTTTCACGTCGGGCTGCTGCAGGAACGCGGCTTTAGTCAGCTTCGCGTGGGGTTTGTAGGTCTGGAAATAGCCATGGGCCGCATAGCCGCGGGCGTGGACGACGCGTTCCGGGATCCGTTCGTGATCGAAGTGCGTGATCTTCTCGCGGAGAATAAAGTCCTCCAGCAGTTGCGGCCCGCGCGGTCCAACGGTCAGCGTGTTTTGATCATCGGCGATCGGCAGCCCCTGATTCGTCGTCAGCGATGGATCGCCCTTGGCCGCCGTCTGATGGGGCTCGCCGCCTGGGCCGAGTTTCGGGAGGGGTTCCGCTTTGGGGTTCGCTGGTTTTTTCTTGGCCATGGTCTACATATCCTTATGATCAGGGTGAAAACTTGTGCAGGAAGGATGGGGGGACGCAGAACCCGCGATGCCTGGGTAAGCTGGCCGGAAGCCCGCTGCGTTTGCGTACGGGACGGTTCAAACCTGGGCCGGAGCCTGCAGCCGTTGATGGTCGACGACGTCTTTCAGGAAATCGGGCTCGAGCTCTGCTGGCCCTGCGCTGTGAAGCACCGAGATGTCCCCGGTGGTTTCGAAAATGACCGCTCGCACCTCGTCGTAGTTGAGTGCGTTTGCTTCGCGCAATTTAGCGTAAATGTCGGCCTCGGTGACGTTGGTCCGGTGCAGGTTTTCGTGGAACATTTGTCTGCCGACCATCAGCAGGATCGGCTGATTGTCGACCAGTTTTCCAAACCAACCGAACCGGCGCCGCAAGCTGGCGATTAGCGCTTGCCCGGCGAACAAGAGACCCAGGGAAAAAAGGCCCGCAAGCAATGGCGGCGAAGCGGAGGAAATGGTCGACGCAAACAGAGACCCCACGGCCACCGTCATTGCGAAATCCGAGGCCGACATCTTGGAGAAGCTGCGCAGGCCCGTCATTCGCGTGAAGACCAGAATGGCGATATACGTCACGCACGCGGAAATGAAGATGGTGATCAGGTGGTCGACAGGAATCGCAAACCACTTCGTAAATTCGTTCATCATCGTGCTTTCAGGTTGGGGGCTCAGGCCAGCTGGCGAGAGTTCAAGTAATCCAAAACAGGGGATCGCGGAGCCTGCCATTTGGCTCCCTGGCAACCAGCCTGGTCGCTGGCGGTTCAGGGCGTTCGTTGGACGTCGTTCTGCCAGTGCGAAGATAGCAATCCGGCGTTTCCCCGGGATCGGGCTACGCCATTTCAGGAGGAGGTCCCGCCCCCGACTGCGATCCGGGTCTCGATCTTCCGTCCAGGCTCGTCGTCAAACGTTGGTCGTGAATCAAGACAGCATATGCTGTGCCGTCAGGGCATTCGCGCCCCTGACGCTTGAACCGCAGGCGGGTACAGGGGCCGGAATGCCGCCGCGCCAGGGAAGCTGACCCCGTTCCGGCAACGCAGCCGAACCGCTCCGGGCGACAGCCTTCGAACCGAAGAGACCCCAAAGACCGGGTATACTGGATTCTCGTGTTCTGGATCGCGCCATTACGGCCACTCGAAGAGGTGCTTTTTGAATTTCCCAAAAGTCTTTATGGGTTGCGCTTGCTGTCTGGCGATGATGATCGCCGGGATGGCCGACAGCAGGGCTCAAACGATCGCCATCGGCAAGGGCGCCTACCGTACGGATCTGCCGCCCGACGCGGCCGGGAAGCCTCGCCTTCGCGTCGATGCGGCGCCGCTTGTTTCCGGTGCGATCGAAGGCGCCGTGCCGACATCGGACTGGTGGTCGTCGCTCGTGTGGCCCGTCCATTCGCAGCACTCCTTGCCCATGTTTCCGCATCCGCTGGGGGTGCAGGCGCATCCCCAGGGTTTGGGACTGGGGTACACGCCGACGCCCTCGATCTCTTCAAGCGAGAAAGACGGCGCCGTGTTCCAGTCGGGAACCAGCTACAAGTTTCCTTACAGGCAGAGTCTTCTGGTCGGCCTGCAGGGCGGAGAATCAAAAGCCGCCGTGCTGGACCGCTATTCCGACTGGTCGGTGACCGCGCTGTGGCAGAACGACCAGGACCAGTTGCGGGCGACGTTTGCGCATGGAAGCCCCTTTGTTTATTTCGAACGGGAGAGCGAGAAACCGATCGAAGTCGCCTTTAGCGCGGCCCCTGTTGACCGGAATGCAGAGCCGGTGCAGCCGCTTGTCTTTCGCTGGACGAAGATCACGGCGCCGCATACGGGCAAGCCGGGCGAGATCCGGCTCTCGGTCGACGCAGGCAAGCACATCGGCGTCGGTTCCCGGGCCCGTCTGGTGTACGACTTCGACGGCGACGGGAATACGGATCGCGTTGAAACGTTCGCCCTGTTCGCCACCGATCCCCGGGCGGATTCGTTTGAGAGTTACTCGTCCGCCAACCAGAAACTCGACGACCGTCTCACCCGGGGAGAAATGCAGGCGTTTCGCGGCGGCAGCGTCTCGCTGGAATTCTGGAAGTGTTTCGGCGAAGGCGAACTGTCGCTGCAGCTCAGCAAGTCGGCCGTGCGACTCCCCTTTGCCGGCGAAGAATCGACCGCGTTCCTGAAGCAGAGCGGCGAATTCGGCAAGCAGCCCGACGAGGCGATCGTCACGCTTAAAGAACCCGATCATCCGCCCGGCGCCGCCAAAGTTTTTTATGACGAGGGCGCCGTGGTGGGCGTGACCCTGAACGGCGCGCATTACGGAATCTTCGCCCCCAGCGGATCCCAATGGTCCGGCGTCACTGCCGGGAGGGCGGCGTCGCTGACCTCCGATCTGGCCGGCAAGGATTACCTGTCGGTCGTGGTGTTGCCCGATGACAAGCGGGAAACGCTGGAGTGGTTTCGCCGCCGGGCTTACGCCTTTGTGATCGACACGCGCGTCGCCTGGAAGTACGAACCCAGCCAGGCCGCGGTCGTTACGACTTATACCGTCACGACCGAAGCAAAAGAGGGCGACAATCGCGAGACGGCGATGGCCCTTTACCGGCACCAGTACCTGCATTTGAACGAAACGGTTCAGCTGACGGCCTTTCGCTACGCCAGTCCCCGCGGGGAAATGCAGTTGCTCTCTGGCGATCACTTTTCCACCACCATCCCGTTCCTGGGCGTCCTGCCGGCGCTCCCCAATCCCACAAGCGGCCACGCGGAACTCAAACAACGGGTCGATGCCGATATCCAGCAGATTCTCACTCGCGAAAAAACATTCGAACGAGAAGACTCCTACTGGAATGGCAAGGAGTTCGGCAAGTGGGCGGAACTGATTCAGATCGCCGATCAACTGGGCAAGACGGAGGCCAGGGACCAGCTGCTCTCGCTGCTCCAGGATCGTGTCGAAGACTGGCTGGACGGCCGGGACCAGCTGTTCTTTTACTACGACAAATCCTGGGGCGCGCTGATCGGATACCCGGACAGTTATGGCTCGGCCGATCAATTTAACGACCATCATTTTCACTACAGTTATTTCATCAAAGCTGCGGCGACGATCGCCCAGTTTGATCCCGCCTGGGCCGCGCCGGAAAACTATGGCGGCATGCTCGAATTGCTGATTCGCAATTGCGCGAACCAGGATCGCCAGGACAACCGTTTTCCGTGGATGCGAAATCTCGATCCCTACGCCGGCCACTCCTGGGCGTCGGGGCACGCCGGGTTCGCCTCGGGCAACAACCAGGAGTCCTCTTCGGAATCGATGAACTTCGCGACCGCGTTAATCCTCTACGGCCAGGCGACGCAGAACGACAAGATCCGCGACCTGGGGATCTACTGGCATAGCACCGAAGCGGAAGCGATCCGCCAGTACTGGTTCGACGTGGACCGCAAAGTCTTCCCGCCCGGTTACGGCCACACCTGCGTCGGCATGGTCTGGGGCGACGGCGGCACGTACGGCACCTGGTGGACCGCCAACCCGGAGGAGATTCACGGGATCAACTACCTACCGATCAACGGCGGCTCCCTGTATCTAGGACGCGATCCGGCCTATGTTCAGGAAAACTTCGCCAACATGCTGACCTCGAACCGCCGTTTTCACAACGGCGGATTCGAAGGCGACCCCGAGAAAGTCGATCGCTGGCACGATATTCTCTATGAATACCTGGCGTTAGCAAATGCAGAGAAAGCGATCGAACAGTATGAACAGCACGGTCAAGATCTGCCGCCCGAATTTGGAGAAACGCGCGCCCATACGTTCCAGTGGCTGCACGCGCTGCGCGAACTGGGCCGTTTCGACGACACGATCAGGGCCGACCATCCCACGGCAGTCGTGTTCACCCAGGACGGCAAGAAACATTACCTCATCTATCATCCGCAAGCTACGCCGCAGACGGTCACCTTTACCGACGGCGTGAGCTACGTCGCTAAAACCGGCTGGAACAGGTTTGCCTCGCCCGAATAGGACCCCAGCCAGAAGGTGCCAGATCCTGTCACTGGATCCGCCGCCTACTCGGTCAGCTGCGTGATGGGGGTGAGCTCGACTTTGCGGAACTCGACTTCGGATCCTTCGGCCTGCAGGGCGATCTGCCCTTTGCTCGCGGTGCACTTGGAGCCGTGATTGACCAGGTCGCCGTTGACCCAGACTTTGATCTCGTCTTTGACCACTTCGATCGTCATGCGGTTCCACTCGCCCGGCTTGTTCTCCGAGTCATCGGTGAGGTTGAAGATCCGTCGCCCCTTCCCTTCGGTGACGCCCCAGTTCTCTTTGGGGCCGCGTCGTTCCTCCATGTTGGGCACGGTGATATCCTCGACGATGCACCAGAAATCGCCGGCATGGCCGGAGTTCATTTGCGCTTCGATCGACTTGGGGAACATCCCATACAGGGCCCGCGGGGTCGAGGCATGGATCAGCACGCCGCAGTTCCCCGGTTTGGCGGCAAAGCGGTACTCCACCTCCAGGCGGTAGTTCGCATGCTGGTCGTCGGTAATCAGATGGCCCTTCGGACTGCCCAGGCTGACAAGCATCCCGTCACGCACCACAAACGACGCCGGCGCCTCGGGGTTCTTGTCCCGCTCCGGCACATCGACATGCCAGCCGGTAAGATCCTTGCCATTAAACAGGCTCACCGTTTTCCCATTAGCCGGTTCGGCAGCCACCGCCCCGCCGCCCGCGGCCAGAAGGGAGAGCAGGGTCAACGTGAACAGAATCGAGGGACGCATAAGAGGCTCCTGCAGTGAAAAGCAAAGTTGTCGGACGATCGCGAAAACGCACCCGCTTTGATCAAATCGACCGGTGCATTCTTTTCGCGGACGTATGATAGGGCGCCGAAACAGTGGTCATTCTAGCGTTATCCGCCAGAGCGTGCAGAAAGCATGCGCGAAACCAGCACGCCTGTTTTGCCGCGAGCCAACGAGCATGCGGCGCCCTTACTCGGACATTTCGCAATCAACACGAAATCCTGAGGGAAGTTTCTGCCACCAGCGACAACGCCAGGGACCGACGGGGACGGGAACCGGAATGCGGATTAAGTCTCCTTCCCGGGCCCACCTGATCGCCTGGCAGAAATACATCGACCAGGTCGTGCGTCCGTTGCCATGATATTCGTGCGTGGCGAGAAGGCCCTCGAACTCGTAGTTGCCGCGCGACGGAGTTCCGCGCGAGGGCCTTATCTTTTGCCAGAGCGCCAGCCCGGCCAGCGTAAAGTGCACCGTTCCCAGCTCGGGAACCCCTTCTGTCGGACCAAGGGTCGGGTCGGCGGCCAGGTACTGGCGAATGGCTTTCTGGGAGGACTCGTCAATGATCTGCACCAGTCGGCGATCGAGCAGAGATTGGAAAGCAAGCGTATAACTTTCCGGCGACTCTAATGCCAAACCAAGTCCTTTACTCCATAGCCCACACGCAAATTTGACGAAACCGTCGGCATAACATCCTTCATCGTAATGCAGCTGATGCAACAGCACATACTCGGCGGGCGACACACCGAAGGGTAAACCTGCTTGATCCATTTTCTGCCGAAGTCGCCTTCGCTCCCAGACCAGGGACGGATACTAACGCAAACGTTCCAGCTCGGCGCGCAACGTCGCTTCGGGCGTGACGCCGGCGTGCCGGGAGACGATCTTGCCGTCCTTGAAGATCAGCAGCGCGGGGATCGAGGAGATTTTGTAGTGCGCAGCCAGATCCTGGTTGGTCTCGGTATTCACCTTGCAGACCTTGAAGTCTTTCGCCAGGGATTCGAGGGCGGGGTTCATCGCCCGGCAGGGGCCGCACCAGGCCGCCCAGAAATCGACCAGCACCGGCTCGGTCGCTTGAATCACTTCTTTCTTCCAGTTGAATTTGTGCAAAAGCATGGCGGGCCTCCCAGGGGTCGAGGGCGATCTCTTTTCCAGCACCCGATTTTAACCGCTTTCCGCCCGGCCGTGGGACAGGCTCATTCTTCTTCCTCCTCCAGCCGATCCAGAGCGGCGGCCGATTCCCACACCTCCGGGCTTTCGCGGAGCAGATCGCAGAACGAGTCGAGAGAAGCAGCCCGGAACAGAATCCGCGGCAGAAAGGCGGCCAGGTCGACCGATTCCTGCACCACAAACACGACCGGATTCCAGGCAACGATCCACCATGCATCGTTCTGTCGCATGACCCAGCAGCTGACGCCGCCCAGGGCGTCTTCGTTCCCCTCCGTCGCGCACACCAGTTCGCCAGGAGTCCGGAAAGACGTTTTCACCCCCTGCCGGTTCAGCTCCCGTTCCAGCTGGAGAAAAACGTCGGACGGGGACAAGATCGTGCTCCTCGAGAAAGTGTCAGGAACTGCAGGTGCCTCTCCACCGGGTGAAAGCAATTCACCAGCCGGATGTGGCCGATGGATACAGTCGCGTCGAATTGCCCCATGACCTGGCCCGCAAATATCCGAACGCCAACGAGGAGTGGTGCTGGCAGTTCGTGTTCCCGCAAATACGCCGCTGGCGAAACTCCAAGACCGGCGAGCAGGGCCGTCATCACATCGACGAATCGCTGTTTTCGCGGTCGCTGAAGGCTGCGGTGCGCAAGGCAGGCCTCACAAAGCGAGTCACGAGCCATGCGTTCCGGCACTCGTTTGCCACCCACCTGCTGGCCGATGGCTACGACATCCGAACCGTGCAGGAACTCCTCGGCCACCAGGATGTTCGGACTACCATGATTTACACCCATGTGCTCAACCGAGGCGGTCGCGGCGTTCGCAGCCCCGCAGACGGACTGGCTCACCATCCCGATGAGCGATAGGCGGAAACAACCTATCACGCAAAAAACCGCGTGACATGAGAGCAACTGCCTGTTACTATTGAACTTACCGCAATTGAATGACTGAGTGTTATTCTGACAACTTTGCAGCCTACAGGTAATACGCTGATCATCCTAAAAACAAGTTGAGGAGGCGTCCATGCCTACTCAACGTTGCGATTGAGCTCCTTGAGGGAGCTACGATCGTGACAAACCTGTTGGAGCACCGGTCCCAACAGGCAAGCCCGGCGATTCGCCGTGCTATCCCAGCGCGCTGGGCTAAACCTGGCACGCCGCAGTTCCCTTTTCCCGGACGCCCTCGGGTGTCTGGCCGTTGGCGATGCACCTTCGGCCGTACCGCACCAGCCGCAGATGCAAATGGTCCGGCACGAACGCCTCCCCAACAAGCGATTCGAACGGAAATTGTGGCGCGGTAGAATGCACAAGGAACGTCTTCTCTACAATTCCGCTCAATCGCAACGTTATCGGGCTCAAGAATCGTGACCTACACCGAACACGAACTCGAAAACCTAATTCTCGCTAATCCCTTGGATGATCGCCTACGTGTCCAACTTGAGGAACTACTGCACGACATCGAACCGGATGGTGTCGACATTGAATTGCTTCGTCGTGAACGGCACATCGCCGAAGCTCTTGAACACGGCCAATCGATTTCAGAGGTGATCCACGAATACAAGCAATTCCGGATTACACAATCAAACTATTTCTGGGACATGCGCGGTTGTGTGGATCATCTGTTTCGACCGTTCTCGCTTTGGCTGGTCGCATGTGTTCCGGATCGAATGTTTGCACTGAATGTGGCAATCCAAAATAAATTGCATCGAAAATTTGACTTTTCGTCCTTGCCTGTGGAAATCTCGCGAGGACTGCATCCTGATGCCGCGCACGAAACGATGCATGGTATGCTTGATTTCGTTCGTCGATACCGTGGGCCAACCGGTAAGGAACCCGCCTTGGCAGATGACGAAATTGCAATTGAAATGCTCGCAACGTATTCGTCGAAATTCACCGATCCGAATTGCCCGATAACCATGCCGTGAACCGAAGCGGCGAAGTCGGCATTTTTTGAAGTTGAAAATCCCTCGTCGCCGCTCGGTTACAGCTGACGTTCTGGCATCTGGAACCTAATTGATAGACCGCATTGAAATTCACGAACGGCACGGGATGTGGATAGGATTGGTCAACGGCGACATTGCCGGCTGCGCGCGAACTCGCGATGCAGTCGTAGATATACTTGGTGCATTACTGCGCAACGAACTTGACGATGGCACGCATGATGGTATTGAAGCGGTCGGACTCACCATTGACGAATTGGCGCCCAAACGAAGTTCCCCGTCGACAGTTCCCCTACCTTCGTTGATAGACTTTGCAGAAGCGAAATTGCGAGTTGCTGATCAATGGCTTCCGATCAGTGAGCGTCGGGTTAAGACACAAGTCGAAATCGTTGACGATTTGTGCGTTGCATACGAATGGGGCTGGGAGATTCATTGGCGCCCAATCAATCCTGATGATGGTGATCCCCGCTTCGTAAACGAGTATCATTTTCCCTATCTCGCAGACCGTGTTACAGGGACCGTCTGGTTGTCAGGTGGGACAAGAGGCATTCGGCGTGGCATAATCGAATTGCTCCAGAAACGTCCCGATGAATTGCGCGGACCCTATCCACCTGGTAAGCAGGGATGGCTCACTGTGGTTGATGAATTCGAGAAGGCTGGGGCGTTCGAGCCCCAAAATAAGTAGCCAGAACAAAGGGTTGGACGCGGAGGCCTCGAAAGCGTCTTTTGAAATGGTTGATCTTTCGCTCGGCCCCGGTCAAACCAGACGTTCTGCCTGTTGAATTTCCACGATGACTCAACGCGTCAAGTGTGCCGAATGCGACAACATGATCCTTCCGCAAACCGCTGCGGACAACGATGGATTGTGCGCGCAATGCGTCAAGATTTCGCCTGAATTACGTGCCGAGAATCGCGAATACGAACGCCAACTTGCTGAAGGGCTTGTCTTCACGCCGAGTCCTGCTGAACGCGCGAATTCAAAGCTGCCACCAGAACTCGCCAATGGTCAATGGCAACTGCAACCTGAATACTACGCTGAACGGAACTTTGAATCGGCAATGGACGCCATCATCGCCGCGAAAACGGAATCGGGCGGCAACGTCTTCCTTGTGACCGATGATGGCGGACAACTGAATCTTGGTTTCACCGATCGCTACGGCGTTTGCGAGTATCAAAATCAAGACACGGGAGACTTTCGATACGCGTACACTAAATCGAATTTGCGTGAACAGGCGCCAGAAGAACTACATGTAGTGCAAGCGTGCCCGTGCTGTGGTGTTGGGATGCTTTGGTATCCGAGCCGATATCACATGCCGCGTGATAGAGCGTTCTCGTTGCTCGAAAACGCGGTTTCTGGTTGCGAGTCGCCCGGCGTGGAGTGGTTGGAAACTGACGACTTCTCGTATACTGAACACGGTCGCGGATGACGGCAGAACAAAGCGATGGACGCGGAGCCGCCGACACCGCGTTTACGAATGGACGATCGACCGCGGCGGCCCGGTCATCGCAGTCGTTACCTGGTTGAAGGGAACCAAAAGGGGCAACCAAAAGGGGCCACCCAAACTTTGACTCATTAATCCCTGCTGATGCTTAAATTTCTGGGTGTCCCCTTTGTCCCTTTGTCGTCCGAAAGGGCAGGCGTTGGGTCCATCCTTCCGCAAGCTCGCGTTACGGCGGAAGACCCGAATGGCACAGTCGTTTTTCTTTCCGGAAATCGGCGCGCAATTTGGTTGTTGGCGGTTGGCTATTTTTGATAAAATGCGAACTGCCGTGAGGTTGTTCTTGCTATGCGGCCTTCCCGGCGCGATAATTTTGGAAGCCCTTCCTGGCTCGTCTCACTAGCGAATCCAGGGAGGGCTTTTCTATGTCTGGTATAACCATTCGGCCGGCACAATGCACTTTTAATTTTGGCGATTGTGTTACCGCCTTTCTCACCCAGCCGGGCTTGCCGTTCGCTTCGATTCTTGCCGCGGAACGTATTCGCCGCGTGTTTGCTCTGCACGGCGGGTTGTTCGGACGAATCTACTCCACCGCAATCGTGCTCTGGGCGTTTCTGGGCCAGGTCTTGCGCGACGGCAAAGAAGCCAGCTGCCAGTCCGCCGTATCGCGAATCAGCAGCCACTGTCTGCTCACCCGTGGAGTCGGCGTCGATCCGGACACGCGCGACTATTGCCGCGCCCGGGCCAAACTGCCCGAAGGGGCGCTGCGGCAACTGGCGGGTGAAATTGCCAGCAACAGCGAGCAGGAAATCGACGCCAAATTCTTGTTCAAGAATCGCCACGCGAAACTGATCGACGGCTCGACGTTCACGATGGCCGACACGCGAGCGAACCAGGAAGCGTATCCCCAGCACGCGTCGCAACAGCCGGGCATCGGCTTCCCGATCGCCCGCTTTGTGGTGGTCGTGTCGCTGGCGACCGCGTGCGTGATCGACGCCGCCATCGCCAGGTTTCAAGGGAAAGAAACAGGCGAAACGGCCTTGCTGCGGCAGTTGCTGCACTGCTTCGCCGCGGGCGACGTCGCCGTGGCCGACCGGTTCTATGGCAACTACTGGGTGGTCGCCTTCTTGACGTTGCAAGGCGTCGACGTCTGCTTTCGCAAACATCAAAAACGTCATACGGATTTCCGACGCGGACGACGGATAGGATACAAAGATCATCTCATTACCTGGAGCCGCCCCGATCGGCCCGAATGGATGAGCAAGGAACTCTACGCGCAGATGCCAGAAACAATCCGGTTGCGAGAAATTCAGTATGTCGTTGAGAGAGCCGGCAGAAAGCAGTCGCCCTTTGTGGTGATCACGACGTTGTTCCAGGAGCAGGGCGAGCAGGAATTCACCTATGACGAGATCGCCGATTTCTACGGATTCCGCTGGCAAGCGGAGCTGGATCTGCGATCGATCAAAACGCACATGAACCTGCGTCACCTGCGTTGCAAAACGCCGGCGATGGTGCATCGGCAGTTCTGGACGACGCTGATCGCTTACAACGCGATCCGGCTGACGGCCTGCTGTAGTGCGACGCTGTCTGGCGTACCTCCGCGCCGGATCAGCTTCGCCAGGACGTGTGAGTATGTACTGGCCGGCTGGGATCTGCTGTCCGGCGTCGCCTCGATTCCGGCGCACGCCCTACTGCAGTACAGCGAGGAACGGCTCATGCAAATTGCCCGCTGCCTGGTCGGCAACCGTCCCGGCCGATACGAACCCCGCGTGCTGAAAAAGCGACAAACCAACTATGGCCTCATGGTCCAGCCAAGAGCCGTCCTGAAAGAAAGACTCGCCCATGGCGATAACTCGTTTGAGACGAAGTGATTAGAAAAACGACTGTGCCATTCGCGGAAGACCCCGCTTCGCATTGCTTGCCGCGCGGCTACGAAAAAACGACCCACGGCGAGGGGCCGCAGGTCGTTCGTTCGAAGTGAAATGCGAGAGACAGGAATCGAACCTGCACGCCTTGCGGCACTGGATCCTAAATCTACTCAAAGGCGGTGGGGAAGGCATTGCATCTACATGGCAACTCCATGAGCATCAACGGCTTAAGAAAAATCGCCGTTTGTTTGCCATGCCAAAGAAATCTCGATGAGATGGCCCATGCTGTCCGCAAATTGTCCGCAAAACTTTGTTTCCGGTCGGAGGACATTTGCCCGTGTTTGCTCGTCGAAGATTGGCTCGAACTATTCCAAGTTGGGATCGACGATTCCGTCGAGGCGTTCGACGTGGGCTTGGGCGAGTTGGATGACTCGTTGCAGGGCGGGGAGGTCGGCGGCGTTGAAGGAGTTGACGTAGTGGCGTTCGCTGGATTCGGTGCGGTAGCTTCTTTGCAGCGAGACGCTGCGGATTTGGCGGCCGCCTTCGGTCTTGTTGGCGAAGACGGAGGCGGAAATGTTCCCCAGACGGATTACCGTCTCGGGAGAGTTTTTGTCGTCGGTTGTCATGCGAAAAGATTAGCGCAGCAGGAAGCACGGCGCAAGTGTTTTCGACGGTTTACAAGGAGGTGTTGTATGTCCCGACCTGTGCCCCCCCGCGCTCGACGCAGCTGACCGAGAGTGCGCCGACGGCGGTTTCGCTGAATCAGTTATGGACCAGGCTCCCGCCGCAGGAAGTGCTGCAGCGGCTGGCGCAGATGATTGCGCAGCGACTGACCCTTCCCGACGAGCACGGGGAGGCCAGCGATGAGTAACTCGACAAAGACGGCGACGCTCACGGCCAGCCGAACCGTAAGTGACACAATCGTGTCACAGACGCCGCCGCGGCCGGCCCGCAGCGAGAAGATCGCCGAGCATCACCTGCAGCGTCTGGCGATCGTCTATGTGCGTCAATCGACGCAGCAACAAGTGCTGGAGCATCGGGAATCGACCCACGTAAAAAGATCCCAGTCCGCCCGCCAACCGTCCCGGCAGATACGAACCGCACGTGCTGAAAAAGCGTCAAACAAACTATGGCCTCATGGTACAGCCAAGAGCCGTACTGAAAGAAAGACTCGCTCATGGCGATAATTCGTTTGAGATCAAGTGTTTAGGAAAACGACTGTGCCATTCATGAATGGCCCCACTTCAGCCCCTCCCAGCTGTGAATGGTGGCACCTGTTGCTTGTTCAAGGGCTAGAGTCAACCTTTTTCAAAATGAAGTTAGTGCACATTTCAGGACCGGATTCATACAAGTAAGGGTTCATCAGGTGCGATGCATTTCTGACCGAGATTGTAATGCTGAAGTATGACGGTTCATTTTCTAGGACGGAGACTTCGAATTCCAAAAGGTTGGCATTAACAACTTCTGTCCAGATCAGTTTAGTTTCAAGTATTCTTTCATAAAATGAAAGTGGAATTTTCGAAAGAAAAGAGTTGAATCGTTCTTCTAGAATTTTAAGAGTTGGGCTTGGATTATTCAATGAACCTCTCCTCCAGCGCAGTATTTTCTCTTACAGCAAGGACCAATTGGAAAGCGTTTGACGAAGTGTGAACCTTTTACGGCAGGAAAGTAGCAAGTTACTTGAATGTGACTCTGCCAACACACCTTTCCACCCACTGGCCATAGCGTCGGGTACCAAAAATCATGGTCGGGTTGATCAAGAGATATTTTGCATGTTGCCGAACACGAATTCACGAGCGATACTATGTAAGCCCGTGCCTGGTCAAGAGCTCCAGTTAGCCCCTTTGCGGTCGCTAACGCCGCTTCTTCCACTTCTTTTTTGCACTTTGCAAGAACCAAAAGGGGCCACCCAAACTTTGACTCATTAATCCCTGCTGATGCTTAAATTTCTGGGTGTCCCCTTTGTCCCTGATGCTAACGCCGGTGCGGGCCGGCGAGGGGTTTATCGTCTTTTACCATGCTGACTCTGCAGCTGCATCCCTTTCAAGGTGTTTTGCCTTTGGCTGATTTTGCCTGATCTATCAGGCGGGCTGTGGATACGTGAGGTTTGCTGGCGGAGGTTTCCCGTTTCGGCTGTGGTTTCTTGGGGCCGCGTCGATGCAGCGGCAGGCGGGTCAGATCGATGCCGCAGGCGATTCGCCTCAGTTCCTGCGACATGGATCTGGCGCTCATTGTAGAGAAACGCTGCTCCGAATGGCACAGTCGTTTTTCTAATCACTTCGTCTCAAACGAGTTATCGCCATGGGCGAGCCTTTCTTTCAGGACGGCTCTTGGCTGGACCATCAGGCCATAGTTGGTTTGACGCTTTTTCAGCACCCGGGGTTCGTATCGGCCGGGACGGTTGCCGACCAGGCAGCGGGCAATTTGCATGAGCCGTTCCTCGCTGTACTGCAGTAGGGCGTGCGCCGGAATCGAGGCGACGCCGGACAGCAGATCCCAGCCGGCCAGTACATACTCACACGTCCTGGCGAAGCTGATCCGGCGCGGAGGTACGCCAGACAGCGTCGCACTACAGCAGGCCGTCAGCCGGATCGCGTTGTAAGCGATCAGCGTCGTCCAGAACTGCCGATGCACCATCGCCGGCGTTTTGCAACGCAGGTGACGCAGGTTCATGTGCGTTTTGATCGATCGCAGATCCAGCTCCGCTTGCCAGCGGAATCCGTAGAAATCGGCGATCTCGTCATAGGTGAATTCCTGCTCGCCCTGCTCCTGGAACAACGTCGTGATCACCACAAAGGGCGACTGCTTTCTGCCGGCTCTCTCAACGACATACTGAATTTCTCGCAACCGGATTGTTTCTGGCATCTGCGCGTAGAGTTCCTTGCTCATCCATTCGGGCCGATCGGGGCGGCTCCAGGTAATGAGATGATCTTTGTATCCTATCCGTCGTCCGCGTCGGAAATCCGTATGACGTTTTTGATGTTTGCGAAAGCAGACGTCGACGCCTTGCAACGTCAAGAAGGCGACCACCCAGTAGTTGCCATAGAACCGGTCGGCCACGGCGACGTCGCCCGCGGCGAAGCAGTGCAGCAACTGCCGCAGCAAGGCCGTTTCGCCTGTTTCTTTCCCTTGAAACCTGGCGATGGCGGCGTCGATCACGCACGCGGTCGCCAGCGACACGACCACCACAAAGCGGGCGATCGGGAAGCCGATGCCCGGCTGTTGCGACGCGTGCTGGGGATACGCTTCCTGGTTCGCTCGCGTGTCGGCCATCGTGAACGTCGAGCCGTCGATCAGTTTCGCGTGGCGATTCTTGAACAAGAATTTGGCGTCGATTTCCTGCTCGCTGTTGCTGGCAATTTCACCCGCCAGTTGCCGCAGCGCCCCTTCGGGCAGTTTGGCCCGGGCGCGGCAATAGTCGCGCGTGTCCGGATCGACGCCGACTCCACGGGTGAGCAGACAGTGGCTGCTGATTCGCGATACGGCGGACTGGCAGCTGGCTTCTTTGCCGTCGCGCAAGACCTGGCCCAGAAACGCCCAGAGCACGATTGCGGTGGAGTAGATTCGTCCGAACAACCCGCCGTGCAGAGCAAACACGCGGCGAATACGTTCCGCGGCAAGAATCGAAGCGAACGGCAAGCCCGGCTGGGTGAGAAAGGCGGTAACACAATCGCCGAAATTAAAGGTGCTTTGTGCCGGCCGAATGGTTATACCAGACATAGAAAAGCCCTCCCTGGATTCGTTTGCGACGACGAGCCAGGAAGGGCTTCCAAAATTATGGCGCCGGGAAGGCCGCATAGCAAGAACCACCTCACGGCAGTTCGCATTTTATCAAAAATCGCCAACCGCCGACAATCAAATTGCGCGCCGATTTCCCGGAAAGAAAAACGACTGTGCCATTCAACGCTGCTCCCAGTCCTCGGCGTCGCCTACCATCGCAGCAGCGCTCCAGTCGCTTTGCACGTTCACGCCAATGTGAAAGATCGATACTTCTTCGTCGACTTTCTGCGTTCCATGTTCGACGCGCAACGCGGACATCACAACGCTCATGGTATTGAATGCAATCGCCGCCACACTGAACGCCAGCAACGCCGCTCGCGGGGAGCCCAGCGCTTTGATCTCCCCTGAAAACATGCGATCCATGTGATTGAAGGTGGTTTCAATATCCCAGCGTTTACGATAGGCATCCGAAATATCCAGCGCCGTCGCCGAACAAGGAAGATTGGAAAACAATACGATTTCCGTGTCGCCGCTGGCGGTCGGTTCGTGCAGCGCCACGCGGATGCGACGCCCGACAAGGGTGCTGTCGAAATCATCTTCGATGCCGATCGCTTGTTCGTACACCACGCCTGTTGACGTTTCCCCAATCTTGCGCTCATCGCCAAGAACATGAAAGCGAACATTTTGAGCATGTTTGCGAATGATGAATGCTGCGCCGGACACGTCGATCTGGTGCATGACGGCGCTCGTGCAAAAGTTCCTGTCGGCGATCCACAACTCGTCTTTTTGCACGTCGCCCAGTGTGTCCAGCACGATCGCTCGCTCCTGGACATAGGCGTCCTCACGCAGATAGACGCGGGAGATCAGTCCGAGTTCCCGGTCATAAACGACCACCGCAACGCCCGGCAGCGGCCCCGCGGCGATCTTCCGCAGCACCTCCAGACGATGCTCGGATGCAGCCAAATTATTGCCGTCAACAATGCGAGTTTGATATCCTGCGATCAACGGCGGACGACAAGCCTTCATCTGCCGCACCACCGGCGCCATCCGCTCATAGGTTTTGTCGACCAGGGCGGCGCTGATGTCGATCTCGGTGTTGTTCAGTTTGTCATACAGAGCTGTCCGCGAGGCGCCAAACGCATCCTTGTTGTCGACAAACGCAGCGTGAACACTTGGCTTGACGCGACAAACGACCAGGCAAAGCATGCTGACAATCGACGAGAACATGATCTGTTTCGAATATTGGCGATCACAATTGTCCTCGAATACCTGGTCAACGACCTCCGACGGCAACGCGTTCTCCAGGAGGATGCGCACCATCGCCGCTTCCGGGTAAAGTTTAACAAACCGATCAAACACTTCCTTGCCAAACATTCCCAACCTCCGTGAGAAACGAGTCGCCATTGAACTCTTTGTTACGAATTTCGTAGTAATATGGGTCGCCGCAGTGACCTTGAAAGGGATGCTCTGCAGCTGCCGGAAAGCAAGCGGCCGACTGAACCGGGCGCAGTTCCAACTCTTCGACTTTTCTCATTTACATGTCAAATATGATATCGGTTCGGCTAAAAAACACCTTGGCGGACTCATCCGAGGTTATTAGGTGTTTGCCATCCGGACTAAGGCACATAGCAATTATCCCCTTTTTGTGAAGGCGTACAGACGATACGCAACGACCTTTGCCAGTGTGCCAAAGCTTTACCGCACCGTCCAATGCCCCCGTTACAAGGTAAATAGAATCCGGCGTAAAGCATGCGCCTGTAAGGTGATCCTTATGTCCCTGGAGGTGACACTTTACCGAGAGATCCGAAAAATCAACAATCGCTGCGCTCTCCAGCAACAAAACTGCAAGCTTCTTACCATCCGGTGACAGCCTCAGCCCAAAAATCTCTTCGGGAAAATAGCTGGCCGGATGTGGCGAAATGACCTTGACTCGTCTGATTCGTTTCCCGGTAGAAGCGTCAAAATACTCAAGTGAGTCGCTGAAAGTTGCTAGCAGTTTTTTCCCGTCATCTACAAAAATGGCGTCGTGAGCGACCGTCCGTCTCTCGAAGCGATGAATTAGCTCTCCCGTTGAGACATTCCAGAGCTTTATGTCTCCATAGGTAAAGTAAAGGTCCGTCGCTGTAGCGACCGATTTTCCATCTGGGGAAAAGCGGGCAAATCCTTGACTCTTGTCAGCATTAATTATCGTGCGAATTTCTTTTTCAACGACATCAAATATGACAACCTTGCCGTCTTCCCCGGTGGTAGCGAGAAAATCTCCATCAGGAGAGAACGCAATTGAGTTGACCCGTCCGTGGTGCAGATTGTGCGAACACTGAACCGCAGCCGAATCAAGACTGCGAAAGCTAATTCTCCCCGTACTATCGCCTGTAACCACATGCTGTCCGTTCGGTGACACCGAAACCGAAAATACTAGACCTTCATCATTGCACACAATCGGGGAGCCTTCGTCTCCAAGCACAAGAGATGTACAGTTACAAGTCATAACTGCCAAAGTAAGCAGAACACTGGTGAACGAGTCAAGTAAGTTTTTCATTTTAGAATCACTCGCAACGATAAAAGTTTAACAAACGGGGCCACCCAGACTTTACCGGGGCGGGTGGCGGCGGGCCATGCAAATCTTGCCGCGATAGAAGGCGGTCTTCGCTTTGCCGGGGGAACAGTGCTTATCGCAGCATTCCTCGGCGGAAAGACCAAAAAGGGCAGGCGTTAGCTGGGAAATCCGCAGGCTTGCGGCGCGGCAGATGGCGTCGCCTTGGAGAATCGGCCGCGCGGCTACGAAAAAACGACCCACGGCGAGGGGCCGCAGGTCGTTCGTTCGAAGTGAAATGCGAGAGACAGGAATCGAACCTGCACGCCTTGCGGCACTGGATCCTAAATCCAGCGCGTCTGCCAATTCCGCCACTCTCGCGTTCCTCCTGAATTTAACAAGGCGGCCGCCCGATGGCAATCCGCACCGCAGGACGGCCGGCCGAGTTTCTCGCCGGCGGCGTGAAGAGTGCGTTGCCGCTGAACCCCAGGCCGTTGCGGCCGCCCTCCTCCGGGCGACTGCCTTTCTCCTTTCGGACACGTCCGGTGACTCTGGGGGGCGGTTGCTGGCTGACGGCACGCTAGCGGGGAATATTCTGGGCTGGCGGTGAAGGGCGAGGGTTTCTACAATTCGCCCGATTTTCTCTCGGCCGACGTCGGCAATGGAATTGTCGGCGATTCTGGCCGGGTTCGTTTTGATGGTGATGTGCGACGCTTGCTCCAGGGGCGTGGTTCTTTCCCGTTTGTCCAGGGATGGTTGTGCGATGGCGAAGAAAAAACGTAGCAAAGCGACGCTCGCCGGTCGAGGTAACCGACTCGCGGGCGGCGTGCTCCTGTTAGCGATCCTGGCGATCGGCTGGGCGCCCACGATCGTCGCCAAAACGTCCCTGCGAGAGCAGTTGGTGGGCTGGGCCATCCCCGGTTTCGAGGGGAAGGCGTCGATGGATTCCGCGTCGCTCGGCTGGGTGACGTCGGCGGAATTCCGCGGCGTCAAGTTCGTCGACAAAGAGGGCAATCCACTGCTGGAAGCCGAACGCGTCGCGTGCGACCGCAGCCTGTGGCAGCTGATCGGCAATCGCCAGAACCTGGGCGTGCTGACGATTGAAAAGCCGCACCTCCATTGCCAGTTACGGGCGGACGGCAGCAATCTGGAAGATGCGTTCGCTTCGCTGCTGGCAGGCGATGACAGCGATAGCCCGCTGCCGGGCTTTCAGATCGCCCTGACCGACGGGGTGATCGAGTTGCTGGATACGACCACGAACGACGCCTGGCGTTTTGAAAAAGTCACGGCTGGCCTGGATATGCCGCTGGAAGCGGAAACGATTGAGGGCCGTCTGGCCGGTTCGGCCCAGCGCGGCGAGGAACCGCCCGGCGATCTGGATTGCACGCTCACCTGGAATCCGGATCCGGAGGGATTTGGCGCCGGGGAAGCGAAGCTGAAGACGAATCAACTGCCGCTGGCCGCGGCCGAGGGACTGCTGCGGCGGGTCGGCTACCGGGTCGCTCCGGCGGGACGGCTGTCGAGCGAGCTTAGTTATCAGTGGGAGGAAAACGGCGCCGAGCAGGCGCTGCATATTGAACAGTTGAACGGCCAGGCGATCCGCATCGCGGCCCCGGACTGGTGGGGACCGACGCCGGTGCAAACGGCGGCGCTGGATCTGCGCGGCGCCCTGCAGTGGAGCCAGGGGCGGCTGGATGCAAGCAATCTGGTGCTGGATTCTTCGCTGGGCCATGTGGAGGCGTCCGGCTCGACACGGCTGGGAGCGTTCACCACCGAGGATCTGGTGCGGGCGTTGCAGCAGGACAACTTTGGGCTGAAGGGACGCTTGAATATCGCCGAGGTCGCGGCCGCCGCGCCGCAGTTGTTGCGGATGCGGAACGACCTGCAGCTGACATCCGGCGAGGTCGACTTTACGCTGTCCAGCCAGGACGACGCGCAGCAGGTGCGTCGCTGGGAAGCCTCGCTGCATACATCGCAGCTGACGGCCCTGCAGGCGGGGCAGACGGTGACCTGGGACAAGCCGATTCATCTCACGGCGATCGCCCGGCAGACGGAACAGGGGCCGACGATTGAAAAGCTGGATTGCACCTCGAGCTTTCTCACGGCGACCGGAGAAGGGACGCTGGCCGGCGGGCAGATTCGCATGAACTGCAGCCTGGACCAGCTGGCGAACGAACTGCGGCAGTTTATCGATCTGACGGGCGTGAACCTGGGCGGAACGGTCGATATGGACGCCTCCTGGCGGCGGGAAGCGGACGGCCGCATCGCAGTGAACGCGGCCGGCAAGGCGCTGCGTCTGGCGGTGGCGGCCCCGGGCGTACGTCCCTGGAACGAGGATGAGTTGTCGCTCACTCTGGCGGCGACGGGCCAGGCGACCCTGGCGGCAGTGACACGTGTTGACACGGCCGCGCTGCGCATCCAGTCAGCCAGCGACGCGCTGGTGGTCACGCTGCTGGAGCCGATTGCCTCGCCTCAGGCCGATTCGAGCGCTCTGGTGCGGTGCGAGCTGGGCGGCGAGCTTTCCCGCTGGGCCGATCGGGCGCAATCGTTTGTGGATCTGGCCGGCTGGGATGTGCGCGGCAATGTCAATGGCTCGACGGAAGCACGGCTGACGCTGTCCCGCGGGGATTTTGCCAAGGGGACACTGACGGTCGACGGGCTGCACCTGGCTGGCGGCGGGATGACGATCGATGAACCCCGGGTGGAAGCGACCGGCCAGGGTTCCTGGGACACGAGAAGCGGCAGCTTGTCGCTGCTGAAAGCGACACTGGCCAGTTCGGCCCTGTCGCTGGGCGCCAGCGACATCCAGGTGGAATCGGCCCCCGGCTTGCCGGGTCTGGCGGGGAAGGTTGCGTATCGGGCGGACATTGCCCGGGTATCGAACTGGTTCCTGGCTGGCGCTGCGGCGCCGACCTATCGTGCGTACGGCAGTGCGACGGGAGAGGTGCAGCTGAGCCAGCGGGACGGCATCACGACGGCCGACTGCCGGAACCATTTGGAACAGGTCGTGCTGATGAGCCGCACTGTTCCGGCTCCGGGCGTGGTTACGCCGGTGAGCGCGGCCGCGGGCTGGATGACCGTCTGGCAAGAGCCGCAGGTGAATGCTTCGTGCCAGGCCCAGTACCATCATGAGGGCGACAGCCTGCAGATTGTACGTTGCGACCTGGCTGCCGAATTGTTGAGCCTGGCGGCGGCGGGACGCGTCACGCAGTTGACGGCCAGTCCGCAGGCGGAGCTGGCGGGAAAAATCAACTATGACCTGGCCCGGGTCGCGACCAAACTCAAGCCGTTGATGGGACTGGATTTTGATCTGCAGGGCGAAGGGGTCCGCGACTTCAGTCTGCGCGGGCCGCTGCTGCCGGAGGCCAGCACGCCGGGATCTGGCGCGCCGGGAGAGAACGCGCTGGGCCAGCTGGTGCATGACGATCTGCAGGCGACGTTCGGCCTGGGATGGACCTCGGCCGCGATCGAAGGGATGATCTTTGGCCCGGGCGAGCTCACGGCCCGACTGGAAAAAGGGACGGTGTACGTCGCTCCGCTGGATGTGGCGGTGAGCGAAGGACGCCTGCGGGCGGCTCCGCAGATCCAGCTGAACGCGTCGCCGACGATGCTGGTGCTGGGGCAGACAGCGCTGCTGGAAAAGGTGCGGCTGTCGCCGGCCATGTGCCGGCACTGGTTGAAATATGTGGCTCCGTTGCTGGCCGATTCGACCGTGGCCGAGGGGCGGTTCTCGGTCAACCTGCAGGGAGCAGCGTTGCCTGTGGCGAATCTGGTGGCGGGCTCCTGTCAGGGGCAGTTGCTGGTGCACTCGGCCCAGGTGGGGCCGGGGCCGCTGGCGCAGCAGCTGATGGGATCGGCGAATCAACTGATTGCGGTCGCCAAACAGCAAACGTTTCCTGGCCGGTCGACGGGGACGTCGTCCCGGCAGTTGACGCTGGCGGAGCAGACGATCAACTTCCAGTTGGCCCAGGGACGCGTCTATCATGAGAACCTGGTGATGCAGTTCGACGACGTGCAGATTCGCACCAAGGGATCCGTCGGGTTCGACCAGACCCTGTCGCTGGTCGCGCAGATTCCGGTGGCGGACAACTGGCTGGGCAATTCGCCTTTGGCGCAAAGCCTGCGCGGCAAGTCGATTGAGCTGCCGGTGCAGGGTACGCTGAAACAGCCGTCCCTGGACAGCCGCTCGCTGACCAATCTGGGCAAGCAGATGCTGCAGGGGACGACCAACCAGCTGCTGGAAGAAGGCGTCAATCGCGGCCTGCAGCAACTGTTTGGTCCGCGGAATTAGCGGTTCGTCCCGCAGGAGTGGGCGGGGGCGTACGGGAATTTGGTCGACGTCTGTCCTATGGGCGCTGCGCGGTTTGCGAAGAATAATAGGCAGCCGGGCGATCCTGGGAAAAATCGCCGTGCCTCGCCTTTCGTGATGCAAGCTGCCGGCAGCTGCAATCTCTCGTCCCGTCCTGCCTGGATCTGTCCCGCCTTTCCCTGGATATAAAGTCTGCGATGACCACTTCGAGTTCTTCGTCCGCCGGCGCCTCGACCCGCAAGGGTTCGCTGCTGGTGATTTTTGTGACCGTGTTTATCGACCTGCTGGGTTTTGGCCTGGTATTGCCGCTGCTGCCGCTGTACGCCACACAGTTCTCGACCGATGACTCGGGGATCATGATCGGTTTGCTGATGGCGAGCTTTTCGATCATGCAATTCTTCTTTGCCCCATTATGGGGGCGATTGTCGGATCGGATTGGTCGACGTCCCGTGCTGATGGTGGGGCTGGCGGGTTCGGTTGTGTTCTATGCCCTGTTTGGCGTGGCGGCGATGGTGGCCGATGATCCCTCGCGCGTGCAGTTGGGGCTGATCCTGCTGTTTGTCTCCCGGATTGGGGCCGGCATTGCAGGGGCGACGATCTCGACGGCCCAAGCATATATTGCCGATACCACCACGCTGGAAACGCGGCCGAAGGGGATGGCCCTGATTGGCATGGCGTTTGGTTTAGGTTTTACCTTTGGCCCGCTGCTGGGTTTTCTGGCGGTGCCCAGTGGGGAGGGGAATCCGGGACCGGAACCTGGTTTTGTCGCGGCCGGTTTGTCGCTGGTTGGGCTGGTGCTGGCGTACCTGATGTTGCCGGAGTCGCTGCAGCCTGACAGTGAAAAGGCGGGGAAAAAGATCTTCGACTGGCAGGCGTTCCGCATGGCGATGAGCACGCCGTCAATTGCTTTGATTCTGCTCGCGCTGTTTGTCTGCGTGTTCTCTTTCGCCAACTTTGAAACGACGCTGTCACTGCTGATGAAAGGGTACGACAAAGCGCCAGAGAGCCCGTTTAAGTTTGAGTGGCGGACGATCTGTTTGACGTACGCTTACATTGGTTTCACCCTGGCCCTGGTGCAGGGCGGTCTGGTCCGGCGTTTGGCGGGGCGGATGAACGAAGGGGTGCTGGCGGCGTCGGGCGCCCTGATCCAGGTCTGCGGTTTTGGTCTGCTGCTCCTGGCGATTGACTGGGAATCCTGGCAGGTGTTCTATGTCGCACTGGCAGTGGTGGTGACCGGCTTTTCCTTCATGCAGCCCATGCTGAATTCGCTGTTATCCCGCCGCAGCGACCCCGAACAGCAAGGCGCCATTCTGGGCGTGGGACAGAGCGTAAGCTCGCTGGCCCGGATTTTTGGTTCTGGTATGGGGATCCCCCTGCTGATGAGCGGGATCCGATTACCGTATTATACGGCCACAGGTTTGATGGCGGTCGGCCTGGTGCTGGTGATTCTGGCTGCTCGAGCCGGGAAAGATTACTCGGCTGAAGTTTCCCGTTAGTTTTGCTGGTATAACGGCTGGGCGACGGGAGTTGCGTCGCTGCGGGTTCGCCTTGAAAACGGGACGCACGGCCCTTTTTGCCCCGCCGGCGGGAGGCTTCCAACGCCCCGCTGACTTGTTATAATTTGATCACTTTGCCCGGTCGGAATTTTCTCGCAAAGGAATGAGCAGTGTCTTCATTGCGATCCGAAGAGAACGGCGACATTGTCGTCGTCTACTTCAACGAAGCTAAAATCCTTGACGAAGCCCGTATCCAGCAAATCGGCAAAGAGCTGATGGATATGGTGGCCAAAGCCAGTTCCGGCAAGTTGCTGGTCTGTTTCCAAGGCGTTACTTTTATGTCGTCGGCGATGATCGGCAAGATCATTTTGCTGAACAAAAAGTGCAAGGAAACGAACGTCAAACTGAAATTGTGCGACATTTGCGATAATGTGCTGGAAGTGTTCAAGCTGATGCGGCTGAACAAAATTCTCGACATTCATCCCGACGTCGACAAGGCAATTGCCGCCTTTGAGAAAAAAGGCTGGTTCGGTTAACCGCGATTGAGAGTGGCGATTTTTGGCTTATCTGCTGGGGACCGATGAAGCGGGCTACGGCCCCAACCTGGGTCCGCTGGTGATCGCCGCTACCTTATGGCGCGTGCCCGACGATCTGCTCCTGGGCGACGCCTCCGACGACTTGCCAGGCAACTCTTCTGCCGATATTGCCCAGCTGGATCATCAGCTGGATGAACGCCTGGCTGGGTTTATTCGCCGCTCACCCGCCGCGGGACCTGGGCGAATTGTCGTCGCCGACTCCAAAGCCTTATATAAACGGGGCTCGGGGCTGCGCTGGCTGGAACAGGGCGTCTTGCCGGCCCTGCATGCGCTGGGCAGACCGGCTGCTGACTGGGATTCGCTCTGGTCCGCGTTTAGCGCCTGTACTCCCGACGAAATGGCGGCCCCCTGGCATGAGGAGTTTCGCCTGGCGGTGCCGGTCGATCTGCCTCTGGCGGAAACGGTCGATATGGCCCGGGTCTGGTCCGAATTGGCGGAGCGAACGGGGGTAGAACTGGTGGATTTCCGCGCCAGGGCGATCTTTCCCGCGGCGTTCAATACGGCGGTCTCTGCGCTGGGGAACAAGGCGACGCTGCTTTCGACGGCCACGCTGGAGCTGGCCCGCTCGTTGATGGCGCCTTTGGAAAACACGGCGATTGGTCTGTATTGCGACAAGCACGGCGGCCGAAACCGGTATGCAGCCTTGCTGCAGGACGCTTTTGCAGCGGACTGGGTGCAGGTGCTGCGGGAGAGTCGGTCGGCGAGCGTGTATCAACTGGGCCCGCCGGAACGCCGGATTACGGCGCGGTTTGCCGCTGGCGGCGAGAGTTTCTTGCCCTCGGCTCTGGCTTCGATGGCGTGCAAGTACCTGCGAGAGGTCGCCATGCTGGCGTTTAACGCCTTCTGGCAGCAGCAGTTGCCGCAACTTAAACCGACGGCCGGATATCCGGTCGACGCCCAGCGTTTCTATGGCGAGATTTCTTCCCGCCTTGGCGAGCTGGCCATTCCCCGCGACCAGATCTGGCGCAGCCGCTAGCGGTTTTGGGCCGTGTGCCTTCTCGCAGGCTGTCTACCCTTCCAGGGCGGGAAGTCTCTTGAAAATTGGCGTCGAACGTAATCGTCATCCGTGTCTGGCAGGGCGGCAATGCAATTAAAAAATAATTTAATGATAAAATCCTTGAAGGAAAGATGGTTAAATGTTATAAAGCGCTGAAATAATCTCGTCACCGTCTTATCTATTGACTAGTGGTTCTCGCCTTTCTGGCGAATTGCCTGCGTCTTTCTCAGGGAGTCACCTTATGATTTTGGACCGTAAACGACACGCCTTTACTCTTGTGGAACTGCTGGTAGTGATTGCCATCATCGGCGTGCTGGTTGCTTTGCTTCTTCCCGCGGTCCAGGCAGCACGCGAAGCGGCGCGGCGGTCGCAGTGCTCCAATAACCTGAAGCAGCTTGGCCTGGGCGTGCATGGTTTTATCGACCAGAACCTGAAGTTGCCGCCCGGGGTCGTCGACAACGGTTTGACGTCAGCATCGGGAGCCAACGGCGCGATTTTGAATGGCTGGAGTTGGGGGACTCAGATTCTGCCGTACATGGAGCTCACGACCATGTACGATACTTTGGAGCCCACCCAGGCCCCGTACATAATGACCGGATTCCCCAGCTGGAAGGTCAGTCAGGCGCAGGCTCGCGTTAATCAGGCTCTGCCGGTTTTCATCTGCCCGACCGATGCCCAGGATCAAACCCAAACCTTCGATGGCTATGTGCAGACCAGTTGCAATTATGTCGGCAATTGCCAGCAAAAGCAGTTGGATCACGACAGCCTGTCCTATTCGAACGGCGTGCTTTTCAATAGTTCCTATGGCAAGTTGAAAATCCGCGACATTACGGACGGCACTACCAACACCATCCTGATCGGCGAGCGAGCCACGCGGAGTCGCAGCACGCAAAGCGGAACCTTGTGGGGAGCCGCCAAGCCGTTTGGCAACCTGATTGACACGCGAAGTACGAATGCCCAGGCCCCGGAAGCCACGCATAAGTGGAACCGGATCTACCTGCTGGCGGGCGGCCATCGTCGGATTAACCAGAACTCCACTACGGTTAGCTATGCCAGCCTGCACGGCAAAGGCGCCCAGTTCGTCTTCTGCGACGGAAGCACGCACTTCATCAGTGAATCGGTCGAGAACGATGCGAATCACAGCCTTACTAACACCGTGTTTGAATACCTGCAGGACCGTAAAGACGGTATTTCGTTCGACATGGAAGATCTCAACCCGTAAACAAGGATGGGCGTCATTACGCTCGTCTGCCAGGCGGTTTTGAGGGTCAGACTCTCTCATTCATGGAGACGTTAAGGCCAAATCGCAGGATGCTAGTCAAAGCTCCTGCGGCGGGATTTGCGCAAGCAGGTTTCACGTAAAGTCTTTCAGGTGTGTCGTTTAAGAAGAGCGACGCACGCCCTTCGCAAGCCTCTGGCGGGCAGGGAAAGAACTTTTTTTGGTTATTTTCTTGAGCATAAGCGGATGGTTTGTTATAAAGATGTGAATTGAATCTTTTCTCTACCTCATCTTTTGACTTCGTCAGCAGCGAACACCCCTTCGGGCGGTTTTCCCTAAGCTAATTTTTTTCCATTGTGCTTATCTCTTCTCCATCGGAGCGTTTTATGACTTCAGATCGTAGACGCCAGGGTTTTACCCTGGTCGAATTGCTTGTTGTGATTGCCATTATTGGCGTCCTGGTTGCGTTGTTGCTGCCGGCAGTGCAAGCTGCCCGGGAAGCGGCTCGGCGTTCGCAGTGCTCCAATAACCTGAAGCAGCTCGGCCTGGGCGTCCACGGCTTTATTGACCAAAACAAGAAGCTGCCTCCTGGTGTCGTCGACAACCTGCTTTCGTCCACGTCGGGAGCTAATGGCGCCGTGCTGAATGGCTGGAGCTGGGGGGCACAAATTCTGCCCTTTATGGAGCTTTCCACCATGTATGATACGCTCCAGCCGACGACCTATGCGTACATTTTTGGTGGGGCCACTCCGGGTACCGATCAGAAAAACCGACTTAGTCAGGCTCTGCCCGTGTTCATCTGCCCGACGGATGCGGAGAGTACCACCCAGACGTTCGACGGTTATGTGCAGACCAGTTGCAATTATGTCGGCAACTGCCAGCAGAAACAGCTTGATAACGAAGGTGCTAACAACGCCAATGGTGTGCTCTTTAACAGTTCTTATGGCAAGCTGAAAATTCGCGACATTACGGACGGCACGACCAATACGATTTTGTTGGGCGAACGAGCCACCCGAGCCCGCAGCACGGGTACTGGCACCCTTTGGGGAGCTGCCAAGCCTTACGGCAACCTGATTGATACGCGTAGCTCGGGTTCGACTCCGGAGCGAAAGTACAATCGGATCTACGTGCTTGGGGGCGGACATCGACGCATTAACCAGAACTCGACCTCGGTCAGCTACTCCAGCCTGCATGGCAAAGGCGCCCAGTTTGTGTTTTGCGACGGCAGCACCCACTTCATCAGCGAATCGGTGGAGAACGATGTGCAGCACAACGTAAGTAATACCGTGTTCGAGTACCTGCAGGATCGTAAAGACGGTATCTCGTTCGACATGGAAGATCTCAACCCGTAATCGGGTTTGAGCATGTTTGCAAGCGGCGTCGCCTGACCCCAGGCGACGCCTGCTCCCACAGGGCCGGAGGTGACTGTCTAGCGGGCGGCGTTAAATATTTAAAATCTGTAGATTTTTGCGTATTGCAGAAAAGCCAGAGGGATTTACAATCGGGGTGCGGGTCCACCCTCTCTTCCCTCCCTTCTTTCGCTTTTCGGAGAATACGCATGGCACAACGCCGGCAAGGTTTCACTCTTGTTGAACTCCTGGTGGTCATTGCCATCATTGGTGTGTTGGTTGCACTCTTATTGCCGGCGGTTCAGGCTGCCCGTGAATCTGCGAGGCGTTCGCAGTGTATTAATAATCTCAAGCAGGTGGGCCTGGGTGTCCACGGCTTCATCGATCAGCATCAGAAGCTACCCGCTGGTATCGTCGATAACGGTTTGACCAGCGCTGCCGGCGCTAATGGCGCCCTTCTTAATGGCTACTCCTGGACGACCCAGATTCTGCCGTACATGGAACTTGCCACCATGTACGACACGATTCAGCCGACCACTTATGCTTATATGTGGAATGGTCTGGCCACACCTTCTGCGGACCAGATTTCTCGTCTGAGTCAGCCGCTGGCGGTTTTGATGTGCCCCACCGATGCGGAACCGACCTCGCGCACGCTGGATGGCTTTGTCCAGACCCGCTCCAACTACGTCGGCAACTGCCAGCGTTTCGGACTGGACAACGTGACCTTGACCTACGCGACGGGCGTGCTCATCAACAGTTCTTACGGGAAGATTAAAATCCGCGACATCACCGACGGCACCACCAACACGATTCTAGCCGGTGAACGCGCCACACGGGCTCGCAGCACGGGCACCGGAACCTTGTGGAACGCTGCCTCTCCTTATGGAAATGCCCAGACGCTGCTGTCGACCACGAATCTCGCCACGACCCACTGGAACCGCAACTACTGCCTGGCCGGCGGCGATCGCGCCATCAACCAGCTTTCCACCACGGTCAATTACAGCAGCCTGCACGGCCGCGGCGCCCAGTTCGTCTTCTGCGACGGCAGTACTCACTTCATCAGTGAGACCGTCGAGAACGATAAACTTGACACCAGCTCGCCCTCGCCCTACCCGGCTGACACCGTCTTCGAATACCTGATGGACCGCAAAGACGGCATCAGCTTCGACATGGAAGATATCAACCCGTAATCTGGGTTTCCCTCGGTTGAGCAGGCGGCGTCACCTGAAGGCAGGTGGCGATTGGCCCAAAAGAACTAGAAGTGTTTTCTCGGCAAAGATCGGTAAATATTTTTATTTTCCCGATTGCAGAAAAACAAGCGCTGTTTACAATCAAGAGGTAATGGGGCCTCTCCCCTCCCTCCCTCCTTCCCTCCCTTCCTCTCGCTCTTCGGAGAATTCGCATGGCACAACGCCGGCATGGTTTCACTCTTGTTGAACTCCTGGTGGTTATCGCCATCATTGGTGTATTGGTTGCATTGTTATTGCCGGCCGTTCAGGCGGCTCGTGAATCTGCTCGGCGCTCGCAGTGCATTAATAATCTCAAGCAGGTGGGCCTGGGTGTTCACGGCTTCATCGATCAGCATCAAAAGCTGCCCGCCGGTATCGTTGATAACGGTTTGACGAGTGCCGCTGCGGCCAACGGCGCCATTCTGAATGGCTACTCCTGGACGACCCAGATTCTGCCGTACATGGAACTTGCCACCATGTACGATACGATCCAGCCGACCGCTTATGCTTACATCTGGAACGGTTTGGCCACTCCCTCGGCGGATCAGATTTCTCGTCTGAGCCAGCCGCTGACGGTTTTGATGTGCCCCACCGACGCGGAACCGACCTCGCGCACGCTGGATGGCTTTATCCAGACCCGCTCCAACTACGTCGGCAACTGCCAGCGATATGGGCTGGATAGCGTCGGCGCCACCGTTGCAACGGGCGTCCTCTTCAACAGCTCCTACGGCAAACTGAAGATCCGCGACATCACCGACGGCACCACCAATACGATTCTCGCTGGCGAACGCGCCACTCGGGCCCGTAGCACGGGCACCGGAACGCTGTGGGGCGCCGCGTCTCCTTATGGAAACAACCAGACCCTGCTGTCTTCCACGAATCTGGCCACGGCCAACTGGAATCGTAACTACTGCCTGGCCGGCGGCGATCGCGCCATCAACCAGCTTTCCACCACGGTCAGTTACAGCAGCCTGCATGGTCGTGGCGCCCAGTTCGTCTTCTGCGACGGCAGCACCCACTTCATCAGTGAGACCGTAGAAAACGATCGCAACGACAGCAGCACCACCAACGCTGACACGGTCTTCGAATTCCTGTTGGACCGCAAAGACGGCATCAGCTTCGACATGGAAGATATCAACCCGTAGTCGACCGTCAGCAGCAGGCTTTGCCCGTTGCAACACGCTCAAAATTCAAAAACGGCCGCTGGTTTCAGCGGCCGTTTTTTTATTGCCCCACACTCATGGAACATCGAGTGCAGTCTGGCGGGCGTGTCGCTTTCGGGAGGAGCTACTTTACCCCGCGGAATCCGCGTCGATGCGGACGCCAACGAAGGACGGAAATCGTGGCACGCCGCCATCGGATAATTCCTGGTAGCGGTAAATGATGATGCTCCCGATCGCTGGCGGCGATTCTCTCTGCGCGTCGGAGAAGCCCGTGCCTACAGAGAACCGAATCCCGTTCGGCAGTTCGGCCACGACCGCGCCCAGCCGTCCCTTGTGGCGTCCTTTGCCGGGCGTATGTTCGACCACCGTGGCGTCGGCGTCGTGAAACGTTTTGACCTTGTATAGCGTGGTCGACCGGCCCGATTCATAGCGGGACCCGGGTTGCCGGAGCATGAGGCCTTCGCCGCCCAGGTTTTCGACGCGGGCTAGTTCCTGCCGCAAGTGGTCCAGGCCGTCGCAGCCAACCTGTTCCAGCGCGCTGGCGTAAGGCGGCTTTTGATCGGCCACAATTTCGCGAACCTCTTGCATGCGTCGTTCAAAAGGAGCGTCGGTTCCCGGCGCATCGAAGATCACAAAGGAGATCTGCTTCCAGTGGTCGCTTTTGTCCTGCCGACGGACCACGCTAACCGTCCGCTGGAAAGCTTTACGCTCCAGCCATAGCTCGCCATCAAGCGGGGTTGCGGGCAGCCCAACGACGAACCAGTCAGGAGCGTGGAAGGTGTTGCCCTGACGCGAAAGGAACTGCTTGCCGTCCCAATAGGCGCGCACGCCATCGAGTTTTTCACTCATCCACCAGCCCGCCAGGTCCACGTCGTTCTCCCAGCGATGCGCCAGCAGCAGCGGCGGGCCTGCTTTCGCGGAGGCTTTGGCGGCCTTGGCTGGCGGCAGAGCATTGCCCACCCGTTCTTTTTCCGCTGCTTCGCCGCGATAGGCTCGCAAGTGTTTGCAGGTGCGATTCTCAATCGCCAGCGACTGGTTCCGCCAGGCCGGGCAGCTGCAGGAATACACACCGCCGATGTTTTTCAGCTGGTAAGGCTTTTTTCCGGAGCCCTGCACTTCCGCCGTTTCGCCGTCTGCTATTTCCGCCATCGGTTCGCCCTCGGGGGAGATGAAATAGGTACTCGGCTCATTCTGGTGCGCACGGGCGGGCCTGTAAAGGTTTTCAGCGATTCGTTCGTTTTGCCATCGGTTCCGCAGTTGCTCCGCGCGGGGCTGGCGGTAACAATAAAAACGTTGATCCAACATGATCGCCTGCAGCCCGTCCTGGACGCTGAGTTTTGTTTTGGAAGAATCCGTCTCGATGACCCCCGATGCACGCACTGCTCCCGGCTGGAAATCGTTTGCTCTGGGGATGTTCTTCCTGGTGAGCGTCGCAGTCGTGTTGCTGGGCGTGGGGATCGTCAGTTCCGGACGGGCGGGAAAAGAGTTCTCGCCCTTTACCTTCGAGCGACGAACTTATTCGTTTTACGAACTTCCCTGGCTGGAGATTCAACTGACCCCGCTGGTGCGCGAGGACGCGACGGACTCGCTGGCGAAAATGCTGGTGAAGGACAAGCTGTTGCGGCCGCGGCCAGCCGATGTTGCCGATCGCTGGGACCTGATTTTTGACCTGAGCGTTTCCAGCCAGCGCGGTTCCCACGATGCGGCGGTGCTTGCCCATTTTCTGGACAAGTCCGACGGAAACGGCAACGGGGTCTGGGAGAACTGGACGAACGACCATCCGCTTCTGGCGGCCGAGTTATGGCCGCGAGTGCAAACGCTGGCGGAAGACCAGCTTTATATCTACACGCCCGACCTGTTCGACTTGGCCGAACATGCCACGGCCCCGGAGCAGACCGCCGCCGCCCTGGATGCCCGCATGGTCGAGGTGTATCTCATGGTGGGAAATGCCCAGCAACTGGCTGGCAGGCACGAACTGGCGGTGCACTTTTACTCCCGCGCCATTGCTTGCGAAGGTCAGAACGTCGCCGCCCTGACGGGCCGGGCTGTCTCGCTTGATTCGCAAGGGAAGCAGGAGCAGGCGCAGGCTGACCGCGCCCAAGTCGAACATTTACGCAGCAAGAAAACCTGATCCGCCGTCGGCGGTTGCCCGCCGTCGGTTGGTTCGTTCCTACTCACCAGGCCGTCATGCCCATGTCGCATCATCTGGGTCGCACGCTGTTTCCGTATCTGGCGCTGGCGGGGGCGATCGCCTCCATCGGCTGGGCCATGTCGTTCGCCCAGCGTCCGCCGGCCGACTTCACTTTTAATAACGGCGATGAAGTCAAAACGCTCGACCCGCCCAAATCGACCGGTCAGCCTGAGGGACGCATCTTGCGATCCCTGTTTGAGGGCCTGCTCAGCGAACGTCCGCCGGCCGGAGCCAAACCAGACGCTTCCGGCAACCTGGAAATGACCCCGCAGCCCGCCGCCGCCTCGGCCTATACGATTTCCGAGGACGGCCGCACCTACACCTTTACCATGCGCCAGGGCGCGAAGTGGTCCAATGGCGATCCTGTTACGGCCGACGATTTTGTCTTTTCCTGGCGCCGCATGTTGCATCCGTACACCGGTTCGCAGTACGCCTACCAGCTGTATTACATCGAAGGCGCCGAAGACTTTACCAACAGCAAAATCGAGGTCGGCAGCCGCGTCGAGATTGAAATCGATGCCCCCGGCCCCTCGCCCAAACCGACCATCCATGGCGTGGTGCTGAAGATCCTGAAACCTGCGCAGCCAAAGTACGAAAAATACTCCGACAAGGCGAAGGAGGAAAAGGCGAAGGAGAAGTCAGAAGCCGACTGGAAAGAACGCTTCGTCTATCAGATTTCCGTCAAACCCCAGACCAAACAGGGCGTCGACTGGGAAGCCCCCGGCAAGACGGTCGCCTACACCAAAGCCCAGCCCGGGGCGGAACTGCCGGTCGAGGGCCCGGTCGAACGCTGCACGTTTATCCTGCTCGACTTTGACACGCTGGTGGGAATCAGGGCGCCCAATCCGGAAACGCTGGTGGTCACGCTGAAAGAGCCCACGCCGTATTTTGCCAATCTGGTGGCGTTCTATCCCTTGTTTCCCGTGAATCGCCGCTGCGTGGAAGCCCATGGCGATCACTGGACCGATGTGGACAAGATCGTGACCAACGGCCCTTACCTGCTGCAGGGCCGCCGGATTCGGGATCATATTCGCATGGTCAAGAATCCGACGTACTGGGACGCAGAGAACGTCCAGGTCGAGGTGGTCGACGCGCTGCCGGTGCAGAGTGAAACGACCAGCCTGAATATGTATCTCAACGACCAACTGGACTGGACGACGACGGTGCCTCTGGCCGTGCTGCCCAAACTGAAAACGCGGGAGGACTTTTATGCCTCGCCGATGCTGGGCACTTACTTTTATCGGGTGAACGTTACCAAAGCCCCGTTCAACAACCGGGAGAAGGTGGAGTTCGACGGCGAACAGGTGGAAAAAGGGGTGCTGATTCGAAGGGCGCTCAACGCTTCTATCAACAAGCAGCAGATCGTCGATTACGTTACCCGGGCGGGGCAGCCGCCGTCGCGTACTTTTACGCCGCCGGTCTTGCCCGGTTACGATCCGCCGCAATGCGGTGAGTACGACCTGGCGCTGGCGAAGCGCATGCTCAAGGCGGCCGGTTTTGACGGTGGTTCCGGCCTGCCGAAGCTGGAACTGCTGTTCAACACGGCCGACTCGCACCGTTCCGTGGCCGAGGTCATCCAGCGGAACTGGGCGCAGATTGGCGTGCAAGCGCAGTTGCGGAACGTGGAATGGGCCCAGTATCTGGCGTTGGTCCAGTCCAAGGACTATTCTATCGCCAGGGCCGGCTGGATCGGCGATTACCCGGACCCGATGACGTTCCTCGACATGTTTGTCACCGACGGGGCCAACAACGAAACCGGCTGGAGCAATCCCGAGTACGATCGCCTGATCGCCTCCGCCAAGTCCGAGCCCGACACGAAGAAACGGCTGCAGATGCTGTACGATGCGGAACGGATCCTGATGGACGAACTGCCGGTGATTCCCCTGTATACGTACGTCACGATCAATATGGTGAAGCCCTATGTGAAAGGATTCGCCCCCCATAACCAGGATACGCATCCGCTTCCCCTGATCTGGATCGAAAAATAAGTGGCTGCATTTCTTATCAAACGGTTGCTCTGGCTGGCGGTGACGTTGTGGATCGTCTTTACCATTACGTTCTTTCTGATGCGTTCCGTTCCCGGCGGACCGTTCGACGCGGAACGCCGCCCGCCGCCCGATATTGAACGGAACCTGAAGCGGCGGTTCAATTTCGACAAGCCGATCGGCGTGCAGTACCTGATGGAGCTGGGTAAGGTTGTCCGGGGCGACCTGGGAGTTTCCTACAAAAAGGCTGACTTCACGGTGAACCAGGTGGTCGCGCAGGGGTTCCCGGTTTCTGCTTCGCTGGGGATTTTTGCGCTGACGTTCGCCGTGGTGCTGGGGACGTTTGCGGGCGTGATCTCTGCGGTCCGGCGGTACTCGGTCTGGGATTTCGGTCTGATGTCGGCGGCCACCCTGGGCATCGCGGTGCCCAACTTTGTGCTGGCCAGTCTGGCGATTATCCTGCTGGTGTTTGATATCCAACTGTTTCCGGCCGCCGGCTGGGGTTCGCTGCGGCAGATGGTGCTGCCGGCCCTGTGCCTGGGCGCTCCGTTTGCGGGCTACATCGCCCGGCTCACCCGCACGGGTATGATGGAAGTTCTGTCGCGGGATTACATTCGTACGGCGTACGCCAAAGGGCTGTCGGAACGGAAGGTCGTGATTCGGCATGCTCTGCGCGGCGCCATTTTGCCGGTCGTGTCGTACCTGGGACCGGCGACGGCCGGGATTCTGACGGGCTCGCTGGTGGTCGAGAAGATCTTCCTGCTGCCCGGCATGGGAACGCACTTTGTGGAAGCCGCCTTGCAGCGCGACTACACGCTGGCGATGGGGATGGTGCTGGTTTATACCTTGCTGCTGTTCACCATGAATACGCTGGTCGACCTGTCGTATGCGGTGATTGATCCCCGCGTCAAAATGGAATAGTCCTTCCGCCTGGCCCTGTCCTTTTTATCTCGCAGTTTCGGATTCGTATGTCTGACCCCCTGTCTGCTACCGAAGCGGTCAAGCCGTTGCCCTCGGCCGATCGCTATGCGTCGCTGCTGGATGAGGCGCGTGCGCTGCGGGGCGTTTCCCTGTGGCAGGACGCCTGGCGCCGGTTGCGGAAGAACTGGGCGGCGATGGGCTCGCTAGCGTTTCTGGTGATGATGCTGCTGTTAGCCGCGCTGACTCCGCTGCTGCCGCTGCAGTCGACGATTGTGCAAGATCTGGAGAATCGCCAGTACCAGGAGCCCAGCTTTGCCTCCGTGGACCTGAAGCTGGTCGAGCCGCTGCGCGAGTACGACGAGCAGGTCCGCCAGCTCCAGGCCCAGCCCGCTAGCGACTTCGCGGCGCCCGCATCGAACGCGAAAGCAGCGGACGCGAAAGCAGCGGACGCGAAACCATCGGATGCGAAAGCAGCGGACAAAGAAGAGCCGGAAACGCCGTCGCCGGAAGCTCTCAAGGCGGAGAAGCTGGCCCAGCTGTACAGCAAAAATCCGATTCGAAAACTATGGCACAATCCCGGCTGGCTGACCCGCCAGATGATCCGTGCCCGTCTGATGGTCTTTGGCGACTACTGCATTCCGTCCCTGTGCGGCTGTGACAGTCTGGGCCGCGATCTGCTGGCTCGGATCTGCTGGGGCGCCCGGGTGTCGCTGATGGTGGGCCTGGTGGCTGCTTTGGTGTCGCTGATTATCGGAGTCAGCTACGGAGCGACGGCCGGCTATGCAGGCGGCTGGATCGACGACGCCATGATGCGGGCGGTCGATGTCATGTATTCGGTGCCGTTCATTTTCGTCGTGATCTTTATCATCACCATTCTCGATGCCGAGGAGGTCGCGAAAGCGCTCGATCGCTGGGGCATCGATCAGATGGTAATCTTCTTCATCCTGATCGGCGCCATCTACTGGCTGACCATGGCGCGCGTGGTTCGCGGCCAGGTGATCTCCCTGAAGACCGAGCAGTTCATCGAGGCGGCACGGACGATCGGCGCCGGGAGCGGGCGGATTGTGATGCGGCACCTGGTGCCGAACCTGCTGGGCGTGGTGATTGTGTACCTGACGCTGACGATCCCGGCGGTGATGCTGTTTGAGGCGTTCCTGTCGTTCCTGGGGCTTGGCGTAGAACCGCCCGATGTTTCCTGGGGGCTGCTCGTCAATGAAGGCGTCAGTGTGATTACGCCGGTCGAAACCTACTGGTGGTTGGTGTTATACCCTGGATTAACCCTGACCCTGACTCTGTTCTCCCTTAACTTTCTAGGCGATGGGCTGCGCGATGCGCTCGACCCCCGTTTGAAGAATCGCGAATGACGGGCCAACCCCCTGCCAGCAAACCGCAACCTTCGGTCCCGGCGTCCGCCGCAGCGCCGATCCTGCGAGTGGAAGATCTGCATGTGGAATTCCGCACCGACGACGGCGTCGTCAAGGCGGTCAACGGCGTCTCCTTTGCCGTGGCGCCCGGCGAAACGCTGGGCATTGTCGGCGAGTCCGGCTCCGGCAAAAGCGTCACCAGTCTGGCGATCATGGGTCTGATTCCCAATCCGCCCGGCAAGATCACCAGCGGCCGCGTGTTCTATGGGGACCAGGAACTGACAGGGCTGTCGCAGCAGGAGTTCGGAAAAATTCGCGGCCGGCGGATCGCCATGATCTTCCAGGATCCGATGACCGCATTGAACCCGTTCCTGACGGTCGAAGAGCAGCTGAGCGAAGTCACCATGCTGCACCTGGGCCATACGCGCAAGCAGGCGATCGCCCACGCCATCGACATGCTGGACCTGGTCGGCATCGCGGCTCCGGAGAAGCGCGTCTACGATTACCCGCACAAATTTTCCGGCGGCATGCGGCAACGCGTGATGATCGCCATGGCGCTCTGTTGCGAGCCCGACATTCTCATCGCCGACGAGCCGACGACCGCCCTGGATGTGACGATTCAGGCGCAAATCCTCGACCTGATGCGGACGCTGCAGCAGAAAACCCGCACCGCCATTTTGTTCATTACCCACGACCTGGGCGTGGTGGCGAATGTCTGCCACCGGGTGCAAGTGATGTACGGCGGACGCATCGTCGAACAAGCCGACGCCGATCCGCTGTTCGCCAACCCGCGGCATCCTTACACGCTGGGCCTGCTGCATTCGGCTCCCCGCTGGGACGCTTCCCAGACCAATCGTCTCACGGCGATCGAAGGGCAGCCGCCCAACATGGCGCACCCGCCGTCCGGCTGCACCTTTCATCCGCGATGTCCGTACCGGATTGATCGCTGCGAGAAAGAGGTCCCCCCGCTGTTCGATCGTCCCGACCAGGGCCGCTTTGCCTGCTTTGTTGATGTCGACAAGGCCGAGGCCAAAGCCACGCCGACGGACGCTTCGTAGGAACGTGCGACGCTCGAAGGCCGAATCCTGATTCGCCAATCTTGCGAGAGAGCCGGCGCAGAAAGTCGCCTTTCGCTCGGAGCGCGAAGGTAACTACTGCTGCGTCAATCTCCAATCTTCGAGTGAGCGATTTCGGCCGTGCTGCTGTGCTGCCAAGAAAACCGTGGGCTAGCGCCCGGCGGCTGATTTAGAGAAACCTGATTTTATGGTTTGACGCACCCCTAGTGCTGCTTCCAATTAGCCGTTTTGGCGATAGCCACGGTTAACTAAAAGGAACAGCGGCTCGCGCGAAAATGGCCAAACCAAAAATTGAAACTTGACGCACCACTACTGTCGATTCTGATTCGTCGTTTCCGAACCAGCCGGCGCAGAAAGTCGTCTTTCGCTCCGCAAAAGTACGCGTCCTTTCACGGAGTGGAAGGCGACTGTCCGGCGTCTACTCTGCCTTAAAACGACGAATCAATATCTGGAAGTTAATCCTTGCAAGTTGCCGGGTGTTTGCCGGATTGCTGCAGGAAAATTACAATGGGGCGGGGCTCTTTCGCGGAACCGAGGCAATCATGTATCGAATCTTTCACGCCGCAACCATCGCGGCAGTGCTGGCGGCAGGATGTTTCCTGGGCGACCGCGTGGCCTGGTCCCAGGCGGCGACGACCGTCCAGCTGCCACAGTTTGGCATCGCGATCGACGCCGAGGGCGTGCTCTCCATGGAGATGCATCGCGACCCGGGCGGACGGCTCCGCACGCTGCGTCTGGCCGAAGCGCGCGCCGCCATGCCGGCCGATCTGATGGCGGCGGCTGATCTGCGCAAGGTTTCCCTGGTGAAACTGGAAAAGGCGCTGCGAGCCGAGCTGGCCGCCGGCCGCGAGCCCGACGCGGTGATGAAGCACCTGGCTGGACTGCTGCGGGTGCAGTACGTCTTCTTTTATCCGGAAACGAACGACATTGTGATCGCCGGTCCCGCGGAAGGTTGGGTCGATGATGGCCTGGGCCGTGCGGTCGGCGCAACCACCGGGCAGCCCGTTCTGCAGCTGGAGGATCTGGCTACGGCGCTCCGGGCGTTTCCCGCCGGCGGGCGCGAAGGGGTCTGGATCGGCTGCTCGATCGATCCCGACGCCGAAGGTCTGGCCCGACTGCAGGCTTTCCAGCGAACCGTGCCGCGATTCATCGCCGAACGCGATCGGGCGCAGGCGGCCCAGCGGATGACCCAGGGAACCCGCGAGGCTTTGGGAATGGGGAAGATTCGCGTGTTCGGCGTGTCCGACAAAACGCACTTCGCCCGGGTGATGATCGAAGCCGACTACCGGATGAAAATGATCGGCATCGGCCTGGAGCCGCCGCCGGTACGGATGACGACGTTCATCGACGCCCTGAGTGGAGCCCAGCACTCGGCTTTGCAGCGCTGGTGGTTTACCCCGCAGTATGACTGCGTCCGCATGACGGCCGACGGACTGGCGCTGGAACTGCTGGGCCAGGGAGTGCAGCTGCAGTGCGAAACGAATCTGATCGGAGCCGATGGTTCGCTCACGCCCCGCGGCGCCCGGCCTGACAAAGCAAGCGAGCTGTTTACGCTGGCCTTTACGCGGAAATACCCCGAGATCGCCCAGGCCAGCCCCGTCTATGCGCAGTTTCGCAATCTGATCGACCTGTCGGTGGCGGCCGCTTTTCTCCGCAAGCAGGACTACTACGGCAAGGCGGACTGGAACCCGGGCGTGCTGGTTGAGGAAGCGTCCCTGCCCACGGAAACCCTGGCGCCGCCGCAAACCGTGCCATGCGTGGTGAACTCTCTCTGGAAGGGAAGCCGGGCTTTTACCGCGGCAGGCGGCGGCGTTTCCTTGCGGCCCGAACTGGCGCTAGAGCCGGATCGCGTTGCCGCGGACGAACGCGGCTTGCTGGCTCGCCAGTACCACGCCCTGGCCCCGGCGCCCGTCGATCGCTGGTGGTGGGATTAGTGCGTTGGTATTGGTCCAGGAAAGGGGACTTGTGGCCAAGTCCGCTACGGCTGTTCTGATGGTTCGTTGTGAGGGGCCACTAGCCAGTGGGAGCGGTATCGGTTCTGCTGCCGGAGAGGCCGGCTTCTTTGCGCGGCTTCTGTCGCCACCTTTTTCGCCGCGGGATTTTTAATGCTGAGTCGAGAAGAGTACATCGAACAGGCCTATTTCTTTCGGATGCTGAGCGAGCGATTGCCGGAGAACATCCCGCTGCAGGATCTGCTGGGGGCGCTCTCCGACGAGGTGCTGGCGACGACGAAACTGCCGCTGGCGATTCGCTTCCTGTTGACCGAACTCAACCACGGCGGTTCGATGGCGCCGGCCATGCGCCGCCTGCCGCATTACTTTACGGCGTACCAGGCGTATCTGGTCGACGAGGCGGAAAGCGAGCGGGGCCGCTTCGACATGCGGACCGCCGTCGCCATTCTGCAGCGGGAGGCCGAATACCGCACCGCCTCGCCCTCCCGGCCTGGCATGTTCTTTTACCAGTTTGAATCGATCTGTCGCAATCGATTGAAGTACGGTCCGGGCCTGCTCGCCATCTCGCAGGATCCGTTTTATGACGAGGCCTGGCGGGGATGGATTCTCGAGGTGCGAAAGAATATCGGCATCCTGGAACTGCCCGACATGGTCTATGTCAACAGTGAGAATTACCGCACTCGGCACGCCGACGATCCCGAGGAAGAGAACCCGCGGCAGCTGCTTTTTGGGGACGGCGAAGGCCGCATCGCCGTAGCCAACCGGAAGAAAGACCCGCTCTTTTTCTTCGCCGCCCTGCAGCGTCATTTGAATTACCCAGCTCCGCCCCGGCCGAAGCCGCGGGATGAAACGAAAGAGCTGATCCCCCAGCTGATCCGCCGTCTGGAACGCCTGGAGACGCGCCTTAAAATGGTGGAAGATGAAAATCGCGACGGCGCCATTAACCTGGACCATTTGATGCGCCGGCCCGACGACAAATAGCCCGGTGCATTAACGGCAACGGCCGGAATGCGGGGCATTCCGGCCGTAGAGAGGTGCTGGACGCTGGTCGCGAACGGCGACAAACGAGGTTGTCAGGGCGGCGACTAACCGGCTGCTTTGGGGAGCAGCTCTTCGATCTTGGCGGCAAAGTCGGCCGACTTGTGGGCGACCGACACCACGTTGCCGTCAGCGTCGATCAGCATCAGGGTCGGAATCCCGCGGACGCCGTATTTGTTGGCCAGTTCTTTGGTGCCTTCGCCGGCGATGTTCGTCCAGTTGAGCTTCTGTTCGGCGATGAAGGTCGCCATCGCTTCGGCGTCTTTGTCCAGATTCACGCCAACGACATCAAAGCCGCGATCCTGCAGGTCTTCGTAGAGTTTCTTGAGGTGCGGCATCTCGGCGCGGCAGGGGCCGCACCAGGAAGCCCAGAAATCGACGACCACGACCTTGCCACGGTAGGCGGCCCAGTCGAACTCGGCTCCCAGGGCTGTGGCTCCGGTCAGTTCCAGCGGCTTGCCGACCAGTTCCGACGGTGCGCCGTCGGCCGGTTTGGAGAGCTTTTTCCCGTAGCTGGCCAGCTGCTTGAATTCGCTTTTGGCGAACGCGGCGCCGAACGCGGCAAAGTACTTCTCTCGCTGCTCGCCGTACTGGCGGGACAGTTCCAGGTTGTTCGGGTCATCGAACCGATTGACGAGCTTGATGGTCGTGGAGGCCAGTCGCAGATGCTTCTCGCCCAGGTTATGCGAGGTGAAGTATTCGTGCAGTTCTGCCAGTAGTTCTTCCACCTCGGGCAGCGGGATGTCGCTGGCGTTCAGCGCGCGTCGCTCCAGCTGCAGGAATTCCACTTCGGTCGCGATCTGCTTGTCGGTGTTGTCGGCGTTCGCTTCGACAAACTTCGCCAGTTTGTCGTCGGCCTTTTTGTCGCCAAAGGCGGCAGCTTCCTGGAGCAGGCGAAATTTAGTGAGCGTGGCCAGGCGTCGATGTGCGGACTTGGCTTCTTTGTCGGCCAGGATCCGGTCCGACGCTTCAATCACCGCGTCGGAAAACCCGTCGCGGGTCTGCACAATCTGCGGCTTGTCTTCCATGCGAAAAAGGTATTCCACCAGTTCCGCGGTCGTCAGGCGGGGCGAGGCGGCGTACGGATTCACATCGGGCAGGTCGGCCGCCTCTTCGGAATCGTCGGCAGGCGCCGAGACGAAGAAGGTTTCCATTTCCAGGGACGGCTCGTAAGAAGACTGCGGGCTGGCGGCGCCGCCGGGGGCGGGAGCCGGGGCCGGAGCGGGTTCGCCCAGGCCTTCGACGGGACCGAGCTGCTCGGCCAGCACTTCCAGCAGGCGATCGCCGCGGGTATGGATGTCGACGACGACCCCTTCCCGGTTCACGACAAACATGAACGGGATGGTCGACACGCCGCAGCGATCCATCAGCGTCGATTCCCCTTCGGGCACGCCGATTTCCGACAGGACCGTTTTCCAGGGCATCTCATTGCTACGGAAGAAACGCTGGACATCGTCCATTTTCTTGTCCGTGTTGATGCTGACGATTTCGAGACCTTTGTCGTGGTAGGCTTCATAGACTTTCTTGACCTGGGGTAATTCCTCCAGGCAAGGACCGCACCAGGTGGCCCAGAAATCGATCAGCACCACTTTTCCCTTGTAGGCGTTCCAGTCCAGCGGGGTTCCGTCGGGCGTCGTTCCTACGACCTGGAACGGCTGGCCAATTAACTGGATGCGTTTGCTGGCGTAATCGACGGTAATTTTCGCCTCTTCGGCGAATTCCGGAATCTCGTGGTTGCTGTAGGTTTGATGCAGGGCTTCGTAAACTTTCACCGCGTCGGCGTAGTTGCCGCGGCGTTCAAAGAATTCGGCAGCCTGCTTGGAAAACTGGAAAGCCGAGGCGCTGGGGCTTTCCGCCATCGCTTTCTTCAGCGTCTCGATCACTTCGGCCCGGTTTTCGGGCGTATCGTTCTGCATCACGGCGGTGTATTTGTCTTCGTAACCCATCCGGGCGATGTTGTACCGGGCGAGGAGCTCGTTGGCGGCGAAGACGACTTGCTCGTCGGGATAGTCCAGGAAGGCCTGCCCAATGCGGCGCATCGCTTCGAGGGCTTGTTCTTCTTCTTCCAGCTGCAGCAGGGCGGGCACAATCGTTTGGGCGTCCTGGAAGGTGCGCTCATTCCTGTCAGGCATGGCGATCAGGCGATCCAGCTCGGCCATCGTGCCATCGATGGCCGTTTTTCCTTCCACCTGCAGGCGTTCCACCTGCAGCAGAAAGAGCATGCGCGTGGCGTAGTCGCGGACATGTTCTTCCTTGTCGTTCTTGAGCGACGTGAGGAAGGTCTCCGTTTCCTTCAGGAACGACATGTCGCCGGTGGTGCCCTGCAGCATCCGCAGCGCTTCGTATTTGGAGTTGATGGCGGCGTCGCGCTGTTGCACGGTAGCGGTCGGCGCGGCCAGCAACTGGTCGGCCGCTTTCACGCGGCCGTGCTGCGCGTCCTGGAAAGGACCGGGCATGGCGCGATTGAATTTCTGCTGACCCAGCTGGATGAGCAGGGTCAGCAATTCGTCAGGCGTGGCGTTGGCGGGGACTTTCACCGCCGAAAGCGCCGATCCCGGAACGGCGGGCGGCATGGTCGGGGGGGCGCCGTCATCAACCGGCGGCTTTTTCGCTGGCTCCGTGGTGGTGTCGCCCGCGGCGGGAGTTTTGTCGTCGGTCTGGGCCGTGGTCCCCGGCTTGTCCGTGTCCGCAACTTTGCCGCTATCGGGGCAACCGCTGAATCCTATCAGCAGCGCCGCCGCCCCAGAAAGGGTCAGGAAACGCATACTTTTCGACATCGTCACACCTTTTAAAAAAATTGGGCGAGAACTCGATCACTGCCAGACAGACTTCAGCCGGAAAAACGAAAGGCGGGCCTGGGTTCCTGGTCCATTTCTGAGCAGACGGAAACCGCGAATCAAAGGGGATCCATACGGAAGTCGCGATCAAAATGTGCGAGTGATCAAACGCAGAAACTCTGTTCCGTCAGAGCGAACGATTTACGGAAAGCGACGTTTGCCTGCCGGACTGCGATACGAAATTGACTTTCGCAACGCCCGGCAGAACCGTAAAGAATTCGCCAAACATGGCCCGTATTTTAGAGCATCCCCTGCAATCATGCATCCCCGATTTCGCCTAATCGCTAGAATCCGCAGGCCGCCCTGCGGCCCCAATTACGGCCCCGAAGGGGTGGAAATCGCCGTCGTCCCAGCTAGGTTAGGGGACAGAGTCGCCTGCGCGGGGCCCGACCGGGACCACTGCGTCGGCGGTGATACGCTGTCCTGCCCGGCTGGCCCCTGAATTTTGGCCCCTGATGTTTGCCGAGCAACTGGCTGGGTTCACCTTCCTGTAATTACTCCCTTCCCTGTTTCTGGAATTGCCCATGCTTCGTTTTGCATCCTGTCTGCTGGCTTTTTCTGTTTTCGCGGCTGCCGCTTCCTGCGGTCTTCGATCCGTCGACGCGGCGGATCCGGTTCGTGTTGGCATCCTGGGGTTCGACAGCTACCAGTCGGTTGCTTTCATGCAACTGTTCCACAAACCGCCGGAGGATAACCCCGATCTGGCCGGACTGCAGGTAGTGGCCGCCTGGCCGGGAGGCAGCGAAGATGTGGAGGAAAGCGTGGCTGGCCTGCCCAAATGGCGCGAGCGTCTGGAGAAGCAGAACGTGAAGATTCTGCCCACGATCGAAGAGGTGCTGGCGCAGGTCGACGCCGTGATGGTGATGAGCCTGGACGGACGCGCCCATCGCGCGGCGGCCGTGCAAGCACTGCGAGCCCACAAGCCCGTTTATATTGGCCGTCCGATGGCGGCTTCCCTGGAAGATGTCATCGCCATTTTTGATGCGGCCGAAAAGTACGACACGCCGGTCTTCTCCTGTTCGCAGCACCGCTTTAGCCCCGGCTTCATCGGCATGCGTAACCATGAAGAGGTCGGCAAGGTGCTCGGCTGTTTCGTGTACGGCGGCATGAAAACGGAGCCCCATCATCCCGAATTCTTCTGGCACGGCGTGCACAGCGTGGAGACCCTCTACACGATCATGGGGCCCGGCGTGGTGTCGCTGACGCGAACCAGCACCGACGACGCCGATGTGATTACCGGCGTCTGGGGCGACGGCCGGATTGGCACGTATCGCGCTATCCGCAAAGGAGCCGTGCGCTACAGTGCTCTGGTGTTTGGGGATGTCGGCGTGGCGCCGGCCGGCAAGTACGGCTATGAAGCGCCGGTGAAAGGTGTTACGCCCAAGAGTCGGTACAAGGGGTACGAAGGCGTTTCGACGGAAATCGCCAAGTTCTTTAAAACACGAAAATCGCCCGTCGCGCCGAGCGAAACGATCGAGCTGTTCGCGTTCTTAACGGCGGCCGACATCAGCAAAGCGCAGGGGGGAACGCCTGTCAAGCTGCAGGAAGTGATCGACGCGGCCCGAGCGAAGGTGGCGGCGGAAAAAGAATAGGCAGGCCGATTGCCCGCCATGTCGGTCCAAGTCGCAGCGGAGCAAGTCTTGCTCCGCAGGATGGGAGGGGCTCAATCGTTGTGGGCCGGAGTTGCTGCCTGTTTGACGATTTCTCCCTGCGCATTGATCACGCCGATGGACAGGCCCTGCACCAGGGCGAGCGCTTCGCGCAGGGCGTCCTGGTTGGTGACCGCGACGAAGGCTTTCTTCTGTTCGAACGTTTTGAGACGCTCGATGCCGTCCTGCAGCGTCGCGGTGGTTTCCACTTCGATGACCAGCTCGTCGGTCTCAAAATCGACTTCCCCTTCCTGCTCGTTGAACGCAAGCTGGAAGTTTCTGGCGATTCTGCGGCCCGTAACGCTATGCGCTTTGTTCCCTTTGGACATAGTCCCGCCTCTCGCTTCTCCGCCTGAAGCATCGCCAAGGGGTTCCGGCCCCTGGCGTTGTTAAACCGCCTCTATCGGGCCGATCCCGCCTGTCAGCTTGTCAGACAGGTTGGGTCGGCTCCCCCCGGTTATAGCATGCCAGCAGACCGATCGCGATAATGTTTCCAGCGGTTTGAGAGGCTGGGGCCGATCGGCGCGTTCCCTGGTTCCACTGGTTCCATGCCAGGCGGGACTGTCCGGGACCGTCGAGGACCGTCAAAGCGGCGCCAGGCAAAGCGGGGCTAAATCTCAGAAGCGGCCCGGGAAATCAGGCTGCGGGCAACCGTTTGCACGCCGGTGTGCTCATAGTAGTTGATCGTCATATCGAGGAACGACGCCAGGTAATCGAGCTTCCCCTCGATGCCGTCGATATGGTTCTTCAGGCTGTCGACGACTTTGTCGACCGTCAGTCCCGTGGATTTGACGAACGAGTTGGCCCAGCCTTCGATGCCAGCCACGCTTTCCTTGACAAAGCTCAGTTGCTCGGCGGCGCTGTTGGCGGGCATGAGTTTGCTGATCGCCGCAAAGCGCGGGTTGCTCTGGAATTCCGACACGCCCGTGCGGTCCATGGCGCCGAGAACTTTGCTCATAAAGTCGGGGCCCAGCGGGATCAGGCCGTCCAGGGCGACCAGCGCCGCCAGTCGCATACGGGTTTCATGTCGGGCGTCGGTCAGGGAGCGGGTAAACTCGACCAGACTGTCGCCGGGCAGGCCGTTCAGCGTGCAGAAGGCCAGCACTTCGGTCACCAGCTTGACGCTGAAGTCCATCGTTTGGACGGTATCGGCTTTGGGGGTCAGCCAGGACAGAAAAGACAGGAAGCTGAACGATTCGGCCAGCTTGCTGATGAACGACGACGCCCCGGCGACGCCCTGAATGGAGTCGACCGTTTCGTACAGCCAAAGGGAACGCTGATAGCCTTCTTTGGGATCGTTATACAGGGTAATGGCGCGGTCGCCGATTTTCTGCACCCACGCGCGATCCGTTTCTCCCGTGAGTTTGATGATGGTGTTTTCAAAGCCGACCAGATTGACGTACTCGCCCGGAACGACCCAGTCGAGCGCTCCCAAAACGCGAGTGGTCATACTGACGGCCGGCAAGTCATCGACAATCTTGTTGATGGATCGCGTCATGTTGTCGGCTTCCTATTTTTGGACAGGTTCGTAAGCGAGAGGGCGAAAGCAGGATTGCCGGCCGGCGCTGAAGGCCAGCGGGCCGGAGCCAGGGGAAGCGGAAGGCGATTATTTCAGATTGGCGAGGCCGGCCAGATCGAATTTGCGAATCCAGTTGCTGCGATCCTCCGGGGTAAACATCGGATCGAGCGAACGGACAGAAACCTGGTAGCGGTTGGCGACCAGCACGCCGATTCCCTGCGACCCCATGGCGGCGGAGGGGTGGCCCTCGATTGTTTCCACGGCGTTCAGGTATTTGGCGGCGGTGTCTGGTTCGTTCGCGGTGTCGGAGATCGAGAGCGTGGCGACTTCCACTCCCTGTTGCAGCAGGTTGGCCTGGGCGAAACCGGTCTTCTCCTGCTTGTAGATCAGGTCGTAAGGCGGTTCTTTGGCGGGAAAGAACTGGTTGAACTTGCCGCCGGAGACTTCGTCCTGCTTTTCGCCGGGCGTCACCGGCGGGACGGTTGTTCCGGCGGGCGGGTTCAACTCGCCGGGCAGGTCGTCGGTGGTGTCAACGGGGACGTCGTCCGGATGGGCAAACGGATCGCCGCCCGCATCGTCATCGATATCGACCTGCGGCGCGACGGCCGTCTGGGCGTTAAAACCGCCGTCCGGCTCGGGAAGATCAAGACAGCCGCCGCAGCAGCAGCAAGCCGCCAGGACGGTGTGAATCGAAAGGAAGCAGTACAGCTGAAAAAGAAAGTTAGCCTGCATGTCGAAGTCCTGTGCCGAGTTGTCTCCGGCGGCTAAAGGTAAGTGCCCGCACCAGGCTGCGCCCTGCAGAAGCGTTCAGGACGCTTTCCGCTACGGGAAGCCTGCCCGGCGGCGTGACTACAGCTGGTCGTAAGGAATAGAGAAAGTGTCGCCCTGGTTCATGTCGCCCGTTTTGAAGCCGCGATAGAACCAGCGTTTGCGCTGCTCCGAGGAGCCATGGGTGAACGATTCTGGCACGATATAGCCGCGGGACTGTTGCTGCAGACGATCGTCGCCAATCGCGGTGGCGGCGCCCAGGGCTTCGTCGATATCGCCTTCTTCGAGGATGTCGAACTTTTTCTGGGCGTGGTGCGCCCAGACGCCGGCGTAAAAGTCGGCCTGCAGTTCCAGTCGGACGGAAAGCTGGTTCCCTTCGGCTTTGCTGGCGCGGGTCTGCGACTGATGCACCTGATCGCTGGTTCCCAGCAGGTTTTGCACATGGTGACCGACTTCGTGGGCGATCACGTAGGCCTGGGCGAAGTCGCCCGGGGCGCCGAGTTTTTGTCGCAGTTCGTCGTAAAAGCCGAGATCAATGTAGACCGTTTCATCAAGCGGGCAATAGAAAGGCCCGACCGCCGCACTCTGGGCGCCGCATGCGGAACGGACTTCTCCGTGAAAAAGATGCAATTTCGGTTTCTGGTACTGCATGCGATTTTTCTGGAAGAGGTCGGTCCAGACGTCTTCGGTGTCCGCCAGAACGACGGAAACAAACGCCTTGCGCTCGTCGGACTGTTTGTCGGGGACCCGTTGCTGGACGGCTCCTCCACCGCCTCCGCCGGGCACTCCGCCGTTGGGGTTGAGCAGGGCCGAGGGATCGACGCCCAGGAACAACGCAACGAGCACAATGCCGACGGTCAACAGGCCGCCGCCGCCCGCCAGGACGGGACCTCGCATGGATGTAGAGCGGCCATCAATAACGTTATCGCTGCCGCGTCGACCTCGCCACTTCATGGTGTATTCCTTGTGGTATTCCGGCGCTGCCGGCCCAGATCCTGGCCTTGTTGCAAGGGAGCTGGTTTGGGTCGCGCGTACGATGTTCAGCCCAGGGAAAGCTGCTGGGGGAATCTGCAGGAGACGGTCCGCAGTGTTGGAAAAGATTGGGAAGCAAAAATCATTCCGCCCCAACAGCAATTGCTGTGGGAGCGGCGGCGTTTGGCGAAACCAGCCCGAGCACAATTTACCAGTTCCTTTGACAAGCGACAGTAAGTTGACGCTGCGGGAGAAAATTTTTTGAGTCGATCGGGTCCCCACAGCTGCAGGCCTGGTGAGTGGATCATGTCGAGCAAACAACGTTCAAACCCATCTTCACCCCGTCAGCTGGCCCGTTGCGTCGGCCGCCAGGCGAAGAAATTTTCGCCCCGCTTTCCACTGCGTCGGCGCGGCCGTCGGGAATTGCCCTAAGTGGAATCGTGCGCGATGTTTGACGCTTTTTTCGTGTGGAAAACCTGTTGAAGAGGGATGTCCCCGCAGCGCGATAATTTGCTAGCAGAACGCTTTGCGATCTGCAGGGTCGTCGTGAGACCACCAAATTTTCCTCATAAAAAATGGGGTTTCACGATCTCTTTTAAATATAGCGAGATGCTTCTTGACAATTGTCGCTGGTTTCCCACAATACACATCTACTTCAACTAACAACTTGCTGCTTGTTCACCGCCGACCGGCTGTGTCTGATAGAAAATCATTCTTTATCAGGGTCAGTTTTCGCACCAGAATCCCTCCGGGTTCGCGGTGCGCGCTCACGGTCGATGGTCGCTTTCAGGCCGCAAAAACAGATTCCTTCACAACGCAACGCGGTGCTCGTGTGCTGTAATCACGCAGCAACCTGGTGATGGGTGTGAAGGGAAAGAATCCTTTGGGGGCGGCGACCGAACAGGAGCGACTGCCGGCGGCTGCAAATCGTGGCTTGGATGCCCCCTCGATTTTTTTTCTGTTAATCATGTTTCTTCCCTTGATGTGGCGTCGTGGACGGCTTCATTCTCAAGTCCAGGCACCATCAAGCCAGGCAACGTCAAGCCAGGCAGCCTTGAACCCTCCTTGCAAATTCGTGCCCTGCCATGACCGTTGAATGTCTGGTGAGCGCGGGCTCCAACCAGGGCGACCGGATGGCGACGCTGCAAGCGGCCATGCAGTCCCTGCAGACGCATCCCCAGATCACCCGCCTCGTTTCCAGTGACTGGTGCGAGACCGTGCCGGCCGGCGGACCCGGCGGCCAGGGGGCGTTTCTCAACGGCGTGGTGCGGCTGCAAACCACCCTGGAGCCGCTGGCCTTATTGCACCTGTTGCAACGGATTGAGAACCAGCAGGGCCGGCAACGCCTGGAACGCTGGGGCGCCCGGACGCTGGACCTGGATCTGCTGCTGTATGGGGAAGCGAGCTTGCAGACGCTCGAGCTGCAGGTTCCCCATCCACGGATGGCGTTTCGTCGCTTTGTGCTGGAGCCGGCCGCCGAAGTCGCCCCGCACCTGCGGCATCCGACAACAGGCTGGAGCGTGCAGCAACTGCTGCAGCATTTGAACGAATCTCCCCGCTACGCGGCCCTGGCCGGCGGTTCCGCGGCGCAGCGCCGGGCAATCGTGCTGGCGTCGGTGACAGGGTCTGACACCAGGCCTCTCATCGCGGCGGATGCTGCCGACGCGGCAAAGGAATCGCAGCTTTCGCCTGGGCAGGAGCTGGCCGCGGCATGGCGGCGCCAGGTCGCTTGTCTGGAGTCGGCCCTGGGCGATCCGCCTGCCGCATCGCTGCGCCAGTCGGCTGAGGTCGCAAAAGAAGAGGACGGGGGCGCCGTTTGCTGGGTGAGTGATTTCTGGATCGAGCAGACCTGGAGCGAATCGCAGCACTTTCTGGCGGAGGAAGCGGCCGCCGGCCCCGCCATGGCAAAACGGGCCCCCATGCCGCCGCGGAGCCGCCTGCGACCGCGACTGCTGGTCGTGGTGGAAACGAACGACCCTGCCGAAACGTCGCGGTTTGCCCGCCTGAACGCACGGCTGTCCCTGCCTGACACGGGACCCATGTTGCGCGTACCTGGCGATGATCCGGCGACGGCGGTAAGGGAACTTTCGGGCGCGTTGATCGCGATGCAGTAGTCACGGACGGCGCCGCGTGCGCCGGGCGGCTGTCGCCTTTCCTGCGTTGCCTCGCATTCTTTCGTCGGCCAGAGTCGCCTCGATCCGCTGGCGATGCGTCGGAAGAGGAGGGTTGCAACGATTGGGCCGGCTTCCGGGGATGGCGGCGACGGTCGTTCTTGCATTTCTCTCGGGGTCGCGCCTTGAAGTATTAACCTATGCTTCCTGCAGCAGATCGTTCTGTACGCACAGCGCCCTGCTTTGCCGTTGTTATTTTTGCCTGGGGCTGGCGCCTCGCGGCGGTCTGTTGGCGGAAAATTCCAGAGCACCAGGTATGTCTACTTATTTACGTACACGCGCCGCTGATCTGTTGCGTTTGATCGAGAGCCTCGATCGAGAGCAATGGATCTTCATCCTGGTGGCGGTCACCATTGCTGGTTTTTTGATGCTCAAAGGAATGGGCGGTCGACGCATTTGATCTGGTCGCCATTGCTGTGAAAACTAATTAGATCGTTGCTATGCTTGCACTTATCATCGCCAACTTGCCGGGGCTTTCGATACCGGTCGCATTGGCGGTCGTCGCCGTTCTGGGGTACGTGATCGGCTGTCGTCGTCGGGAAGAAATTCGCGTCAATCAGGCCACTGCCATGCGCGATCTGCGACGCGCGTGGAGCGTGGTTCGCCGGCTGGAGTCGGTATCGCTGGAGGTCCGTGTGGGACTGGAAACCCACGAGAAAACAGTTCGCGAATTCAAGCGACAACTGGTACGGCTCAGCCGCCGACAAGGCGGCATTAACTGTTCCGAGCTGAGCGACGAAGCCGACCGCATTCTCAAGCCGACCATGTACCTCTCCCGTCAGCTAGGCCACGCTTACGACGAATTGCGGCAGCATACCAACGCCTTGCTGGCCTTTACGGAAGTCCGCACCGATCCGCTTACCCGCGTCAACAACCGCCGGGGCCTCGATGAAACGCTGGCGAATCTGTTCGCCATGATGTGCCGCTATGGCGCCACTTTCTCCATCGCCATTTTCGATATCGATCACTTCAAACTGCTCAACGACGAACACGGCCATGTGCAGGGCGACGTGGTGCTGCAGAATGTGGCGCAGGCCCTGCGGGATTCCGTGCGGGAAACCGATTTTGTCGCCCGGTACGGGGGGGAAGAGTTTGTGGTGGTGATGCCCGAAACGGGGCTCTCCGGCGCCCGCATTTTCAGCGATCGCGTGCGGGCGGCCATTGCGTCGAAGCTGGAAGTCACGGTCAGCGGAGGCGTGGCGATGGCGTCGGACAAAGAAGAGCCCGCCGCCCTGGTCGCGCGAGCCGACACGGCGCTTTACGCCGCCAAGAACGCCGGCCGCAATCGCATCTTCGAACACGACGGAACGGAGCTGCATCCGGTTCCGCGATGCGATGAGGAGCTGGCTCTCTCGCGCGAAGCGACCCTTGGTCGCGCAACAGGCAGCATCACGCACGCTCCTGGCAAGCCCGCGCCGGACACCGACGACGAACCGGCCGCGGCGGAATGCGATGCGCAGAAACTGCTGGGGAATGAGGAACAAGATCGCTCTTCCTGCGCCGATACGGTCGCTGATCCAATAACAGGCAGCTACCGTTAGATCGTCCTTCACCCTGGGAACTTTCCCCTGACGCTCAAGCTACGGCTCGACTGGCAGCAGGCTGACGCCGCTGCCGGGCGTGTTGGGGTAACGGCACTCGCCCCGAACCACCTGGACGCCCTGGGCGATATCCTGGCTCAGCAGGCAGGCGCCGTCCATATCCACATAGTCCAGCAGCGGCAGGAGCTGCGCGATGGCGGAGATGCCGACGGTCGATTCCGTCATGCAGCCGACCATGATCTTCAGGTTCCGTTCACGGGCGCGATCGATCATGCGTCGGGCCGGTGTCAGCCCGCCGCACTTGACCAGCTTGATATTGATGGCGTGAAAGCCCTGTGCGGCGCAGCGGTCCACGTCGGATTCGATCTGGCAGCTTTCGTCAGCCATTAGCGGCAGCGCGGACTGCCCTGCCAGACGGTCCATGCCGGCGATATCGTCGGCAGGGAGAGGCTGCTCGATGAATTCGACGCCCAGCTCCGCCAGTTCCTGGCTCTTGCGGATCGCTTCGTCGGCGGTCCAGCCACAGTTGGCGTCGACCCGCAGCACCGCGTCGGTCACGCCGCGAAGGCGCCGGACGACCTCGACATCGCCGTCGTTCCCCAGTTTGATCTTGTAGCACGGCCAGCCTGGCTCTTCGCGGAGTTTGGCTTCCATGAACTCGGGCCGATCGATGCCGATCGTGAAGCTGGACTGTGGAACCTGCTCAATCGACAGGCCCCATAGCTTCCAGACCGGCTCTCCCCGCAGTTTGCCCCACAGGTCATAGGCTGCCTGGTCGAGCGCGCAGAGGGCGAACGGATCGTTGAGAAGTTCCGGCTGCAGGGTTTCCCACAGCCGCACCGGATCGTCGCTGGGACTTGCTTCCAGCAGCGGACGAATCCGCTCCAGCGACGCCGTCATACTTTCCAGGGTATGGCCGTAATAGCGGTTGGTGGTGGCTTCGCCAAAACCGCTTGAGCCGTGGGCGGACAATTCCACGATCAGTGTCTGCTGGACCGTGATGGATTCCCGGGAGATGGTGAACGGATGCTTCAGCGGCAAATCAAAAGCGTGCAGCGAGAGTTTCATCAACCGGACCCGCCAAAAGGAAAACGCCGCGGCAAGCAGGACGCCGCGACGCTGGAAAACAAGGGAGGTAACCAGCAGAACGACGTTACTCGTCGATTGCCTTGAGCCACGGCGTGAGGGTCGGCTCGTGGTCGTGGGATTCGTGCTCTTCAAAATAGAGCTTCATTTCCCGGGCGGCCGCTTCGGGGCCGTCGGAAGCATGGACCAGGTTCATCTGGCGGCTACTGCTGAAGTCGCCGCGGATGGTGCCGGCGGACGCCTTCAAACCGCTGGTGGCGCCCAGCATGTCGCGCACCACCTGGATCACTTCCAGGCCTTCCAGGATCAGGGCCACCACCGGAGCGCCGGTGATGAAACTTTCCAGGCCCGGATAAAAGGGTTTGGAAACGTGCTCGGCGTAATGCTGCCTGGCCAGGTCCGGGGTGATCTGGATGAGCTTCATCGCCACAATGTTCAGCCCTTTGTCCTCAAAGCGGGACAAAATCCGGCCGACCAGGCGTCGTTGCACGCAGTCGGGCTTCAGCAGGACGAGGGTCCTCTCCATCATTTCTATCTCCGTAATATGCAATTCACAGGGTAAATCCGCGCAAAGGTGCGCGATTATCGACGCTTTGACAACTTGCGAAGAATGTAGCCGAACTGGCCCCGCGGAGGAACCGCCCCGCCTGATGCGACGAGGCGGCGAACGGGGAGACCCGAAATGGGAGCTTACGACGCCTCCGTTTCACCTGGGACTTCGGCTGTTTCTGTCTCCATGGCGCGTCCTGGCAAGAGGACTTCAAACTGGGCGCCGATGCCGTCTTCGGCGTCTTTGACCCGGATCTTTCCTTTGAGTCGGCGGACCAGCGACCAGACAATGTGCAGCCCCAGACCGGTGCCCGGCTTCTCCCGCTGCAGTTCAAATCCCAGGCGAACGAAGCGGCCGAAGATTTTGTTGCGCAGATGGGCCGGAATGCCGCGGCCGTTGTCGCTGACGGTGACGCACACCTTGCCGCCTTCGCGGGGCCGCATCACGATTTCCACACGGGGCGGGGAGCCGCCGTATTTGATGCCGTTGTCGATCAGGTTGCGGAAGATCAGGTCGGCGTCGACCTGCCTGGCCCGGACCAGACAGGGAACCAGGTCCAGGCTGACCGTTTCCGGCGGCGTTCGATAACGCATGCAGACCGAGGCCGCGCATTGCTGCAGCATCGACGACAGTTCCATTTCGTCGGGCGTTTCCAGCGGGCCGCCTTTGTTGATATGGGCCGCAATCAACAGATGGTTGATCAGGGCGTCCAGCCGCTCCACATCTTCCAGCATGTAGCGGTGGAATTCTTCCCGCTCGTTTTCCTCCACCTGACGCATGGTCAATGTCTGCAGATACAGCTTCAGCGACGCGATCGGCGATTTCAGCTCATGGGTGATGCTGTCCATAAAGTTGGACTGGCGTCGGTTGAGGTTCACTTCCTTGATGGTCAGCACCAGGTAAAACACCACGCCCAGCAGCACCACGCAGAACACGGCCGCCCCGATCGCCGCCAGCAGCCATTGCCCGCCAAAGAACGAAAGCAGCACCCAGCCGATGGTCAGCGCCACCACCAGCACGATCAGCACTACGCCAACCGTAATCGGCCACTTGAGCGAACGTCGTTCAAACATAGGGCACGTTTACTGGCGGAAAGTGAACGAAAAAGGAAAGAGGAAAACCGAAGGGCCTCAGGAGGAGTCGCCGTCTTTCCGCTTCTGCTCGCGGAGGACGGCCTGGATGATCGACCAGGCGGCGCCCGCGTCGGAGGCCACATCGTCCCAGCGACCCGAGAAGCGACCACAGAAAGAGCTCTGCAGGACGTCCGGCAACAGGCGGCGTTGTTCGTTTTCCATGAGCGGGTGTTTCAGGTACACACACGCTTCATCGGTCGCCCTGACCGACAGGCCGGAGCCCAGTTCGGCCGCTTTGCGAATGCGGTCGGCCGCCGTCACGATCACCTTCAGCAGACCGCGGTTCAATTCCGGGTGCCGGGCCTGCAGCAGTTTGATCTCTTCTTCCGGCGGCAGGTAATCCATCTGCACCGGAGCAAAGCGGTCCAGTTGGGCCGCGTCGATCCCAAAGGTGGCCGAGAACTCATTGCCGCGATTCACGGCCGCAATGAACTGCACGTTGTTGCTGATTTCCAGAAAGCGGTTCTCGATCGGGTGGAACACCCGTCGGGTGGCGTCGAGCGCCGGCATCAGCGCATTGCGGGCCGACTCCTGGCAGCGGTTGAATTCATCGAGAAACACCAGATACCGTCGTTCCGGATGCTGGGCCGCTTCCTCCAGGGCAAGCAGCACTTCCGTCCTGATAAAGTCCGTCACCGGTTGCCCCGTGTCGGAGGCACGCACCTGGATCGAGGCCAGGAAGTCGGTCGCCTCGACCACCGCGCCACAGTTAAAAAAGACGAACTGCATGCCGAGCGTTTCGGCCAGTCGCCGGGCCAGCACCGTTTTGCCGCAACCCTGGGGGCCGTCGAGCAGAATGTTGAGCCCGCTTTCCAGCAGGATCTGCAGCTTCCGCGAAACCAGCGGATCGACGTACATCCCCTCAATTCTGAAGTCGAGCAGCCGCTCAAATTCGACTTCGATCGCACCGCGATCGGTGCGATTGGGCTTGCTGACGCTTTTGATCCGCACCAGGCAGGGCGTGCCGGGCTGAATCCGCGGGTCGTTGCACAGCACGACCTTGGGCGCCCTGCGACCATCGAGATGCGTCGCGCGGAAGCGATGCTCGGAATCCTTCGCCGGGTTCGTCCAGAAGGTGGCCTCCCGCGTGGATCCCACCTGGATCTCCTCGATACTTAGCTTCTTCGTCATCAGCAGGAACCTTCGTCGTCCGTCTGTCGGGCGTTGATCGGGCGTTCGCTTGAGAGCTGCAAAGCAGCAGGCGGAGCGATCCCTGCTTCAAGGGGTGGGTGCTTTCTCAGTCTCGGCTGCCTTGAGTTCTTTGGCGGTGAGCCGCTTCAGTTGGATCTTGCGAAAGGCGCCGCCGCTGCGCCAGGCGGAAATGCCAAGGGGTCGCATCGGTTCCTGCTCGTACCAGATGTTGAGCCGCCGATCGACCGTGGTGGAGTCGATGATCTGCTCATCCTCCAGCCAGGCCTGGACCTTCCCTTCGATTACGCGAAGGCGGATCGGGTACCACTGATCGTTTTTGAACTCGGTATAGCCGGTCGTTTCATTTTCGACGGCCGACATATCGTCGAAGTTGGAGATGCCCGTCACGCCGCCGCCCCAGCCGCCGATGATCAGCGTGAGATACGATTGTTCGACGGGAAAAGTCAGACCGCAGAAAAAGTCGCTGCCCGAGGTGCGTTTGGCCTCAAGCGAAATCTCATAGTTCATGCGCGGGATCACGCCCAGGCGAACAATGCCGGTAGCCGGTTGACCTTCTTCCAGGTGCAGCTCGCCGTTTTTCACGGTCACTTTGCCGTGCTGGTCGAACGTATCCCGACTCGCCGCCATCCAGCCCTGCAGGTTCTTGCCGTTGAACCAGGACTCGGAGAGCGGGCGCACCGGTTCCGGCGGCTCTTCGGCGGTCGCAGCAGAAAACGTTAACAGCCAGCATCCGGCCAGCAGCAGGGCAGTACGCATCATGGTGGATCTCACTTTGCTTGAAGTCGCTTCGCAAACAGCAGCGGCGATCAGGTCAATTTGCCCGTCGCTGGGTCCTTCGATCGTATTCCAACCCGGCGGTCGTTGCTACTGCCGGACGATCATAACCGGCCGGCGATGCGCGGGCGGTCTCCTTGTCGCTGCAGGGGAACAAGAATAAAATGGGCCTGGTGAAATTTCGATCGCGTCCCTGGCTGGGATCCATCAACGGTGCGGAGATTGCTCCGGCGGCTGGATCAGGCGGCTTCGCGGCAGGAATGCGATTGCCACCTCTTTTAGCCACCGGCGCAGGGCTCGCTTCCTGCTCCACTCCTGCAGACGGCATGGTTTTGAACATTCTATTTAACGGCGAACCTCGCGAGACACAGGCCGAAACGACGATCGCTCAACTGCTGGAGTCGTTGAGCCTGCCTTCTCGCCGGGTGGCTGTCGAAGTCAACCGGCAACTGATTCCCCGCCAGCAACATGCGGCCCATATACTCAACGAAGGCGACGAAGTCGAAGTCGTGACCTTCGTAGGAGGAGGATAATCCAAGTGACGCATTCCGCTGTGGTCCCCACGCCCGCTGCTCCCGCCGACGATGCATTCCAGCTGGGCGACCATCTGTTGAACAGCCGCCTGATCGTGGGCACGGGTCTCTACGAAACGTTCGAACAAATGCGCGACGCGCTCGAACTCAGCGGCGCCCGCTGTGTCACGGTCGCTGTCCGCCGGGAACGCCAGTACGACGGCGAAGGCCGGAATATTCTCGACTATCTGGATCTGGACCGTTACATCCTGCTCCCCAATACAGCCGGCTGCTACAACGTGGCCGATGCTTTGCGCTATGCCCGCATGGGCCGGGAACTGCTGACCAACCTGGAGAATCCCGGCGCCAACTGGGTCAAGCTCGAAGTCCTGGGCGACAGCGTCACCCGTCTGCCGGACCCGGTCGCCACGCTGGAAGCGACCGCCGTGCTGGCCGCCGAAGGCTTCCAGGTGCTGTGCTACACGAGCGACGATCCGATTCTGGCCCGCCGACTCAAGCAGGCCGGAGCCGTCGCCGTGATGCCGGCTGGCAGCCCGATCGGATCCGGCCAGGGAATTTTGAATCCGAACAACATCCGCATTTGCCTCGAGTACCTCAAAGGCGACGATCCGAATTACCCCGTGATCGTTGACGCCGGCGTTGGCGCCGCCAGCGATGTGGCCATGGCGATGGAGCTGGGCGTCGATGGCGTGTTGCTGAATACGGCGATCGCTCATGCCCGGGACCCGCTCGGCATGGCCCGCGCCATGAAGGCCGGCGTCGAAGCGGGCCGGTTGTCTTTCCTGTCGGGACGGATTCCCAAACGGCTGTACGCCCAGGCCAGCAGCCCCGATGAAGGGCTGATCAGCACCCGTCCCGTCCATAAATAGCGGGACGATCCGTCTCGCAGGCAAGGTTTCCCGGGCATGAATGGGCTGGTCTATCACATTGCAAGCGGGCAGGCCTTGTTCACGGGGGCCAGTTTACTAATGCTGTCCGCGTTCGCTTCGCTGGGGTCCTCGGCCCTGCTGCGGCGGGTCAGCAGCTTTGCTTTTTTGCTGGGAACGGCGACGGTCGTGATCGCCTCGGTCGCCTTGCCGTATTGGCTGTATGCGGTCGCTGCGTTGTTGACCGCGGGCTGGATCATTTCCTGGCGATGGGAGAAATGGCGACGGCTGGCCGTGGCCGGCATGGCGATCGGGTGGCTGGTCGTGATGCTGATCGAGCTGCCCCATCACTTGCTGCCGCGTCTGACTCCGGCTGGCTCGCGGTCGCTTACGGTGATCGGCGATTCGATCACGGCGGGAATTGGCGGAGATCCGAAGTCTCCGACGTGGCCGCAGGTGCTGGCGCGCCAGCATCGCCTGCAGGTGCAGGATATCTCTCATGTGGGCGATACGGCGGGCAAGGCGTTGCTTCGAGCGCAGGCGGAACCGATCACGGCTCCGGTCGTGCTGGTGGAGATTGGCGGGAACGATCTGCTTGGCGCCACTTCAGCCAGCCAGTTCGCGATCGATCTGGAGGCGTTGCTCCAGTTTCTTGCGGCGCCGGGCCGGCAGGTTGTGATGCTGGAATTGCCGTCGTTGCCGCTGTACCCGCAATATGGACGGATCCAGCGGACTTTGGCCCGCAAGTACCGCGTACTGCTGGCGCCCAAGAGCGTACTGCTGGCAGTTCTGGCAGGCGGCGACGCTACGCTGGACTCCCTTCATTTGACGGCGAAGGGGCATGTCCGCATGGCGGATTCGATCTGGCGGCTGCTGGAGCCGGCTTACGACCTGGATGGGTCGTCTGCCTGAGATCTGCTTTCCGGCCCAAGGGAGACGAACCTTCGCGGCGACAATCGTGGCAGTGGTCAGATTTTTTGAGCGACGAAGGGTGAGCTTTTTTGAGTTTAGCCAAAAAGGAATCAGGTTCGCTGGCTTTTCCGCCAGCGCCCCTCATTTCGTGGGTGGCTGGCAGCGACATGGTAGCGGCACAGGGAATTAAATCCTGTCAAAATCCATACCATCGCCAAAAGTCCCACCAACGTCGCTCACGCCCTCAAGCCTGAGAGCCGATAAAGTGTGGTGGCGGCAGAACCAACACCGCCTTAGTCGCCGGCTTTTGCTGGTAGAAACCCGACTTTCGGGGGTTCTGACCGTTCTCAAAGTATCGCCAGGTCGCAGGTTGCCTCACCAACAACCGTCGGCCGGTAGTTTGAAGAACCGTTGGGCCCATGTTAGATTAAAACTGTTGGTAGAGCAGTCAATTGGTATGAAACATCTACGGCCTCACGCGGTTCGCGGATTACAATCCAGGCAATCTGCGAAAAACAAGCAAGATGACACTGTTGTTACATCTTCTTACTCATCCAGCCGCGCTCCCCATAAAGAAGGAGGCGCCGGCCGTTCCTCAGTTTATGGGAACGCGCCAGCATTGCGTCTGGCGCCAGGTCGAGGCGGCATTCCGCGGGAGGCGAACGATCCCTTGAACATCGAAAAGTATCTCGGGTCCTATCGTCCGCCCATTACCAATGTGGTGGATCGACTGCGTTACTGGTCGGAAGCGAAAGCCGACAAAGCTGGCTACCGCTATCTGGTCGATGGTGAAACCGAAGAAGAGTCGCTGACGTACGCCGAGCTGGATCGCCAGGCGAGGGCGATTGGCGCCAGTTTGGCCGCGCGCAATCTGGAGGGCGAACGGGCTCTGCTACTGTTTCCGCCGGGACTGGAGTTTGTGGCGGCCTTTTTTGGGTGCCTGTATGCAGGCGTAACGCCCGTGCCGGCCTATCCGCCGCGGCGTAACCGGAACATGACCCGGATCCAGGCAATCTCCGACGATGCCGCCGCCAAAGTGGCGCTGACGATCGACTCGGTCGCCACCCGCGTGGGGAAAATGCTGGACGAGGCGCCCAATTTGCGCCGCCTGGAATGGATTTCGACTGACAAAACTGACTGGAATCTGGCCGACAAGTGGGTGCGTCCTGACATTCACGATGAAACCCTGGCCGTGCTGCAGTATACGTCTGGCTCAACAGGCACGCCCAAAGGCGTCATGCTGACGCATGCCAACCTGATGCATAACTGCTCGCTGATTACCTACTCGTTTGAGCCGGCCCGTCACGGCGTGGGGCTGAGCTGGTTGCCGACCTATCACGATATGGGCCTGGTCGGCGGCGTGCTGCAGCCGATGTTTTATGGACGGCCGAACGTACTGATGTCGCCAATGGCGTTCATGCAGAAGCCCATTCGGTGGCTCAAAGCGATCAGCCGCCTGGGGATTACCATTTCTGGCGGACCGAACTTCGCCTACGAGCTGTGCACGGAAAAAACCACGGCCGAAGACCTGGAAGGGATCGACCTTAGCTCGTGGGATCTGGCGTTCAACGGGGCCGAGCCGATCCGAGCGGAAACGCTGGAGCGTTTCAATGAAAAGTTCGCCCCCTATGGCTTCTCGCCCACGGCCCATTTCCCCTGCTACGGCATGGCGGAAACCACGCTGATTGTCACCGGCGCTTATAAAGACAAGCCGCCGTTGATTCGCACCTTCGACGGCGCCGCGCTCGATCAACATCGCGTGGCGCCGGCCGAATCGGGCGGGGCCGACGCACGCTCGCTGGTCAGTTGCGGCCGTATCCTGCCGGAAGAAGAAATCGCGCTCGTCGATCCCGATACGTGTCGCCCTGTGGGCGACAACACCGTCGGCGAAATCTGGGTGATCAGCCCCAGCATGGGGAAAGGTTACTGGCGCAAGCCCGTCGAAACGGCCGAAACCTTCGCCGCCAAGATCGACGGCTCGGTCGACGGCAAGACGTACCTGCGAACGGGCGACCTGGGCTTTGTTTCCGAGGGCGAGCTCTACGTAACCGGACGCGTCAAAGACCTGATCATTGTCCGCGGCGTGAATCGTTACCCGCAGGATATTGAAGCGACCGTCGAGGGCGTCAGCGAGCGGTTGCGCAGCAGCAGCACGGCGGCCTTTGCGCTGGACGTGCAAGGACGGGAGCGTCTGGTCGTGGTGGCCGAAGTGGAACGCAGCCGGAATAAAGAATGGGGCGACGTCATCGCCGCGATCCGTAGCGCTATCACGATCGAACACGATCTGCCGCCCGACGCCGTGATTCTGGTCCGGGCGGGCTCGATCCCCAAAACGTCCAGCGGCAAGATCCAGCGTCACGCCACTCGTGACGATTTCCTCAACGGCGATCTGTCCATTGTGGCCGACTGGCGCCTGTGGAAGACCGACGCGCTGTTCGACAAACAGTCGGATCCGCCTGCTGTAACACGCCAGAAGCCGGCCGAAAAAGCCGCCGCCCCGGCGCTTCCCGCCAACCAGCGCGTGCTGGATGTGGTGATGGACCAGGTGCGACTACTGGCCAAAGAACGCGGCAAAACGTTGCACGCGGACAGCAATATCGTGGTGGATATCGGTCTCGATTCGCTGGAGCGGCTGCAGGTGGCGAATGCCCTGGAGCAGATTTTTGGCGGCCGCTTTCCCGATGAAGTGCTGGAGCGGATCGAAACCGTCCGCGAAGTGGCCCTGGCGATCGAACAGTACATTGGCGATCGCCCTCTGGCGGAGCCGATTCCCTTTGACAATACGGCCCGACTGAAGGCCATTTCCTCCAGCGGCGCGGCTCGCCGCCAGGGGACCCCTGCCCCCAAAAACACCGAAGGACCTTACGCGGACTATTGCAAATTTGACAAAATGCCGGAGTACGTTCGTCTGAAAAAGACGATGGGCCTGCTGTCGTCGCTCGACGCGCCTAATCCGTATTTCGACGTGCACGACTCCGTCGCGGACGATACGACCTTCATCAATGGCCGCTCGCTGATCAATTTTTCCAGCTACAACTATCTCGGCATGTCGGGCGACCCCAGCGTGGCCGACGCCGCCAAGGAAGCGATCAACTCCTACGGAACGGGCGCATCCTCCAGCCGCATGTTCGCGGGAGAATTGCCCCTGCATCGTCAGCTGGAACTGGCCCTGGCCCGCTTCCTGGGCGTGGGCGATGCGTTGACGTTTGTCGGCGGCCATGTGACGAACGAAACCACGATTGGCCACCTGCTGGGCCCAGGCGATCTGGTTGTCCATGACTCCCTGGCGCACAGCAGCATCGTGAAAGGGGCCGAGCTTTCCGGAGCCCGACGTCGCCCTTTCCCGCATAATGACTGGCAGGCGCTCGATAACCTGCTGACCGAGGTTCGTCACGACTTTCGGCGGGTGCTGATCGTCGTGGAGGGCGTCTACAGCATGGATGGCGATATCGTCAACCTGCCCCAGTTTGTGGAACTCAAAGAGAAACACAAAACGTTCCTCATGGTCGACGAAGCCCATTCCTTTGGGGTGCTGGGAAGCACGGGCCGCGGCGTGAGCGAGCACTTCGGCATCGCGGCCGATCGGGTTGACCTGTGGATGGGTACGCTCAGCAAATCGCTAGGCAGCTGCGGCGGATTCATCGCCGGTTCCAAAGAACTGATCGAGTACCTGCGGTACACGGCCCCGGGCTTTGTCTTTGAAACGGGCCTGCCGCCCGCCGGAGCCGCCGCGGCGATCCGTGCCCTGGAACTGCTGGAACAGCAACCCGAGCGGGTGCGGCAACTGCGGGCCAACAGCGAACTGTTCCTGGGCAAGGCTCGTGAAGCCCAGCTGAATGTCGGCCTGAGCGAACAGTCGCCTGTGATTCCCGTCATCATCGGGAATTCGGTCAACGCGTTACAACTCTCGTACAATTTGAACCGACGAGGGATCAATGTGCAGCCGATCCTGCATCCGGCCGTCGACGAAGAGAAAACGCGTTTGCGGTTCTTTATTACCTCCCGGCATACGGTCGATCAAATCGAATCGACCGTCGCCGCGCTAACCGAGGAACTGGCCCGGCTGTCGCTGGAAGAAGCGCCCCCGGCCTGAATTCCGCAGTGTTAACCGCTCCGGTCTGGCAAACGCGTCCCGTTGCGACGCCTGCGATCGCTCGGAGTCCGTGCGAGCGTCATCCAGCCACTGGACCGCTCCGATCATGCGGTGCCCGCTTGCGGGTGGGGAATCGGGCGGAGGGGCCGTCTGCGCCAGGAGCGGAAGCGTTACAATTAACTCCATGCGCCGCCTTGCGTTTTGCAATGACGACACCTGGAGAATGAACGATGACCGACCTGCCGACGCAAGCCGATCCACCCCCGACGGAGCCGGAAGCGCCGACGAGTGCGTCGTTCCCTTTTTTCCACTCGGTGTTCCGCTTCATTCGGATGCGGGTGGTGCAGGGGTTATTCCTGGCCCTGCCGGTCGCCATTACCTTCTGGATCTTGCATTGGCTGTATCGCATGCTGCGCGATGTGCTGATCGATCCGATGGCGGTCGTGGTGCGGTGGCTGTCGCTGCAGATCTGGTACGACCCAACGAAACTCGACCAGGCAGCCGAACAAGCGGCCGAACTGCCGGCCTGGTTTGACTACTATGCCGCTCCGCTGATTGCCTTGGTGTTTATCCTGGGGCTGCTGTACTTTTTTGGCATGTTCTTCCAGTCCCGTCTGCATCGTCTGCTGGACTGGATTTTGCTGCGGGTGCCGGTCGTCACGCACATTTATTCGGCCGTGCGAAAGGTTTTCGTCGCCCTGCAGGAGCAGCAAACCAACAGCAGCCGGTTTCAACGGGTGGTGCTGGTGACTTTTCCGCATACCGGCATGAAGGCCCCCGGCTTTGTGACGTCGACCTGTCGGGATCGGCTGACGGGCAAGAAAATCTTGTGCGTGTACGTGCCGACGACGCCTGTGCCGACATCGGGCTACATGCTGCTGGTGCCGGAGGAGGAAGTCAGCGATCTTTCCTGGGATCTCAACGAGACGCTCCAGGCGATCGTTTCCGGCGGCATTTCGGTGCCGAAAGACGTGGACTACTACGGCACTGAAGCAGAAGCCCGCCTGGCCCAAACCGATGTTCGCTCTCCGCCGGGACCCGAGGCTCGGTAGACCTTGCCCCGGTTTGGCAGACCGCAGGCGATTCCTTTTGCCGGCCGTGTCAGGCGGCCGGCCAGCGTTCGCCGAAGGTTTCGATCTCCAGGGCAAGCAGCCGTTCCACAAGCTCTTCGCTGCTGGGACGCCGCAACGGCTCTTTCGCCAGCATCTCACGCAACAGATGGCAGATCCGCGGCCCCAGATGCGGAGCCGTTTTCAGCGGACTTGGCGCCGGGCGACGCAGATGGGCCAGGGCAATCTCCTGGTCCCCTTTGTCGGTGAACGGCGGCGCCCCGGTCAGCAGCTCAAACAGGGTCACGCCCAGGCTGTAGATATCGCTGGCCCTTCCGATCGGGTCCAGGCCGACAAACAGCTCTGGGGCCATGTAACGGAGCGTGCCGGCCAGCAGGGATTCGTCGTTCCGGACGCCCAGTTTTCGGGAGAAACCCAGGTCGAGCAGCGTAACGTGCCCCGAGCGGGCGACAAAGATATTTTCCGGCTTCACGTCCCCATGCAGCCATTGCTGCTCATGCAGCGCTGTCAACGCTTGCATGGTCTGACGGGCAATCCACAACGCCAAGGGCGCCGTAAGAGGTCCCCGTCGCACCAGGGTGCGGGCGGTGGCGCCTTCCAGACGCGGCATCACCAGATAGCGCGGCGGTTTGTCGATCTGGGCCGCCAGGATGGCGACCAGGTTAGGGTGTGAAGCGGCCCTGCCAACCTTGGCTTCGTGCGCGAACAGGGCAATCGCCTGGCGATCGTCGACCCGTTCTGGACGCTGCAGTTTGACCGCATAGTCCGAGGGGGCGCCGGCCGGCATCCCCTGGGGCCGAGCCAGAAAAACGCGGGTCCACTGGCCTTCGCCAAGGAGGCCCGTCAATTGCCACGCTCCGATTAGCGCAGCTTCGCCTGCGCGCACCGCTGGCGCCTTCTGTGTTGAGGAAGTCGTTGTCATCGGTCGCAGGATAGACGAATAACGCCGGCCAGATTCGTGCGGCGCTGGAGCGGATAAGACGAGCTGCTACTTCTAGCGTTTAGATCGGTTATTCGGCCCACCGAGTTGAGCCGAACCGCAAGCGAGAATCCCGCAGCGAAGAGCGATTAGCAAAGAGCTAGCAGCAAAGTGCGCGGAACTAGCAGCAAAGAGCGAAGAGCTAGCAGCTAACGGCCCGTATGACAGGCGCTGCAACTTTGTTCCATCAGGGCGACGGCCGCAATCTGCGGTCGCTGGGGACGCGCGGTGCTATGGCACTCCGTGCAGCAAAAACGCTGGCCGGTCACGGGCGAAGGCGACAAACAGGAGGCCGGCAACGAAAGCGCCGCCAACTGGGCCAGCCCCTGGCGATCGGGCTGGAAGCGGACCGTGGCGGCGTGCGTGTCGCCAGACGGACCCGCGGAACCCACTCCGAAAAAGCTCATACCCACGCACAGCAGCAAAACCAGTGCGGCCGCGCCCAGCAGGGGCGGCGCGATCTGTCGGGCAGGACGTTGCGACCGCACCACCGAGGGTTCTGGTTGGCTTGCCCGGACGGCCGTTTCCTGGGCGATGGCCAGACGGACCGAGGTCGCCAGATCCTGCGCGGGACGTTCGGTCAGCGTTCCCAGGTAGGCAGGCAGTCCGCTCCCCTGATCCGCCGCCAGGGATTCATGGAACAGGGAAACGGCCGGACGAAGCGCCTCGGCCAGCTGTCGGCATTCATGGCACGCAAACAGGTGCCGTTCCACCACCGCATCGTCGGCCTCGCCGGCGGGAAATGGGCCGCGCGTTAAAATGTCGAATACGCGATCACAGTTCATGGCAGTCTTCCGCTAGGGGGCCAAAGGCAGGGTCGTCGCTCTGGCAAAGGTCGCGATGCGGGCGCTGGGCGATCATTTCGGCCATTCGCGTCAGACCAACGCGGACCCGATTTTTCGCCGTGGAAAGCCCGCTGCCCATCGCGTCGGCAATTTCTTGAAACTTCAGGCCGCCATAAAATCGTAGCCGCATGGCGTCGGCTTGTGCTTCCGGCAATTCTGCCAGCAACTGTTCCAGTTGTTCGGCCCGTTCCTTCGCCAGCAACTGGATTTGCGGAGACAGGCTGTCGCAAACGGTCTCACGGGGGACGGGCTGGCTGGTATCTGACTGGTCGCTCCAGGCAGTCACCAAAGGCGTTCGCATCCGCCGCTGGTACTGACGACGACACTGGTTAAGCAGGATCGTCCACAGCCAGGTGCGAAAGTTGTAGTGGGAATCGTACGTGTGCAGAGAGCGGAACGCACAGAGGAACGTCTCCTGGACGGCGTCTTCAGCCCAGTCGCTTCGCCCCAGTCGACTGGCCGCCACGCGCAGCAGCGGACGCTGGTACTTCTGCACCAGATCGCTAAAGGCATCGTGATCGCCCGCGAGCACGGCGGCAACCAGGGCGCCATCATCCGAAGGTAAGGGGAAGCCAGGCAAAGGGGACAGCCGCTAATTCCAGGGAAGGATAAATCGAAAGGACCGCAGCGGAAGCTGGCCGAATTGCCATTCCGCCGCCTGTGAATCCCTTCTATTGTGCACCAATCTCGTCACGCAATCCAGTATCGGGGCTCGTGTTGGGCCGGGTGAACCCGTCGGGGAACCCGCCTTTTGGGAGGGAACGCCGGCAGGAAAACGCGGCCCTTCCGACTGTTTATAGCGCGCCAGCGACAGAAAAGTCCAAATGCCGGACGCCAGAAGCAAAAAGTTGAGGAAAAACCCACAAAGCGGAATCAGAAAGCAGGCGAGCTCAACTTTCTGGCAGAGTTTGACGATTCTAACGATTAGCGAACAAGCCTGGCCCGGCGGACGACCAGAAAAATGTCACACAAGGATTCGGTTCATGGAACGCAAGCAACGCTTCCGCAGCGACTCGGCAAGCGGAGTCTCGCAGCGGTTGGATCCGGCCCACCCGCCGGCGCAGCCTCCCGCCACCGCCTTGGAATCCGAACTGGAAGCCGTTGCGGCCATGCCGGTCGCGGAGGCGCCGTCGTCGGCAGAGGACGCCCATGAACAGATGCTGCTCCAGGCCAGCGAGCTGGCCAACCGCCTGCAGGATCGCCAACGCGATCTGGATCGCCGCGAAGCCCAGCTGAACGCCCGCACCAGCGAGTTCGAACAGGAGATGCGAGCCTCGCGTTTATGGCACCTGGAGCATGAGCAGGAACTGGCCGAAAGGGCGAACGAGATCCGCGAGGCGGCCTCCGCCGTCGACCAGCGGATGGCGGCCGTGACTGCCGCCGAAATGTCGATCGACCAGGATTTTGCCGAGCTGAAAAAGTCACGCCAGCAGGAAGTCGCCAAATGCGAGCTGCGCGAGATTGCCTTTACCCAGAAGTCGGCCGACGTGTCGCGACGCGAAGCGGCCCTCGTCCAGCGCGAATCGCTGCTGGAAGAAATGAAAGTCGCCGCCGAACAGCGAGAACAACAGAACCGCGAGATCCGCGCGGAGCTGGCCGCCCGCGAAGAGGAACTTGCCCGACTTGCCGAATCGCTGGAACAGCGGGACCGGCAGACCGGAAATCTGTCGGGCGCTGCGTCTGCGATTGACTCTCCCCGTCGGTTAAGCAATGAAGAAATCGCCGCCGCGTTTGACGACCTGGATCAGTCGCTGCAGAAACGCTGCCGGCAACTGGAGCAGGTGGAACGCCGGTTGGAAGAACGTCGCCGGGGAGTGGAAGAACGTCTGGTCGAACTCGAACGTCACGAATCCGAATTGCCGGAGCGCGAGCAGCAGGTTGTCGGGCGACTGGAGCAGCTTCGCCAGGAGCACGAGTCACTGCGATCCGAGGCCGATTCGCTCCCTGCCCTGCGTGACGACGCAGCCGCATTCTCACGCATGGAGCTCTGGCGACAACGCCTGGCCGACACGGAAAAGCTCTTTAACGAACAACTGGCCGAACTCGAAGAACAACGCGCCGCCCTGCTTCTGGAACGCCAGCGCATGCTGGCCGCATCGGCCAAGGAACGCCAGGCAATCGCCGACGAACGGGAGCGGCTGGAAAACGAAATGGATCGCCAGCGAAAGCGACTGCGGCTGCAGTCGCAAACGCTCGATGACCGGGCCGAAGCGCTGGAAAAGCTGGAAGCCGATGTTTCGGCAACGCATCAGGAAACGCTCGAACTGCGATTGGTCGTCAGCCAGCTTTGGACACAGCTGTCCGGCCACGTGGAACCGGCCGAACTCACCCAGTCGATGGCCCGGATGCGGAGCAAACTGGCGAACGAATTCCGCTTCAAAGCAGAACACCAGGCGGAGCAGAAAGAGGAAATCCTGCATCTGGCGGAAACGCTGGAAAGCCGGCGTCATCAATTGATCGAGCAGCGACAGGAGCTGCAGGATTGGGTCGTCAGACGGCAGGAAGAGATCGAAGAACAGGCGGCCCGCCTGGTCGCCCGGGAACAGGAACTGGATCGCCAGGAACGACGATTCCAGCAGTCTGAAAACAGGTGGAATGCCGAGCGTCGGGAGCTGCAGCAGAAGCTCCGCACGTTGGCGGCGGCCCAGATCAAAGAGCCGTTCGCCGCCTGAGCGGCGATTTCCATCGTGACGGAAATGGCAGGTCAGTCGTCTTTTGCTCCGCAAAAGAGCGTGTACTTTCCTGGAGTGAAAGTCGACTTTCCGGCGTCTGTCCTTCCAGGAAACGACAGATCAATATCTGGCAGTGATGCTCTTCGTCCGCGCGAAGAACATGGCGCCTTTTGCATCCGCCAGCGACAGGCGGAAACGCCCGTCGTTTTATCCGTCGCAGCAGCCCGGCGTTGCGAACTGCTGGGCGGCAGTCTCCGGCCTAGTCGAGGCCTTTGGCGCCGGCGATCAGGTGAATGAATTCTTCATTCGTCTGGAATCGTCCCAGCTGCCGGGTGAGCTGCTCCATGGCGTCGACATGATGCATGGTGCTCAGCGTGCGACGCAGCATGGTGACCGCGTGCAGTACGTCGGGACTGTGCAGCAGCTCTTCACGTCGGGTGCCCGATTGCTGGATATCAATGGCAGGCCAGACGCGGCGGTCCGCCAGCTTCCGGTCCAGCACCAGTTCCATGTTGCCGGTGCCTTTGAACTCCTGGAAGATCAGGTCGTCCATCCGGCTGCCCGTATCGACCAGGGCCGTACCGACAATCGTGAGCGAGCCGCCTTCTTCAAAGGCGCGGGCCGTGGCGAAGAGCTTTTTGGGAATGTCCATCGCCTTGATATCGACGCCGCCGGACATGGTGCGGCCGGTGTTGCCGACCCACTTGTTAAAGGCGCGGGCCAAACGGGTGATGGAGTCCATCAGCAGGAAGACGTCTTTGCCCATTTCGGCCAGTCGCTTGCAGCGTTCGATCATGAGTTGCGACAGCCGCACATGGCTTTCGACATCCTGATCCAGGCTGCTGGCGACGACTTCGCCGACAACGTTCCGCTTCATGTCGGTGACTTCTTCGGGCCGCTCGTCGATGAGCAGCACCATGAGTTTCACGCCGGGATAATTGGCGGCGATGCCGCTGCTGATATGCTGCAGCAGAATGGTTTTTCCTGACCGGGGCGGCGCCACAATCAGGGCCCGCTGGCCGCGACCCAGCGGGGTCAACAGGTCCATGATCCGGGTGGTCAGCTGGGTTGGTTTCGTTTCCAGCCGATACCATTCTTCAGGGTTGATCGGCGTCAAAGAATCGAACGTTTTCACGTCGGCGTAATCATCGGGCGGCAGTCCATCGACATCGACAATTTCCCGCACCCTGGGGCCCTGGGATTTGCGTGTCTGCTGGATGAAGCCGCGAATCATGACGCCCGGCCGGAGGCGATACTTTTCGATCATGGTGCCCGGCACAAACGGGTCGGTTCGTTCCCGTTCGTAGTTCGTTGCGGGACTGCGGAGAAAGCCATAACCATTCGGATGCAGTTCCAGCAGGCCGTAACCGGCGTGCATGGTGGTGTCGCCGTTGGTGCTTTCCACTGCGTCATAATCGCTGACAGAAACCTGCTGACGGGCGTTGTTTTCCGTTCCGCGTCGGCGACGGCGCCTGGGATTATGGTTGTTTTGGTTTTGATTGTTTTGGTTGGTTCCAACGCGCCCGGAGCGGCCTCCCTGCGGCTTGAAACGAGTCTTCTTCTTCCCCATGGATGCACCTGATAACAACAGCGAACAGAAGGGCGTAAGTCGGCCCGAAAAAAGCCAAAAGCCCATAGGAATCTGCAAACGGAAATCTGCAAACGAAAAATGTGGCGCGAGCGCCAAAGTTGTGGCGCGAGGCAAAGCGCCGGACTGGATACGCGAGGCGTTCCAAGACCCTGTAAAGAGCTGACCCAAGCCGCAGAGAGCGCGGAAGCGCACCCGGCGCTAGCCACTACGACTTATTTAACACGATCCACAAACTTCTTTGCTTCGTGAGAAGAAAAAGCTTAGGCGATCCTGCGACGAGACAAACGCCGACAGAAATTCACCCCTCAAGGCCCGTTGAGCCATTCGAGCTCAAACGAAGTGGAAAGAAGCGTTGCGACTCTCCCTGCAAACCAAAATAGCTGCCTCAGGCGATGAATCGTAGCGGTGAGAATTGCAAGGCTCTCACAGGACCCGATTCAATTTCCCATCAGCCGAGGAAGTGGCTTCGGAGGGGAGAAGGTAATTCCTTTTCCAATTAGGGAAGGACGCAATGCGCGAAGGTGCTGGTCAGAAATTTCACTATCAAAATGTTACTGAGATCATCGTGTATGTCAAGGGGAGCCTGCAGACTGTTTCCTGAATTTCCAGGGGATTTCTTTCTTTCCCCGCAAAATCGATCCCACACTCCCCCCTAGTTGAGATAACCCTTTCCTTCAGAATAATCGGAACAACCGGAATAATTTGTGGAATTCCTCGAATCGGATGCCGATAAACCTGGACACCGGAACCTAATTCCAGGTATATACGCCTCGCGAGTCGCTCGAGTCAGCCGGTTAACTCTCGCGCTACCTTTTAAGGCCTTGTCATGCGTTCAATCAAATCTTTAGTCTGTGGCTTTGCCGTCGTGGCGATTGCCGCCTCCGCCGGAATCGCCAAGGGCGAGATCCAATGGATGAACGATCTTGCCTCCGCCAAACTCGCGGCTTCGCAACAAAACCGACTGGTCCTGGTGCATTTCTACGGCGACGGTTGCCCGCCCTGTGAAAGGGTGGAGAAAAACGTTTTTCCCCAGCCCCAGGTTGAACAGGCCATCTCGTCGAACTTTATCCCGGTCATGGTGAACGCCACCCGGCGACCGGATCTGGCGCGCGAATACGGCGTACGCAGCTGGCCCACCGATGTCGTCCTGACCCCCTCGGGGCAGGTTGTTAGCCAGGGTAACAGCCCTCTGGAACCCGGCAAGTACGTGGCCATGATTCAGCAGGCTGTGTATCAGGCCAACCCGGGCAACGCTGGGCAGGTTCAGCCGGCCCAGTATGCGGCCAACTATCCGCCACAAGGTAATCCCAGCGAGGCGCCCTCGCAAGGCGGCTCTTTCAATCCCAATCCCCCGGCCGCCAATCCGGCCCCCGGGTACGGCGCCCAGCCCGGTTATAACAGCCAGCCCGGCGGACAGTTCCAGCCCGGCGGACAGTTCAACCCGGGCGGACAGGCAGCCCCGCCGGCCCAGCAGCCCCCGGCCAATCCCTACGCCCAGCCGCCTGGCGAAATGCCCAATCCGTACGCCCAGGGCGCGCCGGATCCCTACAAGTATGATCCCCGTGGCGCTGAAATGGCCGCCCGACGGGATGCCGCCTGGCCGCCCCAGGGGGGAGCCCAGCCGACGCAGCCCGGTTTCGGAGGCGTCCAGCCGCCCCAGGGCGCTTCGCCGGCCGCCTATGCTCCCGCCTATGGCGAACAGTACGGCGCCGCTCCGCAGCAGCAGCAACCGCAACAGTACGCCCCGCCGGCTGGCCAGCCCGCTCCTCCTGCCGGTCCGCAAGGACAGTTCAATCCGGCAGGCGCCGCCCAAGTCGCCCAGTCGGGAATGGTCGTCAACCGTTATGGCTCCGGCGCGCCGGTGACGGGTGCGCCGCCCGCGGGACAGGCTCCGCTTTGCCTGGACGGTTATTGCCCGGTCACGCTGATCGAAGAGAAGGATTGGAATAAAAAGTGGCAGAAAGCGGATCCGAAGTGGGGCGCCATTCATCGCCGACGCACCTATCAGTTTGTGAGCCAGGAAGCACAGGCCAAGTTTTTGGCCGACCCCGATCGCTACTCGCCCGGCCTGTGCGGTTACGATCCGGTCGCCTTCCTCGAAGGACGCCAACTGGTCCCCGGCGAACGGAAGCACGGCGTGTTCTTCCGCCAGCACATCTTCCTGTTCTCTTCCAAGGAAAACCTGGATATCTTCTGGAAGTCGCCAGGCTCTTATACGGCCGCCGTTGAGCAGGCCATGCAGACTGACGGCCTCGGACTGTTCACGCGTTAAGGAATCGGGGGAAAATAACTTCGGCGATTTTTCCCGTTTGGCAGGAATCGGAAACGCGACATCCACAAGGGTCGTGGCGAATTCCTTCTCACACCTCTTCCTCCTTCTTTGCGCCTTCGCGCCTTTGCGTGAGTTCCCCTTTTCCGCGATGCCGATTTTTCAACCCGCTCATTTTATCTTCCAGCCGTTGCAGGAGAGATTGGCGGTTTGATCACCAGGTGAAGCATACGTAAAAGTTGAACGTCATCGCTGTTATACAAAAACCGAAGAACTCATTCCGAAGAACGGCCCGACGCTAGCGCGTTCGGCTCAGAGGATCAGCCGGCTTGGGCTGCTCAGGTTTCGTGGTTCCTGTCGAGAAAAATACCGAAGTTATTTTTCCCGCGTTCCTAAGGAAATTCCTTCCGCGAGGCCGGCCGCTCAAAAACGCGACCTGCCCCTGTGAGACGGCAATTCAAGACAGCCTTTTCCCAAACGGAAAAGGCCGTTTCTATAAAGATACGACGGCCGGGTGGTGCATCGCCCGTCGTTTAGCTCGCGCCCAGCAGCTCACGTGCGGTGGCCATCGACTGCTCGAGAATCTGGTCGTAGGTCATCGGTTCGAACTCCTCGCCCAGCAGTTCGACTTCAAAATAACCGGCGTATCCGCCCTGTCGCAAGGCGGCGATCATGTCGCCCAGCGGCAGCATGCCTTCTCCCAGCGGGCAGCGGTTCTGTTCACTGGTCGGCGTCTGCCGGCCGTCGCCGATCTGCACCAGTGAGATCCGATCGGCCAGGGCGGCGATCTGTTCGAGCAGCTTCTCTTCAAAGCCCATGTGGTACAGATCCAGCACCAGCTTGACGGCGGGACTGCCGATATCGTCGATCAGTTCGACCGCTTCGCCCAGGGTCGTCAGAAAGGTGCAGTCGCTGGCGCAGGCCGCATGCATCGGCTCGAGCGCGAGATCTACGCCCAGTTCTTCCGCCTGGGGCGCGAGTGCGACAATAGCCCCTTTGGCCAGTCGCCGGGCATGGTTATGCGTGTGCCCTGCCCGGGATCCGGTGTACATCACCAGCGTTTTGCACTGCAGTTCGACTGCCAGCTCCAGGGCCTCGCGGGCGTCTTCCACGCTTTCTTTGTGGGATCGACCGTCGCTGCCGGTAAAGCCGCCGATCCAGTGCAGACTGGACACCTGCAGGCCCGTATCTCGCAACAGCTCTACGCCACGGTCATCGCCAAAATCCGACAATTTCTGGCGCCAGACACCCATGGCGGAAAGGCCGGCCGCAGAAAATTTCTGCACATCTTGTTCGAACGACCAGCGAAAAGTGGTCAGTTCACTCATGGATAAACGATCCATCCGTGCGGCTCCCTGTACTGCGTCCGTTCGGCCCGAGGATGATTGAAGGTCGTAAGTATGCAGAATGAATGGTTTCTTGTAAAGCAGCATCACATGCTGGCGCCGGCGGCAGCAAACGGTCTGGGCGACAGGCAACTCCTGTCGTTTCCACGTTCCCTGTGGTGGGCGTCTCCTGGGGCGTCCAGCTTCCTTCCGTGCCGCAAACTGGTATCCTGGACGCCCATGTTTATCTCTTTCGACGGCGTCGACGGCGCCGGAAAATCGACCCAGATCCAGCTGTGCCGCGAGTGGCTGGAATCGTCAGGCCGCCAGGTGCTGGTCTGCCGCGACCCCGGCAGCACCCAACTGGGCGAAAGCCTGCGCGCCATTGTGCTGGAAAGCCGGCAAACGCTGATCGCCCGGCGGGCCGAAATGCTGCTCTTCATGGCGGCGCGAGCCCAACTGGTCGAAGAGGTGATTCGCCCCGCCCTGGCGGCCGGGCAAACGGTGTTGTCGGACCGCTTCCTGCTGGCGAATGTGGTCTACCAGGGACATGCCGGCGGGCTGGACCCCCAGGCGATCCGCCGGGTGGGCGAAGTGGCGATTGATAACGTCCGCCCCGACTACACGCTGGTCCTGGATATCGATCCCCAGCATGCTTCCACGCGGTTTGAACGGGAACCGGATCGGATGGAAGCCCAGGGACTTTCCTACCTGCAGCAGGTGAGGGCCGGATTCCTGCGTGAAGCGGCCGACGACAGCACCATTACCGTGATCGACGCCAGCGGTTCCATCGAGCAGGTCAGCCGCAGCGTCCAGGCCGTGCTGGCCCCCTTGCTGAAATCCGTTCCGGGCCGCGATAGAATCTAGTGTTGCGTCAATCTTCAATCTTCGAGTGAGCGATGTCGGCCGTGCTGCTGAGCTGCCAAAAAAAACCGTGGACTAGCGCCCGGCGGCTGATTGAGAGAAACCTGATTTTATGGTTTGACGCACCACTAGCCGCCCACTCTCCTTCCGCTTGCGACCTTTTTCAAGGCGACCCGCCATGCGAAATTTATTGAACCAGAATCGCCCGCTCCTGTTGCTGTTGTGCCTGCTGGCGACCAGCCTTTCCTGCAGTTCCCAGCCTGGCGACTCCGCCGGCAAGGCGCCGGCCGCCGGCGCCCTGAGCGAAGTGAAGCCAATCGACAGCGACGGATTTGCCGCCCTGCTGGCCAGTCACCGCGGCAAGGTGATCCTGGTCGACTTCTGGGCGACCTGGTGCCCGCCTTGTGTGGCGGAGTTCCCCAACACCGTCAGGCTGCACCGCAAGTACCCGGAGATCGTCACGATTGGCGTCGCGATGGACAATCCCGATGACCTCCAAAAAGTCAAAGACTTCTACCGGGAGCAGGAAGTCGACTTTGGCGCCTATATCAGTGAGCTGGGCGATAGCGTCCCCGAAGACAGTCTGCTGCAGCCGGGCGTTCCCATTTATCAGCTGTATGACACCGCTGGCAAACTGTACCTGCAAACGATGGATGCGGAAGAAGTCGAACCGAAGCTGCAGGAACTGCTCCAGGCGAAGGACGCCCCTGCGGCTGCTGCCGGCGCTTAGGGTAGCCACGAAGGCAACGGAATTTGCTCCAACAAGACGGTACGGTTTTCCGCAGGGGCTCGCCAGATTTCGAGGGAAATCCTGGTCACCCCTCGAACGCGGCGAACGTTCCGGAGCAGGCCATCAAGCCAGCAGATTTCGCCGCGGGCAGGCATGTCGCAAGGCCGGAAGACGTTGAAAAAAAACGCAGCAGGAAACTCCGAGTTCCGCTCTTGCAGTTCCCCGGCAGGTTGAGATAATGCCCCTCGTTCAGGGCAGATTTCTTAACGCACATTCCAAGGCCACCCCGCCTGCTTCAGGGAGCCCGCCATGTCGTCGGAGCCACCACTCCCCCCGCCTCGCAAGATCCCATTCGCTCGCCCCACCCCGCCGCCTCCGCAAACCGCCTCCCATTCTCCGCAAAGCGTTGCCCAGCCTCAGCAAGCCCGCGCTTCACGTCCTGCGAGAACATATCGCCGCCCTCCTGCTGCGACGGGTCGCCCTCCGGGTTCGCCGAACGCGGGTCTCATTGCTGGACTCGTTGCCATCGGGATTGGCGGCGTGGCGATTTGCGCCTTGATGTACGCCCTCAACGCGAAACCCAAAGCAGAACTCACGGCCGCAAAGGCAGCGCCAGGGACCGCGGGGACGGATTCGCGCGGGGCAGTGGAAAACAGTAGCACGGCTCGTACGGCGCCGGCCGCACTGCGCCGGCAGGGTGTCGGGAGCAATGACGGCCAGGGGAGTAACGCCGTTTTCGGTTCATCCTCGGCGGGTTCCTCCCGCGTTAGTGGATCGGGAGCGAGCCGGACGGGCTCGGCAGCGACCGGCCAGACTTCGCCGGCGGGGCAAGCCACAGGGGGAGGCCCCGTGGTCGACATCCAGGCGGACTTCGGCGACGATACGGGCTTTGGCGGCGACGCCACCTTTGGCTTTGGTTCGGGGCGGAATCAAACCACGCTGGGCGGCGGTTCGCCGAAAACGGCCCCCGTTACCGGGGCGGTTGGTTCTCGCGTGGAACCGGGGAGCGATCCTGACGCCGTGGAAGTCAGTCGCACGGCGGTTGTCGTGAGCGGCCTGGCGACGACGCTCCTCACCGCGCCGGAACCATCAGCGCGCGTCAGGGCGGCCGAGCAACTAGCCAAATACGGCGGCGAGGCGAAAGAAGCGATCCCCGCCCTGGTGAGCAGCCTGGAAGACTTGTCAGACGCAGTTCGCCGGGAGGCATGCGCGGCGCTGGCGGCCATGGGGGAGCATGGGAAAGAGGCGATCCCCAGTCTGTCGGAACGGGTGACGATCGAGAAGTCGGCCGACCTGCGCGGGATTCTCGTCAAGACGATGATGGCGATTGACCCTGCCTCGCCCGAAGTCGAAGCAGTCCTCAAGCGGACGCTTGTCGGCGGCAGCGGGGAAACGATTCATCCGGCCCGCGGGCATCTGCTTTCGACGAACCGCGTCTGGGCCTGCGGTGCGATTTCCCATCTCGGTCCCACGGCCGCCTGGTCGGGCCCGATGCTGCTTCGCCTGTTGCGTGTCTCTGCTTCGGACCTGGATCACTACGGCAATGACCGGGTCTACAGGGCGACCCTGAATGCGCTGGTCGCTATTGAGCACACAGCGGCCATCCCGGTGCTCGAAGACTACAAGTCGGGCGCGCGACTGCGTTCCTCGCACGCCAGCGATGTGGAAGACTGCGTGCTGGCCGCGGATTCGGCGATCCGCGCATTGAAGCTGGTCAGCCCCTGACGCTCTGCCTGGCGCGAGTATTCCCTGGGCGTTGGCGCGGGTTACGGCCCGGCGTCGGACTTTCGCCTTCGTGACCTGGTCGTGTCACCGGGAGGCGGGGCGATACGGCTCCTGCCGGGGCGTCGATTTGACCGTGGTTCGTCTACGGGGGACGGTGCGGGATTCTCCTACCACCAGCGAGATTTGCCGGGCAAACAGTTGTTGGCATCAGTTTCCTTTGATAGATTTATCAGTTGGTTCTGATCCCCCTGTTGTCGTCCCTTGTTACTGGAGATGTAGGATGCGCACCGACCGTTCCTCGCAACGCGAGAATTCAAGCAGCGATTGCGATCGTCGTGATTTTCTCAAATGGACGACTGGCGCCGCGGCTTCGGCTGCTGCGTTGTCGGCGCTCCCTGCGATTGGCCGGGCGGCGCCCCAGCGCGACAGTGCTGCGGAAACGGCCGTCCGTGAGTTTTACGCCACGCTGACCGACGAGCAGAAAACCGTCATGGCGCTGCCGTTCGAGGATGAACGCCGCACCCGCATCAGCGCGAACTGGTCGATCACGCCGGCCAAAATCGGCGGCTTCACCAAAGCCCAGCAGGAACTGATCCACAAGATCGTCAAAGGCGCCACCAGCGAAGACGGTTACGAACGCTTCCTGAGCCAGATGAAGCACGACAATGGCGGCATCGAAAAATACAGCGTCGCGATTTTCGGCAATCCCGAAGAAACCCCGTACGCCTTTGAACTGACCGGCCGCCACCTGACCTTGCGCGCCGATGGCGATACGACCACGGGCGTCGCCTTTGGCGGACCGATTGTTTACGGTCACGGCGCCGCCGGCAACAGCGAGAAGAACCTGTTCTCCTACCAGACTCGCCGCGTGAACGAAGTCTTCGCTGCGCTGGATGAAAAGCAGCGCACCCAGGCGCTGCAGCCGAAGTCGCCCAGTCTGGATTTGCTGCAGGTCGGGGGCGAAAAGCGCAAGCGGTCCGGTATCGCCGGCAGCGATCTTTCTTCCGACCAGCAGGAACTGCTGCTGTCGGCCTTCGCTGACGTTCTGGCTCCGTATCGGAAAGAAGACGTTGACGAAGTCATGTCGCTGGTCAAAGACACCGGCGGCGTAGAAAAGATGAATGTCACCTTCTTCCAGGCCGGCGACCTGGGCGAAGACAAAGTGTGGGATATGTGGCGGATTGAAGGTCCGGCGGTTGTCTGCGACTTCCGCGGCGCCCCGCACGTGCATGCCTACATTAATGTGGCCAAAGTGTAGCAGCGGGACCGACCGCTGCGCAAAGAGAGCGCCCGGGAATACAGGGCGTTTACAGGCCGTAGCGGTCGACCAGTTTGTTAAACCATGTCGCTTCCTCGATCACGGGAATCTCGTGATCGAGGATCAGCGTCAGGCAGTGTTCAATCGCCTGTTTACGGGGCATCGATCGCCCCGCGGCGTAGGCCACTACTTGCTGGAAGGCGTCGTGGTTGACGCCTTCGCTCGTTTGCTCAAGCTGTGCCAGCAGTTCGACGGAAAGGTCCGACTGAATCGTCCAGTTTCTCTGCTCGCACTGGACCCGCAGAAAGTCGCGCACCAGTTCCGGCGGCAGGCCTTCATCGCATCCTTTGCGAAGGATGGCGTCTTCTTCTTCCAGGTCGATGAAGTGATCGCGAAAGGCGCGACCGGCCACGAAATTCTCCAGCAGTTCCGTCACCCGCTGCAGGTGGTTTTCCCGGTCTTGCTGGCTGCCAGGTGCTTTTTCACGTTGCAACGTTTCGCCGTGTTCGGCCACGGTGCCGCCATCGAGTTCGCCGATGATCGTCCTGGGGGAGGACTGCACGGAGCGGCCTGGCTGACTGGTCGCTGCGCTGCATTCCCGGCGGCACTCCGCGATCGCTTCGATGACATGGCTCATCGTCTGATAGCGGTGGTCGGGCTCTTTGGCCAGCATGTTCCGGAGTAGTTGGTTGAGCGTTCTGGCTGCCGGGCCGTGGGCGTCATCGAGTTGTGGAACCGGCTGGCCGCGATGGGCAAAGATTTTTTCAATAATGGAATTCCCGTGAAAGGCGGGCTTTCCCGTCAACAAAGAAAACAGTGAGCAGCCCAGGCTGTAGATATCGCTGCGGGCGTCGGCGTGGGCCGAGTTCATCGCCTGCTCAGGCGCCATAAAGTCGACCGTGCCCATGACCATCCCTTCGACCGTCAAGTGCGCGACCGTTTCGTCGGAAGCCGGTTCGTTCGCCTGCTGGATCCGGGCAATTCCCAGGTCGAGGACTTTGACCACGCCGGCGTTGCTGAGCAGCAGGTTGGCCGGCTTGATATCGCGATGAATGACCCCTTGCGAATGGGCGTACTGCAGGCCCTGGGCTCCCTGGCTGATGTAGTCGAGCGCCTGGTCGACCGGCAGCGGGCCGTCGGCGGCGATCTGGCCCAGATCGCGGCCGTTGACATACTCCATCACCAGGTAATGGCGGCCATCGGCGCGGTCTGCGTCGAACGCGGTGACAATGTGCGGATGCTGCAGCCGGGCGGCCGCCCTGACCTCGCGTAGAAACCGCTCGATTGAGTCATGGGAGTCCACAAAGCGGTCGTTGAGCACCTTGACCGCGACCTGTCGCTGCATGACGGAGTGGACCGCCAGGAATACCTGCCCCATGCCGCCGCCGCCGATACGGTCGACGACAATGTTCTTCCCATAGACCAGCGGGTGCGGCATCTCGGCCAGCAGCACCTCGGCCTGATAGGGAGTCAGTAACTGGCGGTCGACCAGCAACTGTGCGAGCGCAGCGGCGTCGTCCACCGGCGGCAATGATTGCGCATCGGTGCAAAACGGTTCAAGAACGCTGGCGGGCTGCACGCCGCTTGCCAGCAGCAGCTCGAACAAACGGACAGGAGAAATCAACATGACTGGACTCCAGATGCAATACGTTTGCCCATTATATCGCAAGACGACGCCCATCACACAGCGGCCCCTCCCGGACCGCTTGAGTGGTGTTTGCCATCGGTATCCTGGCGATATGAACCGCCAGGAGCCGCTGCCCTGTGGGCAAAACGACCGCTGCGTGGCGCTCTGCGACGCCAGGGAAACAGGACGGCTGAGAGCGGGGTTAAACGCCTGCCGAGGTCAGCCGCAGCTGACGGCCTGCGGCCCAGCCTAGCAAGAGGAAAAGTCCAGCGGTGGAAACCGCATAGGCAATCGCCACGCCGATTTCCCCCAGGTAAGTCCCCAGGACCGCACTCGCCGCAACGCCGAACACCGTGCTGCTGGCGGTCGCAATCAGCACTAGTCCGTGACGCCCCTGGAACTGCAGGTTAAACGGAGCCGTGGAAAACTGGACGGACACGGCGGCGCCGATCGCAATTACTATCAGTGTGAGATAGCTCTCGACGTACTCCGCCCCGAACCATCCCAGGATGCTGCGTCCAAAAACGACAATGGCAAACAGGTAAACCGCTGCGAATCCGCCCATCATCCAGGCCCGGCTGCGTCGCAAGCGGCGCAAGGCGGGGGCGTCCTGGCGGGCGCGGAGGCTCGCTGCGCGGCTTAAATAAAACCGATTGGTGGCGGTCGCCACAATGATAATCAGCGTGCCGGTGTACATGGCCATGGCAAACTGCGAAACGACCGGGAGGTTCGGGTACAGCAGTTCGAGCACAATCACGCCGGCTTGCCCGTGAACGGTCAGCATCAGGCTTTGCACCAGCAGCGGCAGCGAGGAGGCGGCCCAGTTGGCCCGATCAAACTGGGGGACCACGTCGACCGGCGCCAGTTTGTGCAATCGGGACTCAAGCAGTCGCCCTAGCACCAGCAGCGCCGTCATCCAACTGATCCCCAGCACGACAACCGCCGCCATGGCGCTCAGCTCGCCCACCACCAGAAAGACGATCCCGTTCAGCAACACCAGGCAAAGCGGCAACAACACACGATAGGCGGCGACTGCCGCCAACTGGCGACCGAGCGCGGCAGCGCTTTCAATCCATAGCAGCGTCAGGGCGATAAATGGCAAAAAGGCAATCGCCGCAGGGATGGCTGGGTGATAGCCGGCGTTCATCAGCACCAGGACCGACTCCAGGCAAATCGCCGTCAGGATCGCCAGGGCCAGGCTGACCAGGACGACCAATCTGCGGGAGAAAAGCAGGAACCCTTTCGCCAGCGGCCATTGACCCAGGTTCTGATAGCCGGGCAAAAACTGCAGCGACGACTTCTCCAGCCCCAGCGTCGCCAGCGTGGCCAGCATGGCGACCGTCGCCGCCGCCACGTTGTAATCGTCAAATTCGCGATACCGCAAGGCGCGGGCCAGTAGCAGATTCGCTCCGAACTGCAGGCAATAACCGGCCACCGAGAACAGACACAGCCACAACGGCGCCGTGGCGTCACGTGCGGCCGACGGGTCTGGCGGTTCCGGCGGCAGGTCGATGTCGGGCAGCGACGGAGGAAAAGGTGCTGAAGAGTTCATCGTGCAGCCGCCGCCGGATTCCTGCTCATGTGGAGGCCGGATTTTCTCGCGTCAGAGGCTCCATCGCCAGCCTCTGCGGAACTGCCAGGCGTTTCCTGAACGGTTAATCGGAGGTTTGGCGTGAGCGGTCGGGCGTCAGCCGTTCGGAAGCCGATCCCTCTGGCGGGACGGCCCTGGCGCCGACTGGGGACAGAGGTCCGGTTTGCGGCGCCTGGTTTTGCCGCCCGAGGAAACTATTCGCCTGCCGACTGGCCAAGGAGCCGTTCAACAGCGGCAATCAGGCGATCCATGGCGAACGGTTTGCGGAGATATTCGTCCACGCCCAGCATTTCAGCGTACGCTTTGTGGCGGCTGCCCTCATTGGCGGTAATCATAATTACTCGCATTGGATCGCGCTGGGTGCGGCGCAGTTTCTCCAGCACCAGGAAACCGCTCCGTTTGGGCATCATCATGTCGAGGATGATGAGGTTAGGCGATTCCCTTTCCGCCATTGCCAGACCCTGGTTGCCGTCGCGTGCGACCAGCACGGTGTAGCCTTTTGTCTCCAGCGCATAGCGCAGAGACTCGATGATTTCCGGGTCGTCGTCGACTAACAGCACCCGCTTGTTATCGGAAGGCTCGTCGTTGCGGGGTTCGTCGGTCATGATGGAAGCGTCCTCGCGAAATCTGCCATGCTCTATTCAGTGGTTCAAAGTTTATAAGAAGTATCCCACTTCGACCAGTATTGCAACCAAGGGAGCGGGAAAAAGCGCAGGCCGGACAGCGGCGCCTGTGCCAGGCGAAACTCCCGGTCCGGAACGGAACTGTAAACCCTGGCGACGTTTGCGACGGCGGAGCCGGGATGCAGGGCCGCGTGCTTTAGTTCACTCGCAGGATGGCCCCTTTGAATTTTACCCCTTTGGCGTCCGCATCGGCGCCTCCCAGGGGACCTGCCGCGGCGCCGGCCGCCGGTACAACCGGCTTGAACGGTTCGCTTGCCGCCTCGATCGGTTTGGGGCCAATGTAAATACTGACCTGGGTGGCGAAGTCGGCGTTCAGGATGGGATCGTGAAATCCCTCCACCACAATCGGGGCTCCCAGTTTGGCGTACTGGAGATCGCTGGAGTCGAAGGTGACCTCGGCGTCGTCGGCCAGCACGCCCGAAATCGACCCGCCGCGATAAGAAATCGTAAACGCATGGACGCTCGTCAATTTCTGCAGGCGGCCCGAGACTTTCATCCGTTCGGCCCCTTCGGGCAGTTTTTCTTCGACGTCGAATTTGCCGTCGCCGGCATCGGGAAAGGCGCCCAGCGTCGCGCCCAGTTCATAGCCAATCACCGTCAAGGCGCGGACCGGCTCGGCGATTTTTCGATCCTTGACGATGCCTTTTAATTCGACATACATCCCCTGTCGCAGTTCTTTGACGGTCGCTTTCCCTTTGACTCGCTCCACCAGGGCCGGCATTTGCGGAGGCCGGTTCGGATTGGCGTGCACCAGGGCATGACCTCCGCCGGCGAGTTTCACGACGTACTGGCCCCCGCTGCGGGTCAGCAGGGTGCCTTCATATTTGAAGCGAGGGGCAACCGGACCCTGGGCCGAAACTGCCGGCGCGTGCAGGCTGCAGGTCGTCGCGGCGACGATCGACACGATCACCGTTACCAGGACGCGGCAGGTTTGTCGGGCTGTGGAATCGGGGTTTAACGGCGATAGCATGAACATAAATCGCCTCGGCGTGGATTAACGAAAGGTGAGGACGGAGCCCGGGATCAGCCGCCGGTTGCTTTGGCGGTCATGGCGTACGCTTTTTGCCAGCGTACTCCCGCCCTGCCGGCGAAATAGGTCATCAGGCTGGTCAGGCTTAACATGCAAAAACACCAGAGCACGGCCCGGTTTCGCATCGTTTCGGAAACATCGATCGCTGCCAGCATGGACGGTTGCCCCCACATCAGGACCGGGACCAGCAGGGCATATCCGGCCGACAGCACCAGCGACAGCAAGGCGATCACCCAGAGCGTGCTCCAGTCGGGGAGTTGCCCCACATAAACAGCGTAACAGATCTGCAGCAGCCCTGCGAGAATTGCCGCGTAAGACCACCGCGCCAAGGGCGTCGCCTGTTCGTAACGAAAGTAGTCCACAATCTCCAGCACGGCCGGCGCCAGGCTGAACAGTCCCAGCAGGCCCAGTGACAGCGCCACATAGTACGCGGCCCAGCAATGGCGAGGATTGTGCTGCACGCCGCGGACTTCGGTCAGCCTGCTCCACGGTCGAGCAGGCCGCTCAGCAGCGGGCGAGGAAGGACGCCCAGCTTTGCCAGCAGGCGGGACCTTGGGGGCCGTCTTTGCCGCCGCAGACCCAGGCGACTTCGTCGCGGGGGTCGAAGACGCTGCCGGCTGTCTGCTCGATCGCGGCGGCGGACTCGGCGGCGAGACGGGTTTAAGCGGCGGGGGAGTTGCTGGTCGCAAGGCGGAAGCGGCCGCTGGCGGCGACGGTTCCTGGCGATGCTTCGCTTTCAGCGGCGGCGGGGTGGAGCGAGTGGAGGCCGCGACCGAGGACGACTCTGCCGGGCCGGCGACCGGCGACTCTTCGCGGGTCGGAAGGGCGGGCTGCGTGGCGGAGCGGGAATCGGGCCGCTTCCCAGGCGGAGCGGCTGCTTGACCCGGCGTGGCAGGCGCCGATGTTTTTCGCGGCGGAGGCCCGGCTGCAGGCGATGCGTGGCTGCGGTCAGGCGGCTGGTCGTTGCCTGGCGTCGTGGGCCGCGCGGGCGGCCGCCCGGTTGCTGGGGGCGGGGATGTTTCCGGCTGCGCTGTCGCGGGCGGGCTGGGAGGGACGGGCTGTCGGGTCGGCGACTGCGGCGGCGGAGCAGCCGGCAAGGGCCCTTCTTTGGGAGCGCTGGTTTGGGGAGCGCTGGCGTCGTTTTTGTCGCCGGGGGCGGCAACGGGCTTCTTTTTTGAGGACGCAGACTTGGCCGGCGTTTCCTTGACGGCAGGAGTTTCGTCCTTCTTCTGCTGGCCCGTATTGGCCGCTTTAGCCTGAGCCGCGAGCTTTTTCGCCCTTTCAGCGGCTAGTTTCTCGGCGGCTAGTTTCTCGGCGGCTAGTTTCTCGGCGGCGAGGTCGGCCTGTCGTTTGGCGGCGGCGCGCTGTTTGGCGGCGGCGATGGCGGCGTCGCTCCGGCGGTTGGCGACTTTGGGATCGGTTGCGAGGGGGCGGGGGGCGGCCGGGGGAGTGGCTGCGTTCCGGTCAGGGGCCGTCGTCGGTGGCGCCGGTTTGGTCCCGGGGCGGGGCGACGTCGGCTTTGGGGGAGCAGGCGAGGTCGCCGAAATGGGCGAAGGGGTTGCCGCGTCGCCAGGCACGACAACTTGCTGCCGGCAGCGCGGGCAACGGACCGTCGTGCCCGCCCGGTTCTCCGCGACCTTGAAAGCGTGGCCTTCTGTGCAGGAAATTTGAAGTGGCATTGCGGCTCGACAGGGAGGGAAGAAATGCCTCTGTAGTTTGACAAGCGAGAGGGTTGCGGTCAACGCACAGCGTCCTTTGCCGACCCGGGAGCGTCGTGCGGCGGGCGACCAGGCGGCGGCGCGGACAGGCAAATCTTCTGTCAGGGATCACCGAGCGCTAGTTGCAGCGGCACGGAGCCCTCGTATAATGCCAAAATTCGCGACTTTTTTGATTACGGGAGATCGGCTAGTGAGTGAGCAGCGCTGCGTGGTGCGGGCGGTGTCGTGGCGCGATCTTTTACCGTGGCTGCTGATCATTCGCACTTTTCGGATGTCGATTGGCATTTCCGTTTTGTTCCTGGCGACGGTCGGAGCCGTGCTGACGCCGGTAGGTTGGCGCATCAGCGAATTCTTCTTTGTAGCGACGTCCGAGGACGCAGCGTCTGTTACGCCTGACAGAACTACGCCCGAGTTTCGCGAGGCGGTCGCCGTGAATCGCATGTGGGCGAGCGATTTCGCCCGTTCGACGACCTTGCTGCCGCGGGATCGTTTTCTACCGGAGATTACCCGCCGGGAAAGTTACGCGCTTGTATATCCGCAGTTCACGGCGCCCTTTGTGGCCCTGTTTGACCACCAGTTGACGCTGGCCCAACTGGCTTACTTTCTGTTCGGTGGACTGTGGACGCTGCTGGTGTGGGCTTTTTTGGGGGCGGCCATTACGCGCACTGCCGCGGTGCAACTGGGACGGGAGGAACGCCTGTCGCTGATAGACGCTTTGAAACACGCTTTTTCGAAATACGGCTCTTATGTGGCGGCGCCTTTGTATCCGCTGCTGGCTACGGCCGCCATTTTGTCGCCGGCGGCTTTGCTGGGATTTTTTTTCCTGGGCGATGGAACGACTGCGGTTGCCGGCGTGCTGTGGGTGCTGGTGCTTTGTCTGGCGTTTCTGGCGGTGATTTTTCTGGTGGGGCTGATGTTCGGCTGGCCGCTCATGTGGGGCGCGATCGCCTCGGAAAGCAGCGACGCCTTTGACGCCTTGAGCCGCTCGTACGCTTACACGTTCCAGCGTCCGCTCCATTATCTGTTTTACCTGGTGGTTGCCCTGTTGCTGGGTCTGGCAGGCTGGGCAGTGATTGGCGCGATGGCGGAGCTGGTGATTTACCTTGGATACTGGGGAGCGTCCTGGGGGGCGAATAGCGGGCTGCTGTGGGGCGGCGACGCGGATCGCCTGGAGAAGGTTCTCTCTGCCAGCAATCCCACAGGCGGCTTGCGGTTTGGGCTGGAGAGCCTGGCTTTCTGGGAAAACGTGGTCTGGACGGTCGCGGCTGGCTTTCGATACGCGTTTTTCTGGTGTGCAATCACGGCCATTTACCTGCTGCTGCGGCGGGATGTCGACCAGACCGAGTTTGATGAAATCTATGTCGACGATCAGGATGGCCAGACCGGCCTGCCGCCGCATACCAATGACAGCGCAGGTGTGGCTGGAGCTCCGCAGGACTTCGAAGAACCTCACGGAACGATTGCCGCCAGCACCGAGCCCGTCGTCGAACGCGAACACCCCGACGGAGAGTAATGGCGATGACCGATGCGACCATTTATCACAACCCCCGCTGCACCAAAAGCCGGGAAACCCTGGAACTGCTCCGTTCCAGGGAGATCGACGTCAAGGTCGTGGAGTATCTGAAAACGCCGCCTTCTCGCGAGGAACTGCAGGGCTTGCTCAAGAGCCTGCAGCTGGAGCCGCGGCAGCTGATTCGGAAGAAGGACTTCCAGGGCCTGGGGCTACCGCCGACGGAAGATCCGCAAGCGTTAATCGAGTTGATGGTGCAGCACCCGCGGATTATTGAACGTCCGATTGTCGTGGTGGGAAACCAGGCCCGGCTGGGACGTCCGCCCGAGAACGTCCTGGAACTGCTGGACGAGTAGAGCCGCCGGAATCACCAGGCGAGCCTGGACGCTGACTGCATCGAAGCGATGTGGCATTCGGCGACGCAATGAAAACGGCCCTGCAGTACGCAGGGCCGTTCTTTTTTGCAAAGCCTGGAGTACCGCCGTCGAGGGAAGTCCCTCTCCGCACAGTGACCGTCAGGCGACGGTCACCGGTAAACCAGGAGCAGGTCGCCTAGTCGCGGAACTGGCGTTCCCGTTCCTCGAAGGCGCCGTCCTGGCGCTGCTGATCGTTGAAGCGATTGTCGGGGCGCTGTTGATCATCCTGGCGCTGTTGATCGTTGAAGCGATTGTCGGGGCGCTGTTGATCATCCTGGCGCTGTTGATCGTTGAAGCGATCGTTGGGGCGCTGCTGATCATCCTGGCGCTGTTGATCGTTGAAGCGATCGTTGGGGCGCTGCTGATCGTTGAAGCGATCGTCGGGACGCTGCTGATCGTTGAAGCGATCGTCGGGACGCTGTTGATCGTTGAAGCGATCGTCGGGACGCTGCTGACCCTGGGGGCCGCTTTGCGACTGAAGCGGGTCGTTGCCCGTGTTGACGAAGTCTTTCCGGGAGAAGTTGAAGTCGGTCTGGTTCTGGCCACCCTGCAGGCCGACCAGTTCTTCGTGCGAACGGTAGTACAGGGTCATGGCCGACAGCAGCAGCCCGCGGGGCTTGTTGCCCCATTTCTGGATGACGGTTTCCTCTTCGAGGCCGGAGCCCGTACCGAAGAGTCCGGCCGGCAGGGCTCGCGGGGCTACGCCCGGATCCGGAATGCCTTCGTACCCGGTCGAATAGAAGATTGCGGTGATCATGCCCACGTTGTCTTCAAATCCCTGGCCGTAAGCGACCGAATCCTGGCGATCGACAATCTGGAAATTGTTGAGGAACGCCTGGCCGGTGGGGCGACCGGTCTGGTAGTCGCGTTTGATATTGAACCAGCCTTTGATTTCATGCCATTCGCTGTGGGCGGGCAGGTACCAGTGGTGGCCCAGCGTCAATTGATCGGGTTCCAGCAGTTCTTTTTCCAGCGTGCAGACGCCGTCGACGAACAGGGCCATGTAGACATCTTCGTCGGAATTGTTTCGCACTCGGATCGAGTAATTTTCGCCCGGGTTCAGTTCGGTGACGAACTTGTCTTCGACCGGCACGCCATCGCGAATCTGTCCGTTCGCCCGGATCTGGATTTCATAGGGAAAGTCCCGTACGGCATAGGGATGCGGCAGGCGGGCACTCATATGGACGTAGTGCTCGCGTTCCCAGTTGGGGCCGGCGCCAAAGGCGCGGTCGCCGTCGATATCGATCCCCACGTTCTGCAGTCGTCCGTCGATCCAGCGACGCACTTCGAAGCTGTCGCCCATGTAGGCGGCTTTGCCGAGGGTGAGGGCTTCTTCAAAGGTTTGCGACCAGTTGGCGATGCCGCCCTGCGTGTCGGTCAAACCACCCTCAACGAGAATCGAATCGGTGCGGCCGCCGTCATCTTGCCAGCGATCATTGTTTTGCCCGCCGTTGAATCCTTCCGCATTCTGGCCGTCGTTAAAGCCGTTTCCACCCTGGTTGTCTGCAAATTTACCGGCTTTTTCCAAGCGAATGTCGGTTTCTTCGTCTTCCATGCGCGTCAACACGGTCAGTCCGTCGCAGTCGCAGTCATCCGCCAGCATGCGGAGTTTATCGGGATCGCCCAGGTCGTCGATCGTGAAGTTTCGCTTTTTGAACGAAGCCATCAGGGTCCGTTCCGGCACGACGCTGAATTGCCCCTTGTAGCGGCCTTCGCGGGAGGCGGCGATCAACTTCTGATAAACGGCCTTCGCCATGGTGCGACTGCGGGGGCCTAGGCTGCCAACACTGGATTCGTCAAAACCCTGGCGGTGGAGCACCATTGGCACCACGCCGACTTTCTTGTGACCCGCTTCCACAATTGCCCTGGCCAGGTCGTTGCCCGGATCAGTCGGAGCAAGCAGGGCCAGAGTCAGTACTAATACGTTCATCGAATCACTCCAAAAAAGGTAAGTCGGCGCCTTGCGTGACGAAGATGTCTCTGGTGCATCCCTTTTGGCTTCGCAGAGCGGACAAAAGAAATCTTTGCGATGAGGAAAATTCGAAAATTCTTCTCTCAGGTGGGCGAAGACCGAACAGGGTGGCCCCGTCCTTCAACCCCTGTGGCGTATATTAGTCCACCCTTGGAAATATGAATAGCTCGCTGTGGGGGATCAGTTCCGTTCTCTCCGTCCGGACGGGTGAAACCAGACCAATCAGGTCCCGCAGACAGTGGGGAGCAGTAGTGGGAGATTTACCCACTACTTACGGTAGCGACCAGCGGCCGATTTTGTCAAATCAATTTTCTCCAGGCAGTTCTTTCAGGGGGGGGGGGGGCAAGTGGTGCTGGCAGGCTGTTACGGTTCCTTTCCGTTCGCCGAGTGTCCCTCCGCCGGTCCCGGGGAGTTTGTGTCATCAGTTCGGGGCGGGCTGGCAGGTTTTTCGAGCACGGCTGCAGGGTGCTGGCGTTCGCAGGGCATTGTCTATCAGTCGCATGGCGTTTAGGGGGGGTGTCATTCCCCAAAATGGTGCGGCTTCTAACCTATCATGCTCCCTGTTTTAGCTATTCAGCAAAGTCGTCAGGTGGATACGGAAAATTCTTCCTGAATTACCCAGGCTGTGCGGGTTAATCCGCAAAATGCGGGTTGCACGGGTTACTCCAGTCAAGTCGATTTACGCGATTACCCGATTATTCCCATTGCAGGGAATGTCTTTGCGTTTTGTCAAAGGCGAATACCAATTGGGAGTCATCACGATGAACGGGTCGTTCATGAGAACCAGCAGCAAAGGCAACGCGTCCTTTGCCTGGATGCGACTGCGCGGCATCCTATGGCTGTTGCTGGCGCTGACCTGCATGGCGGGCGCAGCCAGCGCCCAGTCGCTCGCCCAGCAGGGTAATGGATGCGCGGATTTCGGTCCTGCGATTGGCGGCCCCGTAGACTCCACTCCGAAACTTGATTTTTACGGCCAGGGAATGCCGCCCTCTTCTTACCCGGACTACACGCGTCCCACGCCCCCGTGGGATGGCGGTTCGCCGATCCAGAGTCCTTCCGCAGGCAACGCGCCCCGGCCGCCCGGCGAAGAGCCTCGCGATCTGACAGGCAGCGATCCAGGCCAGGCAGTGAGCGACTCTGGCTTGAACAACGCCCAGGCCAGCATCGACAATTCGGTCGATAATTTTGTGCGGCAGTCAGGCGTGGCGGCGGAATCGCAGTCATTGACCCCAAATATGACTGGCGACATGCTTGGAACGGGTCCCTCGTTTGTGAGCGGTCTGTCCAGCGCGACGCTAGCGGGAACGGCCTGGCGGCGTATCAAAACGGCGGACAATAATAGCCCCTTCGCCCGTGATCGCGTGTTCGCGACGTATCACCATTTTCATAACAGCGCACAAGACGCCCTGGGGAATCTTTACAGCACGGACCGTTACCGGATCGGCATGGAGCGGCGGATTTTCGACGGCCGCAGTTCGCTTGAGCTGCGCGTGCCAATCTTTTCCACTATTGGCGAAGACCAGGATCTGATGGACCCTTCCGGCCAGGCCCAGAACCTGGGGAACATTTCGTTGTCGTTCAAACGGCAACTGATCACCCGGCAAGACTTTGTGTTTTCCAGCGGCGTGACCGGTCTGTTTCCGACCGGGGCCGATGATTCGTTCAATAACGGCGTAGAAGTGGTGTCGCTGAAGAACGAGTCGATCCATCTGCTGCCGTTCCTGTCGGCCTACGCCCAGTTGACCGATAATGTGTTCTTGAACTTGTTCAGCCAGATCGATTTTGACCTGTCGGGTAACGAGTTTGAGAGCAGCTCCACCGGCTATCTGGGCAGCTACCAGGATCAGAATCTCCTGCTGCTGGATATGCAGGCCGGCGCCTGGCTGTATCGCAATCCGTGCTCACGCGTGAAAGGGATCGCGGGTCTGGTGGAGTTGCATTACAACACTTCGCTGCAGGACACCGACGTGGTGTCGTCGACCTCGAACATCATGCTGCTCAATACGGCCAATCGTTTTGATACGCTGAATCTGACCGGCGCCCTGCACTTTGAGCTGGGCCGCGGGACCACCTTGCGCGTTGGCGCCGCCACGCCTTTGCGGACCGATGACGACCGAGCCTTCGACGCGGAGTTTTTTGTCCAGGTGAATCATTACCTGGGGGCGCGTTCGTTTGGTCGACCCTATTAGAGGCTGGTCGGCGTTTCATGGCAGCACAGGGACTCGGCCGTGAGTCCCTGTGGATGCAGAGAAGGATAGGGAATCGGGGGAAAATAACTTCGGCGATTTTTCCCGTTTGGCAGGAATCGGAAACGCGATATCCACAAGGGTCGTGGCGAATTCCTTCTCACACCTCTTCCTCCTTCTTTGCGCCTTCGCGCCTTTGCGTGAGTTCCCCTTTTCCGCGATGCCGATTTTTCAACCCGCTCATTTTATCTTCCAGCCGTTGCAGGAGAGATTGGCGGTTTGATCACCAGGTGAAGCATACGAAAAAGTTGAACGTCATCGCTGTTATACAAAAACCGAAGAAGTTTTTTTCCCTCATTCCGAAGAACGGCCCGACGCTAGCGCGTTCGGCTCACAGGATCAGCCGGCTTGGGCTGCTCAGGTTTCGTGGTTCCTGTCGAGAAAAATACCGAAGTTTTTTTTCCCGCGTTCCCAGGGACCTGTGGGCCGGGTCCACTACGTGGCTGCGGTTAGGCGACGTCCTGCTTTCGCATGCAGCAGTTCTTGTACTTTTTGCCGCTCTGGCATGGGCAAGGATCGTTGCGGCCGACCTTTTTGCCGCGGTTGCGGATCGGTTCGATCTTGTCGTCGCCGCCGCCGCTGTTCTCGATCGCCTGTTGCTGTTCGTCGGCGATTTCGGTCACGCTCTGGGCCTCGGCGTGGATCGCTTTGGTTTCCCGAAATTGCGAACGCTGCTGGCCTTCGTCGAACTGTTCCATGCGGAAGATCAGGTCGGTGGTTTGTTCGCCGATCGAATTCCAGACGTTTTCGAACAGCCGCATCCCTTCCCGTTTGTATTCGACTTTGGAGTCGAGCTGTCCCCAGCCGCGTAAGCCGACGGCGCTCTTGAGGTAGTCCATCGCCAGAAGATGGTCTTTCCAGGCGCTGTCGACGATCTGCAGCAGGACTTCGCGTTCCAGGCGTCGCATTTCCGGGTGGAAGCGATCCTGCACGGCGATGCGGACCTTTCGTTCGAGCTCTTCAAACGGAGTCTTGATCGCTTTTTCTACATCGAGCGGGGCGCCCAGTTCCGACGACATCCAATCGGCCAGGGCCTGGACGGACTTCTGGCTGGGGCGGGAATCGCCGATAGATTCTTCGACCGCGGCCAGTTTTTCTTCCGCGACGGCTGCTGCTTTACGGCCTTGATCGGAATTTGTCCGGCTGATTTCCAGCAGCAGCTTGCGCAGTTCTTCGCGCTGGTCGTTCTTGTGTTGTTCCGGATCGATGCTGCTGTGGAAGCGGAAGTTGGCCCATTCAATCAGGGCGGTGCGATCGATCCGCGACTGGCCTGCTGCTCCGGCGGTGGAGAAGTTGGACAGGCCGACCTGGACAGGCCACAACGCTTCTTTTTCATCGTAAGCGTGCAGGGCCTTTTTCAGTACGAGCGCCTTGAATGCAGCCGGTTCCAAACCCTGGACGTCTTCGCGGGTGAGTTCGATCCCGAACTTGCTGTGGGCCCACTGGAGCGCCACACGCACGCCGTAGTCCTCGCGGAGCATCGGCTCGCCTTCGGACAGGTCGATCTTGGCGAAGGCCTCGCTGGACTTTTCCATGAGCAGTTCGGCCACGCCATGCCTGCCTGCTTCTTTGAGTTCGCGTTCTTTCAGATTGAGGTTCCACTGGGCGTTCGCGAATGCGGCCAGGGCGTTCCAGTTCCAGTCGTTTTCGGCGTTGTAGCCGTCCTCTTCATCGACATCGATGTCGGGCAGGTTCTCGTCGATCTGGGCGTGGATATTACTTTCGGCCGTGCGGGCCGCCAGTTCTTTGGCGTACGGTTCGGCGCTGTTGATATCCATGCCGCGGAAAGCCCGCGGCGATTCAAACTGGGTGGAGAGCCTGGCGCCGGCCCATTTGGCGAACGATTCGATGCCGTAGTCGCGTTCCAGGAAGACGCTCATCTGGTGCTCGACCTGCTCTTCGATCATATCGGTCAGCAGGTCGCGAACATCGACGCCGTCGAGAATACGCTGGCGGTATTTGTAGGTGCGTTTCCGCTGCTCGTCCATGACTTCGTCGTATTCGAGCAGGTTCTTTCGCACTTCGAAGTGTCGCTCTTCGACTTTCTTCTGGGCGCCTTCGACACGGCGGGTGACCATTTTGCTTTCGATCGCTTCGCCTTCCTTCATGCCGAGCGAATCGAGAATGCGTTTGACCCATTCGCCAGCGAAGATCCGCATCAGGTCGTCTTCGAGCGACAGGTAGAACTGGCTGCTGCCGGGGTCGCCCTGGCGACCGCAGCGACCGCGCAACTGCAGGTCGATGCGGCGGGCCTCATGGCGTTCGGTTCCAATCACCTGGAGGCCGCCGAGTTTTTTGACTTCGGCGCCTTCGACTTTCATGCCTTCGGTCTTGTCGATCTCGTCGATCAGGGATTCCCATTCCTCTTTCGGCACATCCAGGCGGGTGGCGTACTTGTCCTGCAGGCGGGCCCAGGCCATGGTTTCCGGGTTGCCGCCAAGGACGATGTCGGTGCCGCGGCCGGCCATGTTGGTGGCGATGGTGACGGCCCCCTTGCGGCCTGCCTGGGCGACAATTTCTGCTTCCCGTTTGTGGTACTTGGCGTTGAGCACTTCATGCTGAATGCCGCGGCGGTTGAGCAGGTTAGAGATACGCTCGCTTTTTTCAATCGAAACGGTGCCGACCAGCACGGGGCGGCCGCGGCGGTCGATTTTGGAGACTTTCAGCGGCGAAATCGTTTCCTTTGTTTTGCTTTCGCGGGGACGATAGGTAATTTCGTCGTCGGTTTCTTTGAGGATTTCGCACCAGATTTCGTCGCCGCCTTTGAGAACCAGGACGTCCCATTTGACGGCCCGTTCGATTTCGTTGGCGACTGCTTCGTACTTTTCTTTTTCGGTGCGGTAGATGGCGTCGGGGCGTTCGATGCGCTGCATTTTCCGATGGGTCGGGATGGCGATGACATCGAGTTCATAAATCTTCATGAACTCGGTGGCCTCGGTCATGGCGGTGCCCGTCATACCGCTGATCTTTTTGTACAGCTTGAAGAAGTTCTGCAGGGTGATGGTGGCGAGCGTTTGCGTTTCTTTTTTGATCTGCACGCGTTCTTTGGCTTCGACCGCCTGGTGCAGGCCGTCGGACCACTGGCGGCCTTCCATTTTCCGGCCGGTGAATTCGTCGATGATGACGACCTTGCCGTCTTCCACTACGTAGTTCACGTCGGATTTGTAAAGGTTATGGGCCCTTAACGCGTTGTCGATCAGGTGCGGCCATTCCATGTTGCCGGCCGTATAGAAGCTTTCCACGCCCGCCAGACGCTCTGCCTCGCGCACGCCGGCGTCGGTCAGAGTGGCGGTGTGGTCTTTTTCGTTGACGACGAAATGCGTTTCTTTCTGCAGGGCCCGGGCGATCCGGTCGGCGTCGACATATTTCGCCGGATTATTGTGCGCTTCGCCCGAAATGATCAGCGGGGTACGGGCTTCGTCGATCAGAATGTTATCGACTTCGTCGATAATGGCGTAGTTCAGCGGCCCCTGGGCCTGCTGCTGCCAGCGTTCGTAACGGTGGTCATCGCGTGCGGCGGGCCGCATGTTATCGCGGAGGTAATCAAAGCCGAATTCGTTGTTGGTGCCGTAAGTAATGTCGAACTGGTACGCCTTCTGGCGTTCGGCCATATCCATGTCGCTTTGGATCGCCCCGACAGTCAGGCCGAGGTTCATGTACAACGGAGCCATCCACTCCATATCGCGACGGGCCAGATAGTCGTTGACCGTGACTACGTGCACGCCCTTGCCGGAAATGGCGTTGAGATAGGCCGGCAAAGTGGCGACCAGCGTTTTTCCTTCGCCGGTGACCATTTCGGCGATGGCGCCGCTGTGGAGCACCATGCCGCCGATCAGCTGTACATCGTAATGGCGCATGCCCAGGTAGCGGACGCCCGCTTCGCGACAAACGGCGAACGCTTCGACCAGAATATCGTCGAGCGTTTCTCCGGCGGAGAGCCGCTCCCGCATTTTGAAGGTCTGCTCGCGCAGTTCCTCGTCGGACATCGCCTGGTATTTCGGCTCGAGGGCATTGATCGCCTCGACTTTGTGGCTCAGCTTTTTGATGTACCGGGCATTCGATGAACCGAAAACGCCGGTCACGCCCCGTTCAAAATTGCCCAGCAAGCCGGAAAAAAAGAGGCCAATCGCCTCCCATACTCGTTCAAGAAAGTCCATGGCTCGACTCGGCCTTTATCGTATTCAGAAAAAATTCAGTGGATCGTCAGGGACCAGTCGCTGCTGGCTGGGACCCGGACGCCGGCGCCGGAGAGGTCGCTCCTGGCCATCCTACACAAGGTTTTTCAATCGTTTTCAATGCGTGGTATTAAGTACTCGTTGCAAGTTTCTGCGGGCGTTCCAGGTTTTTCGACAAGGTTTGTTCTTTGGTTCCCGGGGAACGCAAGCCCAGAAGTCCTGGGAGACGCGAGGTTCTTCCAACCGTGCATCGGCGACGTTTCGCGGGGTTCGCGGGGGAAGTTCCCTGGCGACAATGTAACCTTTTTGAGGAAAAACGACCGTCCCTGGGATCCTCTTTTACTGCTTCTGGTTTCAGGTTCGGTGTCTGCCGTTGGCGACGACTCCCGCAGGCAACAGGCGGGATAGTGGGTCTGGGATTGTCCCTTACGAGCAGACAACTTGATCCTGGCGGAGAGGGCGTTTACGCCGATGCAATCCTGGCCGGCGGCATGGGTCCAAGGTCCACACGCCGTCTGTCGACGAAAACTCACCGGATGCGCGCAACATCCCTCCTCGTAGTAGCTTATAATTGTGGCTGGAAATGGTCAACCGCGTTTGACAACGAGCCGCTCATCGGGAGGCTCGTGAGCGTCGATACAACCCCTTGTGCGACAATTGTTAGCGGCTTTGCCGATATAACGCCACCCCCCATGAGGACCGTCGCTTGCAGAAACCGTGTCTGCGGGTCATTCGTCACGCACGGTTTCTTCTTGGGAGGAAATTCTGCAGCGCCAGGCGTCTGCCGGATTTCCAGCCCCGCTTTTCTCTTCCAACATGTAATGAATGGGTTTGGTAATGACGATCGATATCGCGGTTGTGCCGGTCGCTGGCCACGGCACGCGTCTGCTTCCGCTTACAAAGAGCCAGCCGAAGGAAATGCTTTCAATCGGCCGCAAACCGGTGGTGCAGTACGTGGTGGAGGAACTGGCCAAAAACGGCATCCGTCGTCTGCTGTTTATTACTTCGCACGGCAAGTCCTCGATCGAGCAGCACTTCGACATCGATGAACAGCTGATTGACTACCTGCGAGAAACGGGCCGCGAGGAACAGTTATCAGAGTTGGATTTTGAACGCTTTGATATGAAGTATTTTTACACCCGGCAAAGACGCCAGCTGGGACTGGGGCATGCCGTGCTGTGCGCCCAACCGTTGATTGGGGACCAGTACTTTGTAACGGCGCTGGGCGATTCGATCATTGGCCTCAACGCCCAAAGCGAGATTGTATCGCGCATGACGAACGAGCTTGTTCGGTCGGGCGCCGACATTGCCGTCGCCTTTGAAGAAGTTCCCCCCAGCGAGGTGGTGCGGTACGGTATCGCCCAGCCCAAAGGGGTTACTGACGATATCTTTGAGCTGGTCGACCTGGTCGAAAAACCAACCGTGGAAGAAGCTCCCAGCAATCTCGCAGTGGCTGCCCGATACGTGTTCAGTCCGCGCATTTTTGAAGCGCTGGAGCGCACGCCGCCCGGCAAAGGGGGCGAGATCCAGCTGACCGATGCGATGCGTCTGGTGCTACGGGAAGGCGGCAAAGGGATCGGCTTCCGCTTGCCGCCGGGCGTGCATCGCTTTGATATCGGCAACTTTCAAAGCTACTTCCAGGCGTTTGCAGAGTTCGCCCTGGCGGATCCTGTCTATGGCGCTCCGTTGCGGGAGTTTATGGAAAAGTTACTTCGCCAGGGGAGCGACTGATGGAGATCATCCGCCGCCGCGCCTATGCTCGGGCCGGGCTCGTCGGAAATCCGTCCGACGGCTACTTCGGCAAAACCTTGTCCGTGATTGTGCGAGATTATTTCGCCGAGGTGGTGCTGTACGAATGGGAAGAGATCGAGGTCTTGCTGACCGACGAAGATCGTAACCGGTTCGCCACCATCGACGATCTGGCGCGCGATGTGAAACTGCACGGGTACTATGGGGGTATCCGCCTGATCAAAGCCGCCATCCATCGTTTTGTCGAGTACTGCCGGCAGCAGGAAACGCCGCTTCATGATCGGAAATTCTCCATTCGTTACCGCACGAATATCCCTCGGGCGGTCGGTCTGGCGGGCAGCAGTGCGATTGTGGTGGCGACGCTGCGCGGTTTGCTGGCCTTTTATCAAGTCGACATGCCGCTTGCCGTTCAGGCGTCCTGGGTGCTCGGCGTAGAGAACGAACTGGGGATTGCCGCCGGCCTGCAGGATCGCGTGATCCAGGTTTACGAGGGGCTGGTCTTTATGGATTTCGCCCAGGAGCAGATGCAAACGCTGAACGGTTTCCGGGTGGGCCAGTATCAGTCGATGGACCCGGCGTTGTTGCCGCCGCTGTATCTGGCCTACAGCACGACGGCCGGTGAGCCGACCGAGGTGTTCCACAATAATCTGCGCGCCCGGTTTGAGGCGGGCGAGCCGTCCGTGCTGGCCGCGATGGAAGGCTTTGCGGGACTCGCGGACGAAGCCCGCGAGGCACTGTTACGGGGCGACCATGCGGCGTTTGAACAAACGCTCAACGCCAACTTTGATCTACGGCGCCGTATCTGTCAGTTGCCTGCCGATCAGATCGCCATGGTGGAAACGGCGCGCTCGGTCGGAGCCAGCGCCAAGTTTGCCGGCTCTGGGGGAGCCATTGTCGGCGTTTGCGCGGACCCGCAAAAATTCCAGCGACTGCAGCATGCGATGGCGCAGATCGACTGCCTGGTTTGGCGGCCGGCCATCATCCTGGAGCCGCCTGTCGAATTTGACAATCGCTATGACTGACGCCGGGCTGTTGTTCGGAAACCTGCGGTATTCCGAGCGACTCGGACCCAGACCTGGTCTACGAATGACAACTTCTCGCATACCACGGCGCTTTCGTGCCAGGGACGTCGTTTTCCCATATGCGCTAACGATTCTCTGCTCGCTGCGCGACGGACGCAACGGAATTATCCTTGTATTAGATTCTCAAGTTGTAATGAAAAGGAAGATATCAGCTTGCCAGGCATTTACGTAGCCCAGTAAACGCTATAATACGCGCATCGGGCAATACACGTAGTACAAAGGCATTTGAATTCATGGCCAAGAAGAAGTCACCAACCACGCAAGCTGTTCTTGATTTTTTAGACGCGAATCCTGACGCGACTGCCAAAACCGTTGTGCCTGCTCTGGCGGAGCAGGGAGTCACCGTTTCCCAAAGCCAGGTGAACACAATTCGTTCTGTTCTCAAGAAGAAACAGGGCGTCAAAGTCAGAGTCAAACGGAAGAAAGCAGCGGCGGCCGTCGCCCCTGCCCCGAGTGCTGCAAAACCGGGCCGCGGCGACGCGATCACCGCAGCAGAATTACGCGAAGCCAAAGCGCTGGTAGACAAGCTGGGGGGATTCTCGGCCGCCAAAGAAGCGATCGCTTCTCTCGAAAGCCTGCAATAGGCTTTTCAATCTGTCAGCTTTGCACGGATACGTGCGCAGTGGAAAACACTGAGAGAAGTCGTTTTGCCTGAACTCGCCGCCACCCTGCTCGAAGAACCCAAAGGGGTGGTGGTTTGATTGCATGAGTTCCCATCCGCACTTTTCTTCTGTAAGAAAGTGCGACGGCCTTCTTTTCCTGACGAATGAAGAGTTTTGTACCTCATTTTTCAGAAAAATAGATCTCTCTTCTCCGTGCAAAGAGAGCGAGCATTGGTCGCTTCCGACGCTTGCCCTGGCTCACCGTCATCAGGGGAGGTTCCGACCCAGGCAGACAATGCCCGCCCGTTTTTCTGTTGCATCGCTTGTCTTGTGCGAGAAGCGGCCCCGGGCCGCCTGCCGTGATTGAAAGATTGCGGATACCAGCGACCTGCTTTTCACGGAGCATGGTCGGCGGCAGGCAGGAAAATAGTGTTTTCCTGCCGTTTGAATCGGGCGACCGAGGACGCCGCTAGGCTGCTTTATCGCGAAGCGCCTGGAGCGAATCCAGGATTTCTTTGGCGCGTTCCGCACCGCCGACTTTCTTCGCGAAGGCTTCCACGAGCTTCGCCTGCTCGTTCCGGGCGTCCGTTTCTGGTTTGGGCGGGGTGGTCATAGGGCTTGGTCACCTTAAATATTGAGAATAGAAAAAAACGCCCTCTGCGAATCATTCGCGGAGGGCGTTTTTTATGATGAACCACTTCCGTGTGGTGATGAACAGCACGACTATCATCGGCTGCACTGATGCCCGACCTTTAGCGATTATCCGCTTCGGGCCTCTCGTATCGAAATTTGGGCACTCGATACCTGTGCCGGCCGTTGCCTGTGGCGGCCACGCTGCCTGGCAGCCCGACTGCGAGACAGGGTATGCGAGCCATTTGCCAGTTTCTTAACGGAATATCAGCACATCGGCCGTTTCCAGATCCAGCGTAACCACCTGCGCGCCGTTTTCGCCCGTCTCCATCTTTAAGGGAGCGCCGCTGGCGAGCTTTGCTTTCTTTCCAGTCCCGGGCAGCGTAATGGTGACTTTCAGATCCGAAACGCGATCGGGCGTCCAGTTGACCAGGAAGACGGCCGTGCCTGACTTGGATTCAATGACGGTCGACTCCACCAGCGGCTGGCTGCAGAGCACGGACGGATGCAGTCCCTCCGCTGGGGCCGCGATCAGGGCGGCCGCCTGGGGATCGAAGTCCGTTGGCAGGAAGTGCACCATCGCGTCGTCGGAAGCGCCGCGGTCGACCGGCAACTGGGGGATCGCCGGCGCGTAGTAGCTCAGGCTGGGCAGAAACGCACAGTAGGTCGCCTTCCCTTTGCCTGCCTGGCGAACGACCACAGCAGGTCCGCCGTCGCGGAACATGGCCATGGGTTTCTCGGTGGTGGTGATGCGACTGCGCACACTGTAAACCGGCATGGCGACGGCTTCTGGAGGATCTTCACTGACCGGCCAGTCGACGGTCGCCATCGAAGCGGTAAAGGGCAGATCCTGCTTCAGCCAGATTATCTGTTTGTCGGCCGGTTCCTCCAGCGATTGCTGCTGCACGCCCAACAGGTTGCGCAACGTGGCATTGGGCTGGTTCTGTTCATCGAACATCCCGGCGCCTGCCGTGGCGAAAAGTTGTCCGCCGGCCTGCACCCAGGCGGCGATCTTTGTCGAGGCGGCTGAACTGACATGGGCGTCGGTCAGGTACAGAACTTTGTACTGGGACAACACGCCGGAAAGAGCGTCGTCTTCCACGATAAAATCGAGCGGAATCTGTTGATGGCGAATGGCCGTATAAAGACCCCGTTTGGCGGCGGCGTGTGAGCCTTTGCTGTCTCCCCAGATGTCGCCTGTCTCGCTGAACCAGAGTGCAGCCTGGCCTGCTTTGACCTGGCCTTGCTGGATAATGTCTTCGTAGGTGCCGAGCTCTCGAAAGCTCTTCAGTACTTCGCCGTACATGGCCGGTTCGTCAACGTGATTCTCGGTGTAGGCCGTCTGCACGGGACGAAACTCAAACAGATTGATCATGGTCGCCCCGTGACCGACCGCGCCATGGAACAGGCGACGCCACTGTCGCGGCGTGTTGTTGGGGGCATGGGCCATCACATAGTACATCACGTCGCGCTCAGGATGGGCCCGGTTGGCGGCGCGGAACAGATCCAGATTGATGTTGTTCATTTGCGGCGTGCCGACCGCCACTTGCCAGATGTAGTCCTCGCTCCAGGGCAGCGTCATGCCGTTCTCGCGGAACACGCTGACCCACTTGTAGACCTCGCCCAGGAACATATGTTCCTGTGGGTAATGGGGGGAGTAGTTGGCCCCGATCGCCGCCTGGGGCAGGTGCTTGCGGAGGATGTCGGTCCGCTCTTTTGTCGCCTGGATGCCGTAGTGGTAAAGGTACCGCATCGACCAGTAATACACGCCGGGCTGCGAGTCTTTCAGCTTGGGGTCGACGCTGTAAATGATCTTTTCCCAGGCATTACCGGCGGCCGGCAGGATGTCGGCCGGCTTGAGTCCGCGACTTTTTAACCAGGCGTGGAACTGTTCGCCGGCGGCGTCGCCTTTGGGGCGGGGCAGGCTGATCTCGTCTCCCAGACTGACGACGCGGATCTGTTTCGCCTCGGCGCCCAGGTTCTGGCAGTACTCGGCCAGTTTGGGCGTGGCGACGCTGCGGACATCGATATATCCCAGGCCGCGGGTGGAGCCGCCCTGGGTGTCGGTCAAACCGAACATCTGCTTGAACTCGGCGACGGCCGCCTGGTGTTTTGCATTCCCTTCGATTGCTGGAAAGGTGTAGCCAAAGATCGGGGTCAGCCGGGGCGCCTTGCCGTGCGGGGCCGGATTCTCTTTTTTGAGCCAGGCGAGCAGGTCGTAAACGACAGCGTCGGTCGTGCGCAAGCGACGGGAGTATCGCGTGTCGCCGTCGGCCGCCAGTTTGAGATCGCCATCGCCGGTAAAGACGGCAAGCGGTTCGATCTTTCCCTGCGGATTCTTCAGACCGAACTCGGCCTTGTACTTGCCGTTGCCGGTCCAGGACCACTGGCCGCCGGACAGCGTATCCATCAGCCCGCCGACCTCAACCCAGTCGCTGGTCTGGCGGGGAGCGACTTCGATGACGGGCGCTTTCCAGTTCCGCAGGTGGACCCAGTAGGGAGAATGTTCGGTCCAGTTGCCGCCGCTGGGGGCTCGTCCGCCGGTGAACTTCAGCGGTTCAGCTCCCAGGTTCGTCACTTTAAGGTGCACGTCGCCTGACTGGGTCAGCATGCCGTCGAGCGGGAGGTAGTTCTCCTTTTCAATGCGCATGTTGACCTGGTCGACGTCGGTCGTCAGCATGACCAGATCGACGTTCCGTTTGGCCGCCGGCGTCGGCTGTTTGCCGGCGATCAGGCGGATCACGGCCGGTCCCGGCTGCAGACTGGCAAAGACGTTATGTCCTTCCCAGACCACGTTCTCGACCGCGCCCCAGCTCCAGCCGACTTCGGTCTGCAGCTTCTGGCGGAACGCCCAGACCTTGACGTTTTTGCGGGCGCCGTACAGTCGATCGACGACCTTCTTGCCTTTTTGTTCGACCTGCACGCGGAACTGGGTTTCAAAGCGGTAGGCCGCCTCGTAGCGAACCAGGACCAGGTAGCGGCCGGCTTCTTGGATGTCGACGTTGATCGTGGCGACCGATTCTTCGCACTGCGCCGGCGCCCCCAGAAAAGCCTGGCGACTGAGAAAGCAGTTGGCAAAAGTGGCGGCGTAGTAGTTTTCGCCAAAAGGTTTCGCCTGCCAGCCTTCCGCTTGCGGTGCGATGGGCTGAAACTCTTCGGCTTCGGCCACATACAGACCGTCGGGCTGCACCGTTATTGCGGGCCGGGCCTTGCCCCAATTTTGGGCCGCCTGGGGTGTTTGCGCGTCCACATGGCGAGTTGCGCCTGACAGGACGAGCACGGCAACGGCGATGCAGCAACGCATGTACGTTTCCTCCAACGGGGGCCAAAAAACGGATCAACAGCCGCCACTGTAACCAGCCGGCCAGCCGCGTTCCACTCTCCGCGAAAAAAGATCGTTGGCCCCGCCTTCAGAATGAATGGACCGCGTATCCAAGAGAAAGCAGGGGGACCTTCGCACCGGTCGCTCAAGCTGTCGGCCCTGCCAGATTGCTTATGCCGCGGTAACGATAACTGCGACGCAACCCTTGCAGCTTGACAAAAACTGCAGACAGTTGGCTCTTTCCTTGCCAGGAGGCGACTTGTGGGGGAGAATAATCAGAAGCGATTCATATCGATTGCGAACGGCAACGCCGTCGAGTCGATAGCGAGTTATCAAGGAGACTCTGATGCGTATCACAACATTGGCCCTGCTCACCGTCGCCGGCTTGCTCTGGTTTGCACCGGCTGCCTCCGCCCAGTCAACCACCGGCGGGACTTTTGGGAATCGCACTTTTGGCGACGGCGTTTCCTCAGGTCGCAATGCGGTTGGCGGGAGAACCTCGGGCCAGGCAGGCACTCAGGCCGGAGCGACCACGCAGGCCATGAGCGACGTGGGACAGGTGACAGGCAACGAACGATTCATTCGAGAGAATCGCGATCCGGGCGCCTTTGTGGGTTCCGATGCGGGTGATGTGTCCAACGTTCGTAGCCAGTTAGGCGGGCAGTTTGGCCTCGGCGGACTCGGCAACCTGGGCGGCCGGAATCAGACCGATTTCCGCGCCGAGAACGCGCAGACATCGCAAGGCCAGCGAACGGTCCGAGCGCCGTTGCGATTGGGCTTTGCGCCATTGCTGGCCCCGGCTCCGGTGGTTAGCGCCCGGATGGAGCAGCGTTATTTGCGGCTGCCCGGACTCGACCAGGCGGGACAGATCGCCGTGGCGATGCAGGGCCGAACGGCCGTACTCACCGGCGTGGTGGCGTCGGAGCACGCCCGCAATCTGGCAGCGCGGATCGCGCTACTGGAACCGGGCGTCTCCAGCGTACAGAACGACCTGACCGTCGGCGCAGCGCCAGTTACTGGCCCGTAAGACGACGTCCTGTTCTCCCGCAACGGACCTCTCCACAATACTTTTTCCATCCTTGCTGGGCGTAGGGATGCGCGGTATTGCAGAAAAGGAGGGACTTGTGGCCAAGTCCACTACAGGAATTGGCGGGAGGTTTGCGCTAACTTCCTGTCATGCCGGGATGGGGCGGGAAAGCGGTTCCGGCGGGCGGCGTATAGGGCTGCATTGAAGTTGCTGCTGGTTGGGACTGGAAACGGGGACGGACGAATCGGTTTTCGCGAGGGTCGGGCGGATGCCACGGTTCGGGCCGAGGCGCCGGAGTCGGTGCAGGCCGGATCGGAGCCGGCGAACCTGCTCCCTGTCCGCTGCCAGCATACGGGTTGCCCGGTGTTACTTGTTGGCCGTTCGGCTGGGCGTACGCTCCCATGGCTGGCGGATTGCCGCCTGGCGCCGGGGCGTAGTTTCCGCTTGCGGGAGCATAACCGCCGGGCGCCGCTGCCTGGGTGTGCGTGACGGTCGTCGTTTGATGTCGCGGCGTCAGAACGCTGGCGGTCGGACCAGTGGGCGCGGAGTATTCTGCGGCCGGAGCGGCTGGCGTGGCCAGCATCTTTTGACGCAGGCTGGCGGGGGCCTGGATGGTTGTAGTTCGCATCTGTCGGGCGGAAGTCGGTTCCTTCGGCGCCGCAGCGTCCAGGTATGCAACCTGCCGCACGCCGCCCGTCACCGGTGCTTTCCGGCCGGAAGTCGGCGAGGCCTGGCCGAATTCGACCATCTCCGGTTGCGGTCCCGGCAGTACGTGCAGGGCCTGGTGACCCATCACAACCTTCCCGTCGGCTCCGCGGAAAACGGGCAGCAGGCTCAGTTCCATCTGCGGCGATCCGACGGCATCCCAGGGGATCCACACGCTGTAAGAGGCGCCCAGCTGCGTTTCGCTGTAATGCGAGGCGAACTGTTCCGGGCGAAACACATACTTGCGCGTCGGCCGGCTGGTCGTGCCGGGAGCCTGCAGGTCGTCGTAGGCGTATACGACCAGCTCCCCCTCCACCCGGACATCAAGGTTCTTGTCGTTATAGAAGTAGATCCGTCCGCCGAAACCGCGGATCGGCGTTTTGCCGGGTGCGTTATAAACGGCGTCGGTCCAGACGACCGCCATGCGCGACGGGGTGTCGATCGGCTTCAGGTCTTTCTTCGCCTCGTCCTTCTCGGAGGCAGGCCAGATCGGCAACGCGGCCCGGTCCAGCGGCATCGTTTTGCAGCCAGGCTGGACGAGCAAGGCAGCCAGCAGCAGAGCGACCCCAACAGCTTGTTTGAAGATACCAGGCATAAAGATCGAGTCCCTGAAAGCAGGCTGAAACAGGCCGCCAGGCGGCGGGTCGCCCTGTGCGAAGCGAAAGACGACACCCCAGGCGCGAAGTCGACAGAAGCAGGTTTTACACGGCGCTAATAAAAGGTTCTGTCGCAAGGTCTATCGCACCTCGGGAAAACGTTGCGGCTGATAATTGTCCGTCGCTGGAAAACCGCCAGACGCTGGAAAACCGCTGGGCGACTGGAAACCGACCTGGCGAACTCCACCCGGCCCAACGGCCGGAGAAGGTCCATAGTAGACTTCGGTCGAAGCGGAACCGCCTCGCGGCAGCGTTGACCTTGACGATTGTGGTGCGCCCACCGGAGACCCAATGGCGGGGCCCACGGCCGGTCCGATCGCGGGTCCCTGGGACGGATCGAATGAGCTTCCCTGGGGATTGCTCGGCGCCGGAGTGCTGGGACTTCCTGGAGCGTTCGGCGCGACGGCGGGCGGCGGGATCGGCTCACTGCTCGATCCCTGCGTCCCGGCCCCCTGCGGCAGATAGCCGGGCGGCTGACCCGGCGGCGTCTTGCTGGGGAGCGGCTGGCTACGCAGGATCGTCCCTTGCAGCATCTGATCGGGAATCCCCTGGTTCGGCAGGATCGTTCCCTGCAGCATTTGATCGGGAATCGCCCGGTTCGGTAGCATCTGCCCATGCAGCATCTGGCTGGGAATCGCATGACCGGGCATTGGCTGACCGGGGATCGGCTGGCATCCGTCCGCCCCGTAAGGCATCGGCGATGCGAAGCCGCCGGTCGGTTCTTCGTCGGGGTAGATCACCTGCAGGTCGGGCGCTTCCCACGAATAGCCGCCGCCCAGTCCCGCGTCGCCATGCACCTCGACCACATCGGCCAGGCACCAGTTCATGCGGTCGGACTCCACCTGCTTCACGTAGTCGGCCTCTTGCTCGTTGTTCACAATGATCGGCGTCATAATGATCAGCAGTTCGGTCCGGGCATCCTGGTCGGAATCAAAGCGGAACAATCTTCCCAGCACGGGGATATCGCTGAGCACGGGGATGCCCCGGCGGACGGTCGTTTTGCTTTTGGTGATCAAACCGGCGAACACCACCGTCTGGCCGCTGCGGGCCGAAACGGTCGTCTGGGCGGTGGTGATGTTGATCTGCGGCGAGCGGATCACGTTTCCCTGGGTGTCCACGAAAATCGGGATACCCTGGGCGATCGGTCCCAGCTGGGATTTCTCGGCGTTGATCTCCATCACGACCAGGCCGTCGGGACTGGTGCGGGGCGTTACGCCCAGCAGGATACCGACATTTTCCAGCACCACGCTGTTGACCGTTCCGACCGTATTGGTCGAGGTCGCCGAGATGCGCGGCACCCGGGCGCCAACCTGCACAAAGGCCGGCTGGTTGTCCAGCGTCATGACTTGCGGACGGCTGAGCACCTGCATGCGGCCGCGGTCCTGCAGGGCGCGCACCAGCACGTTGATCGATTCGTTACCGGCCGACAGCACCAGGCCGCCGTACTGCAGCTGCGTATTCACGCGGCCCACACCCAGGTTGGAGAGCCCTTGTCCGGCCAGGTTCTCGCGGGTCGCGAGCGACTCGGGGGTGGCGTTGTTCCCCAGCAGGAGCGAATTGAAGGGGAAGCCGACCACGCCCAGGCCGCGGTCGAACAGGAGCGAATCCTGCACCCCCAGTTCCACCCCCAGCTCTTCGGTTTCGTTCAAGGAGACCTCAGCGATGAGCACCTGGATCATCACCATCGGCGGCCGTGCGTCGAGCTGTTCGACCACTTTGCGGATCTCGTCAAAGTAGCGCGGCGTCGCGCTTACAATCAGACTGTTGCTGACAATTTCCGGCACCACGATGACTTCACGCTCCAGCTGTTCAAAGGGGCTGAGCGTGTCGGGCGCCAGGTCTTGTACTTGCCGCTGCCCCTGGAGCAGCTGGTTGATCGCGTCGGCCACATCGACGGCGGGGGCATTCCGCAGCCGATAGACGGTCGTCTTGCGCGTCTCAATATCGCCTTCATCCAGCCGCACCAGGATCGCTTCGACAACCGCCAGGTCGCCGGCGCCGCCCGAGGCGATGATGCTGTTGGTCCGGGTGTCCACCGCAAACCGCAACGCCACCAGCGAACCGTCGCCGCTGGCCGACTGGGCCTGGGGCTGCAGAAAGGCATTCTGCCCTTGGGACTGCTGACCGAACAGGTCCTGCAGCATGGTCGCCAGGTTGCCGGCGTCGCCGTTGATGATGGTAAACACCTTGATCTCGGCCGCCGCGTCGGGCAGTTGATCCAGCGCCTGGACGAGGGCCTGCAGCAGCGGCATGCTTTCCGCCGGGGCGGTCACCACCAGCGAATTGGAGTTGGCGTCGGCCGTCACCCGTACGTCAAACACGATCCCTGACTGCAGCAGCTTGCCGCCGCTGGAATCAACGGTGAGAAAACTGAGCATGGCGGAGCGGATCTGGGCCAGCTGTTGGCCGCCCTGTGTCTGGGCTCCGGTGGTTCCCTGGGCGCTTTGTCCGCGGCCGGCTCCAATGAGCTGGCCGTTGATGGCGTCCTGCAGGATCGGGGCGAGGTCTTCCGCCAGGGCGTTGTTCAGCTTGAACACCCGCAGCTCTTTCACGGCCGCGCTGTCTTCCACATCGATCCGGGCCAGCAGGTGCTCAATCTCCAGCATGTCACGCGGGCTGGCCTGCACGATCAGGGCGTTCCCCCGATAATCGGCCACGGCGCGCACCCGGGCGCCGAGTACGGTCCGCTCTTCGTAAAACGTGGTGATCTGCGTCTGTGCGTCGACTGAGGACATGTGTTTCAGGCGGAATACGCGGAGCTGGGTCGACGGCGGCACGGGCTGGTCGAGTTTGGCGATCAGCTCCCGCAATGCGTCGGCCGTATCCTGGCGTCCGATCAGCAGCACGGCGTTCGGTTTGACGAGCGCACGGATACTGACACGACCCTGTCGCGGCGACAAGATACTGTCATACAGATCGACGAGCAGTTCCGTCAGGGCGGTGCTGTCGACATGCTCCAGCGGGACGATCTCAATCGCCGGCTGGGTTTCGCCGCTGAGGTCTTCAATCTCCTGGATGATCTTCAGCACGCGTTCGACGTCGCGTTTGTTGCCGCGGACCACAATCGCGTCCAGACCTTCGACAAATTCAATCTGTACGGGACCGATGGTGCCGGCCGCATCGGTGGCCAGGGCGGCTTCGTCTTCGGCGGCGGTCGGCGCTGCGGCCGGAGGATTGGCCGGCGGAGCCAGCGGGTCCAGCGGATCGGCGCCCGGTGCGGCAGGCGGAGTCGTCGGCGGGGCCAGCGGATCGAGCGGATCGGCGGCGCCCTGTTCTTCCGGCTGGAAGATCGCCGCTACCAGATCGCCGCCCCAGCGTCGTTCGGCCGTGCGTCGCTGACGCAGCACTTCGCGGCCGCTGGAGTCTTCCAGGACCGGGGCTGCCTGGGCCAGAACGGACGTTGCTTTCTGCAGGTCGGCCGGTGCAGCGTTGCGGAAGGCTGCCAGGCGGACGTGCGCCCGCGGCGAGTCCAACGCTTTGACGACTTTCTCCCAGGCTCGCACCAGCGGCTCAGGTCCCACGATCGAAACCTGACCCTGGCGACGATCGACGCGCACTCCGGCTCCGGCAAAACCAGCCACCTGCAGGCTAACGGCGCTCCCGTCGGCGGAAGGCTGCGCCGTGAGGCGACGGCCCCAGGCGTTCTGCAGTTCCTGTTCGAATCGCGCGGCATTGAGATGTTTCAGCGTGTGCTGTGCGACGGACGGCTCCCGGGCCGGCGCATCGGCAGGCCCCGCGGCGCGCCACTGGGCCAGAACGGCTCCGGCGTCGGCTTGCACGGCCGGATCCGCCAGCAACAGGATCTGGCTGGTGCGGGCGTCGGTGCTCAGACGCACATCGGGACGCTGCGCATAGCGTTCGCGCAAGCGGCGATTCCATTCTTCCAACTGCCCAGGCGGAGCCGGGTGGGATTGAATAACAGGACGACCAGTTAACGGCTGGCTCCCGGGAGCAACCTGGCCGGCTGCGGCTTGAGGTTGCTGCGGTGCGGCGTTGTCGAACCACTGCAAGGCAAACTGACGAGCCAGCGTATTCCCGCGCACCAGCACTCGTTGCTGGTCGCGATCGACGAAAACTTCTCCCGTCAAACCGGCGGCCGTTAGCGCCTGCTGCAGCCGTGCGGACGCCGCGTCCAGCTGTTCAGCCGGCACGGAGAACGCCTGGTACTGGCCGTCGCCGGAAGCAGTCGCCGGAATGGGATCGCCTCCTGGCGCAGGCGCCTGCGCCAGGGCATGGTGCGCCTCGCCGCAAAGGAAAGGCAGGATCAATAATAGTCTGGCATAACCCGTCATAATGCAATCGCCGCAAGAAGCCTCGGGCAGTTATCGATACAATCGTCTCAATCGTTAGCTTTCGGCTATTCGTTACAATCGACAAAGTTTGCCAGGACCATCAGGCGAAATCGCCGGCCAGCCGAGAAATTGGCTTAATGATCGCCGCCAGGAGCCGTAGGACGTCGCTTTGCCAGCAACGCCAGCAGCTGGAGCCACCGGCTCGCCGACAGACTGCCGATGCCCGATTTCTAGAGGAAACACCGGAGGCGTCAGGGGAAACGCCAGCCATTGTGGCGACGAACGGTTCTATTCCCTGGCGGCTTCTGAGGCAGGAAAAAACGTTGGCGGAACCGTGCCGGCTAGTCTTGTGCGGCCCGCTGCAGCCAAGGAGAATACAAGTCCGCCTACTCCCCCCGCCGACGGAGATCTTGCCGCCCATGCCGCGTCTTTCTGATTTGACTGTCGTTTCCCGGCTGCTGCGTGTCAGCCTACTCTGCCTGGCGGCACTCTGTCCTCCAGCGCTCGTTCACGCCGAGGATCTGTTCCAGAAACAGGTTGCTCCCTTTCTGCAGACCTACTGCCAGAGCTGTCATAACGCGGAGAAGACCGAAGGGGAATTCGACCTGACAGCGTACGACTCGGCTGCAGCGGTGGGCGAGCACTTCTCCCAGTGGAAGCATGTCATCACGTTTCTGCAGAGCGAAGAGATGCCGCCGGCCGACGCGAAGCAGCCGCCGGCCCTTGTCCGGGCGGAGATGATCGCCCTGATCGAGCGCATCCTGGTCGAAGAGTCCCGCAAGCTGGCGGGCGACCCGGGCGTGATTCTGCCCAGGCGTTTAACCAACGCCGAATACGATTACACGATCCGCGATCTGACCGGCGTCGACATCCGCCCCGCCAGTGCCTTCCCGGTCGATCCGGCCTCGGGCGAAGGGTTCAACAACACCGGCGAAGCGCTGACCATGTCGCCCAGCCTTTTCAAGAAGTACTACGCGGCCGCCGAATTCACGGCCGATCACTTGCTGCTCAAACCGACCGGGATCGAGTTCGCCCCCTTTCCCGTCGTGACGTACGCCGATCGGAAAAAGTATTACGAACAAGCGATCCTGCAGTTTTACGCCGAGCACCAGGTCAACCTGGAAGCCTATCTGACGGCGGTCCTGTCGTTCCAGCAGCGACCCGACTCAAAAACGACGATCGAACAATGGGCCGGCCAGCACGGCTTGAGCCCCCGTTATCTGGCCCGCCTGTCGCAGCTGCTCAGCGGCGACGCGGACGAACCCTTTTATCTGGGCCAGGTGCGACGTCGCTGGCAGGCAATCCTGGCGCCCAGGGCGTCGACGGCCGATGCGGAGAAGCAGACGGCCGCCGCCATCGCGTTGCTCGCCCGCGATATCGAAGCACTGAGCCAGCGGCTATGCTCTCCGGAAACCAAGGCGATCGTTTCGAACGCGGGGAACGGCCCGATCCAGCATATCGACCGTCGCACCCAGACGGCCGCCGCCCGAGACACGCTGAACGAACAACTGCTCCAGGCGGAACTGCCGCTGAGCCTGTCGGTCCAGAACCTGAAGAAGCGGGAAACGGTTCGCCTGACGCTCCGCCTGCGATCCGGACCCGACGGTCAGCCCGGCGTGGTGAAGCTGCGTGATTTGAATTTCAGCTCTCAGCCGCCTGACAACTATCGCCCGCAGGACGATCGCCGTAACTTGCCGCTGGTCGCGTTGCTGGAGAAGCACGCCCCTGATCAGCTGCGACGATTGAAGGCCGGCAAGCCCGCACAAGGCCAGCTGCTGGAATCGGGCGAGCTGCTTCTGGCGTCGCCGGGAGAGCTGGAGCTGGAACTGCCGGCGCAGGCGTTCGCCGACGAATCACGGCTGTTCTTTTACACCACCGCGACGCTCGATACGGACCAAACGCCGGGCGGCCTGGTGCTGGTCACGCTGTTGGATCCTTCGCTTTCGCCGCAGGCACTGGCAGTGCGGGAAACGACCGAGGCGAACCAGCCGCTGGTCGACCCGCAGCATCCGATCGCCGCCAAATGGAAGGCGTCCGCCACAGCTTTCTGCGCGACGTTTCCCAACCGCTTCGTTTTTGTCGACGATACCCGCGGCCTGTCCGCCGGCTTCCACCTGATCGAAGGTTTCTTTCGCGACGACCAGCCGCTGTGCAAGCTGGTGCTGGACGAAGAACAGAACCAGGAGCTGGATCGGCTGTGGAACGAGCTGGAATTCGGCACGAACATCGCCGAGAAGCTGCTCCGGGGGTTCGTCTTTTTTGAACGGTCGGAACGGAACTTCCTGAAGCATCCCGACTTTAACGGGATCAAAGAGGAAGACCCCGCCCTGGTTGAAACGGCAAAGCTGGAACAATTTCGAGACATTTACCTGCAGCGGTCCAACGTCAAAGCGACCGGCGAGGAACTGGCCCGCCACCCGATCTCGCAGTTCTTCGCCTGGATCCAGGGCGGTATCGAGCAGCGGGCCGAACAGTTGGCCGCGGCCGAGCCGATCTATCTGCAGCAGCTGGAAGAACTGGCGCAGCGGGTTTATCGCCGTCCTTTGGACAAAGCCGAACTGGCCCAGTTGCGTTCCTTTTACTACGACGCCAGTCGGCAGCCGGAATTCGGCGTGGAGCAGGCGGTGCGGGCTTCGGTCATTCGAATGCTGATGTCGCCGTACTTCTGTTATCTCCTCGACCCGCCGCCGGAAGGCGATACGGTTGCAGATCTGCCGGACCTGGCGCTCGCTTCGCGGCTCAGTTATTTTCTTTGGTCGTCGACGCCCGACGCCGAATTGCTGGAGCTGGCCGCAGCGGGCCGCCTGCATGAAGAGGACGTCCTAAGCCGCCAGACGCACCGTATGCTCCGCGATCCCAAAGTCAGTGCGTTCGCCCGGGAGTTCTTTGGTCAGTGGCTGGGGTATCGCGATTTCCTGGATCAGGAATCGGTGAACCGGGCCGTGTATCGCGACTTCGACGACGAACTGAAGCAGGCGATGTACGAAGAGCCGACGCGGCTGATCACGTATTTGATCCAACAGGACCTGCCGATTACCGATCTGCTTCACGGCGACGTGACGTTGATCAACCGACGGCTCAGTAAACATTACGGTCTGCCGTTTGACGGCGACGACCAGGAGTGGCGCCTGGCGACTGGCCTGCAGTCGCAAGGCCGCGGCGGGCTGCTGGGGATGGCGGTCGTGCTGACGAAGAACTCGCAGCCGGAGCGAACCAGCCCGGTGAAGCGGGGCTTCTGGGTCGTGCACAAGCTGCTGGGCCAGCACATCCCCCCACCGCCGCCGGATGTGGCCGTCTTGCCGAAGAGCGAAACGGACACGGCCGGTCAAACGATCCGCCAGCTGCTGGAACTGCATACCGACGACGTCAAATGCGCCCGTTGCCACCAGCGGTTCGATCCGGTCGGCCTGTCGATGGAAGGTTTTGACGCGATCGGCAAGCTGCGCACCAAAGACGGCGCTGGCCGGCCGATTGATAACCTGGTGGAAACGCCGGGCGGCAAAGCGTTACGCGGCGTGCCGGAGTTCTCCGCCTGGCTGGCGGAGCAACGTCGCCAGGAATTTGTCGACACGCTCTGCCGCAAGCTGTTAGGCTACGCGCTGGGCCGTTCGTTACTGCAGTCCGACCAGCCGCTGCTGGAACAAATGCAAACCGCCCTGCTGCAGCACGAAGATCGCTTCGAAGTGCTGCTGCAGACTGTTATCGCCAGTCCCCAGTTCCGCCAGCAGCGCTGCCGCGATTTCAGCGCCAGCCGTTACCGCACTGAACTTCAAGGAGAGGAAGAATGAACGCCGATCGGAACCTGTCGCGTCGCGTGTTACTGCAGGGACTGGGCTTTACGATGGCCTTGCCCTGGCTGGAATCGTCTCTGGCCTGGAGCGGCGAAGCAGCCGTCAGTCCCACGGCCTCGCCCCAGCGGTTTGCCTGCATGTTCATTGGCGACGGTATTTCCCCGCCGCTGTGGTGGTCCAAAGGGAACGGCTCGCAAATGGAACTGGGCGATAGCCTGGCGTCGCTGGCCCCTTATAAAGAGAAGCTGAACGTCATCAACGGTCTGTACAATGCGAACGGATCGGGCGGGCACGCCAAGTGCACCGGCAACATTCTGTCCGGCGCCGCCCTGAAACGCGGCCGCGAGATTCTGGGCGGCGTCAGCATGGATCAGCTGCTGGCCCGGCATCTGGAAGAGGAAACCTTTCTGCCCAGCATGGTGCTGGGCTGCGAGCAGCCGGTCAGCGGCTTCCACGAAAGCCAGTACTCGATGGTGTACGCCTCGCACATTTCCTGGCGCAATCCCAGCAGCCCCGTTCCGATCGAACTGTACCCGTCGCTGGCCTTCGACAGCCTGTTCGGCGCGAAAGCCAGCAAGCTGCAGACCAGCATCCTGGATCATGTGCGGGAACAGGCCAACGACCTGCGGCGCCAGGTGAGCAACAGCGATCGCGTCAAAATCGACGAGTACCTGACCTCGGTCCGCGAAACAGAAAAACGCCTGAAGAAAATGGAGTCGTCGCACGCGGAAACGGCTCCCACGGATCTGCAGAGGCCGCCCTCGGGCCAGCCGGTCGATTTCCGCGAACACGCCCGGCTGATGTGCGATGTGATCGCCCTGGCGTTCCAGACCGACCGCTCCCGGCTGGCGACCTTGCTGCTGTCGCGTGACTTGTCCGGCCAGGTGTACCCGTTCCTGGATATTAACGACGACCACCACAGTATGTCGCACAGCAACACGGGCCCGGCCTACCAGGCGATTGTGAACTTCCACGTCGAGCAGTACGCCTACCTGATCGGCCGTTTGTCGCAGATGCAAGAAGGCGACGGGACGGTGCTGGACAACTCCTGTTTGATGTTTGTGTCCGAACACTGGAACGCCCATAACGGACGCCAGGTGCCATGCGTCCTGGCGGGTGGTCTCGGCGGCAAGCTGACCACCGGGCGTTCGCTCGATTACCTCAAAGCGGGCGACGGGAACCGCAAGCTGTGCAGCCTGTACCTGTCGCTGATGGACCGCATGGGGCTGGAACTGCCCGAGTTTGGCGACGCCGACGAGCGATTGTCGGGGCTGTAAGCGATCGTCGTGAGGGAAGAAGTTTGCGCGTTCAACGGGCCGGCGCTGGCGGGCCCGTTAGTCGGACGATTCCAGCCAGGCGTAGTGCCAGATCGGATTGCCGCACTGCTTGCACTGTTCGCCATTGTCGAGCGGACGGCCCAGGCAGTCCTGGCAGTCGGAAATCGACGGCAGCCAGAACAGCTGCTGGTTCCGCAGTTCGCTCGGGTCAAATACATCCCCCAGGGCGACCGCGGTGACGATCTCTGTCGCCGACGGGATCAATCGGTACAGAACCAAGGGCGCCCGGGTCGCCTCGGGCAACGTTTTCTCCAGCACCCTGGCGAACTTCATTCGGCGTTCGTCGGGCGTTTTGACCAGGTACCTTTCCAGTCGATTCTGCACGGTTGGTTCCTGGAACAGATCGGGCAGCCGCAGGTTGCCCAGCCACTGGGCGTACCAGCGGGGATCGGTCAGCGACTGTTTCCGTTCCACATACAGGGTCGATTCGGCGATCAGATAAATCTCAATTTCCAGCAGGGCCGCTTTCCGTTTGCGACTGGGAGCGACCGACATGATCATGGAATCCATGCCGCCGACTAGTTGGACGTCGTCGTGCACACGACGCAGAATCTGGTCCCGCAATAATGAAAGTCCCGAGGTCAGACTGGTCGTTACCCAGGAGCCCGAGGAGCAATTCTCTTTCTCGTCAAAGGCGGCAGCGGCGGATGAGCGGAGTTGATTTTCAGATACCTGCATCGGAGTTCCTTGATCGATATCGTCCGTCTGCGGGAAGCAGGCGGGAAGGCGGGGTACCTTTACTCTATAACCTGCGCCCTGCGTAATGCAAACATTTAGCGGGTGGGAGCGGCCATTTGGCAAAAGGTTACCGACGTTTTCGTCGTAACGAATTGGCAAAATGCGTCCGTCGGTGCGGGACAGCGGCCTCAGGTCGGCGGACTTATTCTGTATAATCCGCAGCAGTCGAGCAGCCCTATTTTGCCGAACGCCCCGTGCGCGGGACGACCGGTCCCTTTCCCTCCGTTCTTCTTTTCAACAGCCCGAGCACCATGGAATTTGAACTGAATCGTACGGCGCTGGCCGCAGCCGCGCCGTTGATCGAGCGACCCGGCCAGGTCAGCGTGAAAGGGCGTTTCGGTCCCGGCAGCGCCACCGTGATCGACTGCGGGATCGAAGCCCCCGGCGGTCTGGCGGCCGGACGCATCCTGGCCGAGGTCTGCCTGGCCGGACTGGCGACGGTGCAGATCACCCCCGGAAACGACGCCCTGTGGCCCGGCCCTGCGGTCGCGGTGGCGACCGACCAGCCGCTGGCTGCCTGCATGGCTTCGCAATATGCGGGCTGGCAAATCAAGGGTCCCAAATTCTTTGCGATGGGTTCCGGTCCGATGCGGGCGGCCGGTTCGTCGGAGGCGCTGTTCGACGAGATTGGCTTTCGTGAGCGTCCCACGGCGGCGATCGGGGTGCTGGAAAGCGGCCGGCTGCCGCCCGACGAAACGATCACCCAGATCGCCGCCGCCTGCCAGGTCGACCTCGATCGCCTGACGCTGCTGGTCGCTCCCACAGCGAGCCTGGCCGGCACGGTCCAGGTGGTCGCCCGGAGCGTGGAAACGGCGATGCACAAACTGCATACGCTTGGCTTCGACCTGAAGCAGGTGGTCAGCGGTTTTGGGGCGGCGCCCCTGCCGCCGGTGGCGGCCGAAGATCTGGGCGGGATCGGCCGCACCAACGACGCCATTTTGTACGGCGGCCAGGTGACGCTCTGGGTGGAAGCGGAAGACGACCAGCTGGCCGATATCGGCCCCCGCGTTCCCAGCAGCGCCTCGGGTGATCATGGCCGGCCGTTCCGCGCGATCTTTGAGGCATATGACCGGGACTTTTATAAAATCGACCCAATGCTGTTCAGTCCGGCGGTGGTCGTTTTTAATAACCTCCGTACAGGACGCTCGTTCCGCTTTGGCGAACTCCTGCCGGCCGTCCTGCAGGAGTCGTTCGCCGGCGGTTAAGGGATTGTCGCCTTTCTGCGTTTGCACTTTTACCAACCTTCACCAAGGAATCTGTCTGATGCTTTGCCCTTTGATTCGCACCTTTGCCCCGCTGTTGCTGCTGGCGATCCCTTTGCTGGCCGTGCAGGGCGTCGAGAACAAGCCGATGAAACTCTGGCCTGGCGATGCCCCGGGCGAGTCGGGCAAAATTGGTCCCGAAGGCGAAATGCCGGGACGACCGGGTCAGAAGCAGGTGATTCGCCTGGCGAATGTGAGCGAGCCCACGCTGACCGTGTTTCGTCCGCCGGCCGACAAGGCGAACGGTTGCGCGGTGCTGATCGCCCCTGGCGGCGGTTACAGCATTCTGGCCTGGGATCTGGAAGGGACGGAAGTCGCCGAGTGGCTCAACTCGATCGGGGTGACGGCCGTGCTGCTCAAGTATCGGGTGCCTCGCCGCGACAAGGACGCGCCCCATGCGGCGCCTTTGGCCGATGCGCAGCGAGCCCTGCGGTTGACCCGCCAGCATGCGGAAGAGTGGGGCATTGATCCGGATCGGCTGGGGATGCTGGGCTTTTCGGCCGGCGGGCATTTGACGGCCGTCGCCGGGACGAACTACGACAAAACGTCGTACGCCAAGGTGGATGCGGCCGATGAACTGAGCTGCCGGCCCGACTTCATTATTCCCATTTATCCGGCCTACCTGGCCGATGAGAGCCAGCCGAATAACCTGCAGCCGTTGCTGGCCGTCAATGAGAATACGCCGCCCGCGTTTATCGCCGTGACCCAGGACGATGCCGACCGCGGACTGGGCGCCGCTTACTTGTTCATCGCCTTGAAGAAGGCGAAAGTCGTCGCCGAACTGCACATCTATTCGCAAGGCGGCCACGGCTATGGCCTGCGCGAATCGTCCAACCCGGTGTCCACCTGGCACGACCGCTGCGGCGAGTGGATGAAGGTCAACGGACTGCTGGAAGCGAAGAAGTAGCTCGATCCTGCCGGAACCGGCCGGCGTGCGGGATCACGCCGGTTCGCCCCGCTCGCGCATCAGCCGCAAGCCCATCAGCATGCCGCCCATCAGGACAAGCAGTACCAGCAGCAACTGGGGAATGTACCAGCCCAGGCCAAAGATATCGTCGGCCCAGCCGTTCCACAGGTCGCCCCACCAAAGCAGCAGGATGAGCGCGGCCGCACACAGGTACGGCCCAAAGGCGATATGGCTTTCGCCGCTGAAAATCTTCTGCGCCACCGCGATCACCAGCGAGGTGAACGGCGCACAAAAGAAGACCAGCAAAGCCGTCTGCCAGCCCAGAAAGGCGCCGATCATCGCCATCAGCGTGACGTCGCCAAAGCCCATCGCTTCCTGTCGCAGGGCCGCTTTGCCGACGATCCGCACGGCCCAGATCATCCCTCCGCCAAACGCCAGTCCAACCAACGCCGACATCAACGACAGCCAGTGCTCGCCGCCCCAGGCCCAGCCCGCAGCCACGCCGGCGCCGCCAACGATACCGATCGCCAGCATCAGCCATAACGCATGGCGCCGTGGGGGCAGATCGGCCCGTTGATGCTTCCGCGGGGCGCCAATCATGCTGGCCCACATGAACTGCAGGGCTTTCAAATAGCCGAAACGCGTGTCCCAGATTTTCGGCCAGATGGCGAAGCACCAGCCCCAGAAACAGGCCAGCCCGCAGCCCAGACCCGATCTGGTCTGCAGCCAGGCCGGCCAGGTTTGCGGGGACGCGGCATGCAGCAGAGCGTACGTCACCTGGGGCGATGAGGATTCGACGCCGTTGTATACGGTCGGAAAAATGGGCAGCCGCACATCGGGCGCCACCGTCGCCAGCAGCAGGGCCAGCAAGGCTCCGGTCACCGTGACCTGGTCGGGGATGATCCGCTCGTCAAAGTCAATGAACGTGGCGATCGCCATCAGGGTGATCAGAATGAGGTGGGCCAGATAGCGCACATGCAGAGCGAACAGCTGGCTGTTGGCCAGCGTCAGACGTTCCTGTTCGCCCAGAAACGACGGATACTGCCCGCCCAGGATTTCCCACTGGTACAGGGCCGCAAAACTGAACCCCAGGCCGATCTCAATCGCCATCGGCCGCAGCCAGTAAAAGCGGCCGTAGATTGGCTCTTCCCGTTGCAAACCCCACCAGCCCAGGATCGGCAGGTAGTCAAACCACTGGCGGGGCGGAGCTTTAGGGTGCCGACGCATCCAAGGGCTCATGGGCGGTTGTGTGATGGACCACTGATAAATCGAGCGGTTTACCCAGGAGCCAACGCAAGCGCCGACGGCGAACAGGGCCACCATGCGAACAGGCAGCGGGACAGTGGAAATCCATTCGATCATAAGTGCATCAACCCGGCATGGCGACGATCAGCAAGGCCGGATTATAACAGCCACGCTTCCGCTTCGTAGACCAACGACTTGAAGAACTGGCCCGGCGCCCTTAGGTAGCCGAAGTCGCCAGGCTTTGGAGGGCGTATCCAGGGACCAGGTTCCAAACTCTGGCGAGTTCGGCTACGGGGCCTCATGCTAGTGGATTTTCGCCGGGCGTCGCGTTATTCTGGTGGAAATCCGCTGCCTGTGTTCCTCCCTGCCACCGGCGATATCGCCTGCGCTGTTCTCCCGCCCTGATTTTGAGGTTCGATTGATGCGCCCGATTCTTCTGCTATCGCTGCTAGCCCTGGTAACGGTTCCGACCGTGGTTACGGCCCAGAATCCTTATGGACGTCGTCCGAGTGCAGCTCCCGTGGGGCAAGAGAAACCGAGCGTGCGCTGGAAAGGAGAAGGAGAGTATGTCGGCAGGCAAGGGAATGTGATCGCCGTGAAGACCGAGGAAGGCGACCAGTGGCTGGCCCTTTTGCCGGAGAACAAGCAGGGCGTGTCGCTGGTGGGACCCGCCGACCGGAACTTTCTGCAGCGGGGGATGCTGGTCAAATTCCGCGCGGTGTTCAACGCCAGCGGCGTGCTGCTTTCGGCGTTGGACGAGATCACCATCATCACTCCCCGCGAAGACGATCAGATCGGCGTGAAACCCGAAGGGGCGCCAATCGGCGGGGAGCCGCTGTTTGGCGAAACCAAGGCGAAGGTCGCGACGGTCACCTGCACCGTGGTCGGCCGCCTGGGACGCATTGCGGGCGACCAGATCACGATCGCCGCCGGCAGGTCGAACATTGTGGCGGAACTTTCTCCCAAGGCCGCGATTCGCGTCGACGTGGCCGATGTCAGCGCCGCCCAACCGGGCGATAAAGTGCGGCTGGAAGGGATGCACTATCCGGGTCGCGAGGGACAGCTGTTCGCCTCGACCATTCTGATTACGGCCGCCAATCCGCTCGGTTCCAAGCCCGAAAAACCGGAATCGCCCGCGGCCGAAAAAACCGAACCCGCCGGCCAGCAATAGCCGCACGTTACTTCGGGGCGGGTCTGCAAAGAGAGCACACGCGTCGGTAGCTGTTTCAGGAGGCGAGCGCCAGCGTGGCGTCCTCCAGGGCGTCGTAGATCTCGAACACGGTTTGTTCCAGGTTGAGCACGCGAAACACCTGGCGAATCTGCGGCGACATTTCGCACAAAGCCAGGCGCCCTTGGACGGCGAGCATCTGTTGCCGCACCTGCAGCATGCCGTTGACGACTTCGGTAGAGCACAGGCCCAAGTTCCGAAAGCTGACGACCAGTTTGCCAGGCTGGCGCTCCTGGATCAGAAGGCTCAGTTCACGCTGGAAATCCTGGGCGTAAATGCGATCGATCAGATCAATCCCACGCAGGCAGACCACGAGAATCTCGTCGTCCTGGCGGCTTTCAATCGTAAGCAGGCGATAATCTTGCGGCACGGGCCCGGTTCCTTGGATACTCGATGCACGAGTGAGTGGTATGGTATGCGGTCAGAGCACTTTGGTAAAGAGAAGTGTGATGTCGTCGTACTGCTTCCGGGTGGAAAACTGCATGGCGTCGCCAAAGACGGCGTCGACCATTTCCTCCGCGCTCAAACGGCGATGCTCGGCGACAAAGTCCAGCAGGCGTTGTTCGCCATATGCGGCATTCGCCAAAGTTTGTCGTTCCGTTAGTCCGTCGGTATACAGCAACAGCCAGTCGCCCGACGCTAACTGCAGAAAGTCCGACACGCTGTAACCGCAGTCCAGGGCGACTCCAAACGGCAGGTTGTCGTCGCGCAGCTCCACCACTTCGCCGGACGCCCTCAGCAGCAGGCCCAGTTGACCGGCGGCCGCGTACCGCAACTGGCGGGTAAACGGGTGCAGCTCGACAAAGAACAGCGTGACCAGGCGTTCCTGCTGGGTGTCCTCGGTCAGCAAGTTGTTGGTGGCGAACAACGTGTCGCTGAGATGGGGATGGGTGACCAGCAGCGCTCGCAGATAGGAGTGCAGCCCCGCCATCAGCAAGGCCGGGCCGATGCCGTGGCCGCCGACGTCGCCAATGACCAGCCCGTAACTGCCGTCGCCCATGGGTAGATAATCGAAATAGTCGCCGCCCGTTTCGTCGGCCGGGAAGGAGGCGCCGGCAATCTCAAAGCCGGGAAACGCTGGCGCCTGGCGGGGGAATAATTGTTGCTGAATGTGGCGGGCTACGCGTGAAGCCTCCTGGCGAGTCCGCAGTTCGGCCTCGGCCGCCATGATGGCGTCGCGCATTCTCCGGCGTTCAATCGCGTATCGCAGCGACCGCTCCAGCCAGTCGGAGTACGCTTGCCCCTTCATCAGGTAGTCTTCGGCGCCTAGCTGCACTGCTTTGACGGCCAGCTCTTCATCGGCCATGCTGCTGAGCACCACGATGGGAAGCTGGGGGGCGGCCTGGTGGACTTTCTCGAAGGTTGCCAGACCGGAGCTGTCGGGCAGCGTCAGATCGACCACCAGCAGATCGAAAGCGTCCGCTGCTTCGGCCAGCAGGGCGAGACCCTCGTGCAGCCGTTCGACGCACGTCATGTCAAACCGGACCGAGGAATCAGACAGCCATTCCCGGATCAGGTTTCGATCCGTACGGTTGTCTTCAAACAGGAGCAGGCGAAACGCCGCAGACGACATGCAGCACCCAGGCGACGCACCGTTTCCACATTCCTGGCAGCCGTCCCACCGATCGGTGGATGCCGAATGCAGGCAGCGGGAGCAGGGAAGGATTTTTGGCGCTCAAACAGAAAGGAATAAGATCGAAGGCGGGGGAAGGATGTTTTTTTAACCACAATCACCGCAAACGCAAGCCCAAAACGGGTAAGTGCCGCAGATCCCCTCCTGTGGGAACGTCCTTGCGGATGGCAGGTTTGGCAGGTTTGGCTGGGAAGGATTTTGCCGATTGTGCCAATTGTTCTAGGTTTACCGGCCGAATCGGCCGATAAGTGGGAAGGAGGCGAAACTCCTCAAAAAGGAAATGGTTGTGCGCCTGCGCCTTCAAACCGTGGAAGGCGGCGTCGCCTGTGACTGGCGCGGCGAGCATCGTCGTTGCGATACCTTTGGCAACGATCCTGAAAATTGATCCTCGGTCGTCCTGATCCATGTTCTCTGAGATGCGCAATGTTCGCAATGAACTTACCAGGTTCCAAGAGAAAGACGGCCGCCTTCTTGCTGCGCGCCAAATCCCTGGCGGCTGGCGCCATCACCGCGTGGGCCGTGGCGGTCGGCGCGATGGCCAGCGCCCCGGCGATCCTGCTTGCCCAGGGACCGACCGCTTTTCCGCCGGTCAGCGAATACCCGCCGTCGAACCAGGGCGCCTTGGAAACTTTGCCGGATTCGGCGCCGTCGCCCGTTTATCAGGACGGCGCGCCGATTGGCGCGACTTCTCCGTTGCCGCCGCAAATATGGACCGACGGCGGCGGACCCGAAGTCTGGGGACCTGAACCGGGCGTGCTGCAGGGGCCAGCTTCTGCACTAGACTTTATTCCCCCGAACCGCCGGACGGTGGATGGCTATGTTTATCCCGAGTTTCTCGGCAACCCGGTTCCCGAATATCGCTGGTATGTCGTGGTCGACGCCCAGCCGTTGCAGCGCGATGTGGCCCATGAGTATGCCTTCCAGGGGCTCAACGGCAGCAGCAGTCGTCCGCTCCACTCGCGTATGCTCGATGCGGGCTTTGACCTGGGCGGGCGATTTATCCTGGGGCGTGATCTGACGGCCCGGTTCAGCCTGGAGGCTTCTTATACGGGCCTGACCAACTGGTCCGATCAGGTGTTCGTCCGCGACGACACCCCGAATACCCAGGCTGGCACAGGCGATCTGACTTCGCCGTTTACCGATTTTGGCAATCCGGCCACGGTCGGGCTCGACTTCAACGACTTCGCGCAGATTGCCTACACGTCGAGCTATGACAACGTGGAGCTGAACATCCGGCAGAAGCTGATCATGCCGGAGGGACCCTACGAGTTCTTCCTGCTGTATGGGCTGCGGTACTCCCGTGTGAATGAGAGCTTCCAGTATCTGACGACGTCGAGTAGTGCAGCCGGTTCGCGAAATCTGGTAAACGTGGCCGCCAATAACGACCTGTTTGCCGTGCAGATTGGCGGATTAATGCAGATCCGCGCCGCCGACTTCTGGGGGCTGGAACTCGAAGCCAAAGGCGCCATCGCCAGCAACGACGCTTCGCAGCAAACCGGCTATCTCAACGAAACGGGCGCCGTCAGCACGTTCACCCAGACCGGACGGAACGAAACCCGCACGGCGTTTATTGGCGATCTGAGCCTGGTCGCAAATTACACGATCACCCCGCGCTTCACCCTGCGCCTGGGATACCACGCCACGGTCATCACGGGTGTCGCCCTGGGCGCTGATAATTTTGAACGCGATATCAACACCTTGCGGCTTGGTCCCGGGCGGCTGGATCACGACGGCCAGATTCTGTACCACGGGCCAAACATCGGCGGCGTCTTCCGCTGGTAGAACGCGCGGGAAATGACCTTTCGATCCTGCTTTCGTCGCTGGGCACAAGAGCAGGCGCAGAAAGTAAGCGTTCTTTCACGGAGTGAAAGACGACTGTCCGGCGTTTAACGCTGGTGAAAGGGTGCAAAGACCTTCGCCGCGGCTACTCTTCCCGGGCGGGTGGAAAATCGTAGGTGAAGCTGGCCTCGATTTCGGGATTCTCCCGGAAGGTGTACGGTTCTAACGGGCCGTTCCCCAGTTCGACCCGTTTGCGCAACAGTTTATAGTCGCCGTGCTCGCGGGCGATCTCGATGCAAAGCAGGTACTCGCCTGCGGCCAACGGCTTCCCTTTGTTATCCGTTCCGTCAAAGACGGCCTGGTAGTCGCCCGGGCCGCGGGTGGCGCCGGTGATGACGCCGATCAACTCGGAACCTTCGGCTTCCTTGCGGATGCGATCGTTCCGGTACCAGCGGGTCAGCTCGCGATGCCAGCGTGGTCCGGGGACATCGGTCATCATCCACAGCAGGGCTGTCTTGACCGGAAAGCCTTCGCTGTTTTCCAGCCAGATCGCCAGGTAGGGTCGCCGATAACGGAACGTGTCGGGCTTCTTCAGGGTGAACTGGATCAGCAGCTGGCGCTGCGGCGCTGCGTCCGCCAGGGCGGTCAGGTGCAACGGCTGGGGCGCCTGACGTTCCCTGTCGGCCCAGCCTGACGAGCGGTGCAGGCGTCCTTGCTGGTCGACGATCAGGCATTCCATGTCCGGCAAGGAAGCGATCAGCTTGAGCCCGGCTGCCGGATCGAGCACGCCCAGAATGGTTGCGGCGGCGTCGGCGTCGGCGGCGGTGGCCGCCGTGACGGTCGCGCTTTGCACCTGCGCGGCCGGTCGCGCGGTGCGCGGATCGATCAGATGGGAGTACCGCTGGCCCTGGATTTCCCAGAAGCGGCGATAACCGCCGCTGGTGGCGACGGCCTGGTTCGCCGGCAACAGAAAACGGCTGACAGGACGACCGTTCTCGGCGGGAGTCAGCGGGTCTGCAATCGAAATGGTTTGCGGCGTTCCGATCGTCCGCAGGTCGCCGCCCAGATTCACGACGAAACTTGTCACTTCGGAATGACGTTCCCGCAGCCGCCGACAGACGCAGTCCAGGATGTACCCTTTGGCCAGGCCGTCGATGCTGACGGGCGCTTCACCCTGGCGTTCCGCCTGGCCGGCAGGGCCCAGTCGCCATGCCGGTTGCGAAAGTTCGGCCGCAGCCTGCGCTAACGGCTCTTCGCCCGGCGGACGACCCGCTTTTGCGGCCGCAGCCCACAGGCGCGCCGCTGACGCGACGCGCGGGTTGAAGGCGCCGCCGCTGGTTTTTTCCCACTGGTCGGCCTGGTGCAGCACGTTCCAGAGATCGGGAGATACGGAGACGGCGGCGCCTGGCGTTTTCAACCAGCGGGAGATTTCGCTCGTTTGGTCCCAGGTGCTCAGCACGGCGCGCAGCCGTTCGATCTCTTGTAACGCCGTCTGTCCCGCCTGGCGTGCGTTTTCCTCGGTCGGGGCTGAGCAGCGAAACTCCCACGAAGAGCCCAGCACGTTCTCGTCGTAGAAAGCAAACTCTCCGGCGTCGGCGGCGGATCCGATCAGCAGCATCAGCACGGCCCCTCCGCAGGCAAACAAGGATTGGGCAAACAAGGTGTGGGCAAATTTGCGCATGGTCGATCGGTTCTTTCTGACAGGCGAACAAACAGTCGCAGGCGGATGGCGCCCGTCGCACGGCATCAGATTCTTTGGCTCGTCAATTTCTGGCTGGCTCGCGACAGATCTTCAGCTTACCGACCCCGCGGGTCCGGAGCTACCGCCGGGCGGTTGGCGGAAAAATGCACCGTCGTAAAACGCATTCTATGTTGGGAAATTCCACGCGGTTCCCAGCGGACAGGTCCCGGAAGCGGCGGTTATAGCAGTCCGATTCCGGTTTTGTCGCCTGGGGGGGCGATCGGTAAACGGGCCCTGTTACAGATACAGCGCAAGTAAGGGATGTAGGGCAATGCAGGCAAGATTTTCTGGTTCCGTAGACGTTTCTCCGCAATCGCAGATGACGATCTGGACGATGAAGTCTGTACGAACCACGACGGATCACTTGTGTGGAATGGAATCCATGAACGGGACCCTTTGTCCCCAGTAACTTTCCTGTTGTCGACGCGATTTGAGTATGAGACTCGGTCGAATCGGCGATCCCCTTCATGGAGTTGCGAGATGAAATCCTTTTTCTGGGGCGCCCTTGCGTCCTCGCTTGGTCTTGTCTGTCTGACAAGCCCGGTCTTTGCCCAGTCCTCGAATCTGCTGCCGACGCCGACCTTCCAGAATCCCTGGAATGGCTACAGTGCGCAGCCTGTCTATCAGACGGCCCGCATGTTCGAAGATTCGAAACCCGAAGCGATCCCGACGCCTGCGGCCGCCCCGCAAGAGCCGTCGGCCTATAACGATTCGGCTTATGAAGTTCCCCACGCCAGCGGCTCGTCCGCGACGCAGAGCATGCCGGCTTACGGCGCACCCCAGCAGGGCGCCCGCACCTACAGTGCGCCCAGTGAGGGTTCGCGGATGTACAGCGCACCGTCGCACGGCACGCCCGCCTATAGCAGCCCTTCGCACGGCACGCCTGGTTACAGCTCCCCCGCCCCGATGGGTTCGAGCTGTGTGGAAGGCAGCGGCTCCGGCGCTTACGCCCAGGGCGAAGTGATTGACGGCGGCTATGTAGAGGGCGGTTCCAGCGGCTGGTTAGGCGGCTGGGGCGGCGATTATGCTTCCGCGGGAGCCATCAACAACTTTACCGCGCATCGCTACGGCGGAGGCGGCTGCTGGTACGGTTATGTCAACGGCATGGTCATGACCCGCAAGGGCGACGACTTCAGCCAGATCAGCTTTGATACCTCGAACCCGGTCGGTCAGCTGCTGTCGAGCAAAGATGCAGCCATGGACTGGTCCGGCGGCGTCGAGGTGTTCCTCGGTCATCGCCTGAGCAACTGCTGGGCGGTCGAAGTGGGTTACTGGGGCCTGTATCCCAGCAACCAGGAAGCCAACGCCTACGATCCCGACGGTGTGCAGGGTACGGCTGCCGACCTGAACACGGTGTTTGACTTTACCACCATCGGTTACGACGACGGCGGCGGTTACGGCAACGTCAACGACTGGTACGACAACGCGGCCCGTCATCGCCTGCGTCGCGAATTCCAGTACCACAACGCCGAAGTCAACTTTGTGTACAGCCCCCAGCAGTTCTGCTGCAGCTGCCCGACCGGCGGTTGCGGTCCCCAGGGCGCGGCCTTCGGCGGCGCCGGCGTCTGCGGTCCTCGCTTCAACATGAACTGGTTGTTTGGTTTCCGCTACATGAACATTGGCGAGAACTGGGAATACGCCAGCGACGAGACCGACACGACCTTTGACGGCTCGGCCGACGAATTGTACTACAACATCAACACCAAGAACGACCTGTTCGGCTTCCAGTTTGGCGGCAATGGTGCTTATCGGGTGACGAATTGCCTCACGGCGGACTTCGGCGTGAAATTCGGCCTGTTCAACAACCACATGACGCACCACTCCCGCATCGGCGGAGCGGGCGGCGCCGCGACGGTTGTCCCCGGCATCCCGAACGAAGGACGCGCTTACGACATCCGCTCGTCGGATGACGCCATCGCCATGCTGGGCGAAATCAAAGCCGGCGTCAACTACAAGATCGGTTGCCACTGGAGCATCAACGCCGGTTACCGCGCTGTGGCCGTCAACGGGGTTGCTCTGCCGCAGGATCAGATTCCGCGTAACTTCGCCGACATCGACGGCGTCGCCAACATCAACAAGAACGGTTGCCTGCTCCTGCACGGCGCCTACGGCGGCGTCGAGTTCTGCTACTAAACTCTGCCCGCTGCATCCTGACAGCAGAAACGACCTGCGGGGCTTTTTTCGCCCCGCGGTCTTCTGGGCCTGAAACCCGCCAGTGAGAACCGCAAGGCAAGACGCCTTCGACCTCTCGCCGGCGACCAGCACTGGGGACTGCCGGCAGCCTGAATCATGGCCGCCAGCAACCCGTTTCAACGGCGCCCGAATCGAACGCGATCTGATCGAAACCCTTGGAGCTTTCTCCGGCGTGGGGATCGGTATCGCGAGACTAACCTCGGCCGCGTTACGACAGCGGCCCGCCAGCGGTATCGCGCTGGCTACCTGAACCATCAAGCCGTGTGGTTCGTGCTCTGATGAAGGGGATTTGCCCTCGTTTGACACTTGTTAAACGAGGGCTACCTTTCTCTTCCTTTTTCTTACTTCAGGACGTTGCCAAGGACGCCCGCACCGCTGACCGCCAAAGTCCGCCGTGCCGATCTCCTTGAAAAGTCGAAAGACGCCTGCCGGTCCTGCATCCCCGCTTTCCCCCTTGTCGAGTCGCAGCCATGAGCCGCCGAGTAGTACCTGCCGACCTGAAACTCAAACGCATCGCCAACTGGACGCTGGCCGCGTCGGCCCTGGCCGGCGTGGGAATGGTTTTTGGCCTGCGGTGGTACCTGGGGCAGCAGTTGGAACTGGCCCAGACCAATCTGGATCTGGCGATCGCCAATGCACTCTGGCTGGTGCGAGCATTCGCCTTGGCTGCCGGCCTGGGCCTGCTGGCAGGGGCCGCCTGGTGGGGACGTATGGCGTGGCGGATTCGCAGCACGCGACAGTTTCCGCCGCCCGGCGCCCGGGTGCTGGCGGATACGCCCATTCGTCGCGGACCGCACGCGATGCAGTTGGCGTGGAACGCGGGACTGCTGGCTGGCGTGCTGTTACTGACAGGCACGCTCGGCATGCTCGCGCTGGAACGGACGTTCTCGAACGTATTGCTGAGCGATCGACAGGCTAACAGCCGCCTGCCGTCCCTGCCCACGGATATTGGCGACAACGCGAAAACGGTTAAATCGCCGAAAGTTTAAGCGGCCCGGCCGTTGGCGGCCGGGAGAACTGGCAACGATGGCTTTCCACGCGAATGGAATCACCGCCGGATGTTGATTCGTCGTTTTGAGGCAGATCAGACGCCGGACAGTCGCCTTTCACTCCGTGAAAGGACGCGTGCTTTCGCGGAGCGAAAGTCAACTTTCTGCGCTGGCGATTTGGCAAAACGACGAAACCGATATTGCCAGGCAATCGACCTCGGGATCCTTAGTCGTCTTTGCCGGCGCTGAACGGTTCCCACGGGCCCATCTGGTCGTGGACGGCCTGCAGCGTTTTACGGGCCGCTTCTGCTTCTGCGGAGCTAGAGCCGGGCGGCAGATTCTTCTTCTCCAGGACGTCCTGGCTGATGTCGTAAAAACGGCCGTCTTCGTAGAGTTTGTAGCGCTGCGTGCGGGCAAAGCGACCGAGGGTTTTGGCCTGGATTTCTCGCTGCTGCTTGGCGATGATCTCTTCTCGTTTTTCGGCAGCCTTGGGTTCCCTGGGCAGGCCGTTTCGCGAGTAATGGCAGAAGATCCAGGGCCGGCTCTCTTGCGTTTCGCCCCGCAGGACGGGCAGGAATGACACGCCATCGATCGGGCCGTCGGCCGGCAATTTGGCGCCAGTTGCCGCGACCAGCGTCGGCAGAATGTCGCTCAGATCCACCAAGGTGTTGATCGGGCCGGTCGGTTTGATCACGGCCGGCCAGTAGGCGACCAGGGCGGCGTGGGTCCCGGCGTCGGGCAGGCTGGCTTTGCCGCCGTGGATGGTCTGGTCGCCCATTTGCGACACAATGTTTGTCGCACAGCCGTTATCACAGGTGAACAGGAACAGGGTGTTGTCGACGAGGTCGTCTTGCTTCAGTTGGTCGATCAGCCGACCGACAATCTTGTCCAGGTAGTTCACCATATCGGGAAAGTATTCGACGCCGCCGTTCTGGCCGTCGTACTTGCCAGAACGCTCGCGACTTCCGCCGGGCGGGCTGTCCGGCGTGGGCACAAACGGCCAGTGCACCAGGACCATTGGATAGTAGACGAAAAACGGCTTCTCTTTTTTCTCGTGGATGAAGTTGCACAGGTAGTCGCAGAAAACGTCCGGTCCGAACTTTTCTTCCAGCCCGTCCAGCAGTTTGCCGTCCTGCTCGATGCGCGGATCCCAGAAACGGGAGTCGCGGCCGCCGCTGACCTGCCACAAACAGTAGTTGTCAAAACCGAAGTCTCGCACTGTTTTTCCGTCGCCTCCCAGTTGCCACTTTCCCGCAATGGCCGTGGCGTAACCGGCGTCGCGCAACAGATTGCCAAACGTAATCTGATTCGTATCGAGAAAGCCAAACCGGACATAATTCCGGTGGTTGTATTTGCCCGTCATGATTTGCACGCGCGAGGTGGTGCAGATCGGCGTGGAATAGCAATGGTTGAACAGCAAGCCTTGCGACGCCAGCCGATCCAGATGCGGCGTCTTGTACGTCTGGCTGCCATAAGCCGACACGCCCTCGTAGCCCATGTCGTCGCACATGAGCAGCACAATATTGGGCCTGGCCTGCTGTTTGGCCGCCTGGGCCGACTGTCCGGCTGACAACGCACTGATCGCGGTGATCAGCAGAAGCATGGCCCAGGGAAAGGGCGAACGACCGCGAAACAACAAACGACGACTTGGCGAAAAGGCGCCATAACAGGATCTCATTCGATTTCCTCGTGTGAACCATGCGGACTGCAAGCGGTTCAGTATCCGCTGCCGCATCCGCCGGGTCAACATTCCGCGCGACTCGCCGGCGCCGCTGTGCAAGGCGTAGTTGGCGCTGATCTGGCTGTCGTAGCCGCAGAAGCCCAGGGAGAAACGCACCAGCGTGCGACCGAGTGCGGTGTGGCGTACACCCGCATCCCCAGCGCCGATCGCAGCGAATCGACGCTGTCCGGTCCCGAGGTCAGGCCGATGGCTCCCGTTTCCGTAAAGGACTCGCGGCGGTTTCCAACCTACTGCAGGCCCGCGTAAGGGGTGGCGTTCCAGTGGGCGCCTTCCAGCGTGGTTCCAGCTTCCAGGTAGGTGTGGAACTGGTTCGCTCCGTAGCGGGCTTCGGCCGTTTGTGCGGCCGGGCCGGCCGGAATCGCCCGCCGGGTTTCATACTGCTGGCGACCGTATCCCACCAGGGATAGCAGATAGTGCGACGGGAACTGCTTCACACGCCGCCGGTGTCGTCGTTGTCGGCGCTCAGGATAAGCGTGCCCGCGTCGAGCTTTTCGATGCTGCCGGTTCCCGTCAGTTTGACGCCGATTTCGGCCGTGACTCCCGCATCGACCCGAATGCCGGATCCCGCCTGGGACGAAAGCGTGGCGTCGTCAGCGGTGGTGATCCGGTAGCCGTCGGTCGTAAACTGCATGTTGTTGAAGGTCAGGTCGCCGCTGGCGGAGACCACGCCGGCCGCACCGGCAAAGACTGCGTCCTGGCTTTTCCAGGGGTCGGTCGCCGTGCCGTCGGCGCTGGTCCAGTTGGTGTTGCCGGCGTTCCATACGCCGTCGCCGCCATGAATGGTTCCGTCAGCCGTGGTCGTGGAGCCGTTCCAGAAAGCAGTGCCTACCATCACCAGGTTAATCTGGTTGTTGATCGCGGTCTGGATCGTCGCCTCGTTCAGGTGAAAGCCCGCCGGCAGCGTTCCCACATCGAGGCCGTTATCGATGAGGGAGCCGGTGTAGTTGATCAGGCGATACGTGCCGAAATCGAATCCGCCGGCATTGGCGATATTCACGGTTCCATTGAGGGTGAGATCCCCGTTGACCTGGAGCAGATCGTTCACGCCGCCGACCGTACCGGGCGGGCCGAGTTAAAACTCCATGATCGAGCCGCTATTCAGCGTTAGCGAAGCCGCGGTCGTCGTGCCAATGCCGTCGCCGACTGCCAGAACACCGCCGCTGTTGATGATCAGATTCTGCGCCGAACCGGAACCGCCGTAGGTCGCTCCGTCGAAGACCGTCACGTCGCCCGCCAGGCTGCCGCTGTTGACCAGGAAACCGGCTTCCACCGTGGTCAGGCCGGTATACGTATTGTCACCCGACAGCCCAAGCAAGCCATCCGCCCGGCGGACTTGCCAGCCTCGGACCAGGCTGGCGGCTTACCGATTCTGAAACGGCGGTGACAGGATGATTGCTTGGACCAGACTCTGAAAGCGGTAGTCCGCGGCAGCGACCTGGCGGACGATTTCGGGCTCTGCCTGCTGGTCGCTCCAGCTGAGCGTGCGTCCCAGGGCGTACAGCAGCATCTTCTCCGCCAGCCCGGCAACAAAGGCGTCTTTCTGTGAGAGCAGCGCGTCCTGCAGGTCGTGGGCGCCTGTGATCTGCTCGCCGTCCTGCAGGCTGGCGGTGAGATCTTCGGCGGTCATCTTCCGCCAGCGGCCAATGCCGTCGAACTCTTCCAGCGGCAGTCCCCACGGATCGATCCGATTGTGGCAGGCGGCGCAGCTTGCATCGGCTCGATGCCGGGCCAGCTGTTCACGCACCGTTTGGGCCTCGCCGGTCGCCGCCGCTTCTTCGAGCGCCGGCACATCGGCCGGCGGATTGGGCGGCGGGCGATTGAAGAGTTTTTCCAGGACGAAAATCCCACGGAAAACGGGGGACGATCGGGTCGGCTGGGAAGCCACTGTCAGTACGCCAGCCTGCGTGATCAGCCCGCCTCGACGTTTGCTGTCCGCCGGCAGGGCGACCTGCTGCAGCGCTCCGCCCTGGACGCCTTCGATCCCGTAATGCCGGGCCAGCCGTTCATTGGCAAACGTGTAATCAGCCAGCAAAAATTCGGTCAGGCGACGATTTTCCAGCATCACGTGCCGGAAGAACTGCTGGCTTTCGGCCAGCATGGCGCGGCGCAGGTCTTCATCCCACGTGGGGAAAATATCGGGGTCCGGCGCCGCCTCTGCGAGCCGATGAAAGCCGATCCATTGCCCGCCAAACTCGTTGACAAACGCTTCGGCTTTGGGATCCTGCAGCATCCGGGCGACCTGCTTTTCCAGCTCGGCGGGGAGATGCAAACGGTCGTCGGCGGCCAGCTGGAACAGCTCGTCGTCGGGCATGGAACTCCACAAAAAGTACGACAGCCGCGAAGCGAGCGCGTAGTCGCTCAGCCGTCCTGACGAGTCGACCGGTTCGATCAGGAACAGAAAGTGCGGCGACACGAGAATCGCTTTCAGCCCGACCCTGATCGCTTCCAGCGGCGACGCGCCCTGCCGAATCTCGGCCTCGCACAGCGCGGTATACTTTGCTACTTCGGCGTCGGTGGCCGGGCGACGAAAGGCACGCGAGGCAAAGCGGCGAAGAATTTCCGGCGTGGCGTCGGTTCCGCCCGCCCCAAAAATGGCCCGGTGGCTGGCCGGCGGCCAGGCGTCGTACAGCGGCCCTTCAAGACGCGCCTCGGTAATGACCAGATTCGGAACCGGCTTCAGCTCCAGCTTGTTAACTTCGGTGGCGCCGTTCAGATAAACCTGGGTGCGGCTATGGTCGGAGGTAAACTCGCACACAAACGGCTGCGGCTTGTCGGCCAGCGGGATCGCGATCCGCTGGACGTCTTCCCCGTTGACGGATACTCCCAGAATACTCACTCCCTGCGGAGGAATCGGGCGACCGTCTTTCTCCAGCCGCGGCGTCGCGTAGGCCTGTACGGTCAGACGGTATCGCCCGCCGATCAGCGGCGTGTTGAACATCAGCTGTCCGCGCTGGCCCGATTTGCCGTCCTGCGAAATAACCATCTCATAGCCATGGGGCCCCTGACCTTCGCGCATGCCGGCCTGGTTGACCGGATAGTTGCCGCCCAGTAGCTGGATCGATCGACTGACGTAGGCGGGCCACTGTTTGCCGAGTAGATCTTTCAGCGGAATGGGCGACGGTTTCAGCGGTTTGGCGCCGCTGTGCACTTCCGGCGGGAGCGGGTAGTAACGGATGTCGATTTGCTCGGGTTCCGGCTGCGTCGTGATGGCCAGCGCCAACGATTCTTCCGCGGCGGTGAGGTACTTCTGCAGCAGGAACGGGGACAGGGTCTGCACCTCGACCACGTTATTGAAACCCTCCAGCCCCAGATCCTGCGGGAAGGAGTCAGCCGGCCGATGCGAAATATGCAGCAGGTCGCGAATCGTGTTGTTGTATTGGGGCCGGTTCAAACGCCGCGTCATGCGGCCGGCGGAGCCCGACGCGGCGGCCAGCTGCTCTTTCAGCCAGGCAACGGCCTGACTGTACTCTTCCATGGAGGGTCGCGGCTTGTCGGTGTCGGCCGGCGGCATGGCCCGGTCACCCAGCTGGTCGAGCAGGTCCAGCCATTGCGTGGAGTTCGGCGTGAACTCACGATCTCCGATCAACGGGGCGATCGAGAAATGGCCCTGCGGTTTCTCGCCCTGGTGACAGGCGGCGCAGTACTGCTTGAGGAACCGATCCGGATCGAACTCGGCTCCCGTCAACCAGGCGGCGGGCAGACAGATCATCGCCAGCAGACAGCCGATCAGGACGCATGGGCTGATGGCGCAACGCATTATGGCGCTTCGTGGAACAATTTGGGCCGTCATGGACTACACCAGCCCCAGCGGACCGGTGCTGTCCGCGAAGGCTTCCCGCTGCGAGCCCATCGCCTGCATCACAGAGACCAGCAGGTTGGCCAGCGGCGTGCCGTGGTCGAAGTTGACATGCTCGCCGCTGCGCAACTGGCCGCCGGCATGCCCGGCCAGCAACAGCGGCGTATTGAATTGCCCATGGGCGTTGTAGTCGACCTTGCCGCTGCGGACCTTGTGACTGGGGCCGTTGGTCAGCCCGGCGCCCAGCATGACGACCGAGTTGTGCAGCAGCGAGGTTCCGTCGCTTTCCTGTACGCTCTGCATCCGTTCCAGCAGATAGCCGAACTGCTCCATGTGCATCCGGTCGATGGCCCTGGCGCCTTCGACCTTTTTCGGTTCGCCGCCGTTGTGGGCGTACACGCCGTGCGGATCTTCCGGGAAGCCGAGGAAGCTGAACTTGCCACTGTAGTCGCCCAGTCGCAGCGTGGCGATGCGGGTGACATCGGTCTGCAACGCCAGCACCAGCACATCGATCATCAGTCGCATCTGTTCGATGCGATCGCTGCCGTCGTTGTTGCGGGCGACCTTGCCGGGTCGACTGACGCCCGGCGGCAGAACCAAGGGCGTCTCGCGCCATTGGCGGGTGCGGACGATCCGCTGTTCAACTTCGCGTACGGTCGAGAAGTATTCGTCCAGCTTGCGGCGGTCCTGCGGGGCGACGGAACGCTCCAGGGAGCGAAGTTCTTCTCCGACCGAATCCAGGATGCTGCGGTTCTGCCGGTAAAGACGTTCCCGTTCGGCCTGTTGTTGCGGAGTGCCTTCGGTGAATAGTCGATCAAAGACGGCGCCCGGGTCGCCTTCGGTCGGCACAGCATAGCCGTCGACGTCGTAGCTGAGGAAGCCCATATACCCCAGGCCGGTCGCCTCGCGGGTGTTGTAGCTGGAATTGCCGGCGGTCAGCGCGAGCGAAGCGACTCGCGTGGCGCGGCCCAGTTCGGCCGCCAGCAGTTGATCGACCGAAACAGCGTTCTTCAGCGCGACGCCAGGCGTGGAGGAGATGTTGGCCGCGGTCAGCAGGGTGCCCAGGTCCTGGCCATGGGCATTCACGACCGTGTTGGGGATTTCATCGTTCCGGTGATGCAGGCCGCTGAGGATCTGGAAATGCTCTCGCATTTGGGTCAGCGGTTCCAGAGTCGTGCCGACCAGCGAGTAATTGCGGCCCGTGTCGGCCAGGCAACCGCCGGGCAGGACGCCGCCCTTCCCCCAGTTCAAAGCCCGCTCGGCGTTGGTTCCCTCGCGATACGGAAAAAAGCCGTTTTCGCCGGTCCACATGCCGCCGCCCATGCCGACAAACACGGACCGAATCGGGGCCGCTTCCGGCGAGCGCGCAGCGACCGCGGAGAGCGGAGTCATCGCGTCCAGAAACGGCAACGCGAACGTTGCGCCCAGACCCTGCAGGAGCGTACGTCGATTCAGCGGCTTCATCATGGGCGTCTCTCACGGCGGGAACCAAACGCTTTATTCTAAACGCTCCGGGACGTTTTTGCACATCGCCATTGGAAAAGACGTTCCTTATTGAATGCAGGTGACTGCGGGAGGACGTAACAGCAACCATGCTCCCGGCCGCCTGGGTGTTCGACCGGCGATCACCGCAGGAACAGGTGGTAGACCGGGTTGGCCGTTTCATCGCTGCAGCGGTAGCCGAGCGTCTCAACAAAGGTGTGAAAGTCGGCCAGTTCTTCGTCAGGCACCTGGATGCCGACCAGAATGCGGCCGTAGTCGGCTCCCTGGTTCCGGTAGTGGAACAGACTGATATTCCAGCCCGGGTGCATGCTGGTCAGAAACCGCATCAGGGCGCCGGGCCGCTCCGGGAATTCAAAGCGGTACAGCCGCTCGTTGCCATTGAGCCGGCTGCGTCCGCCGACCATGTAACGCAGATGTTCCTTCGAGAGCTCATCATCGACCAGGTCCAGTGCGGGAAAGCCCTGCTCGGCCAACGCCTGGTGGATTTGCGGAACGTCCCCGCGATCACTGATAGCCAGTCCAACCAGGACGTGCGCCTCCTGCAGGTCGGAAATGCGATAGCTGAACTCGGTCACATTTCGCTGGCCGATCGTCTGGCAGAGTCGCCGGAAACTGCCGCGTTCCTCGGGAATGGTGACGGCCAGCAACGCTTCGCGCTCCTCGCCCGCTTCGGCCCGTTCGGCCACAAACCGCAATCGGTCAAAGTTGACATTCGCCCCGCAGGTGATGGCGGCCAGGCTTTCTCCCTGCAGCTTGTGCTGCGCCAGGTACTGTTTCATGCCGGCGATGCCCATGGCTCCGGCGGGCTCCAGGATGCTGCGGGTATCTTCAAAGGCGTCTTTGATGGCGGCGCAGACTGCGTCGGTATCGACGGTGACAAAGTCATCGACCAGCTCCCGCGTCAGCCGGAACGTTTCGTCGCCGACCGTTTTGACGGCCGTGCCGTCGGAGAAGAGCCCGACTTCGTTCAGCGTGATGGGCCGGCCGGCCTGGATCGACTGGATCATGGCGTCGGAATCGGCCATCTGCACGCCGATCACTTTCACTTCGGGACGGACCGCCTTGATGTAGGCCGCGACGCCGGAGATCAGCCCGCCGCCGCCGATCGCCACAAACACGGCATGCAGCGGGGCCTGGTGTTGCCGCAGGATCTCCATGCCGATGGTGCCTTGCCCGGCGATCACGTCGGGATCGTCGAATGGATGGACGAACACATACTGATGCTGTTCCTGCAGTTCCCGCGCATGGGCGTAGGCGTCGGAATAGCTGTCGCCGTACAGAATGACTTGCCCGCCCAGCGCACGGACCGCATCGGACTTCAGCCGCGGCGTGGTGACAGGCATCACAATCACGGCCAGGCAGTCCAGGCGACGAGCGCTGAGGGCGACCCCCTGCGCATGATTGCCAGCCGAGGCGCAGATTACTCCCCGGTCCCTTTCCGCCGGCGACAGGCGGACCATTTTGTTGTACGCCCCGCGGAGCTTGAAACTATGAACCGGCTGTGTGTCTTCCCGTTTCAGCCAGATCTGGTTCCCCAGCCGCGCCGACAGTTTCTCGGCCCGTTCAAGAGTCGACTCGACCGCCACATCGTACACCCGGGCGTTGAGGATTCTCTGCAGATAGTCCAGCAGGCGATGATCCATAAGTGCTTGCCACCGATTCTTGCCGTTCGAATACTTGTCCAGCAGACCGTATCCTAACCGCCAGACAAATCCGCCGCGCGGGGGCAACGACGTACGCAAAGCGAAAGAATGATCTACAGCGGCCGCAATACAAACCGGCCGTACGCCAGAAACCCGCACAGGGCGGCGACGACCAGCCAGTAGATGACGGGGCCGGGCTCGGTGTCGCCGGCCTGGAAGTGTAGCCCGCAAAAGGCGAGCATCTCCACCACGATGCAAACGGCTGCGACGGGAACCAGAAACGCCAGCGGTTTGTAAAAGGCCGGCGCGATCAGGCAAACGCTGACCAGGATCTCCAGCACGCCCATCCCCTGCCAGACGATGCCTGGAATCGCTTTCAGCGACGGCATCGTTTGCTCGGCCGTATTGGCGAACTTCCACACGGCGCTTCGGTTTTTGTATAGTGAGCCGAACGCGCTAGCGTCGGGCGGTTCTACTCCTGTGAGCCGAAGTTATTCTTCCCCAGTTCCCAAGGGTTTCCGTCTGGGAGGACGGCGTTTTGTCGTTGGAGGTCATGGGTCCATTTTGTCCAGCAGTTTTTCCAGGCGTGCGACCCGCTCCTCCCAGAAGGTCTGGTAGCGGGCGATCCAGTCCCAGACTGGACCGAGTTGTTCGGGCACAAAGTGATAACGGCGTTCCCGGCCGTGCCGCTGCTCGGTCACCAGGCCCGCATCGAGAAGGATGCGTAAATGCTGGGAGACGGCCGGCCGGCTCATCTGGAAATGGCTGGCCACCGAATTGACCGAGCGGTCCGTTTCGGCAAGCAGGTCCAGCATCTGGCGCCGCACCGGATGGCTGATCGCCCTGAAGACATCGGGTTCTGAATCACGAGTCGTTACCATGCGGTCAATATACGTAAGTAAATGCTTACGCGTCAAGAGCCGTCCAGGGCGATGGCTTTCCTCCTGTCGGCTTGGCGAGCAATCGGTAAAATGGCCCTTGGGCGACCGCAACCCGGCGGGCGACAACGGAAACCGACAGAACCATCCCCCACCGAGAGAGCCGCCACCGTGCGTTTAGCTGAAAGCAAAATCAAAGAGGCCATCCTTCATCCGGACCCGCCGATTCGGCAAAGGGCGATCCGCTACTTTTCCGAATCGTTTTCGACCGACGCCTCGATCATGCCACTGGTGATCAGGTCGGTGGAGACCTATGGCCGGGACCCCTCGGACCTCTTGATTTTCTGGTCGCGAAAGCTGCCCCAGACGAAAGAAACGATCGACTGGATTGTTGGCGAATTGCGAGACGAACAAATCGAGCAGACCAAGGATTATGCGCGCTCCCTGAGGGAAGTCCTGGCGACGGCGGACGCTTCTCTTTTGTCGCCCATGGCGTCCTCGCTCTTCGATACTGGGCTGCCGCCTGAGATAAACACAAAGATATCCGAGCGCTTGGAGATGCTTTCCTGGGACGAAGCGAGGTGCTGGCAAGAGCTGGAGAAGCTTTGTGAGGAAGGCAAAGACGCGAGCACCATGCAACAGTTTAATTTGAATCGCAGCAGACAGATCGTCGAAGCCCTCGCTCGCTTTGGTAACGCGTGTGAAGAAAAGGTTCTGTCGCTGCTGCAAGTGCAAACCGCCAGCCTGGTATCCGATCCGATGATATGGATGGAACCTATGGCCGTGGAGTTAGCCGGCAGGCTTCGGCTAGAGTCCGCAGTTCCGTTGCTGATTGCGAAGCTGCGTGGAGACATCGACGACATGCTCAACGAGGGATGTGCAGAGTCGCTCAGCCGGATAGGGACGCCGGCCGTGCTGGAAGCGATTGCTGCCGCCTGGACCGAGGCGCCTGACCATTTTCGTCTTTACGGGTCTACGCCGTTGGGATGCGTCCACACGGATCTTGCCGTCGAAAAATGCCTGCAGTTGTTGCCAGGGGTAAACGATGATTACATTCGGCCAAAGCTCGCCCAGTGCCTGTTGGCCCACTTTGATCCTGAAGGAATCGAGATTGCACGGCAAATGCTCCTGCACGAGGAGCTGGGGTTCATGGAAAGCGAGCTGCGGATTGACCTGATCGAATCCTGCATCATTATGGACGAGCAGTTTCCGGAACTCGACGCGTGGCGGGCCGCGGAAGAAGCCCAAAAGGCAGCACACCAGAAATGGGTCGCGGAACTCGAAGGAGATCCCGCAGAGCTGCTGCGTTTCGCCATCGAAAAACTTTCCGGGAAGAAAAGGCCCAAGGCGCCCCCGGCCAAACCGGCGGTCCTGCCGCCCGCGTCTCCGCCTGCTGCCTCCCGGCTGGGGAGCGTGCAGAAGGTCGGCAGAAACAGCCTCTGTCCTTGCGGCAGCGGAAAGAAGTACAAAGTCTGCTGCCTGCGAAAACAGCGAGGCTGAGATCGCGGTCGCCCGCCGCCTTGTCCCATTCTTTCCAGCCTGCCCGTTCTGCCTTGCCGTCGCCGAGGAGAATTCGCAAGCCATTCTGCTTGAATAAGTTACGACAAACCGCTCCCAATGCGTCCGGCTCCGGACCGGCGGCTGGCGGTGCAGGAGCCAGACGGACCGCGAAGAAAAAACGCCGCCGGATGGCCCCCGCCTGGGGATGCCACCTTCGTCCGGAACGCCTTGGCTGGTACCATTTCAGGGAGTTTTTGCATCCTCCCTCCAGACGAATTCAGTACTGCTATGGAAGCCGGTATCGTTGGGTTGCCTAACGTTGGCAAGAGCACCCTTTTTAACGCTCTGACCTGTTCCCAGTCCGCCCAGAGCGAGAACTATCCGTTTTGCACGATTGAGCCCAATGAAGGCATCGTTTGCGTGCCCGACGATCGCCTGGAGCGGATCACGAAATTCATCGTGCCGCAGAAAATCATTCCGGCCGTGCTGAAGCTCGTCGATATCGCCGGCATCGTCAAAGGGGCCAGCGAAGGCGAAGGGCTGGGGAACAAGTTCCTCAGCCACATCCGCCAGGTCGACGCGATCGTGCAGGTGGTCCGCTGCTTCAAAGACCCCGACGTAATCCACGTTTCCGGCACAGTCGATCCGATCGCCGACATGGATACGATCGAAACGGAGCTGATGCTGGCGGATATTGAAACGCTGGAAAACGCCCTGTCCAAAGCGCAGCGAACCGCCCGCACCGGCGATAAAGACGCAAAGATCCGCGTCGCCGTGATCGAGAAATGCATGGAGCACCTTGCCAAGGACGAGCCGCTGCGCACGATGCAGTTGCCTGAAGCCGAGGCCGCCGCGATTTCCAGCTACGGTCTCATGTCGGCCAAGCCGGTGCTCTATGTGGCCAACGTCAGCGAAAACGATCTCGACGGAACCGATCCGCTGGTTCTCAAGGTGCGCGAACAAGCCGAGCGTGCGGGCGCCAATGTCGTCTGCGTGTGCGCGAAGCTCGAAGCAGAACTGGCCGAACTGGACGAAGCCGATCGGGTCGAGATGCTGGCCGAAGTCGGGCTGAAAGAACCGGCCCTGCATCAGATCGCCCGGGGAGCCTACCAGGCCCTCGGTCTGGAAAGCTATTTTACCGCCGGCGAAAAAGAAGTCCGCGCCTGGACCATCCCCAAAGGCGCCACCGCGCCGCAGGCTGCCGGGGTCATCCACAGCGACTTCGAACGCGGTTTCATTCGCTGCGAAGTCTACACGCTATCCGACCTGGAAACTTATAAAACGGAAAAAGAGATTCGCCAGGCTGGCAAGTTGCGCGTCGAAGGGAAAAAGTACATCATGCAGGACGGCGACATCTGCCACTTCCTGTTCAATGTCTGACCCATCACGCCCCGCCCGGCGGTATGCACGCGGGTGCAGATGAACCCAGCAAAAACCCCGCTACCGCCGGTGGCCAGAAATCCGTCCCCTTGCCGGATCGCGGAGTGAGGCAGCGTACCGCGTTGCAGGGTTCCGGACCCTGAAGGGCGCCTCCGATACCGGGAAGGGAGGTGAGGGTAGATGAGGATTTCATGAATTCGCGTCGGGACGTCAAAATTTCATATACGCCCCTGCTCCTCCGGCTCGTCCGAAAAATACGGCGACCTTGAGTCATTCGACAGGCGCGCGCAAGGCTTCCCGCAGGACACTCGGCCGCGGTGCGAAATCATGCCCGTTGCAGGCGGTTGACGACCGCGTTAGCTTGTCCGCAGGGATGCTTTTTCTCGCTTTCTCAACACTTCCGCTTCGGTGGTTTTCGAGTTCGCGAAGTTGGCCTGGTTCGCGCGCAGGCGGTTTCGCTTTGCCTTGCCGAGCCTTTCCCTGCACGGTAAGTTCGAACGAGATCTTCGCCGGGAACAGCAGCCTCAACGCCTTTAAACGCAGCGACACGAATGCCGACGCTTTCAGGCCCAGAGTGAAATCATGAACATCCTCGTTTTCCCGTGCGGTTCCGAAATAGGCCTGGAGATCAGTCGAGCTTTTGTTGGCGTCAAAGGCGTCAGATTAATCGGCGGTTCTTCGGTTCCCGATCACGGCCGTTTTGCGTTTCCGAATTATCGGGAAGACTTTCCCGATGTCCGCGACGAAGATTTTGTCGACAAGATGAATCTCCTTGTGGAGCAGGAACAGATTCGTTGTATCTTTCCCGCCCATGATAGCGTGATCTTTGAACTCACCCGGCATCGGGCGCAACTGCGTTGCGAAGTCATTGGATCGGCTTACGAAGCCTGCTTCCTTTGCCGGTCCAAAGGAAGAACCTACCAGCATTTCCAAGGCATACTTCCCGTCCCTGTTGTTTACACCAGGGACAATGCGCCCTTTCCCGTTTTTCTCAAGCCTGATGCAGGGCAAGGATCCAAGGGAACCTTTATCGCCCGTCGCCGTAGCGACCTGGACTTCTACCTGGAGAAAGATCCCAGTCTCTTGATCCTGGAGTATCTTCCTGGGGAGGAATATACGGTTGACTGCTTCACGGATGAAAATCGAGAACTCCGATTCGTGGGGCCGCGTCGTCGCAGCCGAATTCTCAATGGAATCAGCGTCGGCACTATCCGCGTCCAGGCGGACGAGTTTACGGACATGGCCAGGGCAATCAACGAACGCATCGAACTGAACGGCGCCTGGTTCTTTCAAGTAAAGCGATCTGCGACAGGCGTTCTGACCCTCATGGAGATTGCGCCCCGGATTGGCGGGTCTTCGGGGCTCTGTCGTGTTCAGGGAGTGAACTTGCCGGTCCTGAGCTACTACAACCATTTGCATCTGTCAGTAAAAATCCATTGCAATGATTTCGATGCGGAAATGGACCGGTCCTGGTCAAGCAGGTACAAGCTGAACATCGAATACAGCCATGTCTACATTGACTTCGATGATTGCGTTTGCATGGACGGTATGGTGAATCCCAGCGTCGTCAAGTTCCTGATACAGGCGATCAATCAGAAAAAGCAGATCCATTTACTTTCCCGCCACTCGCAAGGTCCCCTGGTCGAGGAGCTTGCCCGGTTAAGGATTCGCGACCTGTTTGATGAGGTGCGTCAGATCGGAACCGATTGCTCCAAGGCCGACTTCGTGAAAGACGACTCCATCTTCATTGACGACTCCTTCGCGGAAAGGCAAGACGTCGCCAAAAAGGGCATCCCCGTGTTTTCGGTGGACGCAGTCGAAGCGCTAATGATGGACTAAACGCGGGGGCGTTCCCTGTCAGGGATCCTGCGTGGCGATTAACCAGCAATACTCACGAACGGAGCCGGATATGAACGATTCGCAAAGCGATTCCCAAAGTGAAATGAACCTTCTCGATAGCGTCACCAAAACCTATGTCACCAGCGACAGTCCCCAGGACCGGCTGATCAAGACGCTCGCAGTCAGGGCGTTTTCCCCGTTTATCCATCCCGGCGGGAGTGCGCTGGAATTCGGATGCTGCGACGGCTTTATGACATCTCTCCTGGCCCCGCTGGTGTCAAGTCTGGAAGTGGTCGACGGTTCGCAGGTGTTTATCGACATGGCGAAGGAACGCGTACCCTCAAAGGTGGAATTCACTTATTCCTTGTTCGAAGAATATGAACCGGCAAGAACCTTCGACTACATCTTTGCGACCTTTGTGCTTGAACACGTCAACGATGCGGTCGGCTTGCTGAAAAAGGCAGGAAGTCTGCTGAGTGAGAAGGGCCTGCTCTTTGTGGTCGTGCCCAACGCCAGGGCCCTTTCCCGGCAGCTGGCCCGGCATATGGGATTGCTGGATTCGCTTTATGCCTTGACGCCGAATGATATCAACCACGGACATCGCCGGGTCTACGATCGCACCCTGCTCAATCTTGATATGGATCGTGCCGGCCTGGTCCAGGTGTCGCAAGGCGGTCTGCTGTTAAAACTGCTCGCGGACTTTCAAATGGACAAAATGATCGAGACAGGAATTCTAGGCGATCCCCAGCTCGAAGGCCTGTACAAAATGGGGCTCGAATATCCCGACCTGGCAGGCTCCCTGTTTTCCGTATGTCGCAACAAAGCCAGTTAACTTTCAGCATCGTTCCTGCCCTGAAAGTTACGAAGCAGGAACCACGGCAGCGGGCGCCCATCGTGGCGCCATCTTCGATCCCAATGGCAGACGCCCACTTTGCCTGCGGGGTTATATTCGGGGCGAGTGGGTTTCTGGTTTTGCGAGTTCTGGTGCGCGCGCTCGCAGAAACAGCCTGGCAGCGCCTTGATATTCTTTGCCAGATCCTGCGGGTGCTGTTAGGTTTGGGGTGGCTCTGCTTGTCAGCGTTGCTGTTTTTGGATTTCCAAGGCGGGGCTCTTGTTGCATGCCGGAGTGACGGCCGGTGGTTGACTGGAGGAACTCCGCGGCGCGTTCGCAAGCAGGGGCGTGGCGATGATTGGCTATTGTCTTTTCGTGGCTGAGGGTTCGGCGTTGTTTTTATTCGAGGACCAGAGATGCCCCGCTATCTGCGTGTCATTGTTTGCCTGAGCACGTTTCTCGCGGGCGGGTTCCTTGGATTTTGGGCCGTCCTGTATTTGGCCGATGCGTTACTGCCGCCATCGGCCGGCCCCACGCCCTACGGGGACTGGCGACCAGGCGTTTACGCCCTTCTGGCCGGTGTGCCGCTGGGCGCTGCCTGTGGACTGCTTGGCGGCATCCTCCTGTCGCGCTCGAGGCAAGCCCCTGGCTCTCCGGAGACGAAGTGGATTTACTGGACCCTGACGGGCCTGGTGATCGGGGTTGTCGCCGGATTTTTCGGTTACGGGACGGTGCTGTACGAACTGTTTGAAGGTATTGGCCAATTCACGGGTGCTGCATCGTTGGCCACGCTGGCCTATTTTGCTTTCTGCGGTATGCTTGGCGGCGCTGCGCTCGCGATGTGCGCCTTGGTGTTGAGGCGATGGCGTTAGAACAGAGCGAACGAAAGAGCTTTCGCGAATGATGATCACGGTTCGAGTCTGCATCGCAAGTCTGGTTGGCCTGTTGGCTGGCGGCGGCTGCGGTTTCGGACTTTCCATGCTGCTGGTAACGACATTTTCCCGTGTGCTTGGGCCGCGTTATTCGGAATTTGACATGTTCGGCGTGATCGGCGTCGGCTGTCTGGCGGCCGTCGTGTCATGTCTGTGGGCGGGGCTGCTGGCCCTGCTCATCGCGTTTCGTCCGGCTGCTGCCCTGATTCTCCTTGCTATCGGCGGGGCCGCGGTGGCGCCTGCCCTGTTTCTTCTGGCCTTGACCTTTGTTGACGGTGAATGGTCCTGGTTTCTGGTTCTCTACATGGCCATCTTGCTGGGAACAATCGCCGGCGTCGGGGCATCGCTCCTTGTGCCGATCAGTGCGAACGTCCCCAAAGCAGGGCCGCCCCCGCCGGACCGCCGCCAATGACCACGACGGACGACGCATTCTCAGTAGCCATGAACATTTTCCCCAGATCGGTTACGACCAGCGTCCTTCCACGACGCACGACAAATTCTCAAGTTCTTCCTGCGGAGAACTTAACGTCCTGGCAATTAAACGTCAGGACAATTGTTGTTGAAACAGATGTCAGGGCGATCGAACGCCAACGGCGCCGCACCTGACGAAGAACCGGCTGGCGGACTGAGCCGCGCAGGGAAGGAAAACAGCACGCTGCAGACCGACGCCGCAGCACCTTTCCGAGGGGCCTGCGGGCCAGCGGCTGAAAAGACGACGCAGAGAGACGACGCAGAGAGACGACGTAGTGAGACGACGTAGTGAGACGACGTAGTGAGACGACGTAGAGAGACGACGTAGAGAGACGACGTAGAGAGACGACGTAGAGAGACGACGTAGAGAGACGACGTAGAGAGACGACGTAGAGAGACGACGTAGAGAGATGGCGGCCTTCTGCCAGATGCTTCCGCGGCAGGCGCCCACTTTTCAGCCGCTGGCCTGTGTGCCTGGGGTATCCCTACGGGATGTGCGAAGTAGTGGGTGTCTGGTGTTGCGGTTGCTTCGCAATCGCCCGATAGTTCCGATCATGATTCTGCGATTCAGTAACCGTCTTTGAGACTGGGGCAGTTGAGCGAGCCAGACTTTACCAGCCGTTCTTGAAAAGACGAAACTCCGAATCGGGCGGTGAGCGTTTTGACTCGGTTCGTCCGGCTGCCGACGGGAAGGCGTGCAGTTATCTCCCAGATACCGCAAGTGCAATGAGGGCGGTAACAATCAATGGATCCGGCAGGACAAATTGAAAACGGTGGAAACTTACTCTCGAACGGATCAGCAAAATCCAGAGGAGCGTCCACCAAAACAAATCAAAGAAAAAAGGAAATAGATAGAACTCCGTGGCGCCTGCGAGCGAATGTGACGGCGCCCAAAATTTGACCTTGACCTGGGGCGACGACGAGAATGCATAGGCGGGAGATGCGTTTAGTCCCTGCCATTCGGCTTCTACCAGACGGGCAAAACATTTCCGTGGCCAACCGTAATTATCGACAACGACATATTGATAAACGCCTCCTGCAACAGACCCAAATCTTGGCGCCAGGTTTGCGGCAGTCCCGATAGAAACGACGATGAGAGCAAGCAGAATTTTGGCGGAAAGAGATCTCTTCATCAACACGGCCCTGCACATTTAACAACAGAGATCCCGGCAGCTCCCCACTTCCCCTGACAGTCCATCGCTGCGAGCCTGCCACAATGAGAAAATGGTTTCTCTCACGAACGGGCAAACACGTGCTTCCGCACCAGAAACCCACTTTACCCGCTGGGCTTTGCGCCAGGGCCGTCTCTCTGAGATTTGCCAATCCCTGTTGCCCGCTCTAAACGGGGGAACGCATTAGATACACGCGGAGTCGCCTGGTCAATTCGAGACTATCGGCGCCAAGGCATTCTGCTGGCGTTAGCGCGTCAAGTGCGGGAATCTGTGCCGCCAGCCAGGCATGCGTTTCCGCGACGCCCAACAAGGAAACAGCGACGTCCAGGATTTCCACCGCATGCACCGACAAATGTGGAAGTCCAAACGCGGCCCGGTCGTATACCTGCCCCGTCATCGGTTGAGTCGCATGGAGCTGATGAAACGCATTCCATTGCGAATCTCCTGGATAATAAAGCTCAATCGGCACGGGAGAAACAGTTTCGTAGATTTCCTGCAGGGTGAGGAAAAGTGGGTGTCTGGTTTTGAGTGCCTGTCGGACTCGTAGGAGCAAGCCTCTGCTGGCCGAAAGCCGGCAGAGGCAGTTTGCTGTCCCCCCTGTATCCGCCAGACCTGTCAAGGACCTCGGGTCGCTTGTAGTAGTCCTGTTGGCATGTTTTGGGGTGGCCGGCCTGATCCGTTTTTGTGGGGGAAGCCATCAATCGAAAATCTCCGTCAGCTTCGTCGTCACGGACGAAATCTCCACGTCGGGAGTCCTCATCAGAAGGTTCATCAGTTTTCGATGTAGCTTTTTGGCGGCTTCCGAATCTGGAAACTCGACCTGAATGTGGCAGTTGCAGCCACTATTCGACGCTCGGCAATCCACCTTCAACACGCCCTTGACACCCAAGATCGTCTCTTTCAGCTTCTCGAATTGTCGTTCCCGGTCTGCTTCACCAAGACGAAGATCGAATTGAAAGTCGGTGGTTTTCATCGGCTGTTGCAAAATTGGAAACTCAAAAACTTTTTTCAAAAAAACGTGGGAAACGCAACAACCTGTTGGTGGTCACTGACACATGCTGGAACATCTTATTATGGCCGCTCCCAATTGGTCGGAAGTGGGTGCGTTTAGCACCTGTTCGCTGTCGGTGAGCAACTCAAAGCACTTCCCGCCCCGATTGCGATGGGGCTTGATCGTAAAAACGCTGTCTTCTCGTTCGATCCCAACGTAGCGGCATTTCTTCACGAATCCCCAGTAGTCCTTTACACCAAGACTCTCTTTGTATTCCTCATGGAATTGCCGCCAGTCCGTCGGATGGGAGACACCAGCCTCCGAATCGTCCAAGAACCATTGCTCCCAAGTCACCGTTGGTGCATTCGCTCGGCAGACGTTTGAAAGACCGATTTGCGATCCACACGCCGGTTGTTGTTTGTGATTGACTTGTTCCGACCCACTCCGCCGCCGAATGGTAACACGCCGCCAGTTGCATCACCGCTAAACCTCATTTTGTTCAACTTCACACTGCCACGTCGGATGAGCTACTGCCGTCTTGAACTCTGGAAGATTCTCAACAGCGTCAAAAAAGGCAGGCATTGATTGGAAATCATACGCCCAAAGATTCGTTTCAAGTGACTTTAACGCTTCCGTTGGCTTGCAGGTCAACCGGCAATGCAACTGCTCCATGTGATCGTATTCGCCGTTCACTTCGATCTCGAACTGGCGGCACAAATCGAAGTGAAAGAGCGGCTCACCGGTGAACTCGTAGACACCGCACTCGAACAATAGGCCATCGTCAGCACACTTTACGGGTTGCCCGGCGAACGCCTTGAACACCTGCCATGCCAGCATCGGACTCGGATTCGAGAAGTCGAATCCCGCCTCGCTCAACATTCGTCGCAACGTTGGCTCGGCTTCCGTCGCCTTCATCTTCAACTCCTTCTGACGTGGCGGCAAGCGCTTGTTGCAAAGGCAGATATGCCAGGCGATGACAGACATTTCGAGAATACGTGCTATTGCTTCAGAATTCGAAGGCAGACACCCATTTTACACGCCAAGCATGCGTCGTAAGCCCGAAGCAATGAAAAAACGCTCGTTGCCACACCTGGACAACGAGCGTTCTGAAAACGAGGCCGACGGGACTCGAACCCGCAACCACCGGATCGACAGTCCGGTACTCTAACCAATTGAGCTACGGCCCCAACTTTTGGGGTTGTTTTCTGCTTCTGTTTTCCGAGAGCGGAAAGCGGTTGCTCTCGGTGCTTCGGAAAGGTGGAATTCTAGTCAAAATCAAAAGGCCTGCAAGCACCCTTGGCGAAATTTTTTATGCCTGGGGTGGGAGGCTCGAACGCAGCCCCAGCCGTGTTGGTGGGGCGGGGGCTGATGACTGTTCCGCTGTTTATCGGCTTACCGCTGGAAAATCGGCAGGTAATTATTGGGCATTTGCAAAATGATGCAGGCCATGGCGGTCGCATATTCCGAACCGACCTGGTCACGCCAGTAGCCGTCTTTCAGCTGGCGGGACATGAGCTCGTCGCGAATGGCCGGGTACCAGGTGCTCCAGTGCTTGCCGCCAGCGTGCCACATCGCCTGGACTGCGTAATACTGGCCGTAATAGTAGTGGTTGTCGCGGGTGAACCCGTCGTTGTGCCGCGGGACGTGGTTCATCAGGTAGTCCAGACCCTTGGTGATCTCGTCGCTGTCGTAAACGCCGGCCGAATACAAGGCGACGACGCCGGCGGCCGATCGCGGGAACAGGCTGGGGCCGCCGTTAAGCTGGTAGGTAAAACCGCCATCGGGATTCTGGCTGCGTTTGACGTATTCCGTACAGAGGTCGATCGTTTCGTTCGGCACGTACACGCCGGCGTTGCGGGCCGCCCTGAGGGCCATGATCTGGCAGATGGTGACCGACAGGTCGGCGTCTTCCGATTGCGGCAAGTAGCGCCAGCCGCCGTCGGGGTTTTGAGCTTCGATAATCAGCTTGACCGACTGGGCCAGCTTGTCGCGGACCGAGGTGTCGGGCGTCATGCCATAGGCTTCGGCCAGGAACAGCGTGGCGAAACCGTGGCCGTACATGGGGCCGTGGCTGGCGGCTGGCTGGTAGCAGATCAGGCCGGATTCCAGCGTGTTATCGTCAATGTATTCCAGGCACCGGGTGACGTTCTCGCCGTGCGGCCCGCGGCCCGGCATGTTGCCGGCCGACATAAAGGCCAGCCCCGCCAGGCTGACCACCGCTACGTTTCGGCCGTACTCGTTGCCGCCGATCCCGCCAAAGGAGCCGTTCTCGGACTGCCGCGAGGCCAGGTACGCCAGGCCCTGGTCGATCGCCCTTTGGGTCTGGGTGGTGACTAAATCGGCATTCCATTCGGGATTTTGTTCAAGATCGCCGATCTGCGCCTGGAGGAGTCGAGGGAGAGCGAGAGATCCAACCCCAGCCAGAAAGGCTTGTTGCAACAGTACGCGACGGCTGACGTGCGTCATAAAGGTGCCTTTGCTACCATGGCCGGCTTCAATGCCGGCAAGCGATGGACTGCGTAAAGAGGCGGAGCGGGGGGAATCCGCCGGGAACGCTATTATGGACTGACGGAACCGTCCTCCGCTAGTCGTTTGTAGTACTCATAGATCAATTTTTCAAAACCGGGCGTGGCCTGTTCTTCCTGCACATTTTGCATCTGCTGCTGCACGCGGGGCGGTAAATGCCCCCAGACTTTCTTGATCAGCAGGTCGAGATGTTCGCTGCCGGCTTCGGCCTTGTCGCTTTTATCCATCCGATCGGAGCTCTCGCGGGACGCTCCTGGCTGGGGCTGGGACGAGGCTTGCTGGTCCCCTTCGCCCTGCTTGGGCTGTTCCTGCCCCGGCTGGGGAGCGGGTTGCGGTTTGGGGGAAGATTGCCCTCCGCTGGGCGGGGGCTGCTGTTGCATCTGTTCGATCAGCTTCGCCAGATCGGCCACAATATCCTGCTGCAGTTGCTGGGTTTGTTGCGACGTATCCCGCTGGGAGATACGGGTTTCGGCCTGCCGCATGCGCTGGCCGATTCGCAGCAGCGGGTTCTCCAGCTCCTGGCCTAAATCTTCCCCCGCCAGCTCGGCCGGGTTGTCGCCTTGGGGCTGGGTTGGCTGCGTTGGCGGCCGCAGCGGCAGATCGTCGAGTCCTTCCAGCAGGTCGTCGTCCCCCAGGTCCAGGTCTTCCAGCACCTGCTTGTCGAGCGACGGTTCCTGGGCGATCGTTGTGGCAGGCAGCGCCAGCAGGATCGCCGCCAGGACCAGCCAGGCGGCGACCGTGCGCGGAAGGAAGAGGGAAGCGAACATGCGAAGATCCTTGAAAAACTCGGATGACAGCGGCATGGTTGTTACGGGGTTGACGATTCTTTGGGTTCGCCGGGGGTGGTGGTTTCTTTGCCCGGAGACGGCGGCTCGTCGGCTGTTTCGGTCGTCGGGGGCGCGTTGGACGCACCGCTGGACGCCGGTTTGTTCTCCGCAGGGGGCGGCAAATCGTCCAGCCCTTTCAGGTCGAGATCTTCGAGGCCTTTTAGATCCAGATCGTCCAGCCCTTTCAGATCGAGATCGTTGAGATCCGGCAGCTGGTCCGGGTTCTCTTCTGGAGGCGGAGCAACCGGCTGCGACAGATTGATGATCAGATCGGCCAGACGTCCCTGCTCTTCGGCCAGTTCGTTCGCTTCGACAATCTCTTCTTCGGCCAGATCGCCCTGCTGGCGACGCAGATTTTCCAGCTCAAGCGTGCGGCTGTTGATCGCTTCCTGGAGCGATTTCAGCAGACGCAGTTCGGCCAGCCGTTCGATCGCTCCCTCGGGTTGCGACGGCGCCGGGCCATCACCGCCGCCTCCCTGTTCGGCCGGCGGCTGGGCAGGGTCGGTCGGTTCGGCCGGTTTCAAGGCGTCGACCACCTGCTGCAGTCGCTGCAGGGCGGCCTGTTCCGATTGCTGGGTGGCGGCGCCGGTGTTCTGGCGATCCAGGCGGCCGGCGGCCCGTTGCATTTCCCGGGCGGCCCCATCGAGGCCCAGCTGGAAGGCGGCGGACTCGGCCGTTTTGCGGCTTAGCGCGCCGACCTCGTCGGCCAGAACTCTTTCCGCCAGCGCGAGCGTGTTGATGCTGGCCTTTTCGGCCCGGTCTAGCTGTCCCTGGTCGCTGGCGAGGCGATCCAGCCGGAGCGTTTCATCGAGCAGACGCTGCTGGCGGCCGATCATCCCGGACAGGGCCGTTTCCAATTGGGCCAGCTGTTCTTCCAGCAGCTCCTTCTCGGCGGCGGCGATCGCCTGCTGCAGTTGCTGCTCAGCCTCTTCCAGCTCGCTTTCCGCTTGTGCGGCTTTTTTCTCGGCCTGACCGGCGTCCCCCTGACCGCCCGCTTCGCCGGCGTCGGAAAGCGATTGCGAAGCTTGGGACAGGGACTGGCTGGCGGCCTGGGCCTGCAGGCGTTCCAGCCGGCGGGCCAGGCGATGGGTTTTCTCGGCCAGCTCTTTTTGTTCTTTCGCCAGTCGTTCGAGGGTCCGTTTCTTTTTCTCCTCGTCCGGTTCCTGCTGGGCCTGTTCGGTTTGCTGACGAAGCTGTTCGGCCGTTTTCTGCAGCTCGCCCAGTTCGCTCGCGGCCTGGCTGAGGTTCTCGGCGATACGACCCAGCTCGTGGGCGCGGCGATTGGAGAGAACTTCCAGCAACTCCTGCAGACCCTCGTTCGCTTCTTTCTGGACGGCGGCCGACTGGGCGATCTGGTTCCGCTCCAGCTGGCGGCCGCTTTCACGCATCTGCGCGCTGATGGCCAGACGCTCGCCCACATCCAGGGCGTCGGCGACCGTTTCCGCGGCGAGAGGATCCGTCTCCCGCAGTTCCCCTTCCATCTGACGCATGCGGCTTTGCAGTTTTTCGACCCGGCGAGACAGCTCCAGTTGCTGCTGCGAAAGCTTTGTCAGATCGGCTTTTTCCTGCTCGCTCAAGTCGACCGTCTGCCGGGTCAGTGTAGCGATCCGCTGCTGTTCGGTGGCCTCAAGCAGGCTGCCCTGTTCGGTTTGAATGCGGGCGACTTCGCGGGCCAGGCGACGGTAGTTGTCCCACTGCGAGAGCTCGCCCTGGAGTTCTTCCAGCACCGCGATGACGGCGTCCTGTCCTCGGCCGGCGCTATGCAGCGATTCAATCGTACCGGCGCTGGCGGCGACCGGGGTAGCCACCGGATCGGCGGCAAAGCCGGGCTGGCCCTGCAGCAGATCGTCGCGAGCGTTTTTGAGGCCGGTGATCAGGTTTTGGGATACTTGCGGCAGCGGTCCCGCCTCCAGCCCCTGGACCGCTTCCAGCAGGGCCGTCATGGTGCGCTCGGTATCGGAACTGTCGATCCGATTGTTACGCAGGTCGCTGAGGAGATTTTCAATCTGCGACACGATGCTTTCGGAATCGCCCGCCAGGAGGCGACGGACTTGCCGCTGGTTCAGCTCGGCCCCCTGGAGCAGGTCGATATCGTTGCCGGAGATGTTGCCGACCTGGTCGATCTGGATCTCCAGCGACTGCGTTTGCCCCCGAGCGACGCGCTGGCGGGCCAGGATCTCGCCCAGTTGCGACAGAATATAAGTACGCCGCTGGGCCAGGCGATCTTCGAACTCCTGCGTGGAGATAATGGTGAGCCGTCGGACGCCGCTTTCTCCCTGTTGCTGTTTGTAATCGACAACGCGAATCCTCGCTTCGAGGGAGTCCCCCGGCGTCAGGTCGGAAAGGGAGGCCAGATCCCAGGCATAGGCCAGCACGCGGTTGTCGCCGTCGCCGCTGAGCACCGCCTCGCCCGGTTCCGGCTGCTCCGGTCCCTCAGCCAGCACAATCGCTTCGTCGACCGGTTCTTCGACGCCCGCCCGGCGGAACACCAGTTCCACCTGGGCCAGCAGCAGATCGTCTTTCACGCGGGCGGACAGCGGCACGATCGCGTTGGCGGTCACAAACACGCTGCTGGAAGGGGCATCGATCGACGCGGTCGGCGGCGTGTCGGGAACCACCCTGAGGTTCCATTTTTCCGAGGCGCCGCTGGCGATGCCCTGCTGGTCGACCAGTTCCAGACGATAGGAGCCGGAACGCTCGGCGATCCACGGCGGTTCGCTGCTGGCAAGGAGTTCAAAGCTCAGGCGGTTCGGCGACAGGACGGCCTGATGGACGATCGGCTTGTTTTCGCCCGGAGTCAACACGCGCGCCGCACTTAAAGGCCGGTCGGCCGTGCCCCGTATTTCAATCCGGGAGTCGGCCAGCACGCGCAGGTGGCTGGTGGCCTGATATGGCTTCCAGCCGGTGTAGGCCGGCGGCAGGATCGTCAGCTCCGAAGCCGTCAGGCCAGGCGGATCGACCACTTCCAGCGTGTGCCAGGGCATGGTGTCGTCGTCGCCGCCGACGGCCCGATACCGGAGCGACCGGGCGACATGGTTCAGCCGATGCTCCATCTGGTCGTCGTGCAGGAACATTTCCACCGACTGTACGGTGTCGGCCGACTCGCCTTCGACCTGGTATTCCAGGGTAACGGAGGACGGCAATTTTCCCCGGCGATCGACCACGCGGATTTCCAGGTCCTCGCCGGCGGCGATTTTATCCGGCGGGTCGACGATCTCCAGCTGATGCCGTTTGGGCCAGGCCGGGGCATTCCAGGGCGCCGCCAGACGCCACGCCGCCTGGGCGGCCGAACTGGTATCAAGCAGACAGACCACGCCGGTCGCCAGGCAAACGCCGGCGGCGATCCAGGCCATGCGACGGGGCAGCGTCCCATTCAGGGCCGAGTTGAGCGGCAAGCGTTCCACCTCGGCGGTGGTCTGCGAAACAACCGCTTTGCGGAGCGACAGCGAGCCGGCCGTCGGGTCCTGTTCGCTTTGCTGCAGAAAGGCAATGGTGCTGGACAGCCGGTCTTTCAGCTGCGGAAAACTCCGCTCAATCTGACGGGCCGTATACAGCGTTCCAAAATTACGCCGCAGCACAGGCCGCAGCAGGAACCACCAGCCAGCGACCAGGGAAACCAGCAAGGCGGCGGAACAGATCAGCCGCAGGCCCAGATCCTCCAGGCGACTCCAGTAGTCGACCAGCCCCAGCAGTAACGCCGCGCCGACAAACACAGCCAGCGTTAATGCAGCTCCGTACAGCAGCAACAGCCGCCGGGCTCGATCGCCGATCGCGTTGACTTTTTTCTCAAGAGGATGCATCACCGGACCACGGGAGGGTTGCATGAAAGCAGAATCGACACGCGCGCCAGACGGGACGAAAAAAGTTTCCCCAAGACGGGCAGCGCTCCGCCAACCGGGGGATCGCTCTTGAATTATAGCGAATTGGCAACCTTCAAGGGACGGTCAATTTCCGCCGCTGCCGTTTTCGGCAAATGACTGCCCGTCATGGCATGGCCCCCTCTGGTCCCCCTTGGCGGAACTCGCCCGAGTTTGGCCGTCGCTCTCATCGCCCCAGATACTTCTTAGCCCGGATACTTCGTCCAAAGTCCGCCAACTTCCGCAGCGTGCGGCGCCTTGCCGATGGGAAGTGAATCGGGCATTGAAGAGGGCCGTCCATGAACTGGACCACACCGGCACAGCCTGGGTGCCCCATTCTCACCATGCTCATGGCCGATATCTGGTCCGAAGGTAATCGACCACACAGTTTCCATGATTTGATCCTTATACAATCGGCTAAAGAAGCTAACTGCAGCAGAGGTTGGCCGCCTCGTCTTGCCTGCATCTCTCACAGCGTTGACCAGAAGCAGGCCTGCGGCGATAGCTTTTCAGGGGCGAATCGGAATTGGAGAAGAGGTATGAAATTGTTGGAGAGTATGCGCGTCGCCGGTCTGCTAGCCGTAGGCGGCTTGCTGCTGAAACTTGCGCCGGCCGTCAGGGCCGAGGGAGCGGTCGTTTCCGACCCGGCGGCCGACCATGAACGCGTCGAGTTATTCGAGGCAATCGGCGCCGGCCACATCAAGGTCAATTTGATCCCAAAGAACGCGAAGGTGGCGAACGTGATCGTTCGCAACAACACGGATCGTCCCCTGGCGATCCGACTTCCTGAAGCTTTTGCGGGCGTGCCTGTGCTCGCCCAATTCGGCGGAGGCGGGCTTGGTGGCGGCGGCCTTGGTGGAGGCGGCCTTGGTGGAGTTGGCGGCAACCAAGGAATTGGCGGCGGCTTCGGCGGTGGCGGCGGCTTCGGCGGCGGCGGCGGCTTCGGCGGTGGCGGCGGCTTCGGCGGCGGCGGTTTCATGAACGTGGGTCCGGACCGGGCTCTCAAAGTAAGCTTGCCCGTCGTGTGCCTGGAGCACGGGAAAACTGATCCCGACCCGAGGGTGGATTATCAGCTGGTTCCAGTCTCTGAACTAACAGACGATGCTCGCGTGGCCGAAGTTTGCAAGATGCTTGGCCGCGGCGAGGTGACGCAGAACGCGGCTCAAGCAGCCGCCTGGCATCTCACGGACGGCCTGACTTGGGGGGAACTGGCGAGGAAAGACCGCGTCAAGCTCCGCAATGGCTATACCGAGAAATATTTTTCCCCGCAGGAACTTCACTTCGCTGTGAAAATCAACTCCGAGGCGGAACGCCGAGCGGTGCAGAGCACTTCGCCAGGTGAAACAGTTCTTGCCCCGTTATCCAATCGGTAGCAAGACAATAAAACGCAAACGAAACCTCGGTGTTTACACCGAGGTCCTTTGTGTTTTCCTCCCCTTCAGGCGATCGGATATCAGTAGAGAATTGATATAGACGCGAAAAAGGCCCGCGTAGAAAATGCACGCCACTCAAACGTTGCCGACGCGAGCCAATCAATGCCTGTCACCATTCGCGCCGGCCGAACAGCGGCCAGGCGGGCGGCGAAGATTTCCTTCTGCACCGGGGCGACGGCGGCCAGACGTTCTGTTTCAAACCTCAGCTGGTCGGGCCGCTGGGCCTTGTCCAGCTGGGTGATGGCGGCGACCGTCGCGAGAGCCTGGGCCAGGACGACGGCCGCCTTGTCGAGGGCCAACTGATCGTCGGCCGCGTTGTCGGCCCTGGTTTTCTCCTGATCGGCGACCGCCTCGCCGAAGGTCTGGGAGGCTTCGCCCACCGTTTCTTCGTAGTCGCCGATCGCGACTTCGTCCGCGTCAAAGCGATCATCGCCCGCCTGTTTGGCAGACGCCTGCTGGACGATGCCGGCGGCCAGCCGCGCGAAAGCCAGGACATCGACGGCGGTATCGAGAAAAAGCCATCCCTGGACGCAAGAAATTGTTCGCCCTGAACAATAATGACTGGCCCCGGGGTTAGAGCCAAAAGTAGGGCGGCGCTACCTGCCACATTCGCAGGTTGCGTTAGCCCACCCAGTTCACTGAATTACCCCATTGTCGTGTAATATGACGAAATCAAACTGTGAGTAGAATTGGCGAATGTCTTCGATGCTTACACCCATGTGTTTGGAAAGCGATTGTGCGTTGTAGCCGACTGCGGTAACCTCCTTGTGCAAATATTCAATGGAATTGACGTCATCGGCAATCCAGTCAGGCATCGCTTTCGCTTTCATGGCGAGCCAATTGACATGCGGGTCCAGGAGTACAAAACTGGGCCACGCAGGATACCGGTGAGTCGTGCTCGACTTCCCAAAGAACATACAACCATCTATATCCGCACTCGAAAAGTCGCATTCCAAACAGTACCCTTTCGATCCCGCAAATTCGCCAAATGCGTTATCCGGGAACTTCCCTTGGAACGTACAAAACTTCAATTTTGCATCTACCCACGAAAACCCACCCAGCTTCCTTTGGGCGTGAATCTTAGTGTGTTCGAGTGTGCCCCGAATCGACAGGCATTTTGCAGGGACCTTTAATCGCAAGGTGCAGTTCTTAAGAATGACGTCGGGTCCAATGGCATTGAAGTCTTGAGTATCATTAATGACCATTTCTTGATTTTCGATTTCGACGCTTTGCAGGTTCAAGGTCGTTTCCCTTGTTAGAATTCGATATACCGGAAAAAGGTATTTGGCATTCGCATTGCATGCCGGTGGACATTACTGGGTGTGCCCGACAGTAATTCGTAACTGCGGCCAGTTTTTGGGTTAAAGATGTCAACACCCTTTGCCTGAAGCTTAAGCTGAGGATGTGAAATTCGAAGATCGGCTTTGACCAAGGGGGCAGAAGGGGGCCACCCAGATTTGAACGATCAGCGAGGATTCATGAGCCAAAATTTGGGCGGCCCTTTTTTGCTTGTCGGCCCGCTGGGCTTTGTCCAACTGGGTGATGGCGGCGACCGCCGCCAGCGCGTGGGCCAGGACGGCGGCGACGGCTGCATTGTCGAGGGCTAAATGATCGTCGGCCGCGTTGTCGGCCCTGGTCTTCTCCTGATCGGCGACCGCCTCGCCGAGCGTTTCGGAGGCTTCCCCGACCGCTTCTTCCTAGTCGCCGATCGCGACTTCGTCAGCGTCAAAGCGATCATCGCCCGCCTGTTTGGCAGACGCCTGCTGGACGATGCCGGCGGCCAGCCGCGCGAAAGTTTTCGCATCGACGGCGGTTACGAGAAAAAGTCATCCGATGATCGCTGGCAATTGATCGGACTGGACAAAATTAATTGACTCGGGTTAGCGCCAAAGATTGGATGGCCCCTTTGTCCCGGCCCCTTTGTCCCCTTTGTCCCTCTACACCAACCGCCGCCTCAGAAATTTCGAACGCTGCAATCGGGCAGAACGGCTTCCAGCCGTTTCGCACCTTCGTCCGTGATCTGCGTCTGGCCGACAAATAACGTCCGCAAACGGGTCAGGCCCTCGAAGTTTGGAATGCTTTGGTCGCTCAGTTTGGTTTCCTGCAGATGGAGTGTCTCCAACACCGGCAGTTTGGCGAGGTGCGTCAGGCCGGGACCTTGGATCGCTGCAGCTCGCAGGGAAAGAGTCGCGAGCTTGCTAAGGCCTTGGAGATGCGCGAGCCCGGCGTCGGAAACGTGGGTTCGCAAGAGATTTAGCTTCTGGAGATTCTGGAAGGGCTCTACATGTGCGAGGTCCGCGTCGTTGACGTCCAGTTCGAGGAGATTGAGTTCGGTTAGCTTCGTCAGTTGCTGCAGGAACGCGAGATCGGTTCCTGTGACTTTCGTTGCGCCGAGCGTGAGCACACGCAGCTCTGTCAATTCGGCGATCGTCTGAAGAACTTCGCCATCGATAAGGGTGTTCTCAAGCCGCAGCTCTTCGAGCTGCTTCATGGCGCCGACGAACTTCACATCTTCGTTCGTGACTTTTGTCGAAACGAGGGACAGGTGTTTGAGGTTCGGCAACTTCTTCAGATGGTCCAGGCTCGAATCGTCGAAGCTGGAGCGGTAGAGATTGAGCGACTCCAACTGTTTCATGTCGGCCAGATGTTGCATCGCCGTGTCGGAAATCGTGGCATTCTCCCAATCGATGCGGCGAATTTCCGGGACGGCTGCCAGCTTTTTGAGGTCTTCGTCCGTCAGGTCCTTCGGCAAAACGACGCGTTCCTGGTCGCCGGAGTCCTCGATCTTGGCGCCCAGCTGTTCGATCAGCAGCCGCGACGCATCGGGAATGATCACGACCATCGGCGCGGCCGGTTCCTCCTTATCCGGAGTCTTTCCTGGTTCGCCCGTCGCCGTCGACTGCGTAGGGGATTGCTGGCTGTCGCCGGTGGGAGGCGCCTTGACCTCCTTGGTGCAACCGGCCGCAAAGATTGCGAGGGACGCGAGGAGTCCGAATAGCTGGAGTTTCATCATGAGCTTCCTTGAAATACCGGATTTGCCGAGTGTCGTCGGCCTGGTCGCCGGAAACAGTAGCGAGCTGCAGATTGGCGACAGTAGAACAAGTGGAACCAGCCATTATCGGCAACTACGAAGTGGGATTGCAAGCCAGTTTTCGTTCGGATGGGGGCAGCACAGAGTGCCGGCAAGAGGGGGCCGGCAAGAAACTACCCAAACTTTGACGATCAGCGGGGAATGGTGAGCCAAGATTTGTCTGGCCCCTTTGTCTGCACGTTTGCAAATCGAAGTCAACGCGGTCGCGGAGAAGCTGGGATAAACCGGAAAGGTCGGCGTGCTCGCGGCTTGTCCAGGCAAGATAAAAGGACGGAAGAGGTTCCGACGTAATCGCTCCTCGCCACTTGCCGGAGACGCCGTGCCTCTGTCACAATGCTCGCCATCCCTCCTGTGGGGCAGCACGCAATCACTTTGGAGCCTTTGCCATGTCTTCTCCTTCTCAGCAACCACAAAGCTCGAATAACTGGGTAATCGTCATTTTGGCGGTTCTCGGCGTGATCGTCCTCGCAATTGCGAGTTGCTGCGGCGGTTGCTACTACATGGCGAATCGAGCTGCCCAGGGCATTGCGGACGCCGGCGATACCGTCGCCAGAGAAATCGTCAAGTCGAGCGTTCGCAGCTCCAGTATGACCGACGGCGACAAAAACATCGTCATGACGGAAATCGATCGTATTTACACCGAAGGAAAGAACTCCCCCATCTCGCAACAATTGATGGTCACCGCTACGGCGCTGTCCAACAGCTCGTTAATCACCGCAGCCGAGACGCGGCGTGCTCGCGATTCCTTCGTGAACTCTTCCGGTTTGGCCGACAAAGCTGCTGCCAAAGAATCTTTCGACCGCGCCATGCGTGGACTGGTCGACGGATCCATCGAAAAATTCACGATCTCTATCATCAATTCGCAATATGCGATGGACACCAAAACCGTCAAAAAGACAAGGACGGATCCTGAAACTGGCGTCGAATCGACCGTGGATTCCACCGTTACCGTCGTCCGCACTTCGATCACCGACGAAGACTTGCAAGAGTATGTCGACGCCTTGGAGAAGGCCGCGGACGACGCCGGCGTGCCCGACCAACCCTATGACTTCAATCTGGCCGCCGAAGCCAAGAAATGGGTCGACGCCAAAGTGAAACCGTAGGAAAAAGGCGGGCAACCGGACTTTGACCATCAGCGGGACTGGTGGGCTAGAGTTTGGCCGCCGCTCTCATCCCCCCCGGATACGCCGTCCAAAGTCTGTCGACTTCGGCGACTTGCGGCGCCTCGCCCGTGGGAAGTGAATTTGTTAAGCTGCGCGTTACATGTCAGGTCACGGAGGGGTGCGGTTCGCGGTCGCGGCGTTCGCCTTCCTTATCTATTTGGATGCGAGCACGCCGAGGGCGAAGTTTCATGTCGATCGACCAGTATCAGTTTTGTCCCTGCGGAAGCGGGAAGAAGATCAAGTTCTGCTGCGGCAAACAGGTGTTGCCGGAACTGGAAAAAATCGTCCGGGCGATCGAGGGAGACCAGCGGTTTGTCGCCCTGAATCATCTGAACGCGGCCCTGGCCAAAAGCGGCGATCTGGCCTGCCTGCTGAACCTGAAGATCCAGGTGCAGCTGCAGCTGGACCAGCACGACGCGGCGACGGAAACCGTCAAGCTGTACGTCGAAAAGCACCCCGACGATCTGGCCGCCCTGGCCTTTGCTCTGTTGCTGGCGTTGCCGGCGCAAGACCTGCGGGCCATGATCGACGCCATGCAGGATATGTGCGAGCGGCTGGCCGAACAGAAAACGGTCAACTACCAGGTTGAACAGGCGATGGCGACGATGGCCGAAGTGGCGATTGAAATGCGCCACTTCATGCTGGCCCGCGGCTGCCTGCTGTGGACCCTGCACCTGCTGCAGTCGGAAGAAGCCTCGGGCCGCTTCCGTCAGTTCGAGCAGTCGCCCATCCCGCTGGTGCTGAAAGATCATCCGATCGCCGGCGTCTTTTCCGACGACGAGTCCTGGGCGGAAGAGCTGGCGGAACTCGCCAATCTGGCTGTTTTTGGCGCCTGGCGGAAAGCGGCTGCCGAAGGGGAGAAGCTGGCGGAGAAGTATCCCGGACAGGCCCCCATTCTGTTCGCCCTGGCCCGCTGGTACAGCTTTGTCGAAGACGAACGGGCCGCCGCCGCCTGGCGGAATGCGGCCGACCTGCCGCAGAACAGCCACGACGACGCCGTCGAATGCGAAGCGATCGCCCAGCTGGTCGCCGAAGATCAGCCCGACATGGCCGAGCGGTTTGACGTGATGAAGTACGTCTACCCGATCAAAGATATGGAACGCCTGACCGAGACCCTCATCGCCAGCCCGCGCACCCTCGCCCAGCCCGAAGGCGAAGGCATGGCCGATCGCCCGGCCAAGGGCGTTTACGCTTTGTTCAACAAGGAACACTCGGCCGTCGAAAATCCGACCGCCGCCGACCTGGCGTACTCGCTGGCAATCGTGGAACTGTACGGCAAAACGACCGAACAGGAAGCCCGGCTGGAACTGCACGTGGTCCGCGATCACCTTTACGAGCAGCGGCTCCAGGCCGTCCAGGAAATCGCCGGCGAATGGCTGGAAGAACCGGCCGAGCCCGTCGTTGCCGCCCAGGTCAAAGCGTCGCTTTCCTCCATGTACTTCCCGCCGCACATCCCGCCGACCTTGCCGGAAGAGCAGCAAATGGACCTGGCCCGCGACTACGAGCGGCGCCTTTACTTTGACCTGTGGGCCAACTACCCCCGGGCGCTCTTTGGCGGAAAAACGGCGCGGGAAGCGGCTGCCGATCCGTCCCTGCAGCGGGCCGTTCTGGGCGCCATTTTGCTGCTGGAAAGCGAAAGCGATTCCGAAGTCGACGCCAACGAACTGCGCCGCGAACTGAATCTGCCCACGCGGGAGCCGTTCGACTGGGACGCTTCGATGGACACCTCGCTGATCCGGCCGATCCAGCTGCGACTGGTGAAAACCGACCAGCCCTCGATCGAGGACCTGGGCCGGCTGTTTGTCAAAGCAGCCATGACAGGCGACGGCGTCGGCGTAGAGCATCTGGGGAAGGGGTATCTTTTGCGCGAAGAAGAAAGCCCCAACCTGCCGCGACTGGTCGTGCACCGTATCATGAGCCAGGTCTCCCCGCTGGCGGAAAAAGTCGAACACCTCCGCAAAGGCCGCGATCTGGCCGCCGCCGCGGGACAGCCGATCGGCTCCTGGCTGCTGGACGAAGCGGTCGTGCAGATCCAGCTGGGCGACGGCGATGAATTCAAACGGCTGCTCGACGCGATCGTTGCCCGGCACTTGAACGAGCCCGGTATTCGCGAAGGGGTCGCCAGCCTGATGCAGTCGCTGGGCTTCACCGGTGGAGGACGCCCTGGCGCCGCTCCCCCGGCCGCCGTCGCCGGCGATCCGGCGGCCGCCAACAAACTCTGGACGCCCGACGCTCCCGAGGAGTCCGCTCCGTCGGGTGAATCCAAGCTCTGGGTGCCCGGCATGGACTAATCGCGGCATGGACTAATCGCGGCATGGACTAATCGCGGCATCGACCAGTTCCGGCACAAGCCGAGCTGCATAAAACGCCTTTCGCCCTGGCGTGGGATTCTTCCCGCCAGGGCGATTTGCATTCCGGCGACGGTGATCGTCTAATCTTGCAATAGCGAGTCTCGTCGCTATTGAGCCGGGTGTGGAGCACCGCGTGTCTGGCGGCTTTCAACATCAAGGATGGATCAGGGCGGAGCTAGCTTCGCCTGGGAAAGGTTTCTGGCAATGCGATATCTGCTTCTTCTTGCCGTTTTGCTGGTCGCTCCGTCGAACGTCCTCGCGGGGCAACCGGCATGGCCCGATCTGGCGCCCTTATTGGGACAGCCGAAAGACTCCCCGGCGGTTGTCGCCATGGTGCGGCAGCAGGCGTTGTCGGAAACGACCAAAGGCCCATCCGGTAGTTTTTCGTCGCCCGACGGCTCCTGGTCGATGCTCTATGAATCCAGCCGGATCAAAACGATCGTGCTGCGCGTGTCGCCGCCGGGGGAAGGTTCTTCGAGCCCGGAGCGGCAGACTTTCGCTCCGCCCTTGCCGGGCAAACTCACTCGGCAGGATGGCCGCGCCCAGGTCGTGCAGAAGCTGGGCCAGCCGTCGCGACCCGATGGCGACCAGTGGCTGCATCAAGGGCTGGTGATCTGGGTGTTTTTTGACCAGAGCGAACGCCAGATCAACGAGCTGTATCTCTGGCAGCAAGAACAAGCTGAGAAGCCTTGAATCGCAGCGGCCGACCTGCTTTGCCGATTTCTTCGCTCGTCAGGCGAACACGTTGCACTTGCCTGACGTATGCATATACAGGTAGAATCGATCTGGGGAAGCGGGGTCCCACTGCGCACCGGGGCCGTTTCGCCGTACAATAAGCTGGCGGTCGGCGTCCTCCAGACGGATCGACCCTGCACTTCCGTTTTTGCCCCGCCTTGAGGAGTCCAGGCAATGAAAATGTTACGTGTCATCGCGGTTTTGGCGATGGGTGTTGTTTACGCCAGTTTCGTCGGCTGCGCGCCGGCCACCAACGATACCACGACCAAGGCCAAACCTGCCGCCGACAGCCATGATCACGATCATGACGAAGAAGGTCACGACCACGACGAAGCAGGCCATGAGCACGACGAAGCAGGCCATGAGCATCATGACCATCCGGAATCGTACGCCGACGCCATGACCCATGTCGAAGAGCACCTGGCCGAACTGAAGGCTTTCGTGACCGACGGAAAAATGAAGGAAGCCGACGCCGCCCTGCATCACTTGTCGCATCTGACCGAAGAGTTCGGCGAACTGGCCGAAAAAGCCAAGCTGAGCGTTGAGGACCAGACGGCGGTGAAGAAAGCGGCCGACGATTTGATGGACGCTCTTGACCCGCTGCACGATATGCTGCACGGCAAAGAGGCCGCCGACAAAGACGCCGCCATCGCCGCGCACGAAGCCCAGTCCGCCAAGATCGACGCCGCCGTCGCCGATCTGAAAGCCAAAGCCCCGAAAGAGTAGTCCTATGTTTTCTCGTGCACCCTGGCGGGTTCTGCCGTTGCTGATTCTGGTTGTCGCTGCGTGGGGCTGTACGCCCGAGGCGACCGAAGACCCGCGTGTTTCTGCGGAACGAAAAAAGTTTCTGCTGCAGCAGGAACCCAGCGGTGCGCTCACGCTGACCGACGCGGCCCAGACCGTGCCGATCCAGCCCGAAGTCACCCTCGTCGGCCAGATTACGGCCGGCGAGCTGGATCCCTTCCAGGAGAACCAGGCTTCCTTCGTAATCTCGGAAGCCCCCGAAGGAGGCCACGGCGGCCCCGATCACGCCGATGACTGCGCCTTCTGCCGGCGCCGCCAGGCCAAAGCCCCCAAGGCCGCGATCCGGCTGGTCGACGTCGACGGAAAGGTCCTGCCCATCGACGCCCGGAAGCTGCTCCAGGTGGAAAAAGGCGATGTCGTCGTCGTCACCGGCAATGCCCAGTACGACGCCACCCTCAACCAGCTGAACATCGAAGCCACCGGCGTCTACGTTCGCGAACGGCCCAAGTCGTAAGCCGCTGCAAGTCATCCGTCACCGGTCATCGTTCACTCCCACAGAAACGACTGCCTGACGCAGTCCCGTCGGGCGGGAACAGCCGCCCGTTGTGAGGCAGAGAATCGTTTCCCAAGGGGCAGGGGAAAGACTACGCCACAACGATGCGTTTGTCGGTGGTACATTTACAGTACGACCGTCTTTAGCGGGTTCCAGCCACGCATCGCCAGAATATGGCCGACGGCTACCGTCGTGTGGAGTCAACACCCACTCTCGCCCGGGAAGTATCTGCTTGCCAGCCGAGCCTGGTGCTGGCAGTTCCTGGTTCTAAAGGAACGCCGCTGGCGAAACCTCAAGTCCGGCGAGCAAGGCCGGGATCACCGCGACGAATCGCTGTTTTGACGCTCGCTAGCGGTTGCAGTTCGGATGGTCGCCCTCACGCAGCGAGCCAGGCGCCCTGCGTTCCGGCATTCGTTCGCCACACACGTGGCTGCCGACAGGTGCGATACTCGAACCGGGTAAGAAATCCTCGGCCACCAGGATGTTCGGACTACCATGATTTGCACCCATGCGCTCAACCGACACGGGCGCGGTGTTGGCAGCCCCGCGTAAGGACGGATTCACGATCCCGCTGAGCGCCCGGCTGAAATTACCTGTTGGGTGCCGCTCCAGCGTTTGCCCGTCTAGGAATTGCTGAATTACTGGCAAAGCAGGTTGGCAGTTCGGCCGCAACACACATTGCCTATCTGTGAGCCAAGAAGGCAGGACAAATCCGATCCAAGGGAACTGCGAAGTCACGCGGTTTGACTATTGATAAACTCTCGTCGCTGCGGGAAGATGGGTGATGTTATCCGACGGAGACGCCCTCCTTTTTTGCTGGCGTCAACTCCAATTGCAGGTTGCGATAGTCAATTCGGAGTTCCAGCCCGAGTAGTAACCCAACACCAAGTAGTGGGCACTCGCCGTCGTTCGCGATGATCTCAAGCGATTTAACATGCCCGAACCATTCGATCAGGCAACTGAAGGTGCTCAACGCGACTTCCGAGCCATCGGCCAAAGTTGCATCAACGCTCCCCGATAGTTCGAGCTCCAGGCTCTCTATCGCCGACGCAGGAAGTACGAGGTCGCCCGTGAACCCGGTGTCAATCCAGACTTCAGCCGTTTCGGCGTCCGTATTCACAGACTTCCGCAGCTTAACCAGCAATAGCGCCCGGCCGCCGTTGTCAACGACGCCCTCATTGAAGGTGCATTCCAAAATGCACCGCTGCTCGATGCCCAACGCGGATGACATGGGCCAATCGCTCGGGGTGCTTTTTCCGCGATTTACCGATTGCCTCGCTTAGCGTCACACCCACAAAATGGTCGCCGGACTCCGGTTCAATGGCCACGAACTTGTCTGGATCCGTCGCCTCCAGATTAGCTCTCAAGCGGTCCTGGTAGATTTCCTTCGCACGCTCGGCGATACTCGGGTCTGTTTTCTGTAGCATGGGGGGGACTCCTCGCTCACATTGTACGCACCCAATGCATGTTAATCTATCGGGAATTCCCAGGCTGTCCGAAAACGATGCCACGTACTTGCGCCGGGCTTGCAGGATTTTTCGATAGGCAGGGGACAAAGCCCACGCCCCCGCGATGCCGCGGTCAGTAGTGCATTTACAGCACGACCGTCTTTAGCGGGTTCCAGCCACGCATCGCCAGAATATGGCCGACGGCTAACGTCGTGTGGAGTCGCCACACACTCTCGCCCGGGAAGTATCTGCTTGCCAGCCGAGCCTGGTTCTGGCAGTTCCTGGTTCTTAAGGGACGCCGCTGGCGAAACTTTAAGTCCGGCGAGCAAGGCCGGCATCACCTCGTCGAATCGCTGTTCTGCGATCCCGCTGAGCGACAGACAGAGACGTCCTGGCACGCAGAGAAGGAGATGACAGCGGAGTAACTAATGATTATAATTCCGCCTGAAGCTGATTGGCGGAAACTTCCTGGAAGCAAGTTCTGCTGCTAAATCCACTCGTTGTTTCACGTCGCAATAACCACATGCATCGAATCAATTGTCGACGCTCATGCGACACTCGATGAAGCGGATGCTCTCGCTCAGCGCGTCATCGAGAATTTATGTTCGCGCGGAATCATTCTGCCTACGCAACAGACCCACGATTACCTGGAAAACGGTCCACGGTATGCGACCGGGCCGAACGCCCACTTAGCGGCAGACAATATCAACGATGTCTTTCCGTGTGGCATGGATATCTCGATTGGCCGCAACGTGTTCGACACTGGCGAACTTGCCTTTAATCTGTTCTGCCCGAACTGCAAGCATCAGTTCGCCGCCGATGCTATGAACGGGGAGGAGCCGGTGGGCCGATGGTACGAATCAGGCGACGTCAATCGACTTGGATGTTCCGAATGTTCCTCGTCCACATCCTTCATGGACTGGTTTCACCCACCATTCGGGTTCGGTATCCTTGCATTTTGCTTCAGCGAGTGGTTCCTCAAACAAGAATTCGTTGATCACATATCGGAACTGCTCGAACATCCGGTAATATGGGTCAAGGCTCAATACTGATGTTGGGAACGAGGGGAAAATAACTTCGGTTTTTGTATAGTGAGCCGAACGCGCTAGCGTCGGGCGGTTCTACTCCTGTGAGCCGAAGTTATTCTTCCCCAGTTCCTTGCGTCAGAAAAAAATGTTGCGCGGGAGTCGCGGGTCACGCGGCTTTTTGAAATCAATGCGGCTTGTCGCGACCCGATGAACATCGACGTTATGCAAAAAAAGATGAACCGGCGAAGAAACCTCGCTCGATTGATCGTCGCCATTGGTGTTGTCGTTGCCGCCACAACAGCATATTTCTGGTTGAGGCCGCCCACTGCGGTCGATCGCTTGAAGTATGCGCTGGGCTTGGACGATTTGCCGGTATCCTTGAGCATCCAAGGGGAAGGGACGGATATCTGGACGGACTACATCACTCTTCACTCCGTCACGCTCAAAAGCGAAGACTTCCCGGCACTTCTCAAGGGGCGAGACTTCAAGCAGCCTGTTTACTTCCGTGCAGGGCTCATGGAGCACGACGCTGAGTACGCCGCACGTCTGCCTTCGGTGGATGTGGCGATACGCTACGACGCACAGGAGTCACCTCCGGATGGCCCCGTCTGTCGAATTTACGCCAATGAGGCGCGAACGGAAGTGTTCATTGAATATCTGGCGGACTGACGCCTCAAGCGGGGAACCGGGTTCAGAACGACGTGGTGGACAGGAACCGCCAGTCCGCCCAGAACAGCAGTCAAAAGGGACGTTCGAAACTCATCCTTGAGACCGGGATCGCGCCGTCGGGCGGTCCGTCTCCCTGAAGGTGATGTGCTTTGCGCCCTCGTGAGTGGAGTGAAATCAACTTGACATCGGATCGAGATGAATTGCACCGAGAACGCATGCGTTCCCTCGCTCGTTTTACGGGGCGGTCCTTTCAAACGGAGCATCCCTCTCCGTTCGGATCGTCCATTTATTCTTCGGATAGCGGGCAGCTTGTGTCACAGGCGTATGATACGGTGATTCAAGAGTGCGACCCGACGAACCATGCGGAGATGAATGCGATTCGCATTGCAACAAAGCAGTTGCAACGTCTTTCACTGCGTGGATGCATCCTTTACAGCACCTGTGAGCCCTGTCCAATGTGTATGTCCGCTTGCATCTGGGCGGAATTGGACACCGTTGTTTTTGGCGCATCGACCATGGAAGATGCAAACCACTATTGGCCACAATCGTCAGACGTAGCGCCACACGAACTGGCAGATCGGATGAGAAGGGAACCGAAATGCAATCTGATTCCTCATGTCGAGCGTCAGATATGCCAGGACCTTTTTGTTCGCTGTGATGAATTGAGAAGCCAGCGACGGCTCCAACTGCCGCCGCATCGCAGTGATTAGGTGCGGGGCGTTGAGCGATATCTTTGCCATCAACCGTGTTCTATCCGCTCCGCAGTCTATCAGCCGACGCGCGTAGATTCTCGCGGGCGGCCGCTTCCCAGCGATGGCAGAAGTGCGCCGTGGCGTAGATCGCGGGACGCTCCAGAAATCGTTCCAGCAGATCGGCTCTACCCTGACGGAAAGCTTCTTCCGGGACCCAGGCGTATTCCCGACGGATGGCCGCTTCGTACGCCCAGAAGGCGTCGCCCGGAGCCGCCAGGATCGCCAGGTCGATATCCACCAGCCACGCCGCATCGCCGGTTGGGGTGGCATTCCGATGGTCGGTCGCCAGGATCAACCGGGATACGCGGTTGGTGACGCGTTCTGACACCCCGGCCTGTCGCATAACGTCCGTCGCCAGGCCCGCGCTCTGGGCTTCATTATCGTGCGCCCTGGGATCATAGATCGCGTCGTGATACCAGATCGCCAGCAGGACTTCGCCGGGCGACTCCAGCTGCGCTTGCACCTCGGCGGCATGGATCAGGCAATGCAGGACATGCTGCAGGTTGTGGTACGCCCGTACCGGTTCAGCGTAGCGCTTGAGCAGATCCGGAAAAGCGTCCGGCGGCGGGACTGCTTCCACCGCTTGCCAGGCCGCCTGCCAGCGGCTTTCGGATTCACCAGTGGACGTCATTGGTGGGCCTGTACGGGGTCAAAGGTAAGCGGGCGGACGAACGTCATTTGAGGCCCGTCCCTTCTTTTTTTCTAACCGGATTAGTTTCCCAGCACCAGAACGGGGGCAAGCGAAGGTGTTGCCCGGCAACTCTTCCTGACCGGCATCCTGTGTGCAGGCGAGGCGTTCTTTTGCTGCATCCGGGCGCCAGCGGTTTGCCCCCTCCTTGACTGCCGGGTAGCCTGCAGTGTGCGTCTTTTTTCTTTCGATTTCTCTGTTCCCGCAATGGGGTGACTTGCTATGTACCGACCGTTCTGGATCGCTGTCGCGGCGTGTTGCCTTGCCATTCCGGCGAGTGCGAGCGACTATTTTCTGACCATTGGCGGCGGTTACTCGCCAGCGGGGAACCAGGTTTCGCTGGAAAAGAATGTGCATTATTTCCAGCGCTGTCTGGCGCAGCGGTACCCCGAGGGAGCGGAGCACGCGATCTACTTTGCCGACGGCGATGCAGAAGGCCGCGATCTGCAGTATGTCGATTCCCAGCAATCGACCCCGCGGGTGCTGGAGCTGCTGGCGACCGTATTCCAGCAGACCAGACACCAGGAAGACCGCTATCGCAATCACGAGATTCCCCAGCTCCGCGGCGCCTCGACCCGGCAGAACCTGCAGCAATGGTTCCAGGAAGACGGCCAGCGACTGCAGCCAGGCGATCGCCTGTTTGTGTACGCTTCGGCCCACGGCGGCAAGTCGCCCGACCGACGGCAGCCGGGCAATACCCGACTGATGCTCTGGAATCGCGAGAGCCTGCTGGTGAGCGAACTCACGCATTATCTGGACGCCTTGCCCGAAGGCGTATCGACGACGCTGGTTATGGTGCAGTGCTATTCGGGCGGCTTTGCAAACTTTTTGTTTCATGACGGCGATCCGGCCAAAGGGCTGGCTCCCCAGCCGCGGTGCGGATTCTTTGCGACCGTGGAGGATCGCGTTGCGGCCGGCTGCACGTCGGACATCAGGGAAGAGAACTACCTGGAGTACAGCACCTATTTCTGGGCCGCCCTGTTTGGCGAAACTCGCACCGGCCAGTCGGTCCCGCCGCCCGACTACGATGGCGACGGCGTTGTTTCCCTGGCCGAAGCGCATGCGTTTACGTTGCTCACGTCGACCACCATCGACATCAGTGTAAAGACATCTGACGCCATGCTCCGCACGTTCAGCAAGCTGGGCGGCGACAGTAAACGCTCCGGCCAATCGGCCGCCGCGGATCTGCTTTCCAGCGATTCCCCGTTTGAAGAGCTGTTCGCCCTGGGAGCGCCTGCCGACCAGGCGGTGCTGCGCGGCCTGTCGGAAGAACTGCACCTGACCGACGCCCGGCGGGGCAGCGAGGCCGGACGACTGGCGGCCCAGTGCGAACGGGAGAAGAAGAACGCCGACGACGGGATCCGCCGCAAGCAGGGCGAGCTTAACGGCGTGTGCGCCGCCCTTCAAAGCGCCCTGCTGCAGCACTGGCCGGAGCTGGAAAATCGCTGGCATCCCGACGTGCAGCAGCTGCTGGGACGGGACGCGCCGCAGGTGATTCGCCAGATCGAATCGCACCGTATGTACGCCCGCTTCGTTTCGCTCCAGCAGGAGATCACCGGGCTGAGAACGGAACGGATGCAGGCCGAACGTCGCTTTGCCAAATGCCAGCGATTGATTCGCCAACTGGAGAACGTCGCGCTGGCGGCCAATCTGCCGTACGTCGCTGGCTCTGAGATCCAGGCTCGCTACCAGGAGCTGCTGACGCTGGAAAACAGCACGCTGTCGCCGGTCGCACTGCCGTAAAGGGCGGCCGATACGGTAAACTCTTCTGCTGTGCTTTATGTTTTGCCATTCGCCGGGCTACAGGTTGAGATTATCCATGCCGTCATTTTCCCATCATATTTTTGTCTGCTGCAACCAGCGCGAGCCGGGGCATTCCCGAGGCTGCTGTGATCCCGAAGGGGCGGAAGCGCTGCGCAGCAAGTTCAAGGCCGCCGTGAAAAGCAAAGGTCTGACCCCGCTGGTCAGGGCTAACCATGCCGGCTGCCTGGACCAGTGCGAACTAGGCCCGTGCGTGGTGATCTACCCCCAGGAGATCTGGTACGGCGGCGTGCAGCTGTCCGATGTCGACCGAATCCTGGAAGAAACAGTCGTCCACGGCCGCGTTGTCGAAGACCTGCTGCTTGATCCCGACCAGCTGAACCAGAAATCAAAAAGCTGACACGTCGGAAATTGGGCTCCCCGCGAGAGTTGATCAGCGACGCAACGAAAAAACTCCTGCCGATGGGCGTCGGCAGGAGTCAGAGGAACCTTTGGTCGCAGCAGAAAACAGGTGACGGATCAGTATCCGGCGAGCTCAGCCCTCGCCACTGCTCCATCGTCCGTTGGAGGAACGGCTGGTTAGACTAGCGACGAAAGGAAACGGGACGGATCGAAGCGGAGCGGTGACTCACCACCGGGACCGGACGAGTCTGCACCAGGCGATAGCGGACAACGCCGTTGCTCACGGTGCGAACGTAAACCCGACCCGACGAGGTGGTCGACATGTCCACCGGCGGCGGCGCCGGGGCGTCGCTTTCCATCGGCATGGGAGCCGGCTCCGGGGCCGGTTCAGAGTAAATGACCGTACCCGTGCTGCAGGTGGGGCAGGCCGGTTCCGGGGTGCATCCCCCGCAGGTCGGTTCGGGCGCACATTCCCCGCAGGCCGGTTCCGGGGTACATTCGCAAGTCGGTTCCGGCGTGCACTCGCACGTCGGTTCGGCTTCTTCTTCACACGACGAGCTGCACTTCTTTTTGCAACCGAAATGCTTCTTGAAGAAGCCGGCTTCCGCCGATTGGCTGGCGACAGCAAACACAGCCGTCATCACCAGGAGCACCAGGGGTCGAACAAGGATCTTCATCGAAAGGCTCCAGTATTTGCGGCGCTCCGGTCGTCGTTACAATACAACGTCCCGATCGCGCCCTTTGCTAAAAGGACGGATTGGGAGGAAAGCAAAGACTGCGCCAATGAGTAGGTTTGCGCTGCATGGATAAAGATTAACGGCTGTTCCGGCGCCGTCAGTATCACTGCAAGCATTTGCAAGCAAACGACTTGAGAAAATCTGCTCGCGACGATTTTTGCCGGGGGCTGCAGCGGGTCGCCGCATCATGGCGCCCACGTATTAAGCAGGCCTCGCCTGTGACATCATCAGACACCAATCAGCAGCTCAGGAAATTCCCCATGAATCCACGCCGTTTCACGTTCGCCAAATGGGCGCTGCTTGGCGGGGTGCTTTCCACGCTGCTTACACTGGTAGTGATGGTGCTGGTTTACCGCGACCCGGTTCCTCGGCTGACACGGAGCAGCTTTGACGACGCCCGCGAGCGCTGGCAGGCGGCCGGCCTTTTAGACTATGACCTGAAGGTGGAAGCAGTTAGCGCCGCGATCGACGTGTACCAGATTTCCGTTCGCGAGGGAGCGGTTGCCCAGGTGATCCGCAATGGGGAAGTATCGTCGCGCCCGGCATCATTCCAGGCCTGGACGGTCGGCGGCATGTTCGATGTCATTTCCAGCGATCTGCAGTCGCAGGAAGCGATCACCCGGGACCAGGCTCCCCCTGGCGCCGCGATTCTTTCTTTGCGGGCCGAGTTTGACGCCAAGAGCGGCATACCGCTGCGTTATCTGCGCGCCGATCGCTCGGCCGGCAGGACTAGTCGCTGGACGGTGCAAAGCTGGTCGCGGGCCGAGCCCGGAACGCCCTTTCCGGCGGCGGCTGCCGATACGCTGTAAGGTTCAGCGACAACCCTGGTGTAGGACCGCTGGCGCAAAAAAGCCGATCGAGAGCGGGCTCTCGATCGGCAAATGTTCAGCAAGGCGTGTTCCGCGCGACGGATCAGGCGATGGCGGACGAGTGCTCGCGGGCTTCACGGGCGCAGGCAATCCAGTCGCCCACTTCAGCCAGGTCGGGTCGTTTCCCGCCGCGGAGAATCCGTTCGCCTTCTTTGGTGTCGCAAACCGTCGATACCAGGGCGAACACATCCTGGGGCCGCATGGCGGCCAGATCGCCCGGTTCGGTAATCCCACAGGCGACCAGGAACTGGGCGTCGTGTCCACGCAGTTCCGGCACGCGGCAGACCAGCGAGGCTTGTTGCTGCCACTGCTCGATCACGTCGCCTTTGATGCGTCGCTGTTTCATCCGGGAAGCGACCTCTTCGGCGTCGGCCGACAGCAGATCGGCGACGGTGCGGATGCCAATTTTGTAAAGGCGATCGGCCGTGCGCTGCCCGATCGACGGGGCCGCTTCGACATCGCTGCTTTCTTCCAGGAAGAACCGTCGTTCGGTGGTCTGCACGGTCGTGGTCGTTCGCGTCGAGGAACCGCCTGTGAGGCCGGACGATCGACTGGCTGCGGAGCCGCCGTTCTGGCTGGCCGAAGAGCCGTTCGTTTCCTGCGAGCGGCTTGACCCGTGGGATCCATTGCTGGAGCCGTTACTCGAACCATTGCTCGAACCGTTGCTTGAGCCATGGTGTGAACCGTTGGCCGTGTAGCTCGTGCTGCGCGAGCCGTTGCTGGAGCCGTTGCTGGAGCCGTTGGTGCGGGGAGTCGAGGCGTGCGAGGAATGTTCGCTGACCGTTTCCCGATTGATTATGCGGGTGCGAACGACGGGAGCTGAAGTCTCCTCGTCGGCCAGGGCCGCATGAATCCAGCGGGTGATGCGCGACATTTCAAAATCGTTGCCCGAGCGAACCAGACGCGAACCTTCCGGCGTGGCGACAAAGGCGGCCACCACCGCATGCAGATCGTTCGGCCGCATGTTTCGCAGTTGTTGCGGCGAGGTGACGCCGCACTGGTACAGGATGCGGGCGTCGTAAGCGCGGAGGCCGCGAACTTCGCACATCAGTCGGGCGATGGCTTGCCACTGCACCACCGTCGATCGTCGCATGCCGGGGCGGACCAGGCGAGCGACCAGTTCGTCGGCGTCGCTGCAGAGCAGGTCGTCGATCGTATGCACTCCCAGCGAGTCCAGCTGGCGAGCGAGCGAAGGCTCCAGAAAAACGGCTTCTCCAATGCGGCAGCTGCGGGCCAGGTAATGACCGCTGGCCAGCCGCACTTCGCGATGATGTTCATCGAACAGCGGCTGCACGTCGTAGCTGGTGCGGACGAGCGGCAGCGTGGTGGAAACGGGTTCCGCCAAAGGGGTCGATCGTCGGGGCGTCGGCTCGTGGTAATCGACCGACGAACGGGAGATCGACTGCCTGATTGTTTCGGCGTGCAGCCGATCGCGGACGTCGCCGCCCAGCTCTTCGCATTCCCAAAGCCGGCGACGACTAGAGACGACATGGCTGCGGCTGTACTCGGCATACCGCGGCGGCAAGTGCAGCACGCGTTCGCCCAGCGATTTGAACAGATGGCCGATATCTTTCTGCGAGGTCAGCAGCAGCACCTGCTTGCCGCTGGCCGCGTATTCGCGAATCAATTCCACCGCGGCCCGGCGAGCCTGGTTTTCAAAGTGGACCAGCACATCGTCCAGCACCAGCGGCAACGGCGCGGCCCGTCGGGCGAAGTCATCGGCCAGGGCCAGGCACAGGCTGAGCTTCACCTGGTCACGACCCGCGGCGCTGAGCAGTTCAGGCGTGCACATTTTGCCGTGGCAATCTTCAATCCGCAGGCTGACCGGCTGCCGATCCAGGCAAACGCGGCGCAGTTCGCCGTCGGACAGGCGACGCAGGTGTTCGCTGGCCTGGCTGACGATTTCTGTTTCAGTCCGGGCGGCGCGAAGCGCTTCGATCCGGCGCCGCAGTTCTTCGACCGTGGACAGCTCGTTCCGTTCGCGGTGCAGGCGGTCCCATTCCACTTCGACAGCGGCCAGGGCGGCCCGGGCTTCTTCCAGCTGGCGTACTTCGCGTTCGTAGCGATCGTCGCCCAGTAATGCCAGGGCGTGGCGGGCGGCGGCCAGGGCGGCCTGGTCGACGCGCAGCTGTTCGAGAATTTCTTCCCTTCGCAAACGCACCGCGGCCATCCGCTCGCGGTAGCCGGCCGAAGTCAGCCAGTCGCGACGATACACGCCGGTGAGGGCGTCGAGCGAGCGCTGCAGGTCGTCCCGGTGTTCGGCCAGGCGACCGATCTGTCGCAGTACTTCGCGACGTTTCCCTTCCGTCCGGTTCAGTTCGCTTTCGACCACTTCCCGGCGGAGTTCGCTTTCGGTCTGGCGGACGTCGTCGGCCAGCTGGATCAGCTCGTTGCTGGCGGCCTGCAGGCGGCTTTCCACCGAGCGGCGGGTCTCTTCGCCGATCTTCTCCCAGTGGTGGACCGTCAACAGATCGCGGTCGATCCGGGCGGCGGTCGACTCCAGGCTGTCGACATAGTCGTGGGCGTGGTCAAAAAGTGTCTCGAGCGGGGCCAGACGGGGGCTGGCGAGCTCATCGCGGAGATGGGCGATCCGAGTTTCCAGGTGCGTTTCCGCGTGCCGCAGCTGCGAGATTCGTTCGTCGATGAAGCGGGTCAGCTCGCGGACGCTTTCGGCGACGCCCTGGTTACGGCGACGAAGCTCTGCTTCGTATTCGGCCGATTCGCGTTCCAGGCGTTCGATCTCTGCTTCCACCTGCAGGAGCGCGTCGCGGCGGGCGGCTTCTTCCCGTTCGGCCCGGGCGAGGTCTTCGCGGGCGGTGGCGCGGCGGGCGACAGAAACCTCGCGATGGCGTTCGATCGTTTGTTCCAGCTGGGCGATTTCGTCGGACAGCCGATGACGGCGTTCGCGCGTTTCGGCCATGCGAACCTGCAGCAAGCGTTCGCGGGTTTCGGCGACTTCCAGCTGATGCAGCAGGTCGTGCAGCTGCTGGCGGCGGGATTCGGTCAGCTCGGTGTCGACTCCCAGCAGGACGGCCTGTTCGACCAGCTGGTCGAGCGCGTGGCGTCGCGGGAATTCGAGGGTAAAGGTGCGGCCGAACTCGGTCGACTCCACGGCGCTGGTCAGGCGACGGAGCCATTGATCGGCCGTGTAGTCCCGGGGCGCGGGAGAAATCGACAGCATGCCGCGGGGCGACCCGTCGCTGGTGCGTTCCAGGTCAAAGCGGCCCCAGCTGGTGTCGACGCCCAGCACGCCGGCCGTCCGTTCCAGATCGGGAATCAGGTAATCCGCGGCTTCGCTGGCGCCAAAGAGCACATATTTGATGAAGCGGGCGATCGTGGTCTTGCCCGACTTGGAACCGCCATAGGCAATGGTCAGCCCGGGCGACAGTTCATTCAAACGCAGGCCTAAATAGTCGATTTCCAGATGTTTGATTTTCACGACGATCTTCCTCGATCGAGCTAGTTTGAACTGAGGCGTCGGCCATTGACCGACGCCTGGCCGCCTCCTGTCGGCCCGCATGGAGGAAAAATTTAACCCATTCTCGAAAATCGAACCATAGCAATAGCGGGGCCAGCGTTTCTGGCTGCTAGCAGTCGCTCGCCACCGACCGCTGTGGACGGGTACAATCAGGGAACGTCGTTAGTGGAATGGGGCGACCGTCCGACCGCCGGCTGGTGCGATGGCCTGCGTTTTTTGAAGAAACCGGCTGTGTTGCTCGTTCTTTTCGTCTGGCCGCTTCACCCGGATGCTGCTCATGAATCCTGCAGGCAACTCGTATGTGGAAGATGTGGAGATCAGCGGTCATATTATCGACAGCCTGATCCTGCCGAAAATTCTCGACGCCATTACGGCCGCCGGCGGCTCCTTCCTGATCAAGAAATTTACGGTCGGTCAGGGCAGGCAGGACCCCAGCTATGCCCTGGTGGAAGTTCAGGCGCCCAGCCAGGAACGGCTGGAAGAAATTCTCAGCGCCATCAGCGATCATGGCGCCGCGCCGGTCGCCGATTCCGATTGCCGCCTGGCGGCCGCCGATATTGAAGGCGCCTTTCCGGAAGGTTTTTACAGCACGACCAACCAGCGGACCGAGATCCGCATCGACGACGACTGGATCAAGGTGGCCGACCAGGAGATGGACTGCGGCGTGATCGTCGATCTGGAAACCCGCACGGCCCGCTGCCTGCCGATGGTCGACGTGCGGGTAGGCCAACAGGTGGTGGTCGGTCATGCAGGCGTTCGCGTCTTTCCGCACGGACGTCGGGAAGATCGCCACGGCTTTGAGTTCATGAACAGTTCCGTCTCGACAGAAAAACCGAAAGGGGTCGCCATTCGGCAGGTGGCGGCCGAGCTGTTCCGTACTCGCCAGGAAGGCGGAAAAACGCTGGTGGTCGGCGGACCGGCGATTGTGCACAGCGGCAGCGTCGATTACTTGTCCCGCTTGATCCGCGGCGGTTATGTGCAGACCCTGTTTGCCGGCAATGCGCTGGCGGCCCACGATATTGAGCATGCCCTGTTTGGCACCAGTCTGGGCGTGCGGCTGGATTGCGGAGATATTGTGGAAGCGGGGCACGAACATCATCTGCGGGCCATTAACCGGATGCGGCGGATCGGCGGCATTCGACAGGCCGTTGAACAAGGGGTGCTGCGGTCCGGCGTGATGTATGAGTGCATCAAAAACGACGTCGACTACCTGCTGGCCGGCAGTATTCGCGACGATGGACCTCTGCCCGATGTCGTCACTGACGCGCTGCGAGCCCAGCAGATCATGCGGGAAAAGTCGCGGGACGTCACCTTTTGTTTGATGATCGCCACCACGCTGCACTCGATTGCGGTGGGGAACCTGCTGCCGGCCTGGGTCAAAGTGGTGTGCGTGGATATCAACCCTTCGACCGTGATTAAACTGAGTGATCGGGGCTCTTTTCAAACAGTCGGCATTGTGACCGATGTGGAGCCGTTTTTACGCGCCCTGGTGGTCGAAGTGGAGGCGATGCAAGCCGGTTCGGCCTGACGCCCAGTCCGATGCGGCCGTGCAGGAAAAGGACGAACGGCAGCATGGGTGGGTGCTTCAGGAAACGGCGGCTGTAACAAACGACGCAGCTTTCCGCTCGACAGGGATAACAAGGGTGCGAAGATCGCCCGATCTGTTTTCCCTTCCTCGATTGAACCAGGTGTCGTTATGCGCAGTCCGCTGATTTTTGCCATTCTGGGTGTCGCCCTGTTTGCCCCCGCCGTGCGTGCTGACAACCTGCTGTCGGATTTTTCCATCGACGAAGTGTACGAAGCTCCGCCGGCGCAGCCTCAGCCGCAGCAGAATTCGCAGGTGCGGCCCGGCCTGGCGCCCAGTTCGCTCAGCGGCCCGGAACTCGCCCCGAAGCAGAATCCGCAAGCGCTGGAGGATCTGCCCGCCCTCGCTCGTTTACTGGACGGACTGGGGCTGGAGCCGCAAGAGCTCGAGAACGTCGTCGCATTGAAAATGCCTTCGGCGGCCGGCGATTTGCCGGTGCTGATCTCGTTCACTGCGGGGAAGGAGCAGCTGCGCATGGTGTTGCTGCTGGCGACGTATGACGAGCAGGAAACGCCGCCCAGCGATCGCCTGCTGCAGTTGCTCGACGCCAATCGGACGGCCCAGGGCGCCTGTTTTGCCTTTAATGTGGCCCAGCGACGAACGGAAATGCACGGCCTGCTGCGGAACGAACTGGTGACGGCCCGACTGCTCAAAGGGGAGCTCGATCGCCTGGTGATCATCGCGGAGAGCGTCAAGTCGCTGTGGGCGAAAACGCCGTCCAATCCGCTGGCCAGCGGCAAGCCGGCGGTTGCTTCCCCCGGCAAGCCCACCGCTGGCCCGACGTCCAGCAATACGCTGGCGTCGCAAAGCCGCCCTGCCCCGCCGGCGTCCTCCGCCAGGCCTGCTCCCGGCAATTCGACCACGCCCGGGACCGCGGCCCGGCCGGCAGTCGTGCCGACGGCAACCAGCGCGGTTCCGGCCGCAATGATCGGCCAGTGGGTGGCCGCCCGATCCAAAACCGAGGCGTTTGCCTTACGGATTGATCAGAACGGCTCGTTCGCCATGGTGATCGTGATCGGCGGAAAGACGATCAAATCCACCGGCACCTATACGACCAGCGGCGGCAACCTGAATCTGACCGACACGACCGGGGCCAAATTCGCCGGAGCCGTGAAGCTCCAGTCCAAAGACCAGTTTGAGCTGGTCCTCAACGAGAAGACCACTCTCACGTTCAAACGGGCTTCGTAAAGACGCCGCCCAGAAGTTTCTGTCGTGGACCTGTGCCCGGGTCCACGACGGGGCACTGCCTGTTCTCGATTCTCAGCCGCCGCTATTTCGCCGCGCCAGTCCTTGCAGGAGGTCTGGCGTTTTTTCTGCCTGATGGGTGGTTCCGGGGGAGGTGTTGAGGCAATTTTGGGGCCGGATTCGGGGGTTTGCGTGTAACACTGGCCGCCGGTTCTCGCTGACGACAGGAATGGAAATGGAGATGTCTACCGCGGCTTTCGCCGCGCGGATTCAAACTTGACTCGGAAATGGTGACGCTATGAAAACTTCGCACAACTTACTTCGACGTGAAATCGTGACGGCGGCCGTCCTGCTTTGCGGCGGGTTGCTGACCTCAACTGCTTCGGCCCAGCCGGCCGTGTACCAGCAAGCGCTCAAGGCCACGACCTGGGTGCTGGCGAAAAACTCTGAAGGCACCTCGAGCGGCACCGGCGTGCTGATCGACAAGGAACGAAAACTGGTGATCACGAACGCCCATGTGGTGGGCGATTCGCGGAACACGGTCATCTTTTTCCCTGCGATGGTGAACAATCGCCCCAAGGTGGAACGCAGCTATTATCTGGAAAACGTCCGGAAGCTGGGGATTCGCGGGCGGGTGATCGCCGTGGATCGGAAGCGGGATCTGGCCCTGGTTGAGCTTTCCTCCCTGCCGGAAGGGGCCGAGGCGGTCAAAATGGCGACCGAAAGCGTCCCGCAGGCCGCGACCGTGCATTCGATCGGCAATCCCGGCTCCAGCGAGGCGCTCTGGGTGTATACCTCGGGCACGGTGCGAACGGTCTACCAGAAAAAGTTCCGCACCGGAGCCGGCCAGCACGACTTTATGGTTGTCGAGACCCAGGCGCCGATTAACTCGGGCGACAGCGGCGGACCGGTCGTTGACGACGAAGGAAATCTGGTCGCCATTTCCCAGGCGATCGCCCCCAAGGCCCGTCTGATCAGTTATTGCGTGGACATTACCGAGGTCAAAACGTTTTTGGAAAGCCCCTGGAAACCGGCCCCGCTGCCGGTGACGGAGCTGTTGAAAACCATGGACCGCGAGTTCTCGCAGCACTCGTCAGGGCATTACGAAGTGAGTTTTGAACTGGCGAACGAAGAAAAGGTCTCCGTCTTTATTACCAAGGATATCGAGTACTACGAAAGGGCCGACGTGCGAAAAATCTGGACGCTGACCAATGTCAGCAAAAAGGCGCCCTCGGCGGAAACGGCCTTGAAACTGCTCCAGCTCTCGGCCCGCACCAAGATTGGCGCCTGGACGATGGAGCAGACCCAGACGGGCGAATACCTCATTATTTACTGTGTCAAACTCGACGCGACGGCCTCGGCGGACGCAGTTTCCAGCACCATGGAGTATGTGGCCAAGCTGTCGGCCGCCATGAAGAAAGACCTCGCCGAGAAACCGGAAACGGCGTCCGCCGGCGACACCCTGGCGAACTGGCTGGCCGACTAGCCCTGTCCGCTGTCGAAGCCATTTCCGCAAACGGCCATGGCAGACCATCGCGAAGGGTCTGTTCATGGCCGTTTCGTTTTTTTCCACCAGACGCAGCCGCCCCGGAAAAAAACTTTCCTGCGGTGGTAACAAACGGTTGGAAATCTCGCCTGACAACAAGGCCAAGGGAAACCAACCACTTACTACCCTTCGAAAGGGAATCCTATGAAGACCTTCCAAAAAGCACTCGTTGTCGCCGTTACGATCAGCTCGCTCGCCTCCGGCCAGGTCTGGGCCTGCGGAGGAGGAGGCGGCGGCTACAGCCGCAGTTACAGCCGCAGCTACAGCAGCGGTTATCATGGACACAGCGTCCACCACAGCCCCAGTTACAGCAGCTATCACGGGTCGAGCTATGCCCGCTCTTCCTGCCCGCAGCAAAGCCATCACGAAGTTCGCGTGGCTCCCCAGCCGCGTCCGTCCTATCACGAACCCCAGTATAACGAAGCGAACTTCGAACAGCAGGACTTCCAGGGCGGCCAACAGCAAGTGTTCCAGGGCGGCCAGCAGCAGGACTTCCAGGGCGGCCAGCAGCAGGACTTCCAGGGCGGTCAGCAGCAGGACTTCCAGGGCGGTCAGCAGCATGACTTCCAGGGCGGCCAGCAGCAAGGCTTCCAGGGGGGCCAGCAGCAAGGCTTCCAGGGCGGCCAGCAGCAGGCGTTCCAGGGCGGCCAGCAGCAAGGCTTCCAGGGTGGCCAGCAGCAGGGCTTCCAGGGCGGCCAGCAGCAGGGCTTCCAGGGCGGCCAGCAGCAAGGCTTCCAGGGCGGCCAGCAGCAGGGCTTCCAGGGCGGCCAGCAGCAGGGCTTCCAGGGTGGCCAGCAGCAAGCGTTTCAGGGCGGTCAGCAGCAAGGCGGTCAGCAGCAGGGCCCGCAACGTCAAACGGTCCGTCGACCGGTCGCCCAGAATGGAGCCGCTCCGAATAACGGGCCGGCCCCGCAGCAGCAACTGGCCGGTCAGCAGCGTCCGCAGCAACCGCAAGCCGCTCGTCCGCAGCAGCAGCCGACGGTCAACCTTTCGGCCGAACGGTCGGCCCTGCAGGCCCTGGCCGGCATGAGTGGTCCGATCGACGCCCAGCCGGAAGTGCAGCAGCAGGAGTCGTTCCAGCAGAACGATCAGAACGCACAGCCTGAACTTAATACCCAGTCGCAGAACGGCCGGGTCGGAACCTGGATCGCTCGGATGAATAGCAGCACGATCATTCGCCTGGACCTGCGGCAAGACGGTTCCTTCCGCTGGACGACGGTTCGTAACGGCAAAACGAGCAACTTCGAAGGCGGCTGGTCGCAGGGCGAAGGCTCACTGACGCTCACCCGGAGCGACAACCAGGCTCTGACTGGCAACCTGTCGGAACTGGAAAACGGCTTCAACTTCCGTCTGGCAGGCGACGCCTCTGACGAAGGCTTGAATTTCGCCCGGGCATAATCCTGACAACAGGTTTTCCTTGGACCGCCGGCAGCCTCCTGCCGGCGGTTTTTTTATTGCGTCCGGCAGGAAGTTGCACATGGGAGCGATCTGTAGGACCAGGTTTTCGGGGCTCCCCCTTCTGGCTTCCCGTGCTTGAAAAAGGCTAAAGATTTTGGCGCCCTGGGGGGCGAGGTGCTTCGCTCTTAGGCGCCCTGCAGATTCTTTTCCAGAATGGCCAGTCAGCGTTTGCTGGAAAAGGCGTGATTTCGATAAATCCCAGGGGTGGAAAGAGGCGACTGACAGGTTTTGGCACAAGGGTTGCCTGTAAGTGAAAGTGGAACATGAATGATTGTTGTTTTCCTGCCTGTTATCCCTCCGAGACCGTTCCCATTCCTCAGGCGGCATCGCGGAAGTCGTAGGGATCCCAGGGACCAACGCCGTATCCCCTGCGGCTGTTTTTCACATTTATCTGGAGGCTCTGTGAAACGTTCTTTTAATCGATGTCGCGCTTTTACCCTGGTGGAGTTGTTGGTGGTGATCGCCATTATCGGCGTGCTGGTGGCGCTGTTGCTGCCGGCCGTGCAGATGGCCCGGGAGGCCGCGAGAAGATCGGCCTGCACCAACAATTTCAAACAACTGGGACTGGCCATTGCTACCTATCACGACGCACACAAAAAGTTGCCGCCAGGCGCCGTCGGTGTGAGCGCGGTGACTGGGTTGTGGGGTTGGGGAGCGATGATTCTGCCCCAGATGGAAGAGGCCGGTTTGTATGAGGAACTGGGCGTGGGCCGGGGCGCTTTGCCTTTTATCCCTTCCACAGGCCTGAACAGCGGCAGGGGTATTGAACAGAGTCTGGAGGGTTTCCGCTGTCCTTCGGACACGGGCCCCAATAATATCACCCAGGTCGTCGCCGCCGCCAGCCTGCGTTATGCCTACCGCGACGGGGTGGCTTCGGGTACGGCGCGATACGGGGCCGTCTCGAATTATATCGCCAACAATGGATACGGAATGTATCTCGCCGCTGCGGGCAAGAACGGAGCCATCGCCCAGGCCAATTCGACGGGGCCGTTCCGCCTGTATTCCACCAGCAGCGCCACCTTGGACTATTCACTGTTGAGTATTGAGGATATCACCGATGGAACCGCCACCACGATTGCACTGGGCGAACGCTGCTGGATCATGAAAGTGTACAACCCCTCTACATCGACAACCGCGAACGCCACCTATTACGCCGCCAACGCGTACTCCGCCTATACCAGCGATAACGTTTATGGCTATGGTCTGAGCGCAGTCCTGGGCATTGGCTCATCGGGCATCAACAACTCAACCGTCACCAACGCCCCCAGCTCCACCTATGACGGCTTCAGTAGCATGCATCCGGGCGGCGCCAACTTTGCCTTCTGCGATGGATCCACACGGTTTCTCAGTGCGAATATTGATTACGATCCGGTCAACGACGGCGCCACCAGCGTCTATGAGCAACTGCTGGCCTATCAGGATGATACTGTGATCACGCGCGAATACTAAAGCACGCCTGACTGTAGTAACAAGGACGTCTTCTGCAGACAGAAGTCGAAATAGAAAAGGCCGCCTGCCAGGGCGGCCTTTCTTTTTTCTTATGACGTCACGCAATGCTTTACCTCTCGCCTGGCGTCGCCGGTTCCTTTACCGGCGCCAGGGGCAGACTGGCGTTGTGCGGATCCAGCGGCAACGGATCGTCAATATCGAGGACGCCGTCGGCATCGGCGTCCTCCGGGGCGAGACGTTTGTACGACGCGTCAGGCAGATCCTGGATCGTTTCCCACCAGGCGATGGCGAACTCGCCACGCGTTACCGCATCGGCCAACGGCAGGGATGGCGGCGCCTTTTGCTTGACCTTCCCTGTGGCGGCGATAACGGCCTGGCGCCAGGCGGCCGTCGCGGGTTCGTCGGGCTGGAACTGCACCTCGTCCCGCAGGAGCGGCAGCATCTGGCCGATCGCCAGCATCTGCACGGCCGCATAACAAGGATCCTCGGGCGTGAGATCGCGGAACGGCCATAACGCCATGGCGACGCCCCGGTCGCCAGGCAGGCAAAGTCCGATGCGAATCTCGGCCAGTCGTTCACGATCAAAAGGGAACTCTCGCAGCGGCTGGTCGTGCCGAAACGCCACGGCCGCCGCTGCTCCGGCTGCCTGTCCCACATGGATACCCTGGTCGTGCAGTCGCAAGGCGGCGCTCACGATGCTGCTGTAACCCAGGTTCTTCTGGGCTCCCAGCAGGCCGTTCACGCGGACGGGGATCAGGCTGCGCAGCGGCAACACGCTGAGCCCCGTATACGGCGGCCCCCATTTCCGGCCTTCCTTGAAGTACGTTCGCCAGGCCGCGCCCGGCGGTTCCCCTTCCAGGAAGGCGCGTCCGGTCGGATGATAGTCGTACTCAAACTGCCAGGCGGCGACGCCGTCGTGGTACATCGCCTGGCTGTACGTTTCGCTGGCGTCGCCGTGATGGGTGACATCCGACTGCCGCATCATATACATCGCCTTCAGCCGTAACGCCTCGCGAATGTAAGGCATCTGCGGCATCTGGTCAGGCGTGCCGAATTCGTCGGTCAGCCGATACCGCCAGAGCGCCCGGGGGTGATCGCCCAGCGGTTCACGCAAGGTCTTTTGCATGTGGTGCACCATCCCTAGCGCGTGCAGCTTGGCGTCTTCATAGACAACCTGTCGCTGCGCGCGAGACATGACGACCAGGTTTTTTCGCGAGGCGCCCTGTTCCAGCTTCTCCAGTTCCGCGACGACGTGCGGCGGCAGCACATCCAGCGGATAATCCTGGATGTACCAGCCCAGCATCAACCACTCTGGCAGATCGGGACGCTTGAGCCAGACCGGATCGACCAGCCGCCGGGCTTCGGTGGCGAAGTCGTAACTCATGATCCCGCCCTGGGCGAACTTGTGCGGCTTCCAGGTCAGCTTGTTGTTTTCCGCGGGGGTCAGGTTGGTTGTGCCCAGGTACCGGCGTGCGTCGTAGTGTCTAGGCTGCGGGATCGTCTGGTCCGTGTCGGTTCGCTCCATTACGACAGAGTAGAGCAACGGGTTCATGTCGGTCAGCGGATACCCTTCGCGACTTTTGGGCGCCAGCGGTTCGTTGTACTTTTCGCGCAGGTCGGGGCCATACTCAAACTCAGCCCCGGCGACCTGGATGGCATCGCCCCAGTCGCTGGCATCGATGGTGATGGGGGCGTTGACCGTCAGCCCCGGCTTGCCGGCGCGGGTGGAGGCAAAGCGAACGCTGCGCAACGACTCGGCCGCGTCAACGGTCGCCGCGACCGCATACAGTTCGCTGTACAGCTTTACCTGCCCGCGATCGAGGTAAGGCTGCAGGAGCTTGCGGAAAGCTCGCTCGGCGTCGACAGGACGGGTGGTCGTCAGCACCCAGGTATTGCCTGGCTGGGGGTGGCCGTATTTCTGGCGATTGAGGGATTCGATTTCGTCAAGCAGTTCCTTGAACAGGCCGGACCGGGGGATCGAGGGGCGACGCCGGCGTTCGCGACGATGGCCTTCTTCCTCGGAGCGGTTCTCGTCGATGGCGACCAGCGCCTGCAGCGTAAACTGTCCGCCCAGCCACTGGTAATCGTTGACAAGCACGATTCGCGGCACGCCCATGCGGGCGGCCTGGATGGCGGCGGCCCAGCCGGATTCGGTCGCCCCTACGATTAACAGATCCGCCTCCTGGGTCGCATCCCCGGGCGGCGCGCCGCGGGGTTCCGTTGCTTTCGCCGGCAACCCCGCGGCGAGTAATCCGGACAGGCAGGCGAGTAGCGCCAGCACCCAAGGCGAGGAACGGCGAGCGATCGTCATGGCGAGTATTTTCCCAGAGAAGAAAGACGCGTGGCGCCCAATGGCGACCCGTCGGATGTGACTGTAGCCGGCCCCGAGGCCAGTCGCAACTCGCTTCTGGCGAGTGCGATCGAGGTAGCGATGGGTCCCCGTGGCTCGCAATTCCTCGCAATGGCTCCCTGCCCTGATTGGGCGGAGCAAGGTCTGCGGTGGCGGGCCGGCGAGGGGGCGAATTCGGTTTCTTCCAGCGCGATTGGCGCGTGTTGGTGGAATCGCCCGAGGCAGACGCTATAATCCACCCCTGCCTTGCGACCTGCTACTCGATCCCCGGTGGTTCCTATGCGATGCAATTCAATGGCGTTCACGTTCCTGGCGACGGCCCTGTTGTGCCAGTCGCTGGCCGCCGAACCGCCGACCGAGAAAGACTACTACCCGCTCTTTGACTTGCCGATCCCCGAAGGCGTCGTGCTGGAGTCGGGCGGACTGACGCTGCTGAAGAACGGCTCGCTGGCCGCCTCTTCAAGGCGAGGCGATATCTATCTTTTCTCGAATCCGTTCTCTGATGATCCGGCGGAAATCCAGGCGACCCGGTTCGCATCGGGTCTGCACGAGGTCCTCTCCCTGACGGAACGGGAAGGCTGGCTGTACGCCACGCAGCGGGGAGAGGTCACCCGCATGAAAGACACGACCGGCGACGGGCGAGCCGACCTGTTCCAGACCGTGACCGACGACTGGGGCATCAACGGCGACTATCACGAGTACGCCTTTAGCTCCGACTTTGATAAAGACGGCTACATGTGGGTCGTGCTCTGCCTGACGGGCTCCTTTAACAGCAACAGCAAATATCGCGGCTGGTGCCTGCGGGTGGGACCCGATGGGGAAACCATTCCGACCTGCTCCGGCATCCGCTCCCCGGGCGGCATCGGCATGAACGCCGAAGGCGAGGTGTTCTATACCGATAACCAGGGTCCCTGGAACGGAACCTGCTCGCTCAAGCAGCTGAAGCCTGGCGCCTTTATGGGCCACCCTGCCGGCAACCGTTGGTTCGACGAACATACGCCGATCAAACCGCCGACAGCAGAACCGGAAAGCGGCAGCCGGCTGATGGTCGAAGCGGCCAAGATTCCGGAGCTGATGCCTCCCTGTATTTTGTTTCCATACAAAAAGATGGGCCAGTCCGCCAGCGGCGTCGCCTGTGATACGACCGGCGGCAAGTTTGGCCCATTTGAGAACCAGTTGTTCGTCGGCGATCAAACTTTCAGCACCGTGATGCGGGTGTTCCTGGAAAAGGTCAACGGTCGTTACCAGGGCGCCTGTTTCCCGTTCCGCGAAGGGATCGCTTCCGGCACGTTGCCGCTGTGTATGACGCCGCAGGGAGCCATGTTTATCGGCGGCACCAATCGCGGCTGGGGATCTCGCGGCGGCAAGCCTTTTTGCCTGCAGCGGATGACCTTCAGCGGCAAGACTCCGTTTGAAGTCCACGAAATGCGAGCCAAACCGGACGGTTTTGAACTGACCTTCACCCAGCCGGTCGACGCCAAGACGGCCGCCGACGTCGGTGCTTATCGTCTGCCGACGTACACCTATATTTATCAAAGCAGCTACGGCAGCCCCGAAGTCGACGCGACCGAAGCGGTGATTGAAAAGGCCGTAGTCGCCAGCGACAACAAGAGCGTGCGGCTGTACGTTCAGGGGATGCAGCCCGGCCATGTCCATGAACTGCATCTCGACGGCGTCCGTTCGGTCGAGGGCCTGCCGTTGCTGCACGCTGAAGCGTATTACACGCTGAACTATCTTCCGAAAGAGTAACGTCGCTTCAGGATGAATCACCTCGTTCGCGGCGACGACCTGTCCTTTTGAATTTCGATCACGGAAAAGCACACCATGGATTTTGCCCTGCGTCGCGATAAACTCCGCAAACTGCTCGCCAAACAGGGAGCCGCGGCGATGCTGGTTACGGCGGTGAAGAATGTCACCTACCTGACGGGCTTCACCGGCGACAGCAGCTGGTTGTTGCTGACCGACAAACACGAAGTCATGCTGAGCGACTCCCGGTACACGATCCAGCTGGCGGAGGAATGCCCCGGCCTGGAGACCGAGATCCGCACGTCAGCGAAGAAAATCACCAATTGCACCGCGATGCTGGTGAACAAGCTAAAGCCCGGCAGCATCGCCATCGAGGCGGATTCGCTATCGGTCGAGACCTGGCAAACGCTCAAGGAGTACATGCCGACGGTGCAGTTCATGCCCACCTCGGGGCTGGTCGGCTCGTTGCGGGAAATCAAGGATTCGTACGAACTGGCGGAAATTCGGCAATCGATCCAGCTGGCGGAACGGGCGTTCGAGGTGATTAAAGCTCGTCTGACGCCGGACCAGACGGAAAAGCAGATTGCGGCGGACCTGGAGTATCAGATTCGCCTTTTTGGCGGTCGAGGCATGGCCTTTGCGCCGATTGTCGGCGTCGGCGACCGGGCCGCCTTGCCGCATGGAACGCCGTCGGAAAAGCGTATCGGGGAAGCCCCGTTTGTGCTGATCGACTGGGGCGCCCGGGCCAACCTCTACATGAGCGACTTGACGCGAGTTTTAGCGACAGGTAGAATCTCGCCCAAACTTGAACGCATATATGGAGTTGTGTTAAAGGCCCAGCAACAAGCGATTGACGCAATTCGCCCCGGCGCTTTGATGAACGAAATCGACGCCGCGGCCCGGTCCGTAATCACCGAAGCCCGTCATGGCAAACATTTTGGCCATGGTCTGGGTCACGGTTTTGGTCTGGAAATCCATGAATCGCCGAACCTTTCACCGACCCAGGAAAGACCCCTGGAAGCGGGGATGGTGATCACGGTAGAGCCAGGGATTTACCTGCCGGATTGGGGCGGGGTGCGAATTGAAGACGATATTCTGGTCACCAAAGACGGTCACGAAGTGCTGACGCACTCGCCGCGCCAGTTAGAAGATTGCGTTGTCGACACTTTGCTGTAGTCGCGTGATCCTGCGTCGCGGCGGTCGCACGTTTTGGGCCGAGACCGTTCCATTTTTCACCTGTTCCCATGGTTTGTCGGCGGCGGTCGTTATGGTCGATCTCCGGCAGGCTTTCATGCACATTCGGAGGCGCCGATGGCCGATTCGCCCGCTGGCGGAGAGAGTCCGGTCTTTAGTGTCGACACGGTTCGCAGCCTGATCGAGTTGATGCTTCAGCACGACATCAACGAGATTGACCTGCGCGAAGACGAACGCCGGATTCGGTTGCGACGCGGCCAGCCCGGCGGACCGCCGGTTCTGGTTCAGGCCGCACCGTCTGCGCCGGCAGTTTCGGCGGCCCCGCCCGTTGCCGGACCCCTGGCGGTCGATACGTCGGAAGATCATTTGACCGTGATCAAAAGTCCCATGATCGGCACCTTTTACGCGGCCCCTAACCCGGACGCTTCGCCCTATGTTAAAGTCGGCGACCACATCGGCCCGGAAACAACCGTGTGCATGATTGAGTCGATGAAAATGTTTACCGAAGTGCCGGCCGAAACGTCGGGCAAGGTTGTTGCGGTGCTGGTCAAGAATGGCGATTCGGTCGATGTCAACCGCCCGCTGTTCAAGATCGATCCCAGCTAGAGTTTTTCCCTCCAGGTCGGTCTCTCGCAGTCCGCGTTTAACGTTGCGGCGGAGATCGCCGGCGCGTCGATCCGACGGCCCGTTGGCTGTCGCTTTGCCGCCGCCCTCCCTTTTGTCGCCGGCAAATCCACTGCAGTATGTACAAACGCATCCTGATCGCCAATCGCGGAGAGATCGCTCTCCGTATCATCCGGGCCTGTAAAGAAATGGGCATCGAAACGGTGGCCATCTTCAGCGAGGCCGACCGTGGCAGCCAGTACCTGGACCTGGCGGACGAAGCCTTCTGCGTGGGGCCCGCTCGCAGCGCCGACAGCTATCTCAAGATCTCCAACGTGATTAGCGCCGCCGAGATCGGCAACGCCGAGGCCATTCACCCCGGTTACGGCTTTCTGGCGGAAAACTCGCACTTTAACGAGGTCTGTCGCGACTGCAAAATCGACTTCATCGGCCCCACGCCGGAAGCGATGGACCTGCTCGGCGACAAGAACCGCGCCCGGTCCCTGGCCGCCAAGGCCGGCGTGCCGGTCGTGCCCGGCAGCGAAGGGCTGATCGGCGACGAGAACGAAGCCCTGGCCGTCGCCCGGCAGATCGGCTATCCCGTTCTGATCAAAGCCACCGCCGGCGGCGGCGGCAAAGGGATGCGGGTCGCCACCAGCGACGACTCGCTCAAGCTGGGCCTGCAGCAGGCCATGACCGAAGCCCAGGCCGCCTTTGGCAACGCGGGTGTTTACCTGGAGCGGTATGTAGAACGCCCCCGCCATGTCGAGGTGCAGATCCTGGCCGACCACCACGGCAACGTGGTGCACCTGTGGGAACGCGACTGCTCCACGCAACGGCGCCATCAAAAGCTGATCGAAGAAAGTCCGGCCCCCAACCTGCCGGAAAAAGTCCGCCTGGAAATTTGCGCAGCGGCCGTGCGGCTGGTCAAGTCGGCCAACTACACCAACGCCGGCACGGTCGAATTTATCGTCGACGCCAAGCACAACTTTTACTTCATCGAAGTCAACGCGCGGATCCAGGTCGAACACCCGGTGTCGGAACTTGTCACCGGGATCGATCTGATCAAGTCGCAGATTCGCGTCGCCGCGGGCGAACCGCTGCCGTTTACGCAAGACGACATTCCCTGCAACGGGGTGGCGATCGAGTGCCGCATCAACGCGGAGGATCCGACCAGAAACTTCCAGCCTTCGCCCGGTCTGATTGAGCAGATGTACGTCCCTGGCGGTCTGGGCGTGCGTTATGATTCGCACACCCATCCCGGCTACGTCGTGCCGCCGCACTACGATTCCATGGTTGGTAAACTGCTCGTCCATCAGCCCACCCGCACCGAGGCGATCGCTTGCATGCTGAGAGCGCTGGCCGAACTGCGAGTAACGGGCGTGAAAACGACCGCCGACTTCCAGCGCGAAGTGCTGCAGCACCCCGAGTTTATCGCCGGCAATTTTGATACCACGTTTGTGGAGCGGACCTTCCTGAAACAGTAGTTCGTCCCGCCGTCTGGTTCGCTGGACGTCTTGCCGGACAGCCATTCCGCCCCGCTCGTTCCGTACACGCTTCCGACTTCCTTCCTCCTTGAAGACGGGCCGCATCGGCGGTCGTCCCCACCACCGATGCGCACGAACAAAGCAAAAGCAAAACTCAAAGCGGGCGAACCCAGCTTTGGCACCTGGCTCTCGCTGGGCGATCTGTACGCCACCCGGGTGCTGGCCCGCATGGGCTGGGACTGGTTGACGCTCGATATCGAGCACTCGGCGATCGACTGGGCGCAAGCCGCCGGCATTTTCGCCGCCGTCGCTGACGCCGGTTGTATCCCGCTGGCCCGCGTGCCCGAAGGCAGCCACCATTACATCAAACGCGTGCTCGACGCCGGCGCCTGGGGCATTGTGGTGCCGATGGTCGACACGGTCGAACAGGCCAAAGCGGCCATCGCCGCGGCCAAGTATCCGCCCACCGGCAACCGCAGCGTCGGCGGCGGCATGCACAGCATGAACTTTGGCGCCTCGGCCGGCGACTACTACAAGCACGCCAACGACGAGATCCTGGTCGTCCTGCAGACGGAAAGCCCCACCGGCGTGGAAAACGCCGAAGAGATCTACAGCCTGCCTGGCTGCGACGCGATCTTCATCGGTCCGAACGACCTGCGTTTTCAAATGCGCAAGCCCGACGGCGTGGATCCCACAACCGAAGAACACGAAGCGATGATCCAGCGGGTGATCGACGCCGGCAAGAAGGTTGGCACCCCGACCGGCATCCATGCGATGGACGTCGAATCGGCCAAGGCCCGCGCCGCCCAGGGGATGCAATTTATTGCCGTCGCCAGCGATCTGCGCATGATGACGGTCAAAGCCCAGGAAGCATCGGAAGCTCTGTTCGGCGACGCCGCCGCCAAAGACCTGGCCCGTTATTAAACCAGGACGGCCGTCCCGCAAAAGGAAGCCTGCTGTTCCCGTAGAGGGGGCGCTCCTGCCCGTTTGCGATTGCGGGATCAAAGCAGAGCAGGCTTCGCACGCAAGCGATCGACGCTCTGCCGTTGCTTCACTGTTTGACGCTGCCTCGGGAACGAGGGAAAATCAACTTCGGATTTTGCATCACACAGAGATAGCGAACCCGTCGGTCGTCTTTAGCCGAACTTGCCAGAGCTTGGACGCAGCATCATTCGCCCAGTGTCCTCCGTCTAAATTCTGGCGAATTTGGCTACATGCTGGCCCATTGTACGGGGTTTGAACGCCCGAAGTTATTCCGTTCGCGAACCTTGGCGAGGAGTCCTTCATGCACTGTCTGCTGATTGGCGGCGGGGTGATCGGCCTGTCGCTGGCCCGTGTGCTCGCAGGCGAGGGCGTTCAAGTAACGGTCCTTGATCGCGGTCCGCTCGGCCGCGAAGCGTCGTGGGCGGGCGCCGGGATTCTCCCGCCGTCCAGCAATCTGCCGGGCGCCCATCCGTTTGAGCGTTTGCGAACGCTGGCCAACCAGTTGCATCCGCAATGGGCCGCAGAGCTGCAGGAAGAAACGGGGCTGGACAACGGCTTCCGTCGCAGCGGCGGGATCTATCTGGCCCGGAGCGTCGGCGAAGCGGCTTCGCTGAAAGGCCTCCAGGGCGTCTTTGCCGACGAACATATCGAGGTCGAGTCGCTCACGCCCGACGCCGCCGCCCAATTGGAGCCCGTCCTGCGGCCGCTCGTCGATGCGGGCCAGTTGCGGGCCGCCTTTTTGCTTCCAGGCGAAACCCAGATTCGTAACCCGGTGCATCTGCAGGCGCTGATCGCCTCGTGCCAGTTACGGGGAGTGGAACTGCGGCCGCACGTCGAAGCGCTGAATTTCGACATTTACGGTGATCGCATCCAGGCGGTGGAAACGAGCGCCGGACGGATGGAAGTCGATCTGGTCTGCCTGACCGCAGGCGCCTGGTCGCAACAACTACTGCAGCAGTTGGGCGCCCGGACCAGTATCCTGCCGATTCGCGGACAGATGATCCTGTATCGGCTGCCGCAAAGGGCGTTCACCCATGTGCTGAATGAGGGGCCGCGGTACCTGACGCCGCGCGACGACGGCCGCGTGCTGGCCGGATCGACCGAAGAAGAGGCCGGTTTCGACAAGAGCAATACGGCCGAAGGCGTCGCCGACTTGCGGGCCTTTGCAGAAACGATCGTGCCCGCCCTGCGTGAAGCGGTCATTGAGAAAACCTGGGCCGGCCTGCGTCCGGCCGTGTTCGACGGCTTCCCTTATATGGGACCGATCCCCCGGCTGACGAACGCGTTCGCCTCCGCCGGGCACTATCGCAGCGGTTTGCACCTGTCGCCGGCCGTCTCGATGGAGCTGGCGTCGTTGATCCTGGGGCGTCCCACGCAGGTGGAACTCTCCACGTTCCAGGTCGCCCGCGGCTAACCCGGCAGGTTAGAATGGCGTCGCCGTCTGCGATACCTCGTGCGACGATAGAGCACTTCCCTGTCTCTTTGCCTTCTGACCCTGTGAGCCATGAGCGATTATTTTATTTCTCCCAGTGAACGCGTTCGTCATAACATTTTTCCCGGCGTGGATATTTTCACGGCGGCGGGCGAGCAATTGATGCTGTCGTATGTCGTGTTTGAGCCGGGCGCCGTGGTCGAAGAACACAGCCACCCTCACGAACAGATGGGCCTGTTGCTGGAAGGGGAGATGATCTTCATCATCGGTGGCGAACGACGCACCCTGCAGCCCGGCGACATGTGGCGTATCCCCGGCGGCGTGCCGCACAGCGCGATCGCCTGCGACAACAAAGTCGTCGCGCTGGATGTGTTCCATCCCGTGCGGGAAGACTACCGGTAGAAATCGCGTCCGGTCGGGGGCAGAGAACCACGCTCACGTTACTGTCCCGGTATGGGGCGGTCGGGCGGTGGTGGCGGGGGTTGCTGCCAGTTCCAGTCGGTTTGATATCGCAGCAGCAGGTGCGGCGTGTTTCGCCAGGCGCCTTTCGCCTTTTTGGAAAGCAGCAGTTCGTCGAGCAGGCCGGTCGTCAGCAGGGTGCGTTCGACAGGCCAGGCAGGCTTGCCGGTCTGCATGAACTTCTCGACGCCCAGGAACTGGTAATGAAAGTGCTGGAACGGCCGGGCCTCCTGGGTGTAGAACAGCGTGGACGCTGATTCTCCCGACGGGTATCGCCAGGCGGCCGTCCACTCGGCGCCGGCGCCGTTGAGCGTCAGCACGCAGACGCGGAGCCCATCGCGATACTCGATCACAAAGCAGGTCGGGTCGTGGACAAAGTCGGACAGCGGTTTGTTCCGCGGTCCGTAGCGATGCGTCAAGCGGCCTAACGCTTCTTCCAGCAGGGCCGGATCGTACACGCCCTGTTTACCGGCCTGCCAGACCTGATCGCCCGTGAGACAGCGGACCCGTTTGACGCCCGTCTCTCCGCCGGCCCGGCGTTCCGCCAGACACTGGGCAATCTCCAGGGCGTGGAAGCCGTACGTATCCAGGCGGTGGTACGACACCACCAGAACCTGTTTGAGCTTCGCCTCGCGTTCGACGTCGGCCGGCGGATGGCGCCAGGTAACCGGCAGGGAGGAGCCCGCCATCAGCGGAATGTTTTTCGCTTTCGCCGTGTCATAGATCCATTTGGCGTCGGCCCAGGTGTCGGCCAGGTGCTTGTCGCAGAACACCGGCGCCGTGCGGCCGGAGTCGTCCATCACTTTGACGATCTGTTCGAACAGCTTCCGTTTGGGGTACTGGATGCTGCCCGTCGCGGATTCCGGATACTCGCCATGTTCGGCGATCAACAGCACGCCGTCGACAGCTAACTCTTTGCCGCCCCGGGTCAAAGCGCCGGCGACCGAATCGTATCGCGGAAGCTTGTATTTGGCCGCCAGTTTGCGGCTGGTGTCGTTGGCCGGCTGCTGGTCGGTGTAGAGCGATTTCAGCGTCATCGCGGGCCAGCGCCCTGTGCTGTCGAGCGTATCCGTTTCCAGCATCCGGCTGGCGAGCATATCGGCGTGTGAGTTGTGGTAGTAGGCCGTGACGACCGCGGCCACCTCGGGGATACGGATCGCGTGCAGCGTGAACGGATACAGGGTCGTCAGATAGACCGTGCCGTCCCGGGCGGCGGCGATGCCCATGATGGTGTACCGCGGCAGCAGCACGCCGTCGGGCAGCTGGTGATACCCATGATGATGCGGCAGCGTTTTGCCGTCGGGGCCGGTGGTGTGGATCGCCTCCGGGTTACCGACGGCGATCGGCCCATGATCGACGGCCGCCGCGGCGCCAGGCTGATAGCTGACCAGGTGCAGCTCTTGCCCGCGACCGGGAAAGGTCGCCACGACGCCGGCCCAAACCACTCCGTCGGGACCGACGCACATGGCGCGGCAGTCGGTCTTCGTCGCGTCAGCGATTAACGGGCCCAGGCTGCGGCCGGTCAGCCGGTTGCCTGCCGCGGCCAGGTCGTAGGCGTACAGCTGGTTCTCGCTCATCGGCACGGCGTAGAGTGTTTTCCGGTTGGGGGCGATGTCCCAGTTGATCGGGTGCGACTCGGGCTTTGCCAGCCAGCTGTCGGACTTGACCGCGGCGCCGTCGATTGTTTGCGTGAGCTGTTCCAGCTTGTCGCTGCGGGGGTCGTAGCGGGCGATCTTGCCGCCAAGGATCGGATGGTACGCCCTGCCCAGGTAATCGACCACAATAAAGGCGTACATGTGCCGGCAGTCGAGCAGATCGCGGTACTCGCCTGACTCCAGATCCAGGATCATGAAGTGCGTGCTCTCGATTGGCCGCTCGTCGGAACAGGTCGACAGATACGCCACGCCGCGCGATTCGTCGGGCGTGATGCTGATGACGCCCTGGCCCTTGATCGGGATGTCATAGACGCGCGTCTGGCCTGTTTCCGGATCGTAGACCATGGGGTATCCGCCCGGGTAGGCGTCGCGGGATTCGCCTTTTTTCGGGTAGCCCTGCTTGGTGGCGAAGTAGATCTTCCCGCTACGGCCAACGTTGTTCCGCGTGTGGATTTTGGCCTGCGCTGCGAATCCGGCGGCCGTGAGACCGGCTTCCTTGTGGGCGTCGACCACGACCTTCATTTGTGAGCCGGCCGGGTCGAACTCGACCAGGAAGGCGTTCTCGCCGTATTTGGCCGTGCCGATATACAGGCGGCCGTTCTTCCCTTCCACCAGCGAGAAATAGCCGCTCTGCTCGCTGGTCGTTTCGGCGGGGATCAGATGCGCGCGCGACCAGATCCAGTGCTGCGTCAGGGCCGACTCGGCGGCAATGGTCGTCGCGGCGACAGGGAACGCGGCCAGCCAGGCGGCCAGCCAGAGCAATCGCCTGGCGACGACAAAACGGGGAAGAGCAGATCGCATAGCAGAACGCGGGCAAGAGTGCGGCGGATACAGCAGGCTCAAAAGCTGCCGGGAGAGTTCGAAAGCGTCCATCGTAACCCAGTCCGCCGGCGAAAACCAATCAGGCGGAGGGTTGCCTGTCCTTGCGTCCGCAGGGCGAATCGACAATTATGACGGTGCTTTCCTGCTCGCGTTCCCCTGCTTGCCGGAGTCCGACGCCGACGTCCTCAACGTTGCTGGCGGACTTGCGGACGGAAGGACTGCTGTGACCTCGAACGATGAAACCACGCCCTCGCCTGCGCCGGGCGACTCCGACCACTCCAGCGGTGCGTCTGACGGCCCACATCGGGAACAGCACGTCGGCATAGGCGACGTGCTGGATCATGTGCGCCAGCCCGCGGAAGCGACGCGACCGACCGTCGTGGAGTTTCGCAACGTCAGCAAGATTTATAATGCCGGTAAAGATAACGCTTTTACGGCGATCCAGAACGTCAACTTTGTGGTCGAGGATCTGCCCGACAAGGGCGAGTTCATCGCTATTCTGGGTCCCAGCGGTTGCGGCAAGAGCACCATTTTGCGACTGATCGCCGGTCTGAGCCCGCAGCATCCGCCGACGACGGGAGAGGTCCTGGTCGTGGGTGATCCGGTGCTGGGCCCAGGCGCCGACCGCGGCATGGTGTTTCAGGATTACACCAGCTTCGACCATCGCACCGTGCTGGAGAACGTGACCTTTGGCCTGGAATGCCAGGGCGTGAATCGCCGCACACGGGAAGAACTGGGGCGGATCTGGATCGAACGGGTCGGACTCAATGTGGCCAGCGACGCCGGGAAATACCCGCACGAGCTTTCCGGCGGGATGCGCCAGCGGGTGGCGATCGCCCGCACGCTGATCCTGCGGCCGCGTATCATTTTAATGGATGAGCCGTTTGGCGCCCTGGACCCGAACACCCGGCTGAACATGCAGGACCTGCTGGTTTCGCTGTGGCGCGAGGTGGAAGCGACGGTGTTTTTCATTACGCATTCGATCGAAGAAGCCGTCTATCTGGGGGACCGCATCTATCTGATGTCGAACTCACCGGGTACGATTTTTGAAGAACTGGAAGTCGAGCCGCCGCACGAGTCCGCGCGGGAGATGCAACGCCGCCCTCAGTTCCAGGACACCGTTTACTACATCCGCGATATCATTACGCAGATGGAGTCCGAGCAAGAAGCCAGGCAGGCGTCGGGCGGCTGAGTTTCGCCTGCTTCCCGGGAGTCGACACCGTGGGTAGATATCTCAAAACCGCATTTCTCAATCGCTGGAACCTGTTAATGGTTGCCGGCGGCGCCGGCTTTGCGCTGCTCAGCGGCCATCCCGATATTGTCGGCGCGTTATTAATGGCGGTGGAAGTCGCTTATCTGGGACTGCTGGGAACCAATCCCCACTTTCAAAAGTATGTCGATGCCCAGGCCCACGCGGAGTCGCGGGGACAGATATCGGATACGCAGGAACAGACCGTCAAAAAAATCATGCGGGCCCTGCCGCGGCCGGCGCTGGAGCGTTTTGAACAGCTTCGCACCCGCTGCTTTGAACTGCGGCAGATCGCCGACAATCTGAAAAACCCCAACAGCATCGCCATCGACAGCTCGCTGGAGAGCATGCAGTGGGAGGGCTTCGACCGGCTGCTCTGGGTGTTCCTGCGATTGCTGTACACGCATTATTCCCTGTCGACGTTCCTGGAACGGACCGACGCCGACGCCATCGCTGACGACATCAAACGGCTGGAACATCGCTTGCTGGACCTGGAATCGGCCGACCCTTCCCCGCACACGGCGAAGATGGCCCATACGCTGGAAGACAATCTGAAAACCTGCCGCGAGCGGATGGCCAACTATCGCAAAGCGGAAGCCAACCACGAATTTGTCGAGCTGGAAATTGATCGTCTGGCGAACAAAATAAAAACCCTGGCCGAGCTGGCCGTGAACCGCCAGGAGCACGACTTTATCACCAGCCAGGTCGACGCCGTCGCCAACAGCATGGTCGAAACGGAACGCACCATGAACGAGCTCGACTTCGCCACCGGTCTGGCCCAGTACAACACCGACACGCCGCAGCTCTTGCCGCAGCCGGTCAAAATCATCGAGTAACGGCCGCTTCCTGGCCCCGGCGGCAGGCGTCGTCCATCGCGGCTGCAGGCCCTTTGCGGGCTCTGTATCGCTGACGGGTCGCGGCGGCCGTGTTGCTCTTCACCCTCAGCAGTCAACAAGGAATTTGCGATGTCAGATAATCCCCTGATGCGTTGCGAAGGCTTGCCGCGGTTTGATCAGATACTTCCCGAGCATGTCGTGCCGGCGGTGAGGGCCGTGCTGGCCGAAGCGGAGCAAACGCTGGAGCGGCTGGAAGCGAATCCCGAGCCGACCTGGGACGGGATCATGGCCCCGCTGGAAGCGATCGACCTGCCGTTTGAATATGCCTGGGGGCCCGTCAACCATTTGCTGGGCGTGAAGAACTCCGACGCGCTGCGGTCGGCCCATGAGACCGTGCTGCCGGAGCTGGTCGAGTTTGAACTGCGGGCGCGCCAGAGCCGTCCGTTGTACGAGGCGCTGGAAAAGCTCCAGGCGAGCGACGCCTGGTCTTCCCTCACGGCCGCCCAGCAGCGTGCGGTCACGTTGCGGCTGCGGGACGCGCAGCACAGCGGCGTCGGGCTGGAAGGGGACGCCAAGGCCCGGTTCAATGCGATCGAAGGAGAGCTGTCCCAGTTGGGCGCCGATTTCTCCAACCACCTGCTCGACGCCACCAAGGCGTTCAGCCTGCTGATTGAAGATCCGGCCGATACGGCCGGCTGGCCCGCCACGTTAAGGCGCATCACGGCCCAGTCTTACAACGATCATCGCGAAGAGAGCCAGCCCGCCGCCACGCCGGAGAACGGCCCCTGGCGGATCACGCTCGACATGCCGTGCTACATTCCGTTCATGGAACACAGCCAGAACCGCGGGCAGCGCGAACAGTTGTACCGCGCTCTCAAGGCCCGGGCCGCTTCCGGCGACTGGGACAACACGCCGGTGCTGACCCGCATCCTGGAGCTGCGACGCGAACAGGCCCAGCTGCTGGGCTTTGCGAATTACGCCGAGCTGAGCCTGGATTCCAAAATGGCTCCCGATGCGGCCGCCGTCCAGCAAATGTCCGACGAGCTGGCCGAGGCGGCGCGGGAGCATGCGAAGATCGACTTTGAACAGATCAAGGCGCTCGCTGCGGAAAACGGACAGACCGAGCCCGTCATGCACTGGGATGTGGGCTACTGGGCCGAGCGTCGCCGGGAGAAGGAGTTCGACTTTACTGATGAGCAGCTGCGTCCTTACTTTCCGCTGCCGCGCGTGCTGGAGGGGCTGTTCTCGCTGACCGAGCGTCTGTTTGGAGTGACGATCGCCGAGGCCTCCGACAATGCTCCCGTCTGGCATGCCGACGTGCGGTTCTACCGTGTCAAAAACCAGGCCGGCGAACCGGTAGCGGCGTTCTATCTGGATCCCTATTCTCGCCCGGCCGAGAAACGGGGCGGCGCCTGGATGGATAACTGTCTGGGCCGTCGCAGGATTGCCGGCGGCTTGCGGCTGCCGGTCGTTTATCTGTGCTGCAACGGCACCCCGCCGGTGGGCGACACCCCGTCGCTGATGAGTTTTGGCGAGGTCGAAACACTGTTCCACGAATTCGGCCATGGCCTGCAGGGGATGCTGACAACGGTTGACACTGCCGAGGTCGCCGGCGTGAATGGCATTGAATGGGACGCCGTGGAGATCGCCAGCCAGTTCATGGAGAACTGGTGCTACCACAAGCCGACGCTGGTCGGACTGACCCGCCATGTGGAAACGGGCGAACCGCTGCCTGACGAGCTGTTTGACAAGCTGTGCGCCGCCCGCACCTTTATGGCCGGCTCGCAGTTCATGCGGCAACTGGCGATGGGCGTCGGCGACATGCGGCTGCATACCGAGTACGATCCGACGGGCGAGGAAAGCCCGCATGACCTGTTCTCCCGCACCCTCCGCGAGTACAGCGTGCTGGCTCCGCTGCCGGACGACCGTTCGCTCTGCTCATTCGGCCACCTGTTCGCCGGCGGCTATGCGGCCGGTTACTACAGTTATAAATGGTCCGAGGTGTTGAGCGCGGACGCCTTTGGCGCCTTTGAAGAAGCGGGCCTCGACAACGAACAGGCGCTGGCCGAACTGGGCGCCCATTACCGGGACACCATCCTGGCCCAGGGCGGTTCCCGTCCGCCGATGGAGGTCTACCAGGACTTCCGCGGCCGCGAGCCGAACACGACCGCTCTCTTGCGACATAACGGCCTGGCGTAAATCAGCAATCGTTCGCGGTGAAATCTTCTTCTTTGCCTGGCTTACGCGGCCTGCAGAGCGCGGGCTTGCCCGGCCCAGCGGATCCAGTTGCGGACTTCGTCCAGGTCGGGCTGCTGGCCGCCGCGGAGCACGCGCTGGCCGGCGTCGGTCAGCACGAATTCGTCTGACAGCAGCAACACCTCTTCCGGATCAGCCGACGCCGTTTCGCCTGGCGTGGTGAAACCGCACGCAACCAGGATCTGCGCATCATGTCCGCGCAGGTTCGGCACCCGGCAAACAAGCAGCGCCTGGTGCTGCCAGTCGCGGATCGTATCGGCGTCGATATGCCCCACGCTCAATTGCCGGGCGGCCGTATGGGGATCAAGATTCAGCAGGTCGTCGACCGTGGCCACGCCGATCCGTTCCAGCCGTTTGGCCGTTTTCACGCCGATCGAAGGCGCCTGTTCGACATCGTCGGAACGCTGCAGGTAGAACCGCGGTTCGCCGCTGGAGCGATCGCTGGCCGAACGATCACTGGTAGAACGATCACTGCTGGAGCGGGAGGCTGCGGCCGAGGCGCCGCTGGCTGACAACGTCGACGGGGACGATCGCTCGTCGGTTCGGTCTTCGGTCGAGCGGGCGGACCGTTTTGGCACATATCGGGACAGATTAAAGATCGATTTTCGGGGCTCGGCGGCATCCGCGGCGCTGGCCTCGGCCCTGGCGGCCGCTCGCGCTTCACGGGCTTCTTCTCGAGACGGTGAACGCGACTCGGTGCGCGATTCTGTTTTGGGCTCCGCGGAGGCGGAACGGGTTGGTTCGACGCGGGGCTCCGGCGCGGCGGATCGGGAGACGACCGGGCCCGAAGCGGCAAACGGCGAGTCGGTCGGCGCTGGGGTGGAGTCGCCGGAGGTGTTGCGGTTTTTGGGTCGGGGCGCGACGGTATGCGCGGGACGCGGGTCGATCGATCCAGCGACCGACGGCGTCGCCGCAGGCTCGGGCCGGGTGCGGTTTCGAGCATCGAGATTCAGCGCGGCGGCCGCTTCACGCGGCGATTGTCGCGGGGTGTAGGCCGGCCGGCGTCCCAGCACTTCGCGCTCGTAAAGTTTGGAGACCACGCGGTCGTCTTCCGGCAGGGTCTCTTCGACTTTGCCCGTTTCCTGGAGTTCGTTCCAGATGCCTTCGACGATCTCGCGCTCGTTGACATCGTGGATCTTCCGCGCGATGAAATGCAGCGGGGCTTTGAACGTGGCGACCACCGCCGTCAACACGGCGATGGTGCGCGGGGGGCGAACGGCGGACTCTTCGAAGGCTTTTTCCAGGATGCGGGAGAAGCCGATCGTGGCGTAGGCCAGCAGTTCGGCGACGACCCGGCTGAGATCCCGATCCAGGCCGGCCGGCGGATCTTTGATCGACGGTCCCAGCTGGAAGTGATCCACCACATAGGCGTATTTGCCGTTCGCTTTGACGGCGCCCTGGCGAATCATCTGGGCGAGCCAGTTGGTCGTTTCGGGAGCTTCCAGGTCGGGATAGCCGACCTTGGTTTCAATCATTTCCAGCAGCGCGTCGTACGATTTGAAAACACTCCACTCAAAAGCGCGATGGATCTGGTTTTCAATTTCCGACTGGGCCGTGTGCAGCGGCTGGATGACGTCGGTGTAATAATGGCTCAGCACGCCGGCCGCATAGGCGGCCTCTTCCCACTCGCTGCGGCGCAGCAAGTCCAGCAGGCGTTCGTACCACATCTGGGCGGCTTCCACGGCGCCGCCCCAGTCGTCGTCGTTGACATGCAGCACATGGTTGCGAAAGTCCTGGAACTTGCTGTCGGGGGCTTTGGCGCCTTCGAGGAATGCCTCGTAGTGTTTGAGAAACAGATTGCGCCAGCGCTCGGCCATACGCCCGCGAATCTGCACCAGCGCATCGAGCGCAAGTTTGTGGTGCGTGCTGCGGCACGAATTACTGTGAACGATACGATAACAAAGCGAAGTGTAATCGTCGGCCATCGGCGCCGCACCTTCCTTGGCTTAGCAACTCGGGCCCTGGCGTCCCGCAACTCAAGGCGCCAGGCAGGGGGTAGCAGTTTCGACCGATCGCCAGAAGTCGACCGGTTCCAGGGAAAACTTTAACCGGAAGCCGGAAATCGAGAAAGATCAATGTGGCGCCGCCGCTAGCCACGCCAGCACCCGGCAGACGGGAGGGTGGACGACCCGACAGCGCGGATCGTCCCGCGGTTGCAGTTTCTGGTACGGGAATTGCCCTGCGTTGAGGGGCGACCGTGGGACCGCGAGGAGACCCCGCGCGTCATCCTGGTTGCGACGTGCGACGCGTCCTGCTTCTTTGATCTGAACTTTCTGCGTAAAGGCTTTGTCTTGAGTGATTTGACACGCCCCGAAAAAACCGGGAAAGAGGAAGAGGAACCGAAAAAGCCATCGACAGAGATCCTGCGAAACGAAATCCGCGAGGGGCTCGGCGCGCTGGAGGGATCCGCGATTGGACTGGCCATTTCAGGGATTTCGGCCGGTCTGGATATTGGCTTCGGTCCGTTCCTCATGGCCGTGGTGCGGACCAAATTGACGGGGGAATTCTCGGAACCCATCCTGGCGCTGATCGGAGCCAACCTGTATGCCGTGGGTTTTCTGTTTGTTGTATTGGGACGGTCGGAGCTGTTTACTGAGCAGACCACGCTGGCGGTTCTACCGGTGCTGGGCGGTCATTCCCGCCCTCGTGCTCTGGTCCGATTGTGGGCGATTGTGCTGGCCGCCAACCTGGCGGGCGGAGCGATTTTCGCCGCGATCCTGGTGCTGGTCGGCCCGGCGCTTGGCATTATCGACCCGGTCGCCCTGGGACAGATCGCTGAGCCGCTGCTGGGCCATCCCTGGTGGGTTACCATTTTGAGTGCGGTGCTGGCCGGCTGGCTGATGGGGCTGCTTTCCTGGCTGGTCGCCGCCAGCCGGGATACGATCAGCCAGATCGTGATTGTGTGGCTGATCACCACCGCGATCGGCATTGGCCACCTGCATCATGTGGTGGCGGGCAGCGTGCAGCTTTTTGGGGCGTACTTTGCCGGCCAGAACGTGGCCCTGGGCGAACTGGGGCTGGTGCTGCTCTGGTCGACGATCGGGAATATCCTGGGCGGCGCCTTTTTTGTCGGCGTGATCAAATTCGGCCACACGACGTATGGCAAGCGCCCGACGCAGCACAATCTGGAAGCCCGCGTCCCCAAAGAAGAAGAGGACTAACTGCCAAGGCGACCTAGCGGCGCCGGAGCAGGTTGTCGCCTTTTAACAGGCGCTGGCAGAAGGACGACCACCATGGTCAGGCGGCGACCGGACCGGTCGCTCGCCGTCGCATGCGCTAGAAAAGAATCACGCCGCGATGCCTTGCTTCAGATGCCTTGCTTCAGATGCTTTGCTTAAAAGCCCAGCATCATCAGAGCCGCATAGTTGATGTCGTTCGGCTTGGAGGTGCCAGGGGTGCTGTCGTAGCGGTCGATCATGCTCAGTTTCATACTCAGCCCCCACTCTTGCGACAGGACGGTTTCCCATTCGGCCCGCGTGTTCATGCGAAAGTCAGAAAAGTTCTCGATCGCCGGGAAGTAGTCAACTTTGGCTGAAAATTTCTGGCGCTTGTTCGGCTTGTAGCTCCATTCGGCTCCGGCGATCATTTCAGGCGTGACCGCGTTATTGGGACCCCCGATCTCTCGCGAGGCCGACAAACCCAAACGGGCCGTCAGCTTGTGGTCAGGCAGTTCCAGAAAGCGATAACCAAGACCCGCGTCGGCAGAGACCCGTTCGTCGAAGTCCTTGAAGGCGTCAATTTCGATAAACGTGTGGCCGTACACCGTAAACGGCGATTTGGGCATCTTCCATTCCATTCGCCCGTCGATCAGCGTGTTGAGCGCCGTCTGTACGCCGTCGCGTGATTTGTCGACGTGGGTGATTTCAAAGGTATCGGTCTGTGTCGCGTCGTCGTATTTGGCTTTGAAACCCGTCTGCAGGTTAAAAGTCTGGGTGTTACCTTCGGTGCCGTCGAGGCCCAGTTGGAACGAGCCCTCCCAGGGATCCCAGATTTGATAGAACCAGTAAGTGGGGGGCGCCGGACCGATTTCTTCCACAGCGATTGTTTCGGCCGCCGGTTCAGCGGAGGACGGCTTTGGTTCTGGTTCTGCATCCGGTTCCGGCGGCGGAGGCTCCAGCATCTCCAGCGGCGGCAGAAGATAGATTTCGTCGTTGCCCATCGGCATCTCCTGTGCCTGGACGCCTGCAGCCAGCCACAGCAGGGCGATAGCGCCGAGCAGGATTTTGCGAGAATGCTTCATGACAATAGATCGAAAAAAAGAATCGATATGCAACAAGATCGATAATGGAAAAAGATCGCCAGACAGCCGCGTCGCACGCGTACACTCCCCGACGTGGCGGGAAAGTAGCAAACAGCCGCGACAGGGGCAAGTTCGGTTTGGCAGTGCAGCGATCAACGATCAACAAAGAGTTCAGGTTCCGCCCATGTGCCCGAATACGGTAGCCCAGCTCGCGAGAGTTCGGCCGCATATTGGGGATGCTCGCACCCGGATAACGGCAGACGAACGAGCCGGAACGGTCGAAATCTAGCGGACCCGATAACCGATCTCTTGGAGTACGGCCTGCACCCGTTCCAGCTGGGCGCCCTGGATCTCGATGGAATCCTCTTTGACGGCGCCGCCGGCCCCCACGGCGTTCTTCAGCCGGGCCAGCAACGCGGGCAGATCGTTGTCGGCCGCGCTTAGTCCGCGGACCAGGGTGACGACCTTCCCTTTTTTCCGCTTCTCCACCGCCAGACGGGCCGTCTGCTTTTCCGGAGCCACACGCACCGGCGGAGGCGGCGGCAATGGGGGGCAAACGCAGACTTCTTCCCGTTCGCCGCAGCGCTCGCACACGGGGGGACGATCAAACGGCGTTCCCGCAAACAGTCGCATGACCCGGCAATCCTGGAGAAATGAAGCATTCCCTTCGCAGCTCTATTTTACTGCACCCGTCGTTCTCCAGCCAGCCAGGCTTTACTGCCGTGGGCCCCGGCCGGATCCCAGAAACAATTACTTTTTGCTCCAGCGACGCCCGCACCAGGCGATGCCGGCCAGTAACAGCAGTGACCAGCCCAGCAGGCTGATCACCGCGCCGGTCCGCAGGCCGCTTGGACAATAAAAGAATCGTACCCGGTGTTCCCCGGCTGGCAGCAGCAGCCCCCGCAGCACGCGGTTCGTGCGCAGAATCGGATGGGAAACGGGCGCTCCTTGCCCGGTCGTCACCTCGGCCCGCCAGTCCTCATCGAAATGATCGGCCAGCACCAGCAGCCCAGGCCGCTGCAGACGCACGGTCGCCTGGACTTCGTTCGGCTCGTATCGCTCCAGCCGGCAGCCTTCTTGCGGACCGTTCGCCCCGGGTGCGGCAGTCGACGGCAACGGTGACGGCTCAATCGCCGCTTCCAGCACGGCGAGGCGATCTTTGGCTGTCGTCTCCGCGGGATTAGCCAGGCTGTCCAGCACCTGCTGCGTGCGCGCTTCGACCTGACGGGAGTTCTGCGATAACGGCGGCAACACTTCCACACGGTGCGTGATCCAGAGCAGCGGCTGTTCCTGGGGACTTTGCCATAACTGCGCGCCCAGCAGCGATTCCTCATCGGCCGGGGGAAGCGAGACGCGCTCATCGCCCGGATATGCATAGTCGTCCAGCAGGATCCGGTAGCGGGCGCCCAGCAGATCCAGCACGGCCGGATGCGGCAGCGCGGCTCCCCGAGCCGACGTGGGCCCCTGCAGTCGGGCGACATACATCAGCGCGGCGAAATCATAGTCGCTGGCTGAACCGTACGCCTCGACCAGCCCGGCATGGTGCAGCATCGGATATTTGGGGAACAGGGTGTCGCGGCTCCACGCCAGGTTCTGCAGTGAGCGGTCGGCCGAAGACTGGCTCGCCCAGGCAACCGGCAGGAAGCTGGCCGGGTCCTGGCGAAAGAATCGAACCGGCGCCGCGGCTGGCTCGTTGGGAATGGCGGCGTCTGGCGTGTTTGCGGCAACGCCGGACAGGATCGCAGGTCGGGCGGCGAACCTCGCTCGCGGAGCGACGGGCGTCATCCAGCTGTGCGCCAGGCAAAGCTCGATCGCGGTCAGGGCGACCAGCCCCGGCAGCCAGCGACGCATGTCTCGCCGCAGCAGGAAGACGGCCCACAGCAGCCCGACGACGATCGTCTGGCCGAAGGTCAGCAGCAGGTCGCGCACGGCGTCCTCGGCCTGGATCGGTCCAAACAGTGGGTCCGCCGGCGCCGTGGCGAACCAGCTCGTCAGCGCCCCTTGCCTGGCCAGGGTCGCGATTGCCAGGAGGGTTGTTCCGCCCACCAGCCCGCCCGCCAGCCAGCCCCAGCGGCTTGCGGCCTGCACTCCCTGAGGTTCGTCGCCGAATAACCGATCCCAGCCGGCGGCGGCCAACAGGCAGAGCGCCAGGGCAGCCGGCGTCAACCATTTGGCGGGAAAGCGGAAGGTAATATAACCCGGCAGAAAAGTGCTCAGCAGCCAGTACAGACCGCCGACCTGCGGCCCCAGCGGCAAGGGGCCGCCAGCGCCTGTCAGCGTTCTTACCCCCTGTATCAACCAGCCGAGTCCGTACCAGCCGAAGGCTGCCAGCAGGCTGAGCAGCAGCATCCAGCTGAGCCAACGCAGCCGCAGGTCGCCGCCGCGAAGCGTCCAGACGGCCAGCCCCAGCAGCAGCGGTCCCAGCCCCAGATACAGCGAAGGCGTCCAGGCGCCGTCTTCGTCGTTGAACAAACGGGTCCAGCGGCGATGGGTGGGGAACTCTCGCCCGGAAAAATTCGGCCAGACCGCTTCCGCCAGACGCCATGGCCCCACGCTGAACAGGTAGACATGATGATGATGCGCGCCCGGCGGCGGTGGTCCGAACAACCCGCGCCAGGACCGACGCCAGGCCGTATCCGCAACACTCGGAGGTTCCGTTTCGGCCAGGTGTTCCGCTGTGGTCGGCAGTGACTCGGTCGTGTCACGGGCAACCGCTTCGTAGATCGTCCGCGGCGAGTCGCTGCGCACGCGATCACTGGTGCGGGACCATGCCCAGGCCGGCAGGATTTGCACCGCCGCCAGCGAACCTCCTGCCAGGACGGCCGTCGCCAGCAGGGCGCAGCTGGAAGCCAGTCGGGCGGACAGAAGTCTGGCCAGCAAGGACGTCGAGGCTTCCGCTTCGGACGGCTGACGCCAGGGGGAATGAACGAGCTGCAGCAGGCCGAACAGAGCCGTCAGCAGGGCCGCGTGATAAGCTGTTTGCGGATCGCCGGCCAGCACGATCATCGCCCACAGGGCGCCGCAGACGATCGACCAGCGCCAGGAGGCCAGGCTCAACATTCGCTCGCCCGCGTACAGGGCCAGCGGCAACCAGGCGGCGCCTGCCAGATAAACGATATTGGCGTACTGCATCAGCACCACGCCGCCAAAGGCGTACCCCACCGCAGCCAGGGCCGCCGCGTAGCGGCTAGCGCCCCCCTGCCGGGCCGTCCAGTAGAGTGCGGCAGCCGCCCCCCAGCCGTGCAACGCAATGTACAAAGCGTAACGTCCCAGGGGAGTGACGCCAGGCAGCAGGAAGATCAGCTTGACGGGATAGAACAGACTGGCCGTCGGGTCGGCCGCCAGGGGAACCCCGAGGTTTTCATGGGGGTTCCAGAGTGGAAATTCCCCTCTTTGCCAGTAATCGGACGTCCAGGTGAACAAGGGGTAATAGTAGTGTCCCGCATCACGATAGAAAAAGGCCGAGTCTGACAGGGCCCGTCCATAGAACCAGAGCCCGGGCGCCAGCAGGAGCAGCAGCACCAGAAATCGCTCCTGCCGCAGGCCTGTCTTCGTCAAAGGCGCCAGCACAGGAGAATCGGCAGCGGGTTTCAACGGAAGCAGTTCGCTGGGGAACAAGCCGACCTGGGCGCAGGTCGACCGAAAACGGGAGACCGGTGGAGTTTAGCTCATTTTCGAGGGGAAAACTATCACGATTGCGGCTCCCCTGGGGCAGAGACGCCGTGGCAGCCGGCGTAATTTTCACCTGATCTGAACATTTCGGAGCGAACCTGCGTAACAGGGAGAAGTCTGAACTTTCCTCGTAAGATTTGCGCGACGGAATCGTCGTACTCCTGAAGATCTTCGCCACAGCTCGCATGGCCGCGACTGTGGGCAGGTGGCAAACCGGCCGCCAGGACTAGTCCTGCGGGTGGTGTGGAGGGGGAAATTCGGATCCCAATTCGCCCAGGGGGCGGGAAAGATATATGATGGAGGGAAGCGCCCACTATCCGTTCGACCCCGGACCCTTGGTATCTATGGACGGCGACACCTCCCGATCGGGTTCGCAAAACGATCAAACGATTGATTTGCAGCTACCCTCCGATGAATCGATCACTCTGACGGAGCCACCGGAACGTCCTCGCATGCATTTTTTGCATGGAAGTTCCTGTCCGATCGCTACCGGCAACCGCGACATGCTGCGGGTGCGGTTGCGGGCCGCCGCCATTTCTTTGTCGGTTGGGTTTGGCGTATTCCTGGCGTATCGGGGAGTGTTTGGCCTGTTCGGCATGCAGAATCATCCGATCCTGCTGACGTTGCATGGGGTGGTGGCTTTGGCTTTGGGGATCATGGCCCTGATGCTGCGCCGCAAGTGCCTGATTCGCGAAGGCCAGCTGCACTTTTTTGAGTATGCGATTTTCGGCCTGCCGGCGATCTACTTTCTGCTGATGCAGCATGTCATGGTCGATGTGGCGGCTGCGGATCTGGGGATTTTGCCAAACCTGGCGCCGCCGTGGCTGCTGTTGATGTTTGTGTACGCGCTGTTCATTCCCAATTGTCCAAAGCGGGCCGGCGTTTTTCTAACGTTGATGGCCGCTTCTCCGGTGCTTTTATACGCCGGTCTGCGCCAGTTCGATCCGATCGTGGCGGTCGCCAATGCGCCGGTCGGCGGCGGGTTTGTGGTGCTGCTGCTGATTATGTCGTTGAGCGCCTCGGTGGCGACAGCTGGCGTTTATACGATTGGCAATCTGCGCACCGAAGCACTGGAGGCCCGCTCGATTGGGCATTATCGTCTGCGTCGCAAGCTGGGTTCCGGCGGGATGGGCGAGGTCTACCTGGCCGAACATCAAATGATGAAACGCCCTTGCGCGGTCAAAATTATCAATCCCGCCAAGGCGGGCGACCCCAAAATGCTCCATCGTTTTGAGCGCGAGGTCCGCGCAACGGCCCAACTGTCGCATTGGAACAGCGTCGATATTTACGACTACGGCCGCAGCGACGACGGCGTGTTCTTTTATGTGATGGAATACCTGCCCGGCATGAACCTGGGCGAACTGGTCGAGCAGTTCGGCCCGTTGCCGCCTGCCCGTGTGATCCACTTTTTACGGCAGACCTCGGAAGCCCTGGGCGAGGCTCATTCGATCGGCCTGGTGCATCGCGATATCAAACCGGCCAATATTTTCGCCGCCAAACGCGGCGGCGTGAACGATGTGGCGAAGCTGCTGGACTTTGGTCTGGCCAAGCCCATTCAAACCGGCGATGAAACGCTCGACCTGACTCAGGACGGCGTGATCACCGGCTCGCCCCATTTCATGTCGCCGGAGCAGGCCCAGGGGGAAGAGCCTGACGCCCGCAGCGATATCTACTCGCTGGGAGCCGTGGCTTTTTATCTGCTGGCCGGGGAGCCGCCTTTCAAGTACGAAAAGCTGATCAAGGTGATGATCGCCCATGCGACCGAATCGCCGCCCATGCTGACCGACATGGCGCCCGATACGCCGCAGGATCTGGAAGCGGTGGTGATGCGTTGCCTGCAGAAATCGCCCGAGGATCGCTATCAGTCGACCGAAGAGCTGATCACGGCGCTTGAGCAGTGCGAAGCGGCCCGGCAATGGACCCGTCGTGATGCGGACCAGTGGTGGAGCCAGCACCAGCACGTCGAAGAACCGGAACTGGCCCCGGCCTGATCCCGGCGCTAACGCAAGGCGACGCATGTCGCCGAAGTCGCCCGATTCTGGTGGGAGCGTACCAGGAGCAGCGGCCAAACTCTGGCGAGTTCCGCTACGGTGTTCTGGAAATTTCCTGCCCTTAAACGAGAGGCCCACACGGGCGAATCTCGGCCGTGCCGCGGCGGGCTCCGGGCACTCTGGCGGCGATGGCGATCGCTTCGTCCAGGTTAGCCGCTTCGATCAGAAAGTAACCGCCCAGCTGCTCTTTCGTTTCCGCGAACGGCCCGTCGCTCACGATTGTCTGGCCGTTGCGCACCTTGACGCATTTGGCCGTCTCTGGCGGATGCAACGGGGCGGCCGCCAGGTATTGTCCCTGGGCGTCGAGTTCCCAGCAGAGCTGGATCGATTCGGCCAGGGCCAGCGCATGTTCGTCGGGCGGCCAGGCGTCGGGGGCGGCGTAGATCAGCAGAACATATTTCATCATGATTCTCGAAGTTCGTCGGGGCAGGGATCAGGTTTCTTCCGGCTGCCGGCGGCGATCAGGACTGGCGCCAGGCAGCAGTGAGAACAGTACTGGCTTGCGCAGCGCCAGCCCGGTCCATAAGATCACGCCAAGGATCACGGGAAACAGGGTTTCAAACAGCCCGTCGCCGATTCGCAGATGGGTGAACACGGCGCCGCCCAGGTAGCCGGTCGTCAGAATGGCGCCCAGGAAGGCGGTCGGCGGAATCAGATAGAGGACCGCCACGCCGATTTCGATCAGGCCGATCGTCAGCAGCAGGTCGAGCGGGATGCCCAGGCGAGCCATCATTTCCTCTTTGCCCGGCCAGTCGACCAGGAATTTGGGCAGGCCGCTCGCCCCGATCAGGAATAACCCTATCAGTACGGACAGGACCCAGCCGACAATGGTCTTGGTTTTGGACGTTTGCATGAAAGTGCGCCTGTTAGAAGCGGAAGCGGAAGCGGTCGATGGTCTACCCTGTAGACGCGGGCGACGTGCCAGAATCGACACCCCGTTTTTCATTTTTCGCCAGAGGGATCTTCGCCGCAAGCGAGGGCCGGCGGATCCGAAAGCATTCGGCCCGACCGTTCTGCCTGCTCTGACGGAACGAACCCTGTTTATCGCTACCAGGGCTCTGTTCGTTACGCTTTGCCGTCGCCACGGGGACGGCGCATGGGGACATGCGAAAAATCTCGTCCAGGCATAACGCATCGGCGGGCAGATCTGCTTAGAATACGCCTGCTCGCCCTGCGCGCACTGCATTGAATGCGGTGCTGGCGCCGTGTGCGATTTACTGCGTTGGAAGTCTCCCCTGAAAGTCGACGAGGAACCCGTTATGAACTCGGCGTATGGCCGTCTGTGCATCATGATGTTTTTGCAGTATTTCGCCTGGGGCGTGTGGTTTGTGACGCTCGGATCCTTCATCGTTTTCAACGCGGGCGAAAACGCATGGTTCACCGATAATTTCGTAGGCGCCGCCTACAGCACGTCGGCCATTGCCGGCATGATCTCGCCGTTTTTCGTCGGGATGATCGCGGACCGTTTTTTCTCCACGCAATGGGTGCTAGCGGTGTTGCACCTGGTGGGGGCGGCGTTGCTGCTGGCGTTGTCGATGATCACCAACCAGGGCGTCTTTTACTGGGTAATGCTGGCGTTTTTCCTGTGCTACATGCCCACCCTGGCGCTGACGAACTCCATCTCCTTTCATCACCTGGCGGAACCGGCGAAGCAGTTTCCGTACGTGCGGGTGCTGGGGACGATCGGCTGGATTGTGGCCGGCATTGTGACCGGCGGCCTGCTGGTGGGAGGCTCTCTGTTCGAGGAAATCACGGCCACCGAGGCTGCCCTGAAAAAAGCGAACGCGGCCGCTGGCATTGCAGGCGTCAGCGACAAGGAGATGCCTGCGGCGGAGAAACTAGCGGCGGCGGAGAAATGGCTGGCCAGCGACGCCCAGCCCGAAGTCCATGCGGAACTGGAAACACGGATCGCGGAACTGAAGAAACACGTCGCCAAAGACGTAGAACTGGAGCCGGTCTCGGTTCCGTCGTTGATCGTGGCGCCGAACGAACTTTGGAATGCGACGGGTCACCCGGGTCGCATGTCGGAACTGAGCCTGGCGAACCTGAGCGGCTTTCGTCTGTTCAACTTGCGCCTTTTTGGCGTTGGCACCGGTATGGAGACGACCACCTTGCCGATGCAGCTTGGCAGTTTTGCGATGCTGCTGCTGGGCCTGTTCTGTGTGACCCTGCCGCACACGCCGCCGGGTCGTCAGGGGGAGAAAATCCGGATCGGCGATGTCCTGGGCCTCGACGCCCTGGCGATGCTCAAGCGCTGGCCTTTCCTGGTATTTATCATCGGCTCGTTCCTGGTGACGATTCCGCTGCAGTTCTACTACAGCTTCGCCAATCCGTTTTTGAACGATAACGGCATGACGGCCGCCGCCGCCAAGATGACGCTGGGGCAGATGTCGGAAATCATTTTCATGCTGCTGATGCCGTTCTTCTTTTTGCGGCTGGGCGTGAAATACATGCTGCTGATCGGCATGCTGGCCTGGGCCGTACGGTACCTGTGCTTTGCTTACGGCTTTGAACATGGCATGTGGATGATTTACGTCGGTATTTTGCTGCACGGGATCTGTTACGACTTCTTCTTTGTGACGGGCCAGATTTACGTGGATAACGAAGCTGGACCGGCCAACCGCGGCGCCGCCCAGGGCTTTATCGCCTTTGTCACGCTGGGCGTGGGCGGCTTCATCGGAGCCAATCTGTCGGGCATCGTTTACGCCACGCTGAAGCAAAGTGAGTTCGCAATCGGGAATACGGTGCTCTTCAGCTTTCCCCCGGTGGAAAGTCTCTGGACGGTCTACTGGCTGATTCCCGCGGTCTTCTCGGCCGTGCTGATGGTGCTGTTTGCCGTCACCTTCTTCGACAAGATCAAGGATCCCAAAGCCGCCATCCAGGGCGAAACAGTTCCGCAAGACCCGCCGGCCTAGTGCTGCGTCAAGGCAAAGAGTTCGGGTTCTTCCAATTAGCCGTTTTGGCGATAGCCACGGTTAACTAAAAGGAACAGCGGCTCGCGCGAAAATGGCCAAACCTAAAATGGAAACTTGACGCACCACCAGGCCAGTCAAGCGTCGAAACTTCGTCGCACGTCTCGCCCGGGAAGTACGCTCTTTGCCTCTGCTTCCGGGAAAACGTCGCTGTGCAAACGATCGAGGGCCGTTCGTCCCGCTCCGGGAGACGGCCTTCTTTCTTCGGGTGCGACGACTTTGCGTGTTTCCCGCCGATTTCTGATTTTTCTCGCATGCAACCCGCTTCGGGGCGGGTAGACCGCTGGCGGACCGGGTAAGATAGGCGAATTGACAGCTTTTCTTTCTTCAGGGAGTTTCTCATGCTTCAACGATTTCCCCAGCGGGTTGGTATTCTGTGTCTGATGCTCGGCTGGTGCGCTGCGGGTCTGTTCCTGGCGACGCCCGTCCAGGCGGCCGAGAAACTCAAAGCGTTAATCGTTGAAGGCCAGAACAATCATGGCATCTGGCCGAAAACCTCGGTCATGATGAAGCAGTACCTGGAAGAGACCAACCGCTTCACGGTCGATATCGTACGCACCGTTCCCAAGGGGACCGATCCCGCCTTCAAGCCGACGTTCAAGTCGTACGATGTGGTCATTTCCAACTACAACGGCGCCGCCTGGCCGCAGTCCACGCAAACGTCGTTCATGGATTACATGAAAAACGGCGGCGGTTTCGTCGTGGTGCATGCGGCCGACAACGCGTTTGGCGACTGGAAAGAGTACAACGAAATGATCGGCCTGGGCGGCTGGGGCGGACGCAACGAAGCGTCCGGCCCGTATGTTTACCTGGACGACCAGGGCGCCGTGGTCCGCGACGACAGCAAAGGCGCCGGCGGGCATCATGGTTCGCAGCACCCGTTCCAGGTCGTCGTTCGCAACGGCGAACACCCGATCACCAACGGGATGCCGAAAGCCTGGATGCACGAAAAAGACGAGCTCTACGACAAGCTCCGCGGCCCGGCCGAAAACATGACCGTGCTGGCGACCGCCTTTGCCGACCCGGCCAAAGGCGGCAGCGGCCGGCACGAACCGATGCTGATGACACTGCAGTACGGCAAGGGCCGCGTCTTCCATACGCCGTTGGGGCACGCCGATTACTCGCAGGAATGCGTCGGCTTTATCACCTGTTTCCTGCGCGGGACCGAATGGGCCGCCACCGGCAAGGTGACGCTGCCGATTCCCAAGGACTTCCCCACGCCGAACGAAGTCAGCAAACGCCCGTTCGAAGAGTAGCTGGCTCTTCCTTTCCAGAACGCACGGTCCCGCATCGCGGTTGCGCCGGTCGCCTTACTTGACGCCGGCGGGCGTGGCTTCAAAAATGAACTCGCCCTCACCCAACCTGCGTCCTTCCTTTCCCTGCCCCGTTCCCCCTCAGGCGCCTTCTCGCCGAAAGGTCCACCCATGCTGCGATCTGCTCGCTGGTCTCTCTCTGTTGGTCTGCTTGCCTGCCTGGCGCCGGCCCTGTCTGCTGCGGAAAACATCGCCGATAGTCGACTGGCCAATACAGCCAGGTACCTATCCTCTGATGAACTGGCCGGTCGCGGCGTCGGCGAAAAAGGGATCGACCAGGCGGCCGAATTCATTGCGGCCGAGTTCAAAAAGATGGGGCTGAAAACCGACCTGATCGAAGGCGCCCCGTATCAGAAGTTCACCATCACCATCGAAGCCGTGCAGGGCCCGCCGGAGCAGAACAAACTGACGCTGGTCGGCCCCGCCAAGGACGGCAAGCCCCAGCAGGTGGAACTCACCCTGGGCCAGGACTTCACCCCGCTGGCGATCGGTGGTTCGTCCGTGCTGGATGCGCCTTTGGTGTTTGTCGGCTACGGCATCACGGCGGCTGATCTGGAATACGACGAATACGCCAACCTCGATGTGAAGGACAAGATCGTCATCATCCTGCGGAAAGAGCCGCAGCAAAACAACCCGCACAGCCTGTTCGACGGCGACAAGAACACGCCGCACGCTTTTTTCCAGAACAAAGTCGCCAACGCTTACGAACACGGAGCGGCCGCCGTCATTCTGGTCAATGACGGACAGGAGCTGATCACCCAGGCGAAGAAAGCGGCCGAGGATCTCAAAAAAGCGATCGCCGCCATCAGCAAGGCGGTCACCGAATTCAAAGCGACCGAAAAGCCTTCCGCCGAAGCGAAAACCAAATACCAGCAGCAACTGGTGAAACTGGCCGAGCGGCTGCAGCAGGCCAGCACCGCCGAAGCCAGCGATCACGACAAGGTGCTGGCCTTTGCCGAAGCGGGCCCGAGCGCCTCGCGGAAAACGTTTCCGGTGATGTTCGCCACCCGGGCGGCCATTAACCAGTTAATCGAAGCCTCGCTTGACACCACACTGGACAAGCTGGAACAGAAAATCGACGACGACCTGAAACCGGTCAGCACGGCGCTGGCCGGCTGGAAAGCGATCGGCGAAGTGGCCGTCGCCCAGCACGAAGCGGAAGTCAAAAACGTGATCGCCGTGCTGCCGGGCGAAGGTCCGCTGGCGGACGAAACGATTGTCATCGGCGCCCACTACGATCACCTGGGGATGGGCGGGACCGGATCGCTGGCCCCGTGGACCAAAGCGATCCACAACGGCGCCGACGACAACGCCTCGGGAGCGGCCGCCCTGCTGGAAACGGCCTGGCGCCTTTCGCAGCGCGAGAAAAAGCCGGCCCGTCGCATTGTGTTCATCGCTTTCACCGGCGAGGAACGCGGCCTGCTGGGCAGCGCTCATTATGTACGGGAGCCGCTGTTCCCGCTGGAGTCGACGATCGCCATGATCAACATGGATATGGTCGGCCGATTGAGCGACAACAAGCTGATCATTCAAGGTTTCGATACAGCCGTCAGCTTCGACGCCCTGCTGGACACGATCAACGCCTCGGCCAAATTCGAGGTCGTGAAAAAGACCGGCGGCTTCGGCCCCAGCGATCACTCTTCGTTTTACGCCAAGAAGATCCCCGTGTTTCACCTGTTCACCGGCACGCACGCGGATTACCACCGGCCGACCGATGACTTTGACAAGCTGAACCTGGAAGGGATGGATCGCGTCGTCGATTTTGTGGTCGCCCTGACCGACGCCATCGATGCCGATCCGAAACGACCCGAGTACGTCGAAAAGAAAAAGCCCGAGGTCATCGCTCGCGGCGGCTCACGACCCTACCTGGGTTCGATCCCCGACTTTGGCGTTGAGGTCGAAGGCTATGCCCTGCAGGGCGTCGCTCCCGGCAGCCCGGCCGACGAAGCCGGCATCAAGGCGGGCGATGTGATCATTAAACTGGGCGCCAGCAAGATCGGCTCGCTGGAAGATATCGATAGCGCTCTGCGGAAGCACAAGGCGGGCGAGAAAGTGCCGGTCGTGGTGCTTCGCGACAAGAAAGAAGTCACCGTCATGGTGACGCTGGGCGAGCCTCGCTAGGCCGCCGACCAGACCTTCGCCCGTCGATGCGGGCGAACCTTTTATTACGATGCGCCGTCGCCGCCAGTGGGACGGCGCACCATGGGAACAGGGAATGAGCGACTTGGATAGCAACCTGGGAGTCAATGTCGAGGCGTGCCGCGCCCGGCAACAACGCCTGTTACAGGCGACCGCCGACCTGGAGCTGGATCTGATCATTGTGAACCAGATCGAGCATGTGCAGTATCTGGCGGGACCGCGGTTCGGCTGGGTGTTTTCGCCGATGGCGGCCTTGCGGGCAGACGGCGTCATGACGCTGGTCGCTCCGAACGCCGCGCCGGAAGTTCACGCAGCCGACGAAGTGCTGACCTACGAGGCCCAGCTGCACTCGACCTTGCGGAACGACCAGGTCGAAGCGGCGTCGGACGTGCTGCTGGAACTGCTTGGCGACAACTACGAAGATAAAAGGGTCGGCGTCGAGTTCTCCAGCTTTCCGCTCCATATGGGCGCGCTGGCCTCGGAGCTGGTCGATATCGAACCCGACCTGTACCAGCTTCGCCGCAGCAAAGATCCCGACGAACTGGCCCGGATCCGGATGGCGATCGCCGGCACCGGCAGAATGTACGAGCTGGCCCGCGAGATCGTCAAACCGGGCGTGACGGAGATCGAAGTCTTCAACCGCCTGCAGTCCGCCGCGGTGGCGGAGTTCGGCGAAATGCTCACCGGAACCGGCAACGATTACCGCGTCAACGCTAAAGGCGGCCCGCCCCGAAACAACACGGCTGCACAACCGGGCGAGCTGTATATCCTGGACCTGGGCCCCGCCTATCGCGGCTACTTTGCCGACAACTGCCGCACGATCGCCGTGACCGATGTCAGCGATGAGCAGCAGGCGGCCTGGGAGCAAATCATGAAGGTGTTCGCCTATGTCGAGGCGAACGTGCGGCCTGGCGTCAAATGCCAGACGGTCTTCCAGGAGGTGCAGGCGATTCTGGACCAGGCGCCGATCGGCGTGTTCGATCACCACCTGGGCCACGGCATCGGCCTGTTCCCGCACGAAGGGCCGCACCTGAATCCCAACTGGGACGACACGTTTGAAGTGGGCGATGTGTTTACGGCCGAGCCTGGCCTGTACGACGAACGACTGCGGGCCGGGATGCGTCTCGAAAACGACTACCTGGTGACCGAGTCGGGCGTTGAAAACTTGACGCCGTTTCCGCTGGAACTCAAGCTGTAGCGTTCGTCCCGCGTCCCTGTGTTATCTGCTTTTCGTCCTTCCTTGTTGAGCTTCTTCGATGATGCGTTCCCTTGCTCCCTGGTTTTTGCTGCTGCTGCTGACGCCCGCCCTGCTGGCCGGAGATAAAGAACGGAGGGCCGCCCTCAAGCCGTCGAGCGGCTACGCCATGTCGCTGTTCGACGGCAAAACACTGCACGGCTGGAAAGTCACCGGCTGCGAAGCGGTCGTCGAGAACGGCGAGCTGCTGCTCAAGTCGGGCGATGGCCTGGTCCGCACGCACGCGGAGTACGGCGACTTTATTCTCGAGTTTGAGTGGAAGCCGCTCCTCGACAGCAAGTGGGATTCGGGCATCTACATCAGGGCGGCCGCGCCCTCGGGCAAGTCGCCCTGGCCCAAAAAGTATCAGATCAATCTGCTGGAAGGGCACGAAGGCCGGCTGCTGGGCTTCGACCATCCCAACCCGACCGAGCTGATTAAAAAAGGGGACTGGAACCGGTTCCGAATAACGGTTGTCGGCGACACCGCTTCGATGGTGATTAACGGCCAACCTGCCTGGAAGGTTTCCGGCCTGGAAGCTTCGCACGGCTATATCGGCTTCCAGTCTGAAGTCGACGGCGGCGGCCAGTTCCTGTTCCGCGATATTACGATCACCGAGCTCGATCACAAATCGCTGCTGGGCGAGAACCAGCTTGAGGCCTGGGAAGGGGCCGGCGGCGATCCGGCCGCCAGCTGGAAGCTGGCCGACGGCGTGCTGGAAGGGACGGTCGGCAAGGGCCCCTGGCTCCGCTCCCGAGAGCAGTTTGGCGATTTCAATCTGCGACTGGAATACCGCATTGGCGAAGGTAAAAATTCGGGCGTGTACATTCGCGTGCCGGAAAGCGGCAACCACCACGGGGCCGGCGCCGGTATCGAAGTGCAACTGCTTGACGATCCGCATCCCAGCTATGCGAAGCTCAAAAAGTACCAGTACACCGGCAGCTTGTACGCGATCGCTCCTTCCCAGGAACATGTGGGCCTGCCCGCCGGCGAATGGAACACCATGGAAATCGACGCCCATGGCCAGCACTACCGGGTAATCCACAACGGCGTTACGATCATCGCAGCAGGCCCTGAGGATTACCCGCAATTGACCGAACGCAACGTCAAGGGCTTTCTGGGATTGCAAAATCATGGGGGCGGCGTGGCGTTTCGTCGGCTGCGCATCGGCCCTTCCCTGCAGGAATAAGCTATCCTGCAGCAGGCTCGCTTTGTGGGCTGAACCTGCTGCCGGGAACCTGCCTGTCGCAAGGGCGACGCCCATTGCGCGGGTCAGAACGCTGGCGCCTGGCGTAACGCGCTGGCGCGAGTCGCTGGGGCCTGCATCGTGCGCGGGTCGCACCGGAAATCCTGCGCCCTGGGGCTTCCGCCCTCCTTTTTGGGGCGCGGTCGTAGCAAACATTCCGTAGCCGCCGCTGGCGCGGCTTCGACCTTCTAAACGTCATGCGAGCGTCGTGTCTGGCGCTCCTCTTGTGCATGATATGCGCGAAACATCGCTCGTAGGCCCCTCGCTTGCAAAAGCGATTTCTGCTGATGCGGCCAGACGATAGTTGTTTCCAGGCGGCTCCCTGTACCGACTCCCAGCCGATTCGCCTGCCGACTCTCCCATGAATTTCCTGCCCGCGTTTCTAGTCCGGCGCGGCCAGTCATTTGTTTCCAATTGCACCAGTCGTTTCCTGATCGCTCCTTTGGCGATCAATCCTCACGGAGGAAGAGATAGATGAAAATCTCCCATTTGTTTGCCACCACAACGATAGCGTTGCTCGGCTTTTACGCCGGGGAAGCTTGCGCCCAGTCAATGGCGACGGTCCGCTTCGTCGCCTCGAACTCGGTTCAGCAAACTTCCTTTGACAACGAAGTCGCAGACGAGGCCGCAGAAGGGGACGCCCCCGCCGCCCCGAAGCTGCAGGATTACCTGGACGCCCAGAAGAAAAAGCAGCAGGCAGAGGTCAGCCCCAGCGACGCCCCGCAGCGTGCGTTGCCGGCGCCGTCGCCCGCCGGGGAAGAGTTTTCCAGCGATAGCCCCGCGCCGCCTGTGATGGGCCCGGCGCCCGGTTCCGTGCTGGATCTCCAAGGGAACGCCTTGCACGCCGCGCCCGCTGATGCGAGCCTGGGTATGCAGGAATATCAGCCCTCGTTGTATGCCGGCGGCAGCTGCGCTTCGTCCGGCGGCTGCAGCTCCACGAGCTATTGCACCAGCCGGGCCTCGTGCCGTCCGTGCTTCGGGCTGCTCAACACCCTGATGGCCCGCTGCAGCATGAGCAGCTGCTGCGACAGCGGTTGCTGTGCGACGCCGACCTGCGGTTGCAACGCACCCAGCTGCGGCTGCAATGCTACGTGCGGTTGCAACGCACCCAGCTGCGGCTGTAACGCTACGTGCGGCTGCAATGCTCCCAGCTGCGGCTGCCAGGCGACATGCGGTTGCAACGAAGCGAGCTGCGGTTGCAACCTCTTCAGTCGACTGTGCGAGTCCACCTGCGGCTGCAACGCTCCTAGCTGCGGTTGCAACGCTCCCAGCTGCGGTTGCAACGCTCCCAGCTGTGGCTGCAATCTGTTCAGCCGTCTGTGCGAATCGACCTGTGGCTGCAATGCTCCCAGCTGCGGCTGCAACGCTTCGTGCGGTTGCAATGCTCCCAGCTGTGGCTGCAACGCTTCGTGCGGTTGCAATGCTCCCAGCTGCGGCTGCCAGGCGACTTGCGGTTGCAATGCTCCCAGCTGCGGCTGCAATGCTTCGTGCGGTTGCAATGCTCCCAGCTGCGGCTGCCAGGCGACTTGCGGTTGCAACTCGGGTTGCTGCGATTCGGGCTGCGGCCTGAGCTTTGGCCATCGCTTCCACCTGCTGGGTTCGCTCAAAGGCTGGTTCTCGCACAAACACAGCTGCTGCGACAGCGGCTGCTGTGCGGCTCCTTCCTGCGGCGTCAACTATGAGCCGGCCTGCGGCGTTTCGCAGTACGCCCCCCAGCCGAGCATCGACAACACGATCAGCTCTGCTTACGCCCCCGCCAGCGAGCCGACCTATGCGGCTCCCCAGGCTGCGTATCCCCGCGTGCACGGCGTCGAAGAAGCCGCCCCGCGCCAGATTTTCGATCCTTCGGAAGACGTGGATCCGGTTCCGGCTCCGCCCGCCGACGAAAGCGCCAGCAACAGCCGCTGGTACAGCGTTCACTAAGCGAACGTCGTCTGGCTGATCGCCAGCAGAAACCGCCCTGCAACCCGGGCCCCCTGACCGGGGCCTGGTGCGGCGGTCGCAACCGACGAAAGAATCTCACAGCAGGACGACCCCGCGGTCGTCCTGCTCTGCATTCCGGGCTCTGCCTCACCGCAAAGTGCTCGCCGCGGCAATTTTGTCGCGGGGCGGATATTCCTTAACTCGGCCCAATACTTATACTGCTAAGACGAGCGGCGCCCTGTGCGGCTTGGGGAACGATTCTCCCCAGGCGGCGAGCGCCGGCTGGATCACTGCAGCCTTCCTTGGATTGAATGGGTCGATATGCCTGCCCCCCGTGTTTTGGTGCTCCGCGCGCCAGGCGCCAACTGCGACGAAGAAACGGCTTTCGCTTTTGAAAAAGCCGGCGCCAAGGCGGAACGAGTGCACATCAATCGCTGGCTGGAGTCGCCTGGGATGGCCGCTTCCTTTCAGATTTTGTGCATCCCCGGCGGTTTCAGTTATGGCGACGATATTGCCGCCGGACGTATCCTGGGAAACCAGATTCGCCGTCACCTGAATGCCGCCATGGGCGAATTCAAAGAGTCGGGCAAGCTGATTCTGGGGATCTGCAACGGCTTTCAAACCCTGCTGAAGTCGGGCGTGCTGGTCGAAGAAGAACGAGGCGAACCGGCGGCCACGCTGACCTGGAACGATTCGCAAAAATTCGAGGATCGCTGGGCCGGTCTCCGCGTTGACGGCGCCCAGTGCGTATTCCTGCGGGGGATCGAATCGCTGTACCTGCCGGTCGCCCATGCCGAAGGGAAGTTCCTGGCCCGCGACGCCGAGACCCTTGCCGCTCTGCAGTCGGCCGGTCAACTGGTCCTGCGGTATGCGAATGACACGGGGGAAGACGCCATCGACTATCCGGCAAACCCCAACGGCTCCGAAGCCAGCGTGGCCGGCGTCTGCGATGCGACCGGCCGCGTGTTCGGCCTGATGCCGCATCCCGAGCGGTACATTGAGCGGACCCACCACCCCCGTTGGACCCGCGGCGAAGGGACCCAGCCCGGCCAGGGCCTGCAGATCTTCCGCAACGCCGTGGAGTACTTCCAATAAACCAGGCGAGGCGAGCCCGCTGGCATTTACTCCTCCCGCGGCAAGAGCTTGAGGATTCGCTCGGTGGCGGTTGGCGTAAAGCCGCGGCTGCGATACAAATGTTCGCCGTCGTCGGTGGCGTGCAGACGAATCCAGCCGACCCCGGCGGCCTGCGCTCCCTGTAACACGGAGTCGAGCAGTCCAGCCGCGACACCCTTTTTTCGCCAGTGACGCACGGTGTACACGTTCATAATGTACGCTTCGCGGCCGGTTGGGTTCCGTCCGCTGGGCGGTTTGTCGAGAAACACAAAACCCGCCGTGCCGATCGGCTCCTCTGTTTCTTCGTCGATCGCCAGCCAGGACAGATAGGTCTTGCTCGGCAGCATTTCCAGAAAGTAGCTGCGAAGCGCCTCGGCCACGCCGTCGCCTGAGTTATTGACCTCTTCCAGGAAAGCGATACGCATCGCGACCAGGGTGTCCAGATCGCTCAATAAAGCTCGACGAATGATCCACATAGGAGGGGCCTCGGCAGGTTGTCGCTGTTCCAATGGTGGGCTACCCTCTCAGAAAGTGGGCGCTGGCGGTTTTCACGGTCGCGGTTGAATATACTGATTTCCTCCCGACGTCGCAGGCCGCTGGGCAAGCAAACTTTCAGAAATCGGCGGCACGACTTTCAGGTGGGTCGTCGTCGGTTTTGGCGGAAAACGCGAGTTGCCCTGACAATCGAACCGGGAGCCAGTCGCATCCAAAGAGCTGGCCCGCCAACGGTCGCATCTTCTCTTCTCTTACCTGGAGCCGACCATGATCCTGCTGAGACGCTTTGCTTCGTCCGCCTTGCTGGGGACAGGGACTGTCTGCTGCTGCCTGGCGCTGACAACGCTGGCCTGGGGAGCGGGAGACAGGCCGGACGAAACCCTTTCTATTCCGCCGCAGCCGCATCGTCTGGCCAATGCGCAGTCGGTGGCCTTCTCCCTGGACGGCAAGCGAGTTGCAGCCGGGTTTGGCGGGGCCGGAACGGGTCGCCTGCCGATCGGAGCAACCAGCGGCGGCGTGGCGGTCTGGGAGATCGAAACCGGGAAACGCCTGCTCTGGAGCCCGATCTACGGCGATCTGATCCGCCTCGGTTTTCTGCACGCGGGGAGCGTCGTTTTTTTCAGCCGCGTGTATACGCCGGGCGACAGCGTGGACGACAATCAAATCTCTCTGGTGGAAGTGCTGGGAGGCAAACAGGTGCAGAAGTGGGAAGGCTACGCCTGCGCCGCTTCGCCATTGCGGCGCCAGGTGGTCGTACAGCAAGGACGCGGCAAGCTCCAGGCGCTGGGCGGCTCGCACTTTTTGCCAGCCGATGCGATCGACATCGTGCTGAAAGACGGCCGCGACGCCGAGTGCCTGGCCGTCACAGACGACGGCAAGTTGCTGGTCGCCGTGCATGCCGTGCTGGAGCCGATCATTCGGCCCGATGGAACCGTCTGGCCCGGCTCGAAGAGAATCGTCCGCAAAGGGCTCACCGTGTTGGACGCCGACACGTTCCGCCCGGTCCGAACGGCCCGCATCGACACGCTGGTGGGAGCGACCGCCCTCGCCGTCAGCCGCCAGGCGAAGCTGATCGCGACCGGCCATCCGCAAGGAGTCGTGCGTGTTTTCGACGGTCAGACCCTTGAGGAACTCCACACGCTCCACGGGTCGGAGAAGAGTTCCGCGTTCCCGGCCTTCTCTCCCGACGGCAAGGAGTTGGCCGTGCTGAGCCAGCCCGTCAATGCGATTGCGTGGAGCTACGCGCCCGCCCCTTCGGGCTTCGCATTCACGGAACAGGCAGCCGACCGCTTGTGCGAATTGATCATTTATGAGACGAAGACCTTCACGCCGGTCCGTCAGTTTGAATTTGCCGACGGCGCCTTCCGGGTCTGGCATGCAGGCGGCGCCAAAGCATCCCGGAACCCGCAGCGACTGGCCTGGTCGCCCGACGGCAAGCAGCTGCTGGTCGGCGCCAACGGCGTCGTGCTGCTCGACGCCCTGACGGGCCAGGTGGTGCGTCAATTCGATACGGAATAGTTACGGAAATTAGCAACGTCTGAACCTTCTTTTGAGAACGAGCACGAAAACCGATGACAGCAGAACAACCGATGCAGCCACGCATCAGCATGATCACCCTGGGCGTTCGCGATCTGGAACGCTCCGTGCAATTTTACGAACAGGGACTGGGCTTTCCACGGAGGGAATCGCCGCCGTCGGTCGCCTTTTTCACGCTCAACGGAACCTGGCTGGGGCTGTATGGCCGCGACGCGCTGGCGGAGGACGCCCAGGTCTCCGCCGAAGGAAGCGGGTTCGCCGGCTTCTCCCTGGCCCACAATGTCCCTTCCGAAGCGCAAGTCGATGAAGTCGTGCAGCACGCGGTCAACGCCGGCGCCGTGCTGGTGAAGCAGCCGCAAAAGGTGTTCTGGGGCGGATACAGCGGCTACTTCCAAGACCCCGACGGGCACCTGTGGGAAGTGGCCCACAATCCGTTCGCCTGGGTTGGTCCGCCGGCTACGGATGCGAACGAGGAAACGTAAGCCGACCGGCAGAAGCGCAGGTCAACCGCCGCCCTCCCGCCGACAGGAGTTGCAAGGCATGACGACGTCTTCCGACTCGCGAGAACCTGCACTCGGACTTTGTCCGCAGTGCGGGGCGGAGGTCGCCGCGGAGCCCTCGCAGTACTTCGGCGATGTCGACTGCCGCCACTGCCAGGCTCCACTCTGGTTCCTGCAGCAGGACGGAACGGCACAAGTGTATGAGCGTTCCTGGGCCGCCGGTCGGATCGCCTGGCTCCTCGCCCGCACAGCGAGAGAACTGGGCGTCGCGTCGGCGGAACTGGCGGCCAACTCGTCGCTGCTCGAGCGGCTGGACTCGATCGCCTTTGTCGAGTTGCTCATGGAACTGGAGAGCGAGCTGGACTCTCGGTGATCATCGCGAATTCTTAAGCTTTGCCAGGTCGCGCCAGGAAACCGGACCTGTCGACGCGGCCAGAGCGAAACAGGGGATCACCGCGTCTCTGGCCAGGAGCGACCGAGAAGCAGGCATTCGATGCCGTCCTCAAAAGTCTCGCCGGCCGTCAGCAGGCGTCCGTCGGGGATGGAGTCGACCAGTAGCCGACCCTGGGCGTCGACAAAAAACTCCATGTGGCCCCGATGCGCCAGGCCCAGCGGGAACAGGTCGGCGCCAGGCGATTCCTGATCGGCCACCGCATCACGGCAGGCGGCGGTTGGCCAGCGGTAGAACTGCACGTCGCTGGCCGGACGTTCCCGCCCCGGTCCCGACAGGCCCACATGCAGTCCGCCGAATTCCCGGACCAGGGCGGCCCCGCGAGAATAGCTTGCCAGCCTCCTCAGCCCCGCGGTTCGGGTAAACCACGCCCGTCGACCAGGAAACCAGCCGGCAGCGAGAAACAGCGGTCGTACGCTCTCAGGCAATACCATGTTTGGATAACCTTTCGTCAACGCCTGGAGCAGATCAGGACTCGGAACGGGGCCAGGTGGTTCGCGACCCGCCTGCCAAATCGCAAGCGTACGAAGCTGCCGGCTGTCTGGTTGAATGCGACGGACCCAACGCGCATGCTATCCGAAGTGACTTGTTCCCGCTCCAGGAAAAATCCCAAATGTTTATACCCCCGGCGTTCGCGGAACAGGATCTGGCCAGGCTGCATTTGTTCCTCATTCAGAACAGTTTTGGTCTGGTCGTGTCACAGGTCGACGGTGCGCCGTTCGCCACCCATCTGCCCCTTCTGCTCCAGCCGGCGGAAGGTCCGCTCGGAACGTTAACCGGCCATTTCGCCAGGGCGAACCCCCAGTGGCGGCAACTGGTCGGCCAAACCGTCCTGGTGATCTTCACGGGTCCGCATGCCTATATCTCGCCCACGTGGTACGAAGCCGAAAACACGGTGCCCACCTGGAACTACACCGCTGTCCACGTTTACGGCCAGATCGAACTGGTCGAAAGCGGCGAGCCGTTGCTCAATATCCTGAAAGAAACGGTGCAGACCTACGAGCAGTCCAAGCCCCAGCCTTGGACCCTGGAAGGGAACGAGGCAATCACCGAGCGGTTAATCGAGCAGATCGTCGGCTTCCGTATGGTGATCGAGAAGATCGAAGGCAAGTTCAAGCTTAACCAGAATCACCCCGCCGAACGCCGGCAGAAAGTGATCAAGGCGCTCGAGGAGCAGGGGGATGAGAATTCGCTTGGCCTCGCAAACCTGATGCGCGAAACCCCCTGAAAAATGGTCAAACCGACGGGAGTGGATAGGATAACGGTCACTGTGGTTCTTAATCTTAATCGTACTCTTAATCTTAATCTCCACAGGCGCGGTCCAATCAAGGAAGCTGGACCAGCCGCGCTTTGAATGGCGATCGATAACGGCATTCAACCCGTCTTGGAAAGAAGAGTAAGATTAAGAGTAAGATTAAGAGTGAAAATCGAAACCCTGCCGTCCTCGGTTTGGCTGCACAACAATCGATCGTTCCTCTACCAAACTAACGACAACCGATTTCCACTCCCATGAGCAATCCTTTCGACCCCATGGCGACTGCGAACTATGCTGCGAATCTGGCATTCTCTCAAGCTCGATTCCAGAAAATGTACCCGGAGTTTTTTCGCTGGTTCGGTCGCAAAACACCGTATGACGGGCGGCCCCTGCGGCAGTGGATGGACCGTTTTTCGCAGCACCTGTTCTACGGCAATCCGCAGGCGGCCGTTGTCGTGTCCCAGAATCCGTTGCTCGTCGCCGCGTATACGGAGGAGCTGGATTGCGTGGCGATGCTCAAGTTTCCCGACATAACAGGGATTACGGCCCCGCTCTCGGTCGGTGACCGCTTGCTGACGGTCAACACTTATCAGGAATACGCCAAAGTCGTGTCTGATCTGCAGCCGGGTCCGCGTGGCAGGGAAAGTTGGCAAAACTTCAAGCCGATCCTCGCGGATCTGTTTTCAGACGACCAGGCAAGAATCACTTACCTGAAAAGTAAGATCACGGAAGCACAGTGGATTTACGCCCAGCAACTGGGTGAGCGGTATCTGGTGGAAAAGCCGGGTCATGTCCGAGACGGCTGTCCGCTGTCCTGCATGTTTCCAGGAACTCCCCAGCGACTGTGGCCCAACTTCCACGCCAGAGAAATCCCGCCGAATTTTTCCGCCTCGCTGGGCGCCTTGGAGTTCCTTCGTCGAGACAAGCAGGGCCGGCAGGTCGATTTCGATACGGTCACGGTTCTGCTGGATGCGGTCGGCATTCATCCCGAAATCTATGAGCGAACTGTCGATTTCAAATTCCACTACGAACTCCAGCAGGACCAATACTTTCATACCGAGATCAACGGCGTCCGGTTCGCCATCACGAAAGCCAAGGCGCATGCCTACGACAATGTCGGTCTGGCTTTCGATCAGGAGAGACACGGCTTTACTTTCAAGAATCTAAAGGCCCCCTCGTGACACCAGAATCATGTCACAGCCCTCCTGTATTCTCTCCAAATCTTAATCTTAATCTTAATCTCCAGCGGCGCGGTCCAATCAAGGAAGCCGGACAAGCGATGACTGCAGGTCTGGTGAAGATGGCGATCGAGCAGGGCGTTCCTGCCGCCCCTGAAAAGAGGATTAAGATTAAGAATGGGAGAGGGGATTCACTCGTCCTGCTTCTCGTCGCGATCGAGAAACCGTTTTGCTTTTTCTGCGGCGGCGTCCAGGAGGGAATCGGTCTTTTCGGTGGCGGTCTCCGAGAGACGATCCGCATCCATCTTTTTGATGGTCTCGATCGCTTTCCCGGCGCCGGCGGTGACGACGGGCTGCACTTCGTCCGCAAAAGACTGAAAGCGAGCTTCAACACGCTCGGTGGTTTGCACGGCTCGTTCGATTTTCGGCAGCAGGCCCAGCACCAACGCGCCGGCCATGACGATTGTGACCAGCAGGTTCGCCGCCAGCAGGGCAATCATCCAGGTGAGCTTTTTGGACAGGTCAGAATCCTTCATTAAGACGCCCCCCCTTCTATCTTATTGCTTTCTTACTCTTACTCTTAATCTTAATCTTAATCCCCACAGGCGCGGTCAAATCAAGGAAGCCGGACCGGCGGTAATGGAGATGGGGAACGGCGTTCTGACCGGCCCCGAGAAGAGGATTAAGATTAAGAGCAAGATCAAGATAAAGAGTTTTGGGGCGACCCGCTACCGTTCCTGCAAAAGCTGCCTTGCTCGGTCGGCGGCTGGTCCTGTTCCGGAGGCGGCGGGCGGCAGGGGCAGCGGCGTCATGGCGATGATCGCGTCGCGGCGCCAGGAGGTGACGCGGAGCGTGCCTCCGCTGCGGTTGAGCAGCCATAGCTGGGAGTCGGTGCTGCGGTCGTCGATCTGTCCTGCAAAGGCTCCGCCAGATGCGAACGCAATCTGCACCGTATCGGCGGCGGATGGGGAAGCCAGGCAGAGCAGCAGGCTGAAACAGGACAACAGGGCGACAGGGTATTTCATGCAGTCTCCAGACAGGCCGCGATCACGGCGGGTTGTAGCGCATACGTTCACTGCGGGCGAACCGCCAGGCGACGCATGAGCAGTGGGAAAAGCATTTCGCCGCGAGGAATGCACGCGACCGGCATAAGCGAGATGAGCGAGATGAGGAGCTTCCAGTCGTCCGCCCGCCGACCTGCCGGTTAGGCGCAGGGCGGAAGCAGGCACTGGCGACGGAACGCTAAATTATGGGTTCCGTTTTGGCGGCGTGCTTAGTTCCGCTCGTAAATTTCCACCAGAAAAGCGATCGTCCTTTCGGCGGCCAGGTTTTCGATCTGGTGCGGGATATCGGCCCGGTAGTGGGCCGAGTCGCCTTCGCCCAGGTCGCATGACTCGTCGCCCGAAGTCACCCGGGCGGCTCCCTCTTCGATCGTGAGAAACTCCCGCGTGCCGTCGAAGTGGGCGGCGCTTTTGAGAATACCGCCGGGTTTCAGGGTGACTTCGTAGAACTCCACGTCTTTTTCCAGATGCAACGGCGACAGCGTTCGGATGCGGCACTGGGCGTCATCGCGAAACAGCTGGGTGTTGTCCTTCGCCCTGATGACGTCGATCCGGGGCGGCGGTTGCTCTGTTTCCACCAGTTCGCCCAGCGTCATCCCAAACGCCTGGGCAATACGGAAGGCGACCCCCAAAGTGGGGTTGGCGTGGGCCCTCTCGATCTGGCTGAGCATCGAGCGGCTGACCCCGCTGAGGGAGGCTAATTGCTCCAGCGTCCAGTTCTTCTTTTTACGTAACTCCCTGATACGACGGCAGATCTGTTCGTGCAGGGGCTCCAGCTTTCCCTCCGTGGGCGAGGAAAAACTCTCTAGTTCGCTACTGAAGGCAGCGGGATTGACGGATTTCTTTTTTCCCATTTCCTGAATATCTAATTTTATATATTGTAATTCGGATGCCGACATTCTAGTATACAGTCATGTCGTGCAGCATATAAGATAAAATTTGGGCGATCACTGCCCGGTCGACTTCTGCAAGGCATGTTATCCGGCCAGTTCTCCCGTTCCAGGAGCAATTCCCATGGCAGCTCTTCCTTCGACGATGGTTGCGTTAAAGAAGCTCAACGACGGCCCCGGTCTTACGTACAGCGAAAACGTTCCCGTCCCATCCGTTGGCCAGCGGGATGTTCTCATTGCCGTGACGCATGCCGGTATTTGCGGCACTGATCGCCACATTTACGAATGGGACGCCTGGAGCAAGGGTCGTGTGAAACTGGGCACGACCACCGGCCACGAGTTTGTCGGTCGTGTCGTGGCCGTGGGACCGGCCGTCCGTCGCACTTCGGTCGGCGAACGGGTGAGCGCGGAAGGCCATATCGCTTGCGGATATTGTCAGCTTTGCCGCACCGGCAACGGGCACATTTGCGACAAGGTCGATATCCTGGGAATTGATTGTAACGGATGCTTCGCCCAGTTTGTCGTCGTCCCGGAAGATAACGTCTGGCCTGTGCATGTCGACATCCCCGACCATGTGGCGGCCGTCTTTGATCCGCTGGGCAACGCCATGCACACTGTGATGACGGCCGGCGTCAGCGGCAAGAGCGTGCTCATCACAGGCGTCGGCACGATTGGCCTGATGGCCGTCACCATTGCCAAAGCGGCGGGAGCCAGCCGGATCCTGGTCAGCGATGTCGATCCGAACCGCCGCCGCCTGGCGTTGGAACTGGGCGCCGATGAAGCGTACGCGGCCAGCGATCCGGGCTGGGTGAAAGAGGCGCGCGATGCGACCCATCATCTGGGGCCGGAAGTGCTGCTGGAAATGAGCGGCCATCCCGGCGCCATTCGCCAGGGGTTCCAGGCGCTGCGCAACGGCGGGGTCGCCGCCCTGCTGGGCTTGCCGTCGCAGGAGGTGGCGTTTGATCTGGCGAACGATATCATCTTTAAAGGCGCCACCGTGATTGGCGTCAACGGTCGCCGCATGTTCGAAACCTGGTACCAGGTGCAGGATTTTCTCCTGTCGGGCAAGCTCGACCTGGAGCCGATCCTTACCCATCAGCTGGAGTTCACCGACTTTGAGCAGGGCTTCCGCAAGATGCAGTCCGGCGAAGCGATCAAAGTGGTGCTGAATCTTCCCCAGGAGTCGAACACGACATGCCCAACGCCGCATTTCAAAGCCGGAACCGTGAACTCCTAGAGTCGCTGGAAACCTCGCGTCAGAAGAAGCGGTTTCTGGTGCTCGACGGACCGCTGGGCCCGATCGCCCAGGTCGAGGGCGTCGGCGAAGTGATCGTGCTCTGCTCCAACAACTATCTGGGGCTGGCCAATCATCCCGAGGTCGTCGAGGCCGGTATTAAAGGGCTGGAGCAGTACGGTGCGGGTACGGCTTCCGTCCGGTTTATCTGCGGGACGTTCGCCTGTCATCGTGATCTTGAGGCCCGGATTGCGTCGTTCGTCGGCGCGCCGGCCGCCCTTTCTTATGTCAGCTGCTGGACGGCGAATGAAGCTGTCTTTCCCACGCTGGCCGCGCCGGGCGATGTGGTGCTGTCCGACGCGCTCAACCATGCCAGCATCATTGATAGTTGCCGGCTGATGAACAAACAGGTGGTCCGCGCGGTGTACCGCCATAGCGATCTCGACGATCTCGAAGCGAAGCTGCAGCACCAGGCCGACAAAGCCTGTCGCTGGGTGGTGACCGACGGCGTGTTCAGCATGGAAGGCGACGTCGCCCTGCTGCCGGAGCTGATCGACATTTGCCAGCGTCACGATGCACTGCTGGTCGTCGACGATTCGCACGGCATCGGTGCGCTGGGAAAAACGGGACGCGGCACGCCTGAATACTTCGACTGCCTGGGGCAGGTCGACCTGCTGACGGGCACGCTGGGGAAAGCGCTCGGCGGCGCCGCCGGTGGTTATGTGGCCGCTTCGGCCGACGCGATCGAAGTACTGGAGCAGCGGGGACGGACAAGCCTGTTTTCCAACGCCTTGCCGGCGACGGTGGCGTGCAGTGCGCTGAAGGCGATCGACATCCTGGAACGGGAGCCGGAACGGATGGCTCGCCTGGCGTCGAACACGGCCGCCTTGAGGGCGGGCTTTGCCCGGCTGGGCTTTGATTGCCCTGACTCGCCGACGGCCATTATTCCGATCATGATCGGCGATGCGGCCGATGCGATTGCCAAAAGCAATCGGCTGCTGGAACTGGGGGTGATGGTGATCGGCTTTGGCTATCCGGTCGTCCCGCTGGGCGAAGCCCGGCTGCGGGTGCAGGTTTCGGCCGCTCTGGAGCCGGAGCATATCGAACGCTGTCTGGATGCGTTCGCCCAGCTTTGACGCCCGGTTCGAATGGAAGCATTTCTCGGACCGCGTGAATCTGCCTTTAACCCGTCCCGTAAATTTGCGATACTCCCTGGGGTTTGTGCCTGGCACAGTTTCTGCCGGGCAGTCGAATCGCGGCGGGGGACGGAACCGCCCGCATCTCGTCTGACGGCCCGGGTTCTTTCCAGGAGTTTAGATTATGTCACGGCTGACAGTTCCTATACATTCGGCCGCCATCGTCGGCTTGCTGCTCGTCTCTGCTCCCTTGCCTGCGGGCGAGATCGATATCTTCGCAGCGATCAAAGCCGATGATCTGGAGCAGATCAAGACTTACATCGAACGGGATGGCGATTTGGACGTCAGGCACGAAACGGGCGCCACTCCCTTGACCATGTGCATTTCACATCAGTGTAGAGAGGCCTATCAGCTGCTGCTGGAGAATGGGGCCGATCCAGATCAGGTCGTCCCCCCACTAGTTGGTGGAAGCTGCCTTCATTTTGCCGTCTGTGTGGAAGACGTTTACTGGTTAGAACTCGCTCTCAAGCACGGCGGAAATCCGGATTTGACGGCGAGAGTCGGGGAGTTTCCTGTCGAACCTTTGCTCGTCACGGCGATTCGCCATTATTCGCTCGCCAACCTGAATCTGCTTCTGCAAAACGGCGCCGATCCCAATGCTTGTGCGGCCGACGGTGAGCCGGCTGCTAGCTTCGCCGCCGCGGTTGTCTTTCTGGACGGTGTAGAGGCGCTGCTCGATCAGGGCGCCGATCCCGCCGCGAAAGGCCGGCAGGGACAGAATCTTGGCCACTGGATGGCGCGATACGCCAAAGGCATTCTCAATAAAGACCTGGTTGGCGTTCGCGATCGGATCATGGCGCGATTAAAGGCGCGCGGCATCAAGGTCGAGCGTCAAAAACCGCAAGCGAGCGCTTATTTCGATGACGATCGCTTGGCCAAACTTATGGCTGCCATCGACGCCGAAGACCTCGCGACAATCGAGGCGTTGGTCCAGGGCGGCGCAAATCCTGACGCCCAGGGATTAGAGGGGATGACGCCCTTACGCTGGAGCATTCAGCGAGAGTACTGGGAGAGTTACCAGAAACTTCTGAAACTGGGCGCGGACGTCAATCAGGTCTGCGGACGCATGTCCGCCATCCATGATGCTGCATGGATGGAGGATTCAAAGTGGCTTCGGGCCGCGATCGAGAACGGTGGCGACGTCGACCTTCATCCGCAGTACGGCGATCCTGTCATCATTGCAGCCATTTCCTCGCGGGAAGTGGCAAATGTTGAATTGATGATAGAGTCTGGCGCGGATGTGAACGCCCTCTCCATTAGAAAGTCCTCAACAGTATTAACGGCAATTGATCTTCGGCATTCTGATATGGCTTACCTGCTACTCCAAGCCGGCGCAAAGCCAGCTGACATCCCCCTTTGCCGGCGTCTTATTCCTGGCAGACTTATGGAACGCAATCCCAAAGAGGTAGAGTTGAAAAAACTCGTCGATGACTGGCTGATCAAGTTGGAATCGGCGATGCCGAAAGCGGATCAACCTTAGCACCTGGGAGATTCCTCGTCGGCTTTCATCGGACGGTTAAGGTTGTTCTGGGGAATGGCGGCTGGTAAGATGCATCCAGCCATTTGGATGCTTTTTTGCCGTTACTGGGCAGGTGCGATCCTGGATTCCACTTCCTTCCCCTTCCTTCCCAGGCCTGGGCCATGATGTTCCGTTTTTGCTTGTTCGGCTGGATTGTACTGCTCGTTGGTGGCAGTAGCGTCTGCTCAACGCGACGGGCCCAGTCGGCGGAGCCGGAATCGACAGAGACTGCGGCGCAAAAAACAGAACCGGCGCTGGCGCTGTTGTCCCATCGCTGCGGGGAATGCCATGCGGCCGACGCTCCGGAACTGGGGCTTGATTTATCGACCGCCGCCAGCATCCTGGCCGGTTCCGAAACGGGCCCGGTGCTCGTCCCCAGCAAACCGGAGCAGAGCCTGCTGGTGCAGGTGCTGGGCGCCAAATCCAAGCCGCACATGCCGCCCGACGAACAGCTGACGGAAGAGGAAATCGCGCTGGTCTCCCGCTGGGTGGCGTCGCTCGATCCGCAACTGGCGGCGGGGGAAAAGCAGACGACGGCCGCCGATCGGGAGCACTGGGCGTTCCAGCCGGTGCAGCGTCCGGCGCTGCCTGTCACGCCGGAAGATACCTGGTCGCGGAATCCGGTCGACCGCTTCCTGCTGGCGCGCCTTCAGGGGGCTGGTCTGACGCCGAGTGCAGAGGCCGATCGTCCCACGCTGCTCCGCCGGCTCTATTTTGATCTGATTGGGCTGCCGCCGTCGCCGGACGACGTCGCCGCGTTTGTCGCTGATCGTTCGCCCCAGGCGTATGAGAACCAGGTCGAGGCCTTGCTGGCTTCGCCCCGCTATGGCGAACGCTGGGGCCGCCACTGGCTGGACCTGGCCCGGTATGCGGATTCCAGCGGCTTCCATGAAGACCGGGATCGGCCGCACGCCTGGCGGTATCGCGATTATGTGATCGGCGCGTTCAACAACGACAAACCCTATTCCCGTTTTGTCGTCGAACAGCTGGCAGGGGACGAACTGCCGGATGCGACGCCCGAGTCCTGGATTGCGACCGCCTTTGCGCGGAACGGGCCGAGTAACGAAACCAACATGGGGATGGGCGTGTTCCTGGAGAAGTATCGACTTGACCAGCTGGACGACGTCGTTTCCACCACCAGCAACGTGTTTCTCGGTTTGACGCTGGGTTGCGCCCGGTGCCATGACCACAAGTACGATCCGCTGACGCAGGCTGATTACTACAGCTTCCTGGCCGTATTCGACGGCGCCCAGTGGCGGGACCTGGAACTGGATTCTTTCCAGGCAGAAAAGCCGGTCCTATCCGGCGGGGTCAAGCCGCAACCGGACAAAGTCGCGGCGATGGTTTACACGGACCGCGGAGAGAAGCCGCGAACAACGCATATTCTGTGGCGGGGCGATGTGCAGAACCGGGGGCCGGAAGTGACCCCCAGGGCGCCGTCGGTGCTGGACCGTGAGTCGTGGACCGTGTCGCTGGAGTCGCCGCTGCCTGATGACTCGCCGGCGGCGGGACGGCGGCTGGCGCTGGCGAACTGGATCGTCGATCCGCAAAACCCGCTGACGTGGCGCGTGATGGCGAACCGGATTTTCCGTCATCATTTCGGCCAGGGACTGGTTGCGACGCCGAGCAATTTTGGCCGTTTGAGTGAATCGCCCAGCCACCCGCAACTGCTGGACTGGCTGGCGGCGGAGCTGCGGGACACGGACAGCGTGAAAGGCTTGCATCGATTGCTGGTGACGTCGGCCGCTTATCGGCAGCAGTCCCAGGCGACCAAAGCCGGGCAGGCGATCGACCCCGATAATCGGCTGCTCTGGCGGATGAACAAGCGACGTCTGGAAGCAGAGCCGCTGCGCGACGCGCTGCTGGCCCTGGCCGGCAATTTGAACGAAACGGTTGGCGGACCGGGGGTGAAGCCCCGCATTCGCCCCGACCTGCTGGTCGCCAGCCAGCGGAACAAATGGCCCGTGGTCGAGAAAGAAGGCCCCGAACATTGGCGCCGAAGCGTGTATGTCTACGTGAAGCGCCAGCTGCAGTTGCCGATGCTGGAGCTGTTCGACGCCCCCAGCACCAACCACAGCTGCGCCGCCCGGCCGGAAACCCTGGCCCCGACCCAGGCGTTGCTGCTGATGAACGATGAATTCGCCCGGGACCAGGCCCGCGACTTTGCCGCCCGGGTGCAGGCGGAAGCGACCGACAGCCTGCCGTCCCAGGTGGAGCTGGCGATGCGAATGGCGCTCGGCCGGGAACCAACCCCCGCGCGGATCGCGACAGGAGTCGCCTTTATCGAACAGCAGGCGGCCCGCCTGGCGGCCGTCAAAGCGTCCCCGTCCGCCGCCGAACTAGCAATCGCTGACCGAGACGCCCTGGCCGATTTCTGCCATGTATTAATGAACCTGAGTGAATTTGCTTACGTCGATTAATGGTTAGCGATAAGCCAGAAGCTAAAAGCTAAAAGCTCTACTCCCTGAGAGACTTTCCTCATGACGACTCCGTTTCCGGTTACTCGACGGCAATGGTTGACGCGCAGCGGCGGCGCTTTTGGTTCTTTGGCGCTGGCGGGCCTGCTGGCTCGTGACGGCTTGCTGGGCGGGGAGACGAACGGCCAGAAGGACGACGCTCAGGGTCCCGTTGACCAGGCGGCATTGGCCGCGGCCGTGCAGGCCCAGGCGCCGCACTTTGCTCCGCGGGCGAAGAACGTGATCTTTCTGTTCATGTACGGCGGGCCCAGTCATGTCGACCTGTTCGACCCGAAGCCGACGCTCGACAAATACCATGAGAAAGAGATTCCCGTCTTTCGCAAGCAGGACGCCTTTATGGGGAAGACGCGGCCCTTCGCCATGAAGAGCCCGTTCAAGTTTGGTCGTCACGGGGAAGCGGGGCTCGATATCTGCGAGCTTTACCCGTCCCTGGCAAAGCAGGCGGACAAGTTGTGCGTGATCCGCTCGATGCATTGCGAAAGCAATAATCATGGGCCGGCCCTCTTTCAAATGCAGTCCGGCTCCCTGCTGTCGGGCCATCCCAGCGTTGGCTCCTGGGTCAACTATGGACTGGGCAGCGAGTGCGACGACTTGCCTGGCTTTGTCGTTATGATGGACCACCAGGGCGCGCCGGTGAACGGGGCGTTGAACTGGTCCAACGGCTTTATCCCGGCCAGCTACCAGGGCGTGCCGCTGCGCACGACGGGCGAACCGATCGCCTACCTGCGGCCGCCGGCGGGAGTGACACGGGAACGTCAGCGGGCGCAGCTTGATCTGCTGTCGAAGTGGAACCAGCAGTACGCCGATCAGAACCCGGCCGAGGAAGCACTCGAGTCACGCATCGCTTCCTACGAGCTGGCTTACCGCATGCAAACCCGGGCGCCGGAAGCGGTCGACCTGGGACAGGAAACGGCCGCCACCCGTACGCTCTATGGCCTGGACAATCCGGTCAGTCAGTACTTTGGCCGGAACTGTTTGCTGGCTCGGCGGCTGGTCGAACGGGGCGTACGATTTGTGCAGCTTTACAGCGGCGGCAACCAGGGACCGCGGGCCTGGGATGCGCACGACGACCTGGAGAAGAATCATCGCCTGCACTGCAGCGAAACCGACCAGCCGATTGCCGCCCTGCTGGCGGATCTGGAGCAACGCGGCCTGCTCGACACCACGCTGGTGGTGTGGGGCGGGGAGTTCGGCCGGACGCCGACATTTGAAGGCGGCAAAGGCCGGGACCACCATGCCCTGGGCTTTACGATGTGGATGGCGGGCGGCGGCGTCCGCGGCGGCATGACCTATGGCGCCACCGATGAATTCGGCTATCACGCGGTTGAGAATCCCGTCTCCGTGCCGGACCTGCACGCCACGATTCTGCATCAGCTGGGCATCCATCACGAGCAGCTGACCTACCGCTTTCAGGGTCGTGATTACCGGCTGACCGATGTCAGCGGCCGGGTGATCCGGGAACTGCTGGCGTAGTCTTTGCACTGCCAAAGGGGAAGGATCTCTGCCGCCGGTCAGGCTTTGGTCGATTCCGTATCGGCCAGAGAGCGACCAAAAATGCGGTCGCGGATCGTCTGCAGGCGATCTCGCTGGCTGGCGAGCCGGGGGGGCAGCAGTCGCGGGTCGAACCGATCCGGCTGCAAAAAGACGTAAGCCGCGTTGTCCAGGTTCTGCGCGCGCGCCAGCGACTTGAGCAGCCGCCGACTGGAATAGTCCAGCTCGTGGGCCGAGCAAAGCTCACGGAAAATGGCCCGCGGGTTGCGGTAGCCGCCGTCCTGCCCACGATTGACCCAGCGCGAGATGATCCAGATCCCAATCCCCAGACCTGCCATGGCGATGGCCAGGACGCCCAGATGGAACAGATTGAAACTCGCGCCCTGGCGGATGTGTCCTCCCAATTCGTCGATGCGACCGTCGGCCAGCAAAGGGAAAATTGAACGACTCAGCATTGCATGCGCCACAAAGCAGTCTCCGTTAAATCAGATGGGGAGCGAAGGATTCGAGGATTGCCGCTGCGTTCGCGCCGGGGGAACAGGGCCGTTAGTGTCCATGGCAATGCCACGGGCCTGCACGCCAAACGCAGTAGGCGGACGATTAAGGGTCTATCTCGACCGTGTCAGCAGCTGGCAGCAAGTTGCCTTCAAAGGGTTCCGTTTCGGCTGTCGTTTCGGTCGTGGGCTGGGTTTCGCGGTTCTTGTCAGCCAGACGCTGGAGCGCTTTTTCGGCAATCTCCTGTACCATGGAACTGCGATCGAGCAGGGCTTCTCGCAGGGCCATCGTCGAGGTCGGCGTGCTGCACGCACCCAGAGCGCCGGCGGCCGCCGCTCGTACAAAGTGGTCGGCGTCGCGCATTTGTTCCAGCAGATGATCTTCCACCTGGGCCGACACGCCAAGCAAGGGCGCTGCCTCGCAGGCGCGGATCCGTCGGCTGCGGGAAAGGGCCGTCAACTCGGCTTCCATTTGCTCCAGCATTTCAGGATCGACCTTGGAGACCAGGCGTCCGGTGCTGCGGCGGACCTTGGCATCCAGCGTGTCAAAAGCAGACAGGAAACGCTTGAAGGTGAACTCGGATAAATGGCCGCGAGCCGCGTTGCAGACGACCTCATGCGGACTTTCCAGGGCTTCGATTAAATGCGTAATGGCTCCGGGGATGCCGCGTTCCCGCACCTGCTGCAGGGCAATCGCCTGGATCTCCGGGTGCGGATCGCCCAGCGCTTCCCGCACCAGGTCATTGGCTTCGGCGCCCTGGAACTCGCCCAGTGCAGCAAACGCAGCAAGGCGTCCTTCGACGGAGCCTTTCCGGGCGACGTACTGCAGGATTTCGAAGGCGCGCAAGCGGGATATGCCCGACAGCACCACCAGCCGCACCAGTCCGCTCTGCAGGTGGGGGGCGATCGAACCGATCAGACCCAGGTTTTCACGCAACCAGACAAAGCCTTCGATTCGCTTCAGATTGCCGCGGGCGGCGGCGCTTGTCTCTTCGCCCATGCAGCCCAGGAGTTCGCCAAGAAAGACCGGGTCAGCGCGGTGCGACAGCACGTTCAGCATCGACTGGGGAGCATGCGGCTCTTCCAGATAGCTCAGCACCAGCTGGACCACGCCTTGCCGCTGGCTATGCGTGAGCATATCAATCATGGCCAGGTAGCTTTGGTCGTGCGGGTTGCCGAGTACTTTTTTCAGCACCGGGTTATCGCGGCTGGCGAGCATCAGGAACGCTTCGAGGATTTCACGGCGCCGATGCGTTTCAAACCGATTCAACGACTGCTCCATCGCCATCACAATGTCGGTTCGCGCGGTTCGCGGATCGCGGCGCCGGGCGTAATTTCGTGGGGCGGCAATCTCTTCGTACAGGGTTTCCGCAGCCAGCAGCACCGCAGCGGCCGCAAAATCGGCCTGGGGATTACCGGAGTCTTCGGCGGAGCGGAGCAGCACCGGGAACAGGTCGTACTCGCCCAGATAAGTCAGAGCGTCGAAACCATTGAGGCACAGCTCGGCGTCGCCGCTCACGATGGCATAGCGAATGCCGCCGGCGATACGTCCTGGTTTCTCGTTGATGATCTGCTTCCACCGTTCCGGCAGTTGATTCCAGCGGCGAACCAGCTCGCGCTCTCCGGCCGAGCTACGGCGCCGCAGCAGAGATCGCAGCGCGCCTTCGGCGATGGCGCGATGGGAGGAATCCAACGCGGGCAACAGGACGTCGGCGGCGGCCTCGTTCCGTGTTTTTGCCAGCAGATTCAGTGTAATTTCGATTCCTGCGCTCACGGCGATAGAGCTCCCACAGTTGGCAACGGCGATCACGCCCGTCGCTGGTATCGATGACTGGGACCAAGACTTTGGTCGAATGTATTACGAGAGAAGATCCACCGATGAAAAATCCCAGCCGCAAATGGCGTCCCGCCGACTTTCGCCGCCCTCAACGTGCGCAGCAACCATGCGAGGAATTCTTCTGGCTTGTTCCGCCTTCCTGCGGAAAGCATAGGTCGCAGAATGGCAAGCTGCGGGGAGGAATCAAGCGTCCAAGGGGATTCGGACCTTTGCTCTTGCGGATTTTTGCCGTCTTGCGGCAGGGAGGATGGCAGCTCTGCAGCGGGGTCGCTTTCGCCAGGTCTGCCCAAATGCGGCGCCAGGACCGGCTGTTTGCCGGTTGTCGACGGATTGGGCTCCCACGTGGTATTATTGCAGCTGCGTCGACTGCCTGTTTCCTTCCGCATTGCCCGTTACATTCGATCTATGACACTTGACCCGTCTAAAACGACTGACTGGAACGACTTGGCCGCCCAGGTGCTGGCGGGTCATCGCCTGACCAAAGAACAAGGGTTAGCCATCCTGCAGTCTCCCGACGAAGAGCTTTTGCCTTTGATGCATGCGGCCTACACGATTCGGCGGCGTCACTTCGGGAACACCGTACAGCTCTATTTTCTGATGAACGCCAAAAGCGGCCTGTGTCCGGAGGATTGCACGTACTGTTCGCAATCCAAAACGTCGACCGCCGAAATCCCCAAGTACAACATTTTGAGTCGGGATCGCCTGCTTGACGGCGCCCGGGTGGCGGCGGAACGGCAGTCCAAAACGTACTGCATTGTGATTTCCGCCCGCGGTCCGAATGAACGGGAAATGCGCGCGGTGGAAGAGATTGTGCCGCAGATCAAGGCCCAATACGACCTGAAAATTTGTGCCTGTCTGGGGCTGCTTTCGCCGGAACAGGCCGCCCGGCTGCAGGCCGCTGGCGTCGACCGGGTGAACCATAATGTGAACACCAGCGCCGAGTTCTATTCGGAAATCTGCTCGACGCACACGTATCAGGACCGGATTGACACGCTCCAGGCCGTGCGCGACGCGGGCATGGAGCTTTGCTCTGGCGGCATCATCGGCATGGGCGAAGCGGACAGCGACGTCGTGCGGATGGCGCTGGAGCTGCGCGACCTGGCCGTGGAATCCATTCCGTTGAACTTTCTGAATCCGATCGATGGCACCCCGCTGGCTGGCGTTTCCAGCCTGACGCCGCGATACTGCCTGAAAACTCTCGCCATGTTCCGCTTTGCGAATCCCGATCGGGAACTGCGGATCGCCGGCGGACGGGAGCTGCATCTGGGCAGCCTGCAGCCGCTGGGTCTGTATGCGGCCAATTCGCTGTTTGTCGGCGACTATCTTACGACCAAAGGTCAGGCGCCTGAGGCCGATTACCGGATGATCGAAGAGCTCGGTTTTGAGATTACGCGTAACGAAGAAGTGGCCGCTGGCGCTACGGCGGGCTAAGCTTTTTCTGGGCAATCGCGATCCTTGCCTGCACATTCGGCCTGATCGTTGGGTCTGGCCGAAAAGGCAAAGAGCACGCAGCCGTTCTGTCTGTGGGGAAGGGGTTTCCTTCCTTGCCGAAATTACCAAATTTTGAAGGGGTAGTGCTTACTGCAGGCGGCCCCAGGTGTTATCTTGTGGGAAGGTCCTGAAGATAGCGGGGGACCGAACTGGCCTCCCCCCTTACGGATGGAACGACTTCTGATCCTGGTCGGCATTACTTGTAAAAAGTGTGGCGGGCGCCCGGGAGCCAGAGGTACTTGTCGAATTTACTACTGGCGCAAATTTCCGCTTGATGAGGGCAGTTCGCCCCATGGCGAATATCGACGTTTCCACATTTCTCGATCTCGTCGAACGCAGCAGGCTGGTGGACTCTGATCGTCTCCGAGCCGCGCTCGACGTCTATCGCACCGGCAAGGGACTTTGCCTCCCCGACGATGCGGAAACGGTCGCCCGGCATCTGATCCAGAATGACCTGCTCACCCAGTGGCAGGTCGATAAACTCTTCGACAAAAAGCACAAAGGCTTCTTCCTGGGCAAGTACAAGCTGCTGGGCCATCTGGGCACCGGCGGCATGAGCAGCGTTTATCTGGCCGAACATGTGCTGATGAACCAGCGACGGGCCATCAAGGTGCTGCCGAAGAGCCGCATCAATGACTCCTCGTACCTGGCCCGCTTTTATCTGGAAGCGAAAGCGTCCGCCCAGCTTGATCACCCCAACATTGTCCGGGCGTACGACGTCGACAATGTGGGGGACACGCATTTCCTGGTCATGGAATATGTCGAGGGACGCGATCTCCAGGTGATTGTCAACAAGGAAGGCTCGCTGGACTGTGAAGTGGCGGCCAACTATATTGCCCAGGCGGCGGAAGGGCTGGACTACGCCCACAGCGAAGGTCTGATTCACCGCGATATCAAACCGGCCAACCTGCTGGTCGACATGGACCAGGTCGTCAAGATTCTCGACCTGGGTCTGGCGCTGTTTTCCAACGACGATGGCCATTCGCTGACGGTCGCCCATAACGAGAATGTGCTGGGCACCGCCGATTACCTGGCGCCCGAGCAAGCGCTCGACAGCCATAACGTGGATCACCGGACCGACATTTACGGCCTGGGGTGCGTGCTCTACTTTTTGCTGACAGGACACGCTCCTTTTCCCGAAGGCGTACTGGCCCAGCGCATTCTGAAGCATCAAACGCAAATGCCGGCGCCGCTGGCCAAAGAGCGGCCCGACTGCCCACGCGAGCTGGCCGATATCTGCTGGAAAATGATGCAGAAAAAGCGAGAAGATCGCTATGCCACGGGCGGGGAAGTTTCCCAGGCATTGAGCGCCTGGCTGATCAGTCGCGGTAAAGATTCGCCCACGCGTTCCGCCGAGCAGGGAATGCATACTCCCGCTTCGTCGGGAAAGCTGAAGGTCGCCCAATCGCGAGAGTTGGCGTCGCACGATACACTTTCCAGCCGTCAACAGGAAACGCTCAAAGGAATCCCTTCCCGACGCGAAGTCTCCCGGCTTAAGGTCGCCGAACCGCTGGACGCGACCACTGCCGCCCGGCTGGCGGGCAGTTCCACCACGGCGATGCGGATTCCCAGCCAAGACCCGGTCATCAAAACCCAGGAACCGATGGGGCCTTCCGCCGAGGGAGCGACCGCCGACAGCGGCGACTTCCGTTTTGGCTCCAGTCCAAGCCCCGCGGCCGAGGGTTCCGGCAAGAGTATTCTGGATGACCGCAAGCGGCGGAAAAAAGGCGGCGGAACCAATCAAATGGTGTGGATCGGCGTCGGAGCCGGCGGCCTGTTGCTGGCGATTGTCGTGCTGTTTGCGCTGGTTTCTTTTTTAGGGTCCGGCGGCGAACCCCAGGAACCGGCCCCCAAAGCGGCCGCCACTCGGCCCGCTTCCTGATCGCCTGGCCGTAATGCTGTTCGCGGCCAATCCGCGGCGCCTGACGGACAGTCAGGCCTGTTGTTCTCGCGGAGAACCTCTCTCGCTTCTCTTCTCCATTGCCGATGCGCCAGCCCTGACGCGCCGAGCCTGTCCCATTGTTCTGCACGGTGCGGCGCCGCAAAATGATCGCAACCGGTTTCGGCCGTATGTTGACCGCCATCACCAGAAAGAGACAGCTCGCATGATTCACGTTATTGCCGCCATTGAGATCGCAGCCGGACGACGGGACGACTTCCTGGCGGAGTTTTTCAAAGTGGTCCCGCTGGTGCTCGCTGAGCAGGGCTGCCTGGCGTATGGACCCACCATCGATGTGGAAACGAACATCCCCGCCCAGGGAGATCCCCGCCCCGATGTGGTGACGGTGGTGGAGCAATGGGAAAGCCTCGACGACCTGGAGGACCATTTGATGGCGCCGCACATGCTGGAGTACCGCAAGCGGGTGCAGCCGCTGGTGCAGTCGGTCCAGCTGCAGGTGCTGGAACCGGCCGCCCCGCCTGCCGTGTAACGAGGGCCTCTTTTGTCCAGGCATCGCCGGCCGAGAACTGTTGTCAGAGAGAAGCCAGGCCGTCGATTGTTTTCTGCGGTTGCGGATCGCTAGAATGTGGGGAACGACAGGTCTGGCCTTACTACCTGAAGGGAATGCGATGGCGATCGAACGTTGGGCGGCGAGCGAACTGGAAGAAATCGCCAAGGAATGGATGGAGCAACGACGGATGTTTTCCGCCTTTGAAGTTTCGCTCGAAGCGCAGCAGCGGGGCGTGCGGGAACGACATCGGAACCTGAAAGGCCTGGTGCATCAGGCCATCGCCCTGGTCGGTTCCACTCGCGGTTATACCCGCACTCTGATGGAGGTGGGCGCCCCTGTCCAGGCCTGGGTGTATCACCACGTGCAGGATAACCCTTATACCTATCGCCCTCTCAATCGCCAGGGCGAAGGCCGCGCGGCCCCCGTCAGCGCGGCTCCTGTTTACGGGGGCGTACGGAATCCCGCTCCTCTGACCAGTAACGGGGCGGCGCCGGCTTCTGTCAACGACGGGGCTTGCGGAGCCGACGCGCAAGGGCGACTGTGCATCCCAGCGGCCCTGCTGCAGCGACTGGATGTGGAAGCGGGCGAACAAGCGATTGTCACCAGCGACCCCGAAAACTCCGAGATCCGGATTACCCGGCCCACGCTGTTCGATAATACGGACGACGCCGGTTACGAAGTCGAAGAAGACGGCGCCATTCGGATTTCGGTCGCCGCCCTGGAAGCGGCCGGCCTGGGCGGACTGCAGTGTTATCGGGTCAGCGGCGACAGCGACTGTATCACGGTGCGCACCTTCTAAAACCCCAAGGCGCCTCCGGGTACCCCGTTGTGTTGCGGCGCGCGGTTATGGCGCGCGTTTATGCCGAAGTTCCGGGTTACAGGGCCAGACATCGGCAGGCTGTTCCTGCCCGCCGGGCGGAAAAGGTCTTGAAGGGTTACCCCATTGGTCCTGGGGGAAGGTCCGTGTGTCAGAACTTTAATCAGGTTGGGAATTTTGCGCACTTTTTCCATACAGGGTCGATTTGTGACCTATGTTTGTGGTGTGCAGGCATTCTCTTGAGCCAGGCAGCGACGCGGCCGATGGTCGCGGTTCGCCGGGGATCTTAAGAGAAGCAGCCCTGCACTTGCCCGTCTTTGTTCGTCCCGTTCGGGCGACTAGCCATTTGCTTTTTTGCAAGTCTTGCGACTTGGAAATCAGACCATGCGCTTAGTTCGCCCTTGACTGGTCATTCTCGACGGGGTGTTAGATTTCTCCCATCAATACGACCCCGATATCGACATTTATGAGCGTTCGTAAAGCTGTCATCCGCCGACGCAATTCCGGCACGACCACGATCGAGGCTGCGTTCGTTCTGCCGGTGTTTATCGTTTTCATCTTTGGGCTGATCACCATTGGCCACGCCCAGATGATCAGCAACATGCTGAAATCTTCCTGTCGGGCGGCCGCCCGTTACGGTTCGACCGAAGGCGTAACCAGCGCCGAAGTCGAAGCCAAATGCCGGCAACTGCTGCGGCCGGGCGTCGATCCGAACCTGGTCACCATCACCGTGAAAAACGGCGGCGTGTATGACTCTGGGGGCGACGCTCCGACCTCCTCGCAAGATTTCAGCGACCTTGATGACATTGAACTCTCCGATGCAGAGCCTCGCCAGATTTTTATCGTGCGTGCGGAAGTTGCTTACAACGACGCGGCGATTCTGTCGCTGCCCTTCATGCATGGACTGATGCTGCGTGGCACCGCCATCACCCGGCACGAATAACTAAACCACAACAACTAGCAACGCAAATGTTGGGCGCTGCGGCCATTCGGTCGCCGTCCAGGCCGCTGGGGTCGTTGCGTTGATGGAAAATGAGGAGGTGTTGCATGTTCCTTCAATCTCAATCGCGACGGACCAATCGCCGGGGGGCTGTCACCGTGGAATTCGCGGTCGTGGCGCCGGTGTTTCTGGTGATTCTGCTCGGCGTTGCCGAAGCCAGTCGCTTGTATGAAATGCAGGGGCAGATGGCTTCCGCCGCCCGCGAAGGCGCCCGCATCGCAGCCATGGATCGCGAAGGCATTCTGCAGCCCGGCCAGACGACCAATGACAAAGTCATTGCCGACGTCCGAAACATTCTGACCGCCAACGGCTTGCCGGGCGACGAGCTTGTCATCCGCATTACCGAAGCTGACGATCCTGATACGGATTTTGATCTGGACGATAGCGACAACGACTTGCGGTTGTTTCAACTGCGGATCGAACTGCCGTATTCGGCCGTGAATCCCTATGGGGTGCCTGGCGTTGATGAGACTTCCCTGGGCGCTAGTGTTGTCTTTCGCAACGCACGTTCGACGCTGGTGCAGTAAAAGTTTTCGCGTCTTTGGTCTTACTCCGCTGATTCCAGCGGTTTTGATATTCTTGTCTCCATGATTGAGGTTTTCCCATGATATCGACTCAACCTGCTCCGCAGTCGGTCCCGCGTCGGTCCGCGATCAGCGGCCGAGGACGCAAGGGCATTATTGCTGTTCTCGCTTCGCTGCTGCTTGTCGCCATTTTTGGCTTTGTGGCTTTTGCTGTGGATACCGGCAAGCTCGTTAGCACCCAGACCAGCATGCAGAACGGCGTCGATGCAGCGGCCCTGGCTGCTTCGCAAGAGCTGTCCAACGCGATTTACCAGGCCGGCCAGGGAAATGGAACGATTGAACTGGCGGGCGAATCGTCCACCATTACCGCCGCCCGGGCGATGGCCGCCAAAGTGGCCGGACTCAACGGCGTGTACGTTGATCCCGACCAGGACGTGGCCTTTGGCCGCCGTACTTTTGACGCTTCCACCGGCACATGGCCGATTGTCTGGGGAGAACAGCCGTATAACGTGGTCCGCGTGCAGGCCCGCCGGACCGAAGCCGACACCTCGGAGCCCGACGGCAAAGTGAAGCTGGGCTTTGGCTGGGCTGTCGGGATGAATTCGGCCGCCATTACCGCGTCGGCGAGTGCTTTCATTGAAGCCCGCGATATGGTTCTGGTTCTCGACTTCTCGGCCTCGATGAACGACGACAGTTCGCTCAACAGCCCGCTCGGCCAGACCGTGGCGGCCAACCGGCTGGACGATATGTGGGACGCCCTCCGCAGTGACGATCCGAAGTGGCCGGGCACCAATGAATCCAAGTTCCCCTCCGGCGGTTTTGGCGAAGTCGATTCCTATTATGGCACCTACGTTAGCTCGACCAATACCTCAACCATTTTGTCGACGCTGAAATTGAACCAGCGTCTTTCCAACGGCAAACCGAGGTATCCCTTCCCGCAAGCGGGCCGCAACAACTACGGCAGCCTGAACTCGCGGCCGAGCGCCTCGACCAGTGACAGTTTGTGGAATGGTTACATCAACCATGTGAAGAACCTGAGCGGCACCTACAAACGCCGGTACGGCTACCGAACGCTGCTGGACTACCTGCAGGAAAGTCGCCCCGCCAACGACCAGTCGGAAGACCTGTGGCGTACTCCCCACTATCCGTTCCACGCCATCAAGTCGGGAGCCACGCTCTTTACGGAGTTCCTCGCCGATCTGGATTTCGGCGACGAACTGGGCCTGGTGAGCTACGGCGGCTATGCCGAAAAAGAACTCAAGCTTGATGACGGTTTCGCCTCGGTCGATGTGTCGTCCAACCCCATCACCAATGTTTACTCCGACATCGACACCATTCAGCGACACAAACAGGCGGGACATTACGACAGCTATACCGGCATGGGTTACGGTATCCTGGCCGCCCGGGAAATGCTCTTTGGCGTGGACAGTGATTCCAACGACCACGGTAACGTGCGTTACGGCGCCCGGCCGATCATGATCATTATGACCGACGGCCAGACGAACCAGGGACCGAGTAACTTCAACCTGCCGAACTCGTTCAAGTGGTCCGACTGGACCGACTACGACGGCGACGGGAATGCGGACTACTCCACCAGCGACAGCAAGAAGAAGTACGCCTTCTACCAGGCGGTCCTGGCGGCCCAACGCGGCGTGACGATCCATACCATGAGCGTGGGCGCCGATGCAGACCGCAAACTGATGGAAGCCATTGCCTTTGCGGGCGACGGCATCTGGATCAATGTTCCCGGCGGCACCGACGCCGACGACATGGAAAACCAGCTGCTCGACGCCTTTGCCGAGATCGGCGCCAAAGTTCCGCCTGCCAAACTTGTCTATGACGACAGCTACAGCCAGTCCAACGCCGGGAATAACGGTAACGCTGGAGCCGGTGGCGCGAGCGGAGACAACGGCGACAACGCTGACAACGGCGACAACGCTGACAGCGGCGACAGCGGCGACAGCGGCGACAGCGGCGATAGTGGCGGCGGCGGCAGCTTCTGGGACTGGTTCAGCAGCCTGTTCGGCTAACTCGAACCTGAATCCTGAAACGCAGTGAGTAAAATCCAAGACAGCTCCTTCGGTAACGAAGGAGCTGTTGTTGTTTCTTGGAAGACCAGGGCGCCAGGTGTCCGCGGTCGCTTAGTTGCCGGGGAAGTCGAGGACGACGGTGCAAGGAATGCCGCTGCGATCTGCCGTGTTCCGCGGAGTGACGGTCAGGCAGTTCTCACCTTCGTGCAGCGTCCACAGGAAAGAGGGCTCGACCTGCATCGCCTTGGCTCCATCAATTACCGCATCCAGCGCGGCCAGGTGGGGCGTTTCCGTCTCGGCGAAGACCCGCACGACCTTCGGATCGGCGGTGGCTTCCAGCGTCAAATGGGCGCGGTTCAGCGTCCACTCAAAGTTGGCCCGTTTCCGGATGCGCTGGGAATAGATGGGGCGATCGGCCAGCTGGTCGTCGCTCCAGACCGCATGGCCTGTCCAGAACCAGCCGCGCATTCCCTGGTTCAGCGGCACAGGCGACGCCTGGCTCAGGAAATTGCTGCGAGGCACCATTCGCACCTCAAAAAAGGGATGGATGCCAAGGGTGTCCTTCCAGGAATGGCGAGTTTCCGTCAGGCTGACCAGCTTGATCTTGCGCGCCGGTTTTCCTGCCAGGCTTTGCAGCTGCACATCCCGCAGTTCCAGCAGGGAAAGCGGAATCTTGGTTTCTTCGTCGCGGATATAACAGGAGGCGTCGCCGTCGAGGTAGATCCATTTTTGAAACTGGTTCGACCAGAGTTCGACCGTTTCATGACCGCCGCGAACCAGGTCGACGCGACTGCCAGGACCGATCGACACAATGCGGCCGGGGACGCCAAAGCTCTGACAGGCCTGCAGAAAGACCAGGCTGAATTGGTTGCAGAAGCCGCCAACCGGCGTGCCGTCCGTGTGTTTTTTGAGAATCTCCGAGGCGTCCCAGGAAGGGTACACCTCTTTCAAATGCCCAAGTTTCGGCCAGCAGCCATGCGACCAGGCGGCCAGACGGCAGACGAGTTCAAATTCGCTTTCCGAGCCGGCGACCACCTCGTCCAGCTGGTAGTCTTCGCGCAGACGCTTGAGCTTGGGGTGCAGGAAGTCCTCATGCAGGAAGGGGATCGACGAGCGGACCAGCGGACGATTGTCGGACTCTTCTGCGTTCCAGTGTGCCGTCGTGGGAACCTGTTCGGCCGTGGTGGAGACCTGCAGCGAGCCCAGCTGGGGCGAGCTTAGCGGGTCTTCGGTCTGCAGGGTGAACTCCAGCTGGAAGTATCGCCCGGCGAGCTTGTCGACGGTGGCTTTCTGCTGCAGGTCGGCGGTGACCGTTTGCCATGCCGGCTCGGTGTCGGTGAACAAGGGCGAGTCGCTGCTACGGATGCGGAGCGCTACCGATTGCTGATCGCTCTTCTGAATCTGGCAGGCAATTTCCAGCGGGCCGGTTTTCGTCAGCTGCGGGCCGATCCCGCCGCCGCCCAGGTTTCCCTGGTCGATGACAGAGGTTGTCACCTTCCCCTGGGGCAGCGTTTGATCGAGCGCCAGGCGAACGTTGTATTCGCCGTCAACGCCGCCGTCGTCGCCCAGCGAATGGTCGTCCCACGTTTTGCCGCCATCCAGGCTGCGGGCGCTGCGATTGGGGTGATGCGTGCGGGTCAGGCTGCCAGCGGCGTATTCCTCATCGCGGGCAATCCACAGCATGCCGCTGCCGGAAATCACAAACGCGTTCTCTCCCTGTTTCAGCAGTTTGGGGTCGATCGCATACGCGTTCCAGTAGTGGCCCAGTTTTTCCGGTTCGCCCAGGGCGAGCTTCTTGCCGTTGAGCTCCACCTGGAGATCGCCGCCGCGGGCGACCAGAAGTTGTGCCGAACGGGCGGCCGGTCGGTCGACGACCAGCACCTTGCGCAGCAGTTTGCCTGCGGTCAGTTTTTCGGCGTTGGAATAGTACGAGAAGCCCGCAGCCGGACCGTCGTCTTCGATCAGGGTTCCGCTGGGCAGTTCGATCTTGCCGGCGGGCGACAGGACAACGTCCTGCGTGACGCTTTGCTCAAACAGTTCGGTCGCGGTCCAGGTGTGCGTCTCGGCCCCGATGACAAAGCCGGGAAGCAGCAGGACGGAAAACGCCAGGGCGGAAAGGCCGGAGAGCAGCGCGCTTCGCACGCCGACCTTGCTGACGGGAGAAAGGGCAGGCACGTTTCAAACTCCTCGAAGAAAGAGGGCGCTCGCCGGCGGCAATCCGTGAATCCGTCAGGGACTTGTCGCTTTGGGCGCTGTTTTTAACAAATGGGCGTCGACATCGTTCGCGACGATAACGCCGTAGTTTATCGCGCCGAGCCACCCGGACATAATGATTCCTACGCTGCCCGCATGATAGAGCCCTGGCAGTTGGTCCGGCAAAGCCCGGCTTACGCCGAGTCCCTCAAACTTGGTGCCGAAACTGGCGCCGGCCATATGCCTGGTGTAGTGGCGGAAAGTGCGCGGCGTCGACGCTTCCACATGGTCGATCCGATTGCGGATATCGGGGACGTATTTGTCCAGGGCATCAAGTGTGGTTTCAATCAGGTCCTGCTTGCCCGCTTCGTACGCTTCGTCGTCCAGATCCCAGTCTGCGTAGTGCGCATTGGTGCTGCTCACAATGAGGCAGCGAGGACGGCCCTCGGGTCGGGTGCGCGGATAATAGAACGAAAAGGTGCGGCTGGTGACGTCGCGGCTGAGCAGCAGGTCGGTGCGGAAGTGTTCGGCGGTCGAGCTGAACAGCAGATCGCCGGCCGACTCGTCGACACGTTCGTCGGCCTTGAGGGCCATATAAACCTGGGTGCTGGAGTTGTTCAGCCGGACTTCCCGGGCGGCTTCCACAAAGTTCTTGTCGAAGTATTCTTCGCCGATCAGGTGGAAGATGGTCGCCCTGAGGTTGGCGTTGGAAACCAGGGACCGGCAGTTGATGCGGCGACCGTTAACGGTCGCTCCGGCGACGCGGCCCTGGTCGATATGGATCTTTTCTACATCGCAGTTGATCCGCACATCGACGTTATTCTTGAGCAGTTCCTGGTGCATCAGGGTGATCAGGCGATCGGTGCCGCCTTCAAAGGTGAACACCCCTTTGGACATGAAATTGGAAAAGACAATGCCATAGGTGATGGCCGGGTCTTCCAGCGTAGAGCCATTGGCGTAAACGATCGGCTCCATCAGCAGGCGGACGATATCCTCGCGTCCGGGGAAAAATTTTTCGAACAGCTGCCCGGTCGTGAGCGACTGGTCGTCGTAAAAGTTCATCCCCCGGGCGGCGTCAAAGAACGCCTGGACGGTGGCTTCCGGCACCTGGAATTGACCGGTCAGCAACTGGGTGAAGTCTTCGCGATTGTAAGTGGTCGTCAGCGAGAACATCGGGTTGTCGAACCGGATATTCTCCAGCTGCACGATCGAATCGGCGATCTCTTTCGACCAGTACCTGCGGCAGCTTTTGATCATGCCGGCGGGGAAACCGTGCAGGGAGACGTCAAAAATATGACCGCCCGGCCGTTTGAACCAGGTCGCCATGCCGCCCAGCTTGTAGTGCTGCTCCAGCAACAGCACCGAATAACCGGCTCGGCCCAGGATATTGGCGGACGTTAAACCGGCCAGTCCGCTGCCAATCACGATCACGTCGTAACTGTCGGCGGCGCCTTTGAGAAAATCTTTCGGCATGGAACAGGAACAGGCGTTGCCTGTGGGAAAGGAAGGGAGGTCCGCAACAGGCCGTCGCCCGGTTGCTATTCTTCGCGAAGGCAATGCTGATTGGCGATGGAGATGCCGCTCATCAGGGCGCCGATAATGCCGACAAAACCCTGATCGGTCCCGCACAAAAACAGGTTGTCCAGGTGGGTTTTGCCGTCGAGCTGTTTCTCCGGCGCTCCGTACACGGCGCCGTTATCGTGCCACGTAAAGCGGCGAATGGTGGTCGGCGTGAACATATCGGAGTCGATGATATACGACCGATAGTCGGGCGCAAACCGCACGGCCGAACTCACGGCCCGGTCGTACCAGCGCAGTTTTTCCAGCGCGTAACGATCCTCGGGCAGGTTCCGCCAGTGATCGTAATCGGCCAGCGAGGTGATCCGCATCACGCCGTCGGGCAGTTCGCCTTCTTCCGGTCCGTAGGCGAAATTATTGGGGGAACAGATCACGCCGGTGCGGACATCGCACAGGTCTTCGGTGGGCTTCTTCCAGTGGAATTTGTCGCTGTCGTTATAGAACACAATCGTGCTGTCGTGGCCAAACGATCGGGGCGGCCGGTCCAGGATGGAGACCGATTCGATAAACGACAGGCTGCCGGCCTGGGTAACGTCGACACGGGAGACGTCCTCGCACATGCGTAGCGTTTCCAGCCGTCCCGCCGAGGAGAGAATCCGCTTCCCTTCGATCTCCTGGCCGTCGTCCAGCACCACAACGCCCGCCCGACGGCCGTCGACCTTGATCTCGGACACGCCTGACCGCAGCTTCAGTTCTCCGCCCAGGGAGCGAAACCGGCGGACCAGGTGTTTCAGGATCAGCCGCACGCCGGCGAACGGCCGGGCCAGCCCTTCCAGGTAAATACTGCGGAACATAATGCAGAACTGGCCGAAGTCCATATCGTGCTCGCGGGCGTTGCCGTACCACATTAATGGGCAGAGCAGCATTTCCACCAGCAGCGGATTCCCGAACTGTTCCGACAGCATTTTCCGAGCGGACAGGCCGTAATTTTTCTCATCGATGTCGTCGTAGTCGACAATCTGCGGCAGCAGCCGATCAAAGTTGTCGACCTCGGCAGGAAAGGCGGCCGCAATTTCCGAGCGGAGCAGTTCGATATCGTTGTTGAACTGCAGCGAGACGCCGGGGAACGCGATTTTGGATCCGACCTGCGGCGCCAGGGCGAATTCATCCCACTTGAAACGCAGTTGCCTCAGCAGCCGGGCCAGTGGACCCTTTTTGGCGCCTTTGGGGGTAAAGTTGGTTAGCGCGTGCAGACCCACATCGTAATCGCGTCCGCGCATGCGATAAAACGAATTGAGCCCCCCGATCGTATAGTGGCGTTCGAGGATGCAAACCCGCTGGTCGTAATGCGCCAGCCGGATTCCAGCCGCCAGGCCCGACATGCCGGCGCCGATGATGATCGTATCGTACATTCGATGCGCTGAGGGAGATCGCGCCTGGAAGGTAAAGGGGCAACGGAAGAAACGGCAAAGGCTAATAGCCTTCGCCTGGCATTATAACGGCTGGCAAGGGTTTGGTCTTCCAGCGAAGAGCGAAGAACCCGCGCCCCGCCGCCCTGCGACGGCAGGGAACCCGACCAGCAGGGGGTGGCGATGTTGTGGCCTCCTCCCCTGCGCTGGCCTTCCAGCCTGACGAACTGCGGGCGGAACGGGCCGTTTAATAGTCCTTGCCATTGAGGCTGTCGAGAACCGATTTCTGCCAGGCCGCGAGGGCTTTCTGCAGTCGGGCGGCCGTTTCGGGCTCTTGTTCGTGAAGGTCGGTTTTCTCCTGGGGATCAAGCCGCACGTTGAACAACTTGTACTGGAATTGCCCCTCTTTTCCGGCGATCTGATGCAGCTTGTAGTCGCCGTCGATGAGGGCCGCATCGCCTGGGATCGGGTCGTAAGGATAGGGTCCGCCGAGTTCCGCGGCGTCGGCGTCGTTGCCGTATGGTGTTTCGACCTTTTGTCCTGCGGCTTCGTTCGCCATCGCCTGGAGCAATCGCCCGCTGTTGATGGGGCGTCCGGCGGCCGGATAGACCCAGAACGCCAAGGGCAGCGGGCGAAGTTGCGGCTGATCCCGGAATAAAGGAGCCAGACTCACGCCGTCGAGCGGCGGCTGACCAGGCATGGAGACGCCGGCCAGATCGAGCAGCGTCGGATAGATGTCGACCGTTCCGCAAGGAACGTCGCTGGTGCGCGGTTTGGTGATCTGGCGGGGCCACTCCACAATCGTCGGCTCACGAATGCCGCCTTCCAGCAGCGAGCTCTTGCGGCCCGACAACGGTCCAGCCGAACCGATCCCGCCGCCGCCGCCCTGGGGGCCGTTGTCGCTGGTGTACCAGACGATCGTATTCTCGGCGACGCCGCGCTGGCGAAGCTGCTCGCGGAGGTGCTTCATCGCTTCGTCGATACCGGTGATTTCCGCGTAATAGTTCTGCTCTTTGGCCGGCAGATCGGGATACAGTTGTCGCAGCCGCTCTGGCGGTTGATGCGGGGTGTGGGGATTGCCAAACCAGACGACAGCCAGGAACGGTTTCTTGTCGGAGACGGCTTTGTCGATAAACTCCAGCGCTGCATCAACGGCGACCCGTGAGCTTTCGCCCTGGGTCTGTACGACCTTACCGTTCTGGCTCATCAGCGGGTCGTTTTCGTAAAAGTTGGGACTCGACAGCCACGTGTCAAAGCCACTAGCGCCGGGCGAAACGGGACTGTCAGGACGGACCGATCCCAGATGCCATTTGCCAAAATGGCCGGTGGCGTAGCCAGCTTTGCGGAGCGCCTCGGCGACGGTAATCTCCTGCGGACGCAGCGTATGCCCCCAGTTGAAACAGGCGAACCGGTTCGGGTGTCGGCCCGTCATGACGCTGCCGCGGGTGGGCGAGCAGACCGGCGCCGCCGCGTAGAAGCGATCCAGACGCAGCCCCGCGGCCGCCATCGCATCGAGCGTTGGCGTTTTCGGGATCGGATTCCCATAGTAGCCGACATCGCCATAGCCCTGGTCGTCGGCCATGCACAGAACGAAGTTGGGTTTCTCGGCCGCCGTGCCGACCGCCGGCGTCGCCAGCAGGCAGGCGCCCAGCGCCGTCAGTATGAACGCTTGCCGCCAGTTGCTTGTTCGCTGCATCATTCCCGTTCTCCTCTCTGGTTGCGCTAACTCTTCGCGGTAGTTTCTCTGGCCGGCTAGTATCGTCTACCACCGCACCAGGGTCAAACTAGTGGCTCCTGGGGAATGCGACGCCGGTCGTCGCTGAATGGAGGCGCCAACGAGGCTCAGTCAGCCTGTTCGTCTGGCAGGCCGCCGAGCAGTGGGACAAACCGGCAGGGAATCAGGTTCTCGCACGCTACGCCTTGTTCGGTTTTCCGGAATCGCTGCAGAATCTGCTGCTTTTCCGGGCCGAAAGGACCCACCAGGATCCCTCCCGGCGCTAGCTGCTCAAGCAGGGCGGGCGGACAGACGGGACCGGCTGCCGCGACCAGGATGCGATCGTACGGCTGCGAGGGCGGATGTCCCAGCATGCCATCGCCGACCAGGATTCGCACGTTGGCAAGTCCCAGCTTTTCCAGCCTTTGTCGGGCACAGTCGGCCAATGGCCGATGCCTTTCAATGGCGGTGACGTCGCCGGCCAGTTGCGCCAGAATGGCGGACTGGTAACCGCTGCCGGCGCCGATTTCGAGTACCCGGTGGGTCGGTTCGACGTCGAGCAGCTCCGTCATGATCGCCACCATGTACGGCTGGCTAATCGTCTGACCGCAGTCGATCGGAATCGCCTCATCGACATACGCCTGGTCCTGCTGGTCCGTCGGCAGGAACCGCTCGCGGGGCGTGTTCTCGATCGCGCGGAGCACCCGGCGATTGTGGATGCCGCGTGCTTCCAGTTGCTGGATCAGCTGTCGGCGTTCGCTCGACGGAGAGATGCTTTTCATCGGATCATGGTTCGGCGAAATTGCCGGCAAACAGCCAATCGCCGGATCGCATGGCGGCGGGGCTGCTCATGCTGGCTATTCGGTACGACGCGGCCGATCGGCCTTGTCCTGTTCGGGTCCGCCCACTTCGGTGTCGAAGCGGCCAAAAATCATGCGGCCCGCGCTGTTCTGCAGCACGCTGGTGACGGAGATTTTGACCGTGCGATTGATGTACGGCCGGCCCCCTTCGATGACGACCATGGTGCCGTCGTCGAGATAGCCGACCCCCTGCGTCGCGACCTCTCCGGGTTTAACGACGTAAACCTGCAGCTCCTCGCCGGGCAGCACGATCGGCTTGAGGGCGTTGGCGATGTCGTTCAGGTTGATCACCGGCACGTTCTGCACCCGGGCGACCTTGTTCAGGTTGTAGTCGCCTGTGACGACCTTGCCATCGAGGTGCTTGGCCAGCAGCACCAGCTTCATATCGACGGGCTGGCCGCTCATTTCCGGCGTTTCCCGGTCGTGGATCTTCAGGTCGACCTTGGGGCTGGCCCGCAACTGATTCAGCACATCGAGCCCGCGACGTCCCCGGGCGCGGCGCAAACGATCGCTGCTGTCAGCAATGCCCTGCAGCTCGTTCAGTACAAACCGCGGCATGATGAGCTGGTTGTCCAGGATGCCCGTTTCCACCACATCGGAGATACGACCGTCGATGACCACGCTGGTATCCAGGATGTACGGTTTGAGACCTTTGACTTCCTTGGAGAACTCCACATACGGAATCACAAACCGCAAATCATCCTTGGTTTGCATGAGCAGGCTGATGCAAATGTAGGAGAGCGTAACACCCAGGGCCAGTTGCACGGCCGCGCGGACCGGCAGGGCTTCACGATCGCGAATAGGATCGGGCGACGGAAAAAGCGGCGTCAGTGCGATCACCACGATATAGGTCAACAGCAGGCCGACGACCAGGCCGAAGTAAACGCTTGAGATAAATTCAATCCGTTTACGCGGAATCACCGCGTCGACGCCAATGATCGCAAACGCGGACGCCATGACCACGCTAAACACCAGTAAGGGCGCGCTACTCAGCTCGGGCGCGCGGATAACCGTTACCCCTACTCCTGCAGAAACCAGGATGAACACAAAACGTAGAATCCACAGCGCCATGTCGCAAGTTTCGCGTGGCGAACTCCCATTGGGAAAAACGGCTAATCAGAAAACCACTGCCGCTGGCGCCGGGCATGATCCTTCGATTCAAGGAAAATCCTTGTCGATCACCCCTGACGTGGAAAAAACACAAACGGCTACCACAAGGTAACTTGCCTCTTCGGATTGCGAAAGCGCCCGATCCCGCCGAGGGGGGAGATTCTCCGACCGCCAGTGTCTCCCCGAGCGGGCCATCGCAACGATTTTGTGCCGGCCTGCCTGCCATGCCATCGGTGGGGGGTATTCTATCAGTCGATCTGCTTGCCTGACTAGTAGCCGACGAGGAATTCTTGCCGTTTTCGGCTCAGCACTTGAAAAACAATTCGCTGGCAAGCGGCCTGGACGCGGACAGTCGCCTGGGCCTGGGAAGCGATCGCTGGAACGTCTTGATTCTAGTCGGGGAATGGCGTGTCCCGGCCAGGCGTTGTATCGTTTCCCGACTGCAGGTACTGACGATGCAGGGCGTTAAAAAAGTGATCGGTCATGCCGCCGATATACTCGCCCGCCATGCGACGGATGCCAATCCTTTCCGCCCGCCGTTGGTAGCGGTCCGGTAACAGGTCGGGTCGAAGAAGGTAGTTCTCGTACATTTCCCGCACGCGCTGCTGGGCCTGCCGACAGACGGACGTCACTTGTGGGTGGCGATAGACGCGCTGGAACAGGAACCTTTCCAGCTCAAGCTTCTGCTCCGCCAGTTCTCCGCCTGCTCCCAGACGCACATCCGATCGCCGGGCTTCTTCGGCGGACTGCAGGCCCGAGTCCATCAAATCAGGGCCGGCCCGCATGAGCAGATCGCTGACCTGGCGTTCGATCAGTTCATGAACGAGCGCCCTTCGCAGTAGCGTTTCGTCGAGGGCCGCGTACCGGCGGTGCACGCGAGCGAGGCTTTCCCGGACCAGCGTGGTCTCTTCCAGATCGGCCAAAGAGACCAGCCCTAGTTTCACGGCGTCGTCGGTATCGTGTGCGTCGTAAGTGATGCTGTCGGCCGCATCGACCACCTGGACCTCCAGCAGACGGCCTCCCTGGTCCTTGTCGACGCGGGTCGTTTGTCCTTCCAGGACCTCGGCGGTCAGATTCAGGCCGGGAAAGTCGGGGTAGCAGGTTTCCAGTTCTTCCGCGATCGTCAAGCCGAACTGGTTGTGCGAAAAACCGCCCTGGTCGCGCAGACACTCTCGCAAGGCGGCCTCGCCAGCGTGGCCGTAAGGCGGATGGCCAATGTCGTGCAGCAGCGCGAGCGATTCGATCAGGTCTTCATTTAACCGCAAGGCCCGGCCGATGGTGCGGGCAATCGAGGCGACCTCGTGGGTGTGAGTCAGGCGGGTGCGGTGGTAGTCGCCCATTTCTCCGGTGAAAACTTGCATTTTCCCACTGAGACGACGGAACGCCGAGCTATGCACGACGCGATCCCGATCGCGCTGGTACGGTCCGCGGTAAGAGTGCAGCGGTTCTTCGTAACGGCGACCGGCCGAGTCGCAGCTGTGCATGGCGTAAGGGGCCAGCAGCGCCGACTCGCGTGCTGCGCACGACTGCAGGCCGGGTCCATCGGTTCTTTCTATCGCAATTGGCATCGTTTCTCCCTGGCGGCGGTTCCGGGACAAGGAACGCCTTCTGAGAATCGTACCTCAAGGAATTGCGAAAGAGAACCGACGTTTTCTTCCTCCGTGGCCAGTTTTTGCACTGGGCGACCCAAGAAATGCACAACGGGAACCTCATCGAGGTTCCCGTCGTGACTGAATGTCAACTTTTCAAACGCGGAGCTTAGTAGGTGACGATGAAGTCGACCGCCGCGGTGAACAGCTGGTTGCTGGTGCCGTTATCGTAGGGAGTGACGGCGCCGCCGCTGAAGCGATCCCAGCGAAGTTCCGGACGAACGGTGAGGTTCGCGTTCGGCGAGTAGTTGGCGCCGATCGTGAAATCGTAGTAATCACCTTCGTTGCCGGTACGGAAGCCGTCGTCATCACGCCACCACTCAAAGCGGGCGCCATACTTCCAGCAATCGTTCGCGGTGTAGAACAGGTACTGGTTGATACCGTACCATTCGCCCACTCCGCCGGGAGCTCCGGTGGCCGCGTTGCCGGCTCCGGCGTTGTTCACCCCGTAGTCATGCTGGAACACATAGTTGATCTTGTCGGTAACCTGGACATCAATCACGAAGCTGTTCATGTAGATGTCGCCAACCGCACCAGGCGTACCATCGGTACGGATGGAACCGTCGCCGAACTGACCGGCGGAGCACGCCCAGTTGAAGGTCACTTTGTCGCCGATCGGAGCGCTGATACCGCCCAGGAACGTGTGAGCGTCCAGGACGTTGTCGAACCAGCTGTCCCAACCGTTGGTGTAACCCGCGGTGTAGGTCACGCCGCAATGTTCTTTGCTAACCAGCACACCGGTGTGCGTAAAGGGTTCGCCGTAGACCATCGTGTAAGCGTGCGAGTAGAAGAAGTTGCCGGTCGCCTGGACCACTTCGTAACCGATGATGGTGTAGAAGTGACCCACTTTGACCGTCCAGTCGTTACCGCCAAACTGGAGGTACGCCTGGGGCAGTGCAGAACCGTAGTAACCGCTGGAGTTCCACTTGAAGTCGCCTTCCTGGTCGCCGAACGACTGGGTGTCGTTGGCGTCGGTGCCGAAGATGTAATCGGCACGGAAACCCATTTGCCATTCCGAGCCGCTGGAATCCACTTCCACTTCGGCAAAACCCCACACCTGGTTCATGATGAACTCATTGGAGGGGTTCGTAAAGCCCATGGGGGCCGTGGTGGTGCCACTGCCCTGGCCGTTGTAAATGTAACCGCCGTTGAGCCAGCCGCCGAGTTTCAGCCGCGAACCTTCACAGGGGGTAAACAACGTCCAGGCGTCTTCATGGGGGCAGCAGCCGAACAGCGAGCATCCGCCGCCGCAATGTCCCGAAGAGCAGCACCCGTTGCCAGCACACCCGCTATCGCAACCGGTATCGCAGCAGCCAGCGGCTGAATACGAATCGATTTGCGGTGCATAGCTCATTGCCGGAGGCGCCACCGCGGCGTCGTCGACAACCGCTTCCTCAGCGGAAACGCGTTGAATTTGCGAAGGCTGAGTCGCCCCAGCAGCGACAACGGTGGGGCGGGTATTTCGGTAGTAATCAAATTCCGTCGTTTGAGCAATTGCCGATCCGGCCGACGTCGCCAGGATCATTACGCCAAAGGCGCCGAACTTCCAAGACATTTAACCGCTCTCCTTGCAGTAAATCGGGGTCCGGGGCAAACAGACATTGCCCAGGTAGACCCTCAACCGCTCACTGACCCCGCCTTCAAGCCAGGTTGCGATATCAGGTCCCCCCGTTGGGATTTTCGAACCGCGCAAGTCGCGCAGCGCTAGGTTTGATAGGACTCTTCATCGAACCCTCCGTGCAGGAAAATCCAGAATTCCAGGCAACGAACGAATAAACCCCCTGATCGTTAAACTTTGACATTTGCCGCAAAAGCCCGCCAAACGCCGCATTACGCAGCCGGAACCCGCAGCCTGTATAGAAAGGAACAAGCTGAACAGAAGACGTTCTTGCTGCCCGACGACAAACCCCGTCGCGGCGTCCTCTCACGAGATAAAGGGCCGAAACCCATAACGCGGAAGAATGCTACGCCTGGACGGGCGAAACTAGCGCTTTGTCAACGCTCGGTTGCAGAGGAGTGGACCCGGCTGAGAGTTTGTTTGACGTCAAGCCGGGAGAGAGACTCGTAGCCGAGACTACTATAGTATCTCGGGAGCTTGACGCGTGGCCGAGTCCACTACAGGGGGCATCCATTTTTGATGGTGGGGCTCCGCTATCGCTGGTTCGCTTTTTCTTCGGCTGCGCTCAGGCGATGGTAATGGGGTTCCAGCGACCATAAATCGTCGACCTCGCCCTGGGCCAGGCGTTCCAGGGCCAGGCGGCCCACCGTGACGGCGTCGGCCCGCCAGAGATCGTCTGAAGCCTGTCTTACGTCGGGCGGCAGGGAGCTCGCCAGCTTGTGGAGCGCGGGTCCCGTCACCAGATCGCCTGGCTGAAGCTGGGCCCGCCAGGCCGGCTGGTCCAGAATGGAGGTGGCTGCGAGCACTTGCGGTCGAGCGCCGGGAGTCACGGCGAACCGGCCATAAAACAGCTGCTTCCGCTGGGCGTCCAGCACCACCTGCACCTCGACCGGCTCTTCGCTGGCCTGGGCGGCGATGACTTCCAGCGTATCCATCCCGATCAGCTGCGCTCCGGCTGCATAAGCGAGCGTTTTGGCGGTCACCACGCCAATTCGCAGGCCCGTAAAAGAACCCGGCCCTTGCGCCACGGCGATCGCTTCCAGATCGCTCGCCCGGACTTCCGCCTGCTGCAGCAGCCGCTGGATCGTTGGCGTGAGCGACTGGGCCGTCGTTTCCCCTGCCGGCAAATCGGCCCGGGCAGCCAGTTCGCCGTCCCGAAACAGGGCGACCGAAGCTTCGCGCGAGGAAGTTTCTAAAGCAAGCAGCATCGGGACATCTTCCTCACGGAGTCAATAAAAGGGGGCCAGCCAGACGGCCCACCCTGGTTGCGATCGGCGTCGCCCGATCAGCTACGGTGCGACTACGGCGCTTGCCAGCGGGAAACGGCCTCGGGCTTGGGCGCCTTTAGCGGAATCGGCTGACCGCCGCGCGACAAATACAGTTCATAGAGCTGGCCCAGAAAGAACCAGTTGGCGACCATCATCAGTCCCATCGCAGGAATGACCCCGACGCACAGCAACAGAAGACCAACATTAATCACCACGCCGCCGATCATCGACAGCAGGAAAAGTCCCAGAATCATTTCCAGCCAGGTCCGTTTCAGGAAATCCCAGGCCCAGCCCACGTTGAAGCCTTCGCCCAGGCTCTGGGCGAAGGCGGCGCGTACCTGCATGCCCATCATAACGGCAGTCCCCAGCATTCCGGCCACAAATGCGAGCAGGAATGCCCCCACCATGATCAGGATCCCTACTACAGGAAGCGCCCCATTTCCGCCGCCGTCCATCATGGCGGCAGCGCCCATCATTGGAACGAAGGCAATGACCATAATGCCCAGGACAATGGGAAACATCACAATCAACGCCACGAGCATGGGCCAGAGACCGCGGAGCAGGTACTCGCCGAAGCGGCCAAAATCAAAGTCGCAAAAATCGCGTCGCACGCCGCGGCGAATGGCCTCGCAGGCGTCGATGGCGTATCCGATCACGACCACCTGGCCGATATACGGAATAAACAGGCCGACCGCCCCTAGAATGCAGACCAGGCCGAAACCATTGGGTCGCTCAAACAGGATCGTCCAGCATCGCATGTAATCCATCTGCATTGCGTGTGGCGGCTGGGAGCCGTCCCCCATCATGCCTTTGCCGGCAGGAGCGGGTTTTGCCCCGCCGAAATGATCTTGCGGGGAGGCGTACGGATCGAAGGAACTCATAGATAGACTCTTTCCCGTAAAAAATCAGGTGCTGGCTGCTGCGGCGTCATTGTATCGAGCGCGGCGGCAATCCACCAGGATTCCGCGACGATGATTAACGCCGCCACCCCTCTAGGGGTGGGTTTCACCGCTTCGTCCGCCTCACGAAAACGATCGGAACAGATAAAAATATCGTCGCAACCCTAAAAACCTGCAAGTTCCCTCCAGGTTATCACGATAAAGCTATCTAGCGACAAACTCACATCGTCGCTTCCGGCGGTATCGCTCTAGCGCTACCGAACCGTCACATTCGCGTAGTTTCGCCTCATCGATCAAGGAATGATCATGTCGCCTCGATTGTTATCGATCGCCCTCTGCAGCCTCCTCGCCGTGACGAGCGTCGCCAGCACAGGGTGTGTCACCCGTATCGGTTTCTCGCTGGGTTACCTGGGCGTGCCGATCCCTGTTTCTCCCTATTTCCAGAAACGCCAGGAAGACAAGTTCTGGCTGCAGGAAAGATATGAAAGGGCGGCCGTTCTAGGACCGATTACGCCGGGCAGTCCCGCGATCGCCCTGGACGTTCCCAGCGATGACGAAGTCATGGTCCGCTTCGGACAAGCCCGTCCGATTCAGGGCGGCCTGCCGATGTTCCACGAAGTACAGCGGAACAACATTCGTATCGTGAAAGAAAAAATCGCGGACTACCTGGATCCGCCCCGTGTCGTGCCGCTGCTGGGCCCCGTGCAGTTGCACCATGCCCACTACAAGTGCACGATCTACTTCACCGAGGTCACGCGGGTCGGCTGGCCGGTGCCTTACACGACCGTCGATGAAGACTCTGTCGAAGTCATCTATATCGACCATAACCACTTCCACATGGTCGGCAACGTCGACCCGGGAACGGGCTCGCCTTACTAAGCAGGCAAGTAGCCCGGATACGAACCGACTCCCGCCAGGCCGATGCGATCGTCCAGCAAGGGCGGTCCACAACCGGTGATCGTCGTCGCAAACGATTGCCGCCCTCGGCGCCTGGGAGCAGGTTTCTTCCCTACCGCTACGCGAATGTGAGAAGCAGACAGCCTGCCGCGGCAATCGCGAGCAGGCTGTTTGCATTGGTATTCCGCGTAACTTTGGCGGCCGCAATTGTTGACGCCCTGTCGCAGCAACCGCTAGGATGCAGCCGGGGATTCTCCTGGAGAACTCGCTTCCCTTCCTCGCCAGGCGCCGCGCGGGTCGATCTCCCTGCGTCGCCCTTTGCGCCGGCAAGGGAGGTCTGTTTTCCCCAGGTCCGCACTCGGTTCCTGCTTTGATTCCCGTTCCAGGCGACACCGACTTTCGACCTGACCTTGTCTTTAGCGGCCCGTTCAACCGGCGGCCGACAGTGCATCCTTTCTGTGTGGAGATGATTTTTCATGGCGCGTAAAGCATGGTGGCTTTTACTGGTCGCGACAATCGGTTGCGGCGGCAACACGCAGCCGGAAGCGACAGTTCCCGCGCCGACGACTGCCTCTTCCCCTGCGACCACGCCCGCCGAGACAGCGGCGACTTCGCAGCCGGGCGCGTCCACCGATGTGAAAACGCACAATCCTCCGGGACCTGTTCCGCCGTTGCCGGCAGCTCCCCAGGCGCCGCCGTTGCCTCCTGCTTCTTCGGTCGACGCGCAATTGCGGGAGTCGGTGGCGGGGCTGGCGGTTGAAGTGGACGGCCACTGGAAGATCGATGTCCAGCAGATGGCCGAGCTGGAACGGCTGGGCCCCGAATCAATCGTCAAGGTGCGTCCATTGCTGGGAGATTCCAACGACGCCGTCCGCCGCGGCGCTGCGATTTATCTGCTGGAGTACTTCAATCCGGAGGACGCCGCGATTGTTGGCGCCTTTACGGCCGCCCTGTCCGACAGCGACAGCACGATTCGTCACATTGCCCTCCAGGCCCACAAACGCTTGCCCCCAGAGAAGCTGGCCGCGGCGGCCGGTCCGCTTTCGAAGCTGCTGGCCAGCGGCGGCGAAGAAGCGAACCGCGGCGAGGTCGCCCGTACGCTCAGCCGGCTGGGCTCCGCCGGGAGGGCGGCCTTGCCTGCGCTCCAGCAGGCTTCGGTCGGCGATTCCAGCTCCCGCGTACGCCTGGCCTGTTTGTACGCCATCTCCAAAATCGCCGCGCCGGAAGTGACCATCGCCGCTTACCGGAACGCTCTCAAAACCGATACCGACGCCAGCGTTCGTCGCGTGGCGGCCGGCCGGTTGGGCCAGCTCCCCGGCGGTGCGGCAGCCGCTCCTGATCTGGTCGCCGTGCTCGGCAATCCCGATGACGACCTTGCCGCCGAAGCGGGCGACTCGCTGGTTGCCTGGGGCGCCGGTTCGACCCCTGCCCTGATTGCCGGCCTGGAAACAAGCAGCGATCGCCAGCAGAAACTGGCGCTCATCTGCCTGGGACGCATCGGGCCGCAGGCCGCGTCGGCGGCTCCCGCGATCCAGAAGCTGACGCAGGGGAAGGATCCCGCCATCGCCCAGCTGGCGACCGAAGCGCTCAACGCCATCCAGGCGGCGCCGTAGGCCGGCGGCCGCATAGCCAGACGTCCGGACGGAACGTATCGTCCTGCAGCCTTGCCCTGCTACACTCGGGCGTCTTTCCAGGCGCCTTGCCAGAGTCGGCCTGTCACCAGCAAGCTGCGGAGGACCACGTCGCAGACCATCGCCCACCAGGCTCCTTCGACACTCCAGTTCCAGCCGGTGATGACAAAGCCGTCCCACAGCGTGATCTGGTCATACGCCAGCCAGCATGCTCCCGGGATGCGTACGCCGAGAAAGCCGATCAGCGTAAACAGCAGCGGCCAGCGCGTGTCGCCCGCTCCCCGCAGTCCCCCGGTGACAATCATTGACACCGCGAGCGACGGCATCGACACGGCGACAATTTTCAGCAGTCCGGCTGTCCGCAGCGCCATGGCTGGATCGTTGTCGCCGGTAAAAAAGTGCGTCAGATACGATCCGAGAAAGAAAAAGACGCAGCCCGCCAGCGTCATCAGCGTGCCGCCGGCCAGCGTGCACGCCAGGATGCCCTGCATCGCCTGGCGAGGCTTCTCCGCTCCCAGGTACTGCCCTGTCAGCGTGGCGGCCGCCACCTGGAACGCGGAGCCTGGCATGTAGGCCAGCGATTCGATATGCACCCCCAGGCCATGGGCGCCGGCGGCCGCGTCGCCCAGGCTGTTGATAATGGCCACATACGCCAGGTGACAGGCCAGGATGATGGCGACGTCGATCCCGCCCGGCACGCCGATCCGCAGCAGTCGCCGCAGAATCTCCCAGTCCGGTCGCAGCAGACGAAAATTCACCCGCAGGCCGGCCCTGCCCCGGAGCAGCGCCAGCAGCACGATCAACCCGCCGGTGGCATGGCCGCACGCCGTGCCCAGAGCCAGTCCCCCCCAGCCCCAGTCCGGAAAGGGTCCCAGGCCGCTGACCAGCGCCGTGCTGAGAGAGATGTTCACCACATTCACGCACAACTGCGCGACAAACCCTGTCACCGTGTCCCCCGCTCCACGCAAGCAGGCCGCTCCGACCTGGTTGAACATGATGAACGGCACGACCGGCGTCAGCGTGCGCAGGTAACTCTCCGCCAAAGGGGCCGCCGCATCGGACAGCTGCATCAATGCGATAAAGGCCTCCCCCCAAAAAACAATCGCCAGCGTTGCTCCGGTGGCAAAGAGGGCCCCCGCCAGCAGCGCCTGGTTCATAATGTGCGACGCTTTGGCCGGATCGCCTTTCCCCATCTGCCGCGAGACGAGCGCCGTCGCTCCGATCGCCACCGCGGCAAAGGAGTTCGGCAACATCCACAGCACATACGACATCAGCCCCATGGCGGCAGGAAAAGCGTCGCCGCGAAAGTAATGCCCTGTCAGCCACCAGTCGGTGTAGCCCACCAGCAACGACAACATCTGCTCGACCAGCACCGGCCAGGCCAGCAGCAGCATCGGCCGCCACACACTACCGGAAGTCGCCAGAGGAGAATCCATGCGTCGCGAATGGGAAGTGGGGAATGGGGCGGAAAAACCTGTGTCACACTGCAGTGGATTTGGCCACAAGTTCCTTTTGCAACTGATTGGACCTGGCCACAAGTCCCTTCGACATCGTGAAAGAAGAAGGACTTGTGGCCAGGTCCACTACATCTCACCTTGAATCTTTGTGATGCTCCACCTTTACTCGATGACGGTAAGTTGAGCCGCATGGGGGATCACGCCGGCGGCTGCGGCCCGCTGCGCCAGTTCGGCTAGCGCGGCCGAGCCCGCCTCGCCCAGATGCTCCGTGTAAGCGTTGACGTACAAATCGACATGGGCGTACAGCACGTCGTCGTTAAACTCCTGGGCGTACCGTCGCATGGTTGCCGCCGTTTCCTCCCGGTTCGCCAGGCCGTAGGCGACCGAATCGGCCACCACCTGCTGCACCGCATGCAGCGTTTCCGCCCCCAACGCATGCCTGGCCAGAATGCCGCCCAGCGGCAGCGGGGCCTGGGTCGCCTGTTCCCAGACCTGCCCCAGATCCTCGACGAGGCCTAGCCCATGCTCTTGCCAGGTAAAGCGGCCTTCGTGGATGCACACGCCAAAGTCGGCGGCGCCCTGTTGCAATGCCGGCATGATCTCCGAGAAGACGACATGCTCTATTCGCCCTTGGCCCGGATGGAACAGCTGGTACAACAAGGCGGCCGTTGTCGTGCGGCCCGGGCACAACACGCGCGGAGATCGCGGACCGCCCCGGTCGTCGACAAACGCATCCTCCGGCCGGGAATCCGGCTGCGCGGATAGCAGCAGCGGTCCCACGCCGAACCCCAGCGCCGAGCCCGATGACAACACGCCCAGCTCGTCCGCCAGCAGCAGGGCCGCATGGAAGCTGGCCTTGGCCACGTCGAAGTCGCCGCGAAACAGCCGATCGTTCAGCTCCTGCACGTCGAGCAGTTCCGTGCGAAACTCCAGGCCGCGCAGGTCGACCTTCTTCTCCAGGATGCCGTGAAAGGCGAACGTATCGTTCGGACAGGTGGAAATTCCCAAGTGAATCGGGCGGCTCATGACTGCGGTTTCTCCTCGTCGATGGATCCTACAAGCTGCTCGACCAGATCGCCCGCTGCGGCCAGGGCGGCGTCGATTCGCCACTCCCGTTTGTCGCGGTTTCCGGCCAGGTTGGATATTCCCCTGACAATCGCCAACGGAACGCCCGCGAGCGCACAGGCCAGGGCGACGCCAAAGCCTTCCATATCTTCGGCGACTGCTTCGGGAAACAGGCCCCGTTTGCCAGCCGCTTCGCTGGCCGCCGCCGAAGCGGTGCAGGTCGTCAACAACAGCCCAGCCGTCGCCAGGCCAGGCGGTTGCCACAACGCCAACCGTTGTTCGATCGGCCCTGGCGGTTCAGGCCACTGGGAAAAACCGATGTCGGACGCGGGCTGGTAACGCTCCCCCTCGCCCGCTCCCAGACGATCGATCGCGATCGACTCAAAGGCAAACGCGGCCCCAAGGGGCAGGACGTTATCGTAAGTTCCGGCGAGACCCGTCAGCAGCACCCGAGCGGGTCGCAGCTGGGCCAGCAATGCGGCCGTACGCGCCGCGGCGGCGATCGGGCCAAAACCGCACAGTTCGATCGTCGCGCCGTCCAAACCCGTCCGGCTGGCCAGCGCGTCGCGCTCGCCTGCGGTGGGAGTCAGAATGAGGAGCCAGGGCGACGGCATGAAGCACGGTGATCCATTAACCAGCAATCCGGGGGCTGTTTCCGCCAGGCGATGCCGCACGCATCCGCCGACCCGACGGCCCTGGCACGGTAAGATAACCGATCAACGCCCGGCCGAGTTAACCGGCTGCAAAAGGATCGCGGCAAGAGGACCCCTTCCGCAGGCTTAATACCGCAGCATGCACCAGAAGGCGCGGACGGCGTCGCGCCAGCCGATCTTTTTCCCCTCGGCGTAGGACCGGCGGTTATAGCTGATCGGCCGTTCGTGGAATCGCACATCTTTTCGGCGGGCCAGTTTGCACGTCATTTCGATCTCGATGCCAAACCGCTTTTCACGCAGCGTCGGCGTCATTTGATCGATCAGTTCCCGGCGGAACATTTTGTAGCACGTTTCCACATCGGTGAATTTCAGGCCAGTCGCCAGGTTTGCCATCGCCGTGATCAGCTGGTTGCCAGAGCGGTGCCACAGCGGCGAAACGGCATGGTCGGAACCGCTGAAGCGACTGCCGTAGACCACGTCGGCTTCGTTCTCCAGGATCGGCTGCAGCAGCTGACGCAGGTCGCGCGGATCGTATTCCATGTCGGCGTCCTGGATGACCACCACATCGCCCGACACGGCGGCAAAACCGGATTTGAGGGCGGCCCCTTTCCCCTGGTTCTTCTCATGGAACACCAGACGAATATCAGGCGCATCGCGGAACGCCTCTAATGCGGCACGCGTCCCATCCTGGCTGCAGTCGTCGACGATCACCATCTCACAGGGAAGGTCGATCTGCCTTACCCGTTCGATTACCCGGGCGATCGTTTTCTCTTCGTTATAGACGGGAATCACGACCGACAGCAGAAAGTCAGCGGGAATCGAGTAAATGCCCAGGCGTCGGCAAACATTAGGCCCAAGCAATTGCTCCAGCAGGGCCGCCCGGTCTTCGGTGGTTTCGCTCTTCGCGGTCAAGAGTTGATCGCTCAATTGACAAAAAGCCTCACGGATCAGGTTGGCTTCGCTCGCTCCAGAATCGCGGGGCTGGGAAAAATTGCTCATGGGCGATCCGTGCGAGGGCAAGTACAGAAGGTCAACGGTTTCTATGGTAGTCAGGCGATTCCCGATTTCTCAACCAGTCAGCGGCCGTAATCGGCCTCTACCCGTTGGTCGTTCGTCGGTTGTAACGCTTGCGCACAACCTTGACGCTGCCGGCGGCGCCCAGCAATCGCATTCTGTTTAGAAATACGGGCCGAGTCGGGCATTCGTTCTCAGGTTGAATCAAAACCACAAAAAACCAGCGACGTACTGGCAATTTTCCGTCAAACGCAGGGACATAGCCGCAGTCGCCAGACTTTGGAGGGAGGAACCTGGCGCCTGGGAGACAGCGGCCAAACTTTGGCGAGTTCGGCTACGTGGGACTTCCAGCGGGCCATTCCATGCTTGCTGATGCTGGCCCGGACGCTGGGACGAAGCGACGGCGATCAGCCTTCCTGGCACTGTTTGGTGTAGGCGGCGTAGTCGAGCAGGCCGCTGAGAGAGCTATCGTCGGTGACGCGAATCTTGGCGACCCACCCGTCGTTATAGGCGTCGTCGTTCAAGAGTTCGAGTTTCTCCGGCAGCGTTTCGTTCACGGCGATGACTTCGCCGGTGACGGGGCTGTAGATCGAAGCGATCGCTTTCACGGATTCCAGCTCGCCGATTTCTTCGCCAGCGGCGACCTGCTTGCCGATTTGCGGCAAGGCCAGGTAGGTGATGTCCGTCAATTGTTCCACAGCGAATGCCGAGATTCCTATGGTGGCGATCTTGGACCCGCCCTCTTCTTCAATGGCGGCCCATTCGTGCGATTCTCGATACAGCAGATCTTCCGGCTTCACAGTGAAAACTCCATCGAAGGAAAACTAGAATGTAGACCTGGAACCCGCAGCCGACAAGCCTGCAAACGGGACAACCCCGGGCATCCGACAGCCGCCTTTCCTGCGCGAGGGTTCGCACCACGCAGGTCGTCGTCGTCGAAACCTGGGAGGTCGAAACCCCGCATCAGTTAGCCGGACGTTGATAGAACGGCATGGCGACCACGCGGGCTAGCGCTCGCTGGCCGCGGATATCGACCGAAAGCTCGGTTCCCAGTTGGCTGGCGAATTCAGCGACGTACGCCATGCCGATCGCTTTTTCCAGCGTCGGCGAGAACACGCCGCTGGTGACATAGCCGACTTCTTCGTCGCCCAGGTACACCACGTATCCTTCCCGCGGGGCGCGTCGGCCGACCAGCTCGATCCCGACCCGTTGCGGCTGGTTGCCGGCGGTGCGAATCTGCGCCAGGGCGTCGCGACCGACAAACTTGCGGTCTTTCAGATTCACGGCGAACTTCAGCCCGGCCTGGTACGGATTGATCTCTTCCGACAACTCGTGCCCGTACAGGGGCATGGCTGCTTCCAGTCTCAGCGTGTCACGGGCCCCCAGGCCGGCGGGCAGGACGCCTTCGGATTCGCCTTCACGCAGGAGGTGTTCCCACAGTTCCACGGCGTACTCCGACGGCACGACCAGCTCGCAGCCGTCTTCGCCCGTGTAACCGGTCCGACTGGCCAGTCCCTGGCGTTCGCCGATTTCGGTAATCTGGCCGTGATAGTAGGGCATGGCCAGGAGGTCGGCGACCACGACGCTCTGGGCAATATCCAGGGCCAGCGGCCCCTGCACGGCGATCATGGCGGTGGCTTCGGTCTGGTCCGCCATGGTGTAATCGTAGGCTGGGTCGTGGTGCTGCTGGATCCAGGCGGCGATCTTGCTGCGGTTGCTGGCGTTGACGACCAGGGCAAAGTAATCCAACCCGGCCGGATCATCGACCCGGTAGACCAGCACGTCGTCGAGAATGTTCCCTTGCTCGTTACAGACCAGCGAGTAGCGAATCTGGCCCGCCTTCATGTCGGTGACCCGTCTGGTCAGCAGGGTATCGAGAAAGGCCCCCGCGCCGGGCCCTTCGAACCGGAAGCGGCCCATGTGGGACACATCGAACAGCGCGGCTGCCTTCCGGGCGGCCAGGTGTTCAGCGGTGATCGTGGTATACTGGATTGGCATCTTCCACCCAGCGAAATCCACCAGGCGACCGCCATTTGCTGCATGCCAGTCATGTAAAGCCGTTTGTTTTAATGCATCCGCCATGGAACGGGCTCCTCGCCCAGAAACATCGAGAACCGCATGGGGGGGGAGTCGGCAAGTACGGCTTGACCGAAGTGACACGCGGCAGAACGCCAGGTTGGGCTTCCTCACCGTCGACATTGTAATGGATCAACCAGAAACCGGGGAGCAGCCAGGGCCCGGAAACGCAGCGCGACCAGGCAAGCCGCCACAGGGCGGCCGTCGCAACAATCGCAGGCGGCCATGCCCCGCCGCATCCCCACAGCGCCCAGGGCGCACCCCTTGAGAACCGCACCATGAGTTTTGTTTTCATCAACAAAGAGTCCGCCAACAAAGGGCTGCGCCGCGTCGCGCTGGCTCAGATCGATACCGCGCTTGTCGAGATCCACGACCAGGAGCTCCCTCGCGAAACGATCGTGCACCAGGTGCGCAAGCACTGCAAAAAACTGCGGGGTCTTCTCCGCCTGGTGCGGCCCGCCCTGGGGAAAACCTACGCCGAGGAGAACGCTCATTTTCGCGAGGCCGCCTCGCAACTCTCCCAGGCCCGCGACGCCGCCACGGTGCTGACGGCGTTTGACAAGCTCCGCGATCACTTCGCCCAGTTGCTGGAGCCGTCCGCCCTGGCGGCGATCAGGGCTACGCTGGAAACACGCCGCAATCAAATCGCCGCAGCAGAAGGGGACGTTGACCAGCGGCTGGCTGCCTTTGAAAAGCAGATGCGGGCCGCCCGGGAGCGAATCGGCGACTGGAAGCTATCGGAAAAAGGCTTCGCCGCATTTGGCGGCGGCTTCAAAAAGACCTATCAAGCCGGCCGGGAAGCGATGCAGGTCGCCCTGGACGAGCCGACCGCCCATAACCTGCACGAATGGCGGAAGCACGCCAAGTACCACTGGTACCATGTGCGGCTGCTGGTGCAGATGTGGCCCAAGAACTTCAAAGGCCGCCGGCGACAATTGAAAGAACTGGCCGACCTGCTGGGCGACGACCACGACCTGGCGAATCTCCGCGGGCTGATCACACCGGCCGAGGCCCCGCTGGAGCCCGCCCATGAACTGCTCTTCGCGTTGATCGACCAGCGTCGACGGACCCTGCACGAAGCGGCTTTCGCGCTGGGGAAAGAACTGTATGCGGCGTCGCCGGATAAACTGACCCGACAGCTGAAAAAGCAGTACCGGCGGTAAGCGGCGCGAACGGACCCTCGCGCTCACGGTGTCCGCCGGGATAAAACGTTGCATCCCGCGATTGCTGAGGATTCTTCCGATGTCCGATTTGCCTTCTCCGTCCGATCTCGATCCTGAATCGGTGGAAAAACTCCCGCCGCAGCAACCGCGCCAGGAGCAGCAAAAGTACTTCGGCTTCGGATTGAATTTTGGGAGCATGCTTTTTCTATTCCTGGTGCTGCTCACGATCCTGGCCGCCCTGCCGTTATTGCTCGGTGGGATGGACGCCATCCATCGCGATGCAGAGCAGCACCCTTACCCACCGGAACGGATCCAGGAGCAGCGGGAGGGGACAGCCCCGTCCGTTCTGCCTGGGCCCGACGAATAACGCCGGCCGCATCCTGCATGAACGGGCGATTCGCGTGGCCCGGCAGCGAGTTGATTCTGGTAATGCGGAACGTTAGAGTACAACCATTCGTTTCTTTGAGGGCTGTAGTTTTCTTGCCAGAGTCGGGCGCCAGGGCATTGGCGTCGCCCGCTGAATATCTTCGTCTGCGCACTCTTGCATTCGCCGCTTGCTGAGGATTGATTTGATGTCTGATTTGCACTCCCGGCCCAATCTTGATGCGGTCGAAAAATATCGGCTCCCGAATCCCCAGCAGCAGGAAACGGGTTTCAGCGGCGCTCGTGTGGCAAAGTTGTTTTTCTGGATTATGGGTATCTCGATCCTGACAGGCCTGCCGACGATGCTGTTTTCGCTGGGCCGACTCCAGAGCGAACAGGCGGAGCAGGAACGCCTCCGCCGGGAGCAGATGCTCGGCCAGATGCAGAATCTGAATTTCCAGCAGGAACAGCAGCAGGAACCGGGTCAACTGCTGGGTCAACTGCCCATTCTGACGCAGTTGGAAATCGCCGCCCTTGTGGAAGAGGCCAAATCCGAAGAGGCGGCTGCCATGACCGGTAATGCGGAGGAAGATCGCCGCCGTCAGATCGAGCGGCGGATTGAGCTGCAGAGGAAGATCGCAGCCGTCCTGCGCAAGAGTAACGCCACCCGCGTGGGACTGGGGGGGCGACTCCCGAAATCAGGCGAGCCCGAAACACCGCGAGGCCCTGCTGGATCGAACAGGGCAGGGGCGAAGGACGGGGCGCCGCTCGAAAACCCCTTCCGTGCGTTCCATCTTCAGGAAGAACGGAAGCGTGAAGAGGAACGCCAGCGCAATGAGGAACGCCAGCGCAATGAGGAAAACCAGAGCGACGTAGAAGACGGCGCAACCGCACCCTTTTGAACCGTTCTAAGCCGGTCGCCTGGCCGGACGATCGGCGGCCAGCAGGAACACCTGTTCGGCCGTGGGGCTGGTGATGCGGACGATATCGTACGGCGGGATGCCGAGCGAGCGGAGCTTTTCTTCCACCAGCGGCGAGTTAGCGGCGACCGCATGCACCATGTTCGGTTTCCCCGTCTCACCACAGGTGGGACAGGCCGCGTCGCGCATGCTGACGGAGAGCTGGGCCTTCATCATCCGCTGCCGTTGATCGCACTTCCCGCAGTACAGGTCCAGGATCAGGTCGCGTTCCAGGTGCAGCTCCAGGGCGGTTCCTTCCTCGAAGTGCGGGGCGGCGGCGGCGAACAGTTCGGCGGCTGTATTGTCGGCCGACAGCGGCAGTTCGATCGGCGTCGGCCAGGTATCGTGGCTGAGGCAGTCTTCCCGGTGCGGATAACGCGTTTTGTAGAACTGGTTGGCGGCGCCGTTAAATACCAGGGCGTGGCCTTCGTCGACTGGCATGCCGTGGATCAGCTTGAGCGCCTCCTGCGTCTGCAGACCGCCAATCATCGAAGCGATCGTCGGCGCCGTGGGCACCTTGCCGGCCAGGAGATCTTCCCTGCGCAGCAAGGGGCAGCTGTACCGCAGGTTGATCAGGCGATAGTCGTTCTCGGTCATGGCGCACTCATAACAGGCGCCGTCGGGCGGGACGAAAACCTTGGCGACGCCGTTGATCTCCTGGATGCCGCCGTCGACCCAGGGCGTACCAACCTTCCAGCAACAGCGATTGACCCACAGCCGCGCTTCGCGGTTATCCAGGCAGCCAATCACGACATCGGCGTCGGCAAAAACGCCCAGGCCAACCTCGGTGATAATGTTGGCGTCGAGCGCGTCGACATGCGTGTCGGGGTTCATATCGGCCATTGCGGCGGCGGCGGCGATCGCCTTCGACAGCCCGCGATCCCGGGCGCGAAACAGCACGGAACGGGTCAGGTTGGTGTCTTCGATTTTGTCGAAGTCGACAACCGTTACCTGGCCAACGCCCAGCAGGGCCAGGTTTTTTAGCACTTCGTTCCCCAGGGCGCCAGCGCCGACGACCAGGACGCGGGCGGCGGTGAGTTTGTCCTGGTCCCACCAGGCAATCAGCCGCAGCCGGGAGTAACGGTCTTCGTCATCGATATAGAGCGTGTCGCGCGTCATTCGGGAGTCTGGCTTTCCATATTAAAGGGGAAACGGCGGCCGTGATCAGGCGGCTGCACATTCGGCCGGGAGGTCGGCGGGTTCATTTTCCATACACACAAACAAAGCCGCACGACACAATCTCGCCGTCGAGCCACTGGAAGAAGCCGAATTCCTGCCGGAGCGGATCGACCACCAGGGCCGATTCCCACGGCTGGGCGAAGAAGTTCCGATGGATGAACCGGTCGTAGCCGGACAGAAAAACGCCCAGGTCGGGATGCGTATGATGCCAGCCGACGATCCGTTCGCCAGGAAAGCGGCGGTCGATGTCGCGCTGGGCCGCGGACCAGGTTTCGTGGGTAAATGTGAACGAAGCAGCGTGCGACCGGGCCTGGGTCGCGGCGCAGAAATGGCGGACCTCGACGTACTGTTTCTGGCGATCCTCGTACAGATCGCCGACCAGGAAGCCGCCCTGTTCGCGTTGCAAATCGCCGTGCGAATAGTCCAGGATCTCTTCAAGCACCGACTCATGCAGGAAGATCGGCGGAGCACTGGCGTTGAGCGCGCCGATCGCCTTGACCTGGTCGCCCTGGTCGGGGCCGGGAACCGGTTTGGCGGTGGCGGCGATCATCGGCGGTTACTCGATGAACAGGATGTCGTTGTCATCGGAATCAACCAGTTCCACATCGATCACTTCCACTTCCGAACTGTCGCCGCTGCCGGGGGACGGGTCTTCCAGGAACAGTACGTCGGCCTGGCGAGACGGGGAATTCTGGGGAACCCTTTGCTCGGGCGGGATACGGGCCAGTTTGTCGCGCAAGGGACGAGCGTCCATCGGCAGGCGGTAGGTGGTCTGGGCCCTGGCCCAGGCCGCCGCCTCGCGATTGTAGGGACTCTCAATATCAAAATTCTGGTAGCGGATCATATCCCACAGCATGACGCACAGGTCATCCAGGCCGACCGCAGGCACCCAGTGGGAGCCATAGCCGCCCAGGCAGACCACGCCCGACCCGGAAATGTTGGGATGGAAGATGGGCGTCCGCCAGGTCAGATCGGGGATCATGCGCGGATAACCGGCCCCCAGCCCCACGCTGACCATATGGATATCCTGCGCGACGACCTCTTGTCGGGGACGGGACAGGCCGCGGCCCAGAAAACGGAGCGTGTAATGTTCCGGCGGGTCGCCTTCTGTTTCAAATTCCAGAATCGAACTGTCGGCACGCAAAGCGGAGACAGACCGGAAGTCGCTGCGCAAACGACGGATCCGAGGCGACTCCCGCATGGTAACTTCCTTCCGCATAAAACAAGGGGAAACAAGCGCCTTTCCGATGGGCCTAAAGGGCGGCGCCGGCGACGATTTCCGGATAGACGATCAGGTGGTCGCCGTCGTTCACGCCGGCGGTCGGCAGGGTTTCATCTTCGCGCAGTCGCTTGCCGCCTTCTTTGTGGTCCAGGCTGTAACTCATCGGCTGCCCATCGGGGCCCATCACGGGCAGGTTCATTTTGGTGATGATGTTGGGCAGAATGCGTTTCACGCTGACGCTGTCAGCGATGACCGCATCCACGCTCTTCGCGCCGGTCTGGTCAAGAAAGGTGACGCGCGTTCCTTGACGTTGCTCCGTGTCGGCCATCGGCGACTCCCTCGGATTAAAAAGAAGATCGAGAATAGACTCGTGAAACCGAATCCTTGACTATCACGCACATTCAAACATGGGCGACGCGGCGGACCGCCTGATGTTGCCTTTTACTTGCCAGGTTTTGGCTTGCTCTTGTGTGGTTGCTTTGGCGGACCTGGTGGTTGTCTCTGCCAGCCAGAACTGCTTTCGGCAAGGATCTCCCAGGAATGAATTGCCCAGGACTTACGTTGGAAACTGCCGGGTCTGCGAATCAGGAGCCGCGAAACAGTCTGCCCTGCACGTATGCGGACAGCCGTCTGCGTCGTCCGACGCGTTCCCTTATATTAGAGTATTCGTCTGCCTGGTAAACATCTTAAAGGAATTTGGGGGCGGTTTTCTACCTCCCTTGCGGCGTAACCTGTTCCACTTCTTTTATTTCCAGCTCTAGCTGTCCTAACACCCGGACGACCGGTAAAAAGGCCGCATACGCGCCGGAACCATTCAGGCTGGCATGGGCAATCTTGATATGGGCCGCCCCGATGCCGCCTTGTCCCAGGGTGGCGTCGAGCGGAACCCATTGCTCATGGACCCAGACTTCGGTCCACATGTGATAGGCAAAGCCCTGGGCGTCGGGCAGGAAAATCAGTCCCATCGCCACCCTGGCGGGAATCTGGCGGGCCCGGCACAGGGCCGCCAGCAGCACCGCGTGTTCGGTGCAGTCGCCTTCGCCGTTTTCGGCGACCTCCGCGGCGGTGGCGAAGGCCTGTTTAAAATTCTTTTTCGTAATCAGCTTTTTGACGGAGCTCTCCAGCGCGACCGCGGTCAGCCAGGGGTCGGTCTCCTCGGGCGCGACCTGTCCGGCCAGCTTCAGCACGCGGGGATCATCGCTTTGAATCACGCTGTTGGGCGCCAGGTCCTCCGGCGTGGGCGGCGTCTGCTCTCCCAGGTCGGGGAAGGGATAGCGGGCCGCGCGCACGGTGATCTGGGCGGTGTGCTCGTCGATCGGCTCCACGATCTGCGTGCCGCCGGAGACGAACACCTCGGCTGGGTCTTCGTACTTCAGCCGGGCCTGATAAACGATCCGATTGGTGGCGTGCGGGTTCGCGATTTTCTCATCGACCTTCACCACCGCATCGAGCCCCAGGTCAAAGTCGACTGCTTCGCTCGGCGCCAGGCAAAAGGCCTTGGTCGACAGGTACGACGTTTGATTCATGCCGGGCACCCACGTTTTATGCACGACGCCCTGTTCGTCGGCCCAGTGGATCATGCGCAATTCGCCGCCTTGGAATTTGGAAATGGTCTCAATGCGGAGCAGGTCCTGCCGTTCCGACAGCACAAAGGTGGATTCGACTTTGTCGGCCGTCAGTTGCACCTCGACAAGCTGGTTGAAAATGGGAAGCAGCATGTGGAAGCTGCGTTTTTCTCCCGGCTGCATCGGCTTTTTCTGGAGCGAAACCTGGTCGGCAAAACAGCCGAGCCATTCGGACTTCCAGGGCAACGTGTTGGTCTGGCCCGCCGCCGCGCCGGCGGATCGGGTCACGATCTCCAGCTGGCCGTTCTTCACGACTCCCTGGGTGATGGTAGGCTGCTCTCCCGATTTGAGGGTCGTTTCAAATTCCAGCAGCTGGCCGTCCTTTGTTTCCAGGCAGGAATAAGAAACCTGCTGGAGGGTCGCCTGGCGAAAACGGACAAGGCGCATTTCGCAGTCGGCCTGGTAACGCAGCAGCGGCTGCCCATCGCGCGTCAACGTTTGGACGGTGAGATGGTTGTAGCCGACTTTGCTGTCGTTCATGAACAATGCTTCCCATCGTTCTTCCCCAGGGGCCGCTGCGGCGGGCGGGGCGACGCTGGCCGATGGTTCCGCCGCAGGATTGGTCGCCGTCTGCGGCTGGCAGCCTGGAAAAAGACAGCCTGCCAGCACAACGAGACCAGCCAGGCGGTTACGATCAAGGGGCAAGGAGATGTTCATGAGATCCCAGGACAAGAGAAGAGCGATGAACCAGCCGTTATTATTGGGGCTTCTGCCGGAACAGAAAAGAACCAGCAGTCGTATTGCTTGTAGCGGATGAGCTGCCTTCAGGCTCTTCCCGTCACCGCGAAGTCGGGGCTGCTGTCGTGGAATCTCGGGCCAGATGGGATTACCCCTGATGTTACAGTCCTTGCAGATGGTTATAATTCACCCGAAGGTAGGGATTCTCGGCATTTCGACAAGTTTTTTTAATTTTTAGAGGACTTGTCGGACCGGGCTGCTTCGCGAAGAACGCGAGGATGCCGGCAAATAGATCTACGCCAGGGAAGGTTGTATCGATTGTTCCGTTAATTCTGGAGAATGGCGCAAAGCACCGGTTGAAACTGGAATCAGGCTGGCTGCCCGGTCTGAAGCATGACCTAGGTTTGCTGTAGATTCTTTTTCGCCGTGATGCATCGCGCCCTCGACCAGTTCGCGAAACATCTTGCAATTACACCCTGGGGTCGGAAATGGGCTTCCTGAAGCGATTTTTCAAAAACGTGTTCCATGAGGGCGCTCCTTCGTCTTTCATTCAGAGCAGCTTCGAACATTTATCGGAAGATGAACTGGATGCGCATCTGGGGATTACGCGATACGACAATTTTGAATTGACCGACGCGGTGCGTCCTTCGTACGACGTCAAGGTCAAGCCGACGCAAGGCTATCGCCGCGACAGTTACTTCGACGAAGAGAGCAAGGCGGCCGTCCCCGTGCTGATGGCCTCGGCCACCAAAGATCTGTTGTTCGAGGTGTTCCTGGAATTACTGGGACCGCTCGGCCACGAGGTCGACGTGGTGCTGGAAACCAGTCATGGCGCCACCCAGGGTCATGTCGACCTGTACCGGGAATCGATCGACATGCCGGTGCTGCAGAGCCTGCTGTACGATTACGAAGACCTGCTGCTGAACGACGGCTGCACCGGCGTAGCCGTGCTCAATCCGGATACGCCGCAGGAGGTTCAGTTTGACGAGCATAAGATGCTGCTCGTCTATGGCGAACCGCTCGCTCCGTTTGAAGAGATCCTGCGCCGGAACAACATCCGCTTTCGTGAAGAAATGCGTTTCATCACCGAAGCAGAGCATGTCCACTCCTCCAGCGAGCGGTTCATGCGGGACTTTGAAGAGATGAAAGTCCGACTCGGCATCGAAAACGCCTTCGTGTAAAGCACGCGAGGCGCCGCCCTGGCCGCCGCACCCTGGTGCATGGCCGGCACTCCCCGGCGCCCTCGCCTGCACGATTGGGCAGCTCCGCGCCGGAATGCGTTGCTCCCGCTGCAGGCAAAGACGTCGCCACCTGGCATGCGCACGGTCTCTCCCCAGCCGTCCGTGCTTTCTGCAACGCGGCCTCCGCGCTCGCGCTTCGCTGGCGTCAAATCTTCAGCGACTTCTCGGCAGCCGGCCCCTTTCGGCCTGCCACTTTGGTCTGCGCTGCTTTCTCTTTGCGCTGAACCTGCTTTTCCTTATCTCTTGAACCTGCTTTTCCTTATCTCTTACGCCCCGCTGTCTCCACCGCATTGGGCCGTCTAAAATAAATACCTGACCAGGGACGCTTCCCTTTGAGCAGGTGATGTCAAACTTCATGTCCAGCGGGCCTTTTTCCGGTAACGAGCGCCACGCACCCCGGCCCGGCCTCGGTGCGTCGTCGAGGCGTTGTTCACGACGGGAGTTCCTGGCGGCGGGAGCGGCTGCCGTAGCGCTGGGGACGATGCCTGGATGTGTGGAGGCGGAGGCTTCTTCGGGCCAGCTGGAATTGCTCTGGGGCGAGGCCGGAGAGACGCCCGGCAAGCTGAAAAAGCCCAGGGCGATCGCCATCGACGCGCAGGATCAGCTGTACATCGTCGACATGACTGGCCGGGTGCAGGTGTTCTCTCGCGACGGCGAATACCTGCGCGGCTGGCGAACGCCCGAGGTCTATAACGGCAAGTCATCGGGCCTGTCGTTTGACCGGGAAGGGGTGCTGATGGTCGCCGATACCCACTACTTTCGCGTGCTTTTCTACACGCCCCAAGGCGAGTTGCTGGAGGATCGCACCATCGGGGGCGTGGCCGGACATGGGCCGGGCGAGTTCGGCTTTGTGACCGATTGCGTCCAGGATTCTCGCGGCGATTACTACGTGGCCGAATACGGCGAATACGACCGGGTGCAGAAGTTTACCGGCCAGGGAGAATTCCTGTTCCAGTGGGGCGGCCACGGCGTCGAACTGGGACAACTGGTGCGACCGCAAAACCTGGCGATCGCCGCCGACGATCTGATCTGGGCGGCCGATGCCTGTAACCATCGGATCCAGGTGTTCGACGCCCGCGGGGACGAAGCCCGGCTGACCGCGCACTGGGGCGAAGCAGGGGCCGAGATCGGCCAGCTACGTTACCCGTACGACCTGGCCCTGGATGGCCAGGGGCATGTGTACGTGTGCGAGTTCGGCAATCATCGGGTGCAGAAATTTACCCTGCAGGGAGAATCGCTCGGAGCCTGGGGCGTCGGCGGTCGTCGCCCAGGCGAACTCTACCAGCCCTGGGCTTTGGCGCTTGACAGCCAGGGGGCCATCCACATTCTGGACAGCTACAACCATCGGGTGCAGCGTATCCGGCTGTAAACCGGTCCGTTTTCCCGGTTCCGGCGGTTTCGTCCGCTCGGAATAGAGCAAGCGACTCCTTCGGCCTGTTACAGAACGACCGTATCGGCTTCGGCCAGGCTTTGGGCCAGCGGTTTGACGTTGGTCGCCAGTTTGAGCAACGGCGCAAACTCGGCGTATTCCGCGTCGACTTGTTTCAGCAGATCCACCAAGGCCGAAAACTTGTCCGTGCGCAGGCCTTCGTAAGCCGCGCGGAAATCGTTCCGCTCCGACCAGGAGGAATCGTGTCCGGCGGGCAACAGGGCCGACAGGCTGACCGCAATCGCGGCACGGTTGTTTTCGACATCGCCCATCAGTTCTTCGAGATCGGCGTGGGTTTCGATCAGCGTGGCGAACGATTCCGGCAGACCCCAGGAGCGAGCCATCACGCCGGCGGCCTGGGCATGCGTCCAGCCAAAGCGTTCCATTTCCAGTTCCGAAAGGCGTCGGCGTCCTGCGTCGCGATTGTTCAGCAGTTCGGCGTAGTCGTCCGGCAGTTCCTTGGCCAGCATCGGCACGGCCATATCCTGCAGTAAGGCGCCAGCGAACAGGTCTTCAGATTCGCGAATTCCCAGCTGCTTGCCCATCGCCCGAGCGAACAGCCCGCGTCGCAGCGAGTCCTGCCACAGGCTTCGCAAGTCGAACGGCCCGCACTTGGGATTCGGGATCAGGCTGAAAACGGCGCTCCACAGGGTGAAGTTTTTGATCGTCCGCACCCCGACGAGCGTAATCGCCAGTTTAATACTGGAAATCTCGCGCGAGAAACCAAAGTACGAAGAGTTCACAAACTTGAGGACCTGGCCTGTCAGGCCCGGGTCGGCTTCGACCGGCACTGCATACTCGGCGGGCCCGGCCTCGGGATCCTTCGAGAGCTGCAGCAAACGAATGGCGCTTTGCGGCAAAGCAGGCAGTTGGGCTCCTGAGAGCAATTCCTGCAGACGTGTCTGGGCGTTCGACATGGGCTCCGGTTCCATAACTTGAATCAGGGCGGACGAAGGGCCGCATTTGAATGATGAAATTGACTCTGAACCCTAGGCCACAACTTTCCATGCGGCAAATCCGATTCGACCTTCCCCCCACTCTCTGAGTCGGAAAACTGGCTGAACTTCACATAAGGAATCCCCTTAGGCTCACCGTTTTTCGTCCCAGACCCTGGGGCCGGCAGTGGCGATCTTGCATCGCGATCCCATGCGCATGCGGCGGTTTGACAACGTGTTGTGAAAAGACCGCATGCGGGCGATCGTGTCTAAAGCAAGGAGAAGAAAAGGGTTGCGTCTTGCCTGTTGAAATAGAGGAGCAGGCGGCCCGGGGGTTGCATCGAGGAAAGGCATGGTCTTGCGGCCAACCGGAAGACCGGACTCCCGCTTTTTTCTCGCCCAAGGTGACTCGTGCAGTATCCCCCCCCGTGGCGCTCCTGGCAGGCGACATGGCGCCCCCGGTTGTCGATCGCTCTCCTGAGCCTGTTAGTGCTCCTGGTTGCGTTGCCGATGGCCCAGGCTCGTTCCCTCCCTGCGGTGGAGCAAACCGGCAGCCGGCCTTCGATCCGCAGGATAAAGGAGGCTGCTCGCCCGGAACGACCGCCGCCCCATGAATGGCGGCGCACGACCAAAGGCTGGGAACTGGTGGGCGAATGGCCTTCGCTGCGACCCGAGCCGATCCGCGAAGCGGCCTTCCATCCGGCCCTGCTGGCGATCCTGCAGTTGCTGTTAAGTCTTGCCGTACTGACAGTCGCTGAGCCCGATCGGCAATCGGTTCCGCCCCGAGCGTTCGTCCGGCCTGCGATCTGACAATTGGACCGGCGACAGATCCTCGCGGAAACATAAAAAAAACCGGCGGGTCAGGCGACCCGCCGGCGAATTTATGACTGGAGAGAATGGGCCCCGCCCAACCGGTCGAAACGGGTCAGGCAGGACGGAATCACGGAACGGCTCAGGTTTCCGCGGTCGCTTCCAGGCTGGCCTGGAGGGCGTCGATCGTGTGCTGGATCTCTTCTGGCGTGTGGTCGGCGTTGATGAAGAAGCGGACGCGCGAGGCTTTCTCCGGTACGGCCGGATAGAGAATCGGCTGGGCGTTGACGCCCCGCTCCATCAGCTGCTGCGAGATTTCCATGCAACGCATCGAGTTGCCGATGATGATCGGCACAATGGGCGTGCCTTCGCTTTCGCCCACGTTCAGGCCCAGCCCTTTGGCCAGTTCCAGGAATTGCGTGGAGCGCTCCCGCAGGCGGGTCACCCGTTCCGGTTCCTGCTCGATAATGCGCAGGGCGGTGAGCGTGGCGGCCGAGTTGGCGGGCGACGCAGCCGTGGCGAAGACGAATGCCGGCATGGTGTACTTCAGGTACTGGATCAGCGTTTTCCGGCCGGCGATGTAACCGCCGCCGCTGGCGAGCGCCTTGCTGATGGTGCCCATCCAGAGATCGCCTTCGTTCGGATCGACGCCGAATTTCTCACAGATGCCGCGGCCGGTGGGGCCCATCACGCCGACCGAATGGGCTTCGTCGATATACAGCAGCGCCTTGTGGCGGTTCTTGATTTCGACAAAGTCGGGCAGGCTGGGGTAGTCGCCGTCCATGCTGTAGGTGCCTTCCAGCGCGACGACCACCCGGCGGAAGTCGCCGCGGATGTCGGCCAGCAGTTTATCCAGGAACGCATGATCGTTATGCGGAAAACTGCGGCGTTTGGCTTTGGAAAGCTGCGAGCCCGTCACAATGCTGTTGTGCGACAGTTCGTCGTAGACGATCAGGTCGTCGGCGCCGAACAGATGGCCAAACAGCGAAGCATTGGTGCCGTAGCCGCTGGGCAGGATCAGGGCTGCTTCCGTTCCCAGGAACTTCGCCAGTTCCCGATCCAGGTCCTGCAGCAGAGTGTTTTCCCCGCCGACCAGGCGGCTGGCCGAGGCGCTGGTGCCGAACTGATCCATCCCGGCTTTGGCGGCGGCGATCACGCGCGGATCGCGGGCCAGGCCCAGATAGTCAAAGCTGGTGAAGTTGATCAGGTCGCGACTGTTGACCTGCGACCTGGCGCCGTGCAAACGCTCGTTCACCCGGAAGAACGGATTGGTCACGCCAAATGCGGCGGCCGCAGCCAACTGCTGCTCCATCCCGACGCACTCCGGGAACAGGCGTACGTCGTGCGTTTCCTCCGGAATTTCGGCAGTGCTGACAGACGCTTTGCGGGGCTCTGCGACGGGCGCTTTCTTCTCGGCGGCGGCCGCCTTGAGAGGATCGCTGTCGGCCATATTCTCGACGATGCACTCGACCAGGTCGCGGCAGGTTTCGATATCGTAAAGCGACTCCTCTGAGAATCGCATGCCGAAGGTCTGCTCCAGGCTGTTCGCCACATCCATCCGAGCCAGGGAGTCCAGGCCGACATCGTACAACGACGTATCGAGCGACAGATCCAGCTCGACATCGGGCGGGGCCTTTTTCTTCACATGCTCAAAAACGGAATTCGCGACAGATTCAAAAACGTCTTGCGTGTTAGAAGTAGCCATTCAATCGCTTTCGAAAATTACGCCCAATGGGTGTCGGACTCGTGGAGTTTCGCTTGTGTAGTCCCGCGACAGGAGGCGCCCCCTCGGTCGACATGATTGCACCAGCCAAAACGCTGGCCGCGGCGGTTCGTGGCGAAAAACGGCCGGGCGCGATGCGTAGCCTTTATTCTTCCCTGGAAAAAACGACCTGCAAAGGGGGAGCAGCGTGCTTTGTCGGGCGACGGACGGGCCGGCCCCTTCGCTGTGCATGGGACGAAAATAACCGGGGGAATCTGGGTTGAATCGAAAGGGGAAGGGAACGGGTAACCCCGCAGGGAACCGGGGTGGATCCCGGTGAACGCGTACTGCGGGCGGTAAAGGTGGTGTTTCCTCAATTCTCATCCGCCTGGCGACAGCCTGCCGCCCATGATTTCTTCGGTAGAATCGGCTTTATCGAAAAAAGTGGACCGTACAGTCGATTCAAGGATTACAATCGGACGGTCCCAGCCGGCGCCCGAGGGTTTTTTGTTGTTTTCCTGGTCGCTGTTTCTTTGATCGGTTCGCGACGTTTCGCCCAGGCCTGGGCGCACGCTGGCAAGTCTTCCCAGGGCCAGGCAATTGTGCGATGATGAGCGTGAACCTGAAAATCGCTCCTTTTCCGGGAAGGATGTCGCCGTGTCGCAAAACGCATTGCGTGTTAGCCGCACCGACTCTGGCTATGTCGTGCATATTCCCTGCAGAGGCACCATGCGGGAAAGCCATGCGATGCATGCTTTTGCCGACTCGGTCGTCAGGGAAATTTGTTCGCTAACAATCAACTTACAAGACTGCAACTATTTAGACAGCACCTTTTTGGGGTGTCTGGTCGCATTCCAGCGGAGGCTGGGCTGTGTTGACGGCGAACCGCGGCTCAAACTGGCGGCTTCGCCGGCGAAGGTCAAACAGCTGCTGGACCCCCTGAAGCTCAGCCAGTTGTTCCAGCGCGTCGACGACGCCCCGCCTACGATGGGACACGAAGTCGAATTGCCGGCCAGTACGCCCGGCGGCTGTGATTTCGCCCAGCACGTCATGGAATGCCACCGTCAACTGGCCAGCATTGAAGGGCCTAACCAGGCCATGTTCGCCAAGATTACCGAAAAGATGGCTGCCGAACTTGAACAGAAGAATGGCTAATGGCGACCACGCCCTTTTCGCAGCATGCCCCCCGTGTTGATGTTGTTACGCTGGACCCCCGCGATAATATCTGTGTGGCCGCCCGCTCCCTGCCGGAGGGGCGCGCCATTGTCGCCGGCTCGCACCAGCTGACTACCCTTGAGCCCATTCGCATCGGCCATAAGCTGGCGCTCGAACCGATCCCCCAGGGCGGAGCCGTTCGCAAGTACGGGCAGATTATTGGCTTTGCCGCCGCTGCCATCCAAGCGGGCCAGCTCGTCCATTCGCACAATCTGGCGATCGGCGACTTTGTCCTGGACTACGCCAAATCGACCGAGGTGCCGCTTCCGCCTGCGCCGATCCTCGACCGCACCTTCCAAGGCTATCGTCGTCCCTCCGGCAAGGCCGGCACGCGGAACTATGTGGCGGTCATCTCCACGGTGAACTGCTCGGCGTCGGTCTCCCGATACGTGACGCGGCGTTTCGATGAGGAAGCCCTGAAAGACTTCCCTAACATCGATGGCGTGATCGCCCTGACCCACAATACGGGCTGCGGCATGGAATACCGCGGTCTGAACCATGAGTACCTGAACCGGGTGCTGGGCGGCATGGCCCGGCATCCGAACATTGGCGCCTATCTGTTGATCGGCCTGGGCTGCGAGCAGGGAGCGATGGGCTACCTGATGGAAAGCCAGAATCTGGTGCAGATCGGCGGCGGGGCCAACGCCTCCCGACCCGGCGGCCCGGTCGTATTTTCCATCCAGGACCTGGGCGGCACCGCTAACACGGTCGAAGCGGGCATCCGCGCTCTGGCCGAACTGTTGCCGGCCGCGAACGACGTACGTCGCGTGCCGATTCCCGCCAGCGAGATCATTCTTGGGACCGAATGCGGCGGCAGCGATGGGAACTCGGGCATTACGGCCAACCCGGCAGTCGGCGTGGCGGCCGACCTGATCGTCGCCTGCGGCGGCGTTTCCATCCTGGCGGAAACGTCCGAGATTTATGGCGCCGAGCATCTGCTGACCCGGCGGGCCGTCACTCCTGAAGTCGCGGATAAACTGCTCGAACGGATCGAATGGTGGAAGTGGTACGCCGGCATTTATGGCGGCGAGCTCGATAACAATCCGTCTGTCGGCAACAAGGAGGGTGGCCTGACCACCATCGCCGAGAAATCGCTCGGCGCCGTCGCCAAGGCCGGTTCCACCGCCCTGGTCGATGTCTACCATTACGCCGAACCGGTCACCGCCAAAGGGCTGGTCGTGATGGATACGCCCGGCTTTGATCCGCCCAGCGTCACCGGCATGGTGGCGGGCGGGGCGAACGTGGTGCTGTTTACCACCGGCCGCGGCAGCTGCTTCGGCTGCAAGCCGACGCCGACGATCAAGATCGCCTCCAATACGCCGATGTATGAGCGGATGCAGGACGACATGGATATCAACGCCGGCGAAGTCCTGGACGGCCGCACCGTCCAGGAGGTCGGCCATGATATCTTTGAAAAGATTCTCGCCGTCGCCAGCGGAGAGAAAACCAAAAGCGAACAGCTGGGACTGGGCGATGAAGAGTTCGTCCCCTGGACCGTCGGGCCTGTGCTTTAAGGCAATGGCCGGGTGCTTTTTAACGCGGCCCCGCAAACTGGCAGAATCGACATGGCGCAATCTTCCTTGCTCCCCGCGCCGCATGCCGTGCTGTTCGACCTGGGCGGTACGGTCTTGAAAGAGACGCGGCTGGAGCCAGCGGCGCTGGCGATATGCCTGGGTCAGCGCTGTGGGCTGGCGGCCAGGGAACGTCTGGCCGAGGCCGATCCGTTTATCGAAGAGCTCTATCGCACCGTTCGCCGGAAACGAAAGGGTGATCTGACCGAAGTCCGCTTCCGGTCGCTATTGCGGCTGATTTGCGAGCGGTTTGAACTTGCGGCCGCTCTGGAGTTGACTCCCGCCGCACTCGAACTCGAAGTCTGGCAGGCGGTCTGTTCCATGGCGCCGTTGCCCGGGGTGGTCGATCTGCTGGCCGGTCTGCGGGACCGCAGCATCCGCACGGCGATTGTCAGCAACGCCATGTTCAGCGGGGCGGTGCTGGAATACGAGCTGGCCCGGAACGGGCTGCAGCAGGCGTTTGAATTTGTGATTGCCACGGGAGACTACGGCATCCAGAAGCCACACCCGGCGATCTTTGAAGTGGCGGCGGTGAAGCTGGGGTTGCCGGCCAATCAGATCTGGTTCATCGGCGACAACCTGCGGAACGATGTCGAAGGCGCCCGACAGGCCGGCATGACGGGGCTATGGTACAACCCGGCAAACCGCACATGCGAACTCGATCCCCCGCCGCCGATGGTGTGTCGCTGGGACGAGTTCCTGACGCTTCTGCCCTGACCGAGCTCTACGGATCATGCGGCAGCGGACGGGCGAATCGTCAGGGGGCTAAAGGCTGTCCTTTGCGATCCAGTTCGGCGCCGCATTTACGGCATTTCCAACCGCCTTGGAAGCCCTGCTTGCTGCTGCCTGGCAAGTGAAACAGGGGCGCCGATTCCTGACATTTGCCGCAGCGCAGGGAGGTGTTTGTGAATTCAAAAAGCAGGCCGGTTCCGACGAGCCCAGCCACCAGGCAGACCACATTAAACGCAAAAACCAGCGGCGTGTCTCGCGATCCTTGAAAACCGAACAGGATGCTCACACCCGCCATGATGGGAAAGATCCAGGCCCAAATGCGACCGGCTTTTGGCTTCACGGAAGCCCCCTTTACTCTGTGTGCTTGCAGTCAATGCCGACCTGCGGATTTGCAGCCTGTGTGTTGCAGGTGACGCCCTTGATGGAGAGTCCCGTCAATTCTAGCGATCGGCGTCGGACCCACAAGTCTTTGCTTAGTCTGGCGGCAGATTTTCGCCACCGGGGGAGTCTGCCGATCCGGTTGAGCTTGTCTTCTCCTGGCCGATGTTCGGTTCCTCCGGTTGGTACTCTGGCTCCATGGCCGCGGGAGAGCGGTCGAGATCCTCTACGACGAGGAATTCTCCGGCAAGTTGCTCATACGAAACGGAGGCGGCGTCGGGCCCTTTGCCCAGGAGCGGGGCTTCTTTCCGCAGATCGATCAGGGCGTGCAGGATTTTCAGCTGGATGTTGATTTTCAGGTTATCGCAGCGCAGGTGGATCATTTCCGAAAGGTTATTGAACACCAGCGAGGCATTCTCCTGCGCGTAATAGCCGCTGGTCGCGCTGACCAATCCCAGCAGATCGCTGCAGAGGCTGAGATACAGCAGGTTTTCGCCGCGGGTGGCCGGGTTCCGTACGCCGATCAGGTCCTTGTTACTCTGCAGCATGCTGAGCAGGCTCACCAGGGAGTTCAGCTCGTGAAAGCGTTTGCGATAGGTGAACATTTCCAGGCCCAGCAAACCCAGAAAGGCGATGCCGATATACACCAGGATGCCCAGAAAGGCTTCGATCCCCTGGAAGATTTCGCTGGCGTTGGCCGCGCTGGGGGCGAACTCCCTTTCGGCAATGCTGACCGGCTTTCCGTCAAAGACATGTGCCGCGATGTGTAACAGCCGCGGCGTGAGCCCTTCGCGTGCGACCAGAAAAGTGGCGACGTTATAGCTTTCAACCGCTTCCGGAGGAAACGATCTGTCGCGGCTGAGAAATCCGGCCGGAATACTGGCCGGTCGCAGGTAAGGGTGGTTCTGCACGCGGACGCCCAGCCAGGGGGACTGCAGGCGAAAGCCGGCGTCGGCCAGCCGCTGCAGGGTGGCCAGCGTTTTCTCGGTCGCCGGATCTTTGACGACAAACACTGCGTCCAGGTCGTCGGTGATGGCAAAGTCGGTATCATCCGCCAGGTCCCGCCACAGATGGACATATTCCACCTGGTCCGACATGCCCCAGTCGGCGAAGAACCGCTGGGCGACCGAATGGCTGCCTTCGTGCGGCAGCGATGTCAGCACGCGGCGGATCTGTTCCTGCGGTTTCCCTTCACGCGTCATCCAGAGGACCAGTTCGGGGCTGGGTGTTTCCAGCCGGGGCAGGTCCCGTGGGATGTGAATGCCGCCCTGCACGAATGCCAGATCGACCGAGCCGGCGGCGACCTTGTCGCAGGATTCCGACGATCCCGGCGTGGCGACCAGCCGGAATTTGAGACGTTTAGCTGAACTGACCAGCTGTCGCAATTCGGAAGCATCTCTTTCCGGGATCGCCAGCGTCAGGGTCGAGACCAGAAAGAATCGCCAGTATAGCCAGCCCAGCAACAGGCAGAGCGCGGTCGCCAGAAAGACGGCCGGGAAGCGATGCAGACTGAGTGGGCGACGCAGCGCCCGCGACACGGTTTCCGCTTCTTTTGCGGTCGCCACCACGCGATTAGCCGCCGCCTGGAGGCCGCCATGGGCGGGCAGTTCGTCCCGCACGCGGGCGGTGATGGCCTCGGCCGCCTGGATGATCCCCTGGCTTTTCAGCCGCAGTCGTTCGGACTTTTCTTTCAAGACGACGCTCGCCTTCTGCCGGTTTTTGACGTGATGGTGACGTTTTCCGCCGCACGCCGTTCGCCGGGGGGCGATCGTCTGGGGGTCCTTATTTAACTCTGTTGGCTGGCAAACTTCAAGGAACGGCTTTTGATGCGCCGGAATGCATTGAGCATTTGATCGGCGTCCCGATAGCGGTCGCGGGGCTTGAACTCCATCGATTTCTGCACGAACTGGATCAGATCGGCATGGGCCCGGCGGCGGATGCGGGCGTAACCCGGCGGCGGCCAGTCGTACGGCCAGGCAGGCCATTCGCCGGAAAGCATGCGGCAGATAATCAGGCCCAGCGAGAACACATCGGAGCGGAACGAAGCCTGTCCCATTGCCTGTTCGGGAGCCATGTAGCCGAGCGTACCGGATCCTGAGGAGGCGACCGTTCGCCAGGAAACCTTGGCCAGGCCGAAGTCCGCCAAACGCAGTACGTTTTGCGGGAACAGGATCATGTTCTCCGGCTTGATATCGCAGTGCATGACTTTTTCGCGATGGGCGTGGGCCGTCGCTTCGAGCATCTGCTCGATGTAGTCGATCATGGTGACAAAATTCAGGCGGCTGCGCAGCCGATCGCTGAGCGTGCGTTCGCCCAGGGGCGTCACAATGACAAAGTGGTCCTGGATGTAGGCGGCGTATTTGAGCGAAAGGATATTGGGGTGATCCAGGCGGGCCGTTAAACGCACCTCGCGGAGCACGTCTTCATCGACGGGCGAGTGGTACGGGATCTTCAGGGCGACCCGAATGCCTTCGATGGTATCGAGAGCCTGGTAAACGGTCGCGAAGCCCCCTTCGCCGAGTTTTTTCTCGATCCGATACTTGTCAAATTTTTGCCGAACTCGAAGTTGCAACATCAGCGGAACACGATGGCTCTTGGCAAGGGGGTCGCGTCGATAGTTCATCGCATCCTGCGGCATTTGAGGGAAGGGGCCTCTGCATGCCAGCAGGGGTCGACGACACAGGTTTGTCGCCGGCTTTGCCAGGCATGCTGGCGACCTCTTACCGAAACGTGTGGATTTTTGGCAGGTTCCCCAGGTCGTCCCACGGCAGAGCACGCGGCTCGGTCAGGATTTCCAGGTCGCTCCGGCTGCGGGCCTCCTCGTAGTAGGCCGCCGAACATTCGACTTCCGCCACGTCGAGGGTGTTTCGCACCCAGAGCATTTTTGCATCAGGGGGTTCTGCCAGACCGATCGAAGGCAACGCCGCATCCAGGATCTCGCGGTCGGTTGCATAGTCGAGCGGCAGCATGGCGCCAGTCGCGTGACCGCCGGTCAGGCAGTTGATCCGCGTAATGGCGACATTCATTTTTTCCACTACCTGGGTGCGACAGTACTCGGCGATGCCGATGCCTGCTGCGTTCCCATGGGTTTGCGGGGTCAGGTCGCGTATAACAATATTTCTTATCTTCGGCCATTCATCGGCCCCGGCTGCATGATCGTTTCCTTTTCGACCCACCACATTCGTATCCAGACCCGAGCCGCTAATGTTTTTCCCGATCTCATCAATCAATAGTAGATGGGCTTCGCGAAACGGCAATCGCGGCATCAATTCTTTCGCGGTTACCAGCAGTTCCCGCTCTCGATCCACTAATTCCTCGGAGGCGACCGCCCTGATATGGGCCGTCTGATCGTAGCCGTTTTCGACAATGGCCAGTCCGGCGACAATCGAGCAGTTTTCCAGCACTTCTTTCGCCACACTGCGAATAATCTGGCCGAAATCGTAGTCCAGAATGGCCCGATGGTAGATCTTGGCGCCGGCGTGCTTCCCCAGGCCGATCAGCATCATCTTCATCAGGCCGCTTTCGACGTCGCCGCGAAAATTGGTGTGCGGCTTGATCCGGTTGCAGACCAGAACGTGGTCAGCGCCGTGGGCGTGCTTGTCGAAATGGACCGGAAAGCCTTCGGCCGCCTGGCAGACGATCACCGTGTCCATGCTGGCCCGAATTTCGCAACCGCAATACTCTTCCGTAATCCCGTAGGTTGCCAGCACGCCAACCTGCCCTTCGGCCGTACCGCCGCCATGGCTGCCCATCGCCGGCACCAGAAAAGGCGTGGCGCCCAGGCTCTTCACATGGTCGACGACCGCCTTCAGGATGACGGCGATATTGGCGATGCCGCGGCTGCCGGCGGTGATGGCGACTGTCTGCCCGGCCTGGATTTTCTTTCCCAGGTTCAGCTTTTTCAATTCCGAGGCGACTGTTTCCGGGACATTCTCGACGAGCGGTCGGGGGAACGTTTGTCGCACTCGAAAAATCGACGGGTAGCTGGCCATGGAATCCCAAACTCCAAACAGACGAAACAGCGGAAACCGGCATTATGCCAAACGCCAGCGCCGGCTGAAAGGTTCTTTCGGCGACCTGGGCGGTCATCTTTCCTGTTCCGTCCCCGCGAGGCGGCCGATGCTGGCTGGAGCCGTCGTGTCAGGGCGTCAGGCGGACTGGAATTTTTCGATCCATAGTTCGACCCCTTTGAGGATCATTTCCACCGCGATGGTGCCGATAATGAGCGCGGTCACCCTTCCCACTACATCAACATACCGGGAAACGTAGTTCTCGTAACGTTCCCGCACGGAATCGTGGAGCCATTTCAGCAGCAGCACGCTGATCACCGCAAAAGTCATGGCGGCGATAATCGCCAATGCCGCCCAGAGAAAAGGCAGTCGCGAGCCCGCCATCACGCTGGCGCTGACGGTGCCGGGACCGATCATAAACGGTAAGGCAATGGACCCGGCCACATGCTCCGGCGCGCCACGGAGGCTGCGGATCGCCTCGGAACCGACCATTACATAGCGGATCGCCACCACCAGGAACACGATTCCGCCAAAAATCAAAAAAGAGGCGAAACGCACCTGCAGCACATCGTCAAAAATGGCGTCGCCCGCGAAGGCGAACATAATGAACACCAGCGTGGCGATCAGCGATCCCTGCACCATGGCCCCGCGAAACACGTGGCCTTCCAGCTCCTGGATCAAATCCATCAGGTAGACGCTGAGCAAAAACGGGTTGAGCAGCACCAGGAGCAGCAACAGGCTGTCCCAGAAGGCGTCGTTCGGCATTTCCATTTATCGTTCCAGGGTGCTGGTGAGAAACTCTCGCGTGCGCGGATGACGCGGGTTTTGAAAAATCTCTTCAGGCGGGCCGTCCTCGACGACCACCCCCTGGTCGAAGAACAGCACGCGGTCCGCAATGTCGCGGGCAAAATTCATTTCATGGGTGACGATCAGCATTGTCATGTCGGAGGTCTTCGCCAGCTGCCGCAGCACCTGCAGCACCTCGCCGACCAGTTCCGGATCCAGGGCCGAGGTGACCTCGTCGAACAGCATCACCCGCGGGTTCAGGGCGAGCGCCCTGGCGATGGCGACCCGCTGTTTCTGGCCGCCGGAAAGTTGCGCCGGCCAGGCGTCGACCTTATCTTCCAGTCCGACCAGGGCCAGCAGTTCTTTGGCCCGTTCGACCGATTCCTGGGGCGACTCCCCCTGCACCAGCTGTGGGGCCAGTGTCAGGTTGCGGAGCACGGTCATGTGCGGGAACAGATTGAAGTGCTGGAACACCATGCCCAGCTTGCTGCGCACGTGGTGGAGATGGGCCTCGCTCGCCGGCTCTTCGCTGCCATGATGGTCCATGGTCCACATCGACTCGCCGTCGACCAGGATTCGGCCTGAGTCCGGTTCCTCCAGCGTCATTAACAGCCGCAGCAGGGTCGACTTGCCCGAACCGCTGGGGCCGATGATGGCTACCTTTTCGCCGGCGGCGATCTCGGCGTTTAATCCCTGCAGCACGGGCGTATCGCCGTAGGATTTGTGCAATTTGTCGATCCGCAGAATTGGTTCGCTTGGCATCAGGCCTTCCTTTTCTTCAGGCGATTTTCCAGCCAGTTGACTCCGGCCCCGCAGATCAGGCTGAGAACCAGATATAGCAGGCCGACCAGCGTCAGCGGCTCGAGATAGCGAAACTCCGCGTTCCCGATGTTCTTCGCCCGCTGCAGTACCTCAAGCACCGTGATCGCTGACAGCAGCGGCGTGTCCTTGAACATGGCGATCAAATAGTTCCCCAGCGCCGGCAGCACGGGCGGGATCGCCTGCGGCAGGATCACATAGCGATACGTTTGCCACCCGTTCAGGTTCAGCGCCAGCGACGCTTCCCATTGACCTCGGGGCAGGCCATTGATTCCGGCCCGGTACACCTCGGCCGTGTAGCTGCTGTAATACAGCCCCAGACCAATCACGCCCGTCAGCAGCGGCGGCATGAAAATACCAACGCCAGGCAACACGTAATACAGAAAGAACAGTTGAATCAGCAGCGGCGTGCTGCGCAGGAACTCCACCAGTCCGGCCGCCGGCCACGACAGCAGCGGACTCGCCGAGCGACGCATCACGGCCCAGACCATCCCCAGCACGAGCGCCACGGCCATGCCGGCCGCTACCGCCTCCAGGGTCACGACCAGCCCGGCCAGCAGATCGGGCAGCACCCGCCAGGCGAACTCCCAGCTCCACAGATCACGCGTTTCCATCAGCGCGTTCCTCCATGGTCCAGGCCGTGGGACAAGCGGCTTTCCAGCCGCCGCATCCCCCAGGTAACGACCGAGGAGAGCAGAAAGTAGATCACCAGCAGCAACCCAAAAATCTGGGCCGTCTGCAGGGTGTTATCGCGAATATCCAGCCCCGCCCGGGTCAGATCCAGGACGGTGATCATCGAGACCAAGGCGGTGCTCTTGAGCAGCTCAATTAACAGGTTGCCAAACGGCGGCAGCATCGCCAGCAACGCCTGGGGAACAATGACGTAACGCATCCGCTGGTAACGGGTCAGGTTGAGGGCGATCGCCGCGTTCTGCTGGCCGATGGGGATCTGTTCAATGGCGCCGCGGACGACCTCCGCCCCGTAGGCTCCGATATTCAGCCCCAGCACCAGCACGCCGGCGACAATGGCGTTCATCTGCAGGCCAATCAGCAGCGGCAGGGCGAAGTAGAACCAGTACAGCTGCACCAGCGCCGATGTACCGCGGAACAGCTCGATATACACGCGGGAAACCCAGCAGACGATCGGATCACGCGACAATCGCCCCAGCCCGGCGGCAAAAGCGCAGACGGTCGCCAGCAAGGATCCTGCAACAAACAGCAGCAGGGTGGTTTTCAATCCGGCCAGCAAATGCGGCAGGTGGGGCATCAATTCCAGCATGCAACTCTCATCAGGCGGCGATAATAAAAGACGGCGAAAGGCTCGGGACGTTGCCAGGGAACAGGGCTGCGTCACAACGAAGAAAGGGAGTAGTCGACTACCCTGGAATCAAGCAGGGACAGACCGCTAGGGCTCTTGTTCGCCCTGGCAAAGGTCTTCGGCCGTGCGGCCGCCGGGCAGGGTCTCTTCGTTGATGCCGAATTTCCCGACCAGCTTCAGGTGCTTTTCCGTGCCCAGTAGAAGCCGCAACCTTTGGTTGAACTCCCGGCGAAAGGCCGCATCCTGCTGGCGGAAGCCAAAGGCGCCATACCCCTTGGCGACGACGCCGTCGATCACGGGATCGCTAAAGGGGGTCGCCCTTTCGATCAGGGGTGAATCCGCCTTCTGCACCAGATCGTGCACCGTCAAGGCCGTCGCTGCGAAGGCATCGATCCGGCCCGTCCAGACGCCGGTCAGCGCGCTGATGTTGTCCGGAAAGCGGACGATCCGACCCTCCGGCACGCCGACGGCCTGGGCGTAGGAGTCTTCGATCGCTCCACCCACCACGCCAATCCGGGCGGCCTCCGTGGCGGCGACATCTTCAAAACTATGCAGATCCAGCGGGTTGCCGGCCTGCACCACAAAGGCCTCGCCAATGCAGTAGGTCGGGTCAGAGAATGCAATCTCCCGGCATCGCGAAGGCGTAATGTACATGCCGGCCGCGATCACATCGAAACGTCCTGCTTTGAGGCCGGGGATCAGGGAGCCAAATTCGGTGACGACCGACTCCACCCGTTTGGCGCCCATTTCATGCAGCACATAGCGGGCGATTTCCGGCGCTTCGCCGGTGATCTCCCCGCGAGCCGTATCCAGATAGCCGTAGGGCGCCTCGTTGGCGTAGCCGATGCGGACAACCCCGGTTTCCCGCAACTGTTCGAGCGTGTCCTGGTTTGCCGAGGAGGAGAACCCGCCCGACCAGGAACCGTAAGCCACGACTCCCACGGCGCTCGCCAGGAGAACGATCAATCCGAAACCAAGCGGTCCTGCACGACGGCGATCAGACGGCATCAAAAATTTTCTGGTCGAAGGAAAACGTAAAAGCCGCTGCGCAGCAATGACTTAGCAGGCGAAACCGGGGTACGCAGGAAAAGGACGTACGGGACTCGCCTTGAAAGTCTGTCAGGAAGCAACTAAGTTTAGCCTAACAATAATTGCTTGTGCAATTAGTGTGCTTGCACTTTTTTTATGTAATGCTCATCAATTCCAAGTAATCTTCCCAGATCGTGTGCTGCGGATATCCGCATGGCGAACGATCGGCGTCGGCGGCAGAGCCGTTTTCCAGAAAACAGTTAACTGCGCCCCGCCTCCGACTTCTTCCCATTGACAGAATCTATGACGGAGACTTCCGACCCTTCCTCCGAGATCGAAATTCGGCGCGTGCGCGTGTCGGATGGAGCCAGAATCTGGCAGCTCGTGCAGGAATGCGGCGTACTCGACAAGAATTCTTGTTACGCCTATCTGCTTGTTTGCCGGGATTTTTCGGCAACCTCTTTCGTGGCGGAAGCCAACGGCCAGTTGCTGGGATTTGTCGCGGCCTATGTCCGCCCCACAGATCCGGAAGCAGTCTTTGTTTGGCAGATCGGCGCGGCCCCTGCGGCCCGCCGGCGCGGCGTCGGCAAGGCCTTGCTACGGGCCGTGTTGCAGGCGACGGCGAGTCAAAACCGGAAGTATCTCGAAGCGACCATCACCCCGTCGAACGCCGCCTCCATGCGGTTGTTTCAGGCGATTGCCGACGAACGAAAAACAGGCTGCCAGGTGCTGCCCGGTTTTGAAAGCGTCGACTTCAGCCCGGTTCAGGCGACTACCCCCGCCCATGAACCGGAGAACCTGGTCCGTATTGGACCCCTCGAGGAGTAAAGATGAAAACGTTTGAACGAATGGAATCGGAAGTACGCAGCTATTGCCGGTCCTTTCCCACCGTCTTCACCAAGGCGACGGGCCACACCCTGATCGATGAACAAGGCGATCAATATATTGACTTTTTTGCGGGCGCCGGCGCACTTAATTACGGGCACAACAACCCGCTGATGCGCGATGCGTTGCTGGAGTACATCGCCAGTGAAGGGGTGACCCACTCGCTGGATATGGCGACGACCGCCAAGCGCCGCTTTCTGGAAGTGCTCGACGAGCACATCCTGAAACCGCGCGATATGACGTACAAAATCATGTTCCCCGGCCCGACCGGGACGAACGCGGTGGAAGCGGCGCTCAAGTTAGCCAGGAAAGTCACGGGGCGATCCAATGTGATTGCCTTTACCAACGGCTTTCATGGCATGACGCTGGGTTCCCTCGCTTTGACCGGCAACGCCGGCAAGCGGGCCGGGGCGGGCGTGTCGCTCCACCACACGTCGCACATGCCGTTCTGCGGTTATTTCGACGCAGACACCGACACCATCGCCATGCTGGATAACTACCTCGCCGACGCCAGCAGCGGCATCGAAGCGCCGGCCGCCTTTGTGGTGGAAACGGTCCAGGCCGAAGGCGGCGTAAATGTAGCCAGCCGCGAATGGCTCAAACGGCTGGAAACGCTGGCCCGCAAATACGGCGTGCTGCTGATCGTTGACGATATCCAGGTCGGCTGCGGGCGAACGGGGCCCTTCTTCAGCTTTGAAAAGGCCGACATTTCCCCCGATATCATCTGCCTTTCCAAGTCGCTGTCTGGTTACGGATTGCCGCTGGCCCTGACGCTCATCAAACCCGAATGGGACCAGTGGGATCCGGGCGAGCACAACGGCACCTTCCGCGGCCATAATTTGGCGTTTGTCACGGCGACGACGGCGATCGAAGCCTATTGGCAGTCCGACGAATTGACGAAAAAAGTCAACCAGAACGCGGCCCAGGTCCGCGACCTGCTCTTCCTGCTAGCCGAAGAATACGACGGCGAAGCCGAAGTCCGAGGTCGCGGCATGATCCAGGGCATCGCCTTTGACGATCCCACGCTGGCCGGTAAAATATCCCAGGCCGCCTTCAAACGCGGACTGATTATCGAAACCGCCGGCCCGCAGGATGAAGTTCTAAAGTCCCTGCCGCCGCTGACGATCACCCCCGAAGGCCTCGAACGCGGCCTGGAAATTATTCACGATAGCGCCCGGGAAGTGTTGCCGATGTCGAGCAGCCGCCCCGCGAACGACATCAAGTCGGTCGCCCGCAACTAGAAACAAGCTGGAACGAGACAAACGATGATTGTGAAAAACCGAAAAGACCTTGCCGCCGCCGGTCGCGAAGTCCAGGCGGAAACCTGGACCAGCCGCCGGTTCCTGCTGGCGGAAGACGGCATGGGTTTCTCCCTGCACGACACCACCATTCATGCCGGCACCACGACCGAGATCCACTACCAGAACCATCTGGAAGCCGTGTACTGCATTCAGGGCTCCGGCCGGGTGCAACTGGTGGATACGGGCGAAGTTTTCGAAATCGAAGCTGGGGTGATGTACGCTCTCAACGGTAACGAAAAGCACCTGCTGATCGCCGATACGCAGATGCGAATGGTGTGTGTCTTTAACCCGGCCCTGGTAGGCCCGGAAACCCACGACGAGAACGGCGTCTATCCGCTGCTCACGCTCGAGGAAGCCTGATCGCGGCGCCGCCTGGCGTTCGCGAAGATTCGAAACTGACAAAACGGGAATCTTGCCCCCGCGGCAAGGTTCCCTTTTTTTATTTCCCGTCGGCCCCCTTCCAGCCGTGGGCTTTCCAGCGGAACGAACACCGATTACGGTTCCCGCTCTGGCGCCGGCCTGGGCGTTGCCGGAGCGATCAGGGCGGGATCTCTCCGTCCAGCCGCTCCAGCCAGGCGGGCGTTGAACCGCCAGGCGTTGCAGGCCGGATCGCTACACGGCAACGGGCAAGGGAGCGGCTTGCAGCGATAGTCATCGCAGGTGGCGCACAGCGGCGCCCCCACGCAGGGCAGCGGCTTGCAGCGATAATCGTCGCAGGTCGTGCATAGCGGTTCGCCGACGCACGGCAGCGGCTTGCGACAGTAGTTATCAGGGCAACCCGCCAGGCAGCATCGCGGCAGGCAGTCCACGCAGCCAAACTTGCCGCCGAACAGCCAGCCAAAACCCTCGCCCGCGCGTGCCGTCGAGGGCGTTGCCGCCAGCAGTCCGCCTGGCAGGAAAACGGCCAGGATCAGGCGAGCGACCCATTGTTTATACAACCGTCGGTCGGCCAGCCCTCGGCCAGGCGTCAGGGGAGAGGTCGGCATCAGGGTTGCTCCTGGTCGTCTTGGGGCGCGGGAATCTGTTCCGGCAGGTCGAGTGTTGGTTCTTCCAGAGTCGGCGGGACGAAGCCCGGCGCCCTGGGAATCTTTGCTTCCGGATCGAGGCGAATCTCCCAGCCGCCGCCGACGGCCCGATACAGGTCGATCGAGCTTTGCGCCAAGTTGCCGCGGGCGGTCGCCAGCAGATCCTGCTGCTGGGTAAGCAACTGCTCCACGGTGAACACCCGGTTAAAGTCGATATCGCCGGCCGCATACTTGGCCTGCGTCACGCGGACCGCTTCCTGGGCCTGGCTCACGCTGCGTTCCAGCTGGTCGATCTGGGCGTGGTAGAAGCGGATCGCCACGATCGCGTTCTCGGCCTCTTCGTTCGCTTCCAGCAGGGTTTGCTGGAAGGTTGTCGCCTGGGCCCGGAACTGGGCGTCTTCCAGGTCGATATTATTGATCAGGCGTCCATAATTCAGCACGTCCCAGCGGAACGCGGGGCCGATGGTGCCGGCAAAGGCGTTGCCGTTGAACAGGTTGCCAAACTGGGCCGCCTCCAGCTGCATCGTGCCGTTGACGGAAATATGCGGATACAGGTTGGAGACCGCCACGCCAATCTCGGCGCTTTCGGCCGCGGCCAGACGCTCCGCCCGGCGGACATCGGGCCGCCGCCACAGCAGTGAAGCCGGCAGGTCGACAACGACCGTTTCCGGCGCCTGGGGAATAACGGCTGATTCGCCCAGTAACGCCAGCAAGTCCTGCGGTGGCATCCCCATCAACACGCACAACCGGTTCTGGGCTTGCCGTCGCTGGATTTTGAACAGCTCAATCGCCGCCCGGGTGCGGGCCAGGTTGGAGTTGGCCTGCGGCGCGTCGACCTCGGAATCAATCGCCTGGGCGTTCAGCCGGGCATTGGCGACGCGGGCGCTTTCTTCCTGCAGCGTGGCGTTGCTGCGGGCCACCTGCAGCCGCTGCTCGGCCGTCCGCATTTCAACATAAGTCGAGGCGACTTCTGCAATCAGCAGGACCAGGGCGTCGTCGTAGTTCTCCACGGAAGCATCCAGTCGGGCGTCGGCCGCTTCCACGCTGCGACGGAATCGGCCCCAGAAATCGACCTCCCACGCCAGGCTGCCGCCCAGCTGGAAGTTGCTGTAATTGGTGAGTCGACCGATGCCGGCGGGAAACGCACTGGAGGGGAACTGGGTGAAGGTCGCCGTTTGCTCGCTGAGCTGGGACCGCGTGTAATTTCCAAACACGTCTTGCGACTGGGGGAACAGATTGCCGGCGGCCACATTCCGGCGGGCTCGAGCTTCCGCCACACGGTACCCGGCTTCGCGCAGCGTCAGGTTCTGCTGATAAGCGGTCAGCACCAGGTAGTCGAGCGCCGGGTCGCGGAACACGGTCCACCAGTTCCGGTTGTCGGCCGCCCCCACCTGGATGTGCGGGTTTTTGGAATCGATCCAGTCGTCGGCGGTCGCCGCGGTCGGCCGCCGGTAATCGGGCCCCACTTCAAAGCCGTTCTGGATGTATTCCTTGACGCTTGTGCAGCCACCGCTGACCGCCAGCGGCAGCAGGAGTGTCAGAACTCGCAAGAGGGAACGCATCGGTAGAAATCCTTCTCAGCGTACGAACGGAACGACCGTTGTCGACGGTACAACGGAGCCTTCGGGTTACCATTGGTTCAATCGGCCTGGCAGGCAAAACCGCGCTAAGTATTCCGTGCGGCCAGGCTCCAGCCGCACAACCGGCAGGGCTTCGCAGTCGTTCCCGCGACGCCGGCCTGGGAGGGGTTCCGCTTCGATCGGTCGTAGCGTTTGCAGGGAATGCCCCACTCCAGGGATTGCACAGATTTGGCCAGCGGGATACATTTCATTAATACGCTAATGATTCGATATCAAATCAAATGGTGGGTCGCTCTTTGCTCGAATACGATTTTCAGGATTCTGTTGGTTACTGGATTTGCGAGTCGGCGCATCGGATGCAGTTGGCGATGAATGTCGAGCTGGCGCCGCAGGGGATTACCTGGCGCCAGGCCCAGTTGCTGGCTTCTCTGGCGATCGAAGGTCCTCTTTCCCAGACGGCCCTGTCTCAGCGGATGCAGATCGAAGCCTCCAGCCTGGTGCCGGTGCTGGACCGGATGGAACGCGAAGGCCTGGTCGAACGGAAAACTTCGACCACCGACCGCCGCGTCCGCAACGTCCACGTGCTGCCCAAAGCCGAAAAGCTGTGGCGAAAGATCGTCGCGTCGGCCAACAAGGTCAGGGCCCGAGCGACCCGCGGCCTCTCGCGGGAGCAGGTCGCCCAGTTGCGGGAACTGCTCGAAGCAGTAAGGCAGAACCTCGCCGATGGCGAAGAACCAGGCAGCAGCAAAGAGTCCCATCGCGGCAAAACGTCGTAGCAGGAAACAGCAGGCGGAAGTGCGGCAGGCGGAAGTGCGGCAGGCGGCGGTTCCTGGTGGGGTCGGTAAACCGACGTCAGGGAACCCGCATCGCCTGGGGAGAAGCAGCGCGGCGGGTCCGCCTGTGGATGGACGTTCAGAATCGCGGGTGTTTGGCTCGCGGCATTCAGTCAAGGAAAGAGCATGCGGCCTTACCGACCGACCTTACCTTTGTTTGCCGGCTGGTTACTACTGGCCCTGGCGCTGGCTGGGTGTCGTCCTCGCAACGAGTTCAAACCGCCGCCGGATCCCGAGGTCACCGTCGCCCATCCGTTGCTCCGCCCGATTGTCGACACGGTCGACTTTTCCGGCGCCACGTCGGCGGTCGCCCGGGTGGAGATTCGTGCGCGGGTGAACGGCTATCTGGATGCGGTGGAGTTTGAAGACGGCTCCCACGTGCAGCAGGGGGAGTTGCTCTTCTCTATTGAGCGGGAGCCCTATGAGATTGCCAGAAAGACGGCCGAAGCAGAGAAAGCCCGGGCCGACGCCGCCGAGCAACTGGCCAAGGCGAATCTGTCCCGCTCCCTGCAGTTGCTGAAAGATCGCGCCGTCGCCCAGGCCCAGGTCGATGTCCATCGGGCCGAGCTGCAGACCGCCGAAGCCAATATCAAGGCCGCCCAGGCGGCGATCGACCAGGCCGAACTGAACCTGGGGTATACCGAAATCCGCGCGCCGCTGTCGGGTCGCATTGGTCGGCGGCTGCTTGACCCAGGCAACCTGGTGCACGCCGAAGAGGACGTGCTGGCGGTGATTGAATCGATCGACCCGATCTACGCCACCTTCTTTGTTAGTGAAAGCGACATCCTGCGGTTCATGGAAATGCTCCGCAACAAGGAGCTGCCCGATCCGACCGTGACCCCGCCGGTCCTGTACCTGGGGCTGGAGAACGAGCAGGATTTTCCACACAAGGGAAAGCTTGATTTTCGCGAACTGGGCGTCGACCCCAACACCGGCACGATCCTCCGGCGAGGCTCGTTCAGTAACGACGACGGCACGCTGATCCCGGGCCTTTCCGTCCGGATCAGGGCGCCGATCGGGCCGGCCTTGCCGCGATTGCTGGTTGAGGAAAGAGCCGTCGGAGCCGACCAGCGGGGAGAGTACCTGCTGGTCGTCGGCAAGGATAACACGGTCGAATATCGCCCCGTGCAACTGGGCATCCAGGTGGGCGAACTGCGCGTGATCCGCTCCGGCGTGACCGAAGAGGATCTGGTGATCGTCAATGGCCTGCAGCGGGCCCGACCCGGCGGCAAAGTGCGGACGCAGCTGGTGGAAACAGAGCTGAAAATCCCTGCCTCGCGAGATGGCGAATCGGGCGGTGGCTTGCCGCCGACGGAACCCGCCGAATCGGCCCAGGTCGTCGACCCCGCTGAAACCCAGAACGCAGAATCCAGCGAAGCAAACAAGCCAGCCGAGGCTGGCGAAACAGAAGACGCGAGCAAGCCTGACAGCGCAGAAGAGATCGTCAAGCCAGTTCCGAACGATTCGGCCCAGGACGCGCCGCCGCTGGCTCCCGCCGGCGCCAGGCCGCCTGCCACAGAGCCGGGCGCATCGTCCCGTCGCAACAGGAAGGAGCCCGGCTAATGCTGTCCCGCTTCTTCATTGAACGGCCCATTTTCGCCAACGTGATCGCGATTGTGACCGTGCTGATCGGCGCGGTCGCCCTGCTGGAACTGCCGATCGAGCAGTATCCGGAAATTACGCCGCCGACGGTCCGCGTCACGGCCGGCTATCCCGGCGCCAATGCCGATGTGGTGGCGAGCACGGTTGCGGCTCCGATTGAACAGCAGGTCAACGGCGTCGAGAACATGCTCTACATGTCGTCGACTTCTTCCAGCGACGGCTCCTATTCTTTGACCGTCACCTTTGAAATCGGCACCGACCTGGATGACGCCCAGGTGCTGGTGCAGAACCGTGTTTCCGTCGCCGAACCGCTCCTGCCGGAAGAAGTGAAACGGCAGGGGGTGACGGTGAAAAAGCAGGCGACAAACATTATCCTGCTGGCGTCGTTGACGTCGGCCGACAACACCTTCGACACGCTGTTCCTGTCCAACTATGCCCTGCTCCGTGTGAAGGACGAACTCAGCCGCATCCCGGGCGTCGGCGATGTGACCGTGTTTGGCGCCTCGAACTACAGCATGCGAATCTGGCTGGACCCGGAGAAACTGAAGGTCCGCAAGCTGACCACGCAGGACGTGGTCGCCGCCATCCAGGAACAAAACGTCCAGGTGGCCGCCGGCCAGGTCGGGCAGCCGCCTTCGCCCAGCGGGCAGCAGTTCCAGTACACCGTCAACGTGCTGGGCCGACTGAGCGAAGCCGACCAGTTTGAAGATATCATCGTCAAAAAAGGGGAAGGCCGCCGCGTGACCTATCTCCGCGATGTGGCCCGGGTGGAGCTGGGCTCGCAGAGCTATGACCAGTTCAACCTGAAGCAGGGGAAGCCGACGGCCAACATCGGCATTTACCAGTTGCCCGGCGCCAACGCCCTGGAAGTGGCCGAAGCAGTGCGCCACGCCATGGAGGAGATGAGCCACAAGTTCCCGCCCGGCATGGAATACCAGATTCCGCTCGACACGACGTTGTTTGTCGAAGCCTCGATCCATGAAGTTTATAAAACGCTGTTCGAAGCGGGCGTGCTGGTGCTGATTGTGATCCTGGTGTTCCTGCAGGATTGGCGAGCCGTGCTGATCCCGGCCACGACGGTGCCGGTGACAATCATCGGCTCCTTCGCCGCCATGGCGATGCTGGGTTTTTCGGTCAACATGCTGACCCTCTTCGGCCTGATTCTGGCGATCGGGATTGTGGTCGACGACGCGATCGTGATCGTCGAAAACGCCGCGCATCATATGGAAGAAGGGATGCAGCCCAAGGCCGCCGCCATCAAGGCGATGGGCGAAGTCACCGGCCCCATTATTGGCATCACCCTGGTGCTGATGGCCGTGTTCATACCGAGCGCTTTCCTGGGCGGCGTCACGGGCCAGTTGTACCGGCAGTTCGCCCTGACCATCGCCGCCGCCGCGCTGATCAGCGCGCTCAACGCCGTGACGCTCAAGCCGGCCCAGTGCGCCTTGTGGATGCGTCCGGCCAAAACGAAGAAGAATATTTTCTATCGGGCGTTCAACGCTGTTTACGATCGTTTTGAATGGGCTTATACGTTCTGTGTGCGGCAGTTGCTGCGACAGATTGCGCTAACCATGCTGCTGTTCGCCGGCCTGGTTGCTTTGACCGGCTGGGTTTATGTTTCGGTGCCGACGGGCTTCTTTCCGAACGAAGATCAGGGCTACCTGTTCGTCGCGGTGACCTTGCCTGACGCTGCTTCGCAGGAACGCACCATGGGTGTCATGCGCGAGATCGACGACATCCTGGAGAAGACCCCCGGCGTGGCCGACTGGATCACGATTGGCGGCTTGTCGCTGCTGGACAATAGCACGGCGCCCAACGCCGGCACCTTGTTCGTCACGCTGGATCCGTGGGACGAACGCCTGCCGGCAGGGCATACGCTGGAGTCGATCCTGGGCAGCATCGCCGGTCCGCTTGCGCAGCTGGAAGAGGCGATCGCCTTTCCGTTTCCGCCGCCGGCGATCCGCGGCCTGGGCGTCCGCAGCGGTTTCAAAATGCAGATCGAAGACCGCGCCAATGTCGGCCTGCAGCAACTGGGTCAGATCACCGCCGAGATGGTTGAAAAAGCGAACGAGCAATCGACGCTGGCCGCCGTCAACAGCTCCTTTCGGGCCGGCGTGCCGCAAGTGTTTGTCGATGTGGATCGCGAAAAAGTCAAAAAGCTCGACGTCCCGCTGGCCAGCGTGTTCTCCACGCTGCAGTCGTACCTGGGCAGCGCCTATGTCAACGACTTCAACAAGTTCGGCCGAACTTACCAGGTGCGCGTCCAGGCCGAGCCGGCGTACCGCGCCAGCATCGACGATATTCGCCGACTGGAAGTGCGGAACCGCGAAGGCTCCATGCTGCCGCTGTCCGCGGTGGCGACGGTGCGGCGGTCGTTCGGTCCGCAGATCGTCAATCGGTATAACCTGTATCCCACCGCCGCCGTGACGGGCGCGCCGGGGGCCGGTTACAGCTCGGGCGAATCGCTCGAAATGATGGAGCAGATCGCGGCGCAAACCTTGCCCGATAGCATGTCGTTCGACTGGACGGATATGTCGTACCAGGAGAAGAAGGTCGGCGGCCAGGCGATCTGGATCTTTCTGATGGCGGTCGCCCTGGTGTACCTGGTGCTGGCGGCCCAGTACGAAAGCTGGTTCATTCCGGCGGCCGTGATTCTGGTGGTGCCTCTCGGGCTGCTGGGGGCGGCCACCGCCGTCGCCATCCGCGGCATGGATAACAACCTTTATACGCAGATCGGCATCGTGCTGATTGTCGCGCTGGCCAGCAAGAATGCGATTCTGATTGTGGAGTTCGCCCGGGAGATCCGCGCCAAGGGGAAGTCGATCCGGGAAGCGGCCATTGAATCGGCCCGCCTGCGGTTCCGCCCCATTCTGATGACGAGCTTCGCCTTTATCCTGGGCGTGGCGCCGCTGGTGTTCGCCGAAGGAGCCGGCGCCGCGGGGCAACAGGCGCTGGGTACGGCCGTGTTTGGCGGGATGATCGCCTCGACCGTGCTGGCGGTGTTTTTCGTCCCCGTGTTTTACGTCCTCTTCCAGTCGCTGGCCGAATGGTTCAGCCCCCCGCAACCCCAGGATGACGAAGAGCACGTCCCCGCAGAAGCGGCCGCTGCGCAATAGTCGACTCCTCACCCGCCATTCCCCCTCCGGGCGTTTTGCCGCGGCCGGATACGAGGTAACATCTGGCATTGCGTCGGACGGAACGTACGGCGTTTATCATCCTTGTCGTTACTGCAGGAGTGGACGGATGCAATACACTTTTCTGGGCCGCACCGGCGTAAGCGTTTCCCGAGTTTGTCTCGGCTGTATGAGCTTTGGGGCGAAGAGCTGGCGTCCCTGGGTGCTGGAAGAAGAAGACTCCAAGCCGTACTTTCGCCAGGCGGTGGAATCGGGCATCAACTTTTTCGACACGGCCGACGTCTACTCGCTGGGAGAAAGCGAACGGATCACCGGCAAGTGGCTCAAAGAATTCGCCCGGCTGGAAGAGTGTGTCGTCGCCACAAAAGCCTTCTTCGAGATGGGCCCCGGCCCCAATATGAAAGGGCTGTCGCGGAAGCACATCCAGCAGGCGTGCGAGGCCAGTCTGAAACGGCTGGGCCTGGAAACGATCGACATCTACCAGTTGCACCGCTTCGACAAACACACCCCGATGGAAGAAACGCTGGCCGCCCTGGACCTGCTGGTGCGGCAGGGCAAGGTGCGCTACATCGGCTGCAGTTCCACCTGGGCCTGGCGGTTCGCCCAGGCGTTGTCGCAGAGCGAACGGAACGGCTGGGCCCGGTTTGTTACGATGCAGAACCATTACAACCTGCTGTACCGCGAAGAAGAACGGGAGATGCTGCCGCTGTGCGAAGCCGAAGGCGTCGCTTCGATTCCCTGGTCGCCCCTGGCCCGCGGCATTCTGGCCCGCGCCCGCACCACCTTTGACGAAGCCGACTCGCAGTCCCGCCAGGCGACGGATGACTTCGCCCGCAAGCTGTACGATCACCCCAGCGATATCCATGTGGTGGAAGCACTCAAGGAAGTGGCAGGGCGGCGGGGCGATACGCCAGCCCAGATCGCCCTGGCCTGGCTGCTGAGCAAGCCGGTCGTCGCAGCCCCCATAATTGGGGTTACCAGGCTCGACCATCTGACCGATGCAGTCAAAGCGGTTGACCTGGAGCTGAGCGAGCAGGAAATCGCCGCGCTGGAAACGCCCTATCAACCACATGGGGTGCGAGGCCTGTAGGGCGATTCAAACGCCGTTGCCGGCAACGCCCTGCCGGGTCAGCCCCCTGAGCGGCCGCCGCGTTCCCGGTCCGCTTTCTGCCAAATTGACAATCGTCGCCGGGGATTACACAAGCGGCCGGCTTTCTCGTCCGTCAACTTTCTCTCAAGCCCTTTGTTTTTATGGTGTTGGGGAAATTCTCACGGGAGTGGTACGCGGGTTGCTCTTGTAAGAGGCATCTGTTGGAAATTCTGTCAAAACGGCGGCGTGATCGCGTCAGTTAGAAACCCTGCCAGATAAGTGCCAGATACAAAGGAGAGTTCGGCGGAAGTAAGGGACAGGTTCCCTGCCTGTCGTCGCTTTCCCGCAACCTGCCCTGAACTCGCCAACCGGCGGCGAAATACGCGAGCGTTTCTCGCGACGAACCTTTCACTCCATCAAATCACTCCATCAAACCGACCGAAATCAACGGTTTATCTTTCCGCAACAGGAGGAAACCCATCGTGGCAAAACAAATGGTTTTCGATGACGAAGCCAGGCAGGCGCTCTTGAAGGGCGTTTCCAAGCTGGCTCGCGCCGTCCGCAGCACTCTGGGGCCGCGCGGCCGCAACGCCGTGCTCGACAAAGGCTGGGGCTCGCCCAAAATCACCAAGGACGGGGTGACGGTCGCTGAAGACATCGAACTCGACGACCCCTACGAAAACCTCGCTGCCCAGCTTGTCAAAGAAGCGGCCAGCAAAACCAACGACGTCGCCGGCGACGGCACGACCACGGCCACCGTGCTGTCGGAAGCCATCTTCCGCGAAGGTCTGAAAATGATCGCCGCCGGAGCCGATCCGATGGCCCTGTCCCGCGGCATGCAGAAAGCAGTCGCTGGCGTGTGCCAGGCGATCGACGGTCTGGCGACCCCGATCAGCGAAAAGAACAAAAAGGAAATCAAGCAGGTTGCCACCATCGCCGGCAACAACGATACGGAAATCGGCGAAACGCTGGCCGAAGCCTTCCTGAAAGTCGGTAAAGACGGCGTGATCACGGTCGAAGAAGGCCGCGGCGCCGAAACGACCGTCACCCTGGTCGAAGGCATGCAGTTTGATCGCGGCTTCCTGTCGCCTCACTTCGTCACCGACCAGGACAACGTCACGGTCGAGCTGGAGAACTGCCACATTCTGTTGTGGGAAGAAAAGATCTCCTCCAACAAGCCGCTGATTCCGTTGCTGGAAAAAATCAGCAAAGCGAAGAAGCCGCTGCTGATCATCGCCGAAGATCTCGAAGGCGAATCGCTGGCCACGCTGGTCGTGAACAAAATGCGGGGCATCCTGCAGGTCGCCGCCGTGAAGGCTCCCGGCTACGGCGATCGCCGCAAAGCGATCCTGGGCGACATCGCCGAACTGACCGGCGGTAAGGTCTTCACCAAAGATCTCGGTATCGAGCTGGAAAACGTGCAGCTCAGCGATCTGGGTAAAGCGAAGAAGATCAAGATCACCGCCGACAACTGCACCATCGTGGGCGGCGCCGGTTCCAAGGAAGCGATCAACGGCCGCACCGAACAGATCCGCGCCGAGATCGAAGTAACCGACAGCGAATACGATCGCGAAAAGCTGCAGGAACGTCTGGCCAAGCTGGCCGGCGGCGTGGCTCAGATCAACTGCGGCGCCGCGACCGAAACCGAAATGAAAGAGCGCAAAGCTCTGTATGAAGACGCCAAAGCCGCCACCGCGGCAGCCCTCGAAGGCGGCATTGTCCCCGGCGGCGGCGTGGCTCTGATTCGTGCGGAAAGCTCGATCGCCGCCCTGAAGCTCACCGGCGACGAAGCTCTCGGCGCTGAGATTATCAAGAACGCTCTCGATGTGCCGTTGCGTTCGATCGCTACCAACGCCGGCGTCGACGGCGCGGTCGTGGTGAACCGTGTTCGCCGCCTGACCAACGTCAACGAAGGCTATAACGCCGACAACGACACCTATGGCGATCTGGTCAAAGCGGGTGTGATTGATCCCGCCAAGGTTGTCAAAACGGCCCTGCAGAACGCAGCCAGCGTTGCTTCGCTGCTGCTCACCACCGAATCGCTCATCACCGAAATCCCCAGCGAAGACGATGGCGGCGATGACCACGACCACCACGACCATGGTATGGGCGGAATGGGCGGCGGCATGGGCGGCATGGGCGGCATGGGTGGCATGGGCGGCATGGGCGGCATGGGGATGATGTAAATCGGACTGCCGGCGGAGCGGGCAGTCCTGGGGGCTGCTTCGCTCTGGCTTGCGGCCTGGTTCGCCTGTTAGTTATCAACTCATACAAAATCAAACTTCAAAACATACCGGTTAAGGATTACGACAATGGCAAAAATCAACCTTCGTCCGCTCGATGATCGCGTGGTAGTTGAGCCCATGGAAGCCGAAGAAATGACGGCTGGCGGCATTGTGCTGCCCGATAGCGCCCAGGAAAAACCGCAGCGTGGTAAAGTGGTCGCGGTCGGCCCGGGTCGTCTGCTGGACAACGGCACTCGCGGCGAGCTGTCGGTGGCGGTTGGCGACGAAGTCATCTACGGCAAGTACGGCGGCAGCGAAATCGAAGTCAACGGCGCCGAAGTCAAGATTCTGCGCGAAGGCGATATCCTGGCGAAGATCGTCGAGTAGTCCTGCCGCGTCGGTTGCGACGCGAGGGCTGGTCGAACCAATTGTCCGTACAACTTGAACGCACCGCGTGCGTTTTTTACTCGAAGGCTTCCTATGGCTAAACAACTGCTCTTTGACGACAACGCTCGGCATCGGATGATGCAGGGCATCGACAAACTGGCCAAGGCCGTCGCGACTACGATGGGTCCGGCCGGCCATAATGTCATTATCAACAAATCCTTCGGCGGCCCCACGGTCACCAAAGACGGCGTGACCGTCGCCAAGGAAATCGAACTCGACGACCGCTTTGAGAACATGGGCGCCAAGCTCGTGGTCGAAGTGGCCCAGAAAACGTCGGATCTGGCCGGCGACGGCACCACCACCGCCACCGTTCTGGCCCGTGCGATCTTCAAAGAAGGTCTGCGGAACATTGTGGCCGGCAGCAACCCGACCGCCATTCGTCGCGGCATCGACAAAGCGGTCGCCGCTGCGGACGAAAAGCTGCTGTCGATGGCCCAGCGTATCGAAGGCGACCGGAAGAAGGTCGTCGACGTCGCCGCCATCAGCGCCAACAACGATCGCGTGATTGGCGAGCTGCTGGCGGAAGTCATGCAGAACGTCGGCCGCGACGGCGTGGTCACGGTCGAAGAAGGCAAGACTGCCAAGACCCAGGTCGACTATGTCGACGGCATGCACTTTGACAAAGGCTTCATCTCCCCCTACTTCATCAACCGCCCGGCGGAGATGGATGTGGAGATGGAAAACGCGCTGATTCTCATTCATGAGAAGAAAATCGGCAGCATCCGCGACCTGTTGCCGATCCTGGAAAAAGCCAGCGGCACCGGCCGTCCCTTGTTGATCATCGCCGAAGATATCGAATCGGAAGCGTTGACCCTGCTGGTCGTGAACCAGCTGCGCGGCGTGCTCAAAGTTTGCGCCGTCAAGGCTCCTGGCTTTGGCGATCGTCGCAAGGCCATGCTGCAGGATATCGCCATCCTGACCGGCGGCACCTCGATCAGCGATGATCTGGGTCTGCAGCTGGAAAACCTGTCGCTGGATTACCTCGGCAGCGCCGCCAAGGTCAGCGTCGACAAGAGCGGCACCACCATCATCGAAGGCGGCGGTTCCCGCGAAGAGATCGACAATCGCGTCCAGCAGTTGCGCAAGCAGATCAACGACAGCGACAGCGAATACGATAAAGAGAAGTACCAGGAACGCGTAGCGAAGCTCAGCGGCGGCGTGGCGGTCATTTCCGTCGGCGCCGAGACTGAAGCCGACATGAAGCAGACCAAAGCCCGCATCGAAGACGCCCTGCATGCGGCCCGCGCCGCGTTGCAGGAAGGCATTCTGCCCGGCGGCGGCGTGGCCCTGCTGCGTTGCCGCGGCGCCATCGAAGCCATCCGCAAGTCGGCCAAGGGCGACGAGCAGGTGGGTGTCGATATTGTGCTGCGGGCGCTGGAAGCTCCCCTGCGTCAGATCGCCGAGAACGCCGGCAAAGACGGTTCCGTCGTCGCCGACGAAATCGCCGACCAGCCGGAAAACTTTGGCTACGACGCACATGCCGACAAGTACGCTGACATGTACGAAGCGGGCGTGATCGACCCGGTCAAGGTGGTTCGCACGGCTCTGGCCAATGCGGCCAGCATCGCCGGCCTGCTGCTCACGACCGACGCCATGGTCTCCAATTACGACAGCGACGATAAGGCCAAACGCCAGATCGAAGGCGCCGTCCGTTAATTCGGACTCCGCCCTGCAGACCTCGCAGGCCACTTTTCGAACATGACGTCCGGAAGTGGCCTGCTTGCATGTAACGACCTGAGCAAAACTGTCTGCCAGCAGCCCGGGCAATTCTACCCCTGGAATCGCCGTCTGGCGGCGGGCTGATTTGGCGACCGTTGACCGCGGGAGCGGTCGTTCCTAAGATTCGCGCGACCTCTACTTTGGCCGTTCGAACCTGCCTTTTGTGTGATTGGCCGGTTTTGAACCTGCCGCTTTATTAATTATGTCCACAATGGCTAAACGGTGCTTTTACGAAGTTCTCGAGGTCACGAAGACCGCTACTGACCGCGAGATCTCTGTCGCCTATCGCAAAGCGGCCATCAGGTACCACCCTGACAGCAACCCGGGCGATCCTGAAGTCACCGAAAAATTCAAAGAAGCAGCCGAAGCCTACGAAGTGCTTTCGGATCCCAATAAACGGGCCCGCTACGACCAGTACGGGCATGCCGGACTGGAAGGCGGCGCGGGAGCGTCGCAGTTCCACGACGTGCAGGATATTTTTGAAGCCTTTGGCGACCTGTTCGGCGGAGGCGCCTTTGGCGATCTGTTCGGCGGAGGCGGCGGCCGCAGTCGACGTCCCCGCAAAGGTCGTGATATCCGGGCTGATGTCACTCTCACCCTCGAAGAAGCGTTTCGCGGGGTCGAGAAAGAACTCACCTTCAACCGGAACAACGTGTGCGACGCGTGTGAAGGGAACGGCAGCCAACCCGGAGCCAAACCGGAAACCTGCCGCACCTGCCACGGCCACGGCCAGGTGATCCAGCAAGGCGGCATATTGCGGGTGCAAACCACCTGCCCCTCGTGCCGCGGCGCCGGTGTAACGATTACCGATCCTTGTCGTGAATGCCGCGGACGCGGCTACCAGGCGCAGCGCGTCACCTTGACCGTCAACATTCCCGCCGGCGTGGACACCGGGATGCGGGTCCGTCTGGCGGGTGAAGGCGAACCGAGCGCAGGCGGCGGCCAGCCGGGCGATTGTTACTGCTTCATCAACGTGAAGCAGCATCACCTGTTCCAGCGCGACGGCGACCACCTGGTGTTGCGGCTCCCCATTTCCTACTGCCAGGCTACGCTCGGAGCCGAGATTGAAGTCCCCACGCTCAGCGGTCGGGCCACTTTGACCGTCCCCAAAGGTTCGCAGTCGGGCGAAGTGTTCCGACTCCGTGGCCGCGGGATGCCGGATCCGCAAAGCGGACGCCAGGGCGATCTGGCCGTCCAGACCTACATCGAAACACCGCGCAAGTTGACCACGCGGCAAGAGGAGTTGTTGCGGGAACTGGCCGAACTTGAGCACGTTCACGTAACGCCCCATCGGAAGTCGTTCCTGGAAAAGATACGCGACTATTTCACTGGTTCCCCCGAAGAAGACGAAGAAGCGAGCGAAGAGTAATCCCCATTATGTCGCAAACACCGCCCTCCTCTGACCGTCCCGAATCCTCCTCGCCCGAGCAGTCCGCCGGGGCCGCGAACGATCCGCAGTCCGCCGCCGCCCAGCAAGCACCGCAGGATGCAGGCGAGGATCGCCAGTCGCCCGATACGGCCGGCAGTCCACTGAGCCGCGAAGAGCACTCCTCGCAGCTCCAGGCGGAACTCGAAGAGGAGAAAAACCGCGTGCTGATGGTGCAGGCCGAACTGGAAAACTTCCGGAAAAGGTCCCGCCGGGAACTCGACGACCAGCGCCGTTACGCTGCTGTGCCAGTGGTCTCCGACCTGCTGGCCGTGCTCGACAACCTGAACCGCGCCATTGGCTCAGCTCCCGACGATCCCAAGGCCAAAGGGCTGGTCGACGGCGTGAAAATGGTCGCCAGCATGTTTGAGAGCGTCTTTGAAAAACACCATTGCCGGCGGATTGCCTCCGTAGGCGAAGTCTTTGATCCCAACCTGCACGAAGCGATCGGCCAGCAGCCAAGCGACCAGTATCCGGCCGGAACCGTCATGCTGGAAACACAAGTCGGCTATCAGCTGCACGACCGCGTGATCCGACCAGCCCAGGTTTTTGTTTCGACCGGCCCCGCCTGACGCCGCCGGCGCCAGGTCCTGCCTGGTATCGTATGATTCACTCTGTAATCCTGCCTTTTAATTGATTCCCTTCCTGACTGCTCTTTTTCTGCGAGTTTCGCACATGCCGACTTATGATTACCTGTGCCGAGGCTGCGGCCATGAGTTTGAACTCTTTCAGCGCATGACGGCCGATCCGGAAAAAAAGTGTCCGAATTGCAAAAAGCTGAAGCTGACCCGCCTGATTGGTTCTGGTTCCGGCGTGGTTTTCAAAGGCTCCGGTTTCTATCAGACCGACTATCGCAGCGAGTCGTATAAACAGAAGGCAGCCGAAGAAACCAAGTCGGCCAGCAGCGAAAAGTCCGACACAAAATCAGAAAGCAAAAGCAGCGAAGCCAAGCCCGCCAAAGCCGACAAGCCGAAAAAACCCAAGAGCGAATAAGCCGCCCATCGTCGCCGGCGCCCCCGCAGGGCGCCAGCGCAAGGTCTCTCTCCCTGCCATGAATTCGCCACTTTAGAAGCCGGGAATCAGAATCAGGCTGTCGCCGGATGCGTCACGGGGCTTGCTGATCAATTCGGCAGGACGGTAGTACAGCGTGACGGCGCCCAGGATCATTCCTCGGGGCTCTGCCTTGACGCGATCCAGCTGTTGCTCTTTCCGCAGGCCGCGGCCTGTACCCAGGGCGCTGGGCGGTAAAGCACGGGCGACCACCTGGTTCAGTGGGCCCGGGTTCTGCACGTCCTCAAGGCCGACCGTATAGAACACGGCCGTGATCATCCCCAGGTTCTGCTCAAAACCCTGGCCAAAGGCGACGGAGTCTTTCCGGTTGCTGACTTTGAATTCGTCGAACAGTTGCGTTTCCAGGGGGTTGCCGTCTTCGTCCCGACGGACCGTGTACCACCCGCGCACAAACCGTCGCCCGCTCTGCGGCGGCAGCATCCAGTGACGACGGATCTCCAGGTCGCTGGGATCGACCAGCTTCTGATCAATCACGCTCAACCCGTCGACATACAAGGCCACATAAACGGGCCTTTCGCTGTCGTTACGAATGCCAATTTTGTAGACGTCGCCCGGGTTCAGTTCCACCACATACGCGGAGCCGAAGTCGGTGTTCAGGCGGCGCGGCTCGCGGACTTCGTCGCCCACATAAACATCGAGTCGGTAAGGGAAGCCTGCGGCGGAGTAAGGATGGTCGAGATCGCTGCGCAGGGCCGCATAGTGCAGGGTTTCCCACTCGGGACCGATGCCGAACGGTTCCACGCCGTCGCGAATGCCGCGATTGACAAAACCGCCCGGCTGCCAGCGACGGATCTCCCAGCTTTCGCCCTGGTAGGCGGCCGTCGCCAGGGTGCGGGGCTCGATGACTCTTTCCGTAAACAGGGCCGTGTTTTGTTCGGGATCGATTGACTCCACGTCCAGATGATCTGACACGACGCGCGCCGCACGGGGGCCGACGGGCTCTTCCTGACCGGAATCGCGTCGAATATGTTCCTGCTCCTGGTTGATTTGTTCATCGCGAAACACGGCGATGACCTCATCTGCTTCCAGGTCGCGGGCCAGCACCCGCACCTGGTCGGGATCGCTCAGGTTATCGACGGTAATCCCGCGGCTGCGCATCGCCACGCTCATCGAGCGCTGGGACACCACGCGGAACTTCCCCTGGTAGCGACCCTTCTGCGACGCTTCGACCAGCTGGTCGTAAAGGGCGCTCGCTAGCATTTTGCCGCGCGGGCCTAGCTCGCCGACGGCGGCGTCGCCATCGGTCGAGGCATGCACTACGGCCGGCACTACGGCCAGCGTTTTATGGCCGTTCCGGACTGCTTCGGCCGCCAGCTTTTCGCCGGGCGTTTCCGCGCAGGCGCTTCCAGCGCCAAGACCCAGCAGGCTGGTCGCAAGCAAGAATAAAATTCCAGACTTCATCGAGTTGTTCCCCGTAGATAGCTGTTTAACGCAGGCCGTTACCCTCGCTCCTGCTGCAGCGTTTTCTGTTGGGCGGTTTGGCTTCGGGCCAAAGATGGCTCTATGGCCCGAAGGTAGTAGATAGAATACCACGTTCGCCCGGTTCCACCTAGCGAAAGTCAACGTCGCCGACCTCGATCCCCGTGGTGCGGAGCTGGCGCGTCCCGCAGGTGGCGGTTGCTGACGGGTCGCGTGCTCGCACAGGTCGTGAGTGTTGACCCGTGGGTAAATACGCGATGGCCTGAAAAGCGGCCAAAAAAGAACAGAAATACCGCCCCGTCCAATCTCCTGCCCTGAAATTGAACGGGACGGCTCTCATATTGCCCGACGTCTTTGTGCCCCCGCGTTGCAGGGTCTAGAAGAGATAACGAGAACACCTAACAGAAAATTTCTTCCAATTGGTCTCGCGGGAGAGTCGAACGCGGTTTGTTCGACGCAAGATGCTTCTTTGATTGGCTTTACAGAAATAAATCACCATCGGACGACGTGGCATCGGTCCGAAAGAAATCGGGTTCGCCCGGGGAGTACATCCCGATAGAATGGTGCGAGACGGAATCTTCGGGAGGGGGGGCCGTCCTGGCATCTGGAAAACTTCAGGACGGTTTTACAAACCAAAAGGGTAATTTCGGGAAAATTTTACATCGCAGACGTGTTTTGCGGACGCGAGCGAAAATGCTTGGTTTTTTTAAGTGCAAATGACAAAGCGAGTTACGTCGTAATGTAGAAATTGGAAGGGGTTTCCGGAGCGGTTTGGCGCGCCATTCGATATAGTTTTCAGCATCAAAGCGATCCCACGAGGGTGATCGCATCGGTTCCATTGCCAAACGAATCACTATTTTCTCTGTGGTTTCCAGGGAGGGCTAACCATGAAGTTTGCTATTCACGCTGCTCTTTTCTTCGGCGTCATGATTTGCGCCGTACCGGCGTCGGCTCAAAATGCTGGGGTGGTAGCGGTCATTGATGTCGGCAAGGTGTTCAAAAATCACCCGGTTTTCAAAGCCCGGATGGACGCCGTCAAGCAGACCGTCACGGATTACGAAGGCGTGATCAACCAGCGTCGTGAAGCGCTGAACGCCCAGAAGAAAAAGCAGGACGAATACAACTCGGACAGCCCGGAATACAAGCGGATCGAACAGGCCCTGGCCCACGACATCGCTGATATCCAGGTGCAGAACAACATGAAACGTAAAGAGATCCTGGTCCAAGAGACCCGCATCTATTACGAAACGTACAAAGAAATCAACGACGAGATCGGCAAGATCGCCAGCCAGTTCAATATCGCCCTGGTGCTCAACTATGACAGCACCCTGCCCGATCCCGACGATCGTGCCTCCGTCCAACGCGGCGTGTCGAATCCGGTCGTTTTCCAGCGGAACCTGGACCTGACCGCCCTGGTCATCAAAAACCTCCAGGAACGTCACCCCAACGTGGCTGGCGCCGCTGGTCCCCAAATCAACCGCTAACCGCATTGCGGTTCGCAACGAGTCAACCCCTGCTCTCCAGGCAGATTCGCTCGATGACGCCCCAGTCCGACAGGTAACAGGCAACCTGTTGGTTCTGCATCGAGCACCGTAAAAGGATTGTTGGAAGCGTCCTTTCTCCGAAAAAACCGGCGGGTTTTCCCGCCGGTTTTTTTCGTGCGTCCGCGGGTGACTCCCTGCCTGGCGGCGCGGTTCGTGCCTGCTGGCCCGAACTCGCCGCCAATGCTTCTTCCCCGCGCATTGCGGTTTCTGTCGTCTCCGTCAGCACGCGCACGCCGTACCATTTTCCCCGTGCTTACTATCGATTCCTCCGATGCCGGGACCGCGATTTTCCGCCCTTGAAAATGCTTTACTTCAAGGGGAGGATTAGCTAGAAAGTAGCGAGGAATTTGCGGTCTCAAATTCAGTCGGGGTGGGGATGCTTGCTTTCATTTTGATCTACGGCACGCGTGGTATTTCGTGGACCACTTCCACCGGCGACTTTCATTGCCCGGAGTGCGAAACGCAATGTGGTTATAAATGCAAGAAAGTAAGGATCTGGTTTACCCTCTACTTTATTCCCGTCATTCCCCTGCATTCGGCGGGCGAGTACGTGCACTGCAGCACCTGCCGGTCGGCGTTTGATAAGGACATTTTGTATTACAACAGGTCCCAGGCGCCCGGCGCCCCGGCCGCTTCCTCCTATGAGGATCCCGACGCGTATAGCAATCCTTTGGCTCCTGCCAGCCCGATGCAAGGCTACGGGGCTACTGGCGGCTACACCGCACCGCCGGCTCCATCGTTCACGCCGCCCCCTGCATATTCTGCCGCGCCCTCTTACAGTCCATCGCCCTACAGTTCGACTCCCAGTCCCGCCTACAATCCGTCGCCGACCTATGCCGCGCAGGATCCGGAAGCGAAGTTCCAGCAGCAGTTCCATGAAGGAATGGTGCGAGCCATGGTGCTGTTGTGCGTGGCCGACGGCGGCGTCACCCCGGCCGATCGCCGCGTGATGCAATCCATGATGCAACGGGTGTCCGGAAATTCGTTCGACCAGGCAATCCAGAAGTGGGTGCAGCACCTGACCAGCGCCACGCCCGCCGATTATGTCACTTACCTGAAACGGGTGGCGCCGCACCTGCAGGCGAAGCACCGGGTAATTCTCGTCAGCGGATTATGGGAAACGTCCAACGCCACCACGCTGTCGGCGGGAAAACGGCAGATGCTGACCCAGACGCCTCCGGCTCTGGGAATGTCGAACGACGAATTCAAAGCCATCATCGCCCGCAAGTCCTGATAGCGCACCTGCACGCCCAGGTCTGGCCCCAACGTTCCCCCGATTGATTCCTCTGGCTTGTTATTTCCTCTGGCTTGGCGCGGCGGGAACGTTGCTCTCAGGGTTTGACCACGCCGCAACAAACTTGTCGTTTCTTCTTGTAGAGTTCAAAGGGCAGACATGCTGGCATTTATCATTTACGGCACCCGCGGGATGACCTCGATCAAGTCGGCCGGGTCCTTCTACTGTCCCGATTGCGCCGGCGACCGTTCTTACCTGCACAAACAGGTGCGCGTCTGGTTCACTCTTTATTTCATCCCCCTGATCCCGATGCACACCGCCGGCGAGTATATCGAGTGTGACCACTGCAAAACGGGCTATACGCCCGAGGTGCTGTCCTACGACCCGGTCGAGGCGGAACAGGAATTCCAGGAGCGGTTTTACGAGAGTCTGGTCCGCGTGATGACCCTGCTTTGTATGGCAGACGGCGGCGTCAATCCGGTCGATCGGCAGGTTATCAGGGGGATGATGCAACAGATCGCCGGCGACCCCTACGACGCCATGCTGGAAGCGAGCGAGGAAAGACTGGTTAGCGCCACGCCGGCCGATTTTGTGTCGTACCTGGAACGGATGACGCCCCACCTGAAGCAGGAAGAAAAAGCGACCGTGGTGCAGGTCATCTGGGAAACGGCGAACAGCGGTCCGCTGACTCCCCGACGCGAGCAGATGCTGCAGAAAGTGCCCGAGGCGCTGGAACTGTCGACCGAAGACTTCCAGGAGATTGTCTCCCGCATCGGTTGACGTTGCATCGGCCGACGTTGCTCCGTCCCCGCCGTTCGACAACTCCCGCCGGTAACGGGTACACTATCAGGGCAGGCGCGGCTTCACGCGTGTTTCCGCGTTGACCGGCTCCTGCCTGGCCCGTCGTCAACCTTGCGATTTATCCGGACGGAAACCGTCGAATGAAAATCCAAATCATCTCCCCGGCAGCGCTCCTGGCGCTCCTGGCAGTCCTGGCGCCTGGCGTCGCCCAGGGAGAGCAGCTGTTCCGCTGGCAGTTGGAATCGGGCCAGCAACTGGCCGTGCGCTCCACGCAGTCCACGCAGGTGCAACGCGTGGTGCAAGGCAATGCGCTGAAAATGTCGCTGGAAACGGCGATCGACATGCAATGGAAAGTCGATAGCGTCGACAACGACGGCGTCGCTTCCATCACGCAGACGATCCGTCGCATCGTGCTGAGAATGAACACGCCGGAAGCCGGCGCGGCCGCCTACGATACGGCCTCTCCCGACCAGGCCGAAGGCGCCGCGGACCAGTTGGCCGCCGTATCCGCCCTGATCGGAGCCTCGCTGCAGGTGACCATGACGCCGCGGGGCGAGCTGACCACCGTCAAACTTTCTCCCCAGGCCAGCGAGGCCGTGCAGCGTGCGGCCCGCGCCGGGAAGCTGAAGTCGCTGCTCTCCGCGGAGTCGCTCGCCCAGTTGCTGCGGCAATCGCTGATTGTGCTGCCGGAACAGGCGGTGAACTCCGGCGACAGCTGGACCGCCGACGCACAGGTGGCTTCGCCAGTTGGTCGGCTGCAGCAGTCAAACAAGTATACCTACATGGGCGAAACGACCGTGGACGAAATGGCCTATGACCTGATCGAGGTCGCCTCGACGGTCGAGCTGCGCGATCCGCCTGCTGGCGGCGAAAACGTCCCGTCGTCGGGCCTGAAAGTGACCAGCCAGGAACAAACGGGGAAGCTACTGTTTGACAGCACGGCCGGCCGGTTCGCCCGGGTGGAGATCCAGCAGAAGCTGACCTCGGAAAAAACGTATCGCGACGTCGTCATCGAAATGGAGTCCGTGGCCCAGCTGGTCACGACCTTTGCCCTGGAGCCGTAACGGGGATGGCCGGTTAGTCGTCTTTTGCTCCGCAAAAGAACGCGATCTTTCACGGACGGAAAGTCGACTGTCCTGCGTCTTTTCTTCCGCTAAACGACGAAACCAGAATCGAAAGATAATGACCCGCGCGTTCCTTACACTGCGAAGTAACCCCGGCGCCAGGCGTCTCCTGCCGCGGTGGTGGGATCGGGGCGATTCTTTATAATGGGCTTTTGCTGCTTTCTCTCATTGAAGTCGATTTTATGCCGGCCAAACTGAAGACCGTCACCTTGGGCTGCAAGGTCAACCAGTACGAAACAGAGTATGTGCGCCAGGGACTGGTCGGGATTGGCTATGAGGACGCCAGCGAAGGAGAAACGGCCGATCTGTGCGTGGTGAATACGTGCACCGTCACCAACGAAGGCGACTCCAAAAGCCGGCAAATCATCAGGCGCCTGGCCCGCGATAATCCGCAGGCCCGGATCGTGGTGATGGGCTGCTACGCCACCCGGGCGCCAGAGGAAGTGGCCGCCCTGCCGCAAGTGGCGGAAGTGGTGGTCGATAAACGGGAGCTGCCCGACTTGCTGGGGCGGTTTGGCGTGGTCGACATTCCGACGGGCCTCTCCAATTTTGGCGATCGCTCCCGTGCGTATATCAAGGTGCAGGACGGATGTCTCTTGCGGTGCAGCTATTGCATCATCCCGCAGGTGCGGCCGCAAATGTACAGCCGGCCGGTCGCCGACATTCTGGCCGAGGCCGAACGCCTGGTCGATAACGGCTATCGCGAGATCGTGCTGACCGGCGTCCACCTGGGGCACTTTGGCGTTGATTCCAACTTCAATCGCCCGCGCGAAGAGTGGCTGCGGTTGTCGAGCCTGGTCCGCGATTTGTGCCGTCTGCCGGGCGACTTTCGTCTGCGACTGTCAAGCATCGAAGCGACTGAAGTCACGCGCGATCTGCTCGATGCGATTGGCGAAGCAGGCGACAAAGTCTGCAGCCATTTCCACATTTGCATGCAAAGCGGATCCGATAGCGTGCTCCGCCGCATGAAGCGTCGCTGGGGCGTACAGCGGTTCCTGGATCGCTGCCGTCTGGTGCGAGAGACACTTGATCGGCCGGCCATCACGACCGATGTCATCGTCGGCTTTCCCGGCGAAACCGACGAGGAATTCGAACAAACCTGCCAGGCCTGCGTAGACGCGCAGTTCTCCAAGATCCACATGTTCCCGTTCAGCGCCCGTCGCGGCACGCCGGCCGCCGACATGCCGGACCAGGTGACCAAGGTCGTCAAAGGAGAACGCGGCAAACGACTGGCTGAGATTGAAGCCGATCTCCGCCGCGACTATTACGCCACCCTGATTGGGATGCCTTTGCAGGTGCTGGCGGAAGCAGAAGCGACCGACGCCCCCGGACGGCTGATTGGCACTTCCTGCCGATACGCGCCGGTGGAGTTTAACGGTGAGTTGTCCGCCCGGGGAACCATTCTCGAAGTCACCCCGCACGCCGCCGCCGAAGATCGCTTGCTGGCTTGACAGAAAAGACGGCTTTCGCTCGGAACGGGAAAAGAATGACTACTGGAGCGTCAAACCATAAAATCAGGTTTCTCTCAATCAGCCGCCGGGCGCTAGCCCAATGGCACTGTTTTTACCAAATCCGTTGCCTGGGGTGGTTTTTGGCATGAATTTTGCGCCGCATGTTTTGGCATGAAATTTGCGCCCCTTCCTGACTTCTTACTCATTGATAAGGAGTCTTGCGATGGCGGCCAAACAGAAACGTAAGCAGAAAGCACAGAAATCCGAGCAGGCGCGGGCGGCGGAGTTTGACGCCGTGTTTGCCCAGTTGGAAGAGATCGTGGATCTCCGCCAGGCCGATGAGTTGCAGCCCTCCCACGCCCAAACGATTTACACGTCTGGCGTCGTCCTGTGGCTGTTGGTCTTGCAGCGATTGCGCGGCGGTTGCTCGATGGCCGAGGCGGTCAAGGCCTTGATCGAGCAGTGCCCGGACATCGTGCCCGACAATAAACGCATCGAAGAAGCGACCCTCTCTTCCAGCACCGCGGCGTACTCCCGGGGCCGGAGCCGTTTGTCGCTGGAGACCGTCATGTGGCTCTGCAACGCCGTCTGGCGGTCGCTGGTCGACAACGCTCCGCCCACCTTCGGCGGGCGACGCGTGTTCGCGCTGGACGGCACGACGATCTCGCTGGGACCGGAATGGGAACTGTACGACGTCTTCCCGCCCGCTTCCAATCAGTACGGAGAGTCGGCCTGGCCGATGGCCTATCTGGTCGTGGCTCATGAGGTCGAAAGTGGAGCGGCGTTGCCCCCGGAAATCGGTGCGATGTACGGCGACCAGGCGGTCTCGGAAACCAGCCTGATCCACGATCATTTACAACGCATCCCGGCCGATTCGGTGATTCTGGTCGACACAGCTTACGGCATTACGCGTGTCGCCTACGAGTTCCACACGGCCAATCAACGCTTCGTGGTGCGGATGAAGAAGGACCGCTTTCGCCGGCTGCAAAAGGACGCCGAGTTGATCGAACAAGGCGAGGACTGGAAAACGTATCGAGGACAATGGACACCCAGTCGCCGCGAGCTGCGCGACAATCCTCAATTGCCGGAGGACTTCTCGCTGCCGATTCGGCTGCACGTGTTCGAAAGCGTCCACGGCGAAACAATCTATCTGGCGACCGACCTGACCGACGAATTGGACGTCATCGCCGATTTGTATAGTCAGCGGTGGCGTGTGGAAACAGATCTCTCACAGATCAAGGTGACGCTCGACATCGAGAACATCCTCGCCAAGAGTCCTGAGATGTTCCGCAAAGAACTGATGGCGTCGATCGTGGCCTATAACCTGACGATCCAGTTCCGCAAACAGGCGGCGGAACAGGCCAACGTACCGCCGCGGCGGCTCAGCTTCACCGGCGTGTGGGACGTGTTCCGCATCTTCCTGCTCCAAAAAACATTCCCCGACGCCGGCGCCTGGCGCACGGCTTACGCACGAGCGCTCAAGTACGCAGCGCGAGAGAAATTGCCGAACCGCCCCGGCCGGAGCTACTCCCGCGAAAGCTACAAACGCCGCTCCAAATCCTCGCATTTTAAAAAAAGATCTCCACCCTGGAACCAACCCGAAAACGAGCCAAAGTGAGTGCCATTGGGCGCTAGCCCACGGTTTTTTTGGCGGCACGGCCGAAATCGCTCACTCTAAGATTGAAGATTGACGCAGAACTACCCGCTATTATTTCATCGTTTTGAGGAAGTGCAGACGCAGAAAGTCGACCTTCGCTCCGCGAAAGTACGCGTTCTTTTGCGGAGCAAAAGGCGACTGACCGCCGTCTTTCGTACAACGAACGATGCCACTCCATCCCAGGGCGACGTCATCCATGGGCAGCCGCAAGCGACAATCCTGGAGACCCCGCTGCGCGATCGCCGCAGTGCTTCTCAGCCTGCTGCTGGCCGCACCGGTGCGGGCCCAGACGTCTCCGGCGACCGTACCGATCGTCGGGCTGTGCCTGGCGCCGGAACTGACCTTGATCCCCGAGGTCCATACCTGGCCGAAGTACGAACCGGGCGAGAATGCGGCCGAAGTGCAGCGGCGGTTTGAGCAGGACTGGGCCGCGCGCTGGCGGGAGCCGGTGTCAAAAGCTGTCACTGTCGATCTGCTGCGGCGGCTGATTCTGCAACGTGACCAGGCGGGCCTGGCGGATTACCGGCCCGATCTGGATCTGGCCGGGCTGGAGTGGCGGGCAATCACCATGCAGACGGTGCGTCAGTCGCCGTATCTTGTCTTCGAAGCAACCGCCGCTGACCTGCCTCGCGTCAACGCCATTTTGCGCTGGCTCAAAATCTACTGCCTGTACGACGTGCAACGGGGAGCCATCATCCGGGTGACTCTCACGATTGTCGGCGAGCGGGACGAATAACGCCGCCGCAGCGTCCCTGGAAGAACGGCAATTTCCTCCCGTCCTTACGATGGATATGCAGGATGTCAGACAATCCTTACGCCAGTCCGCAGGAATCGGCAAAGCTGTTTAGCAGCACGCCCGAGCCCGGCTGGACGCTGAATCCGGCGTCCCAGGGCAAGCGGTTTATTAACCTGGTCGTCGATTTTAGTTTGTTGCTCCTGGTGAACCAGGCGGCTCAACTGGGATTGCTGTATGTCTTCTTTCAGATGAACCCGCATGTCGTCGACGGCTTTACCCCAAATGAGGCGGCGATCTTGAACACGCTCTCCTTTCTGGTGTGGATCTCGATCCTCGTGGGCTATTATCTGGTGATGGAGTCGCTGTTCCAGAAGACCATCGGCAAGCTGTTGACCGGTACGCAAGTGATGAACGCCGAAGGCGGGCCGCCGTCGTTCAAGCAGATCGCAGGACGTTCCTTCGCCCGGCTCATACCGTTTGACCACTTTTCGTTTCTCTCTGCGCTGCCGGTCGGCTGGCACGACTCGCTGTCGGGGACCCGCGTGGTCAGCACCCGCGACCTGGACCAGATGCCGCCCGGCCAGCAATACGGATAACCCGGAATTCGCCGCGTCTTTGTTAAGGAAACGCCCAGTGTCCAACAATCCTGGCGCCAGTCCAAAGCGGTCGCCGAAGCCGTCAGGAAGCCTGCCAGAGCCCGCCTGGTCGCTGAGTCCGGCCTCTCCGGAAAAGCGATTTCTCAACATGGTTTTCGACGGCGTGCTGATTGCCTGTCTGGTCAATGGGATCGACTGGCAGTTGGAATACGTTTACGTCGCCATACGATCCCAGTCCCTGGCTGACGCTTCTCCGCAAGAGATAGGGCTCTTCGAAATGAGCAGCGGCCTGCTCTGCTTGCTGGCCATTCCTGCCTACTACCTGATTCAGGAGTCGCTGTTCCAGAAGACGATCGCCAAACTGGTGACCGGCACGCAGGTAGTGAACGCCGCAGGCGGGCGACCGTCATTCCGGCAGTTGGCGGCGCGTACTCTGGTTCGCTTCATTCCCGGCGAAGGCTTTACGTTTCTGGGGAGATTCGCGGTCGGAGCACACGATTCGGTGTCGGGCACGCGGGTGGTCAATAGCTACGATCTGGAGCTGATACCGCCTGAGGATAGCTCGCGGGCCCAAGTCAGGGATCCGCGTCCGCCAGGCTTGCGACGATCGCGAGCGACTCCGCGATAGCACGCTAGCGATCGCGGTGAGAAACTTCGGCCCTTCAACACGCTGTGTTAGCGAAAGTTAGCATGCTGCGGACGACGGGCCGTCTGGGGCGGCAACGGACGATCCGATTCGGCCGGCAAAGGCGCGACGGGGGCCTCATGGTCATGGCCAAACGCCAGACCGATCCAGCCGTCGTCGATCACCAGTTGCGAAATCCGCGTTCCCTGCCAGGGTTTGCCGGCGACCATTTCCGGTTTGATAATCGGCAGCACCTGGTTCTTGCTGAACACGCGGCTGAAAATGCCTCGCAGGGCGATCTGGTCGCGGAAGCCCAGGCGGCCGATCAACTCAATGTGGTCCTGCCGTTCAAAGTCGAGCGTACGACCGTTGACGACGGGAGAGTACCGGGCGCGGATTTCGATATTACGCCAGGTCCGGCGACCGCTGCTGAGCATTGCCAGCCGCAGTCGCATTTCGACATGGTCCTGTTCGAAAAGCACGCGGACGGCGTCGCTTTCGGCAAACTGCAGGACGACGTCGTCGGGCAGTTCGTCGGTCGGGATCGGCGGTAGGCCGTCGATCCGCCGGGTCAGTTCGGCGCACAGGTCGGGCAGCGTAAAGAACTTGTCGTCCAGCTGCAGCTGTTCCACAAAGTTGTTGAAGGTGCTTTGATGCGCCTGGACGCTGGCCAGGCAGTTGGTCGGTTCGTGCGGCCGGGGCGTATGGGCTCCCAGCTGGTGCAGGTTGCCCAGACGATAGCGGATGGCGAGCTGCGATTCGGTCGTTTGCATGTCGACCGGGAACGGATCCAGCCGCAGCTTGTACAAAGGAGCCAGGACTTTCTCGCGCCAGACCTGTTCGCCCTGGATCAGACGATCACGAATCTCGTTGTCGAACTCGCGTCGCACGCGGTTCTCAATTTTGGCTTCGACCTCGCGACGGGCGGCGCCCGCTGTGCTGCGGCGTTGCTGGTCGGCATAGTTGCGGACCAGCGAATTCACCAGCGGCACGTTATCCAGGTCGGTCGCCATGCCAAAGGTGTTCACCCGGCTTTGGGCGTCGGCCTGCGCCTGCCACACATGCATGCCGTCGCGATCAATGGTGACCAGCTTCTGGGCCTGGTAGTTGGCCACGCCGCGGTTGAAAAAGGTAACCGGCTTGCGATACGCCCGGGTCTGCGAGTTGACCACGCCGATCGCCTGCAGGGCGAGCCGGATCTTTTCGGTATCGGGCAGGCACAGCACTTGGATCTGCGCTTCGGTCTGGCTGCGACCCTGGACATAGGCGCCCTGGATATCGTCGTATACCGGCTCGGTGGAAGTGGGCGGATCGGGGATGAAGCGATTGAGCAGTTCGGCCGACGCCGAGACGCGAACATTGGCGTTCCGGTACCGGGTTTCCAGCCGCTGGCCCAGCGTTTTGACCTCGTCGCCGCTGCTCCATCGCAGCGACATGATGGACTCCGCCAGCGGACGCGCGTCAGCGGTCAGGTTATCGTCTTCATATGCCTCCAGGGTTCGCAGCAGCTCGCTGTAATCAACCGGTTCGATCGACCAGCGCGACAGCTCGTACTTGAGCGCGACAAACTCCGGCTGCGAGAAGAATTCTTCCTGTTCCCGTGTCAGCTTGGAGCTTTCAATCCGCGAAATCACGGAACGGGCCAGGTCAGCCGGCTCCACGCCGACGCCGCTGCCCAGGGCCAGTTTGTCGAGTTCATCGAGCAGCAGATACCGGCGCCAGCTAGCGGCCAGTTTCAGGCGTCCAATCTGACGGTCGACATCGGCCAGCCGTTGTTTCAGGACTTCAGGTTCGAGCGAAACACGCGAAACCTGGAATCCCTGGGCCGCAATGCGATGCACCTGCAGCCAGGTTTCCACGCGGCGGGCCAGTGAGTACGACAAACGCTGCAGGTCGACTTTGATCGCGTTCTCGGGAACCCGAGCCGCCAGCGACCAGGCTTCCTGCGAAATGGCGTACAACCGCGTACCGATGCCAAACGCATGGTCGTCGTCGAAGCTCTGCAGACCGGCCAGTTTCTCCAGCTCCAGGTGCAGTCGCTGGCCCAGGTCGCGGGTCTGCTCCTGCTGTTCCAGTCTGGCGGCCGCATCGATCAGGGCGCGAGGGTACGGCCAGGGCGAGCTACGGTCGAGCTGACCTTCGGGCTTCCGTTCCGACAAAAGCGACGGCGTTTCTTCCAGCCCCGGCGTGCTGCCGGCCGGCTGACTTCGCTCTGGCGTCGCCAGCGACAACGGCGCCTGGGAGCCTTCCACTTCCGGCTGCATGGGAGCAACCTCAGGCGTCAGCGACGGCGGTTCGGTCGCCGCATAGCGGGCGCCGACCAGGGGACGTATGGCGGCCGGACAAATGCCGAGCGCTTCCATCGTCAAAGGGGTCGCGGGCATTTTCAGCGCGGGCGTTTCCACGGCGCCGGACAGTCCGGACAGTTGCCAGGCCAGGCGAGAGCCGCGGCCGTCGAAGGCCAGCGCTCCCAGAGCAGCGGTGTCATTCAAGCCCGGTTCCATCGCCGGTTCGCACTGACGTCGCGACAAGGCCAGCGGTCCCAGTCGGGCGCCAACCACCGCACGCAGATCCAGGTCAGCGCGGCGAGGGCTCAACGTCCGATCTTCAGCGGCCGCAGCCGCAAGTCGAGGCACGCCGCCCGTCGCCGGCGGAGCGGCCGTCGAGCCGTCGATCGCGTAGCTCAGGTCGGGAGCCGGCAGTGGCGCAAAATTGATCGCCACATCTTCAATTTCGGGCAAAGCGGGAGCCTCGATGGTCGGCAGGACCAGCTCGGCAGCGACCTTTTCCATTTCGCTCGAAACGATCGCGCCCCCCGGCGGTTCCGGCGCCGTGTTGGCGGCCGCAATTTCTGCGAAGTTGGATTCAGAGATCTCGCTCTGCAGGACGAGCGCATCCGAAGGCGAAGTCTCCGGCGAGCTCTCCACGGCGGCCGGCGGAGCGAGCACGACGCTCGACTCGGTCGGCAGACTCGGCTTCACGGCGACGTTCGTATCAGCAGCCGGGAGGTTCGGAGCAGCAAGACCCGGCGTAGCAACATTCGGGGCAGCAACATTCGGGGCAGCAATACTCGGCGTAGCCGCCACGGGTGCAATCGGAGCGGACGCCACGCTCGGCTCGTTCAGAGAGACGGGCGGCAGCGGCGGACTCGACGCTGGCGTTCCGGCGAAACTGCCGCCGCTGGTCGTCGGCGCAGCTTCCGGCGCACGGGGTGCGACCGGGGGGGGCTCCGGGGCTGCAGGGCTCACGGTCGCAACACTCGCCGAGAACTGGCCGCCGCTGGTCGTCGGCGCCGCTTCCCGTGCAGGCGGTTCCACCGGGACGGTCGTCGGTCCCGAGGCGCTCACAGTGGCCTGGTTCGAAGAGAACTGGCCAAAGCTGGGCGTCGCGCTGGACGGTTTCGCCGTGGGCTTCGCGGAAACACTCGCCGGGCCGGAGGCGCTCACGGTGGCCTGGTTCGAAGAGAACTGGCCGAAGCTGGGCGTCGCGCTGGACGGTTTCGCCGTGGGCTTCGCGGAAACACTCGCCGGGCCAGAGGCGCTCACGGTGGCCTGGTTCGAAGAGAACTGGCCGAAGCTGGGCTTCGCGCTGGACCGTTTCGCCGTGGGTTTCGCCGGGACGCTCGACGGGCCGGAGGCGCTCACGGTGGCCTGGTTCGAAGAGAACTGGCCGAAGCTGGGCTTCGCGCTGGACGGTTTCGCCGTGGGTTTCGCCGGGACGCTCGACGGGCCAGAGGCGCTCACGGTGGCGGCGTTCGAAGAGAACTGGCCAAAGCTGGGCACCGGGGAAGAGGGTTTCTTGGCGGGTTTGGCCGTATTGGTCCGCGAGGTCGACTTTATCCTGGGCGAGGACTCGATGGCAAACGACGGCATCGAACCGCCGCGACTGGCGTAAGGATTATGGGTGTTCTCATCGGCATAGGCCGAAACGAAACGTGCGGTGTCGGACGGCATTTCCGCCGGCAGCGGTTCAATGATCGGGTCCGCCTGGTACTCCGTTTCTGCGGAAACTTGCGCGGAGGGCTGGAATTCCCGCCAGACTCGCGGCGCCATCAGGCAAAGCACAAAAAGGCATGCGGCGATACAAATAAAGGGCCAAATCGGGAATCGGGAACGATTCGACATTTACCATCTCTCCTCACGCACGCGAGCGACCGATTCGCCAGTCGGCAGAATCAGAAACCTCGGCGTTGGACCGAACAAATAGGCGCAATCACGCCGCTCTGTACCGCACACCGAAGGTACAACGGATATAATCGGTACAAACACCCAGCAAATTGGAGCAAGAATTCCGATTCTGCGGATTCGGACCAAAACACGCCTGTCGAGGGAGAGAATTCTGCGACTGCGTCTTTTGTGCAGTCTGGGATAGGGGCGGGCTTCTCAAAGGCTGCGCAGGCAGGGTGGCGACGTCGCGGCCGTCTGATCAGGGGCCGCCGTCGTCTGTGCCAGGCTGCCCCGGCTCGGCTTTCCTGAAAGATGGGCTTTCGAGGGAAAGTGAATTGCTCCCATCCACACAGGCTGATACGATGAGCCCGTGTTCCAGGTTGCCCTGTTGATGGCTGGAGGATTGAACCATGCAATGCCGCGACGCAAAACGGACTTATCAAATGGGGCGCCGCCAGGCGTTGCAGGTCGGCACAGGGCTGTTTGGCCTCAGTCTTTACGACCTGTTGCATGCATCGCAAGCGCAAGCAGCGGCGACGGGCCGCGCGCCCAAAGAGATGTCGTGCATCTTCTTTTTCCTGGCCGGCGGACCCAGTCATTTTGAAACGTTCGATCCCAAGCCCGAGGCCGAAAGCGGCATCCGCGGGCTCTGGGGACCGACGTCAACCAGCGTGCCCGGTACGTTCATCTGTGAGAAGATGCCGCAGCTGGCGCAGCTGATGCACAAGGTCGCCCTGGTCCGTTCCTGGCAGGGGATCGACGGCCGGCACGACGGTGGATCGCAGCATGTCATGAACGGCTTTCCGACCGGGCCGGAATCAAACGCCAGCCGCCAGCATTACCCGAATATGGGTTGCCTGGTATCGGCCCTGCAGGGCGCACGCACCCCGGGCGTGCCGCCGCATGTGGGGATTCCGGTCGCCGGCCGTTATACAGATCCGCCCGGTTACCTGGGGAAAGCGCTCGCGGCGTTCGATATCAAACGGGATCCCCTGGCGGCCGACTTCCAGCTTTCCGAACAACTGCTGGTCGGCCAGCAGCGACTCGACGACCGACGCCAGCTGCTGTCACAGATGGATCAGCTTTCGCAGCTGGCCGACGCCGGCGGCGAAGGCCTGCACCTGCACGACCACGCCCATCGCGAGGCGTTTGATACCTTGACCAGCGGACGCCTCCGCCAGGCGGCCCGGTTAGAGGACGAGCCAGCCGCTCTCCGCGAGCGTTACGGGATGACGGCTTACGGTCAGCGCGTGTTGCTCTCGCGCAGGTTGATCGAAGCGGGCGTCCGTTTTGTGACCATCAACCAGGCCGTGCAGAACGAAGGACGCACCTCCGGGACCGGCGGCACCTGGGACAACCACGACGGCCTGTTCGAAAAGATGCTCTCGCTGGACGGACAGCCCGGTAATCTGGTCGAGCTGGATCGTTCGCTGAGCGCCCTGATCGAAGACCTGGACCAGCGGGGCCGCCTGGAAACGACGCTGATTGTCGTCATGGGCGAGTTCGGCCGCACCCCGCGGATCAACTCCAAGGCGGGCCGCGACCATTATCCCAAAGCCGGTTCCGTGCTGCTGGCCGGCGGCGGAATTTCCGGCGGCGTGGTGGTCGGCGCGACCGATCGCCAGGGAGCAGAACCGAATACCGTGCCGCACAGTCCCGCCGACTTCGCCGCCACGATTTACCATGCCCTGGGGATCGATGCCCATCGCACCTATTTCCCGCGCAAGCCGCGTCCGACCCCGATCGCCGACGGCCACGTGATCAAAGAGCTGTTTGTTTAACGGCGCCTTTGACAGCATGTAGCCGAAGTCGCCCAACTTTGGACGAAGTCTTCTAGCCGAGGGAAACAGTGGCCAAACACTGGCGAGTTTGGCTACGAGGGACGCAGTGGGGCCATCGCGTGGTTGCTTGGCGCGGGAACCGGGAACGGCCTGCAAGCGAACGGAAAAAAATCCCTCTTGCGGCAGTTCTTGCCTGGCGTTACTCTTCGCCCGCTTGCCGCCACTTTAGTTATTCCTGGGCGGCGGCTGATTTTTCCTGATGAGTGAAGGCAGGTTCCCCGTGTCGCTTTCAATCCTCTCTGTACATCCCGGCGTTACAGCGTTAGCCCTGGGCGGACTCTGTCTGCTAGGCGGCTGTAAAATGGCGTCGTCCAGCCACAACCTGGAGGGGAAACGGCTGTACCAGTCGGGCCACTACTCCCAGGCGGTGGACCGGTTCCAGAAGGCGATCGAAACCGACTCGACGAACCCCGACGCCTACTACAATATGGCGGCCACCTTTCATCGGATGGGCGTCGACAAAGGGGATGAACAGCTGCTGGCGCAGTCAGAAATGCTCTACAACCAGTGCCTGGATTACGATCCGAACCATGTGGACTGCCATCGAGCCCTGGGCGTGCTGCTGATTGAGACCGGCCGCTCCGATGCTTCGTTCCGCCTGATGAAAAACTGGGCCAACAAAAATCCGAACAGCGCCGAAGCCCGGATTGAACTGGCTCGCCTTTATCACGAGTTTGGCGACCTGCCTACCTCCAAGGTGCACCTGGACCAGGCGTTGCAGATTGATCCCTATAACTCGCGAGCCTGGAACGCGGCCGGACTGATGCAGGAGCAGGCCGGCAACTACGGCCAGGCTCTGGCGAACTACCATCGTTCGTACCAGAACAACAACCTGCAGCCCGACGTCGCTTCCCGCATCGCCACCCTGCAGCGGAATCTCAACACCAGCGGCGCCTCGACCATCTCTGGCGATACGCGAATGGTCACGCCGACGCTCTCCACCGGCCGCTACTAAGCCAGCACGTAGCCGAAGCCGCCAGATTTTGGACAGAAGTGCTCTCGGCGATGGCAACGGCGGCCAAACTCTTGCGAGTTCCGTTACGGGGAACCGAGAAACCCGATGTCGCCGGGTGACATTCCGTTTTGACGCAGCGTCCTGCCTGACTCCTTCATGCCCTGCTGCGGGGCCCTTTCTCTCCCTGCCCTGTCTGGGCGGTGCTGGCGATCACTGGTCCTGTTGACCGCCGGCGATTCCTCATGACGTCCCTTTGATCGTTGTATGCCTTGGCAATGCGGCTACAATCGAGAGAGGGAACGCCGTGGTTTGAGGAACTTTGAGAGGAAGTGTGGATGAACGACGCCCAATTGATCGCGGCCGTGCGCGACTCGGCTCCGGAAGAGCTGACTCCGGGACAGTTGCGGGTGCTTCAGTCCCGGCTGGTCAACTCGCCGTCGCTGCGACTGGCCTTGAAAGAGGAGCTGGAGAACGGCTACCTCGCTACGGCTTTCGGCCGGATCGACGTCTCCCTGGACGATCTGCAGCAGCAAATCAAACAGCAGGAGCGGTCCTCGGCGGTCATTCCTCTGGCCGGCATGGCGGCGGGCGTCGTCCTGTTGCTGCTGGCGGTGTTGATCCTGCGGCAAACGCTCTACACCACTTCCAGCAGCGACGGCGATCCCCGGGCGCTCGCTCCGCCGTCAGAAACCGACCCTCAGCAGACGGGCGACAAGCTCGCCAGCGACGGGAGCGATCCGGCTGCTTCGCCCGCCGCGACCGATCCTCCAGAACCAGCGGAGAACCAGCCGGCGGACGCAACATCTCCTGCGCCGGAGGCGATGGTCCTGGAGTTTCCCTTCACCCTCCAGGCGGAGGCGTTTGATCGGGGGAATGTGGTCGTTGACAACAGCTCCTGGGGAGACGCCGAGAATCAGGTGCTGGTTTCCAAAACCCGCCCGGCCTTTGTGGAGTACGACCTGCAGTTGCCGGCCGAAGGTGATTACGAAGTCCGCGTACGCTACGCTGCTTTTGCCAGCCGCCCTTTGACGCTGAGTATCAACGGGCAAACCTTGCGGGGTTATATTGCCGGCGAGCAGACAGGCGGTAACGACCTGGAGCATCAGCGTTGGTTCACTCTGGGGAAGTTTCCGTTTCGCGAAGGGAAGAATGTCGTTCGCATGGAAACGTCGGGCGACTTTCCGCACGTCGACCAGCTCACCCTGGATCCGGTGAATCCGATCAAGCCGCCGGCCGAAACGACCGCATCGACAGAACCAGCGCCCGAGACTTCACCTGCGGAAACGCCGGCCGAACCTGCGCCGGGTGTTGAAGAGCCGGTTGATCCGGCCCAGCCGATCATTCTGGCAGGGCCGTGGGACGCTTTGTTTAAAGACGACTACCAGCCGCCAGCCTGGCGGGAGGCGGCGTTTGCGCCGTTCCAGGTGCTTGACGATTCGCCTGACGAAGCCCAGCTGAAAGAATGGCTGGCCGAAGTCCGCGGCCATAAGGGGCAAATTTCGGAAACGAATGTCTCGATCGAGCGGCGCCAGGCTCCGATCGGCGCGATGGAAGGCGTGGTTCGATGCCGGGCTCCCTGGACCAACGACAGCGTCCTCAGGCTGGAGCTGAAGCCGAACCATTCCTCCGAGGCATTCCAGATTCACCTGTTCGATCAAAAGGAAGGAATCACGCTCGCCTGGTACAGCAAACCGGCCCACTGCTGGGCCGCGTATCGCACCACGCGCAAGATCGAAGATCCCATGCCGTCCACCTACGCGCTGACGGCCGACGACCAGCGCCGCAGCCTGCGCAGCAACCTGCATGCAGGCGGCGCGGTGGAGATCCGCCATCGCGATGGCTATATCCTGATCAGCCGCGGCGACCTGGTCCTGCTGCAGGTTCCGTTTGCTGGACCGATCGAGGAAACCTACTTCGAAGGGAAGGCGGCCTTCTATCGGCTGGAAATCGGTCGCACTACCGACGCCCCCCTGCCGGAGCCGGAACGGCCCGTCACGACGACGATCGACCGTCCCGCGGATCTGGAATGGTCCCAGCCGGAACATGAAGCCTCTGTGGTGGAACGCCTGGACAACGGCGGCATCCGTTTTTCCGCCGGCGGCAAAGCGAACGCCGACTGGATTTCCGCACGGCTGCCCGAGGGGCTGCACGAAGTGATCGTAGAGCTGGAAAACGTATCGACCGGAGTCGGCGTTTTTCTAGGGCACGAAAAAGGCCAGCCCTGGGAGATCCTCCGCACCGTCCGGAACGAGCCCGACGACACGACCTGTCTGATGCTGACTGATGTCGACACCGGGCAGCGCAATTTCCAGACGCCCGACAAAGTTCCGACGCCTTGTATCGATCCGGGCAAGACGTATCTCCGCCTGATGTTTGGCGGCGGGATCCTGCGCTGGTGGATGAGCACCGATGGTCGCAGCTGGGCGGAGGGAGAATCCCAGCGATTCCTGCCCGCTCATGCGCAACACCTGGGCCTTTTTCATCGTCGGGCCGACGATGTCGACCGCCACATTACGCTGCGCAGCATCCGCTTGCGGAAGCTCGAAGCGATCAGCAGCATGGTCGATCCCCAGTTGCTGGCGGCCGCCCCGGGTTATGTCAATACGCTCCAGCACGGCGTCTGGCTGGGTGAGGTGCTGGCCACCTTGCCCGAGGGCGCTGACCGTGAGAAATGGCTGACAGCGGCCGCCATCAATTCCCTGGCGATCGGTCCGCGGCGCGAGTTCGCCGTTGGCCTGTTCGATCATTTGTTAGCCTCCCAGGCCTACCGGGCGTTGCCGCCGGAGAAAAAGGTCGCCGTGCTCGATGAGATCACGCTGCTGATTGAAACCCCGTACGAAGATCCGTCTTTCCATCAGCACGTGGCCCGCTACCAGGCCGCCCTGGCGGACGCCGATTCTCCTTTTACGGCGCTCCGCGACGCCTTGTTGCGATCGCCCATGAATACCCTGCACAACAACACCTTGCGTTACTGCGAAGCGGCGTTGCGCGTTGAGCTGATCCAGCGCTTGTATAACCGCCCGCCGGTCGAACTGCTGGAGCTGTGCCGCGACGCCCGCTTTTATCACATGGAATCGCGGCTGCCGCTGATCGAATGGGCCGAAGCAGTGGCCGAACGTCATGCGCCCCGGGAAGCCGACGCCGGGCTGCTGGGGCGGCTTCAGCCGGAATGGCGCCAGCCGCTGGTCGAAGAGCTCAGCAAGGACGCGTACAACATTCTGGCGGAGATGAACGGCGTGCTCGAAGGCGGCGCTTTCGACGACGCCGCCCGGCAGATCGCGGCGATTGAAGGCAGCGTGTTCATGGGGCTGGCTCCCAGCGGACAGGATGCACGGTTGCTTGTCTCTTTGCCGGCTGCGGTGAAACTGGCGATGAACACCCATCCGGAACTGCGGGAAGCGATGCGGAAGGAGTTTGAAGAGATCGCCGGGCTGCGTGTTCGCCGGGCCATCCACGCCGGCGATGTCGACGCTGTGACGCTTATCGCCGTGCAGTTTGAAGCCACCACCGCCGCGGCCGAAGCCCATCGCTGGCTGGGCGATCGGGCCCTTTCCAGCGGCTGGTTCGCCCGCGCCCTGAGCGAATACCAGCAGGCCTTGCCCAACGCCAGGGCGGTGGAAAAGGGCGAGCTGCGTCCCCGCATTCGCCTGGCCGCCGCCATGCTGGGCCGCGAAGAAGGGCAGCCGCCCGTCGCGCCGGTGCAGTTTGGCGATATCGAGCTTAACCCCGAAGAGTTTGAAAATCTCGTCGCCGAGATGATCCGCCGGGAGTCGACCGCGTCGGTCCCGGTCGTCCAGTCGCAGCCGCCGGCTCCAGCGCCGACCGGCTTTGCGGCCGAGTCCCGTGGCGAACCGCAAACTCCCGACGGGAACAACCGCACCACCGAGGTCGTGTCGCACGTTAAATCGCAGAACGTCGACTGGGCCGGCCGGCAGATGGCGTATGCCGTCGAAGGCGATCTGATGTACGCCAGCAATCGCTTCCAGCTGAACGCGTACAATCTGGCCACGGGCCAGACCGTGTGGCGCGGTGAACAAACCCCCGGCAAAATGCTCCGTGCCCAGGACTGGGCGATGATCCCGATGCGGCCCCTGATCCTGGGCGACCGGATCTTTGCCCGCATGCTGTACAACACGAACCTGACGCTTTGCTGCTTCCAGAAAGCGGATGGTAAGCTGGCCTGGTCGGCTGTCCTGCCAGCGAACGAGTCGCTGGTGTCGGATCCGGTCGTCCTGCTGGATCGATTGCTGGTCCTGACGGTCGCCCGCAACACCGAAACCGAAAGCATGCTCAAACTCACCACCTTTGACCGGGAAACGGGCGAGGTGGTCGAAGCAGTGGATCTGGTGCGGCTGCGCGATTCCTGGTGGACGAAGCGGGCATGCTGCGTGACCCCTTTTGAAGACTCGTTAGTCGCCGTGCTGGGCGGGGCCGTGCTTTGTTGCGACGAACGCGGCGGTGTCCGCTGGATCCGTCGGGAGACCGTCCTGCCTTCGCCGGAAAAAGCAAACTGGCTGGCGGCGGAAGAAGCGACCTGGGTCCGTCAGCACTACCAGTCGCCGTTGGCGACTCCCCAGGGCGTGGTCGTTTCGCAGCCTGGCGTGCGTCTGCTGGAATGCCTTGACCCGGAAACGGGCGAGCTCCAGTGGCGCCGGATTCTGCCGGACCTGGAACGGGTCTGGGGCCTGGCGGGGGAGCGGCTGATTGTGCAGACGACGGGCGAACTGCTCAGCCTGGATCCGGCCACCGGACTGACGCAGTGGCGACAGGCGATCGCCGCCCCGCTGGAGGCGATCCGCTGTACTGCCGACGGCCCGCTGATGTACTTCGTGCTGCAGCCGGCCGCCGATGCCGACGGCCAGTTTGATCCCGTCGCTGTCTGGCGGAATCCGGCCGACGGGGCGCTGCTGGCCAGGGCGACGGTGACTGGGATGCGTCACAAAGAACCGCGTCTCGGCCCGCTGATCAGCGGGAAAGAGAAGCACTACCTGTTCTATTCGCCCGGCCTCAACGACCAGGCCCGCCAGTTGTACGAACTCAAACCAGCCGGCGAAGTCGAACCGCCGATCGAATCGTTGACCGACTTTGAGCAAGTCTGGCTCAACCATTTGCCCGGCAAGCTGATCCACGCCGCCGAGAAAGTCGCACCCGGCTGGAAGCTGGTCTCCGCCAACCTCGCCGACAAGCACAAAGGCGAGCTGATCGAATTCCAGGGAAAGAAAGAGGTCCTGGAGCTCAGCACGCTGACCCTGATCCCCACCACTTTTCTGCGACAGGTCGAAATCCCAGCCGATGGCTCGCCCCGGCTGAAAATGGAGATCGGTTGTCCGGCAGGGACCGAACTGGCGATCCAGGTGCGGGCCAATGGGGAAGAATTCTGGAAGAAGATCGAAACCGAAGGTCCGCCCGACACCTGGCGTCAGATCGAAGTCGACCTGAAACCCCTGGCCGGCCGCAGCGTCCTGCTGGAAGTCACCGTCGCCAGGCGCGCCGGTTCCGTCGCCCTGTCCCTCGGCTGGAAGCGGCTGGAAATCACCTATTAGCGAATACCCAGGTCCACTACGGCGATTCGTGTCGGGAACCCGGTGCTAATCTGCTGGCTTTGCATCCGCTGGCTTTGCATCCGCTGGCGTTGCTGGCTCGGGTTCGATCACGCCGACGTACAGAGCGCCGTCGGTGTGCCAGGGATCGCCGCCGCCGTTGTGGCCTTCCAGCTTCGTGTGGAAATGCGGAAGGGTGTAGGTCTCTTCCAGGCGTCCCGTTTTCTCTAAATCCGCGAACAGGCGATCCCGCTCGTCATCGATATCGGCCGCGATATGATGGGTAATCTGCCCGGTCGTATGGCTCAGGCCGACCCGTTCATCGTAGGAAGCGGAGCCCAGCCAGATGGTCCGCCCCTGCGAGTCCTGTTCCGGCGCCTTCCAGAAGCGGACGTGGTTTCGCTTGCGCGGGTCGTTCCCCACCGGCTTCTCAAACGCCAGGTCTTCCGGCCTTCCAAAGAGAAACAGCTTGCTCACCGGCGCCTCGTCGTAAGGACGTGCGAGTACGGTGTCGGCCGCAATTTTCAGGTCGCTTCGCAAACCCAATCGATCGGCCACGTACCAGTCGGCGGCCGCCATCAGGGCGTTTACTTCAGCCTGGGAGCCAATCAACGCCACGTTCAACGGGTCGCCCGGATGATCGTCGCCGGTGCGGGTGATGCGGGGATCGTCGTCAAACGTGGGATGTCGATGGGCGTACCCTTCCCAGATTAACGGCAGGATCCCGTAGGCGAACATCACATAGACGATCAGCAACCCCGCAATCCCGAAAAACATCCGCTGCAGGCGGCGACGGCGGCGGGACGATTCCGGCGTCGGGGCGTCGACTGGTTCCATAGAAACTCCGTGGTCATTGGCGGTGAGGAAGGCGGCGGTTCCCGTTTGTGGGTTCTACTTTGATCGTAAGTCGAGAAATAGTGAAAAAACCGACCCCCAGGTGGTAAATCGGTCTTTTTCCCGACCAGCCCGACAAGTTAGGATACTTCGCGGAATAATCAGTCCGCATGGAGGATCTCGGCGGTGAATGGAATCTTGATTGTTGCAGTCGCGGCCTTAGCGGTCGACTATGGCTGGCAAATGAACGCCTCGGGCGACGTCGAATATATTATTCAGATCGAGCCTGAACTGGTGGATAGCTTGCGGAACGGGGAGCCGCTTATCAGCGAAATCCCGCCCGAGTTACGCAATGTGCGTCGCGTTATTGTGCGCGTTGGTCGCGGGCCGCTGCCTCATCAGACAGTACCCGCCTCGAACCCCCAACCTGCGCCCAGTTTCCAGTCGACGCCTGGCGCAGGGTTTCAGCCGGCGCCGACAACGGGCTTCCAGGCTACGCCGAATAGTGGGTTCCAGCCATCTCCGGCGCACTCGCCGTCGACCGCGACGGGCGGATCCGGTTTGGCCTTTAGCTCGGGATCGAGCAACCCGGGTACGACCGGCATCGGCGCCTCCAATCCCGGCGGATCCTTCGGCGCCGCCGCAGGCAGCGGCATCGGGGCTGGGCAGAATCCGTCCGCTCAGAATCCGTCCACCTTTGGCGCCGCACCGTCGAGTCCGCAGCCCGGCAGTTCCTTCGGGGCCGGCCTGGGGGCCGCTTCGACAGGCGTCGGCGGATCCCATTTCAACAGCGGCAGTTCTTCGTTTACCGGAAGCAACCCGGCCGCGGCTCCTTTTGGCGGCACGAACCCGCCGGCGGCCGCCCCGCCGCAATACACCCGCAGCGGACGCCTCGTGCCGCCTGCGCCCGACGAAGTCGCGGATCCCTTGATTCCCCAAACAGGGACGAACCCGTACGGCAGCGCTCCCTATGGCAGCGCTCCCTATGGCAACCCGGCCGGCGCTGGCCAGCCGAACACCCAGTTCCAGTCGACACCGGCCACCCCTAATCCGCCCTACAACAACCCAGCTCTGACACCGCCCAACCTGCTCAATCCGGCGGCCAACGCCCCGCAATCGCCCCAGTTGAATCCACCCAGCCAGGCCGTCCCGCCGACCACGGCGCCGGGGTACAACTGGCCGCCCGCCGTCAACCAGTACGCCACGACTCCGCAGGCGAACCCGTATGCGGCGATTCCGCCCACTAACCTCAACCCGCCGGCGAATCTCAATCCCCCGGCGAACGCCTGGACGCAGGCTCCGGCAACCCACTTTTCCGTGACGGGCGGCGGGCAACCTGCCACTCCCAACACGGGCTATAATGCCAGCCTGGGAGGCGTCGCTCCGCCACAGTCGCAGAATCCTGCGTCAACCCATGTCGCAACCCTGCCGATCCCCGACCAGGGGCTGCGGGCGAATGTCTCCGTCCCGTCGCTGAACGTCGAACGTGATCCTGGCCCGGACCGGTTTGCCAACCAGCTGGCCGACGCCAGTTCGACCGGTCTGCCTTCGCTGGATATGAGCACCGCCAGAAAGCTCGCAGCCAAGACCGAGGAAGAGAAACGCTGGGCGTTCACGCTGCTGAGTGTGATGCTGTTCGCTTCGATTGGCCTGAACTTCTACCTGTTCTGGATCACCCGCAGCGCCTACCGCCGGTATCGCACGCTCACTTCCGAATTCCGCCAGGCGTTGGCTGCCTGATCAGAGATCCTGTCGGTCGGGACGAACATGGAGAAGTCGCCCGACGTTTATTCGACCCGCACGCCGTCGGCTGTAAACACGACGGACCGGGTTCCCTGGGAGCCGACGACGCGAATCGTCGGCTCTTTGCCGTTGGTCGCCTGCACCCGGGTGACGCCTTTGCCATCGCCGCCCAGGTCGTACACGGTGACAAACCGGGCCGTCTTTCCCTGGCGACGGCGTAACAGGAACGGCGCCTTCTGGTCGGCTCGACTGCCCACGCCGATGCCGGTGTAAACCTCTTCTTCCGCCGCCGCCGGCAGCCAGATCCGCAACCGCTGTTTCCCGGCCGGAAAATCCCATTGCGAATCGCCCTGCACGTCCCACTGCAGGGTTTCCGTCAAATGCTTGTAGCCGGGCCCTTTGCCCACGCGGTCCACCGCGGCGCTGGTGCGTTCCTGCACGCTGGCGACGGGCTCGGTCACCGCATGGGCCAGCCAGTCCATCTGCAGGTCCCGTCCGGCTTGCACTTCGAACACTTCAATCAGCAATTGCGGCGACAGCCAGAGCGAGCGTTGCAAATGCACGCCCAGCCAGGCAGTATCGCACTCGCCCGAGCAGGCGGACCAGTCGTCGCCGGTCTGCAGCCAGCGAAGCTTGCCGGTAGTCGCCCACTGGTTGCTCTCGTCGATCACGACCGTGTTATGGGCGACGGTGTGTTTGACCCACGACTTGTATTCCTTGAACGAATAGCCAATGCGCCCTGGGTCCAGCAACCACTCCCGGCCGTTGGCGAACAGAGTGATGTTGAGCTTGTCATAGTGCCCGTGCCCTTCGCCGTGCCGGCCGTAATCGAAGAAGACGCACGTTTGTTCGGCGCCCTTTCCCGCCCTCAGAACGGCCAAACCTACATTGGCCAGATCGATCGAGGCAGTTTCCAGCGGCCATTCCGGTTCGGCCTGCGGGCCGAGTAACGCCTTCAGCTTTGCCGGGTTCCCCCAGGCGGCGGCCTGGGCGAAGGCCGGATCGCCGTAGGTGCGGAAGGCCCATTCGTACGACCAGTTAAAACTGCGAAAGTGGAGCGGGTCGCTGTCGTTGATGGCCGGATACTGGCCGTTGGGATAGGCGACCTTGAGCGAGCTGAGCAGCAGCGCCTTGAAACGCGGTTCGTCCTGCAGCGGCAAGCCCATGCGGCGGCCAGCGTCGACAATTTCGACCATCGCCTGCAGGGCGTAGTTCTGGTAGGCCATGGCTCCTTCGTACCACAGACCGTCATCGCCCAGGCTCCGCTGGAGCTGATCACGGAAACCGCCGCGCATCGTCAGCACCTGTTCGACCATTTCGGCGTCGGCCAGCACCGAGGCGATCGCCATCAATCCTGCGTTGTACCAGGTTTGGTGGTTATTGATCCCTTGGTTAAAGGCCAGCAAGGTTTTCGCCGTAGCGCGGAAAAAGTCGCGTTCCACCTTTTCCCGATCGTCGGCCGACCAGGCCTTGGCGTTGCAGGTCAGATCATAGGCCTTCGCCAGGCGGATCACGCCGACGGCTTCGTCGAGGCTTTGCACATACCGCCGGCCGCCCAGCGGAGCGAACCAGCCGGTACGGCCCCAGCGATCCTGGCGGGCCGGGTAAGTCGCGTACTCGTCCGCCAGGTGCAGCAGGATACGGCGCACTTCGACCGCGTAGCGATCGTCGCCCGAGTAAGCGTACGCCCAGGCCAGCTTCAGGGCGCCGTGTTCCAGCTGATGGTGCATCAGGCAGCGGTAGGCGGCGTTGGTGCGCGGATCGCCGTACTTCTTTTTACACCGCGGACATTCATGCTCGGTCAGCGACAGCATCCGCAGATCGGCCCCGTCGTCGGGACAGGCGTAGTAGAACACCCAGGAGCCAAAACCCTCGGGCAGCGGCAACGGCTGGGCCAGCAGCGATGCGGCCGCCTTCACGCTCGCATCGCGCCGGGCGGCAAAGTCGTCCGCCGCCTGATCGGCCCGCCACTCTTCCGCCGAAGTCGCCAACCGCGGATGCGGCGGAAACACCGGCTCCGCCGCCCGACCTTCGAAAGCGGCCAGGAGCAGGCAGAGAGCCGCCATGCTCCATGAACTCGGAATCGGTTGCATGCTGAAATAAAACCCTGGGAAGGAAACGGGCGAGGGAAGCCGAAGTTGCGCGGCTCCCGCCCCGTCCCGTTCGCAGGAATCAAGAGCATGCGACCCTGTTTACTCCGCCAGGATCAGGTCGTAGGAGCCGAAGCCGTCTTCGGGCGTGTATTTGTAGATGACCCGGAAACGGACGGGGGCTTCTCCGCCGCCGCCAGCGTTTTCGCCGCGTTTAACGGTGGCTGGCATGAGCTTGCTGGAGACGGCGACGAGCTCCTGGACCTGGGCGGTTGCTTGCTGGAGTTGCGCCAGCTGGTTGTCGTAGTTGGCCAGGAAGGCTTTGGCCTGAGGGTTGTTCTTGTTTTTGTCCGCCTGGACTTTGAGCTGCAGAAGCTGGTTCATCTGCTGGCCGGCCCCGTTGGCCATACCGCTGACGGCTTTGGCCTGGAAAGGAACCGGTTTGGGCATGCCGGCCAGCTGGTAGAGCGCTTTGCCGGTGACGGAGATGGTGTCGCGGCGTACCTCGGGTTCAAACTCAAAAATCAGCGTCTCCCGTCCGGGTTCGCCGACTTTCATCATGATCGCCCGTCCGTCGCTCAGGCCGGCTTGCTGGTCCTGGAAGCTATTGGGCGCCAGCGGCGCCGCCGGAGGAATCACTTCGATCACCACCATTTTCGGGTCCGGCAGATCCTCGATCGAGAAATCCACTTTCATCGTCGGCTTGCTCAGCTGCACCAGCAGCGGCTCGACCGTTCCGGGCGTGCGGAGAAACAGTTTCTGGGCCCCGGAGCGGGTCGTCAAATCCAGCTGGCAGTTGCGCAAGGTGCGCGACGCCGGTTCGGTCGCGGCCAGATCGGTCCAGCTAAAGACGAGATCTTTCTCCACCAGTTTGACGTGCGCCACCACGCCTTCGCCGCCGGGCAGGTTTTTGGATTCTTTGGCCGTGATCTGCCAGGTGTGGGTTTCCCCGGCGACGTCGACCATTTCAAATTTCACCGGCTCGTTGCCGGCGGCATGGTCACCGCCATAGAGACGGACGAACAGGACTTCGTCTTTGTTCAGCAGGACCTGACCCAGGTCGACTTTGCCGTCGGCGGCGCTAGCAACCAGATCGACCGCCGGCTTCAGGGAGCGGAACGGGTTTGGCGGCTTGGGCGGAGCTTTCGGCGGTGTGGGTTTCGGTTCTGGTTTGGCGGGTTCGGGCGTTGCCGGTTCCGCAGGCGTTTTGGGATCGGCCGGCTTCGGGTCGGCAGGTTGGGTGTCCGTCGGCATGGGATCGGCCGCGGCCGGATCCACCGAAGCGACGGCGTCGGGGTCGGCAGGATCGGCGGCGATGCTGGGGTCGGCCGCCATCGGGTCGGTGTCGGGATTGTCCGCGTCGCCTTCGGCGGGCACGGCGCCTTCATCGCCTTCGGCCGGTTTGTCGTCGTCGGCTTCTTCGCCGTCGGCTGGCTGGCTGGTCTCTTCCCCTTCGGCCGGTTTTTCGGCAGCGGGATCGACGACGGCCACGATTTCGGGCTGACGGTTGCCGCCCAGAAAGAAGATCGCCATCGTAGCGCCGCAACCGGCGAAAATCATCGCCGCCGCCACGCCGCCGACAATGCCGCCGATCAGCAGCCAGTTGGGGCTCTTTTTGGGCTTTGCATCGTCGCTTGCGGGAGCGACTTCCGAGTCGTGCGTTTCCGGTCCGGCAGCCAGCGGGTCGGACGCCAAGGGATCGGCGGCGTCGGCCATGGCGGCCGCTTCGTCGAGATCGTCAAAACCGCCCGATGCGGCGGCAGGCTGGGGGCGACTCGACTTGCGCGGCGGCGGAGCCTTGGCGGCGGGAGCCGGCGCTTCAGCGACCGGGCTCTCTTTGACACGGGGCGCGGGGGCCTTGGCCGCAGGGGCTTTGGCTGGCGGCGCTTTGGCTGCGGGGGCTTTCGCCGGCGGAGCCTTCGCGGCGGGAGCCTTCCCCGCGGGGGCCTTGGCGGCCGGCGCTTTGGCAGCCGGCGGCTTGGGGGTCGAGGGCGCAGGATCGGATGAAAAGATGCTCTCTTTGTCAGCCGAGACAGAACGTTTACTGGGATTTGGAGGCGTCAATTCTGCAAATTCTCCGCGTAGGACCGCTGCCGAACTTCCTTCTCCAGGATAACCGATCTGCTCCTGGAATTCAGCGGTTTTCGCCGGAATTTTTTACCTCCGGCGCCGCCTGACGAAAAAAGAACTCCGACTGGGGGCGCCGGCGGTTGGCCGCACTGCGCCGGGGCCGGGCATCGCGCTGAGGAGGCGAAGGAAAGAGAAGCGGTCGCAGGGCCGTCGCAGACGCAAGAATCCCGTGACCTGCAGGCCGGTCGCCCTCGGGGAAGGAGATTTCCCCGGGGCAGTCGGACGGGGCGTCCTAGAGCGTGGCGCCCATGGCGATGCCGGGGGCCGGCAGCTTGCTGGAGCCCATCAGGTACTGGTCGATGGCGCGGGCGGCGCCACGGCCTTCGTTGATCGCCCAGACCACCAGCGATTGTCCGCGGCGGCAGTCGCCAGCGGCAAACACGCCGTCGAGATTGGTGGCGAAGCGGCCGTGCTGCGCTTTGAAGTTGGTCCGTTCGTCGGACTCGACTCCCAGCATCTGGGCGACGGTTTGTTCGGGGCCAAGGAAGCCCATCGACAGCAGCACCAGGTTGCATCGCCAGCTGCGTTCGCTGCCGGGAATTTCCTTAAGCTGGAAGCGGCCGGATTCATCTTTGACCCATTCCACCTGGACGGTCCGCAAACCAGAAACCTGGTCGTCGGCGTCGCCGACAAATTCTTTGGTGAGGATGCAGTACTCGCGGGGATCTTTGCCGTCGCGGGCCTTGGCTTCGTCGTGGGCGTAGTCGATGCGGAACACTTTGGGCCACTGCGGCCAGGGGTTGTCTTCGGCGCGTGTTCCGGGCGGTTGCGGCAGCAGCTCAAAGTTGATCAGGCTGGAACAGCCATGACGCAGCGAGGTGCCGATGCAGTCGGCTCCGGTATCGCCGCCGCCGATGACGATGACATCTTTCCCTTTGGCGGAAAAGTACTTTTCGTCCTGCAGATCGCTGTCGAGCAGGCTTTTGGTGTTGCGGGTCAGGAAGTCCATGGCGAAATGGATTCCCTTGAGGCCCCGGCCGGGAACCGGCAGGTCGCGGGGCCGGGTGGCTCCGGTCGCCAGCAACACGGCGTCGTTTTCTTTCCGCAGCACGTCCGGATCAATGAACTGGATGGGGCAGTCGTTCTGCTGCATGATCTGCGTGACATGCCCGTCGGGAAAATCTTCCTGCTTGCCGACGTGGGCGCACGTGACGAACTCCACGCCTTCTTCGCGCAGCAGGTTGACGCGGCGTTCGACGACGCCTTTGTCGAGCTTCATGTTGGGGATGCCGTACATGAGCAGCCCGCCGATGCGGTCGGCCCGTTCGTACACGGTGACCTTGTGGCCAGCTTTATTCAGCTGGGCGGCGGCGGCCAGTCCGGAAGGCCCTGAGCCGACGATCGCTACTTTTTTGCCGGTCCGCGAAGCGGGCGGTTCGGCCTTGACCCAGCCTTCGGCAAAGCCGCGGTCGATGATGGCGTTTTCAATGTTTTTGATCGTGACGGGCGGCTCGATAATGCCGAGCACGCAGGCGCCTTCGCACGGGGCCGGGCAGGTGCGGCCGGTGAACTCCGGGAAGTTGTTCGTACGATGCAGCCGGTGCAGGGCTTCTTCCCAGCGATCGTTGTAAACCAGGTCGTTCCATTCTGGGATCAGGTTATCGATCGGGCAGCCGCTGTTGGACTGGCAGAACGGTACGCCGCAGTCCATGCATCGGGCGCCTTGCTGGCTCAAATGTTCCTGGTCCGGTTCGGTGAAGATTTCGTGGAAATCTTCCAGTCGCAGCATTGGCGGCCGATACGGAACGGGCTCGCGGTTGAATTCTTTAAAACCGGTGGGCTTACCCATGGATCTTCGCTTTGCGGGAAAAGGAGGGAACAACTGCCGGCGCCGGCCTGTGCGGGAACCTTCGTCGCGAGGGCTTCCGGCTGCAGGATGACGACTCCCGCTGGCGGCCGTTTGTGGGAACGGCCGCCGGCGATGTTCAGTCTTCGTCTCGTGTCTGGACCTTATTTTTTAACGATGTTTGCCGTTCCTGGGGCTTAGTTCACCGAGGCCTCCACCTCGGTTCGCGGTTCCGTTTTTTTTCGCTCCAGTAGAACCCGTTTGTAGTCGATCGGCATCACTTTGACGAACTCCGACAACACCTTCGGCCAGCGACTGAGCAGCTGTTCCGCGACAGTCGAACCGGTGTTTTGCTGGTGGCGTTTGATCATGTCGAGCAGCTCGGCGACATCTTCTTCGTCGACGACCTTCTCCATTTCGACCATGCCCAGGTTGCAACGCAGGTTGAACTCGCCGTCCTTGTCCCAGACGTAAGCGATCCCGCCCGACATGCCGGCGGCAAAGTTACGGCCGGTGGGACCCAGGATCACGACCCGGCCGCCCGTCATGTATTCGCAGCCGTGGTCGCCGATGCCTTCGATTACGGTCCGGGCGCCTGAGTTGCGAACGCAGAACCGTTCTGCAGCGCGACCGCGGAAGAACGCTTCGCCGGCGGTGGCGCCGTACAGACAGACGTTGCCGACCAGGATGTTATCCTCGGCGATAAAGGTGCTTTGCTTGGGCGGATAGATGATAATCCGTCCGCCGGAGAGGCCTTTGCCGACATAGTCGTTGGCGTCGCCTTCGAGTTCAATCGTCACGCCCTTGGCCAGGAAGGCGCCTAAGCTTTGTCCGGCCGATCCGTCGAGCTTGATGTGGATCAGGTCGTCGGGCAGGGTCGAGCCCCCGAAGCGTTTGGCGATGTTATGGCTGAGGATCGTGCCGACGGTGCGATTGATGTTGATTACCGGCAGTTCGATCCGCACCCGTTCGCGACGGTCCAGGGCCGGAGCGGCCAGTTCCAGCAGCTGGTTATCGAGAGCCAGTTCCAGGCCGTGATCCTGGGCGATGGTGTGCCGGGTCTCCACCTCGGGCCGCGGTTTGCGGGCGGGGACGAGCATCGGACTTAGATCCAGGCCGTCGGTTTTCCAGTGATCAATGGCTTCGGCGGCGTCGAGCATGTCGGAACGTCCGACCATTTCGTCCATGGTGCGGAAGCCGAGTTTCGCCATGATCTGGCGGGCGTCTTCGGCGACCATAAACAGGTAGTTCATTACATGTTCGGGCTTGCCGGTGAATTTCTTCCGCAGGTCTGGGTCCTGGGTGGCGATGCCAACCGGGCAGGTGTTGAGATGGCACTTCCGCATCATGATGCAGCCCAGCACCACCAGCGGCGCGGTAGAGAAGCCCATTTCTTCGGCTCCCAGCAGCGCGGCGATCACCACGTCGCGGCCCGTTTTCAGGCCGCCGTCGGTCTGCAGCACCACGCGGCTACGCAGGTCGTTGAGGACCAGCGTCTGGTGCGCTTCGGCGATACCCAGTTCCCAGGGCAGACCCGCATGTTTGATGCTGGTCAGCGGGGACGCCCCGGTGCCGCCGGTGTCGCCGGAGATCAAAATATGATCGGCATGCGCTTTGGATACGCCCGCCGCGACCGTGCCGACGCCGACTTCCGACACCAGCTTCACGCTGATGCGGGCGGACGGGTTGGAGTTTTTCAAGTCGTGGATCAGCTGGGCCAGATCTTCGATCGAGTAAATGTCGTGGTGGGGCGGCGGGCTGATCAGGCCCACGCCTGGCGTGGAGTGACGGATGCGGGCAATGAAGTCATCGACCTTGCGGCCCGGCAATTCGCCGCCTTCGCCGGGCTTGGCGCCTTGCGAGATTTTGATCTGCAGTTCGTCCGCGTTGGTCAGATAGTCAATGGTGACGCCGAATCGCCCTGAGGCCACCTGTTTGATGGCGGAGCGGCGCGGGTTCATCGAACCGTCGTCGAGCACTTTGTAGCGTTCGGGGTCTTCGCCCCCTTCGCCGGTGTTGCTTTTGCCGCCGAGTGCGTTCATGGCGATCGCCAGGGATTCGTGCGATTCGGCCGAAATGGAGCCAAAGCTCATGGCGCCGGTGCAGAAACGCTTGACGATCTCCTTGGCCGCTTCGACTTCTTCCAGCGGCACGGGCGGCTGGGCGCCCTCTTTGAACTTGAGCAGACCGCGGAGCGCGTAACTGCGGCGGGCGACGGCGTTGGCGTTGGCGGCGAATTCCCAGTAGGCGTTCTGGTCGTTGCCGCGGCTGGCCAGCTGCAGGGAGCTGATGGCCTGGGGATCCCAGGCGTGCTTCTCCCCTTCGGCTCGCCAGTGGTATTCGCCCGGGTTGGGGAGGGCGGCCAGACGGTCGTCTTCGCGGCTGGGATAACCCAGATCGTGGCGACGCAGGGTTTCTTCGGTCAGCACGGCGAAGTTGACGCCCTGGATACGACTGGCGGTGCCGGCGAAGCAGCGGTCGATGACTTCGGACTGCAGGCCGAGGGCTTCAAAAATTTGCGCGCCTTTGTACGACTGCAGCGTGGAGATGCCCATTTTGGCCATCACTTTGAGGATTCCTTTGGCGACGCCTTTGCGATAGGCGGCGACAATCCGGTCGTCGTCGGGGAAGCGTTCCTGGTCGAGTAGTCCATCGCGGGAGGCCTGCCAGAGCGCTTCAAACGCCAGGTAAGGGTTAATGGCGTCGGCCCCATAGCCGACCAGCAGACAGTGGTGGTGCACTTCGCGAGCTTCGCCCGTTTCCAGCACGATACCGATCTGGGTGCGTTTTTCCTGTCGCACCAGGTGGTGATGCACGGCGCCGCAGGCGACGAGGCTGCTGATGGCGACCTGGTCGGGTCCGACGTTGCGATCGCTGAGGACCACCAGCGAGTAGCCGTCGTCGATCGCTTGTGCTGCTTCTTCGCAGATGCGGTCGAGGGCCGTCAGCAGGCCGGCTGCTTTTTCCGCCCTGGGGAAGGTGATGTCGATCGTGCGCGACTTCCAGCCATTGTGGTCCAGGTGCTTGAGTGCGGCCAGTTCTTCGTTGGAGAGAATGGGATGCGGCACGCGCAAGCGGTGGCAATGCTTCTCGGTCGATTCGAGCAGGTTCTGCTCGGGGCCGATGTAGCACTCCAGCGACATGATGACTTCTTCGCGGATCGAATCGACCGCGGGGTTGGTCACCTGGGCGAACAGCTGCTTGAAGTAGTCGTACAGCATGCGGGGCTTGTCGGACAAACAGGCCAGCGACGAGTCGTTCCCCATGGAGCCGACCGGATCGCGCAGTTGCGACACCAGCGGCAGCAGCATGAACTGCATGGTTTCCATGGTGTAGCCAAAGGCCTGCATCCGCGCCATGAGCGTGTCCGGATCAAAGCCGTGCGGCTCGTCTTCGGTGTGCAGGTCGGCGAAGTCGATCCGCTGCTCTTTCAGCCACTGGGCGTAAGGGCGGCGCTGGGCGTAGTCGTCTTTCAGTTCCTGGTCGGGAATCAGGCGGCGCTGCTCAAAATCCACCAGGAACATGCGTCCCGGCTGCAGGCGGCCTTTTTCTTTGATGTTGTCCGGTTCGACCGGCAGCACGCCGACTTCGCTCGCCATGATCACCCGATCGTCGTGGGTGATGTAATAGCGGCTGGGACGCAGGCCGTTACGATCCAGCACGGCGCCAATGTAATGGCCGTCGGTGAACACGATCGACGCCGGTCCGTCCCACGGCTCCATCAGGCAGGAGTGGTATTCGTAGAAGGTGCGTTTGGCTTCCGACATGGACTCGTGCCGCTGCCAGGCTTCCGGCACCATCATCATGACGGCTTCCGGCAAGGTGCGGCCCGACATCAGCAGGAATTCCAGCACGTTGTCGAAACTGCCCGAGTCGCTGCAGTCCGGCTCGGCGACGGGGAACAGCTTGGAGATCTCGTCGCCAAACAGTTCGCTCTGGGCGGCTCCCTGGCGGGCGCCCATCCAGTTCTTGTTACCGCGGAGCGTGTTGATTTCGCCGTTATGGCTCATAAATCGCAGCGGTTGTGCGCGGTCCCAGCTGGGGAACGTATTGGTCGAAAACCGCGAGTGCACCATCGCCAGGTGCGTGGTGAAATCGGTGTCGCACAGGTCGGGGAAGTAGGGCATGACCTGCGACGAGGTGAGCATGCCTTTGTAGATCATCACCTTGCTGGACAGGCTGCAGATGTAAAACATCTTCCGCTGGGTGAGTTCCTTGCCGCCGCGGAGCAGATTGCTGGAGCGCTTGCGAATCAGATACAGTTTGCGCTCAAAGGCTTCCGCGTCGAGTCCGTCGCCGGCGGCGACAAACAACTGTTCGATCCGCGGTTCCGACATGCGCGCGGTGGGACCGACATCGGCCTTGTCGGTTTCGACGGGGACTTCCCGCCAGCCGACCAGACGCTGGCCGAATTCCGAAACCACATCGGCGATGACCGCCTTGCACTTTTCCCGTTCCAGATTGTCGGTCGGCAGGAACACCAGACCGGCCCCAAACTTGCCTGGATCCGGCAGGCTGGCTTTCAAGTCGCGTTTGGCGACCTTCTGCAGGAACTCATGCGGCAATGCGGTCAGTATGCCGGAACCGTCGCCTGTGTTGGCTTCGCAGCCGCAGGCCCCACGGTGGTCCATCCGGCGCAGAATATGATCGACGTCGAGTACGATTTGATGACTACGCGCGCCCTGGATATTGGCGACAAAACCGACCCCGCAACTATCTTTTTCATTTGCCGGATCGTACAGACCGTACTTTGAGGGAAAGCCAAGGGGTGGTGTTTTCATACGGATCAATCCAAGGAAACAAATATAAGAGTGGCGGCAAAGAAGGGGGGGAAACGGAACCCGCCTCATGCATCAGCATGAGTCGCCGAGGGCGACTCATGTTTTATCTCTGCCAGCGCCCGATGCGAAGGGAGACTCGCATCCTCGGACCGCGATGACTCGCGCTGGGTACTGGAAGAGCGGGGGACCGCGTCCTGCAAGGCGCGGGCGTCGAGCATGAAATCCATAAAGGCTCGAGCCGTTTTGCCTAACTCTTTGCCCCGACGGTGAATTACCCCCAGGGGACGGGTCAAAACAAGATCCTGCAGCCGGGCCGCCGCCAGCAGGCCGGAGCGAACTTCGCGTTCGACCGTCGGCATGGGCAGCAGGCTGACGCCAGCGCTGATTTCAATGGCGCGCTTCAGGGTTTCTATGTTATCGAACTCCAGCATCACGTTGACGTTCACATTGTGAGACGACAAAACGCGATCGAGTTCGCGGCGAATTCTCAAATCGCGGTCGAATGCCACGTAATCGAGTCCGTTCAATTCGGCCACTCGCACCGATTCCCGTTCGGCAAACGGGTGATCGGCCGCACACACCACGACCATGGGATCCTCGCACCACGGCTGGGCAGTGATGGTGCGGGTGCTTTTCGCGTAACTGATCAACCCCAGATCGACTTCGTCGTTCTCGATCATTTCGCAGACACGCTCAGGATGATGGTACTCCAGCCGCACCTTGGCGCCAGGGTTCGCCCGCGTGAAATCCTGCACATAACGATCGAGATTACTGAGACCGATCGAATAAATCGAGGCAATCCGCACCTGGCCCGAGGCCTTCTGATGCAGGGCCATCACTTCTTCTTCCAGTGCAAAATAATGCTGCACCAGTTTACGACAGCCGTCGTAGTAGATTTCGCCCGCCGGGGTCAGCACAAAGGGCCGTTTCGAGCGGTCGATCAGTTTCGCTCCCAGGCCTTTTTCCAGCTGATGCACCATCTGGCTCGCTCCGGACTGCGATATACCATTTTCGTCGGCGCCGCGCGAAAAACTACGCCGGCTGACAACGTCGCAGAATACCTTGAGCGATTTAACATGCATACGCGGACAAATCGGCTAAGTGGAAACGGCTGGAATTAGATTCTGAAATACAGTGATCAGAAAACATTCTAAACGAACATAATTGGAGTCCCCAAGAGTCGTCAACGGGCTTGAAGCGAATTCACTCGTGAAAATTGGGAGAAGCAGGGTTGTGCGTCCGGAAACTGGTCTTCCGGGGGCCTTCTTCCCCTGCTGATCACCGAGGCAGGAATGCAACCCGGTGTGCACCAGAGATACCTGCGCAAGATGAATCAACAAAAGTACTTGCGGCTACGCTTCGGGTGTTAATCAAGATTGACATTGACGCACATTATGCGGATTGCTACTCCTGTGCCGACTGGGGAGAGGCTCGGTTCCCCCATCGCAGGCGGCAGGAAAGCGAAGCAGCTGGGCGGACAGAATGACGACAAAAAGCAGTAGCTTTGGGTGGTCAGCAAGTCGCTTGAAGCGGGCCGTCCCGCTGGCATTGCTACTGCTGGCGATGCTAGCTTCGATGCGCGGCGTGTTCGCCCAGGAGTTTCCCGGAACAGGAAGCGGCGAAATCCGTCGGTTGCCGCCCGATTTCGCCGAACCCGATCAGCCGCCTGGGAAGGATTGTCGCACCTCGTTATGGGTCGCGAAACGCTCGTGCACCTCCGAGGAACCATCGGCCTGCACTACCACCGGGTCGAAGTCTTTACCGGCTACGATTACTTTCGCATCGGCGACTTCCGCAGCGAAGGCATCGTCGCTGGCCTGCGCATCTGGCTGTAAGCCGGCCGGACGTCCTTACTTCTGCGCAGAAGCGGCCGCTTGCGAGGCTCCCTTGGCCTGCTCCGGGAAGTCGTTTTCGTAGCGCTGGCGGAGCTTCGGTTCGTTGGCGTCGGTGATGTAGATCTTGCCGCGGATCTGCTTCGTTTCGCCCGGTTTCAGGCCGCCGATGCGGAAGTCGCTGTGCAGGCAGGTGATGACGCCCTGGAAGATCTCCTGGTACGGCTCCCAGGCGACGGCCAGGATCTGCTTGCCGTCGGCGCTGTAACAGCCGGTCAGACCGTTGGACGGAACGAGCGAGCTCAGCGGACGCGGATTGACGTCGCCCGCAGGCACGCCCGGCGCCCGATACACCTGGCCGGGCGTGTAACGGGCCTCGGTCGCCCAGGGGGTGGTCGGCAGGCGTTGCTGCTTGCCGTCGATATACAAAAAGCACTTGCGGATGTAGGGCGGCAGGGCCTCGCGGGCCTGGCGGGTATCGGTTCCGGTGAAGTGTTCGACCCGCATGCAGGGCTGGGCCCAGTCGACATCGGAAGGCTGGTCGGTCGGGTTATGGGCTTTCAGCTGGAACGATACCGTATCTTCGCCCGCGGTGATCAGGTGATCGACCACGACGCCGTCGCGGAGCGTGTCGCGCAGTTTGATTTCTTGTCCGTCCTGGCTGGCCGACAGCAGCTCGGCCTGGTGCGGAATGACGGTATCGCCCCACACTCGGTCGGTCGAGCCAGGCCGGCAGTACGCTTCCAGGTAAAGAATTTTCACCTCGCCGCCGGCAAAGTCGCCTTGGATGGTGAGGTAGTTCTTCTCCCAGTGCAGGGACAACGGCTTTTTCTCGGCTGCCTGGAGGAGCGAACCGAGCAGGACCAGGCAGAAGACGCCAGCCAGCAAACGTAAGCCGCGAAGCGTAAAGGGGAAAAAGGATTTCATCGGGCCGCCTTGGAAAAAAGAAGAGGGACAGAAGGGATCAGGGAGCCGCCTTGTCGGTCTGCGGCGGTGAATCGGGAGCGGGTTCAGACGGACTTTCAGCCGTCGTTTCGACGGGCGCTGCTTTCTCAGCAGGACTGCCGATGCCGTGCTCGAAATCGACGACGAAGTAGCAGACGCCTGTGATGACGACCACGCCGATCAGGTTCAGCACAAAGCCAGGACGGGCCATTTGTGGAATGGTCAAACGGTTCGAGCCGAACACAATCGCATTGGGCGGCGTGGCGACCGGCAGCATGAACGCGCAACTGGCGGACAGGGCGGCCGGCGCCATTAACACAGCCGGTTCCAGGCCGGCGCCTTGGGCTGCGGCAGCCAGGATCGGCATCAGCAACGTGGTAGTCGCCGTGTTGGAGGTCAGCTCGGTCAGAAAGGTCACGGCCAGGCAGATGACGCCAATGATCAGGATCGGCGGGAAGTGCTGCAGCATGGCCAGGTTGGCGCCGATGAGTTCGCCCAGGCCAGTCGATTGAAAGGCCGAAGCGATCGCCAGTCCGCCGCCGAAGAGCAGCAGGATGCCCCAGGGGATGCGGACGGCCGTCTCCCAATCCAGCAGGGCCGTGCTCCGGCCTTCTTTGTCGACTTCGCCGCTGGGGATCAGGAACATCAGCACCACGGCCGCCAGACCGATGGTCGCGTCGCCGGCGTAATGCTCGGGCGAAATCGCAGCGTTCCCCAGCCAGGCCGACCAGCCGCCGGCCGGCGACTTCCGCAGCATCCACAGCAGGGCCGTGCAGCCCAGCACCAGCAGCATCCGCCGCTGGGCCGGCTTCCAGGGGCCCAGATCCTGCAGCTCATATTCCGAGCCGCGGCCCAGTCCCCGCGTGAGCAGCGCGCCGGCTGCGATCAGCATCAGCACGGTCACCGGGGCGCCGACCGCCATCCAGGACAGGAAGTCGACGCTCTTGTCGGTGAAATCGCGATACACGCCGACAAACACCGCATTGGGCGGCGTGCCGATGATCGTCGCCATGCCGCCGATACTGCAGCCGTAAGCCACCGCCAGCAGCAATGGCGCCTCCAGCCGGCGGTCCTTCTGCTGCTCCAGCGCGGCCAGCGCGACAGGCAGCATGATCAGCGCCGTGGCCGCATTGGAAATCCACATACTGCAGACCGCCGGAGCCAGCATGAAGCCCAGCACCAGGCGTCTTTGGGAGCCCGTTCCCAGCAGACGCAGCATGCCGTGCGCGACGCGCAGATGCGTCTTGGATTTCTCAGCCGCTTTAGAAATGATAAAGCCGGCCAGAAACAGCAGCACCAGATCGTCCCCGTAGGCGGCCGCCAGCTGCTGGTCATCCAGCACGCCGCATAAGGGAAACATGACGAACGGCAGCAACGCCGTGACGGCGATCGGGATCGCTTCGGTGCACCACCACAGGGCGCACAGCGTGGTGACGGCCGCGGTGACGGCGGCCGGCTGATCCAGTTCGGCCCAGAAACGCAGGCCTGCGTAAGTGAGGCAGGCGCAGACAATGCCGCCAAAAATCAGAATGCGTTGTGCGTTGCCAGTCATTCGCCAGTCCATATCGGCAGCCGTGCTCCGAACGCGTCCCAGGGCGTTCGACGCAGCGCGGCTGTCGTGAACAGGCTACTCGACGGTCACGCTCTTGGCCAGATTACGAGGCTTGTCAACATCGCAGCCCCGCAGCACGGCGATATGATACGCCAGCAGCTGCAGTGGAATCGCCGTGATGATCGGCTGCAGGAAATCGGGCGTCCGCGGAATGACGATCACATCGTCGGCCAGGCTGGCCGCTTCGGTGTCGCCTTCTTCCACCACGGCGATGACCGGGCCGCGGCGGGCTTTGACCTCTTCCAGATTGGCCAGCACCTTGTCGTACACCGCGTCCCGCGTCACGAGGAACACGCTGGGCGTATCTTCTTCAATCAGGGCGATCGGCCCATGCTTCATTTCGGCGGCCGGATAGCCTTCGGCATGGATGTAGCTGATCTCTTTCAGTTTGAGCGCCCCTTCCAGTGCGGAGGGGAAGTTGTACTGCCGGCCCAGATATAAAAAGTTGCGACACTCGGCGTATTTGGTCGCGATGCGCTGCACGGCGTCGTTTGTTTCCAGCGCCCTGGCGGCCAGGTCGGGCAGCTGCCGCATCGCTTCAATCACCCGGCGGCCGGTGCGCGGCCCCACATGTCGCAAGCGGCCAAAGTACAAGGCCAGCAGCATCAGCGTGGCGACCTGCGAGGTATAAGCCTTGGTCGAAGCGACGCCGACTTCCGGCCCGGCGTGCAGGTACACGCCGCCGTCGGCCTCCTGGGCGATCGTGCTGCCGACCACATTGCAAATGGCCAGGGTCGGATGTCCCCGCCGTTTGACTTCGCGCAGGGCGGCCAGCGTGTCGGCCGTTTCGCCGCTTTGCGTAATGGCGAACAGCAACGTGCCGGGCTCCATCGGCGGGTTGCGATACCGCAGTTCGCTGGCGTATTCGACTTCGACCGGGATCCGGGCGAACTCCTCGATCATGTACTCGCCGACGAGCGCCGAATGCCAGCTGGTGCCGCAGCCGGTGAGGACGATCTTGTTGACGCCCTGCAGTTGCTGGGGCGTCAGGTTCAATCCGCCAAAAACGGCCGTCGCGTTTTCGAAGTCGAGCCGGCCGCGCATGGTGTTGCGAAGCGATTCGGGCTGCTCGAAGATCTCTTTCAGCATGTAGTGGTCAAAGCCGCCGCGGTCCACTTCGCCCGGCTGCACGGGGATGGGGCCCAGGCGATGCTCCACATGCCCCGACTCCTGATGGGCGACACGCAGCGAGGTCGCCGTCAGCAGGGCGATTTCATGGTCGGCCAGATAAACGATCTGTTCGACGCGACCGGCCAGCGGCGAAGCATCGCTGGCAAGGTAGTGCTCCCCTTCGCCGACGCCCAGCACCAGCGGACTGCCGCAGCGGGCGGCGACCAGCAGGCCCGGCGCGTCGCGGAACAGGATCGCCAGACCGTAAGCGCCCGTCAAACAGGCAATCGCCTTCTTCACTACGGTCAAGGCCCAGTCCTGCACCTCGGGCGGGACGTGTGCGGAGGTGGGGTTCGTGCGCTCGTGGTTGTCGCCGTTCGTCGCTGAGGAATCCTGCGAAAAGTTTCGCGGTGTTGATTTGATCGCTTCGGCCAGCAGATGCCCGATCACTTCCGTGTCGGTCTCGCTGTGGAAGAGATAGCCGGCGGCCGTCAGTCGGGCTCGCAAGGACGAATGGTTTTCGATCACGCCGTTATGCACCACGGCCACTTCGCCCTCGCCGCCCAGGTGAGGATGGGCGTTCTTCTGCGAAGCGGGCCCATGCGTCGCCCAGCGGGTATGCCCGATGCCGACGTTGCCCGTCAAGGGCGTTTCCTGCAGGGCCGCTTCCAGGTTGGCAAGGCGCCCGGCCGTCTTCACGACCTGCAGCCGGCCGTCAGCCAGGGCGGCGACACCGGCGCTATCGTAGCCGCGGTACTCCAGCCGCTGCAGTCCGGCCAGAAGGAAATCAATCGCTGGGTTGGGTCCTACGTATCCGACAATGCCGCACATATCAGTTGCTCCAGGGCGACGACATTCAGTTCGCCGCGGGCGTTTAAAAATTCAGTTTTGAGAGAAGCGTCATGCGCCGATCCGCCTGGCACAACCAGCCGGGAGGGGACGACGGGTTTAACTACTATGCTCGCACGGTCCGGGAAATCGACCAATGAGAAAGTGTTTCGCCCGGCAAACATGGCCCTTGGGATAATCAGCTTGTGGTTTGAGCCGATTATGCGGCAACTCAGGGCTGCGCCGGAGCAACGGCAGGCGGGGCGTTGTCGCCCTACAGGTGAATCGTCATGGTGGCAGCCAGTCCGGGTCGCAGCACCCAGTAGCCGCCTTCTTCCGGATTATCGACCAGCGCCCAGACCCGATAGCCGCCGGAGGTTTCCACCAGCGGGCTGGCGTGTTCAATGCGGGAAGTGAGCACCTTCTGCTGACCGCGGGCGAGGCGCACGGCGATTGTCACCGGCTTGCCGATCACCTCCTGGGGCGAGATTTCAGCGGCCGGCACGTAGCCTTCGATCCGTAATTTTTCCATGCCGACGATGTGCATCACCGCGTCGCCCGGCTGGACCCATTCCCCCACATGGCGATACGTTTGCACCACCACGCCCGACATGGGCGCCAGGATACGGCGGCGTTCCACGCTGAGGCGCGCCTGGTCGACTTCGGCTTCGCTGACATCGCTGCGCAGCGCCGCCAGGGAAAAATCCAGCTGGGCCGCCTGGGTCAACAGGCCGGCCCGGCGGGGGGCGAGCAGCAGCCGACGGAGCAGGCGGTCGGACAGTTCGCCTTCGCGATCGTGGGAGGGCAGGTCGGACCCCTGGAGGAACTGCGACTCGGCGACGAGCGCTTCGGCGGCGGCTGCCTGGACTTTGACGTTATCGCCGGCCATTTTCTGTGCGGCCGTCCATTCCCGCTCGGCCACTTTCTGCTGGGCCAGGGCCTGGCGATCGTCGATCTGGGCGAGCAGCTGCCCCTTCTTGATTCGGGCGCCTTCGGCGACCAGGATCTGCCGCAGGCTGCCGGCTTCTTCGGCTGGCACCTGGGCTTGTTCGATCAGGGATACCAGGCAGTGTTCAATCACGACGTCGGCCGGAGCGGTCGCTGGTTCGGCCAGCTGTCCCGCACCTGCGATCGCCACCCAAAGGAACAGATTCATATTAATTTCCTGTGTTGCCGCGATCCCTCCCTGCGGGGAATACGCGTGAATCACCGTCCGTTGCAAATTGCCGTCGTATCCATCGTGTCGAGTCGACGGAGCCTCAGCCATCTTGTCGACCTGGGGCTGGAGACGAAAGGCCTCGCAGCTTGCCGAAGCTGTTCAAACCGCAGGCGGTGAGCCTGTTCAGGGGGAAATGCGGATGTTTTTCCTGGGGAAGACCGTAGCACGGCCAGGTTTCGAGGTACGTTCCCTTGGCGAAAAAGCGGACGCCCTGCGGCGCCATTGCGCAGGGGCTTCCCCCCTGCTACTGTAGATTTCTTCCGGCGGCGGGACAACTTTTTCGTACAATTAGCCGCCTGGATTGAGAAAATAAGACACTCGAGCCGGTTATCAGGTCGCGAGTCCAGAATCCGCCGGACCAGGCGTTGAATCCCTTGAGGCGGCGCGGCATAACGCGGATAATGAGAAGGATGGATACCATCGTTAAAAAAGTCAGTCGACGGGAGTGTGTCATGGGTGCTGTGTGGAGGCCGTGGATTTTTCTAGGCTGTGCGACAGTCGCGACGATCGGTTGCGGCGAACGCGTCGATCTGGTTGCAGACGGCAAACCGGCAAAACCCGCTGCGGAACAAGCGGAACCAGACGCCGCCCCCAGCGAAGCAGAGCATCTGGTAAACCAGCAAGCCAGCGACGATGACAAACTGTCGCCGCCGCCTGCTCCGCCCCTGGAAAGCTCGCTGACCGAAGATGCGTCGGCCGGACAGCATCAGGAACCGGCCGCGATTACGAATCGGACGGTCGCACCGGGCGGCCCGGCGATGGCTGCTACCGACACCCTGCCCCAACCGCCGGCCCCGCCGTCGGGCGGAGACTTTGGCCAGGACGATAATTCGTTTCGCGTCCAGCCGGTTCCCGGGGGAATCACCGATCCTCCGACCACGTCGGGTTCGGGCGGTGGCTTCGCACCTCTGAGCGGCTCCGCAGAAGCCGGCGCTTCCGATACCGACCCGCTGGGCGGACCGGCCGCAAAACCTCCGCTCGGCGACTCGAGTTTACCGCCGATGGACTTCGGCAAGCCGGGGGCCAGCGCACCGGTTCTGGGCAGTCCGGGCTCGAGCGCCTTTGGCAGTGAGCCGGCTGCAGGAACACCCGGCCTGGGAGCTCCAGACAGCGCTCCCGATTTTGGCGGACCGGCCATCAGTGCTCCGCCGACGGGCCCCTTGCAGCCAGGCGCCGCGCCGTTGCCGGCTCCTGGCGGAGCCGTGAAGCCAAGCCCGTTCAGTCCGGGTTCCCGCTTCGCACCCGGCGGGGCGGAACCGGGGAATGCGCCCGGTGGAGATACTTTTACGCCGCGAACACAGTTTCCCGCCTTGCCGCCGGCTGGGTCGCCAGGCGGCGCCGCATCGGATCGGGAAGCACCGCGATTTGGGGCGCCGGGAGCCGACGTCCCGAGCTCGCCTGGAGTCGGTTCGCCCGCAGCGGAAACACCGGGTTCTTTCGCCCCGGGCGCCCCTGATCCGGGGCTGGATCGCCCCGGCATGGATCCTTCCAGCATGAGTGGGCCGGGAGTCAGCCCGTCGCCATTGGGCGCCCCAGGTAGTGGTTTGCCCGCAGAAGGCGGCCCGGCGACCGACAGCCAGCCTCGCGATGACAAGCCTCGCGATGAATGGACCGCGCCGGGCGATGCGCCGGCGCCGGTCAGCGCGGAACGGGAGTGGTGGGATCGTAGCGGGAAGTTTTCGATGAGGGCCCAGTTGCTGGAGGAGACCGACGGCCACGTTCGACTGGTCACTGCCGACGGCAAGCGGCTCCGCATCGCGTTCGACAAATTGAGCGATCGCGACCAGGGCTTTGTGGCCGCGATTACCAATCCCCAGGCAATGAACGAACTGCGCACCTGGAAAGACGCCAGCGGCACGTACGCCATCGAAGGGAAGCACCTCAGCCTGGCCGACGGCAGCCTGCGGCTGGAAGACAGCAACGGCGAGCGTTTCCGCGTCGAAGTCAGCCAGCTGAGCGAGTTCGACCAGGGATTCCTGGAAGGGATGCGGGAGTAACGGCCTCGCTATAGCGAGCGTACTGCGCCTAAGGGCCTGCTACGTCCCACGGTTCCAGTTCATGCTGGAAATGCTGCAGGGCTTCGGCCGGCTCGAGGTTAAAGATCACCTGGCCGGTGGTTGACCATTCGCGACCGTCGTAGTGAAATACGGCGGTCGCCGCTCTCAAATTGGCGACGTTGGGATTATCTTCCATCCCGCCGCCGGCGACGGCTTCAAAGCGAATGGTGACGGGGACCAGGGCCCGCAGCTGGCCGGAATTCCGGTCGCGCGCATAGATCTGGTCGGCGCCAAAGTCGCAGTCGACCCAGGCTAAACCGCGGGGCCTGCCGCTGGCGGCGGCCTGTTCAAAAAACAGGGTCTCCAGCTCCTCCCGTCGCTGGGTGAAACGCTGCACGGCATCGGTACGGCCCAGGGCCTGGCGTTTTTGCATCAGGAATCCGATGGCAATCACGGCGGCGAGACCTGCCGCCAGCAAGGCGAAAACGACTCCGATTACCAGCCAGACCACAGCAGATCCCATCCAAACGGTTTTTTTGTTACGATATCCCTGGCTGGATTGTCATCCGTCGGGTGGCTGGCGGCAAGGTGAGGAGCAGGGTGGTTTTCCGGTCGCGCGAAGTGTACGCTGCGGCGAAATTCGTCCCGCCGGCGTCGTCAACCTCCACGCAATTTGCCCGGCTGTGGGATACACGGATCACTTTCCGGCGTATACTATTAGGCCAACTCGCAATCGCAACTGTTAGTCCACTCAAGCGTTACGTTTGCATCATTCGCTCAAGCAGCCCCCTTAAACGGTTTCCACCCGACGCCTTTCCCAGGCGCGGTTCAAGCCGGCGGCAGTAGGTGAGAAAGGTATTCGATGGAGAAGCAGTACAAGGACGACAACTCGGAACCCATTTCCCGTTCGTTCATGCGCGGTCCGAATCTGCTGTTGTTTATTCTGTTTCTGGCAATGATTGGCTGGTTCTTGCTGTGGAACGGCTCGGCGCCCGTCCTTCAGGATTACGGTTTCTTCGAAGATCAGATCCGCAAGGGGAACGTCGAAAACGTGGAGCTCACGGACGAAGTCGCCCGTGGGACGTTCATCGATCCGCCTCTCGATCCCCAGGCCGTCATCGAAGCGGAAAAAGCCGCCAAGGAAAAAGCGGCAAAAGAAAAAGCCGCCAAGGAAACCGGCGACAAAGAAAAGACCGAAACAACCCCGGCCAAAGAGGAAAAGTCTGCGGAGATCAAAAGGCTCGCCAAAAACTTCGAGGTGCAGCTGCCCCGCAGCCCGGAAGCCCTGAAAAGCCTCCAGGACCTGCTTATTGAGCACAACGTCGCCTTTAAATTCGCCAAAGGGGACAACACGACCAGCATCCTGCTGATGGTCATGTTCCTGCTGCCGCTGGGTTTTGTCTTTTTCATGTGGCTGTCGACCCGCCGCGCCCGGAATGAAATGATGGGCGGCGGCGGATTCCTGTCCGGTTTCAGCAAAAGCCCCGCCAAACGCTACGAGGCGACCAAGCAGCGCATCACCTTCGCCGATGTGGCCGGCCTGGAAGGCGTCAAAGCCGACCTGATGGAGATCGTCGACTTCCTCAAAAGCCCCGAGAAATTCCGTCGCCTGGGTGGACGTATCCCCAAGGGCGTGCTGCTCAACGGCCCGCCCGGCACCGGCAAAACGCTGCTGGCCCGTGCGGTCGCCGGCGAAGCCGAAGTGCCCTACTTCTCGGTCAGTGGTTCTGAATTTATCCAGATGTTCGTCGGCGTCGGCGCCAGCCGCGTCCGCGATCTGTTTAAAAACGCCAAAGAATCGGCCCCGGCGATCATCTTTATCGACGAGATCGACGCAGTCGGCCGCCAGCGCGGAGCCGGACTGGGCGGCGGTCACGATGAACGGGAACAAACGCTCAACCAGATCCTCAGCGAGATGGACGGCTTCACGCCGAACGACTCGGTGATCGTCCTGGGCGCCACCAACCGGCCCGACGTTCTCGACCCGGCCCTGCTGCGTCCCGGTCGTTTTGATCGGCACATTACAGTCGGCAGGCCCACGCTCAAAGGCCGTAAAGAAATTTTCCAGGTCCACGTTCGCGATGTGCCCCTGGCCGACGATGTCGACCTGGATATCATCGCCGCCGCCGCTGTCGGTCTGACCGGCGCCGATATCCGCAACATCGTCAACGAAGCGGCGCTTTGGGCTGCCCGGAACGACAAGTCCGTCGTGTCGATGGCCGACTTTAACTACGCCCGCGATAAAGTCCTGATGGGCGCCAAGCGGGACGAAGTCCTCAGCGGCGAAGAGAAAGAATCGACCGCCTACCATGAAGCGGGCCACGCCCTGCTGGCCTGGCTGTTGCCCGGCGCGCATCGCGTCCACAAGGTCACCGTCATCCCCCGTGGCCGTTCGTTGGGAGCCACGCACTGGCTGCCGTCGGAAGATCGTTTAAGCATGTCGGAACCGCAGCTCCGCGACCATCTGGTCACCATGCTGGGCGGCCGGGCCGCAGAAAAGCTGATCTACAACCAGGCCACCAACGGCGCCGAGAACGACCTGGAAAGGGCGACCGGCCTGGCCCGTCGCATGGTTACCAACTGGGGCATGACCGAACGCCTGGGTCCGGTCAGCTACAAAATGAGCGATGAAGACCCGTTCCTGGGTCGCGAAATGCACCAGCAGCGCCAGTTCAGCGAACACACGATGGAGCTGATCGACGAAGAAGTCGCCCGGATTCTGCACGAAACCGATGAACGGGCGATGCAAATGCTGGTCGAAAATCGCGGCAAGCTCAAGCAGATTGCCGACGCCCTGGTCGAACACGAAGAGCTGGACGAAAAGCAGCTCACCGCCCTGATCGGTCCTTCCGTCCACGCGGCCAAGAACGGCAAGCCGGACGAGATCAAGCCTGAAGAAGGCATGATCATCGCCCCCGACGAAAAACCGGCCAAATCGTAAGCCGGCGACGTGATAATAATTGCTGCGTGCTTATGCATTCTGCAGAGGACAGAAAGCCTGCTGTGATTTCCGGCAGGTATTAAATCGACGTTCCCTGCTTGCCCCCTGGGCATCGGACTGATCTCTCCAGCTCGAATTCAATACCGCGGCCAGCATTATGCTGGCCGCTTTTTTGCCTGGTCGACAAACACAGATACCTTTCCCCGGCGATTAAGCCAAAGCGTTCCGCGTGCGCTGCACCAGGCCGTTATCGCGCTGGCCAGAGCCGTTCAACTTGAACACGCTCGACGCCATGTATAGATTCCGCCAGTTGGGCGAGAGCTTGAAATAGTCTTCCAGCGCCGCCGAGCTGAACTTGTAGTCATGGGCGTCGTTCCCTTTGAGGAACACCATCAGCCGGGCCGCGTCGATGTACTCCTTCGCCGAGTTCCCCTGCTGCAGGTAGCCCAGCGTGCTGCGGGCGGCGGCGGTCGGATCGCTGCTGACTTCGGCGAAAATCTGCTCCACCGCTTTGCCCGAATCGCCGTCGACTTTGGCCGCTTCCAGCTCCTGTACGTTCAGGTCCAGAACCTTCCCGCGGCTCTGCATGGCGCCGCGGAACATGGGCAAAAAGGCCGCGTTCTGCAGCATCATCAGGCGACGCGTTTCATCGTTGCCGCTGGTCTGGTAAGCAAAGTGCAAGGCGTTGGTCGTGGTGACCGCGTGCAGTCCCACAATGCCCGGCTGACGCATCAGCAGCTCGCCGGCGCCCACATGCAGGGCGTCCCATACCGATTGCGGGCTCACGCCGCGGTTCAGCTGTTCGACGACCAGGTCGCACGCTTCATCGTTTGAGCCGGTGCGCAGGGTCTGCAGCATTTCGGAGGTGGCTGCATCATCAAGCTTGCCGTCCCGCCAGCCGCCCTGGATCTTTTGGGCCAGTTCCAGGTTCCGTCGATAAGGGCGATCCGCTTCGTCGTCTCGAGTGCGGGGGTTAGAGTCCTCGTGCATCAGCAGGGCGTAAGCCAGCGACCGTAGCACGGGTTCGGCGTTTTTCCAGCCCAGGCACTGCAGGGTGCGATAGCTGTTGGCCACATAAATCGCTTTGTGGCCGATCGAACGAAAGTCCCGGGCGCCATAGCGGAAGAACATCTCATAGATTTCATTCACGCCGGCGGAACGGGCCAGACTGGCGATCGCTACATCGGCCGCGCCGTCGTTCCAGTCGTCCATGGCGGCGGTAAACGCCTGGTGGGCCTGACTGGGGCGAGGCAGCGCGCCGTCGTCGATGGGAGCCATCCGCCAGTCGCCCCGTTCGGCCACATCTTTGGCGGCCGCTTCCTTGAAGTAATCCAGCGACCAGAAAATAGGCAGCCAGCGCTGCGAAGCGGGCGAAGACTGGGCGGCCAGGTGGGCCGAATTAACGACCAGCACCGAGTGGAATTTGAAACCGACCGAAGGCCGCGGCTCCACGTTCCGCACTCCCGCCAGCAGCAACCCACCCAGGACGTCGCGATAGCTCCAGTCCCCGTTACGAATCCGGGCGCCCACCTGTTCCAGCAGCTGGTCCCGCGGCGTTTCTTCGATCAACCGCACCACCGGCTCCAGCCCGGCCTCCAGCTGCACCGTCGGCGCCGGCAGCTGGGTCTCGGCCGCCGAGACGGGCGACAGTCGGGAAAGAAAGGCCAGATCGCCCAGCCCGGCCAGCGTGCCGCCCATTGCGGCCGTTTTCAGGAAGTTGCGTCGGTTCGCCTGGTTCATAGGAAGCCTCCGTAAAGATCTCAGCGAAAGAAGCATCGGGCGCCAGGCATCCGTCCATCCTGCAGCAACAACCCGATACGCCCCATCCTACCGCCGCGCGATCCCCAAGGCCAGCATTCAGCAGCCGCCGACCCCTGCACTCGCCAGCAGGGGGCGCCCTCTGCGATTGCCCACGGTAGGATGACGCAAATTGACTTGCAACCCAATTCGAATCGCCAGAGAATAAATGGCCGCAATGGTTCTCTTTCACAGGTCGACCCTGCCAGATTGGAAGATTTTAACGCTATGGCAAAGTCGGCATCTGTTCTCGTTATAAGCTGGGTCTTGGGCGCAGTCCTCGGCGTCATTCTAGTTTTGACAGGTAACACATTGAAGGTGTCACACTTCTGTATCGAAACCGGTTTTGCAGGCGCTAATTTCTGGTTCCTTCAGGGAGCTGATATTTCAAAGATACTTGTAATCGTGTCCACGGCATGGGCGTTTTATCTTGGATTCTTCTTTCTCTCAATGGCAGCCATTTTCGTTCTTTTTCAAACATCGGAGCGAAACGAACGGGGAGAATAAAGCCATCCCTATTCCCAGGTACTCACTGCGAACGCTTCTCATTGAATTCACCTCCGTTGGAGTCGCTCTTGGAGTCGCTCTTGCCGTCTGGAGACTGATTACCCCCGATCCGCCCACGCGCGAGGAGCTTCTCGTAGCCTCTCTTGGGCGAACCGTTGTGCAGATGCCTGGCGGGGAGTATCGAGCGAGTGTCTCGGGCGACGGCGTCTCTCCCAGGCAAGTCAAACGGTGGTTGTCGGCAGTTCTGGAACTCGATCGGTTGAGTAGCGAAGGGGTTCAAGAGCTTGTGCTCGTTGGTTTTTCGGTGGATGGTCGCATTCTGCACGACCTTAGGAAGTTTCGGTCTCTCCAAAAGCTGCGCATCGATTTTTGTGAATTTACCAGCTCTGACATCAGGCAAATTCAGAGGATTCATGGGCTCAGGTGTTTGGACTATCGCTGGTGTGAGTTTACAAACGAACATGCCGAAGGCATTGCAAAGTGCAGCGAGCTGCGCAGCTTGGAGATTTGGCGCCGTTGGCAGAATTCAGAAACCGGTCAATTTGATTCCGAGGGGATGCGATCCATTGCCTCCATGGAAAACCTCGAAAGTTTAAGGTTTTTTTCAAACGGTCTCGATCGGCCAATGATGGAAAGCCTGGCCGAAAGCCATAGTTTGACAGAGATTTTTATTTCTTCGAGTTCTTTGAGTGAATCCATGGTCGAGGTCCTGCCTAATATCAAACAGCTCAAGAAGCTGACACTGAATGGCAAAGAAATCGAAACCTTGCCGCAGTAACAGCGGTGGTGGAATCTGTTTCGGCTGGCCGAAAATGGGGCCACCCAAGCATTGCCAGTGTGGGGCAATCCCTGGAGAGTCCCACTTGCTTCCCCGTAGAGAAAGTCTTCCCCCCACAATCGAGACGCCCAGGCGGGACGCCGGCTGATCCGACAGAATTCGGTTGATTTGGCCAGGGCGGGTTCCTATTGTTCTCTACGGGATTGCAAACGCATTTCCAATTTCACTCGGGCATGGAATCTCCCTTCTCAGCCGTCTGCCGCGATCCGCCGCAGTTGTTCACCGAATCCCTTTCCGCCGATGGTCGATGCTGCGCGGTTGGACGCCGATCGCGGTAACTGCGGTCAGTTTCCAGGGATGCGTCACAAAGAGGCAACGAATCAGGAGCGGGCGCCGTCTGCAGTCGCAGCGAGGCCGTCTCCGCAAAGCGAAGAAATCGCGATTTGATACCACGCGAAGAATTTGCGATTTGATACCACGCTTTGATTCCCTCCGGCCTGGGGGAAGAGGTTACTCAAAGGGTTCATTCTGGATTCCGCTTGTTCGATCTCGCATCGGGCGCCCCGGCCTCAACGTCACTCAGGAGAACTGGCTGGGGCCGTGAACGTCCCTGCCTGGTCGTTCTGTGCAGGCCGCCGATTGCGTCCCTGCCACCGAGGAGCCGCCGACTGTTTTCTCCAGCAATCGGCCATGCTACGATGCGCGTTCGATGCAATTGGGCGGGGAGTCAACCTTGGTGACGCTTCCCGTGGAAACGATTCTGTCGACTTTGATTTCCCCCGCAACTCAAAAGGGCCAGCGGGCAGGACACGGAGTTATCCGACGGAAAACCGATTCCCGGTGGTATTCGACGGAACTGGTCTGGCGTGTTAGAATGCCTTTACAGGAGAATTCCCAATGTCGCATACGCCTGAAACCGTGAAAAATGCCGCCAAGGCTATACTTGATACACTTCCTGACGATGCTTCCTGGGAGGATGTTCAATACCGTTTTTATGTGCGGCAACAGATCGATGCGGGACTTGAAGGCGAGGCCGCTGGCCGGCTAATCGACACCGCTGAAATGCAGCGCCGACTGGCCGAGCACAAGATCCAGCGTAAAAAGGCGGCAAGGTGAACGTTCGTTGGACGGAACGGGCGTTAAAGGATGCGATTGCGATTTACGACTATATTGCTGATCGCTCAGAGACCTATGCCGACTCGGTGTATGCTCGCATTCTCATTCGGCCAAATCAGCTCGCTGCTCTACCGGAATCGGGTTTGATCGTGACCTTCAGCTAGTGAAAAAATGAAAGACATTGAACAGCTTCTGCAGGAATTTGAAAGCGACGAAGCCGACCGATGCTGGATTGTTGTCCAGCTGGAGGAAGTGCCTGATGAACGTGTGGTGTCGCTATTTGTGGCAACACTCGAAGACTTTGATGAAGACGAAGAGGTGCGGATTGAGATTCTCAAGTCGCTTGTCATGCGAAAGGACGCCGCTGAGAGCCACGCCCGTCTGGGAAAGGCCGTCTTGAATGTACTCCGGAACGATGACGAAGAGCTGATTCGCCAGTTCGCTGCACAAGCACTCTGGACCTATCCAGAAGTCGAAGGCGTGCTGGATTGCCTGGAATCAACCGTCCGCAATGAAACGGAGGACCTTGACGTGCGGCACAACGCCCTGGGGGCAATCGAAAGCAATCGCGCGATGGCGAGTTATCGTGAGGCATTGCAACGGCTGGTGAATGTTCCAGAACTGGGGCCAATCGCCCAGCGCACCCTTGACTCCGATTAGTTCGGCCGAAAGTCAGAGAGGCCCAGGCCGTTTCAGCGTGGGACCGTCAATGGATGGCCGCATTTTCTCGCCCGCTGCGCGGTTGGACGTCGATCGCGGTAACTGGCGTCAGCTTCGGATGATGCGTCACATAGCGGCAACGAACCAGGACCGACGCCGACCGCTGCCGGAGTGAGGAAGTCTCCGCAAAGCGAAGAAATCGCGATTTGATACCACGCGAAGAAATCGCGTTTTGATACCACGCTTTGATTCCCTCCGGCCTGGGGGAAGCGGCTACTCAGAGGGTTCGTTCTGGATTCCGCTTGTTCGATCTCGCATCGGGCGCCCCGGCCTCAACGTCACTCAGGAGAACTTGCTGGGGCCGTGAACGTCCCTGCCTGGTCGTTCTGTGCAGGCCCCCGATTGCGTCCCTGCCACCGAGGAGCCGCCGACTGTTTTCTCCAGCAATCGGCCATGCTACGATGCGCGTTCGATGCAATTGGGCGGGGAGTCAACCTTGGTGACGCTTCCCGTGGAAACGATGCTGCTGACTTTGATGTTCCCCGCGAGAGAAGCCATGAAGCGAATGCGATCCGGCGTGCGAATGTTGTTCCTGTCCCTGCTGGTGCTCCCGGCGTGCCTCGCGGTGAAGGCGGTTAGCGCTGCCGATGCTCCCGAACTGCCCAGCGTCAAGCAGTCGCCCGAGGTGCTGGCCGCGATGCGGCAGGTGCATGCGGGCTTCAAGGGGCAGGCCGGATACGTGGCGCAGTTTGGCGATTCGATCACCTATTCGATGGCGTTCTGGTCGGCGATGAGCTGGGACGATCCCGACAAGTACCTGCCGGCCGACGATGGCCTGCCGCAAAAGCCAGGCGATCGTCGCTGGAAAGATGTCATCCTGGGCGCCCGGGACAAAGGCGGCAAGTTCGCCAACTATTCCGGCTGGCGGGTCGGGCAGCTATTGAAGTCGGTGGACGAAGTGCTCCAGCGGGAGCGGCCCGAGTACGCCATCATTATGATCGGCACCAACGATATTTCCGGCGGCAAGCTGCCGGCCAACTACGAGCAGGACCTGCAGCAAGTGGTGCAAAAGTGTCTGGACGCCCACTGTATCCCGATTCTGAACACCATTCCGCCGCGTCAGGGAAAAGACGACGCCGTCGCGGCCGCCAACACGGTGATCCGGAAAACGGCTGAGCAGATGTCGGTTCCGCTGGCCGATTTCCATGCGGCATGCGTCCGTTTGCGGCCGGGCGACAGCTGGCAGAATTCGATCATCTCGAAAGACGGCGTGCATCCCAGCGGCGGCAAGACCAACGTTTATACGGTCGAAAACATGCAAAACTGCGGCTACGCCCTGCGGAACTGGGTGAATTTCCTGGCTTTGCGGGAACTCTATTTTGCCGTCCAGACGAAATAGACGGGACACTGCGGCTCCCCGACATGCGGCGGCCGCTCCTGAGCCTGGCTGCTCGTACCGCGGGGAGCCGGTCCGCACCGGGAGACGGATATCCCCCAGTCCGCATGTTATGGAAGGCATTCTTCCGTTAAAAAGGGATCAGGTGGTGGGGCTCTGCGTCGTCTGGAAAAATTTTGAACTTGACCGGATGGCTACGGCACGAACAATGGAGACGGCTGTTTACTTATCCCAATCCCTACCATTCGCCACAAATCACGCCTGTCTTTTTGAATCCCGCCCCGTTTTTCGCTCATCGGACCGTCCGTCAATGTAGGGTATCTAGCCCTCTGTCGTGTTCGGTTCATGCTGCGCCATTCAACGAGGGATACTTCGAGTTCCCCTTGCGACAGACCATCGGAGGTTGCCCCATGTTTGCTGGTACGCTGCTGCGGCGCTGTGTTTTCCTCGCCCTGCTTTTTGCGACGGCTTTTGTCGGTCGTCAAGCGCAGGCCGCTTTGCCGGCTCACGCCGACGTGTTGAAGGACTTTGAAGAAGTCGTCTCGACCGTCGATGGCAAGAAAAGCCTCTTTACCATCTGGGTCCGTAAAAAAGATAACCAGATGCTGGCGGAGTTGCCCAAAACCTTCGCCTCCCAGAAATACTTTATCGCGCTGACGCTGGCCGGCGGCGACCAGTATGCGGGCCTGCAGTCAGGCGACGTGTACGTTTACTGGCGCAAATATGACGACCGTCTGGCGCTGATCGCCCCGGACCTGGACACCCGGAGCAGCGGCGACAACGAATCAAAAGCTTCGGTCGACCGCCTGTTTACTGGCCAAGTGTTGCTGGACCTGCCGATCATTTCGATCGGACCCGGCGGCGGCCCGATCATTGACATGGATTACCTGCTGGTGCAGAAATCGACCGTCTTTTTCGGCAGCTCGGCGTTCAACAAGGCGCTGCCGCAGATCTATTCGATCGCCGAAGCGAAAGCCTTTCCGGGCAACGTGGAGCTGGCGTTTGAAATGCCCGATACGAGCGGCAAGCTGCGCACGCTGCACTATTCGATCAGCCTGATCACGGAAGACCCGACCTTCAAGCCGCGTCTGGCGGATGAACGCGTTGGTTACTTCATCACCAGTTTTTCGGACCTGGGCAAGTATGCCGATCACGAGACCCGCGTGCGGTTCATCAATCGCTGGAATCTGCAGAAGGCCGATCCCAAACTGCGACTGAGCCCGCCCAAAGAACCGCTGGTGTTCTACATCGAACACACGACGCCGATCCGCTACCGCCGCTGGGTCCGCGAGGGCGTTTTGTCCTGGAACCGTGCGTTTGAGAAGGTCGGCATCAGCGACGCCATCGAGGTCCACTACCAGGACGCCGCTAGCGGCGCGCACATGGACAAGGATCCGGAAGACGTCCGCTTTAACTTCGTCCGCTGGCTCAACAATGACCAGGGCACGGCGATCGGGCCGAGCCGGGTGAACCCGAAAACGGGCCAGATCCTGGACGCCGACATTATTCTGACCGACGGCTGGATTCGCCACTATCGGTTCCAGTTTGAAGACCTGATGCCGCAGCTGGCGATGGAAGGTTACGGCCCCGATACGCTGGCCTGGCTGGCCGATCATCCCGACTGGGACCCGCGGCTGCGCATGGCCAGTCCTTCGCAGGTGGAGCATCTGCGCAGCGGCATTCGGATGAAATCCGCCCAGCCGTACGCCGGGCACCCGTTCGCCCAGGCCGACTCCAAACTGATGGGCAGCCATGACTTCGACGGCCTGGTGGGACGCACCAGCCAGACCAACGGCATGTGCCTGGCCGCGCAAGGGAAAGCCTTCGACATGGCCCTGATGCACATGACCATGACGCTGGCCATGGATAAGGAAGAAGCCGAAAAAGAAGACGCCAAGGACGAAAAAGAGAAGGACAAAGAAGACCCGAAAAGCATGATCGACGGCATGCCGGAAGAATTCATCGGCCCGTTGCTGGCCCATCTGGTCGCGCACGAAGTGGGCCATACCCTGGGCCTGCGGCATAACTTCAAGGCCTCCTCGATCTACTCGGTCGAAGAGATCAACAGCGACGCCGTCAAAGGGAAGAAGCCGCTGGCCGGCTCCGTCATGGACTACACCCCGGTCAACATCCGTTACAAGTCGGGCGCCGAGCAGGGCGACTACGCCATGACCGGCATCGGCCCCTATGACGAATGGGCGATCGAGTACGGCTACACGTCGGAAACCGATCTCAAGCCGATTCTCGATCGCGTCGCCGATCCCAATCTGGTGTACGCCACCGATGAAGACGCTTACGGCCCTGACCCGCTGGCTCGCCGTTATGATTTTGGCTCCGATCCGCTGGCTTACGCCAAGGAGCAGGTCGACCTGGCCGAACATCACCGCGGCCGCCTGCTGAAGGGGTTTGTCAAAGACGGCGAAAGCTGGTCCCGCGTTCGCCGCGGTTACGGCCTGACGCTGGCTCTGCAGGTTCGTGCTCTAAGTATGATGGCCAACTGGGTCGGCGGCGTGCATGTGTATCGCGATAAAAAGGGTGATACCAACGGCCGCGCTCCGCTGGAAGTGGTCGATTACGCCAAGCAGCGGGCGGCGCTGGAATTCGTCATGAAGAACTCCTTCCACGACGAAGCATTCGGCCTGACGCCGGAACTGCTCCGCTGGATGACGAACGACAAATGGCTGGACGAGTTCAGCAACGCCATCAAGGATTCCACCTACCCGGTGCATGACAGCATCATGGGGGTGCAGTCCTCGACGCTGACGATGATCCTGAAACCGACGACCCTGCAGCGGGTGTACGACAACGAGTTCCGCACCCCGGCCGACGAAGACGCGTTGACCCTGCCGGAACTGCTCGACCGCGTGAGCAAGGAAATCTGGTCGGAGCTGGATCAGAAACTGGATCACAAGTACACCGCTCGTGCTCCGATGACCTCCAGCCTGCGACGGAACCTGCAGCGGGAACACCTGAAACGACTGATCGACCTGGCCATGCCAGGCGCCGGTTCACAGGCGGCCTACAAGCCCATTTCGACCCTGTCGGTCGCCGAACTGCGACGCCTGGGCGCACGCATCCAGAAATCGCTGAAAGACTCGGGCGACAAGCTCGATCCTTACACGCGGGCCCATCTGGAAGAAGCGGCCTCGGTGGTCAGCAAGGCGCTCGACGCGCAGTACATTTACAACGCCAATGACCTGCGCAGCAGCGGCGGATTCCACTCCGTCTTTGGCCGTAGCGATGGCTAGTAAATGCAGGCGATTTGCGAGGCAGACCTGCTTCGCATAGCCGGCCCATGAAACTTGAGAAAACGCGACAGAGACTTCGGTTTCTGTCGCGTTTTTTTTGATCGATACCGGCGTCGTCCCAAAGTCTTTTCGCGCTTTTTCAAGCGTTTTGGTCTAAATTAAAAATTCTCCGTGCCGTGGGAGAACGGCCGGGCTCTATCTGGGAAGAACGAAGGTGAGCGTTGCATGAATCCGTCTGTCAAAGATCGCATTGAATCCTCTGTCGTTGCCGGCCCTGCGCCGACGGCGACGTCGGATCGTGATCTGCTTGACCGGTTCGCCCAGCGCCAGGAGGAAAATGCCTTTGCGGAACTGGTCGTACGTCATGGCCCGCTGGTCATGGCGGTTTGCCGCCGGGTGCTGGGAAAAGAGCACGACGCGGAAGACGCCTTCCAGGCGACGTTTCTGGTGCTGGCCCGCAAGGCCGGCTCCGTTCGCCGGGAGAATTCGCTAGGCGCCTGGCTTTACAAAACGGCTTTTCGCATCGCCCTTCGAGCACGAGCCAAACGCTCGCGTCGCCCTGAAACGTCGCTTGAGACGGACCCTATGATCGCCGATTCTTTATCGCAGATTTCCCAGGAACACGAGCAGGCCGTGCTCGACCAGGAGCTGAACGCCCTGCCGGAAAAATACCGGTTGCCGCTGTTCCTCTGTTGCCTGGAAGGGAAATCCCGCGACGAAGCGGCCGAGCAGTTGGGCTGGTCGATTGGCGCCTTGAAGGGGCGGCTGGAGCGGGGACGGCAGTTGCTGCGGCGCAAGTTACTGCTCCGCGGCGTCTCCCTGGCGGTGGTGCTCTCACTGATCGTTCGCAGTTCGTCGACGGCCGCTGCGGCCTCGAGCATTTCCCCCAGCTTGCTGGCCGCCACCGTTCAAGCGGGCGTGCGTGTCGCCGCCGGTCAAAGCCTGGCGGGCCAGGTTTCCGCCCAGACTCTTTCTCTCACTCATCGGAGCATCGAATTCATGTCGCTCACCTCGGCCAAGATTCTCGTCGGCAGCTTCTGCTGCGTCGCCGCCCTGACCACTTCCGCCCAGTGGCTGCCGGCTCCCGCCTTTGCGGGCGCTGCCAACGCCCTGGACGCCCCGATCCAGCTGGTCAGCCAGCCTGTCGCCCGCGGCACGCAATTCATTGCCTTCGGCGAGGAAGAAGGCGCCCCGCGCCGCTCGGCGGAAGGCGACGCTGGTCCTCGCCGTTCGGCCGAAGGCGATGCCGGTCCTCGTCGTTCGGCGGAAGGCGACGCTGGCCCGCGTCGTTCGGCGGAAGGCGACGCTGGCCCGCGCCGTTCGGCGGAAGGCGACGCTGGCCCGCGCCGTTCGGCGGAAGGCGACGCTGGCCCGCGCCGTTCGGCGGAAGGTGATGCTGGCCCGCGTCGTTCGGCGGAAGGCGACGCTGGCCCGCGCCGTTCGGCGGAAGGTGATGCTGGCCCGCGCCGTTCGGCGGAAGGTGATGCTGGCCCGCGCCGTTCGGTTGAAGGCGAGCGGAACGTACAGGCGGGCGAAGGACTGGGCGGTTTTCGTCCCCAGTCTCCGCGAGAAGCGGCCCTCTTCCAGATGATCCTGCAGCTCCAGCAGGAGGTGACAACCCTCCGCCGCGAAGTGCAGGGCAACCCGCAAGGCCGCGCCGACGGCGAGCCCCGCAACGCCACCGAATCCGCCGGCGTCGCTCCGGCCAACTGGCAGCGGACGAAAGAAGGCGGCGTCTTCAAGGCGTACGACCAAAACGGCGACCTGACCGTCACGGCCGACGAGTGGCTCCGCATGAAACGGGTCTCCGCGACGGACACGGCTCGCATCAAGCTGGAAACGGGTCGCTTCCAAGAAGCCGACCCCAACAACGATGGCAAAATGACGGTCGAAGAATTCCTCTACTGGTACACCCAGGGCAGGTTCAACGCCACCGAAGGCCCCGCCCGCGGCCAGGGCGACGGCGGACGCGCTCCCACCGGCCTGCGTGACGGCGAACGCGCTCCGAGCGGCCTGCGTGACGGCGAACGCGCTCCGAGCGGCCTGCGTGACGGCCAGTAATTGCTGCCAGACCGGAGCAGGATCGTTCGCTGGATCACGCCGGGAGTGCATTGCTCCCGGCGTTTAATTTTGCGTCATCGCACGTGCAAAGCAGACGTCTCTCCTCAGTATTTGATTGTATTCCCGCATTCATCAGTTTAGATTGATGCGAATGAAATACCTTCTTGCAGAGGCTGACACGATGACGGATGGGAATTGCTTTGCTGGCCGGAACCGTTTTGAACTTTCGCTCGCAGCCGTCTCGGCTGCATGGCGGCTTTCTCTCCTGCTGGGATTGTTGCTGTCGTTCCCCGGAGGACCGGCGTCGGTAGTCGCCCAGGAACAGCGGTTGCCCGGACATGGGGCCGGCGTCAATGCGGTGATCTACTCGCCCGACGGACGCTACCTGCTAAGCGGTAGCGCCGACCAGACGATCAAAATCAGGAACGCGGCGACCGGCGACGAGTTACGCACGCTCCGCGGCCATACGGCCCAGGTGCTTACGCTGGCGACCGATCCCGCCGGCCGTCAGCTGGTTTCCGGCTCGGCCGACAACACGCTGCGGCTGTGGGACATCCCCCAGGCGGAACCTTTCTATTCCGCTGTCGCCAGTCCGGGACCGCTGGTCCAATTGGCGATTGATCCCCTGGGCGAAAAGGTGCTCGTCGTCGGCGAAGATCGGCTCCCCCATCTGTTGAACCTGGCGGACGGCGCCTTGCTGGAATCGCTGCAGGGGCATGACGCTGCTTTGACGGGCGCCGCTTTCCGCGGCGATAACCAGCAGTTCGTCACGGCCGACGCCGCGGGGCGGTTGCTGTTCTGGCGCGCCTTTGATAACGCCCAACGCGGCCGGATCGATGCACATCGCGGGGCGGTCGTGGGCGTCGCGTACCATCCCAGCAACCAGCAACTGATCACCGCTGGCGCCGACGGCCTGCTGAAAACCTGGCAGTTGCCGCTGGTCGATCCCCGTGTCCTCCCTGAAGCGCCAGGCCCGGTCCGCTGTGCGGAAGTCACGGCCAATGGGCAACTGCTGGTCACGGCCGGCAATGGTCACGCCCGGGTGTATACCGTGGCGACCGGGGCGCTGGCCCGTGAACTGGCGACCGACGTGGGCAACTCTTTGAGTCTTGCGCTCAGCGGCGACAGCTTGCTGGCGGCGGCGGGCGACGAGCAGGGCCGTGTGAAGTTCTGGGCCATCAACGACGGCGCCGATCGAGCGCAGCTGGAAGCCCATGTGGGATCCGTGCTGGCGACGGCCTTTCATCCCGACAACCAGCGGATCGCCACGGCGTCGGACGATGGCGTGATTCGCTTGTGGAGTCTGCCGCAGCCCCGGTTACCGTTGGCGGGCCACACGGCGGCCGTCCTGTCGACCGCGGTCAGCCCCAACGGTACTTATGGCGCCACGGCCTCGGCCGATCATAGCGTGCGGTTATGGACGCCCTCCACCGGCGCGGCGCTGCGCACCCTGGCGGGACATGCCTCGCCGGTGACATCGACCGCCTTCAAAGCCGACAGCACGCAGTTCGCCACGACCGACGACAGCGGCGTGCTGCGCCTCTGGAACCCGGCCGACGGCGTGGAGCAGGCGGTCTGGGGAGCCCATCCCACCGCGGCGAACAGCGCGGCGTTTCATCCGGCCGGTGATCGTTTGGCGACGGCGGGGGCCGACGGTACGATCAAAGTTTGGCGACTGCCGGCGGTCGCTCCGCGCACCCTGGCGGGCCATACGTCGCCGGTCGCCGATGTGGCCGTATCGGCCGACGGTGCGGTCGTCCTTAGCGGCGGCGAAGACAAAACTGTGCGGCTGTTCAACGGAGCCACCGGCGCCGCCCTGCGTACGCTGGCGGGCCAGGGAGAAGCCGTTTCCTCGCTCGCTCTGTCTGCCGATGCGACGCTTGCGGCCAGTGGTTCGGTCGACGGGGTGATCCAGTTGTGGAACGCGGCCGACGGCGCCGACCGGCTGCAGCTGCGGGGCCACACGGGTCCGGTGCTGGGGCTGGCGATGAGCCCGCAAGGCGACCTGCTGGCCTCCGCCGGCGCGGACCAGTCGGTGCGGCTGTGGCGATTGCCCGTCGCGCCCACGATGCTGGCGGGACATACGGCCCCGGTGTCAGAAGTTGTCGCCACGACCTCAGGCGAGCTGGTCGCCACTGGCTCCGCTGACAAGGGCGTAAGGTTATGGAACCACGCCGACGGGACGGCTGCCGGAACCGGCGCCGTGCATCAGGGCGCGGTCGCCGCGTTGGCCGCGGGTATGCTGCCGGCTGCGGGAGAAGCCAAGGCGATGGAGATACTCGCCAGCGGCGATGATCAGGGCGAACTGCAGCTGTGGGATGTCGCCGGCAAGGGATCGCTCGGCTCGGCCCTCGCCCATGTCGGCGGTCTGACCGGGCTCACGTTTACTCCGACCGGGGATCGGCTCATTTCGACCGGGGCGGACGGCAGCCTCAAGTGGTGGCGTCTGCCGCTGCAGTCGCCGACGACCTGGCCCGCGACGACGGGAGAAATCACGGCCGTCGTCACCGCGGCTGATGGTTCGTTTGCTCTTGTTGGATCGGCCGACAAATCAGTCCGCCTGTTTGACCTGCAGGCCGAGGCGGCGCCGGTTGTTCTGGCGGCCGGGAATGGGCCCGTCACGTCGCTCGCCCTGCGTCGCGACAAGACACTGGCCGCGATTGGCGACGCCGAAGGAGTGGTCCGATTCGTGGATCCGGCCGCTCCGCCTGCCGCCGCGGATTCCGTCCCGCCGCCTGCCCTGGCAGGGCATGCGGGCCCTGTACTGGGTGCGGCGTTTAATGCGACAGGCGACCGCCTGGCGACCGCCAGTGCGGATGGCGTGGTGCGTGTCTGGTCAATCCCGCAACCATCGCAAGTCTACGCAGGCGATGCAACATCGACCCGGATGACGGTCAGCCGCGACGGCAAATTCTCCGCGGCTGCAGCGGTCGTGAATAATCGACCGGCCGTCGTGATTCGCAACACGACGACCGGCCAGGTGATCCAGCAACTGTTCGGCCATGACGGCGCCGTACTGGGGCTCGCCTTTAGTGAGAACGGCTTGCGACTGGCGACCGGTTCGGCCGACCAGACCGCCCGGGTGTGGGATCTGGCGGACCCGAAGTTTCCCGAGATCCAGAGGGTGAGCCACGGCGCGGCCGTCGCCGCAGTCGCGCTCAGCCCCGATGGACAGCAGCTGTTCAGCGGGGGCGCCGACAACGCAATCAAACAATGGGCCGTCGCCGACGGGGCCGAAGTCCGCACGCTGGCCGGTCACACCGGCGCCCTGACGGCGATGTGCGCGGTGGGCGACCTGCTGGTTTCAGGAGCGGCCGACAGCACGGCCCGCACCTGGAAGCTGTCAACCGGCGCCGCCATTGGTACGCTCGCGCAAGGAGCCGCGGTGACATCGGTCGCCGCTTCGCCCGACGCCCAGCTGGTGGCCGTTGGCGGAGCGGGGAAGACGATCAAACTCTGGAAAGCGGTCGGCGGCGCCGCCGCCGGCGAGTTGACAGGGCATGCGGGTCCGATCGCCTCGCTCACGTTCAGCGCGGAGGGCGGTCGGCTCGTCAGCAGTTCGACCGACGGCGTGCGGTTGTGGAGTACGTCCGGCCTGCTCGAAGATTTTCTGCCGCTGGCGGAACCGGCTCCCGTAGGAGCAGGGTTCGGCGCGACGGCGGCGAACCTACCGCCGCGGCTGCTAATTGGCGCCGCGGATAACTCGCTGCGTGCGGCTGACTCGGCTTTGGTGCAGGCGTTTGCCGGGCACGACGGCGCCGTGAACGCGATTGCCTTTTCGCCCGACGGCGCGTTGCTGTTGACGGCCGGCGCCGACAAAACCTTACGCATCTGGCCGCTGGCAGCCGGCGGTCAACCGCGTTCCCTGGCGGGCCATACAGACGCCGCGACGGCGATCGCCATCGACCCGACCGGGAAGACGGCGGCCTCGGCCAGCAACGATAAAACGGTGCGGTTGTGGAACCTGGCCGACGGAGCCCAGATCGCCAGTTATCCGTTCGACGCCCCCGTCCGCAGTCTCGCATTCAGTCCCGGAGGCGCACGCCTGGCCGCGACGAGCGACGACGCCCAATTGCGCGTGCTGGATCTGCCTGCCGGTCGCGAGCTGCAGCGGGTCACGCTGGGAGCCATGCCGCTGCTGTCGGTTGCGTTCGCTGGAGAAGATCGCATCGTCGCAGGCGGCGCCGACAAGTTGACGTATGCGGTACCCCTGCAGGTGGAGCGCGTCGTGGCGGCCGCGGAAACGGGCGTCCTGCAGCTGGCCGCCAGCGCGGACGGCCAGCGTCTGGCGACGCTCGACAGCACCGGGACGATGTCGTTCTGGAACGCGAATGGCGAACGTCTCGCGGCGCCGCTGCTCGTGAAAGGGCTGGTGGATGCGGCTCTTCGCCCCGACGGTCTGCAGTGGGCCGGGGCCGATGCAACGGGGAAAGTGCTGTTTGGCGATCTGACCAGCCTGCCGGCGACGGCGCCTGCCGCACCGGCGGCGTTGCCAGCGCCGGTCGTGATCGAAACGGGGTCGCCCGTTCATCGGGTGGCTTATAACGGGGCCGGCAGCAAACTGGCGGCGGCGACCACCGCTGGCGGACGCGTTTACGATCCGACCACGCACGGGTTGCTGGAAACGGCTCCCACTACCGGGCCGATGGCGACGATTGCCTTTGGCGCGGCGGGAGAGCAGCTGCTCTATGGCGAAGCGAACCAGGGCGCCATTCGTCCCTTGAACCTGGTCCGTCTGCTGGCCGGACATACGGACGCAGCGACCGCGGTCGCCTTCACTGGCGATGGCGCCTTGTTGCTCTCTGCCAGCGCCGACAAGACGGTGCGACTATGGCGAAGGGAGACGGGCGAGCCTGTCCCGCTGACGTTCGCCGGACCGACCGGGGCGCTGCACGACGTGGCGGTGAGCATCGGCAGCGCCGACTCGCCGGCCCAGGTTGTCGCCGGCGGGGAAGAAGGAAAGGCATTCCGCTGGGTGCTGCCGGCCGCATTGCCGGCGGCTGCGGCCACCCTGCAGCCGACGGCCGTTTATGATCACGGCGGGCCGCTGCGCAGCGTCGCCTTGAGCGCGGATGCAGCACGCCTGGTCGCGGCTGGCGATGACAAGATCGTGCGTCTGTGGGACACGGCCAGCGGTGCGGAGCTGGAGCGATGGACGTCCCACACGGCTGCCGTGCAGGGAGTCGCGATGACGCCCGACGGCGGCGTGGTCGTCTCCGGCGGAGCCGATAACGGCGTGCAGGTCGCCAGCGTTTCCGCCATTGGGTTGCGATCTCTCGCTGCGACGATGGCTACGCAATTGGCGTATCTACCAACCGGCGAGCTGGCTGCCGCCTGTGGCGACGGCAAGGTTCGTGTGTGGGACGCCGAGGAAAAAGAATCCGTGCTCGATGCAGGTGTGACGGGTCCGCTCGTCGGACTGGCGTTGCTGCCGGCCCTCGCGCCGGAAGGGTTCGCCCAGGCGGCCGCGCTCGATAGCCAGGGCGGGATTCATGTCTGGAACCTGAAGTCGGGCGAACAGATGCTGCTGATCAAGGGCCCCGCTCCGGCGACTCCAGCGGTGGCGGACGCGGTGACGCCCCGCGGTCTGACCTGGTCGGCCGATCGATTGCGGCTGGCGGCGGCGGGATTCGACGGCAAGCTGAGAGTGTACGAAGCAACGACCGGCATGCTGCTGGAGACGTTCTCGCCCCCGGAGAAAGCGCCGTTTGTGACAGCGTCGTTCCTGCCCGACAGTCGCACGCTGCTGGTCGGCGGCGCGGCCGAAGCCGGGAACGCGGCGGTGCTGCATGTCTCGGCCCTGGGCACAATCGCCGCGCATGAAGGGGCTGTGAACAGTCTGGCGTTCACGCCCGACGGCGCCAGCCTGGTCAGCGGCGGCGCCGACCAGATGGTGCGTCTGTGGAACACGGCCGACGGCGTTCTGAAACGCTCCTTCCAGGGCGCCGAGAAGGCGATCACCGATGTCGCCGTGTCCGCCGACGGCAAGTCGCTGGCCGCTGCCAGCGAAGACCAGTCGCTGCGGATCTGGAGCGTGGCGCCGGTCGCGGTCGAACCGGCCGTCCCGGCGGACCCGGCGGACCCGGCGGTTGCGGCCGATCCGCTGGCTGTGTTTACGGGCGAGAGTGCGACGCGAAGCGTGAGTTTCAGCGCCGACGGGCTGCGTCTGGCTTCCAGCGCCGATGACGGCGTGGTCCGGGTGTGGGATCTGGCCAGCGGGAAAGAGCTGGAACGTTTCGCCGGTCATGAAGGCGCCGTGCATGCGGTCGATTTCGGGGCCGACAGCAAGACGCTTGTTTCTGCGGGCGAGGATTTGACGGCTCGCATCTGGACGATCGCCGCGGTGCGAGCTGTGGCCGCTTCTGCCGGGCCGCTGCGTTCTCTGGGGATCGCCGCCGCCGGCGCCCAGGCGGCGACGATCGGCTCGGAGCCCGAGGTGCGGTTGTGGAATCTGGCCGATGGCGCGCTGGTTCGATCGTATCCAGCCGGCGAATCGCCTTTGACGGCTGTGGCGGTGCGGGCCGATAACGCCCAGCTGGTTGCCAGCGACGAGACCGATAAGGTCTTTCTGTGGAACCTGGCCGACGCCGTGGTGACGACCTCTTTCCAGGCGCCGTCCGCCGTGCGGGATTTGCAATACAGTCCCGACAATCTCAAAATCGCCGCGCTGGGCGGCGACGACCGCATCCGGTTTCTCAATCCGGCCGATGGGGAAACGTTGTTCGAACTGGAATCGCCCGCCCCGCTGGCCGCCTGTCGGTTTACGGCCGATAGCCGTCGTCTGGCGACCGTCGGTTCCGATGGGGCGGCCCGTTTGTGGGCGTATGCTTCGCCCGATCCGGTCCGACAATTCAACGGGCATGGAAACGGCGTGTATGGCGTTGCCTGGAGCCCCAACCGGGAGCAGATCGCATCTGCCTCGGGCGATCAAACGATCCGGCTATGGAACCCTTTGACGGGCCAGCAGCAGTTGTCGCTGACCGGTCACCAGGGCGCCGTGTATGCGGTTGCTTACAGTCCCGACGGAGCCTTGTTGGTTTCGTGCGGGGCCGACAAAACGATTCGCCTGTGGGATGTGCTGGGCGGACGGCAGCTGAAATCGATCGATGTGGGCGAAGCGGCCGCGTACAGCGTACAGTTTCATCCTGACGGAAAGCGGGTGGTCGCCGGCGGGCTGGACAAGCAGGTGCATTTGTACGACGCCTTTACGGGACAACTGCTGTCGAGCATCCCAGGCCATGAGGATTACATTTATCGTGTGACCTTCAACAAGGCCGGGACGCGTGTGCTCACCTGCGGTTACGGCGGCTCGGTCGCCGTGTGGAATGTGGCCAACGGCGCCAAGGCTTTCTCGGCCCGTCCTTGCCGTTCTGCCAGCTACGTCGAATATTCTCCCGACGGCGAGAAGGCGGCGGTGGCGTCCGGCGATGGAGCCGTTTACTTGCTGGAGATTCCGGCCGCGGCCCGATAATTTCGTACGACAGGCGGGCTGACAGAAGCTGACACCCGCTCGCCAGCATGAAGGCGATAAACGGCGAGTGGCGCCGGTCGTTCTCAGGCCAGTCGGGGCCATTCGTTGCGGTCCGTCGTTTCCTGCAGCAGGCGAGCGGTCGTCTGCTGCCGGTAGTCGAAGATCTGTTCGAGCGTCCGCCGCACATAAACGGCATGGGCCAGATCGCCGAGGATCGACCAGGGCAGGCGGTATTCGACCCGGTCGATCATCTCTACACCCTCGGGCGTGGCCGCAAAGGTGTGCGTATGCCGCCAGACGTCGTACGGGCCGGAGACCTGGCGGTCCACAAATTTCACCGGCGGTTCATAGCAGTCGATACGGGTCTTCCAGGAGAACGGAACGCCCAGTAGTCGCAAGCGATAGTCGATCAGCGTTCCTTCCTGCATGACAATCGGCAACGGGGTGACGATCTGAAAATGAAGCGACGGCGGCGTGATCGCCTCCAGGTTGCTGGCGTCGGAGAAAAAGGCGAACACCTTCTCCAGCGGTGCAGCGAGCGTCTGCTTCCGTTCCAGCAGATGGGTGCGGCCCATGAAAGTCTCTCGTAACAGGGTTGGGGGACGTGCGGCAAAGCAGCTCAGGCGTGGCGTGTGGTAGTATTTCCAAGGAACGCTGTTCGACCAGGGGCGATCTCCGGGCAATCCGTCCCGTCGGCCCGCCAGAGCGGGCGCTGTCTCCTGCTCCTGTTGCGAGTGCTGAAGTGTGAAGCATCGGCGCAGGAGTCGCGAGAAACGCGAAAAAGGGCGGGCCAGCTGCCATGCGACAAGGGGGATTTGCCTCACCGCAGCCGTTCTTTACGGTCGGGGAAAGCCGCCTGAGGGGAAAAAAGTGCGTCTGGCGCGGAAAAATCTTCGCTGGCGCTACCGGTTTTTTTCCCATATTTGCCCCTCCTGCCTGCCTCGTTGATGCGACGGGAGAAATGGGCGTTTCTGCTGCCATCCGTTTCTACTGCCATTTTGGCGCAACCGGCGCGGCCGAATTGGCGGATCAGGACGTCTGGGAAAAAAAATCTGATCGGGCCAGGAAACGAAAGTCGCGGTGATTATGGGGATTACGTCGACCGGGAGCGAATCGTATCGCGAATTGGCCCTGTTTGTGCTGCTAGTTTGTGCATCAGCGAAGATTTTCTGCCGAGGCGACGCAGTCAGGTGCTAGCAATGGTGCGGACGGCGGGTGGTGCAAAGCGGATATTCGCGTACAGGAACTTAATCGGTGCAGGACTACCTAACTTCAATTGCCCCTTTTACTTGGCTTGCCTCGCATCAAAACGCGGGCTACAATTCCATGGCGACCCGTTCGCCTTTTCCTAACCTCGACGCTGTCCTTGTCGCGAAGCCTTTGGCGATGCAACGATGGCGATTACCTGTGTCCGCTTTTGGGCCATTGAATACGGAAGTTCAATGCGAGCCTCGCTCCTGACTTGCTGCTGGCCCGGACTGACCAAGCTTTGGCTTTATGGTCAATGGAACGGGTTTGTAGCGGCAGGCGTGTTCACGCTGCTATTGAACTTCGCCCTGGCGGCTACTTTTTTGGAGTCGCCCTCGCTGGGCTCCGGTTGGCGGATTACCGCCTGGGTTCTAGCGGTGGGATTCTGGGCAATCAGCTTCTGGGGTTCTCGACGGGAGCAGTTCCGCCGTCAATCGCAGGAGCGGGTAGCCTGTACCGATATGGCGGAGGGCGCAAAAGGGGTAGACTTGTATCCCCAGGCCCAAACGGAATACTTGAAAGGAAACTGGTTCGAAGCCGAACGCCTGCTGGACCAGGCGATTGTCTCTCGTCCCAGCGATGTCGACGCTCATTTAATGCTGGCCGCCCTGTTTCGACATACCGAACGGTTTGAAGAGTGCGGTCGACAACTGACTCGGCTGTCCGGCATGCCCGGAGCGGAGAAGTGGTATTTAGAAATCTTTCGCGAAAAGGAATTACTCAATCGGTTGAAAGAAGATCGGCTCACTGACGAGCCGGATGATGCAGACCGCAACCCGCAGGCAGCCTGAAAATTGCCTGTAACCTGACAGCGGCCGGCGGCATCAAACGGATGGAGAGTTGACGAATCAAACCTCAGCCGGGCTGAGCCCGTGGATTGAAAACATGTACGAACGATTTACAGATCGCGCTCGCAAGGTGATGCAACTGGCAAACCAGGAAGCGCAGCGATTTAACCATGAATATATCGGCACCGAACATATCCTTCTCGGATTGGTGAAGGAAGGCTCGGGCGTCGCCGCCAATGTGCTGAAAAACCTCGACGTGGATCTGCGCAAGATCCGCCTCGAAGTCGAAAAGCTGGTGCAAAGCGGACCCGAAATGGTCACCATGGGCAAGCTCCCGCAGACGCCCCGGGCCAAAAAAGTCATCGAATATTCGATGGAAGAAGCCCGTAACCTGAACCACAACTACGTCGGCACCGAGCATATCCTGCTGGGCCTGCTCCGCGAGCAGGAAGGCGTGGCCGCCCAGGTGTTGATGAACCTGGGCCTGAAGCTCGAAGAAGTCCGCGAAGAAGTGCTCAACCTGCTCGGCCAGCCGAGCGAAGGCAGCGAGCGCGGCGGTCGTGAGTCGGGCGCCCCTGGCGAACCCAGCTCTTCAGCCAAAGGCGGCAAATCCAAAACGCCCGCCCTCGACAGCTTTGGTCGTGATCTGACCGAACTGGCCAAAACCAAAAAGCTGGATCCGGTCATCGGCCGTGAACGAGAAATCGAACGCGCGATGGAAATCCTCTGTCGTCGCCGCAAGAATAACCCGGTCCTGCTGGGCGAAGCGGGCGTCGGTAAAACGGCCATCGTCGAAGGCTTCGCGCAGCGCGTCGTTTCGGGCAACGTGCCCGACCTGCTCGCTGACAAACGCGTCGTCGTGCTTGACCTTGCCATGATGGTCGCCGGCACCAAGTACCGCGGTCAGTTCGAAGAACGCATCAAAGCGGTCATGAACGAAGTCCGTCGCGCCAAGAACACCATCCTGTTCATCGACGAGCTGCACACCCTGGTCGGCGCCGGCGGCGCCGAAGGGGCGATCGACGCTGCGAACGTGCTCAAGCCGGCCCTCAGCCGCGGCGAGATCCAGTGTATCGGCGCCACCACGCTCGACGAGTACCGCAAGTACATTGAAAAAGATACGGCCCTTGCCCGCCGTTTCCAGATGATCATCGTTGAGCCGACCAGTTCGGCCGAAACGACCGAGATCCTCAAAGGCCTGCGCGAGCGGTTCGAAGAACATCATCGCGTGCAAATCACCGACGATGCGATCGACGCCGCTGTGGAAATGTCCAGCCGCTACATCAGCGGTCGCTGCCTGCCTGACAAAGCGATCGACGTGATCGACGAGGCCGGCGCCCGCGTGCGGCTCCGCTCCATGACCCGGCCGCCGGATCTGCAGGAAATCGACGACGAAGTCGAACGCCTGAACAAAGAAAAAGAAGAAGCAGTCGCCAACCAGGATTTTGAAAAGGCGGCCGCTCTGCGCGACCAGGCCGACAAGCTGAAGAAGAAGAAAGACCAGATCCACAAGGAATGGCGTGAAAAATCCCGCCAGACCGACGGGGTGGTCGACGAAGCGGTGATCGCCGAGGTCGTTTCCAAAATGACCGGCGTGCCGCTGACGCAGCTTTCGACCGAAGAAAGCATCCGTCTGATGAACATGGAAGACGAGCTCCACCGGCGCGTCGTCAGCCAGTCGCAGGCGGTCCAGGCGATCTCCAAAGCGGTCCGTCGCAGCCGTGCTTCGCTCAAAGACCCGAAACGGCCGACCGGCTGCTTCGTGTTTGCCGGTCCGACCGGCGTGGGCAAAACGCTGCTTGCCAAGGCCCTGGCCGAGTTCATGTTTGGCGATGAGGACGCCCTCGTTCAGATCGACATGAGCGAGTACATGGAGAAGCACAACATCAGTCGTTTGATCGGCGCCCCTCCGGGCTATGTCGGTTACGAAGAAGGCGGTCAGCTGACCGAGCGGATTCGTCGCCGGCCGTACTCGGTCGTGCTGCTGGACGAAATTGAAAAAGCCCATCCGGACGTGTTCAACACGCTGCTCCAGGTGATGGAAGAAGGCCGCCTGACCGACAGCTTTGGTCGGAACGTCGACTTCCGCAATACGATCATCATCATGACGACCAACGCCGGCGCCAGTGCGATCAAAAACGAATCGTCGCTGGTGTTCAAGCGGGCCGACGAAGATGCTTCGTACGACGACATGAAGCAGCGGGTGATGGACGAAATTGAGAAAGTGTTCCGTCCCGAGTTCCTCAACCGACTCGACGACACGATCATTTTCCGCCACCTCACCAAAGAAGACCTCAAAACGGTCATCGATTACGAGCTGGCGAAAGTCCGCGAACGTCTCCACGACCAGCACGGGCTCAAGCTCGAACTGTCCGACGACGCCAAGGTGTTCCTCATCCGCAAAGGCTCCAACGTGGACTACGGGGCTCGTCCCCTGCGTCGCGCCATCGAGCGGTTTGTCGAAGATCCGCTGGCTGAGAATGTCCTCAAAGGGGAATTCCAGGGGAAAGACGCCGTCCGGGTCGAAGCCATTCTCGACGACCAGGACAAACCGGTTCGCCTCACCTTCAAAGGCGAGGTCGCCGAGATCGATCCTTCCATCGCCAAGATGGCCGCCGAAGCTGAAGCGGAAAAAGTCGCCGAAGAGAAAAGCAAAGAGTAAGCTCGGCGAATCGCTGTAAAAACGGAACGGCCCCGAATCAAAATTCGGGGCCGTCCCTGTTTCTTGCCGGCCTGGCGGCGGTTGCTTGACAATTTATCTGTTGCAACATATAAGTTGGCGATGGCGAAAGCATCACCTCCATCAAATCTGGCGACGGAACTCGGGAAACGCAAGCCGTTCTCCAGCCTGCGGCAGGAAACCTACCTGAATCTGGTGCGCACGCACGAGCATTTAGCGAGCCAGTTCGCCCGGTTCTTCAGGCAGCATGCTTTGTCCGACGCCCAGTACAACGCCCTGCGCATTCTCCGCGGCGAAGCGCAGCCGATGCAGTTATGCCAGATTGCGGAACGGATGGTTTCTACGCAGACCGATATCTCCCGGCTGGTCCATCGATTGCATACGGGCGGCTGGGTTCATCGCCGGTTGTGCCAGGAGGACCGCCGCGTCGTCTGGGTCAGTTTGACCCAGAAAGCGCAGGATCAGCTGCAGCAAATGGATCGTCCGCTGGAGCGACTCCATGAAGCCCAGTTTGCCGAGCTCACCGACCGCGAACTGGCGACTTTGAACCGTCTGCTCTTCAAGGCCAGAAAACCAGAAGCCTGATCGTTGCTGCGGGATTTTTACTTGCCAACAGGTCTCCAGGAAATGTGATGATGGCCCCGAAATACAAGCGATTGTCCAAAGAGGATGCGGTGCTGCTGCTGGTCGATCACCAGGCAGGGCTGATCTCGCTGGTGCAGGATTTCTCGCCGGATGAGTTCAAAAACAATGTGCTGGCCCTGGCGGATATTGGGAAGTTTTTCCAGCTGCCGACCATTCTTACGACCAGCTTCGATGCGGGCCCTAATGGTCCCATCGTGCCGGAAATGCTGGAGCGGTTTCCCGACGCCCCCTTTATCCGGCGTCCCGGGCAGATCAACGCCTGGGATAACGAAGAGTTCGTCCAGGCCGTCAGGGACACCGGCCGCAAGCAGCTGCTGATTGCCGGCGTAGTGACCGATGTCTGCGTGGCCTTCCCGGCGTTATCGGCGATTGAAGAAGGGTACGACGTGTTCGTGGTGACCGACGCTTCGGGTACGTTCAACAAAACGGTCCAGCAGGCGGCCTGGCAGCGGATGTCGTCCGCCGGCGTGCAGCTGATGAACTGGTTTTCCGTCGCTTGCGAACTCCATCGCGACTGGCGGAACGACATGGAAGGACTGGGAGCCCTGCTGTCGAACCATCTGCCCAACTACCGCAACCTGATGACCAGTTACACCACGCTGCAGGAAGCCAAAAAAGGTTAGTGGTGCGTCAAACCATAAAACCAGGTTTCTCTAAATCAGCCGCCGGGCGCTAGCCCAATGGCACTCACTTTGGCTCGTTTTCGGGTTGGTTCCAGGGTGGAGATCTTTTTTTAAAATGCGAGGATTTGGAGCGGCGTTTGTAGCTTTCGCGGGAGTAGCTCCGGCCGGGGCGGTTCGGCAATTTCTCTCGCGCTGCGTACTTGAGCGCTCGTGCGTAAGCCGTGCGCCAGGCGCCGGCGTCGGGGAATGTTTTTTGGAGCAGGAAGATGCGGAACACGTCCCACACGCCGGTGAAGCTGAGCCGCCGCGGCGGTACGTTGGCCTGTTCCGCCGCCTGTTTGCGGAACTGGATCGTCAGGTTATAGGCCACGATCGACGCCATCAGTTCTTTGCGGAACATCTCAGGACTCTTGGCGAGGATGTTCTCGATGTCGAGCGTCACCTTGATCTGTGAGAGATCTGTTTCCACACGCCACCGCTGACTATACAAATCGGCGATGACGTCCAATTCGTCGGTCAGGTCGGTCGCCAGATAGATTGTTTCGCCGTGGACGCTTTCGAACACGTGCAGCCGAATCGGCAGCGAGAAGTCCTCCGGCAATTGAGGATTGTCGCGCAGCTCGCGGCGACTGGGCGTCCATTGTCCTCGATACGTTTTCCAGTCCTCGCCTTGTTCGATCAACTCGGCGTCCTTTTGCAGCCGGCGAAAGCGGTCCTTCTTCATCCGCACCACGAAGCGTTGATTGGCCGTGTGGAACTCGTAGGCGACACGCGTAATGCCGTAAGCTGTGTCGACCAGAATCACCGAATCGGCCGGGATGCGTTGTAAATGATCGTGGATCAGGCTGGTTTCCGAGACCGCCTGGTCGCCGTACATCGCACCGATTTCCGGGGGCAACGCCGCTCCACTTTCGACCTCATGAGCCACGACCAGATAGGCCATCGGCCAGGCCGACTCTCCGTACTGATTGGAAGCGGGCGGGAAGACGTCGTACAGTTCCCATTCCGGTCCCAGCGAGATCGTCGTGCCGTCCAGCGCGAACACGCGTCGCCCGCCGAAGGTGGGCGGAGCGTTGTCGACCAGCGACCGCCAGACGGCATTGCAGAGCCACATGACGGTCTCCAGCGACAAACGGCTCCGGCCCCGGGAGTACGCCGCGGTGCTGGAAGAGAGGGTCGCTTCTTCGATGCGTTTATTGTCGGGCACGATGTCCGGGCGCTGCTCGATCAAGGCCTTGACCGCCTCGGCCATCGAGCAACCGCCGCGCAATCGCTGCAAGACCAACAGCCACAGGACGACGCCAGACGTGTAAATCGTTTGGGCGTGGGAGGGCTGCAACTCATCGGCCTGGCGGAGATCCACGATCTCTTCCAACTGGGCAAACACGGCGTCAAACTCCGCCGCCCGCGCCTGCTCGGATTTCTGTGCTTTCTGCTTACGTTTCTGTTTGGCCGCCATCGCAAGACTCCTTATCAATGAGTAAGAAGACAGGAAGGGGCGCAAATTTCATGCCAAAACATGCGGCGCAAAATTCATGCCAAAAACCACCCCAGGCAACGGATTTGGTAAAAACAGTGCCATTGGGCGCTAGCCCACGGTTTTCTTGGCAGCACAGCAGCACGGCCGAAATCGCTCACTCCAAGATTGCAGATTGACGCAGCACGAGAGCCAGTTCACAACCAGGAGTCAGGGCGGGCTGCAGGGGACTTCGCCAGAAGTCCCTTTTCCTTCGCGCTGCCGAACGCATCTGCAGCGAGATCCACGACCCTGAAATCAAGCACTGACGCACTCCGGGAAAGCACCGATGGCGACCCTCGATAAACATGCGCCCCTGGAGGGCGTGCACTGCGCAATCACCCTTCGCGTTCGTCCCGGCAGGGAGTCTGAGTTTGAAGAAGTGCTGGGGCGGTTTGTGCAACGCTCGCTGGCGTACCCTGGCGTGGAAGGGGTGCATCTGATTCGCCCTGCGCCGGGCAGCACGGACCGCGAATATGGCATTCTCCGCTCCTTTGCCAGTGAGGCCGATAGTCGCGAGTTCTACGGGTCGGAAATGTTCCAGCAGTACAAGAACGAAACGCTCGACCTCGTCGACGGGGAGGCCGTGATCCGGCGACTGCATGGTCTGGAAGCCTTCTTCAAAGGCGGAACCCAGGCTCCGCCGCGCTGGAAAATGGCCTGCGTCACCTGGCTGGGCGTTTACCCGGCCGTCCTCTTCTGGTCCTGGTTGATTGGCGGGCGAATGGCCCTGCTGCACCCGCTGGCGGCCACCGCCGTAATGACCGGCTGCATGGTCGTGACGCTGGCCTGGGTCGTCATGCCTTTCCTGACCCGGTTGCTGCGACCCTGGCTGCACAAGGCGTAGGCCTTGCCGCGGCCGCTTTCCTTGGGCGCGTCCAGCAGATCATGCACCAGGCTGACGGGCGTAGCTTTTGGGTCAAGTCGCCGCGCAAAAGTCCTGCGCATGAAAGTCCTGTCGCTGGTAGAATGGGAGCGATACACGGATCATGCAGACCGCCTGCCATATCGGAAAACGAGCGACGCTGGCTGTCGAACGCCTCGTACCGACGCACGCCAGACATCGTCGCCTCCCTCCCGCCGCCTGATCCCTGCCGGCATCCCTTGCGAAGTGATCCCGAATGAACAGGAACCCCCGTCCGATGTGGAAGCTAACCGTCGTTCCCCTGGCCCTGTTGCTGGCGGCTTCCGCCGTCCATGCCGATCCCCCGGCGAATGAGCAGCCGCAGACTGCTCGTCAGGCCGCCGGGTTTGCGGAATCCGTTCAGCCGTTTCTGAAGCAGCATTGTCACAGCTGTCACGGGCCGGAGACCGCCAAGGCCGGCTTCCGGATCGACCAACTGGGGACCGATTTCACTTTGCCGACCGTGGCCGAGCACTGGAAGGAAGTGCTCGATCGGATCCACTCCGGCGAGATGCCCCCGGAGGACCAGCCGCGGCCCGAGCCTCGACAGGTGGCCCTGGCGGCGAACTGGGTGAACCAGCAACTCCGAGAGGTCGAACTGGCGGCGAAGCAGGCCGGCGGCCGGATCCCCATGCGACGCTTGAACCGGGACGAGTACGCAAACACGATTCGCGACCTGCTGCATCTGGATGAAAACATCGTCCTGCCGCTGATTGAAGAGATGCCGGCCGACGGGCTGGCCGAAGGGTTTGATCGACTGGGAGCGGGGCTCTTTTTCGACCAGACGCAGATTGAACGCAGCCTGGCCGTGGCGTCGAAGCTGGCGGCCGTGGCGATCGTCACTGAGCCGCCGCCCGTCAATCGGCTGGAGAACCGGTTCCAGATTGAAAGGGCGCGCCCTGCGTCGGAGCAGGTGGCCGTCTTTCCTGACTTTGAACATACCATCCCCCGCGGCGCCAAAACCTCGATCGTGCATCCCACGCACATTGAGCATCTGCAGGGCGGGCCGACTTATCGCGTGGAGTACAAAGGCTGGGGCGTGATCTGCCATTACGCCGTCTCCCGGGCCGTCACGCAGGACGGCTACTATCGCTTCCGCATCCATGGCAAAGTCGACAACCGCGGCCGACAGGGCCCAAACTTTTACAAGCTGCAGTACGCCATGAACTCGCCGATCCAGGTCGAGGAGCAGGTCGCGGTTAATCCGTCAGGCGTGACCGAAGTGGTGCTGTTCCTGCGCGGCCCCGTCAATGGCGAAGTGAAGGGGCCGCAGGTGTTCAACCTGCTCTGGAACCATACCGAAGACGCCGTGATCCGCGAGCCGAACTACAAGGACCTGGTCTCCCAGTGGACCCGTCTGCGAAGCCTGCTGGAAAGGGCCGCCACCAAAAGAGCCCCGCAAGCCGAGGTCGACGCCCTCAAGGCGGAACGGGCCGTGGTTGAGAAAAAGCTGAACGCCTGGACGGGGCCGGCCAATATCTTCAACCCGGAGATGGACATCGACAAACTGCCGCGGCTGCTACTGGAATCGATTGAAATTGAAGGGCCCATCCAGAAAGAGTGGCCGCCCGCCAGCCATCAAAGCCTCTTTTTCGACGGCGACGAGCGGCAGGATGCGGAGTACGTCCGCGAGATTTTCACCCGCTTTCTGCCCCGCGCTAACCGCCGACCTGTCACCACGGCCGAGATCGACGCGATCACCGCCGTGGTCGTGCAGGCCCAGTCGCTGAACCAGCTGTCCTTCCACCAGGCGATGCGGTTCGGCCTGCAGCGGGTGCTCTGTGCGCCTGGGTTTCTCTTTCTGGAAGAACCGGCCGGCGAGCATCAGCAGCCGCGTCCGCTGGGCGACTACGAGCTGGCTTCACGGCTGTCGTACTTTCTGTGGAGCACCATGCCCGACGAGGAGTTGCTGGGTCTGGCCAAGGCTGGCAAGCTGCAGCAGCAAGGCGTCGTCGCGGAGCAGGTTAAACGGATGCTGGCCGATCCCAAGGCTGGGCAGTTCGTCCGTAACTTTGCCGGCCAGTGGCTGTCGGTCCGCGACTACGGCTCGATCATGCCGGCCGCCGAGTACCGCGACTACGACTCCTCGCTGGAACGGGCGTCGCAACAGGAGCCGCTGGCTTTTTTTGCGGAAGTGCTGCAGCATAATCTGCCGGTGACTTCGTTCCTGGACAGCGACTTCCTGGTGATCAATGAGCGATTGGCCCGGCACTACGGCATCGACGGGGTCGAAGGGGACGAGTTCCGACGGGTCTCGATCCAGCCGGAAGACCATCGCGGCGGGGTGCTGGGGATGGCTGGTTTGATGACCTACCTGGCCGACGGCACGCGTACTTTGCCGATGCGACGAGGATCCTGGGTGCTGCGGGAACTGCTCAACGATCCGCCCAACAGCCCGCCGCCCAATGCGGGTGAAATCCAGCCGAATACGGCTGGCAAGGATCTGACGGTTCGCCAGCGGCTGGAACTGCACCGCAGCGATCAGATATGCGCTTCGTGCCACTTCAAGCTCGACCCTTATGGTCTGGCCCTGGAAAATTACGACGCGATTGGCGCCTGGCGGGAACGCTTCAACGGCGAAGGCTTCCGCGGCCGCAACGGCCCCGTGCTGGATGTCAGCGGCTCGTTCCCCAGCGGCCGCAGTTTCGAAACGCTCGAAGAATACAAAGCAGGCTTGCTGCAGGACAAAGACAAATTCGCCAGGGCGCTCGCCGTCAAAATGCTGACCTACGCCCTGGGACGTCCCGTCGGTTACGCCGACCACGCTCTTGTCGACAAGCTCGTCGGGGACCTGCAGCAGCACGACTACCGCATTCAATCACTCATCTACGGGATCGTGGCCAGCGAACCGTTCCGTTCCAAATAGGAGTGAGATGTGGTTGAACGTCCCTTGTCCCAAACCGAAACAGACCAGGACAACAAACCTGTTGCACTGGGTGAAATATTTGACCCCAAGGCCGAGTTCGAAATCTACGAACACTGCCGACCACATTGGTCGCAAGCTGGAGGCGTAGTTTTTATCACGTTTCGAACTCATGACTCGGTGCCGCGAGAAGTTGTCGATCGGTGGGATCGTGAAAAAGGAGAATGGCTGCGAATCCGTGGATATGGCGAAGGACCTCACTGGAAAGGAATGTTGGCCAGGCTTTCTGAGAAAGACCATCAGGACTTTTTCCGATATTTCAATCGTCAACGCGAGTTGTTCCTTGATACCTGTCACGGGCGTTGTCTGTTGAAGCAGCCGAAACTTGCGCGGATCGTTGCAGATTCGTTATTGCATTTCGATGGGGAGCGATATCGCATGGGTGACTTTGTCATCATGCCAAATCATGTGCACTTGCTGGTAGCGTTTGGTTCCGCGAGTCTGCTTAAAGAGCAATGCGATTCATGGCTGCACTTCACAGCCTGCAGCATCAATCGAGCAATGGGAGAGAGCGGAAAATTCTGGCAGCAGGAACCGTTCGATTATCTCGTCCGAAGCCCCGAACAGTATGAATACCTGCGGGACTATATCGCGGACAACCCCAGGAAAGCCAGAGTTTCGTCAGGTGAGTTCCTCTATCGTAAACACAACGATTAACGGTCCGTCAGTCGCCTTTCGCTCCGCGAAAGGACGCGTTCTTTCGCGGAGCGAAAGACGACTTTCATTTACGCACAAGTCACTTCAGGAGTTTCGGCGATGCACATTCATCGGAAGCAGCAGGTTTTACCGCGTCGGACGTTTCTGAAAGGGGCCGGCATTGCGCTGGGGCTGCCGCTACTGGACGCCATGAGCACTCGCGCGGATTCGGCGGAAACGGCCGGTTCGCTCACGGCCGATGAAACGCCGCGGCGGGCTGTGTTCTGCTTTTTCGGGCTCGGCATCAACGGCCGCGACTTTACCCCCAGGGACACCGGCCCGGATTACACGGTGTCGCCCATTTTGAAACCGCTGGAACCGTTGAAACGCGATTTCACCGTAATTTCCGGGCTGAAACTGACGCACTCGGGCGGCCATGTGGGCGACCGCACGTTCTTGACCGGCACCAATACCCGTAGCGCCGGGGCGCAGCTGCGCGTTTCCTGCGACCAGGAACTGGCGGCGGCGATCGGCCGGCAGACTCGCTTTCCTTCGCTCACCCTGGGCATCAAACGGGGGACCGGCTTTGGCGGTTTCTACGACCAGACGCTGTCCTGGAGTCCCAGCGGCACCCCGATCCCTTCGGAGAACCGGCCGCACGTGCTGTTTGATATGCTGTTCCGCCAGGATACGGCCGACACGCTCGACGCGCGGGAAGCCGAGTTTGTGCAGCGGACCAGCCTGCTGGATTCTCTTCGCGATGAAGCTCGGCGGTTAAACGGCGCGCTGGGCGTCGACGACCGTCGCAAGCTGGACGAATACTTGACCGGCATCCGCGATCTGGAACGTCGTATGCAGGCGGAAAAGGACTGGCTCCGCAAGCCGAAGCCGAACGTGGCAAGCCTTGATTTTGGCAAGGAACAGGGACTCGATCCCGACAAATCCGGCCTGGAATACCGCCGGTACCAGCGCTTCATGTACGACGTGCTCGCCCTGGCCCTGCAGACCGATAGCACCCGGGTGGTTTCTTACCTGGCTCGGATGGACGGACAGGACGGCACCGGTTCCTGGCGGGATCTGGGCAATCCGTACAACTACCACGAGATGACCCACCACGGCGAAGACCCGGACAAGCTCAAGTGGTTCACCCAGTCCGATGTCTGGTACATGGAAGACTGGGCCTACTTCCTGAACAAGCTGCGGTCGATCAAAGAAGGGGACGCCACGCTGCTGGATCATACGCTGGTCGCCTACGGCAGCAGCGGCGGGTCGATCAACGCCCACCACAACCATCATCTGCCGACCATGCTGGCCGGCGGCTCCCGGCTGGGCGTCAAACACCAGGGCCACCTGGTCAAGGAAGATGTTCGTCTGGGCAACTTGTGGAGCACCGTGTTCGACCGGATGCAAACGCCCCTGCCGGAAAACTTCCAAGGGGGCGAAGTCGACGGGAAGATCACCGAGCTGCTGTAAGCCGGCGGTCTTTACGCTGGGCTATTTAGCCCAGCAATTCGTTCAGCGGGCCGGACTGGTCGGCTGGCTTGCCCAGGGCGAAGTCGGGCTGGCCGAAGTGCTCCAGCGGGAATCCGGCGGCGTGGCAAAGCGTCGTCCACAAGTTGCCGATTGTGTGATGATGTCCGGCCGCCCCGTAACGGGGCCAGGCGAGGTAGCGTCCGTTCGTTCTTAACCGGCCGCCCAGGTTCCCCAGTACAAACATGGGCCATTCGGTCGCGGAAGAATGGTGCTTGTCGGAGTTGTCGCTCAGGTACACGATCACCGTGTTATCGAGCATCACGCCGTCGCCTTCGGGGATCTGGCTGAGCTTCTCGGCCATGCCGGCGATCAGTTCGCAATGGAAGGTGCGGATCAGGTTGCGGCAGTCCTGCGAGCTTAGCTCTCCGCTGCTGGCTCCATGGCCGACGGAGTGCACCTTGGGCGTGATGCCCAGTCCCTGGTAGGAAGAGTTCAGGTCGTCGGTGTGCACGGTAACCACGTTGGTAATGCCGCTGATCAGGGCGGCCGTCGCCATGTCGAAATGGGCTTCCAGCTGGTGCGTGCTGTACTTGGATGTGTACTTGTCGGTCACCTCGGGCGCGTGCTTCGTGAGAATCTCCTGCATGGAGATCAGCTTCAGCCGGCGATCTTTCAGCGTTTCAAAGCCGCTCAGGTAATGGTCGAGCTTCTCTTTTCCCTGGGACGGCAGGTTCCGTCGCAGGCCGCGGATATCGTCGGCCATGGCGTCGAGCACGTTGCCGGTGCGCTGGTACTTTTTGCGGATGTTCCCGCCGGCGGCAATGCTGCCGAACAGGTTCTGGTACGCCAGTTCGGGATTGCACTGGAACGGCAACTGCTGGTTCTTGCCGGCCGCGCTGATCGAAGGATAAGCAACGCCCTGGCTGCCGTCCCCCATTTTGAGTCCTACATGGTTAAACACCGACGGCACGTGATTGGACAGATGCCCATCGATCGTAGCCGCGGATGGCGGTCCCTGCATAGTCGCTTTATAGGCGCCCAGCGCCCCATAGAACGACGAGTGCCCGAACGTGCACATCTTGCCGCTGAGCCCCTGCAGGATCGTGAGACGGTTCCGGTACGGTTCCAGCGAAAGCATGCTGTCGGCCAGCTTGCGATCGGCCAGCGGCTCGTCCACCAGCGTATCGCCGCCGTGCTGCAGCCCTGCGGGGTTGATGTACTCCGCCTGCAGACCGCTGGCTTTGACGACAAACACAAATCGCATTGGCATGCGGGCGTCGGCGTCGTCCGCTTCGGAACGGGTAAAGTGATTCAAGAACGGCGATAGCGCCAGGCCGCCCGCGCCGAGAGTGACGCCTTTGAGAAGAGATCGGCGGGTTTGCATCGTGGGGTTCCTCAGAAGGGGGCGTCCGTAATTTGGCAGGGGCCGCGGCGGTTCTCTTATGCTTAGTACAAAATCTGGCAATCAGGCAATGCTTGCTGAAGTTCCTGAATGGCGGCGGCCGACAGGAGCGGGCAATTCTCAAGACCCAGGTATTTCAGGCGAGGCTGCGATTTCAGCGGAGCGAGGCCGGCGTCGGTCAATTGCTGGCAGCCGCTGAGCGTGAGTTCCTGCAGGGCCGTCAGCTTCGCCAGGTGAGCGACGCCGTCATCGGTGACGCCCTGGCAGTTGTCCAGGTACAGTTCTTCGAGCGAGGATGACTCCTGCAGATGGGCCAGGGCGGCGTTGTCGATTTTAACACAGTCGGCCAGATTAAGTCGCCGTAATCGGTCGGACTTTGCAAAGGCGGCGATCCCCTCGCCGGTCAAGCTGCGGCAGTTCCACAGGTTCACTTCCTGGAGAGACGTGAGGCCTCGCAGATGCATCAAACCGGCCGACGTGAAGCGGTCGTTATCGCACAGATCCAGCTCGGTCAAACTTGTCAGGCTTGCCAGGTGGGCCAGGCCGTCGTCGGTCAGTTCACGAATGCTGCCCAGCTGCAGTTGCTCCAGCTGGTTCATTCCTGCCAGGCTTTCCAGACTGCGGTCGGTCAGCACCAGACACTGGAACAGGTTCAGACTGCGGAGCGACTGCTTGTCGGCCAGGCGGACCAGGGCGGCGTCTTTCAGACGTTTGGATTCGTGCAGGTCGAGATGGGTCAGCCCGGCCGGCAGGTCGAGGTTGTCGCCTTCATGCCACCAGCAAAAGGCGATGTCGAGCGTTTCCAGCGAACCGAGTGCGGCGAATAGTCGGTTGAAACCTTTGTCGGTCAGTTTGTGGCAGCCGTACAGATGCAGCTCCGTCAGGTTCGTCAAACCTTCCAGCTGCTGCAGGCCGCGGTCGGTGATCTGGTCGCAGTTGTTCAGGTTGAGGTACTTCAGCCGCGTCAAACCGGCGATGCGGCCCATGCTCTGGTCGTTCCAGGCGCCACGGACGCAGGACGCGTTCAGCCACGTCAGCTGCGTGAGCAGTTCCAAGCCTTCGCCGCGCAAGCCGTTGTTCTGGCTGACATCGAGCTCGGCCAAATGCGGCAGCGACTGCAGATGCCGCAGGCCGTTCACCGCGGAGCCCGTCCGCGCCAGCGATAAACGCTGCAGCGACGTCAGCGGCTGCAGATGCCGCATGCCTTCGGCCGTCACGCTACGGCAGCCGGACAGGTCCAGCGATTTGAGCCCGATCAGCGAATGCAGATGAGCGAGCCCCTTGTCGGTGATCCGGCCGCAGTTGGTCAGGTCGAGATGTGTCAACTCGACGGCGCCAGCCAGTTTCTGCAGATCGGCGTCGTTCAGCGAGTTCCCTTTTTCGGCAAGCAGCGACTCGGCCTCCGCCACCGTCAGGGATGCGGCGAATGCCGCAGGCGGCGGGACGACGGCCAGCAGTCCCATCATCAATGACGCGACCACAACCGACAACATGCGGCATGATAACGAGAGAAACAGCGTCTTCAACATGCGAGGCCTGGCGGTTTATTTGCGGTAAAGGAAAGAGTCCGAGGTCAACAAGGCGACGAGCGCTTCCTGGAAGCTGCCTTCATTCTGGACATAGGCCTGGTCCATGGCGATCAGCGTTTGCGAATCGCTCAGCATTTCGTTACGGCCCATCCAGTAGCGGAACATGTGGCGGATAAACGACTGCCGGACCCGGGGGGAAGCGGCCAGGCGGTGCATCATGTCGTGTACGTTCTCCACTTCGCCATCGAGACCATCGGTCCCGCTGTACGTGATGCCGCCATGCGTGTCGACCGGCTTGCCCATTTCTTCCAGGCGAAAACGGCCCACATGATTGAATGCTTCAAACGGCATTCCCAGCGGGTTCATTTTCTTATGGCAGCGCCAGCAAGAGTCGGCGCGCACCACGCGGAACCGCTCGCGGAGGGTTTCGGTTTCGCTGTCGGGAATCTGGGCGTCGACCGTGATCGGCACATCCATAATGTAGCCAGCGAGCAGCTTCTCGCGGATCCATTTGCCGCGGCGGACAGGATCGTTATCAAAGTTGCCGCTGTGGGCCACCAGCCAGCTGGGCTGGGTCAGCACGCCGCACCGCTGTTCGCTAGGGACCAGGATCGGGTCGTTTCGCGGGTGCTCGCTTTCGAACGGATCCAGGTTATAGCTTTGGGCGTCGTGCTGGGCGGCGTATTTCTTCTTGCCGCCGGCCTTTTGAATGGAGCCTTCGTCGTTGGTTCCACTCCAGTACGACACGAACACTTTGTTGGTGGTGAGCAGTTCCTCGAACACGTGTTTATCCTGCTGCAGGATGTGCAGCACCAGGGCGTCGGTGTCGTACATCAACCGGGTCGGCGTGTGGTCGTGAAAATGCTCAAAGCCGGGGGTCGAGGCGAACTGGTTCACATCTTTAAAAACGGTTAACGCCTGGTGGTAGCCGAAGAACTCGCGAAAGAACTGCAGGACGCGTGGATTCTTGACCGACTCCAGCGGGCTGTTGTGGTTGGGGTGCATGTTGCCGGGGGAACCGCCCAGGTATTTGCGCACAGCCCGTTCGACATCGGCTTTGGTCTGCAGCTGGCCCAGCAGCATTTCCTCCGCCAGCCAGCCGTTCCGGGCGTAGGTCACGGCGTTCTGCTGGGTCATCGCTTCCACGACCAGCGGTTCCGCTGCCTTGGTGTAAATTTCTTTCCGTTCAAACTCTTCAACGCCAAACGGGGCCGTGTTCTGGAAGGCGTAGTGCACCGCGTAGACCAGTTCGTGCGGCGACAGCATGCGGCGGCCATGTTCGTCGGCCGGGCCGAGGCCTGTCTCCATCCGGTAGACAAACTCGGGGGAAACGGCGATGTAGATCAACACCGCCTGCAGGGCCATGGTGTTGCCCAGTTCGGCGTTCTTCTGGAAGACGGTCCGCCAGTAATGGTCGACTTCGGCGTCGTTTGGATCGCGACGCAGGAAAAGTTGAAAGGCGATCCGCAATGCCTCGCGGAAGTCGGCCTGGCTGACTTTGCCGGGCGATTCCATGACGCGGGAAAAGGCGACCGGGATCTGGCCGCGGCGTTCATGCTGGATCGTTTCCACGCCGCCGACGAAGTTGCCGTGGTTATTGCCGAAGCGACTGTCCTTGCTTTTGACCTCGGTGACGACCGTCACGCTGGTTCCCACCGTGAGGATTTCGGCCATCGTTTCTGCGTTGGTTAACAGCGCCTCGAGCGAGGCCTGGTCGGCAGGGATGGTGGCGTAGTCGGTAAAGCCGGCAGCCGGATGCACGTATTCGAAAAACGGATTCGCGAAGCGTTCGTCGGCGAAGTACCGGCCGGAGATGGCTTTCCCTTTGTGCGGCCCATGATGGACCGTGTACTGATCGCCGTCGCGCTCGGTCCCGCCGATCTTGACGGAATACATGTGCTTGCGACCGTAGTGCTTGCCCCAGATCTGCCGGTAAATGTCAGGGCGTTGCCGCCACAGCCGGGCCGGCGTGTACGGCAGGTCGGTAATCTGGCCGCTGAAGAGCTGGTCATGGTCGACAAAGTTGCCGTATTCGGGCAGCAGCATTTTCTCCGCCAGACTGATGCCGCGGCCGAACCGGGACAGTTCCCCTTCGACCAGCTCGACGAACTGGGCCCGCTCCACGGAAGACGGCGCTGCGCTTGCATCCTCGGGCGGCATCTCCGCAAAGAGCACCTGTTCCAGCACGCGCACCCAGGTCTTGGCGGCGTCGTCCTGCGCCAGATCCAGCTCCGCCCGGTCCAGTCGCAGGCCGCCTTCCTGCAGGTCGGCGCCGTGGCAGTCGGTGCAGTACTTCGCCACGAACGCCGGGGCCTGGCGGGCAAACGCCTGCGACGATTCAGCCGCCGCGGGCTCGATGGCGGTGGGTTCGTCGGCGCCGGCGAATCCGCCAGCCAGCCACGCCTGGAGAGCCAGGCAGCAAGCAGCGCAGAGCACGGTCGGCCGCGCGTGGGCGAAACGGAAGATCATCACGGGGATTCCCAGTGGAAGCGGGCAGTCAATCCGTTGATCTTAATCGCTGCGCCGGGGGAGTGCGAGCGTTTCCAGCTCCGCGCCCGTCCAATCGCCAGGCAAGCGTCCGCATCCTGGGATGGCCTCCTTCGGTCCCGTAGCCGAACTCGCCAGGGTTTGGCCACGGCGCATCTGGCCAGGGATGCTTCCTTCAAAGCCTGGCGACTTCGGCGACATGCGGTTAGCCGAACAGTTGTTCCACGTGCTGGGAATCTTCGGCGACCATGGTGACGGGACGCTCGCCGGATTCGCTGTACTGTTTGTGGTAGTCGATGCCCAGGGCGTGCAGGATGGTGGCCATGAAGTCGCCCGTCTTGATCGGACGGTCGACGACTTCGGTTCCCTTGGGGTTGCAGCGGCCGACGACCTGGCCGGTCTGCAGGCCGGCTCCTCCCAGGACGGAAGTCCAGGCGGTGGGGAAGTGCCCGCGACCACTGCGAGGATCGCGGCCGAATTCGCCCATCCAGATGAGCAGCGTGTCGTCGAGCAGATCACGTTCGTGCAAATCGGCGATCAGGGCCGCCATTGGCTGGTCCAGCTGGGCCGTGAGTTCTTTGCTGCGTTCGGCCGACTGGGAATGTGTGTCCCAGCCGGGCAGGACGACTTCGACAAAGGGGACGCCCTGCTCCACCAGGCGACGGGCCATCAGGCAGCGGTCGGCAAACTCGCCAGAACCGTAGCGGGCGCGATTTTTGGCCGGTTCCTGGTCCAGATCAAAGGCGGCCGCTTTGGGCGATTTGAGCAGCCGCACAATCCCTTCATAGCCGCGGCGATGCGCCTCGGCCGAGGCGACGCCGTGCTCTTGCTGGAAACGGGCGTCCAGACGCTGGATCAGGCTGACTCGCTTTTCGATCGGCAATTGGCGGGCCGCCTGGAGGTCTTCCAGCCCGGCGGCCGGGTTGTCGAGCGTGGTCGGAATCCAAAGCGGTCCCAGATGGCCCGGGCCGGGGATGCGGGAAGGACGAAAGCCGCTGGTGATGTAGTTGGGCAGTTCGAACTCGGGATCGGCGATCTCGGAGCAGACGATCGACCCGATGCTGGGAAAGGAGATCCCGGCGCCGGCGCGAAAGCCGGTGTGCATTTCGTAGTGGGCCCGGCCATGGTCGAACTCGGTCGTCGTCATGCTGCGGAGCAACGCCAGGTGCTGCATCTGCTGGGAGACGCGGGGCAGCGCCTCGGCGATCTCAATGCCGGGCACGCTGGTCGAGATGGCTTTGAAGCCGGTGGGTCGCGGGTCAAAGGTAAAGATCTGCCCCGGTCCGCCATCCATCCAGAGCAAAATGCACGACTTGTGCTTGACGCCCTGCCGTGCGGCCTCGGCGCCGCGGGCGGCCAGCTGCTCGAACCAGCCACAGGTGGAGGTCGCCGTTAAACCGGCGGCCGACCACTTGAACATGTCGCGACGGGAAAGCGAAGGCAGGGAGTGCTGCGTGGGCATGGGGGACACATTCCTGTCAGGGGCCTGCCAGCGAACTGCCGGCAGGAAAAGATGGGGGATGGCAAAACCGAAGCGGCGATCGTGCGGCCGGGCGGTTAATGGTTGTGGATGAATTCGGCGCTGTTCAGCAAAGCGTGATAGATATCGTTCAGGTCTTCGTCCCCCATTAGTTTGCGGTCTTCGTCCGTGGGCAGGCGGGACAGCACCTTTAAAAAGAGGTCGTCGAGCGTTGCCGGCACCTGCCGCTCGTCGGCGTGGAGCACCATCAATCGCAGGTAGTGCGGGATGCCATAACCGAGCTGAGTGGCCAGTTCGTCGTTGATGAACAGTTCTTCGTACCGTTTGGCGTCGCGTCCTCCCAGCCGCCCCCCGATGATGATCTCTCGGGAATCGGCCAGCATGTCGGGCGTGAGGACCTTCACGGCCATGTGGCTGCAGAGCGTTTCGTCGGATGCGTTCTCCGGCAAGGGGCGGCTCGTCCGCTGGTACGTCTGGCTGTTGCACAGGCAACGAATCAGATGCTTGACGTCAGTTCCCGAAGCGAGGAATTCGGCCGTCAGCTGCTGCAGGATCTCCGGATGGGACGGCTCGTTCAACGCATGCATGTCGTCGACCGGATTCACCAAACCCCGGGCGAAAAAGTGCGCCCACAGGCGATTGACGGCCGCCTTGCCGAAGAACGGGTTCTGGGGATCGACCATCCAGCGGGCCAGGACGGGACGGTACGGCCCCGAGGGTTCCAGTTCCGGTTGCGGGCCATCGAGGTAACTCGCTTCGACCGTTTCCAGATAAATAGCAGGGTCGGTCGGATCGGGAATTTCAATTCTGGCGCCCTGGGGAGGCGTGTAGTAAGGAACGCGATCGTTGCTCTTCCCCTGGGGGACTCCGTCGCCTTCGAAGATGACGGCGACGCTGGAGGCCTGGCCGGCCGTGCCGACGTTCCCTTCATCGCGAACGTGGCTGAAGAAGGCGGCCAGGCGCCAGAAGTCTTGGTGCTTCCACTGGTCAATGTAAAAGTGATCGTGGCACTGCGCGCACTGGATATCGACGCCAAGGAACATGCGCGAGGTCGAAGCGGCGATCTTGCTGGCGTCGGTCTGGCCCATCTGCATGCTGGTCAGCATGTAGAAGCCTTCCGGCTGCTCGGTAACAATCCCGGCGGCCGTGATCTGGCTCCAGGCCATTCGATTCCAGCCCCGGTTGGCGTTGTATTCGTCCGCCAGCCATTGCCGGTACGGTTCGATGTATTTGGTCTGGAAACGGTGCGTCTCTTCATAGAGCGCCAGGTCGCGCCACAGGTTGGCGAAGTGGTCGCCAAAATGCGGGCTCGCCAGTAACTGGTCAATCAGCTGCGCTCTTTTGGCGGGATCCGTGCTGGCCAGGAAGGCTTTGGTCTGTTCCAGGCTGGGCGTACGGCCGGTGATGTCGAGATAGACCCTGCGCAAGAACTCCGAGTCGTCGGCCAGCGGGGAGGAAGGGATCTGCGCTGCTTTGAGCCGCTGGTCCACGTGGCGATCGATCATGGCGGCCATGTCGCCTCGTTGCGATCGGTGCACGGGCAGCGCTGCCAGGTCGGCCGGGAACGGCGGCGTTTTGGCCTGGAGCGCCGGATGCAGATACGGCAGCTTTTCCTTCTGCGCGACAATTTTTACCGCGTGCTTGTAGGCGCGGGTCGTCGGCTTGTACCAGATATTCGCATGCAACGGCGGCTTCAGGTCGGCCAGTTTGGCCGGTTCTCCTTCCAGGAGAATCTCGGTATCGTCGGCGGAAAACACCCGATAGCCAACGCCGTTGTAAGATTTGAGAAGGAGCGAATCGTCTTTAAGGGTGAGTTCGCTGATCACTCCTTCAAAAGGCGTCTCTACAAACTCAGGCTCGGCCGCCGCGGCGGGTCCGACGGCAATCGTCGCGACCAGCAGGATCAGGCCCCGGAGTCCCTGCCAAATGCCGAGATTGCCGACGGGCGCAAACGCCGTGCGACTCATGCGGGAAAAAGTTACAGCACCCACGATCGATTTTCCTGACTCAAGCCCCTGCCTGATGAAAACCATGCACGCACAGGGAGGGTAGCGAAGTGTTAACAGGAGGTCGTCCTGGCTGCTTGCCCTGACGAAAAATTTGCGACGCGCAGCAGCCGAGAATACGGCGCGATTCCGATATCCTTCAAAATACCATGATCGCCCCGGAAACAGATCAGGATACAAGAAAACAACCGTTCAGCAATGACAATTTATCTGACAAGTGTACAGAATCCGCGCGTGACGAATCCAGCGGGACCGCCGCACCGCATTGGCTACCGGGGGCGTCGCTTGTATCGATTCGGCGACTTCGCCAGCTCTTTCCCGTGCCTGGCGACACAGTCCAGCAGATCCGCCGGTTCGGCAAAAACCCGGGTGGCGAACGTGGCGTGCTCAAGCACGGCCGAGTGGCCGTCTGCGTGCATAAGTTTCGCCAGATTCCCCGTTCTGACCTGCCACACCGTTAGCCCACGGTCATCGTAGCGAAGAATCATCAGACACCGCACCTAGAGCTTGTCCTCCCTCGAACGCACGGCTTCCGCGATGGCGTAGTCCGCGAGATCGCCGAACGGCGCTGTGCGCAGTTCGATCGAAAACGAATCTTCGCCCTGCTGGCTGATGGAAAACACGCCTTCTTTTACCTTCCGCACCAAGACCGGTGCTTCGCCTGCCGGCTTGTCGTCGGGATCGAACTCACGAAGCCATTCGCCAGCCAGCGGGAATTTGGGTGACACCGGATTCACAACCGTCGGTTGCTGCAGCGACATCATCGACTCCCCCTCGCACCCTGCCAGGCAGACAGACGTGGCGGCGAGAAAAAAAGCAGCACGCATCTTCGACTCCCTTCCGCGAAAGAAATAACCGGAGTCACGCAAAGGCGGCCAGAACCTTGGCTCAGGCAACCTGCCCTATCCGTTCGAATTGCACCTTGCCTGGCAGGGAACGGCTAACGCCACATGTTCCACAGACCCGCGGCCAATCTGCCTGTCTTGCAAGACAACTCGCTTATAATGATACAGGTTGCTGATGGAGGATTGAAGAAAAGAAATCGATGCCAGATGAAAACACGACACACGTACAATTAGCCGCCGAGAGGTGTGTCAAAAAAACTACCGGACCAATGTCAGAAAATTGATCCGGTTACCATCAGACACCCAAGGGCGAGTCAGGCGGCAGCATTCTTGAAGGCGCCGGGAGGGATATCATGTCGGTTGTGAATGGTCTCCATTGCCTGCTTCAATGGGTTGAGGAACGTACGTGGATTTCACGAATAGAAATCGACGATCTCGCAGCGCTGCTCGAAGCCAGAGATGAGGATTCCTTCTCGTCACGCTGGATGCAGGCAGAGGATTCCATCGCATCGGAAACCGCCCGTGCAGAGTACGAAGAGCTGGTGACAAAGTTACGAGAGTCGGTGTATCTGCAGGCGTTCGATCGTTGGAAGTCGCCAGATTTGTCCGCCTGCCTTTCGGACGATTTCGGGTTGATCGCCAATGCGATTGTTGTTGATTCGGCGAATCCTTGGATAAGCGGCCTCCTGCAGTGTTATCTCAAGGGGCGGGTTCCGGTTGGCGATCTTGAGGAACAAGCGGGAAAGCTGGTCGATCTCCTGCCTTGACTGAAAAGAGTCTCACGTAGCGAGGCGATTTGCACTCGCCCCGCATCGACCCCATGGGTGATTGAGAATGGGCCGATCATCGAGGCTCCAGCACTCCACTTCCTCCACCTTGCAGAATCAGACGGATGCCAGGAACGAACAGGACAAGCGGCGCGATGAAGTACTCCAATCACTTCCTGCTTTGCGGCAATCCGGAAACGGGCAAGTCGCTCCTGCAGAACCGCGTCACCCAGCAGATCATCGAAGTCCCCGGATCCTGCCTGGAGTGCCAGCTGGATCTTGAGTGGGGGAATCTGCACCTGCTGTTCCTGTCATACGACTGCCCTTACGAGGAAATACTGTGGATCCTCCTGCTTTCCGGCCAGGGGAAAATCAGAAGTAAAAGACAGCTCGGACCTGCCTCAGGCATTGCGGTTTTCTCGTCTCCCCGGATTGTCTCTGCGCATACCCTGGAGTTTCAATTCGACGGCCCGTGTCGCCGCCGGGCGACCGTCTCCTCCTGGCTGTTCGGCATGAAGATCCGGATGGGACTCGTCGGTCGGGAGTAGCCAGACCCGGCGAACCGCCGATCCGCTCAAGACCATCTCAAGTCAGCAGATAGAACACACTCATGCGACCTGCATTACCAGCAGGACGGCCGCGTAACCGAATGCTCCCAGGGTGAACGCCCAGTAGCGACTTTCGCGTTCTTCGGGCAATTCTTCTTTGAACGTGTTCAGCAGGATCCCGCCGGCCAGGAACGCCACGACCGATGCCATCACTGCTTCATGGACTTCGGTCAACACGCCGATCATCCAGCCGGCCAGGACCGCCCCGGAAAGGACCCAGCGGCCGGTGCGGTGATAACGGTCCTTGTGATGCTGGCTGAGGCCCTGATCGTTGACCAGGAAATGCAGGCCAATGCCGATCAGGAACAGGATCAACGATCGCAGCCCGCGATCTTCCCGCACCAGCAGATAGCCGAGCAGCATGTTGTAAGCCGCGAAAGAACCGATATGCAGCCAGAACACATCGCTGGGCGCACCATCCGGGCTCTTCTTCGATCGGATAGCCGCTTTCTCCAGACCATAAAAAACCACCACGCCCAGCAGCACCAGCCCCCAGACCAGGTGTTCCGCGATATACGCAAATTGGGTGTCCCGGGCGGAGTCCCTGAGCGTCTCGTGATGGGACTGCAGCTCGGGCAGCAAGTGCACGATCGCGTAACTCACGGCGACGCCGCCGGCAAGCGACAGCCAGCGACTGCGGGGCATCCCCTCGGGAAAACGCAGCCTTCCGCCGAGCAGATGAATCGCGGCCAGTACTACGGCTCCCGCCAGCGATTCCAGATACATTTCCACAAGTTCATCCCTGATGCTCGGTGCTTGTTCATCCCCCACGCAAGCCTGCATTGTCGCTGCCAGCGGGAAAGACGAAACCCAGGGCGCCAGAGAAATAAACGGTCGTCCTCAGTCAGGAAGGAAACGCACTCTTAACGCACGAGACAGGCCGGTGACTCCCGTCCGAGCCGCCATATTTGCGCCGCGCTGTGCCGTGAGGGAGGAAAATTTGAACCTTTTTCTCTGCCTGTTGGCGTCAGCCATTCAGCTGTGGCCGCGTGCAGGAATGGCGGTTGTCATTTCCAGGCGGCCCTGTTTGTAGGTTTTTCTCGATTCCCCAATATTTATGAGAAAAACATGAGACGCAATGAAGGGATTTACAGCAGCTGGTGTTCAATATTTATCCACCCATTGGTCAGTATTTATCCAACGATTGCCGTTTACTTGAGTGCTCAAACTGCGGATGATTCCTCTCGAAGTCGCCTTAATTTGCTCGAACTTTGAATGGAGTCTCTCATGCAACGCGATCCATGTTTCCGCATGCCGATCGGCCTCCTTGCGGTTTGCTTGCTGGTGTTGTTTGGTTTTCCGCAACCCGGTTTTGCGCAGCAATCGCAACAAGTCGGCGTCGCCGGAAACGCTGCTGCAAAAGGGAGCGTCCTTGAGGTGGGCGACCTCCACTTGGGTTCCAGTCGAGTTTACATCCACGTTTTCAAAACCGGCTTTGGCCACGAGCATGGCGTTGCAGGTCGCTTGAAAGCGGGGCACCTTAACCTGGAAAATGGTTCCAGCGGCCGGCTGGTATTTGACATGCTTTCCTTTGACGCCGACGGCGACGATGCTCGCCGTTACGTAGGGCTGACGGGATCAACGGACGCGGACACCCGGCAGCAGGTCAACGCCAATATGCATGGCGCCTCGATTCTGGACACGCGCACGCATCCGACGGCGACCTTTGCGATAAAAACGGCGACCAAAACCAGCGAGAATAGTTCGCGAGGATTGCCTGTCTATCAGTTGGACGGTGATTTTACGCTGCATGGCGTTACGCATCCGATTCGCATCCTGGCCGACTCCGAAGCCAAGCCGCCTTGGATTCATCTCCGCGGGAGCTTCGCCATTCTGCAGTCGCAATATGGCATTACTCCTTTCTCCAAGGCGTTCGGCGCCGTTGGCGTCGCGGACCGCCTGGAAATCTACGGCGATCTGTGGATCGCCGCACAGCGTCTGGCGATTCCGCCCTCCAGTCAGCGTTAAGCGGCAAGTTCCCGCAAGCGATGGTGTAGCGCCTTGAAGGGTGCAGATCGGCCCGTTTTCAAGATCTTTGGCTTGTGATCCCCATGCCTGTAAAGTCGAATGGCGACGACGCAACTCGGACCGGCCGTGGCTTGCCTGTCGCCTGGTTCATGCAGCGATTTTTCACCGAGTCTCAGCGGTCTGCCAGCACGTTTCCGCAGTCCAGCGATCTTCCCGCCGAGCCGATGTCGCGCAACCATCGCGCGATGCGTTTTGGTCGAGCTGCGGGTTTCGTGTTTGGGATTGGTGCGCAGGTCGGTTTTCTCATTACGATCTGGTATCTGTATGCGTTCCTGAAAGACGGTCGCCCCGCCCAGGGCCAGGCCTGGTTCCTGATCGACCTGGTGCTGGCTTTGCAGTTTGCCGCCGCGCACAGCAGTCTGCTGTATCCGCCTGTGCGTCGATATTTAACACAGGTGTTTCCGGCGGGGCTGTACGGTTGCCTGTTTTGCGTTGTGACGTGTCTGAATTTAGCGGTCATCTTTGTTTTTTGGCGCGGCAGCGCAGGCGAGTGCTGGAATTGCACCGGTCTGGCGGCCAGTGCGATGCGGCTGGGTTTCTATCTGTCCTGGGTCGCCCTGTTCTATAGTCTTCATTTATCGGGACTCGGCCGCCAGACGGGACTGACGCAGTGGCTTCACTGGGTGAACCGGCGCAAGCCGCCGATCCCCGTGTTTGAAATTCGCGGCGTTTACCGTTGGATGCGGCACCCCATTTATCTCAGCTTTCTGGGTTTGATCTGGTTCACGCCCCGGATGGCGTGGGATCACGCCTTGCTGACGTTTGTCTGGACGGGCTATATCCTGGCCGGAAGCTATCTCAAGGACGAACGCCTGGCCCGCTATGTGGGCGAACCTTACCGGCGATATCAAGAGCAAGTGGCGGGTTACCCGGGGATGTTTTTCGGACCGCTCGGCCGGCGACGCCCGGCAGCGTCGGCCTCCGCGCAGCGGATTGCCAGCCCGTCCTGAGTTTTTAACGTCCTGCGAGAGTGTTCGATGGATCTTTCACAGCGTCGATTTCGCCTGGCCTGGCTGTATGGACTGGCGCTGTTTCCGGTGATCGTCTGGCAGGCGATGCAAGCGGTCCAGGTTTCCGAAAACTCGCCGCTGGACTGGGCTCCGGCCGACTTTCCCGCACGGGTGGAATACAGCCAGTTCGCCGACAGGTTTGGTCCTGGCGATGTCGTCATCATGAGCTGGGACGACTGCACCCTTGATGAGCCCCGGCTTGATAATCTTGTCGCCGTGTTACGCGGCAGCAGCGCATTTTATGACGGTCAGCAGTGGCTCTTTGACCAGGTCATCAGCGGACGGGAGCTGGTGCAGCAATTACAAAAGACCGGCGTCGACAAGAGTGTCGCCGTCCAGCGCTTGCGCGGGGCGATGATCGGTCCCGACGGCGCCGCCACGTGCGTCATCGTTCGATTTACCAAAGCCGGACTGCAGCAGCGTGCGCGGTTGACGCGTTTGATTCAGATGGCGGTCCAGAAATACTGTGGAGCAAAGCCCAGTGAGCAGCACCTGGCGGGTCCGGTTATTGACGGTCTCTCGGTCGATGTGGCCAGTGCGCAGGCTTTGAATCAACTGGCAGTGCCTTCCTCGCTGGTGGTGTTTCTGGTGGGGTTGTGGAGTCTGGGATCCTGGCGTGCGACGACCATTGTCTTCGCCGTGTCGCTGTTTTGCCAGGCCGCCACACTGGCGCTGATCTCGCTCTGCGGCGACACCATGAGCGCCTTGCTGATTGTGTTGCCGCCGCTAACACAGGTGCTGGCCCTGGCCGGCGGCATCCATATGGTCAATTACTACCGCGCCGCTGCGCCGGGGGAATCGGCCGCAGCGGCAGCCAGCAGGGCTTTTCGGATTGGCTGGCTGCCGTGCGTGCTGTCGGCGGCCACCACGGCGATCGGCATGGGCTCGTTGATGGTCAGCGAGTTGACACCCATTCGCGCGTTCGGCTGTTATTCGGCGGCCGGATTACTACTGACGACCGCTCTTGTTTTGTTTCTCGTGCCCACCATGTTAGCCGCGTTACGCGTTCCGCCGGCAGCGTCGCCGACTCGCGCTCGCCAGGGCTGGCGGCTGCTCACGCTGTTTCTCAGCAAACGGAACCAGGCGGTTGTTGGCGCCTTTGTCCTGATCATCGCGGTCCTGGGCTGGAACATGTCGCGACTGAAGACCTCGGTCCGTATTGAAACGCTGTTTGGCGGCGAAAGTCGCGTGCTGGCTGATTATCGCTGGCTGGAAGACCATGTGGGCCCGTTGGTGCCGCTGGAAGTGGTGGTGACGTTTGATCCACAGCATCCCGCGTCGCCCTGGCAGCGTCTGGCGATCGTGCAACAGTTGGAGGCCAGGCTGCGAGAATGTCCGCAAGTTGGGGGATCGCTCTCCGCCTTGACTTTTGCTCCAGCGGGGCTGCCTCTGAGCGGTGGACCGCTTCCGCCAGGCGGCGCCGATTTGCTGGCTCCCGCTGAAATGCAATGGACCCGGATGCGACTCTTATCGCAATCGGACGGCGAGCAGAAATGGCGCGTGCAAGGTTTTGTGAGCGCTTTGGAGCAGACCGACTACGCTGCCTTGCTGCGAGAAGTTCGCAGCCGTTTACAGGAGGTCGTCTACGAGCAACCGCCGGGGACCGAGAAATTTACGATCCAGGCGACTGGCGTCATGCCGCTTGTGCATGAAATTCAGCAGCAGTTGCTGATCGATCTTCGCGCTAGCTTTCTCCTGGCGTTTGCGATCATTACGGTCGTCATGACCATCATGCAGGGTAGCGTGTCGGCCGGTCTCGTCGGCATGCTGCCTAACATTTTCCCTACGGTGTTGATGTTTGGAGCGATTGGCTGGTCAGGCAGGTCGGTCGACATTGGCTCGGTCATGACGGCCAGCGTCGCCCTTGGCGTCGCCGTTGACGATACGCTTCACTTCCTCACGCACTTCCAGCGTCGCGTTGAAGAGGGCGTATCCCGGCGTCGGGCTGTGCGTTCCGCCCTGGAGCATTGCGGACAGGCGATGCTGCAGTCCTCCGTCATTTGCGCCGCTGGGATGGCCGTGTTCGCACTCAGCGATTTTCTTCCCACCGCCCGGTTCGCCTGGATGATGGTCGCCCTGTTAGCCGCCGCCCTGCTGGGCGATCTGATTCTCTTGCCCGCCCTGCTGCTGGGACCGCTGGGGAAACTCTGGCAACCCCGAACTTCCCAGCCGAAGGCCGTCCAGGAACTGGTCGAGCCGCAACCGGTTGAGGCGCAGCCGGTCGACGCAGCTTCTCCGATCCCGCCGCACCACTTGCGCAGAGCGTCTCGAGACGCCACCCGCTGGGAAACACACTGAATGGCGCCGCGTCATTCTTGTTGATCCACATGACCGGGCAGACGGCAAGCGGCGTCTGGGCGATTAACTCGCGACGACTGGCAAGCTTGCCCGGGCTGACGGGCAGAGTTAGGCTATCGGCGGTTCTGTGGTTCGCCAGCGGGCTGTTGACTCCCGGAGATCTGCCGTATGTCGTATGCTCGATGCCAGGAACTGTTTCGGCTGGGGCTGCTGGACGCCCTGGAGATCTGTCGGCCGCATGTGGAGCGGATGATGGAGGAGGGAGAGCTGTCGAACGACGCTTCGCATGAGCATGCGGTGAGAGGGATCGCCCTCGATATTTTTCCGTGGTTTACGCAAGCCGCGATCGCGTTGCGGGTGCGTTCCGATCCAGAAACGCCGCACCTGGCCAAGTGGCGTCACTATGACTTTTTCTCGGATCTCATTATCGTGGAGTCGGAGGCGATGGGCGAGGCGGCCCAGTATGCGGCCGACGTTTGGAAGGATCCGCCCGCCGGCGTCGAGATGGGCGATGCGGCCCATCTGACTTTCCTGGCCGGGGCCGAAGCGCTGCTGGACGATTCCGTCCAGGAGAAACTCTGCCGCATTCTCAGAGTGGACCGCGACTCCGTGCTGGCGGAGATGATGAAATATTACCTGTTTCATCCCGACATGACTTGCGAGTCAAACTACTGCGACATCGTCCGCATGTGGCGCATCAAAGAACAGAATCAAAAGTTATGGAGCTGAAACCTCAGGACGTCGCCGGCGATCGAGCGCAGGATGCGATTGTCGGAGCGCTGCTCGGTATGGCGGTCGGCGACGCGCTCGGCTTGCCGTACGAAGGACTAAGCCGGCGCCGCGGCGGGCGACTGCTGGGCGAGCCCGATCGTTTCCGCTTTCTTTCGGGACGCGGCATGATCTCCGACGACACGGAGCACGCTTGCATGGTTGCGCAGGCGCTGATCGCATCGGGCGACGACGTCGATCTGTTTTCGCGAGAGCTCGCCGGGCTTCTCCGTGGGTGGCTGCTGGGCTTGCCGGCCGGCACGGGGCTCGCCACGCTCAAGGCGGCTGCAAAACTGTGCGCTGGCGTTTCGCCGGACCGCAGCGGCCTGTTCTCTGCCGGCAACGGTCCGGCCATGCGAAGCCCGATGCTGGGAGCCGCCGTCACGGATCGGGACCTGCTGCGACGCCTGGTAAAGGCCTCCACCCGGATCACGCATACCGATCCCAAAGCCGAGTACGGCAGCTGGGCGATTGCTCTCGCGTCTCGCCTGGCCAGCGGAGGCACGGTGGTGGAGCCGGCCGCCTTCCGATTGGAACTAGCGAACAGCCTGGCAGGGGAGCCGGCCGAGGAACTGCTGCAGCGGGTTGACCGGGCGCGCGAGAGTTCCTCGCAGGGGCAGACGACGCTCGCGTTCGCCGATTCCCTGGGGCTGCAGCACGGGGTGAGCGGCTACATTAACAACACCGTGCCGGTGGTGCTGCACGCCTGGTTTCGCCATCCGCGGGACCTGCCGGCGGCGGTCCAGGCGGTGATCCGTTGCGGCGGCGATGCGGATACAACGGCCGCGATTGTTGGCGGCGTGGTGGGCTGCGGCGTGGGGAAGAACGGCGTCCCCGCGGCCTGGCGGCAGGGGCTGTGGGAATGGCCGCGGACGATCGCCTGGATGACGCAGCTGGCGGAGACGCTCGCCGACTGTCGGGCCCGCCGGCAGACCCAGATTCCGCCCCGGCTGCCGCTGTATCGTTTGCTGCCGCGGAACTTGCTGTTCCTGGGGATCGTACTCGGCTGGGGATTTCGCCGCTTGCTCCCGCCGTACTGACCGACGGGCAGAGGAGCGTTGTGGAAGTCAATCCTTGTGTGCGTTGGTGTCGAAGGGGGGCGCCGGATAATACAAAGTTTTATCCTCAGCAGACGGCTAACGGCTTCTTCTGTTTTGAAAACCCAGCCCGGCAATGCGACGTGTTGCGCTACCGCCCATTCCCCTCGCCTACAATTCGTCAATCTCTTCCTGGAGTTGCATCCAGCCGTTCTCTGCGTCCGCCAGTTGGGTGGAGAGGGTCTCCACTTCGCTGTGCAATTTCATCGCTTCGCCTGGGTCGGTCGATTTCATCAGCCTGCCATGCGCCTCTTTTTTCTGATCATCGAGAGCGGCGATGGTGCGCTCGAGTGCTTTCATTGCCTTGCGAATCTCCTTTTCGCTACGGCGAGGCGCCGACGGGCGGGCAGACGCTGTTTTGGCCGTTTTGGGCGCCTGGCTCAGGCCAGCGGCGAGGTCTCGCTCTCCCTCTTCTATCTCTTTGTTGACGGAATACAGATAGGACTCGTAATCGCCACGATAATTGGTCACATGGGCGTCTCGTACTTCGATAATACAAGTGGCGACACGCTTCATGAAATGGCGATCATGGCTGGTAAAGATTACCGTACCTTTGTATTCCAGGAGGGCGTCGGCGAGTGCTTCGATCGTGTCGACGTCGAGATGGTTTCCCGGTTCGTCGAGGATCAGAATGTTGTATTGGCTGAGCAGCAGGGCCGCCAGGCAAAGCCTTGCTCGCTCGCCGCCGGAAAGCACGGCAATGCGTTTCTTCACCGCTTCGCCGCGAAAGAGCAGAGCGCCCGCCATGTCGAGGATCTGTTGATCTTTGATGCCAGGCGCCGCGTTGTATTCCAGGTAGTCGAGAACGGTCTTGTCCTCAGGAAGGCTCGTATAGACGTGCTGGGCGTACGTTCCGATCTGACAGCCATAGCCCCAGCGGACCTCGCCCGCGATCGGCTTGAGCGAATCGACGATGGTGCGAAGAAAGGTCGTCTTTCCTTGACCATTGTCACCGACAATCGCGGCTCGCCAGCCATGATCGATTTCTAGATGGATGTCGTTCGCAATTGTCCGTTCGGGATATCCAATGGCAAGTCCCTGGCAGCGAAGGGCAAAGCCTTTGCGAGGTTCGACGGTGGGGGGATGTATCGTTGCCGTGGGTTCATGCCCCTCGATCTCAATGACTTCGAGCTTTTCCAGCTGCTTGCTTTTGGACCGCGCACGCGTGGCGGTGCTGGCGCGGGCTTTGTTCTTGGCGATGAACGCTTCTAGATGCTTTCGCTTGGACAGCACGGCCTCATTGGTGCGTTCTTCTTGTTCACGGCGTTCCTGTTGGAACTCGATAAACGCATCGATCTTGCCGGGAAACAGGGTCAGCTTTCCACGGGTCAGGTCGAGCGTTTGATTGCAGGTCGCGTGGAGAAACGCCCGATCGTGGGAAACAATCAGGCAGGTTTCCCGGTACTCTTTGAGGAAATGTTCGAGCAGGATCTGGGTGCGCAGATCGAGAAAGTTCGTCGGTTCATCGAGCAGCAGCAAGTTGGGTTCGTGCAGCAGTAATGCCGCTAGTTTTACACGGGTCTGCCAGCCGCCGGAAAGTTTGGCGATGGGTCCTTCAAGATAGTCGTTTTTTACTTCAAAACGCCCTGCGACTTCGCCACACTTCCAGTCGGGTTGACCGCTGTCGCGCATGAGGAAATCGAGAGACGATTCTCCAGGCAGGAAGGGGTCGTGCTGGCGTAGATACCCCAGCCGCAGGCGGGGATGGCGGATGACCTCCCCTTTATCGAGTTCTTCTTCACCGAGAAGCACACGAAGTAACGTACTCTTGCCGGCTCCATTCCGGCCGACAAACCCCACCTTGGTGTCATCCGTAATGGTCGCATTTGCGTCGTCGAGCAAAACCTGATCGCCGTAACTCTTGGATGCGCCTTTGATTTGGAACAATACGGCCATTTGGGTGTTTCACTACGCGACGATGGGGTTGCCGTTGCGGCGATAAACGGGTGCGGCCGTTGAAACGAAACCGCTGTGTAGCCGCAATTCTCTGGCGTTGTCTGCTATTTCTCGTCATCCGTCAAGGTCGCCTCCCCCAACTTTCCTGGCTTAATAGGGGCCATCCATATTTAATTGACGGCTCGACGCAGTTTCGCTATCTTTGAATCTTTCTATCCCCTTCCCCATAAGTTCCAAGGCGTCCCGTCATGGCCCGCACTCCGCGTCGTGAAGTGATTGATGAATCGGCGGTCGGCGTGTTCCATTGCGTCAATCGCTGTGTGCGGCGGGCGTTTTTGTGTGGGCGGGATCCGGTGTCGGGCCAGGATTTTGACCATCGGCGGGCGTGGATTCAGCGGCGGATGGAGTTTCTGGCAGGCGAGTTCGGCGTCGAGGTGCTCGGCTTTGCCGTGATGAGCAACCATCTGCATGTCATCCTGCGCACCCGGCCGGATGTGGTGGCGGAGTGGTCCGACGACGATATCGCCCTGCGATGGTGGAATCTGTTTCCACTGCGTCGCGAGCAAGACGGCTCGCCAGCCGAACCGACCGAAGCGGAACTCGGCATGCTGCTGTGCGACTCCAAGGTGCTGGCCGAACGGCGGCAGCGGTTGTCGAGCCTTTCCTGGTTCATGCGTTGCCTGGCCGAGCCGATCGCCCGGCGGGCCAATAAAGAGGATGAATGCACCGGCCGTTTCTGGGAAGGCCGTTACAAATGCCAGCCGCTCCTCGATGAAGCGGCGTTGCTCGCATGCAGCGTCTACGTCGATCTCAACCCCGTGCGAGCCGGCATCGCCGCCACGCCGGAGACGAGCCGTCATACGTCGGGCTATGAGCGGATCGAGGCCCGTAAGGCGACGAGTGGCACAACTCGACACTCGAAGCGCTCAACCGACGACTGGCTCAGCCCGATCGAACTGGACGAGCAAAGCGAACGCTCAACCGCCGCACCCGCACGCCGGGCCTCGCACCGCGGGTATCTGTCGCTGGATCTCACGGCGTACTTGAAACTGCTCGACTGGACCGGCCGGCAGATCCGTCGCGGGAAACGCGGCAGTATCCCTTCCGATCTGGCTCCGATTATGGAGCGGCTACAGATCTCGTCCGACCTCTGGGTGGACACGGTCCAGAACTTCCGCAAGCTCTTCCACCGCGCCGCCGGCGCCCCTGCGACGCTCGCCGCCGAAGCAGCACGCCAGGGGAAACGCTGGCTGGCCGGGATGCAAACCGCCCGCGAATGTTTCGCTGGTTAGTTTGAGCTGGCGATATCTTTTTTCTTCATGGCCCGAATGAATGCGGATCGCTGTGCGCGCTGCCTTGCCGTCGGCCGTCGTGCAGCAACCCCACCCTCGATTCTGCCGTGTTTCTGATGGCGTCGTGCCGAAGGCTGTCAGGCGACGGCGACCATTCCGTGGCGTCGCAAAACTCAGTTTCGTCTCTTTTGAGATCTTCCGGTGAAATATGGGTGGCCCTATTTGGGGGAGCTTTAGTAAGGGACGCCAAGATGACCTCTCCGATTGCCAGAAAAAGTGACAAACGCTGGAAACGCAATGGTCCCCTCCGATGGGTTCCTCGCTTGTGAGGCGCGATTGCCTCAAATAAACTGCCTGGGCGGCGAGTACGCGACCAGCGTGGGTCGCCTGCTCACGACGGCGCTTTGAGCGATGATTGATATGCTTCTGGGGAGATGACAATGGTCTGGCGTTTGGTGGCTGCGTTCCTGATGGCAGCGGCAGGGGCGGAACTCGCGCAGGCTGCGGCGCCGGACACGTTCGATGCGGTCGTTGCTCCCTTCTTGAAAACCTATTGTGTCCGATGCCATGACGGCAACGTCCAGGAGGGAGATTTCCGCCTGGATACGCTGGGCGGGGCATTCACTTCGCATGCCGACGCCCTGAGCTGGAGCGAGGTCGTCTTCCGGATGAACACGGGAGAGATGCCGCCGCGGAGGCAGCCTCAGCCCAAGCCGGACGAACTCGCCAAGGTGGTCGAGTTTATCTCGGCCCGCCTCGCGGAAGGCGAAGCGGCCCGCCTGGCGAAGCGCGGGCCCGTGGCTTACTACCGGCTCAGTCGCGAAGAATACGCCAATACTGTTCAAGACCTGCTCGGCGTGCATTACGACCCGCTGGCGCCTGGCGCATTGAACGAGGATCCGCGCTGGCGCGGTTTTGATCGCATTGGCGCCCAACTTACGCTGTCGCCGTCGCACATTGAGCGTTACCTCAAGGCGGCCGAGCAAGTCGTCGGCTCCGCTTTTCCCGAACAAGGGGAAGGCGCCAAACTGTCGGAGGTCGATCCGACGAAAGGGAAAGAGCGCTGGCTAGAGGAGCATGGCCTGGAGGGCCCAGTGCGAACGCTGCTTTGGCCGAACCGCCGCGTGGGAACCGAGCGCCCCGGGAGCGGCTCGATCCTGATCGACAAGCCGGGGGCTTATCGTCTGCGACTGCGTTTGAGCGGCGTGCGTCCTGCCGGCGGCCGGGCTCCGCACCTCACGATCTGGAACACCCAGTTAAGAACGCACGTCTACGATGCAGACATCGTCGCGCCGGAGGAGGAACCGCTTACCCTGGAGTGGACGCAGTCACTTTCGGCCGGCAGCTACGCCTTATGGAACAATATGCCCGGCTTCCCTGGCGGCCCCAACGGGGAAGGGAACATCGCAGCTGGCGGGCTGAATAACCGGAACAACGTCTTTACCAGTTCGCGGGAAGTGGGTCACCTGAACCCGGTGGGCTACAAGCTGTTCGACGACAAACGGCAAGCCATTTATCCCTTGTTGATTTTGGACAAGGTCGAGTGGGAAGGCCCGCTGGTAAGCGACGACGTTCGCCAGAAACGCGAGCATGCCTGGCCGAGCTCGCTGGCCGTTTCGCTGCCGCCGATGGTCAAGGGAAAACCGATTACCCCGCCGCCGTCGCCTGAACCGCTGAATATGCAGGAGGCCACGGCGACGCTTCAGCGTTTTGCCTCGCGCGCCTGGCGCCGCCCTGCAACGGATACGGAGCTGGCCCCCTATGTTCGAGTCCTGGAGAGCGAACTGGCCGTGGGCGCGTCGTCCGCTGCCGCGTATCGAGCGGCGCTCGTCGGCATTCTTACCTCGAAGAGCTTCTTCTATATCGAGGAAGGCTCCGCAGACGAACACCGGGAACAGGTGAATGACTGGGAGCTGGCGACGCGTTTGTCCTATCTTCTCTGGGGGTCCATGCCGGACGAGGCGCTCTTCGCCGCGGCGGCCGACGGCAAGCTCCGCGATCATTCGGTCCTCCGCACCCAGTTTGCGAGAATGCTCGCGGACGAGAAGATCGAGCGTTTCACCGACGCCTTTCCGCAGCAATGGCTGCAGTTGCATCGCGTCGGCGCCGTCGCGCCGGACCCGCAGCTCTATCCCGATTATGACGCCTGGCTCGAACGGAGTATGGTGCTGGAAACGAAAGCGTATTTTCGCACGATGCTCGACGAGAATCGCTCCTTGCGAGAGTTTCTGGTCTCGGACTGGACGATTGCCAACGAGCGGCTCGCCCGGCACTACGGCCTGCCGACGCCGGCGGCGCCTGGCTTTCAAAAGGTGAAACTTCGCCCCCAGGATCATCGCGGCGGGCTGCTGACGCAAGCGTCGATCCTGTCGTTGACCTCCGATGGTTCACGGCATCGTCCCGTACACCGAGGCGTCTGGGTGTCCGAGGCGATCTACGGTCGCACGCCACCGCCTCCGCCGCCGAACGTGGAGCCGCTGGTTCCCACGCCGCTGAATGAACCGAAAGCGACCATCCGCCAGCAGGTCGAAGCCCACGCCACCCAGGCCGTGTGCGCATCGTGCCATCGTGGAATTGACCCACTGGGCTTTGCCTTCGATCACTACGACGCGGTCGGCGCCTGGCGCACCGTGGAACGGGTCGATGGCGGGAAAGGGGAGAATCCCCCGGTGAACGCAGCCGGCGTGCTGCCCGACGGACAGGCGTTCGCCGGCCCTGATGAGTTCAAGGCCCTCCTCGCTGCGGATCTGGACCGCTTCGCCGAGGCGTTCGTCGGTCAACTGGCCACGTTCGCACTCCGCCGCGCCATGACGGTGGACGACGCCCCTCGCATCCAGGCCATCGCCAAGGCGAGCAAGGCCGACGACTATCGGCTGCGGACCGTCCTTGAAAATTTTGTGACTTCCGACCTGTTCCTGCAGCGCTAACGAGACGCCGTTTATGAAATTACTTCCGCTTGTTTTATGGATGGCGGTCGGCGTCGTCCCCTCTGCTCTCGGCGCCGACCCGCTCACAGAATATGTGCCGCAACTGGGCGAGTTCCCCCCGGCGAATGTCGGCGTGTACCATGCGGGAGAGCTGGTCGAGATCGACGCCATCAACCGGCACGGCAGGCTGCGAATCATCGGCAACCGCGATCTGGAAAAGTACCACTCGTCCGACTCCCAGCCGTTTGTCCTGCTGCCTTACGCCACGGTTCGCTACCATGGCGCCCCGGCCGAACTTCGCGATATTCCCATCGGCACGGTGCTGCACGCCTACTGCGTTTACCCTTTGGGCTACTCGGCCGATGAAAAACGGCCGCGGCTGGGGGCTTATGTCAAGCAGCAGGATCACGCGATTACGCTCGAAGACAGTTTCAGCTTTTACGAGCGTCTTGGGCAGGCGTGGAAGATCGAGTCGATCGAGCCGGGAAAACTTCATGTCGTTTCGACGGGCGCCGCGGAGGGAGATGGTCCCCTTGGCAAGCAGATGTTTAACTATGATGAAAGCACGCGTGTCTGGAAGGGAAAGCAGATCGGCAGTATCACCGATCTGGCTCCCGGTCAGACGGTGCAGTTCAACTTCACCTGGGCGATGGACTGGGGGATGGGACGCATGCACGTCACCGACGTGTGGGTGGACGAATTGAGCCGATCCACCGCTGCGGAACTTCAGCGACAGGTCAACATTCGGTACCTGCGCTATCATTGGCTCCCCGGTTGGATTGAGCACGTCGAAGACCAGGGCGGCGGCAAGGGCGTCCTCACGGTCACCCTTTTTGACGGCTGCGACCCGTCGCTTTACGAGCAGGTGAAATCGGCAAGCAGGATCCATATCGCCGTTGCGGAACCCAACCTGCGGACTTACATGCATGCGTACGATTCGAAGAGCGGCCCGCTGCTCGAGGTGAAGACAACCCCTGAGCCGCCCTTTGGACACTCCGGCCTGACTCTTCGTGTGCCGATTGAGGAACTGCTTGAAGGGTTTCGTCCCGGTCGAATTGTCCGTTTACGACCCAATGATTTTCCTGCCACAAAATTACCGCCCGAAGAACGAATCCGGAATTAACCTGACTCAGTATTCGGCTTCGCACATAGCCGCATTGTTTCCTGGAGATGCATTTCATGAGCTCGACCCGTTCGCAAAGCTGGCTGCTCGACCGGCGCCACGTTCTCCGGGGGATCGGCGTTTCGCTGGCCCTGCCGTTGTTGGATTGTATGACGCCTCTCGCCTCGGCGGCCGGAGCCTCGCCGCGGGTAAAACGCAGCGCATTTATGTATCTGCCCAACGGCGTGAACACTCTGGACTACCAGATCACCACCGCTGGCAAGGACTACGAATTCTCCAAGTCGCTGGCCCCGCTCGCCAGGCATCGGGACCATATCACCCCCTTTAGCGGCCTGCATCATCCGCACGGCGTCGGCAAACACCACAGCGGCATTGAGATCTGGCTGACCGGGGCGAAGATTGGGCCTGCCGAGCGCAATACCATCTCGGCCGACCAGCTCATGGCGCAGTCGACGTCCCCGCATACCCGATTTTCTTCAATTGAATTATCGGCGGAACGCGGCGGACTTGCGGTGAACGTCGACGGCATTCATCTGCCTGCCCAGAAAAATCCTTCGGTCGTTTTCCGGGAACTCTTCGAAGAATCGCCCGGCGGCGCGACGGAACAGCGACGCGGATACGAGCGTCAGGCCAGCATCCTCGACGCCGTCCTGGAAGAAGCCAGGTCCGTCGGCGGCAAGCTCGGCCAGGCGGATCGAGGGCGACTGGATCAGTACCTTACCTCGGTTCGCGAAGTGGAGATTCGCACCCAGCGCGCCAATGTCTGGCTCGATACGCCGCGGCCGACGATCGATTCCGCCGACAAGAGCAAGCTCGATCGCAACGTCTCTGTGGAACAGTTTGGCGAGTATCTCCGCACCATGTACGACATCATGGTGCTCGCCTTCCAGACCGATCAGACCCGCGTCGCCACCTTCTGCACCGGTTACGAAAACGGCGGCCCGGCCATCCCGGAGATCGGCATCCAGGCGCGGCACGGCCTGTCGCATCACAACGGCAATGAGCGGATGATGCGCGACCTTACGGCCAGCGATACTTTTAACATTCAGCAATTCGCCTACTTCCTCGATCGACTGGCCGAAGTGCAGGACGCGGACGGCCCGCTGCTCGACAGCACCATGTGCCTGTACGGCAGCGGTATGGCCTACGGGCACGGCCACGGCAACGCCAACCTGCCGATTCTGTTCGCCGGCGGAAAAGCCCTTTGTATCCGGCACGGCCAGCATGTCGACTATAACGCCCTCGGCAAGCCGGAAGGCTACGCCTATGATCTCGAAAACGCGGGCAAGCACTACGCCATCTGCAACCAGCCGGTGAACTCCAACGCCCGACTCAGCAACCTGCTGCTCACCATGGTCCAGAAAATGGACGTGCCTGCCGAGAAGTTCGGCGACAGCACCAGCGACATCACTGAAATCGGTTAGCGATGCGTCCCATTGGTTAGCAATGCGGCTATTCGTGATGCGTCTCATCGGTTCGTGATGCGTCAAACCAGGTAATCTGCGTTGCTCTTTCTATCGAACAGCGCCGCCCGCCGCTTTGCTGGCCGAGCGGCTGGAAGTCGGTCATCGGTACGCATCCCTGGCCAGGGTAACCCCTGCGCTTGGCGCTGTTTTCCTGGTTCCGCAAAGTTGACCGGCAGGCGAGTCCGCCTGATACTGGGGAGGAGCTACTCGTCCGCCCCAGGTTTGACACCAAGGAATCCCCATGCACGCCGCGCCGAACACGTCTCCTCCGGGTCTGCTGGCCCGATCGCCGCACCGAATCGCAACGATCCTCCTGGCAGCGTTCGCATGGATCGCACTCCTCGCTGGCGGAAGCATTGCCTCCGCCGCCGATCCGTCAGGCGTCCCCAATTTCGTACTGATCATGGCCGACGACAACGGTCAGTGAGATTGGGCAATTGGCGAGAATCGCTGAGAAAAGCTCTGTTTTTTGGGTTTTCTAAGATTTTGGATCGCGGTTGTCTCAGGCGAATTCAGGGAAAATCAGAAATGTTAACTACACTTTGCTACACCGAGTGAAGGCCTGCTGGCTCGGTTCCGGAACTGCGATTGCTCCTTAGTCAGCGCTGCCGCCATGCCGCAACGTTAGCGGTGACCTTTCATCTGACCTGATTCAAAGACGATCAAACCGCCTCGATTGCCTGAGGCTGGGGTCAGGTTGCCTTAGCGACTGGCGACGAGGTCGGACTGTCAAACGTGCTCCTCGACAGAGCCCACTCATCCGGATGGTTTTCCCAGACTCGACCCGCAGCGGGTAATTCTGAGATTGAATCTTGCCATGCCGCTGACGAGGAATCTGTTCTTTCCCGCTTTAGGGCTTTCCCGGCAGCGCTAACGTGTCTGACAGGTTGACACCACTGCTGCTCCTGCTACCATGTCCGACATGTTGACACTGCGGTTGTGGAGAAGAGCTCATGCAGATTGAAGCAATTGAACGGCAGACGACGGCGGATCTGGCGGATTGCTGGGGTCATCAAAGACCAGAATTTGTCAGCGGGTGAGCGGCTCCCTGGTGAGCATGAACTCGTCGAGCAGCTCAAGGTGAGTCGTCCGGTGTTGCGCGAGGCGTTGGCCCGACTGCAGAGCATGGGGCTGTTCGATATCCAGCGGGGACGCGGCACGTTCGTCGGGAATCGGACCAGTCTGACCAACTGTGTGCGGCTGTTGCGATCCGCAGTGACGATTTCGCCGCAGGAACTTCGCTCTTATGCCGAACTGCGGACGGCGATGGAAGTACAGGCTGCGCGGCAGGCCGCGGAACTGGCCACCGTTGACGACGTTGCCGAGCTTGCCGCTTTGTTGAAGCAGCTCGACGATGAGGACTTGCCCTATGCGGAAGCACTCGAACTGGACTTTGCCTTCCATCGCAAGTTGATTGATATCGCGGGCAATCCGCTGATGCAGAACATGATCGAGGTGATCTACGAATTCGTCCTCACGCAGATGGTTCGCACCACGCCGTCGCAGCGGGAAAACGCGTTGGGGCGGAAACTGCACAAGGCGATTCTGCGGGCAGTTCGAGAACACAATCCGGATGCCGCCGCTGACGCGATGCAGCAACACATGCAGGCCGTGCTTGATCGTTTAGCGAGGGAGACGTCATGAATCGATTGGCAGTCCTGCTGTTGGCGCTGGCGTGTTTGGTCTCACGGGCCGAAGCCGATGAACCTCGCGAATTCACTAAGCAGCAGCTCACATTTTTTGAAACGAAGATTCGTCCGGTGCTGGTCGAGCACTGTTTTGAGTGCCATGCGGCCGGGGCGAAGATTGTGCAGGGCGCATTGCGAGTCGATCATCGCGCGGGCTTGCTACGAGGTGGCGACAGCGGACCGGCCATCGTGCCAAAGCAGGCTGAGCAAAGTCTGCTCCTTAAGGCGCTGCGATACGACGAGTTCGAGATGCCGCCGAAGGGAAAACTGGCTGATTCGGTCATCAGGGATTTTGAAGCCTGGATCGCGGTGACCACGGTATCAGCGGGCAGGTCCTTCGTTTCCTTCCAACCCTTCAAAGCTGCGGTCACGGCCATCGCGCCCGCGCCAGTTCTCGGGACAGCGTTCTCGCCCTGCTTGGAAGGTCGGAGAGCTTCGAACTTCGCGATGCCGGCGTAAGGGTATTTCGAGACCATGTCCCAGGCGAGTTTCTGCAGGATTGCTCGCTGGTCGTCGGTCAAGCCATCACCGTCCTTGCCCGGAAACTTGAGCCCTTCCGGCGACATGCGATAAATAGCGGCGAAGTGCATATAGTTTCCCAGTCGATGACCAAGATGTCCCTGGTGCGGCATGATGTCGCCCTGCAGTATGGAACCGCGGTCGCCCAGCTTTTCTCGGTAATTCACTTTCGTTATGCCCGGAAACTTCCCGGCCACGATCATCTTCCGCACCTCCAGCATGCCGTCGCCGAGCGGCAAGAGGAACACGATTCGTTTGCCCGCCTTGGCATTGACCTCGTCCACGTAGGCTTCCTGCTCCTGGCGGTACTTTTCCATCTTGGTTTGATATTCCGCGAGGTCCGTTGTTTCGTACTCCTCGGGCAACTTGACGCCTTGTCGTCCGTCATGCACCAGCCACGGCATCTGCATGAGGACGCGAAAGTTGGGATTGTGCTTGGGGCCGAGGTCCACGAGGGTCGGCAGGAACCGGGGGAACTCCGGACCGACCGAATTGTGCTGCCAGACGTAGACGTCGATCTCGCCTTTCTCCAGCAACGGCGTCACGTCCTCGATGCGGTTACCGTTGATGCCCGTGATCCGTTTGTGCCCGACGATCCCGGCCGCCTGGCACAACGGCGCGGAGTTTTCCGTCGACCAACTGTGCCCGCCGTTCAGCACCCGCAAGCCCGCGGGTGAGTTTGAGGCGGTTGGCGATTTCGGATCTTCGGTGCTGACGATTCCTGCATGCGGATACTTCGACACCGTCTCCCACGCGATCTCTTGCAAGATCGCATGCTGCTCGTCGGTTAGTTCCTTGAACCGGTCGATCTTCAGCCCGACCGGCGAGGTGCGGTAGATCGCGACGAAGTGGCAGTAGCCGCTGAGGGCCATGACATGCACGCCGGCATGCGGCATCGCGTCGTTCCAAAGTTCGGACTGCTTCGTGACGCCAGGGTACTTGCCTTCGAGAACCAGCGCTCGCAGCTTCAGCGTGGCATCGCCAACCGGCACCAGGAACACCACTCGCTTGCCGAACTTCTCGTTCAGTTTGTCGACCGTGGCCTCGACACCTTTGCGCGTCTTGTCGAGTGCGGCTTGCACATCGGCGAGGTTCGAACTGTCGTAGTCGGCTGTGGTCTTGATCTCCTTGGCTCGACCATCGCCGACCAGCCACGCGGCGTGAAAGTACGCGCGGAAATTCGGATTCGCCTTCAGCCCCATTTCGACGATCTTTTCCGCCGTGACTCCGTGCGACCACGGCACTTCCATCCACCAATGCACGCCATGCGCGTAGACATCGACGTCGCCGGTCTCAATGGGGCTGAAGTCGTTCGGCTTAGCGGCCTTAACTTCCTTATGTCCTTCGATCCCGGCCGCCTTAACCTGATCGGCAACGCCGCCCGGAACAAAATTGAACCAACTGTTGGTTGACAAGGAAAGGAAGCTGCAAACAATTCCAATCGATATTATGAAACGCATCGAAAGCCTTCCGATTCAAGTGGGTCCGGGTACCGGTTACTGTTGTTTCTGGGGTTTTACAATCGTCAGGTAAATCCACGGTTGCAACTGTGGCTTCTCCTGTTTCTCTAAACTCGTGCCGTTCGGGCCGAGCTTGACTGTGGCCCCTTTGGGAAACGACTTCTCGAAGATCCGGAAGCTGCGTTCATTCCCCAGATAGCCGGCCTGCAGCGACTCCCCCGCGTCCTTCCAGTCCGCGAGCCAGGCGGGCTTCTTCGCGAGCTTCTCGTCGTGGGCAACGTAGACCGTTGCGTTATCAGTCATGGTAAACTCCATCAGAACGTCGCCCGCAAAGGCCAGGGATGCATTATCGGCCACGATCCAGTCGCAGCCGCGAACGAGTTCGGGGACCTTGCCGATCACGGCCACGGGACCGGCGCTGGGAAACATTTTCCAACCCACGTCTCCCGGCTTCAGATTCGCGACGATCTTCCACGGCTCACCATAGACCAAATCGGAGGGCACGACCCGATTCGACTTGGGATCGTGGATCACCAATTTGTCGATCAGCCCGGAAGGCATCCGTACCGATTGCTCGGGGAGTTCGAATGGCATGGCCACGCCCAGCTTCTTCCATGCCAGGGCGCTCGCTTCATTCGGCAACCAGGTGGCCTGGGATTTATCGCCGTCGTATTTCGCATACTCGGCGATTTCCAAAGTGTGCGGATTGGCCATCCAACCGGCTTCGATCCGGATGTCGTTGAGCTTGGGCGGTCCTTTGGAAAGATCGACGTCGGCCGGAAGTCGCTGAGCGATGACGCCGTCGAGCCACGGCATCAACAGCTCGTTCGGGACGACGTTGCCGTGTCCGCCACGGGGCAGGCAGAAATAGGTCCACGGCGCTTTCTGGCTGCGAGCGTAACGGTCGAGGCCATACGCCATGATGGTGCCGCACACCGAATCGTTCTCGCCTGCTTGCTGGATGCACGGCACACGGAACGATTGCGAAATGTCGTGGGGCGTTCCCACGAGCGACGACTTGGTTTCGGTCCTCCGGTTGAAGTGGAAGCTCTCATTTCGCTTGGCCCAGGGCGGCAACGGCTGATGGGCCACGCACGCCAACATACGATCCGGGTGCTGTTGAGCAAGCAGCATCGTGAACCCGCCGTTCGATGAAAGTCCCACGCGGATCACCGGAGCGTTGACGAGTTCCGGATGATTCAGCTCCGCGGCGACTTCCGCGCGAAATTTCTCATCCAATACGGCTACGTCACCATCACGCCCGTGGGGAAACCAGACCAGTCCGTGACGCTGGCAGAAGGGCTGCCAAGGCTTGGGATTGCCCGCTTGCCTGCCGTCGAAATGCAGGAAGCCCCGCAGCGGTTTGCCTTCCGGCACCCAGGCACCGGGCCATTTTTTGGGTTTCGCAGGTTCGTCGCCTTGGGCCTCGATTTCGCGACCAAGCAGCATCGGCAGGCCGAGGAGGAACAGCAACGAATATTTGAATAATCGCTTCATGAATGAATCTCCGGGAGGATGGTCGTAGGACGGGCAGGAGTGCCCGTCCTACTTGTTGTTCGCAAAACCCGCATGCCGATACTTCGATACCGTCTCCCAAGCGATGTTCTGCAAGATGGCGTGCTGTTCGTCGGTGATGCCCTCCATCGACTGAATGCCTGGGCTTTTTCCGCCGCCGCCGTACGTGACTTTCGAGAAGTCCGGCTTCAGCCCCACGGGTGAGACGCCGTACATCGTGGCGACGTCAGTGCCAGCACGTGCCGGTTGGAGTGCCTGTTGAACTCGGTCCACAGATCGGCCGGATCAGTGATGCCGGGGAACTTTCCGTCGGCGACCATCTCCACCAGCTCGATCGTGGCCACACCGACCGGCGAAATCAGCACGACTTGCCGACCGTGCCTCTCGTTGATCGCATCGACCAGCTTTTCCAACTCTTTCAGCGGCTCATTGGCGGCCCGTTTTTTCATGGCGGCCACGTCGAGCGTCTTTTTACCGTCCTTCGGCATCTGACCCACGGGCCAAACGTACGTCTGCCAAACGATGCGGAACTTCGGGTTGTTCTTGACGCCAAGAGCCGCGAGGCCCGCCAGCGTCGAGTCGTTGGGGCCCAGGTGATTCTTCCAGGTTTCGGCGTTGGGATAGCACAACAGCGTGCCGATCAGCATCACGTCGATTTCGCCCCGCTCGACCGGATCGAGTCGGCCTTTCTGAATCGAATCCATCCCTTTGAGGAACGAATGCCAGGTGCCGACATACGGTGGGTTCACGCTCTTGTGGCCTTCGACCTACGCGGTTTTAACGACGGCGTCGGTCACCGCGCCGTTGACGAGCAGCATGTAGGCCACACGTCCGCCGGCGCGCTTTTCCCGGGCGGCTCCTGATTCCCTGGGTGCCCCGGCAGCGGCTTGCACCAACGCCACGCGGAAGCCCTGGTAGCTTCCGCGGTAGGCCACCAAATCGCGTCCAATACGGGCGGCGGAGCGGCAGCGGCTTGCGGCGCTCGACCAACCGCCGCCGCGCTGCACCCGGGCATTGCCAGACGTGGGTCCGGATGGATCCGTCTGCTTTTCCGGTCTGTAGGAATTCGCGACGTACCGGTCCTCGCACCATTCCCACACGTTCCCATGCATGTCGTACAGGCCAAAGGCGTTCGGTTTGAATCGACCGACCGGGGCCGCCTGGTGGTAGCCGTCTTTGGGATTTCCCGCCGGCCGATCGCCGATATTTGCAAACACCTGCAACGGCTGGGGATCATTTCCGAACGTGTAGGCTGTTTGCGTTCCCGCCCGGCACGCGTACTCCCACTGGGCTTCGGTAGGCAACCGGTATTCTTTCTTCTCTTTGTCGCTTAACCAGCGGCAAAATGCCTTCGCGTCGCTCCAGCTCACCAGCACCACGGGATGGTCATCGCTTTGCTTGAAGCCCGGAGATTTCCAGGTGTACTTCCCCTTAACTTCGATCGATCCCGCTTCGTTCACGCCCCAACCGCCTTTGCCGTCATGTTCGCCGTCGGTCTGAAACTTCGTATCGGCAACAAACTGTTTGAATTGACCAACCGTGACCTCGTAGGCCCCCAGGTAAAAACCTTTGGTCAGCTCCACCTCGTGCGGAGTTTCCTGTTCCTCGCGGCCCGGTTCCGTTTCAGGCGAGCCCATCGTGAACTTTCCGGGCGGGATGTACACGAGCTTCATGCCCAGACTGTTCTTGATCTCCTTCGTGTCGAGCGATTCGGCAGCATGGGCATCCAGGATCATCGCCAAGACGAAAGTAACAGCGGCGCAAATGACACCAGCCCGCTTCGCAAGCAAGGAAACATCCGGCCCGCTCGCTGGCACGTCGGGCTGGTGTACGTCGAAAGGTGACTCGATCGAATTCGCCATGTTCGTCCTGCTAAGCCAGAATCTCCGCCAGTGGCCCGGCAATGTCGATGTCCGCAAGCTCGCGGTCGGGTTCGCCGAACTTTTCGCGTTTGTCGCCGACGGCGTGCAGCAGCGACAGGAAGAAGTTGGACATCGTCCGGTGGCCGGCCTTGTTGTACCCGGGGAACTGCAGGAAGCGCCCCGCCGTCTTCAGTCGCCCGCCAAGATTCCCGACTAGCACCATCGGCCATTGCTGACCCGTCCCGTGGTGCTCCTCGGCCGCGTCGCTCAAGTAGATGATGAGCGAGTTGTCGAGCAGCGTGCCGTTGCCTTCCTTGATGGCGGCCATTCGCTGGGCGAGATCGACGACCCGTTCGGCATAGAACCGCCGGACCGGCACGGCATGCTTCTCGCGATCCGGTTGGCCCGCCATGTGGCCGATGGAGTGGCCGTCCAGAGTGACCCCAAGGTCCTTCCAGATGTGATACCCCTGGTAGCCACAGGCCGTGTCGATCACGACCACGTTTGTTAGTCGCGAAGCCAACGCCGCCACCGCAACGGAGCATTGCGCCTCGAAGCGGCCGGTCGTCCGCTTGCAGTCGAATTTGTCGAGAGCGGGCAGGTTGGCCTGCAAGCGGTCCTTGATGTCGCTGAGCTTCTGTTGCCGCGACCGCATCTGCTCGAACGTGTCGAGGTATACGTCTAGCTTTTCGCGGTCCATCTGCGGCAGAGCGTCCCGCACGCGCCGGATGTCGGAGCGGCACCAGTCCAGCAACTTGTTTCTCGCTTGGTAGAGCTTCCCCGCTTCCCCTTCCGCCACGCTGCCAAAGAGCATGCGGAAGGCAACCTCTGGCTGGCAGATGAACGGCAGCGGCCGCATCGGCTCACTCACCGACAGCCAATTGGCGAAGACCCTGTCGGCGGATGCGGAAACGCCTAACCCGACCACCGGAATGACGTTTGCCGACGTCGCCGCCAGCGCGTGATCGATCGTCTGCGTGTGGACCGCATGGTGTGTGCCCTGACCTTGCGTGCAGCAATTGAATACTCCATATCCGCCGCCGTGGTTCGGAGTGACATGCTTACTGGACAAACCCAGCACAACCGACATCCGGTCCTTGAACGCCGCCAGGGGGGCGATCGGCTCGGGCAGAGCGTGTCCCGCCAGCGGCACATCGACGAGTTTGTCCAACGGGCTGTTCCACGCGCCAGCCTTACCGAGCGTCTGCGGACGGATGTGGTGGTCCCACAGTCCGTTGGCCTCGACAACGAAGACGATCCGCGGCGGCGGCGCTTCGCCCCTCGCCTCGGCCGCCAGCGCGTTCAAAAACGGCTGCAGTACCACCGCACCCGCGCCGAGTGAGACGCCTTTGAGAACCGAACGTCGGTCCAGTTGATCTGATGTGACCATTTTGAGTGTGGTGTTTGAGAGGCTCATTGGGGGGCCTTGGTAATCGACGGTACAGTTCGGTAAAGGAATGATTCGGATGACAACAGCGAGACCAGCAGCGCCTTGAAGCTGCCGCCGTCGTCGAGATACGCCTGTTCGGATTCTTGCAGGCTGACCGCGTCGCCGGGGGTTTCGTTGCGGCCGAGGAAGTAGCGGAAGACGTGGCGAATGAAGATCTGCCGCACGCGGTCGGATTCGGCCAACCGGCGGAGCATCTCGGGGGCGTCGCGGACCGGTCCGTCGAGCGCCGGGTCGCCGCTGTTCCGGATGAACCCGGTCGTGTCCAGCGGGGCGTCGCGGTAGATCTTGGCGTCCTTATTGCCGCTCTGCTCCATCGCCTCCAGGTCGAGCACTTCTTCGGCGTTCCGCGCGAAGCCGTAGTGGTTGAGGTTCTCGAACGGCAGCCCCAGTTCGTCCATCTTGTGATGGCACTTCCAGCACTCGGCGGCCCGCGTGACCATCTGCCGCTGGCGCAGCGTGTGGTGCGGATCGTCGGGAATCATGGCGGCCGCGTTGATCGGCAGATCGGGCACCCGCCCGCCCAGCAGATGTTCGCGCACCCAGCGGCCGCGGCGGACGATGTCGTTGTGGAAATTTGTCGACCATGCCACGTTCCAACTCGGCTGCATCAGGACGCCGATGCGCTCCCCTTGCTGCTCGCGGCGGTGATCCGACGCCAGGGGACTGAACGGACGAAAGAGCGGACTGTCCGCGTAGCGAAGATCGTCCAGCGTGCCATTTGGGACAAACAACTCATGCGTGTGGAATGACTCGGTCGTCGTCAGCAGTTGCTTGAGCACATCCCGGTCACTGGCCAGAATGCTCATGACCAACACGTCGGTGTCGTCGACGTAGCCTCGCGGATTGTAGTACGCGCCGCGCCGTGTCAAATAATCGGGCAGCGGGTCTTTGAACACGTCGGGAGCGCGGTAGTAGTCGAAGTATTCGCGGAAGAACCACACCACGCGCGACTTCTCAATCCGCGGCTCTTCCAGGATGCGTTGGAGGGTCGCGGCGACTTCTTCTCTTGTCGTGAGCTTGCCCTCGGCGGCGGCGCCCAGCAGGCCGGGGTCACGTTTTCGCGACAGCGCCAGACTGAGCGCCATGGCCGTTTCGCGTGGCGAGAGCATGCGCACGCCCGGCCGTACCTCAGCGCCCAAACCGACCTCGAAGCGGAGGATCACTTCTGGGACCATCAGCGGCGCCATCAGGACGGTCTTGCCGGCAATCGAGCAATCCCCGTCGGCAGCGATCTCGTTGTAGAGCGCAACCACGCTTGCCAATTCTTGCTCGCTCGGCGGGCGGGCCAGAGCGGTTTGATATTGTTGCGAGATGGCCCGCTTCAATTCGTCCTCGTTGGCTTTCACGTCCGGATGCATGAGCGGCGCAAAGACGCCGTTGCCTTGCCGAACCCGTAACCCGCTTCTCAGTATTTGTTGCTCGGCCTGGCTGGCGGTCTGGATGCGACCTTCGCCTGGCCAGAGTTGCTCCTTGGCCGCCTCCGGCGTCTCGTTCACGTTCACTAATTGATGGCCGCGGACCTGAGCCGCCACGATCTGTTCCGCATTGGACAACAGCAGGCCGGTTGCGCCTTCGTCGGGCGCGTAGAGGGCGGAAAAGTCGCGGAAGCCGGCTTCCTGGATCAAACCGAACGGCTGCTGCAACCCGTGGACGTTGAACGTGGATGCCGCCCAGGTGCTGTAGGCTTCGGGCGAGAGCCGCCAGAGCCGCGGCGGTGGCGGGACGCTCGGCCCGCGCGGCCCGCCGAACAAGATCGCGTTGGGCAACCGGTTGCCATCGACCGGTTTTTCCTTGACGGCGTAGTACGTGGGCGGCGCGGGGAGCGGCGAGTCGAGTTTCGCCGCGATCCAGTCCACCACCTTGGCCACGGCGTCCGCCTTCGGCCTTGGTTCCGACGGCGGTGGCATGTCCCCCGCGCGAAGCCGCTCGAAGATTGACGCATACGCGACACGGCCGGTGACGTCGTCGCTGGCGAGTTTCTTCAGTTCGAATTCACCCTCATTGGCGCCGTCATCGTGGCAGTCGGCACAGTGAGAGGCAAAGAATGAGCGGACGAACTTTTCATCGGACACCAGCCCGACGCGCGAGCGAGGGGAACTGTCCGCCGCATTCCCGTGCGCCACATTCCCTCGCTGGCGCGTCGGGCTAGTGATGATCATCGGATTGGCTTGCAGCATCTGGGCCACCTCATCCGAGAGCGTTTTCAGGCCGACAACGGACAGCACGCCATGCCGCTGCGCCAGCGCTTTCGCCGCGTCGTCCGACAGACTGGTCAAGCCGTCGAGCATGAGCCAGTCGCCCTTGTACCCGGCCAGCGCTTGGGCTGCGCCATTGGAAAGCGTTATCAGGCGGCCGAGTGATAAACGTCCGTTGTGCTTGGCGAGCGCCGCGGCCGCGCTGTCCGACAGGTTCGTCAGACCACCCAGCGAGAGTGTTCCACCCTGATGTTTCGCCAGCGCCGCAGCAACCTCGTCTGACAGGCTTGTCAGGCCGTCGAGCGACAGATTTCCCTTCCGCTGGGCGAGCGCGCGGGCCACTTCCGGCGAAAGTTTCTTGAGCGACGGGAGGTTGCCTTGGAACTTCCGCGACGTCGCCAAAGCCGTCGCCGACGGTTCCGAAATCGCCGTCAGCGCAGGCAGTTCGCCGCTCCATTTCTCCCATGACGCGAGCACCGCCGCCGCTTCGTCGGAAAGCGTAGTCAGACCGTCGAGATGGACAACGGGCTTGGCATAGCCCGGCGATTTGTGTTCGGCGAGCGCCTTCAGTACTTCGATCGGGATCGACGTCAGCCCGTTTAGATACAGATCCCCTTCGCGCCGGCAGATGGCCCGCGCCGTCTCCGGCGTGACCGCCGTCAGGCCGTTCAGATACAGATCGCCCCGGTTTTGAGCGTTTTCGGTCAGCGCCTTGGCCGTCTCGCCGGAAAGGTTCGTCAAACTGTTAAGGACTAGAGACCCGCGAGCCTGTGCCAGCGCTTTGGCGGCTTCGGGCGAGAGCGTTTTGAGAACCGGCAAATTGCCACCAATTTTCGGCAGCAGCAATCGGGCCGCCTCGTCGGAGATCGTCGTCAGCCCCGGCATCGAACGGATGTTCGCCCCCTCCTTCGCAAATGCTTGGGCCACCTCGACCGAAACCGTTTTGAACGCGGGTAAACGGCCTTGCCAGTTGTGACCGTGGGAGTCCGCCAGAGCCGCGGCCGCTTCGTGCGACAGCGAGGTCAGCCCCTCCAACGACACTGCAAACGACGGCCCGCCTCCGTTGCGCTTCGCCAGAGCCTTACCCGCCTCGCCGGACAGCATTGTCAGTCCGTTAAGAAACAGCCGCCCGCCGGTGTGCCGCGCCAGCGCCTTGGCCGCCTCATCCGAGATCGCTGTCAAACCATTGAGTGACAACTCGCTGCGATGCGAGGCCAGCGCTACGGCCGTCGCGTCGGAGATCTTCGTGAGACCGTTCAGATGCAACGCACGCTTGTGTTGCGCGAGCGCCGCGGCGGCCTCATCCGAAATGGTGGTCAAACCGTTCAGCGACAGCCACCCTTCATGCCGCGCCAATTCCGTTGCCACCTCGGGCGACAACGATTTCAGCCCGTCGAGCAACAGTCTGCCGCTCTTGTCCTGGGCCAGCGCTTGGGCCTGTTCGACGGTGAGTTGTTGAAACTGATTCGTGTCTTCGGCGCAGAGCGATCCGATGCAGAACAAGAGGCAGTACAAGCTAAGGGTCATTTTCCGCATCATCGCGCGTCCGTTTCTGTGCATATTCAAGTGGCCATCAACGAATAAATCAAAATCTGCCCTGTACCATCGGCCGCGGCCAGAAGCTTGCCGTCGGGGGTAATCGAAATTGCGTACAACGGTTCACTTTGCCCTTTGTTTTGCTCGCCCAGGTCGCGGACCAGTTCCCCGTCGCTCAGCCGCCAGATTTTCACAAGTCGGTCGCGGCCGGATGTGAAGAGGTGCTGGCCGTCCGGGTGGAAGGCGAGATCCGTAGCCCCGCGAAAGTGCGGCGGCTTCAATTCGCGGAGCGTCTTACCGGTCTGGGGATCAAGCAGGAACACTTTCCCCGCCTCACCTTCCCGGTCGATGTTGCCCTGGCAGATCGCCAGGTGTTTGCCGTCGTCGGAGAATCGAACCGCGGCCATACCCAACTTAAGCTCTTCGCTTACGTCGAACTTCAGCTCACCGGACTCGGCATCCCAGCCGCGCACGCCTGCATCTTTTTCTGAGAACTTCAACTGGGGGAAATTCTCCGCAGTTACCACTGTCTTGCCGTCCGGAGAGATGTCCAGCGCGCGAACCCACAGCTTCGTCTTCCAGCGATGCTGCTGAGCGCCTGTCTGCGCGTCCCATACGATCACCTCGCGGGAGTCGTCGCCCGTGACAAACGTTTTGCCGTCACGGGAGAGGGCGAGGCCCCAGATCCAGTCTTGGTGCGCCGTCAGTTCGCGGAGCGGCTTTTGCACGACCACGTTTGCCGTGACGGGCGGCGGTGGATCCGAAATCTTGTTCAGCCCCATCGTGCCGCCTTGATCTTTGCGCACGACGCCGTCATTCAGGACGGCCTGACCCGGTTCGCCGGTGGTCAGCGCGGCGTCCCAGAATTTCACGGTCCGATCGTTACCCGCGGAGATCAGCGTCTTGCCGTCGGGACTGAGTAGGAGGCAATTGATCGCGCGGGTGTGTCCGACCAGCCGCCGCACCGGATCGGGGCTCTTGTCGCCCGGCGCGGGTAGGTTCCAGATCAAGATGTCGCCGCGTCGGTTGGCGGCCGCGACTTTGTCGTTGCCGATGAACGCAACGGCGGAAACCACGTCGCTATTCCAGGGGAGCGTTAAAATCACTTTGGCATCAGCGAAGTCGTTCATGGTCGTTGAATTCAGGTTGTAGGACGGGTCTCCAGGCCCGTCGCTCATCATGACATAACATCGAGACGGGCCTGGAGACCCGTTCTACCTATCTCTATCCCAACAACTCCTCAATCGGCTTGGACCCTTCCGCCGTGGCCCAGATCGGGCGTGTGCCAAGATAGTGCTTGGCCCGATGGTCGACGCCCATCGCCTTGTAGATGGTCGCGATATAGTCCGCTTCGCTGACCGGATTCTCCGCGACCTCGAAGCCATCGGGGTCGGTGGAACCGTAATGCTGACCACCCTTGATGCCGCCGCCGGCCAGGACGACCGTCCACGCTCGGCCAAAGTGATCCCGGCCCGCTCGGACGTTGATCGCCGGCGTACGGCCGAACTCGCTCGTCCACACGACCAGCGTGTCCTGTAACAGGCCACGCTGCGTCAGGTCGTCCAGAAGCGAACCCCAAGCAGGATCCATGGTCGAGTAAAGCGCCTTGGAGATGGGGAAGTTGTTCATGTGAGTGTCGTGGCCGGCATGCCCGACCTCCACGAACGATACGCCAGCCTCGACGAGCTTCAGGGCCGTGAAACAACCGCGGCCGAACTGAGTGTCGCCGTAACGGTCTTTGGCCTTTTCCCACTCGGCGCTGACGTCAAACGTCTGGCGGGCTCGCATCAGGCGGATCGTCCTCAATTCAGCCGTGCGGTGTGACGCGAATGGATCACCGGGACGCTGCTCGGCGAATCGCTGTTCCATGAAGCTCAGCAGCTCGCCGCGCCGGCTCTGAATCTCCGGCGCTACGGAAGGATTGGCGAACCCCGGAAGCCGACCGTCGTCACCCAGGACGAACGGATCGTACTGCGGGCCAAGATAACCCGCTCCGTAGATGCCGCTGCTGCTCCCGATTTTGACGAAGCTCGGCAGGTCGCTTTCCGGGTTTTCGCAGTACTTAGCGATCATCGCGCCGGCTTCGGGGTGCGGAAAACGCTCGCTCGGATGGTAACCCGTGTGCATGTAATAGCCGCCGGGGCCGTGATCGGGCGTTTTCGTTCGCATGCTGCGAATGATCGCGAGCTTGTCGGCGTGGCGTGCTATGTTCGGCAGAAATTCGCAAACCTGGATGCCGGGGATCTTGGTCTGCACCGGGCGAAATTCACCGGCGGTCGGTCGGTCAGGCTTCATATCGAAGGTGTCGATCTGGCTTACGCCGCCCTCCATGTAAAGCATGATGCAGCGCTTGCCGGTCCGCCTGGCCTCGGCCGCGATCGTTTGCGAGTGGAACAGCGCACCCCAATTCGCGACCGCCATTCCGCCCGCCGTGACGACCGTGCCTTTGAGCAATTGGCGGCGGCTGAGGTGGTGTTGCAGGTTGCAAGTTCCAGGTTGCAAGTTAAAAGCTGAAGATTGTTGATTTGGATTCATACTTTCCTCCGATCTTCTTGGTTCGCAACGTGGAACTTGCAAATCTCGACTTGTAACTTATCGACTAAACCGAAACTCCGAAGTCGCCACGAGCACCCACAGCGCCTCTTCCATTCGTTGTGATTCGAGCTTCGTGTCTTTTGGATCGACGTTCAGATAATTGACAAACCGCTCTCGCTCTTCGGTGGTCGGCGTCCGGCTCAAAACCGACAAAAACATCCGCTCGACCTTGGCGTTCCAGTCCTCTTCGCTCTTGAGCAGGGTCTCGGCCAGGTTGCCGTTGCGTGGGTAACACAGTCCGCGAAACGTGTCCCCGTTGTGAATGAACAGGTGCTCCGTCAGGCTTCCCTGAAACCTGCCCTGGCCGTCGGTCGGGTCGCCGAGATACTTCAACATGTCCCCGGACGGCTTGCTCTTCAGTGCCGCTTCGACGCCGAGCCCGGTGGCAATGTGGAGTGATGCCGTCAACTCTTCGACGCTCAACGGGCGAATCCGGGCCCTTTCGTAATACTTCGGTAACGCATCCGTGACCGGGCCGACGTCCGCGGCCTGATACGCCGCGCTGTTGACGATTTCGCGAATGAGCCATTTCAGATCGAACTGGTGGGCGATGAACCCCGCCTCGATCGCTTTGAGCAATTCGGGATGGCTTGGATCATTTTCCGAATTGAAATCATCGACCGGATGGACGAACCCGCGGCCCATGAACTGGGCCCAAATTCGATTCACCGCCGCCCGCGCGAGATACGGGTTATCCTTGGCAGTGATCCACTCGACGATCTTTTCACGGCGCGAGAATAGCGGTTTGGGCGGAGCTTGCTTGGGTTCCACTTTCGGTTCTTTGAAGTCGGCCGGCAGTTCCGGCTCTTGCAGTTCCTCGCCCCCCAGGAATCTCGGCTTGACCGGCTCGCCCTTCGTGCCCGGCTGGGCGTCTTTCGGAAGAACCGTGAAACTGACGTCGCCCGTGCTCTTCTCGCCGACATAGAATTTTTTGATGTGCTCATTCGCGCCGTCGGTTTCGACAACGTAAGTGCGTACAAAGAACCCAGCCATGCCGTAGTAATCCTGCTGCGTCCAGGACTCGTACGGGTGATCGTGGCATTTGGCGCATTGCAACTGGGTGCCGAGAAAGAACCGCATCGCGGTGGTCGTCAAATCGTCCGAGTTTCGATAGGCCACGTAGAACAACTTCGAGTTGTCCTCCTCGGCCTTCAACAGTTTGTGGACGATGCGATCGTACGGCACGTTTTGCTCGAAGTGCGTCGCCAGCCAGTTGCGAAAAGCATCCCGGTTGGTCGAACGGATGCCCTGCGGATTGCGGCCCAGCAGGTTCACGTCCCACACCTGAGCCTGGTTGCGCGCGTACCGCGGATCGGCCAACAGCTTGTCGATCAGTTTTTCTCGCTTCTGCGGATCGGCGTCGCCCAGAAACGCAGTCGCCTCTTCGTACGTCGGAATCATGCCCACCAGGTCGAGATAGATTCGCCGCAGAAACACCGAGTCCGTCGATCGCTCCGGCGCTGCGAGATTATCCTTCGCCCAGGCCGCTTTGACTTCGCGATCGATCGTGTCACGTAACGCCCCGTCCTGGCCCCGAGTGAGCGTCGGCAAGAGGAAAACGATGCAGAGCACACTAGCCCGCAGCGCAAGCAAGGGAACGAGCGCCCCAATTGCCGGGCTGGCGAAACGCGGATCCCTTGCTGGCGCGTTGGGTTGGCGTGATTCTTCGTGATTGCACATGGCGAGTTACTTTCTGGCTATGCCAACACTTCTGCCAGCGGCCCGGCTTGAGCGGCGGCCCGCATTTTCGGGTCCAGCTCGCCGAACTGCTCTCGCTTGTCTCCCACGGCGTGGAGCAAGGCCAGGTAAAAATTGCGAACGGTCCGGTTCGCTGTTTCCTTCGCTTCCTCCTGGTAGGCCGGGAATTGCAGGAACCGCCCGGCCGTCTTCAATCGCCCGCCGAGATTGCCCAGCGTTACCAGCGGCCACTCCGCACAAAAGCCGTGGTGCTCTTCCCCCGAATCGCTCATCCAGACGATCAGCGTGTTGTCGAGCACCGTACCGTTGCCTTCCTTCACCGCGTCGAGCCGTCGGGCGATGTCGGCGATCCGCTCGGCGTGGAACTTGCGGATCGGGATGCAGAGCTTGTCGCGCTCCGGCTGATCCGGATGCATGTGGCCGATGGCGTGGCCGTCGGTCATCACGCCGAGTTCCTTCCAGGTGTAGTACGCGACGCCCGACGCATCGAGATTCACCACGTTCGTCAGCCGAGACGCAATCGCCGCCGCCGCAATCGCGTTCTGAGCCTCGAACCGTTCGGTCGCGAGCTGGCTGTTGAACTTGTCGATCGCCGGCACGTTGGCCTTCAGCCCGTCCTTCATCGTCGCGATCTGATCCTGCCGCGTCCGCATCTGTTCGAAGGTGTCGAGGTAGACGTCCAGCTTCTCGCGGTCCATCGCGGGCAGTGACCGCTCGACCCGCTTGATGTCGGAGCGAATCCAGTCGAGCAGTGTGTTCCGCGCCTGGAACACCTTGCCTACGTTGCCTTCCGCCACGCTGCCGAACAGCGACTGAAACGCCACGTCCGGCTGACAGATCATCGGCTGCGGGCGTTTGGGGCCGATGGCCGACACCGTGTTGACGACAACTGCCTCCGGCGATCCCTCCACGCCCAGGCCAACGACCGGTATGACGCTCGGCTGCGCCCCCGCGATCGCGTGGTCGATCGTCTGCGCGAGCGGACCGCGCCGCCAATTGAAACAGCCGAGGGCACCATAATGCTTGCCGTGGTCGCCGCCGCCGGAAATCTTGTGCGACAGCTTCTGGATGATCCCCAGCCGATTCTTAAACGGCTCGAGTGCCGCAATCGGTTCCGGCAATTCCAACTCGGCCAGCGGCAGGTCGATCAGACGATCTGCCTGCTGCCGGTCGACTCCTTTGGGCTGCACGTGGTGTGGCCAAAGCCCGTTGCCTTGCATCAAGAAGACGACCCGCAGCGGTGGAGCCTCGCCGGCCGCCTCGGCCGCCAGGGCGTTGACGAACGGCTGCAACACGACTGCCCCCGCGCCGAGCGAGATGCCTTTCAGGCACGTGCGACGGTCAAGATCATCGGGGGTCAACATGTTCAACACATTCGTATTCATGCGGGTTTCTCCTTTTGCCTTTCGCCACGGATGACGTTTGTCACACGAGCCCGACGCGCCAGAGAGGGATTCCTCGTCGGCGACGTTCTGCGTTCTCTCGCTGGCGCGTCGGGCGAGTGACGTCCATTTTCAAATCAGCTCCCGGATCGGTTCTCCAAACGGCAGTAACATCTGCGGACGGCCGGTGTAGTCGGTGATCGTCGCGTCCTGGTCGATACCCAGATGCTTGTAGACCGTTGCCCACAGGTCGTTCGGAGTGAGCGGGCGGTCGTGCGGATGTTCGCCTTTGTCGTTGGTCGAGCCGATCACCTGACCATGCCGCATGCCGCCACCGCAGACCAGCACGGACATCGCTTGCGGCCAGTGCTCTCGGCCGTAGCGGGTGCCGTCCGCCTGTTGAGACACGCTGATTTTCGGCGAACGTCCAAACTCGCCGGTGACGACGAGCAGCACCTTTTTCGTCAGACTCCGGGCGTGAAGGTCTTCGATCAGCGCCGTGATCGCTTTGTCGTAGATCGGAAAACGGTGGCGGGCGTCGGTCCACAGATCGCAGTTCACGGCGTGCGAATCCCAGTTGTAAAAACCGTTCTTGGGATACTTTACGCCGGAGATATATGGGTTTTCCATGGCCACGGTGACGAAACTGCAACCCGCTTCGACCAGCCGCCGAGCCATCAGCGCCCGCTGTCCCCAGGCGTGCATCCCGTATCGCTCGCGAAGTGCTTGCGGTTCACGCGACAGATCAAACGCCTCGTGCATCCGCGCGCTGGTCAACAGACCGAAAGCCTTCCGGCTGAATTCGTCCATCGCCTCCATCGTGCCGCTGGAATCGACTTCGCTCTTCAACTGGTCGAGGCTGCTGAGTAGTTGTCTGCGGTCACCGAGACGCTCCTCGGCGGTCTTGCCGAGGAACATGTTTCGCACCGCGAAATTGGGCGAACTCGGATCGTCCCCAATCGGGAAGTAGTTGTATTTCATCCCCAGATATGCCGCGCCTTGGGCATACGTGTCGACGTTGGACCGGCCGCCGTTGGCCATCGTCACACAGTTGGGCACACCAGCGTCGACGTGCTCCCGCATCTTGTTGACTATCGAGATGACGGAGGGCGAATCGTTCAACGTGCCCGTCGGCGTAGCGGGTATGCGTCCGGTCATGAATCGCTTGCTGCCGCCGCCGTGGTCGTTGAACGTGTGGGCGATGCTACGAATCAGCGTGTACTTGTCGGCGCATTTGGCATGCAGCGGCAGGTGTTCGCAGACTTCGATCCCCGGCACGTTGGTGGAAATCGGCCGGAACTGCCCGCGGTAATCCTCCGGAGCGTCCGGCTTCATGTCGTACGTCTCCATGTGCGGAGGCCCGCCGGCCAGCCAGACGAAGATGACGGACGTATCAGGAGCGGCGCTGGTGGTGCCGGCCGCGGCCTGCATGCGCATGACTTCCGCCAAACTGAGGCCACTCACTCCCAAGACGCCCATCTTGAGAAACGACCGGCGAGAAGCCGGGCCGTAGCATGTTTTCATTTTGTTCATCGTCATCTCCGGTTAATGGTTTGGTAGGACGAGTCTTCCACGCTAGCCCGACGCGCCAGCGAGGGAGCAAGCGAATGAGGGAGCGAGGGAATCCCTTGTTTGCGCTGCGGGCTAGTGTGGTAAGTTCTCATCTGCCGCTCGCCTTTGTTGGAACGATGGAAAGATTCTGCACGACCGCGTGATTCGAGCCCAGTCCGTTGATCGCAAAGGTCAGTTCGCTGCCGAAACGGCCGATGCCCACGCCGGGATTTCCAGGACCATACAGCGCCTGCATCGCATCCAGATCGAAAAACAATTGGTAGGCCGTGGTCTGATTGGACTCGGCGTTGAACACCGCGAAGGAGCGGAACGCATAGTCGTAGCCAACCCGGTTGCCCGTGAGTTGATCGACGTTGCCGTGCCCGTCAAAGACCGCCAGCGTCTCCGGCGTCCAGCTCTTGCTGTAATGGAATTGCGTGTTGAAGTCGCCGGCGTGCGCCTGGGAAATATCGGTTTGGCCGTCTTCGCCACCGGCCGTTGAAGCTGCCTTGTAACTGTCGTTGTCCAAGTCGAACTTGACGGTCGGCACGGCGATGGGGCTGCCGGATACTCTTTCGACGCCGATGCCAAGGATGGTGTTGCCGTTGGCAAACGCACCGCCCGAAAATTTTCCAGGGGCGAATCCGTCGCTCCCCACCGCGCTGCCAGACACCGTGTGATTGTCGAAGCGGAAGACGGTCGTGTAGACCTTATAGACGTCCGTGGTTGAGCCGGAGCCATAGATGCCAAGCTGATTGGAAACGCCCTGCAAGGTCCAGCCTTCCCACGAGCTTCCACCGTTGATGGCCGGGGCGATCAGACCGCCCACGTCCCGTTGCAAAGAGGCATCAAAAGCGAACGCATCCAGTTCCGCCGCGGTAGTCGAGAGCGCAGCCGCAGCGGGCTCAGCAATGACCGCCTCGGATTCGTTTACCGTCACGGTTTGTATCGACTTGCCTTCGACATCAACCAGCGACGCCTGCACGCGGCCTTGAAATACATGCAATTCAGCCCCGCGGCCTGCCTTGGCTTTCAGGCCAAAGCGGGTTCCCAAATCGACCACCTTGAGCCCCGGCGTGACGACGGTAAAGCCGACCGCCTCCGGAGGCACAACTGCGCTGATCGCACCGTCCGGCAAGCTGACCTGACGCGCTGAATCGAGTTGCAATGAGGCGGGTCCCTGCAACACCACGGTTGCTCCGCAAGCGAACCGTAGTTCAGCGACGCCTTCCTTGATCCGGACCACTTGACCAGCCCGCAACTCGTCGCCGGCCGCCAGCGGTTTGGCTTGCCACCGAACCCCATCAGCCGAGTGCAACAGGGCGACCGCTTCCGGCTTCGATCCTGTCTGCGTGACCGCAAACCATCCCCACGCGATCAACAATGTCAGCGTCAAGGCACCGGCGAGCGCCACACCAACCCGACGCGCCAGCGAGGGAAGACCACCGTTTCCCGTGGTCTCACGTCCCTCGCTGGCGCGTCGGGCTGGTGTCACCGTCATTCCCGAACTCTCCGGCGCGGCGGCCGCAACGTAATCCCAATGCAGCGCCGAGTGCAGCGCCATGAATTGCCGATAAGCGAACCGAGCCTCTGGGCTGGAACGCAGCAGTTCGCCCAACTGCTGTTCGTCCACTTCCGATGCAATACCGTCGGCCACGCGATTAAAGAGCGCTTCGAGATCTGAATGCAGCGGGTTCATGCGAAGGCCTCTTCCCTGAGAGTCTGTTCGATGCAGTCGAGAAGCGCACGCCGGATTCGTCGCAGCTTGTCGGAAACCGCTTTGGGAGTGGTCCCGACTGCCTCGGCCATTGCCTTAACCGAAGCATCCGGTTCATAGCGCCGAGCGATGAGTTCACGTTGCTCCGGCCGCAGTTTCTGTAAGCAGGCCGGCAGCGCATGCCGCCGAGCGTCAAAAGCCGGCTCATCCGCTGCGGCCTCTTCGGCGAGCAGCCTGACGAGATCGTCGTCAAACACGAGTCGCTGCTGTTGCCGCTGACGCTGCTTGAGCCATGCCAACGCCTGCAACTGAGCGAACCGCATCGCCCATGGCAGAAACGGGCGGCTGACATCAAACTCCGCCGCTTTCTCCCACAGCACCAAATTTGTTTGCTGCAGGACATCGTCCGCCTCGGCCGGATTCCAGACCATCGACAAGATAAAGGCGTGCAACTGTCGTTGCGAACGCGTGATCTGGGTCACAAATTCAGCGGATTCCGCCATGTCTGTGCATCTCGTAAGTCGTTTTAGAATAACTTCTTATGGAACGTCAGCCGGTATTGTGCGCCAGGTCGCAAGCCAGCGCCATAACCGACTACTATACTTAGCCGAACTCCATCAAATCCCGCGTTCGTTTTAGAAACGCTGCGTATCGCCGCCTCTTTTCCCTATTGCATGCTCCCGGATTACCTACCTACGACGGCTCGGGTGACATGGACAGACACTAAGAATGCGCCCGGAGTCCTGGATCCTTTCCGCGAGTCGTTGTAGCCGGCGCGCGGCAGGGGCGCCGGCGAAGACGCGGTGGTCGATCACCTGGCGAGAGGCGATGTCGTTTCGGCCACGGCCGAGTTGCGAAAGCACATCGAAAGCCACAAGGCTTTGCCCGCATCCCGTAGTCGTGGATCACTCCGCGATCCAATGTTAGTTGGCGGAGCGAATCAGATTCATAGGCAGATCTGGCTCTGCGTTGAGATTAGCTTATGTGGAATGAACTCCGGCCTGATTGCCGATGACCGACGATTTTCTATAACCCCAGTCCCCGGAGGAGTGTGTGGCTCTGTATGTTCAGCACCAGGTGGCCATCCAGTCGGTCGTGCGCACGCTGCTGCCGGACCCGGCAGATGCGGACGGTTCTGATGCAGACGGCCAGTTTGACGAAGTGGCGGCCGAGTATCGCAACCTCGTGCTCCTGCCGATCGATCAGGCGAAGTGAGCGAAAGGACCGACGATGTTCAGCATTCGAGAGGACCGTACCCCTTCACGGCGAGCGTTCTTGCGGGTGGGGGCGTTCGGCCTTGGCGCGCTCGGGCTACCGGGTTTGCTTCACGGCAACCCATCTGTCGATAAACCGTGGGTGCGTGGTAAATCCGTGGTTTGGCTGTGGCTCGGCGGCGGGCCGCCCCAGACCGAGACGTGGGACCCCAAGCCCGACGCCCCGGACGGCGTCCGCACGATGTTCGGGACAGTAAACACATCTCTGCCCGGCATCGCCTTCGGCAGCCACTTCCCGAAGCTGGCCGAGCGAGCAAACCGACTGGTGGTGGTCCGCTCTTTCCAGACGCCCTGCAAAGACCATCAAGAGAACTGGGTGCGCACGATGCTCACCGGTACTGAGGCGAAGCCGTCCCCGCCCAGCGCCGGGTCGGTCTATTCCTTCCTCCGCGGGACCAACCACCCGACGACCGGTGTTCCAAGCTATATCCTCCTGGACAGCGGCAATAACGGAGAATTTCTCCAGGAGCACTTTCTCCGCGGCAACACACCCGGCGACCTGTCCGATGCCTATGCCCCATTCAACCCGGCCGGTGTCATCACACCACGGCCGAAGCCCACCGGCCCACAGCGGAAGGTGGACGACGAAGCCACCTTCTCACCGCTCCTGCGAAACATGGAGTTGCGACTCCCGGCCGAGCGTTGGGCAGAACGAAGGGAACTGCTCAAAGGGCTGGACGCCGCCGCCCGCAGCCTGGAAACCGACCCGGCATACGCTCGCCACGACGCTTTCCGCGAGCAGGCCTATCGTGTGCTCAAGGGGAGCGTGGCCGAGGCTTTTCAACTCGACCGCGAGGACGCCAAAACGGTCGAGCGGTACGATACCAGCGACATCACGCTCACCTGCCCGAACTTCCTGAATCTGCCGGACTTCCCGCGACGCCCGTCGATGCTCGGCCGGCAGATGCTCCTGGCGCGGCGGCTGTGCGAGGCCGGGGCCGGGCTGGTGATGGTCGAGAATTGCGGCTGGGACTTCCACAACGAAGGACTGAACCCAGGGATGCAGGCTGGGCTGGAAGGCTTCGGCCCGCAACTCGATCGGGCCGTGTCCGCGTTCCTCGACGACGTGCAGGACCGCGGGTTGGAGGACCGCATTCTACTGGTGGTATGTGGCGAGATGGGGCGGACGCCAAAGATCAACCCAAAAGGCGGTCGCGACCACTGGCCGACGCTGGCCCCGTTGCTGCTCGCCGGCGGCGGGTTCAAGATGGGCCAGGTGATCGGCAAGTCGGACGCCCAGGCGAGCCGTCCGACGACGCCCCCCGTGACGACCGCCGACCTCGTCTCGACCGTGTTGCAGACGCTCCTCGATCCAACGAAGTTGCGGCTGTTCCCGAACATCCGGGCGGACATGCTTCGTCGCATCGAACAGGGGACACCGATTCCAGGCCTATCCTGACGAATGTTACCGACAACCAAAAGAGAGGAATCGAAGAGATGAGAATTCACTATATTCTGCTGGCGGCGATTTGCCTGATCGCCGGGCAACCGTTTCAAGCCACGCCCAGTTTCGCCGCAGAGCCTGCCGCCGAAGGGGCGAAAGACAACGTCGCGCCGAAAGGTTTTCGCGCGCTGTTCAACGGCAAGGACCTCGCAGGCTGGAACGAACGGGGCAAGCCGCCCGTGAACTGGACCGTCCAGGAAGGCATGCTCGTCTTCAGCGGTAAGGGGGGCGATCTGTTTACCGACGAGAAATTCTCCAACTATGTGCTGCTGGTCGACTGGAAGGTCGAGAAAAACGGCAACAGCGGCGTGTACCTGCGCGGCGGCAATCCCCAGGTCGAGATCAACGACGCCGATTCGCCCACCGGCAACATCTGGGTCGGAACCACCGGCGGCCTGTATCCCGACCTGCCGCCGGTCGTCCGCGCGGCGAAACCGGCCGGCGAGTGGAACCACTTCGAAATCATCGTGGAGAACGGCGTCATCACCGTGCTGACCAACGGCGTCAAAACCGTCGACGGCTTCAAGAAAGACTGGAAGGACCGGACCAGCGGCTCGGTCGGGTTCCAGAATCACGGCACACCGTTGTGGTTCAAGAACATGTATATCAAAACGAGCGAGTGACGGCAGGCTTGTCCAGCGCGGCCGCGCCGCAACCACGTAGCTGAAGTCGCAAGACTTCAGATGCCGGGCGGCTGAACTCTGGCGAGTCTAGCTACCAATGCCGTGAGTCCAGCTACCAGGCACTAACGATCGGCAGAAAGGAACCCGAAATGACTCGAATGCTCGCCGTTGTCTTTGCAACCGTCGCACTGGCGGTACCGAACGACACGCATGCTGCTGCTCAAGCCAAACCATTCAGCCAAGCGTGGTGGGTCTGGAACAACGCAGGCGCTGCCCAGGACGATCCGGCGGCCGAGCCGCGGTATCTCCGCCGGACGTTCGAGCTGCCGGCCAAACCGTCGTCGGCCGAGTTGCGGATCACGGCCGACAACCTCTATACCGTGTATCTCAACGGCCAGAAGATCGGCGAGGACGGCAATTGGAACAGCGTCGAAACGTATCAGGTCGCCGAGCATTTGCGGCAAGGCACGAACGTGTTGGCCATCGCCGCTACGAATCAAGGCGGACCCGGCGGCGCGATCGCCTGGCTCCGCGCGGTGGCCGATGGGAAGGAGTATCTCGCCGCGACCGATCACCAGACCCGCATCTCGCTGGCCGCGCCGGACGGTTGGACCGGTGCCGATTTCGACGACAGCAAATGGGCCAAAGCCACGCTGCTCGGCCACGCCGACATCGGGCCGTGGAATATCCTCGGCGGCGGAAGCTCAGCTCCGTCGGGCCAACCGGGAACGTCCCACGTCGCCGACAAGAGCATCCAGAATCCGCTGTCGCCCGCCGAAGAGCGCGAGCGATTCATCTTGTCGGACGGCTACGAGATCGAACTGGTCGCCGCCGAGCCGCTGCTGATCAACCCGATCACCATGACCATCGACGACGCCGGACGCATCTATGTCAGCGAAAGCCACACGTATCGCTTCGGGCCGAGCGGCTCGCCAATCAAACCGTTTCGCAACCCGATCATCCGGCTTGATCCGCTGCCCGACGGCAAAGGCTATCGCCGCGTGCCGGTCGCCGACGGCTTCGACGAACCGGTGATGGGACTGGCGGTCCGCGGCGACACGCTGTGGTGTACCGCCTGCAATTATCTGTACCAGTTCGATCTGCAAGCCGACGGGACGGCCGTCAATTGCCGCACGCTGCTGATCGACAAAAACAAAGCCTGGAATCCGTTCGGCATGTTCGTGCTGGAATGGGGACCGGACGGGCTGCTGTACCTGAGCGTCGGCAACCACAATATCGACATCCGGCCGCCGGGACCGGACGGCAAGCTGGCTGATGGCCCGTCGCTGAGCGGCCGCGGCAGCTCGGGCATCGTGATGCGGATGAACGCCGACGGCAGTGGGATGGAGCGTCTCGTCCACGGGCTGCGCGTGCCGTATTCGTTCGAGTACGACCCGTTCGGCCAGCTCTGGGTGCTCTCCAACGGCGAAGGCAATCCGAACCGCTTCGTGCGCGTGATCGACGGCGTCGACTACCACTGCTACAGCCGCAACGTTTCGCAGGATTGGCTGAAAGGAAACCATCCGCTGGCCCCGCCCTGTTTCGAGCTGCCGGCCGGCGCCCGCACGCAACTGATGCGATATTACGGCGCGGCCTACCCGCAGGAATGCCAAGGGATGCTGCTGCTGGACAACTGGGGCCAGCACGGGTTTGGGGGCGGCAACCGCAGCGTCTTCCGTTACACGACCGACGAGCGAAACAACATCGTGGAGAAGGACGCCTTGGTAAGCTGCTCCGACCCGCGGTTCCGCTGCAGCCACATCCTGCTGGACCACGACGGCAACCTGCTGGTGGCTGACTGGTATGGACGGGACGACGAAAGCGATCTGACCGGCCGCATCTGGCGCGTGAAGTACACGGGCGACGCACCGCGACCGGTGGTCGGCCACGCGCTCGACTCGCCGCGGTGGAAGGACGATGCCTACGCGTTGACCGCGCTCGGTTCGCCGCACCATCGCGTGCGGGACACGGCGATTGAACGTCTTGCCGCGCGGGGCGACGCCGCAGTCGATAAGCTGGCCGCGCATGCCGCCACGGCAACCGAACCTCTCGGTGCGGCCAACGCGCTGTGGACGCTGGTCCGCATCGGCACGCCGGCGTCGCAGCGTGCGATCTCGCGCGGAGCCAAACACAGTGACTGGCGCATCCGCCGGCTCACCGCCGGCCTCGTCCGCCGGTACGATCTGTCCGAAGCCGACGACGTCGCCCTCTCGCTCGCGCATGACGCAGATCCGGCGGTCCGCGTCGCCGCGGCGCTGGCTCACCGCGAACCGGCAGGCGTGCGAGCGGCGTTGCTGGAAGCCTTGCCAGCCGGCGCCGCCGACGACCCGCACTTGCGTTACGAAACCGCCTGGCACCTGGCTCGCACGGCGGACGATGCGACGTTTGCGCGGCTGCTTTCGGACGGCGATGAAAACATCCGGCTGGCCGGGTTGATCGCGATCGACGTGGCCTGTTACGAAAACTTCGACAGTAAGGCGGCGGCGGTCGCCGTGTTGAACCAGCGACTGGCCGACCCGGGCGAATTGGACTTGTCACTGCTGCTGGACATCGTCACGAGCAACCCCGGCGCCGAGACGGCGGACGGATTGCGCGGGCTGCTCGCCCGGCCCAATGCACCGGTGGCGGCCAAGGCTCAAGCGCTGCTTGTGTTGCGATCGCGGCCAGACGGGTTGTCCGGCGAGTTGCTGCGGGCGGCCGGCCGGCATTTGCTGGAGGCTGTGGAAGCGGGCGAGGTGCAACTGAAAGCCGGCAGCGATTGGCTGCTGTTGCTCGAGCTGCTCGAAACGTCGGGGCCCAGCGACTTCGCGTTGCACCAACTCGCGTCGCTCAGCAACCACAACGACCAGCAAATCCGCACGGCGGCGTTGTCGTTGGCTCGCCGCTTTGGCCGCGACGCCGCGCCGCTGGCCTACGTGCTCTGGCCGCGGTTGCTCGACGTGAAGCATCCCGTGGATCGGCGGCTGGACATGATCGGCACCCTGACGGCGATCGAGCCGCAGCCGCGGGCGGAGCACTGGGGCAAGCTGCTGGCCGATCCCGATGCAGCCGTTCGCACCGACGCGGTCCGTTCGTGGCGGGCCTTCGCGGGCAATGGTCCGTTGGCAGAACTCTTGCGCGGGGAAGCGGCGAGGCTGGCCGCCGAGCCGCAGTTGAAAGACGACCTGGCCACGGTGCAGAGCCAGCTTGGCGGCGACCGCCCGGCGGCCGCTGCGGACAAGCAGAAGCTGGCCGAGTTCGCGACGGCGGCGCTGTCGGCCTTACCGCCGGAGCGACAAAAGACGGCTCACTTGCTGGGGCGGCGGGTCTTCGAGCGATCCGCGTGCATCAAGTGTCACACGACGGTTTCGGCGAACACGCCGCGAGCGCCATCGCTGGCGGGGATCGGCCGCACGCAGAAGCTCGACTACTTGTTGGAATCCGTGCTGCACCCGTCGAAGATCATCAAAACCGGTTTCGAGACGGAGACGATTGTGACGGTGGATGGCAAGACGCTGAGCGGCCTGGTGCGGGACGAAGGGGATCATCTACGGGTCTTCGAGGCGGACCGAGAAACGGTGTTATCCAAGTCGAAGATCGACGAGCGGTCGGTGACGCGAGTTAGCCTGATGTCGGAAGGCCAGGAGCAGCAATGGAGCCGGCAGGAGTTCGTGGATTTGATCGCGTATCTGCTATCACTGAAGTAGCCGCGGAATTTTTTGGGATTGCGCGGCAGATCGGAGGTCTAAACGGGATTAGCTGAGTAGGAGAAAGATGACGGACGATTTACCCCAACCTGACTTACATGAAGAGTTTGTGGCGCTGTATGTCGAGCATCAGGTGGCCATTCGGTCGTTTGTGCGCACGCTGCTGCCGGATCCGGTGGATGCGGAGGACGTGATGCAGACGGCCAGCTTGACCATGTGGCGGCGGTTCGAGCAATTTCAGCCGGGGACCAGTTTCCGTAATTGGGCCTTTCAGGTGGCCAAGTTCATCGCCATGAAGCACGTCGCCCGCAAGGCCCGCGATCGGCATCGGTTTTCGGAAGCGACCATCAAAATGTTGGCTGAGCACGTGGAACAACAAGACGAACGATTGGCCGGTCAGCGGCGGGCGCTGGAACACTGCGTCGAGCAGCTCGGAGGCGACGACCGGCAGGTGCTGGCCGTTTGCTATTCGACGGGCGTGACGCTGAAGGAATTCGCCTCCCAGTTGGGACGCACGCCCAACGCCCTGTACAAGCAGCTCGGAAGGATCCGGGCGGCGCTGGTCGATTGCGTCCAGCGAAGACTGCAAGCGGAGGGAATCGCATGAACCAATCACACACAAATCCGCACAAAGACGCCGAGCTGCCGGCGTTGATCGAAGCCGTGCTCAACGTTCAGGCGGACGATGCGCAATTCGCCGAACTGGAACGGCGGCTGCAGAACGACGCGGCGGCACGGGACACGTACGCCACGTACATGAACCTGCACTGCGAGTTGGGCTCCAGGTTCGCCGTTGAAGGTGACATCGTCGGGCTCGAGGCGGAGTTGGAAAGAGAGTTGCGCGAAGGGGAGCTGGCCGATTTTCGCCGCACGTTGTCCACCGAGTCGATGCAGCGAGCGTCGCGTCGTTCGACGTTGAAGCAATTCTTTGCGCTGGCAACGATCGCCGCGTTGGTGTTGGCCGGCCTCTTTGTCTGGAACAAACGCTCGTCGCAAGACTCAGCAGCGCAGGACACGCTGGCACAGGTCCGCGATCTGGAAGGCGAGGTCACGATCATCGGTGCGTCGGACACGTCGGCGGCACGGATCGGCGATGCGCTGCGGCCGGGTCAGCGGCTGCGTACGGCGGAGCAGAACGCTCGCGCGGTGCTCGAATACCCGGACGGAACTACGGTCCAAGTACATTTCGGTTCGGTGGTTCAGGTCCCCGCCGACGGCGATGTGCGGCTGCGGCTGCTGGCCGGTTCGATCGAAGTGGACGCCGCGCCGCAACCGGATGACCGTCCTTTGGTTTTTGCCACCGATCATGCGCGGTACGTGGTGCTGGGAACGCGGTTTCGACTGTATCGCAATGAGGATGCCACTCGGCTGGAGTTGAACGAAGGCACGGTGCGGCTGGAGCGGCAGGAAAACGATCATGTCGTCGAGTCAGTCGAGGTCGAAGCGGGCCACGTAGCCGTCGCTTCCGCCGATGCGAAGCCCGTCGAGGTCGTGCCGCTGGCTCAGGGGCGGGCGACGCTTCAGAAGACGCTCGCCGTGACGGGTCAGCATGTCGCTTTGTCGCCCGCAGGCGATGTGATCGCGGTGAATGACTTCGGCCGAGGACTCCGGCTGTGCCGCGCCGAAGATTTTGAGGTCCAGTCCGAGTACAAGCGCGACGTGAGCCGCAGTTTTGGACTGGCCTTCGGGCCGGATGGACAAACTGTCGTGCGGCTGAGCCACGACCACGTGCTGCTGTGGAAACCGAGTGAAAGCGAAGCCCGCAAATTGCCACTTGCCCAGCGGCCCGCCCGCAGCCGGGCGCTTTCGCCGGATGGCCGGTTCGTGGTCATGTCGTCGGAGGAGGGGATCGAGTTGTCGTCGATCGACTTTGCGGCGGGCGAATTGAACCCCGTCGCCGTGCTGCCCAACCGCAACGGCAAGAGCGGCAAAGCGTGGAGTCTGGCATTTTCCGCCGATGGTCAGCGCCTGGCCGCCGGTTTCTGGGACGGCACGGTGCGGGTTTACAGTCTGGACGTAGGACGGATTGCCAATCTGCCCGCGGTTGCCGCTCCAAGCAACGTCTCTCCCAGCGATGCAACGGAAGAAGACCGACCGTCTGGCAAGCCACTCTACACGATCGCGCACGAATACCGGCTGGCGGGAGTTGTTATTCGCGTAGCGATCACGGCGGACGGCCGTTACCTGGCTGCCTTCACGAACAAGGCGGAACTGCAACTGATCAACACCGCGACCGGCGAGCAGCAGACGCTGTGGGAGTCGCCGGGGGCGAGCGCCTTCAGCATGATTTTTTCTCGCGACGACCGCTGGCTGATGGCCGGTGGCAGCGACCGCACCGCGCGGCTTTGGTCGATTCCCGACGGCAAGCCGCTGCTGGTCATCAATACCGAACACGTGCCTCAGGGAATGCTGTCGGTGCCCCAGCGCCGGTTGCTGATCACCGCCGGCGACAGCGTGAAAGTGTGGGAGTGCGATCTGCCATGAGTAGCGAACAAACCGAATTCCGAAACTCCTCACACGAAACACGTCGAAGTTCAGACGCTGAAGTTTCTGACATGCGGAAAGTGAGGAACGCTAGCCGGGCGTTCAACCTTGCCGGGTTGGGAATTGCGGACCGTCGCTTGCTATTGCGCCGCGCGATGCGTCGCCGCGAGTTGATGCGGTTTTCGGGGCTGCGCCTGGCCTGCTTGATCATCGACTACGGCGTGATGCTGGATGAAGACAGTGACCCGATCGAAGTGATATTGGATTACGAGTTTAGAAACCGAAGTAAACACTCAGCCTGAAGGACTGCTGGGACAGAATGAGCACAATCGTGACCGCACGGCGGCAGGTCGCGCAGAAACCGGGAATTACATGATGCTTTATGCGTGCATCGGCTCGCTGGTCGGCGGAGTGGTTGTAGGCATGGTGGTCGGATGGGCCTGCGACGGGCAACCATGGCCGCCAGGTACGACGAGTTGGAACGTGCGTTTCACCGTTACATTCACGAACGGAACCGTTGAAAACGTAGTTCAACAGGAAACACAACGATGAAATCTCCTTCAACAGACTGCTGCCCAAGCCACGAACACGCATTCTCCCGGCGGGCCTTATTACACGGCGCGCTGGCGGGCGGAGCGGCATTCGGCGGCTTCGGACGGTTGTTCGCCGCGGATCAGGCGGCAGTGGCGAAGCAGAACGACAAGCGGGTGATTCTGGTCTTCATGAGCGGCGGGCCGAGCCAGTTTGAAACGTGGGACCCGAAGCCCGGCCAGCCGACGGGCGGGCCGCACATCTCGATCCCGACGTCGATCAGCGGCGTGCATTTCGACGAGTATCTGCCGAACGTCGCGCGGCTGGCCAATCGGATGATCACTGTCCGCAGCATGACTAGCAGCAACGGAGACCACGACCAAGCCGGTTACATTGCCCAGACGGCGTACAACCCCAGCACGCTGGTCGCGCCCGCACCGCATTGGTTGTCGATTTGCGCGCATGAAAAGCCTGCCGCGCAGCCGGGGATGCCGTCGTACGCTAATCTCAACGGGGACAGTTCCGGAGGACTGCACGTGCCAGGGCCAGGGTTTCTGGGGGCAAGCTACCAGGCACTGCATTGCCCCGGCGGCGGCGCGGGACCGCGGGATTTACCCAGAACGTCCGCTGAAGAAGTTGCAGCGTTCGACCGGCGTGAGAAATTGCGGCGCTCGTTCAGCGACTCGTTTGCCGACGGCCGCGATGCTCGGCTGGTCGAATCGCACGACGGTTCGTTCGCGCAAGTCGGCAACCTGCTGCGGTCGGGCGACCTGTTCGATGTCGAGCAGGAATCGCCGTCCGACTTCGACCGTTATGGCGAGAGCAGGCTCGGTCGCGACTGCATTTTGGCTCGGCGGTTGATCGAACGCGGCGTGCCGTTTGTGCGCGTGCATCATCAAGGCGGACTGGCCTGGGACAAGCATCGCCGCGCATTCCAAAGCCAACGGTGGATTACCAGCGAATTCGACACGGCAGTCGGGGCGCTGATCGACGACCTGATCGACCGCGGCCTGTGGACGAGCACGCTGCTGGTGCTGATGGGCGAGTTCGGCCGCACGCCGGAGATTCTCGGGCAGGGCCAGCCGGGGCGCAACCACTGGACAAAATGCTGGTCGCTGGCGTTCGGCGGCTGCGGCTTGAAGGAAGGACTGGTGATCGGCTCGACCAATGAAAACGGCACGGATTTAAAAGATCGCCCGGTGACGATCCACGACCTGTTCTGCACCTTTTACAAGACGCTCGGCATCAACCCGCACAAGGAACTGGAATTCGAAAACCGCCCGATCCCGTTTGTCGAAGACAAACTCGGCAAACCGATGGAAGAGGTGTTTTGATGAGAATTGTAGCGGCACGGCGCAAGCCGTCCGGTATGTCGCTGTGTGCTCGCAGAAACCGGGCGGCTTGCGCCGCTCCGCTATAAGTTGAACGGACAAATCAACCATGCCCGACAAACTGACCAAAACGGAAAAGACCTACTTCGTCGATGACGGCGCCAAACGCGGGCCGATGACGATGTTCCGCGTGCGGTTTCATCCGACGGAACCGAAACTGCTGGCCTTGTGCGTCGATCGCCGCGTGGCGTTCTGGGATCTGAACGGCCAACCGCAGGAAGTGAAAGGGAAAAAGGACAAGGTCGTCGTCGGCGAGCTGCTGTGCCCGCACGAGATCGGCTGGATCCGCGGTTTCGACATTCATCCGCGCGGCGAGTTCGTCGCGACCGGTGGGTCGGACCGGACGCTGCGGTTGTGGAAGTGGACAGATGGCCGGCCGTCGGAACAGCCCGTGCAGCAAGTCGCCGCGCATGACGGTTGGGTCGAGGCGGTCGCGTTCTCGCCGGACGGCCAAACGATCGCTACGGCCGGAGCGGACCGGCTTGTCAAAGTCTGGGATGCCGCCAGCTTGAAGCCGATTCAATCGCTCACGGGGCACTCGAAGTATGCAAGTGACCTGACATACAGCCCCGACGGCAAGCTGCTGATCAGCGGCGCCGACGACGGCCTCGCGATCGTCCGCGACGCGACGAACTACGCCGAAGTCCGACGCATCGAGTTCGGCAGTGCGAATGATCAGTCCGGCCAGCTACCGCGGCACAGCGGCGTACACCGCTTGGCTGTCAGTCACGACAATCGCTGGCTGGGCGTGGCCGGCGGCGAGAAGCTGGACGTGTACGAACTCGCGTCGGGCGAGGTCGTGGCTAGCGAGCGGCTGAACATGGAAGTCGCCTTTCATCCGGCGGCCGACGTGCTGGCCGGCGGCGAAGGCGAAGTCAAATGTTGGACGTACGAAACCGGCAAGTTCGCTCCGCCCGAAAAGGACAAGAACGGCAAGCCGCAGACTCCCAAAGGCATTCCCGGCAAATCGTTCGCGTTGGTCAAACGTGGCGACTGGTCGCTTGGTTTGAGTTTTTCACAAGACGGCCGGCAGGTAGCGTTGGGCAAAGCGGATGGCACGGTGGAGGTGTACGATGTGGCTTAGAAACCCGAAATCCGAAGCACGAAATCCGAAACAAATTCAAATGTCGAAATTCCAAATACAAAACGCGGACAGCGGTGTTTCGTCTTGGTCATTCGCATTTTGGAATTCGGATTTGTTTCGGATTTCGACATTCGGATTTCGAGTTTGTTGCCTGATATTTGTTGCCGCGTCGCTTTGCCAGGCCGCCGACCCCGTCAGCCAGTTCATCGACGCGGAAATCAACGCCGCGCTGCAGGAGAAAAAACTCACGCCGGCCCCGCGCGCCGCCGACGCCGAGTTGCTCCGCCGCATCTATCTCGACGTGCTGGGCCGCATTCCGACGGCGGACGAAGCGACCCGTTATCTGGATGATGCGAGCACCGACAAACACGATCGCCTGATCGACGAACTGCTTGCCCAAGAAGAGATGCCGGCCTACTGGCGGACGGTGCTCGACGAGTGGCTCAACGGCAACCAGATGGGACGCGACTTTGGACAGGACGGATTTCTCACTTACCTGGAAGACGCGCTGAAGTCGAGCAAGCCGTGGGATCGCATCGCTCGCGAGTTGCTCACTCCCGATTTGAAGGACGAGAACCAGCGGCGGGCGGCGTACTTTCTCGCACTGCGGGTCCGCGGCGGCGACAACGACGCCAAGATCGACGCACTGACCGCGGGCGTGGCGAGCGGGCTGTTCGGCGTCCAGCTTCAATGTGCAAAGTGCCATGACCATCCGTTCGTCGATCAGTGGAAACAGGATCACTACTACGGCCTGGCCGCGTTTCTCGGCCGCACGCAAGAACATCGCCTCGAAAGCACGCCCGCCATCAAAGAGCGAGCCGAGGGCGAAGTGAAATTCGTCACGACCGAGCAAGAAGAGAAAACGGCCAAGCTGATGTTCCTCGACAGCCGCGTGTTCGACGAGCCGCCGCCCCCCGAGGACCGCGGCAAGTGGTACGCGAAAGCCGACGGAGGCTTGCCCGAAACACCGTACTTCAGCCGCCGCGCGGTGCTGGCCGATTATGCGATCTCGGCCGACTCGCCGTTCTTCAAACGCGCGATCGTCAACCGCATGTGGAAGCAGTTGATGGGCCGCGGGCTGGTCGAGCCGGTCGATCAGATGCACGAAGCGAATCCGGCGTCGCATCCCGAGTTGCTGGAGCGTTTGGCGAACGATTTTGCAGGCGGCTTCGACCTGCGTCGCTTGATGGCGGGTATCCTGCACAGCGACGCCTACCTGCGCAGTACGCGCTGGTCAGGCGGCGGCGAACGCCCGCGCGACGCCGACTACGCCACCGCGATTATGAAGCCGCTGACGCCGGATCAACTCGCCACCAGCATCGGCCTAGCGACCGGGCACTTCGACCAGCTTCGCGCCAAGTTCGAACGCGAAAAGAAAAACCGCAAGATCGACGAGATCACTCCGTCAATCGCCCGCGCGTTGTACTCGCGCGAGCGTGACGTGCAGGAATTCGCCGCCCGCTTCCGCACCGGTGGCGAAGGCTTCGAAGCCAACGCCGGCCAGGCGTTGTTCCTGTCGTACAACAACCTCATGCAGCGGCAGCTCAATCCGTCGCAGGGCAACCTGACCGAACGGATGATGAAACAAAACGACAACGCCGCCGCGGCGCGGGACGCATTCCTGACGATCCTGTCCCGCCCGCCGACCGACGATGAACTGACCCGCGCCGCTGAGTTTCTCACAGTCGAGGAGCAGCAACGGCGCCAAACATGCACGGAACTGGTCTGGTCGCTGCTGTGCAGCAGCGAGTTCCGATTTAACCATTGACAGGACACGTGGTCTTTTCATGATCCACTCCTACCGACTGCATTGCTTCTTAGTTGCTCTCGCAATGATGCTTGCCGCAGCGTCACTCCGTGCCGACGAGGGCACAACGCAAGCGAAAGAAATCGAGCAGCGATATAAACCCGTTATCGTGCCCCTGTTGAAAGCCTACTGTCACGAGTGTCACTCGGGCGAGGAGGCTGAAGCCGAGATTGATTTGGCCGGACTGAAGACGATGGCGGACGTGCGGCGGCAGCCGAAGGTTTGGCTGAAAGTCCGCGAGATGCTCCGCAGTCGTCAGATGCCGCCCAAGGATGCGAAGCAACCGACGGATGACGAGCGAAGTCGGTTAGAGACGTGGGTACGCGGCTTTCTGAAAAGCGAGGCTCAGGCGCGCGCGGGCGATCCCGGTCCGCTGGTGCTGCGGCGACTGAACAACGCCGAATACAACTACACGGTGCGCGATCTGAACGGGGTGTCGTCGCTTGATCCGACGCGCGAGTTTCCCGTGGATGGCGCGGCGGGCGAAGGATTCACAAACTCCGGCGCGGCTCAGGGAATGTCGCCCGCATTGGTGACGAAGTACCTCGACGCCGCGAAAGAAGTCGCGGCTCACGCAGTGCTCACGCCAGAAGGAATCCGCTTTTCCCCTTACACGACAGAGCGGGATCAGACCGATGAGCTGTTGGCCCGCATTCAGGCGTTCTATCGCCAATTCACGGATGACAGCGGCGGTACGGCCGTGAACCTGCAAGACATCCAGTTCACTACGAACCAAGGCGGCCGGCTTCCGCTGGCCAGGTATTTGGCGGCAACGCTTGCTGAACGTGAGGCGCTGACGAGCGGCACGAAAACTATCGAAGCCCTGGCGAAAGAGCGCGGCTTGAATGCCAAATACTTGCGTACGCTGTGGCAAACTCTGTCAGCGGACAAGCCGGATGATGGCACGCTGCTCGGCGGTCTGCGGGAGCGATGGCGTAATACGGAATCGAACGACCCGTCGAAGCTGGTGGCTGAAATCGGCCAGGTACAAGAGAAGCTGTGGAAGTTCAATTCGATCGGGCACATTGGCCGTGAAGGCGGTCCGCCCCGGTGGATGGAAGCGGTTGGCGTTCAGAAACTCGTCGCAACGCGGCAGGATTTCAAATGGAAGCTGCCCACTGGGACGGACGGCAAGGACGTCGTTTTCTATCTCGCCACGGGTGATGCGGGTGACGGGAACGACGGCGACTACGTCGTGTGGAAGAATCTGCGTTTAGAAGGTGGCGGGCACCCCCCGTTGCCATTGCGGGATGTGGCGGGATTGCAGCAGCGTATCGACCAGCAGCGGCTCAAGATGCTTGGCCAAACCGCCAGCTACCTCGCAGCCGCTGCCGAAGTTGGAGTCCAGCCTTTAGGCGACCAGGAGCGGCTGAACCCTGTACTCCAGCGAGTTGCCACGGCACACAACGTCGATGCGGAAACGCTCAAGGTGTGGCTGGACTATCTGGCCATCGGCCGCAGCAGTGCCGTGAAGGTTGACGGGCACCTCACCAAGAAGACCAACAGCCGGCAGGGGATCACCGGCTGGGCACCAGACACGCCGGATTCGCTCCCGACGGTGGTCGCAAACTCGTCGGATAAAAATGAGAACATTCCAGGCCTGGCGAAGGCGCACTCAGTGGTGGTTCATCCAACTCCGACCCATTATGCGGCGGTCGGTTGGCAAAGTCCGATTGACGGTGTCGTGCGTGTCGAGGCAAGTATCGCCGACGCTCATTTCACGTGTGGCAACGGAGCAGAATGGCTGCTGCAGCATCGCACAGCCGGCAAGACGGGAACGCTGTGGAACGGCGAGTACGAAGTGCGCGGTTCGGCCACGATGACGCCGACAACCGTTGCAGTTCGCAATGGAGAATTGTTGTCATTTCTGATTGGGCCGAGAAACCGCGAACATACCTGTGACCTGACATCCATCACGCTCGTCATCAGCGAGGCCAGCGGCGCAAAACGGGTCTGGGATCTGGCAAAGGACGTTTCACCCAATCTACACGCCGGCAATCCACACGAGGACAGCCACGGCAATCAGACCACCTGGCATTTCTACCAGGGCGAAATGGCGAAAGTTCACCAAGGTGGTGCGCCCATTGTCACCGTGCCGCCGGGTTCGGTACTCGCACAATGGCTCGCCGAACAGGATACGGAAATGCGAAAAGAATTAGCGCGGCGGGTTCAGGCCTTGGCCACGGGCGCAACGCCGGACGATGCAAACTCGCCCGACGCTTTGCTGCAGCGACAGCTTCGTACACTTTCCGTGCCCGTCGATCTGCCGAGCTTCGTCAAGGATTTGGAACCAGGCGATCGCTTTGGCCGTCACCCGCTGGGACACGCCGTCGATGCGGCGGATCTTGTCGTTCGGGCGCCCGAGGTCATCGAATTTCGGGTTCCGGCGGAGCTGGCCAAGGACCGCGAACTGGTCGGCACGGCCGAGTTGGACGCCAAACACGGCTTCGACGGCACGGTTCAGGTGCGAGTACTGGCGTCCAGGCCGGCCGCCTTGAACGTCTCGGCCAGCGAGCCGATCCTGGTTCGCGAGGGGAGCGCGGCACACGAGCGGATCGAGGGGCCGGTCAGTCAGTTCTGCAACCTGTTTCCACCGGCCCTGTGTTACGCCCGCATCGTGCCGGTCGATCAGGTTGTCACGCTGACGCTGTTTCACCGCGAGGACGATTATCTGAGACGGTTGATGCTGGACGATCGGCAGGCCGCCGAGCTCGATCGGCTGTGGGACGAATTGTTTTACGTGGCTCGCGAACCGCTGAAGTATCAAGTCGCTTTCGAGCAAATTCGGGAATTCGCCACTCAGGATCGCCCGGACCTGGTCAAGGCTTGGGCGCCGTACGTAAAACCGGTGAACGATCGAGCGGACGCTTTTCGACGGCGGCTCGTCACGATCGAACCGGTGCATGTCAAAGCGGTGGTGGAGTTTGCCGATCGCGCCTGGCGTCGTCCGCTAACCGATTCCGAACAGCAGGGCCTCCGCGGTCTGTATCAACAACTGCGCGACAGTGAGATTCCGCACGAGGAAGCGATCCGCTTGACGATCGCGCGGGTGCTGACGTCGCCAGCGTTTCTCTATCGCAAAGAACAGCCCGCACCGGGCGAGGAGGCCGCGCCGGTTTCGGGCCGGGAATTGGCGAACCGGCTGAGCTATTTCCTGTGGTCGTCGATGCCGGATGAAGAGCTGCGGCGCGTGGCGCTGGCCGGGACGCTAACCGAGGATCGGACGCTCGTCGAACAGACTCGCCGCATGTTGGACGACCCTCGCACGCGGCGGCTGGCGATTCAGTTTGCCTGCCAATGGCTGCACGTTCGCGATTTCGACCAGAACGATGACAAGAACGAAAAACTCTATCCCGAATTCGCAAAGCTGCGCGGCGATATGTACGAGGAGACCGTGCAGTTCTTTGAAGACATGTTTCGCAACGACGGTTCGATTCTGGCGTTGCTCGACGCCGATCACACGTTCCTGAACGAAGCGCTGGCGAGTCACTACGGCATCGGCGGCGTGGGTGGACCGCAGTGGCGACGAGTTGACGGCGTCCGTGAAAAAGGGCGCGGCGGCGTTCTGGGCATGGCGACCGTATTGGCCAGCCAATCCGGGGCGTCGCGCACCAGTCCGATTCTGCGCGGCAATTGGGTGTTCGAAACGCTGCTCGGCGAACGATTGCCACGACCGCCCGCCAACGTCCCTGATTTGCCGGATGAAGTGCCCAGCGGGCTGACGGCCCGGCAGTTGATCGAAAAGCACAGTTCGGTTGCGGCCTGCGCCAAGTGCCACGCCCGGATTGACCCATACGGTTTCGCTCTGGAGCAATACGATGCCATCGGCCGTCTGCGACCCCAGGCGGTAGACACCAAAACAAAACTCCCCGACGGCCAGGAAATCGAGGGCATCCAGGGTTTGCGCGACTATCTCCGGAAGGACCGCCGCGATGATGTCGTACGGCAGTTTTGCCGCAAGCTGCTCGGCTATTCCCTGGGGCGTGAGATTCAGCTCTCGGATGAGCCGTTGATTGATAACACTATGGCCAAGCTCGCGGAGAATGATTACCGCTTCAGCGTGGCTGTCGAAATGATCGTCAGCAGTCGGCAATTTCGCGAGATAAGAGGAAGGCAAAATACGGATGACTGATTGAACACCAGCCCGACGCGCCAGCGAGAGAATTGCCTCGCATCGTCCCTCGCTCGCGCGCTCGCGCGTCGGGCTAGTGTGCCCTACACACACAACCACTACCGGAGAAAAAAGGATGACCACCTATCAACTCTCCCGTCGCACGATGCTCCGCGGAATCGGCGTCAGCATGGCGCTGCCTTGGATGGAATCGCTGCGTGTGTGGGGCGATGACAGCGCTACCACGAACACAGCCAGCCAGGCTCCGACGCGGCTGGCAATCCTCTTCGCTGGTTGCGGCTTCCACAAACACGAGTGGTGGGCCAAGGGTGAAGGTAAGTCGATGGAACTCGGCAAGGTCCTAGCACCGCTGAACGACTTCCGCGAACAGATGGTTTTCATCCGCGGGCTCTACAACGCCGAAGCGCTGAAGGGCAACATTCACAGTTCGCAAACCGGCAACCTGCTCTCCGGTGCGCCGTTGGCGGCCGGAGGCACGATCCGCAGCGGCACCAGCGTCGACCAGATCGTCGCGCAGCGGATCGGGCACCAGACGAAAGTGCCGAGCATGGTATTGGGCTGTGAAAAGGCGAACCCGTCGGTTCACAAGAATTACTCGATGCTCTACAGCTCGCACATCTCGTGGAGCAGCCCGACGACGCCGACTCCGCTGGAAGTCTACCCGGCTCTCGCTTTCGATCAGTTGTTCAAAGACCGCGCCCAGCGTGGCGACAAAAGCGTCCTCGATGCCGTGCTGGAGGACGCCAACGACTTCCGCCGCGACATCAGCCGCCGCGACCAGCAAAAGCTCGACGAGTATCTGAATTCGGTTCGCGAAGTCGAGCAGCGGATCAAGAACGCGGGCCAGCGCGGGGAACTGCAGGGCTGGCGGCCGACGTTGACCGAGCCCAACATCCCGCGGCCCAAGGACGGTTATCCGCAAGACATTGTCGAACACATGAGACTCATGTGCGACATCCTCGTGCTGGCGTTCCAAACCGACACCACTCGCGTCTGTACGCTCAAGCTGAACAATGACCACGGCACGCTGCGGTTTCCGCACTTGAACGTGGACTACATGATCCACCATCTGCTGTCGCACAGCGATTCGGCCGACTGGTTGAAGGTCAACCAGTTCTTCCTGGAACAGGTGGCCTACATCGCCCGCAGAATGGATTCGATCCAGGAAGGTGATCGCACGCTGCTCGACAATTCGATGCTGATGTTGTGCTCAAGCATGCTCCACGGCAATCACGATGCAAACCAACTGCCGGTCGTCATGTTGGGCGGTGGCGGCGGGCGAATTAAGGGCGGGCAAAACCTCGACTATCTCGGCAAACCAGACCGGCAGATGTGCCGGCTGTACCTCAGCATGATGGACAAGATGAACGTGCGGCTCGATCAATTTGGCGACGCCAAAGAACCGCTGTCGGAGGTGTAGAACATGAAAAGGGCTGCTGGAAGCCTATCCCACATTTTCCAAATATTGCAGGCAGGTTTGGCAGCCGTACGGGATTAGTAGTGGGATGAATCGCCGCCAGCAAGGAAAACCGTTTGGTCATGACTGGATTGAAACGAATTAGCATTTCAACATTGATCGCACTGTTCGCTGCTGTTGCGTCGGCGCAGGACCGGACGGCGCTGGTCGTGGCCAATTTTGACTATGGCGAACATCAGCTTTCACACGTGAAGGCGGATGCAGCGGCGGTGAGCGAGGCGCTGCGGCGGGAAGGCTTTCGGGTGACGCTGGCCGAGAACGTACCGGTAAAGGAATTGAAGAACACCGTCGAACAGTTCGCCCGCAGCACGGTCACCCGCGGCGTTGCGGTTCTGTACTTTGCCGGGCTCGGCGGGCAGTATCAGACGTACAACTCGAAGGGCGCATGGTGGAATCACCTACAGGGAGCGGGAAAGCCGGCCGATCCCCGCAGCCCCGAACGGGAATCGCTAGCTTTGGCGGACGTCGTCAAGCTGCTGGCCGATCACTCGTCGGCCGGTGCGAATTTTCTCGTCGTCGACGCCGCCCGGCCCAATCCGTTTCTCGCGGAGCGGGAGAATGAACCCGGCGGGTTGGCGGCGGTCGAAGCGACGGAGTTGGCGGACGACATGCTGGTGCTGATGGCCGCCCAGCCGGGAAGCACGGCCGGCGAGTTAAATGAACCGTCGAAACTGGCCGCGGCGTTGGCAAAACATCTTTCGCAAGGCCGCGAGTCGATTGGAAAAATGCTACAAGCGGTCGGCAACGACGTCGAACAGCAAAGCGGCGGCAAACAGAAGCCGTGGTTTGTCGTAGGACAGGCATCCTTGGCTGTCGACTCCGGGACGGGCAAGAATGCCCGTCCCACGATTGCCTCGTGGCCGGCTTTTGACAACCGCACGTTCCTCGATTCCGAGCAGCCGCGCGAGGGCTCGCATCCCGGCCAGCAGTGGATCAACGCCAGCGGCATGGTCTTTTGCTGGTGCCCGCCCGGCAAATTCACGATGGGCAGCCGCGGCGCGGACCAGACGGAGTTCGGCGATGCCAAACCGGTCGAGGTGACGTTGCCGAAGGGCTTCTGGATGGCCAAGTACGAAGCCGCTCAGATCGAGGGTCAACGAGCCGGTTGGGGACCGTACCCGTCGATCACCAAGGCCAAGCTCGCTCCAATGCACAACCTTTCGCACGAGAATCCGAAGAAGTTCATCGACATGCTCACCAAGGCCGAGCAGAAAGCGGGCCGCTTGCCGGGCGACTGGGAATACGCCCTGCCGACCGAAGCCGAATGGGAGTACGCCTGCCGGGCCGGATCAACGACGCGGTTTTCGTTCGGCGACGACGCCGAGCAGCTTCATTGCTTTGCCAACTACGCGGACAAAAGTCTGCTGGCCGATGACGGCGCGATGCAGTTTGCCGACGGACGCTTCGACGACGGTATGGGCAAATCTCTGGCTCCGGTTGGCAGTTATCAGCCGAACGCGTGGGGCTTGCACGACATGCACGGCAATGTCGCCGAATGGTGCGCGGACCGTTACCTGCCGCGGTTGGTGGGCGGAGTCAACCCGCTGGTCGATCAGCAGATCAAAGAGGCCTCCGCCGACGGCGTCATCCGCGGCGGAGCGTGGTGCAGCACGGCGGAGTATTGCGCGTCGGCGTTCCGCAACTCCGAATTCGCCGGCAAGCAACGGGACTATATCGGGTTCCGGTTGGTGCTGAGGAAAGAGTAGATGCATATTGCAAACATCAATCTCAAACGAATCACAATGCGTAAAACTCCAAAGATGACAACATATGGCGGTCTGCTGTATCGAGCCTTAAGCATTGGTACTTGGTGCTTGTTTGGGATTTGTTGTTTGTCATTTGTGACTTCCTG